>NZ_JAAPAU010000002.1:0-1396644 GCF_011636575.1 Pseudomonas sp. OTU750018
TAGAGCATTGGAACCACCTGATCCCATCCCGAACTCAGTAGTGAAACGATGCATCGCCGATGGTAGTGTGGGGTTTCCCCATGTGAGAGTAGGTCATCGTCAAGCACCTATACCAAAACCCCCGATCGTGAAAACGGTCGGGGGTTTTACTTTGTGGCGCGAAAACAAACCACGCCCAGCTCAGCCTTTGATAGGCAACTAAACAGGGCGTATGGCCATGAGCAATATTTACGAAACTCAAGGTGCGCTCTTTGAGCGCACCTGGCCCTTCAATTGATGGCGTCACTCAACGCTTTTGCCGGTACAAACTTAACGACTTTCTTTGCTGCGATTTGTAAGGTTTGTCCCGTTTGAGGGTTGCGGCCGGTGCGAGCGGGGCGCTCACTCACTTTTAGCTTACCGATACCCGGTAGCGTGATTTCGTCACTGTTCTCCAGTGCGTCGCTAACAATTTCACTTAACTGTTCCAGTGCTGCGCGCACGGTGCTTTTCGGTGTGTCTATGGCCTCGGCAATGTCGCTGATTAGCTGTTCTTTGGTTATAGCCATGGTTCTGCTCCTTGGTTGTATAGATAGCGGTTTAGATCGTATCGCGGTGCGGCATAGGCCGTTGAAGTGAAACTGGCGCTTTATCCGATCTAGCGCCAGTAGTCTATGCTGATGCTACTTGGCAATTCTCTTGGAGAACCAGCATGCTTCGTGCCTTCGCGAATTTAGGGTTTCGTTGGAAGATTGCGCTACCGATTATGTTGCTGGCGATTTTGTTGGTTTCGATGGGCGCCTTGGGAATGCGGGGCATTACCCAGGTTGCAGATTCAAGCACGAAACTGACTAATCGTTTTTTGCCAGGTATCAGCCTGCTTCTAAATGCCGATCGCGATCTTTATCAAGCCTTTGTTGCTGAGCGCAGCTTACTTGATGAGGGGGCGGGAGCGCATGCTGAGGCTTTGACTGCATCGCATTCAGAAAATATCCAGCAGGCTTACGAGCGCGTACATAAATTCGCAGATATGCAGCCGGGTCGAGAGGCGATGCAATTGGTTGCAGAGTTTGATAAGGGTTTCGAGCAATGGAAGGCCACGTCTCAAAAGGTACTGCAGTTAGCAACCAGTGACCCCCAAGCTGCCAGCGAGTTGAGTTTTGGCGGCAGTGAAGAACAGTTTGAATCGATGCGTACAGCTATTGATAAGCTGGGTGAAATGGATGATGCAGCGGCTAATGCTGAAGGGCTTGCCGCTATCAGATTGGGCGAGACATTAAGCTGGCAGCAGGGCGTCATTATTGCTATCGGTTTAGGGGTCTGTCTGGTGCTGGTGGTGGGCTTTCCAATTCTGGTCACTGGGCCGCTGCACAAACTTTTGAATCGTATCGAGCAGATTGCTGATGGCGATGGTGATCTCCGAGTGCGCCTGGATGTCTTGTCGAGTGATGAGCTCGGTAAGCTGAGTCACGCATTCAATCGCTTTCTTGATAAGTTACAACCGCTAATCAAAGAGGTGGGAAGGGTTACCGGTGAGGTTGAAAGCTCTGCACAGAATCTTGCCGGATTAGCTGCAGCCAATGATCGGTTGATTAGTAGTGAGCATGCTGCAGTCGATCAGGTCAGCACAGCTGCAACCGAGATGAGCTCAGCAGTGAATGAAGTCGCGCGTAATGCGCAAAATGCAGCTGATGCTGCGCGTGGCGCGGAGGTTCAGTCACGCGAGGGTGCACAAGTAGTCGGTGCCACGATCAACTCAATTCGCCAACTCGCGCAAGAGGTGGAAAGTGCGTCGTTGACCATTCAGGCGCTTGAGCAAGAGGCATCAAATATCGGTGCTGTATTGGCTGTTATTCGAGGTATTGCAGAGCAAACCAACTTGTTAGCCCTCAATGCGGCCATAGAAGCTGCGCGCGCGGGAGAGCAGGGGCGCGGTTTTGCCGTTGTTGCTGATGAGGTGCGTGCATTAGCGGCGCGTACGCAGGAGTCTACTAAGGATATCCAGGTAATGATTGAGCGCCTTCAAATCGGCGTGCAGAATGCGGTTAGGGCCACCCACTCAGGGAGCAGTAAGGCAAGGCAAAGTGTTGAGCAGGCAGCTGGGGTGGATCAGGCGCTAACTGATACCAGTAATTCTGTTCAGCGCATCAATGATATGACTGCACAAATCGCAACTGCCTGTGAAGAGCAGAGCAGTGTTACTGAAGAGATTGCGCGCAATATCAGTGACATCCGAGACCTGTCGAATGAGGCGGCCCAAACCTCTGAGCAGAGTGCAGAAGCCAGTCAGCGACTATCTGAGCTGTCGCATGGTTTGAGTAAGCTGGTTGGTCGGTTTCGTGTCTAAGTCACGTGCATTTTAATGGTCTAAGTGCTTGAAACGGTTGTAACTTCAACTCAAGCCAGTACAATGGCCCGGCTCGCTTCAGTCGAGCTGCGTTATGGTGGCCCTGCCGGTCCCCTCGCAACGATCAGCCGTGAACCCGGTCAGGCCTGGAAGGGAGCAGCCGCAGCGGTGACATTGTGTGCCGAGGTGTGGCTGGTGGGGTTGCCTCCAGTCTTCTATGTGGTTGATTTATAAAGGTTTTTCACTCCAAGCCACGCGGTGGTACAAGGAGTGATACAACCGTGTCGACCGTCCCAACCTACCTCCTGTTATCTCGCCACTCGGTCTATTACTTCCGAATCGTGGTGCCTGACGTCATTCGCCCGTTGTTTCATCGCAGGGAGATAAGGCGCTCTCTTCAGACCCGCTGCAGACGTGAAGCCCTTATACGTGGGCGTGAGCTTTTGCTGCAAGTTCAGCGGCTTTTCACCGAAGCATTCCAAGGTATCAAGCCGGCGGTTGACTAGCCCTCGTTTATGGCAGTGCGATAGTTTTCACACAATGTTGTGGCTAATTCGAAGTGTTGGGGAGGCGGCCCTGCTGGCATACAGGGCGCTGGTGGCTCTTAGCTTGTGTGGTAGCTAAGCACGCTGTCCTGTTCCTTTAATGCTTTACGCATGTCTGCAGGAATGCTGCCCGAGCGCATTGCAAGCTCTAGGCGAATATCTTCAAGGCTTTGAGCGAACGCTTGCGTGTCGGTCAGTTGGGCTGCGCTCAGCACACGGCTGTATGCAGTGGCTTCGTTTGCATCCAGCAAAGAGAGCACAACCCCACCGTCTGGGCGGGGAGGGCTGAATATGGCGCGCAGCGGGGTAAACAGTTGCTCAACGAGTTCGCGGTTAATCTTGTCCATGACCATGCTCCATCCAGAGGGTGATCACTTCTGACCCCTGAGATGCTCGATGGTTCGTGAATCTTGCCAATCAAGCAGTCAGTGACTGCCGAGCGCGCTCGATGACTTGTTCCAGGTGCGCGCCACTGTACTGGCCGGGGTAGAGGCGCTGACTGTGCTTGGCGATGCCTGCATCGTTGACGATTGTAAAGCTGAAGCTACCTTTGCGGGCGGCTAGGATGCGGCAGTCAAAAGGTGCAAATGCACTCGATAGGGTGCGAATAGCATCCTGAATTTGGTGTTGGGTATTCATTTTTGGGTACTTCCTAAAACAACAGGCGCGTCATTGCGCTAAATAAAGCTCCAGGCTGTCGACGTAAGTAGTCGATTGCATGTGCAGATAGGAGCTGGACTGCGCGCACAGGTTCCCATAATGGTTACGGTGTGCGGGTCGGTACGTCGGAGGCGGGCTTGAGTCAGCGCTTGCGCGGGACGGCCAGATCAGTCAGCAGGTTGGGATATGGGTTAGAGCTGTGCGGCATTACCCGTGGGTGATGCGCTCTTACCTGGAAACCATCGAGGGGGCCAAAAGGCCTGATTGACTTACAGCGTGGTACGAACGGAGCGGATGATACCCGTCTGGTTAATTTTTCGCCAGTTTATTTGCAAGCAATGCTGCAGGTTGGCCATTCGTAGGCTGCACATTGGATGCAATTTGCCCCATGCTCCGTTAGGATTAGCCCCACTTTTGCTTTCCTCTCGTGACGGGTTTCGATGAGTTATCAGGTTCTTGCACGCAAGTGGCGTCCGCGCTCGTTCAACGAAATGGTTGGCCAGACGCATGTGCTCAAGGCGCTGATCAATGCGCTCGATAGCCAGCGATTGCACCATGCCTATTTGTTCACGGGCACCCGTGGTGTCGGTAAAACCACCATTGCGCGGATTATTGCCAAGTGCCTGAATTGCGAGACCGGCATCAGCTCGACACCTTGCGGTGTCTGTTCGATCTGCAAAGAGATTGATGAGGGTCGTTTTATCGACTTGATCGAAGTCGATGCTGCCAGCCGTACCAAGGTTGAAGACACTCGCGAGTTGCTCGACAACGTGCAGTATTCGCCGAGCCGTGGACGCTTCAAGGTCTACCTGATCGACGAAGTGCACATGCTTTCCACGAGCTCTTTCAACGCATTGCTGAAGACCCTGGAAGAGCCGCCCCCCCACGTCAAATTCCTCCTGGCGACCACGGATCCGCAGAAGCTGCCAGTCACGGTGTTGTCGCGCTGCCTGCAGTTTTCACTGAAGAACATGCCACCGGAGCGGGTGGTCGATCACCTCACCCATGTCCTGGCTGCGGAAAATATCCCGTTCGAAAATGACGCGCTCTGGTTGCTCGGGCGCGCGGCCGACGGTTCGATGCGCGATGCCATGAGCCTGACCGATCAGGCGATTGCCTTTGGTGAGGGTAAGGTGCTGGCCGCCGATGTGCGCGCTATGCTTGGCACCCTAGACCATGGCCAGGTCTACGGTGTGCTGCACGCCCTGCTGGAGGGTGATGCGCGCGCTTTGATTGAGGCTGTGCGGCATCTGGCTGAGCAGGGGCCGGACTGGAATGGCGTGTTGTCCGAGATGCTCAACGTACTGCACCGGGTGGCCATTGCCCAGGCGCTGCCGGAAGCCGTTGATAACGGTCAAGGTGATCGTGAACGGGTGCTTGAGTTGGCTCGGGTGCTGCCTAGCGAAGACGTGCAGTTCTATTATCAGATGGGTTTGATAGGGCGACGCGATTTGCCGTTGTCGCCCGACCCACGCAGCGGCTTCGAGATGGTGCTGTTGCGTATGTTGGCATTCCGCCCGGCGGATACCCACGATGCGCCGAGGGTGGCGCTAAAGCCGCTGGGGATTAGCCAGGCCACTGCTGATCCCGCGACCAACCCAGTGGCCGGTGCTGCAATTGCAGCACCGGCCGGTATTCCTGTTGCCGCGTCTAATGCACCGCCACCTGTTCTTCTTGTTGCTGATGTAACGCCTATGGCAGTGCCTGAGGTATCGGCTGCTGATGTACTGAATATGCAAGTCGAGCCTCAGACTAACGATGTGGTTGCATCGCAGCCTTCGCCGATCGAGAGTGCACCTGCACCTGCACCTGCACCTGTAGTAGTTGTTGATCTACCCTGGGAAGAGCCGGTTCAGGCGCCGGTTGCTGAGGTGGTTGAGCCTGTCGCCATTAATGCCCCCGAAGTGATTGCTGAAGTGACGCCTCCTGCAGAAGATGAGTCGCAACAGGCAGAGTCCGTGCCGCAGGTTGATACGGATGACGATGAGCCCCCGTTGGGTGATTACGACTATGTCGAAATGGACGCCGAATCGTTTGATTATGATTTTGACGCTGTCGAGCACGCTGCGCCGATCGAGCCGGAAGTGTTGCCGGCTGCCCAACCCGCAACCGGGCTGGCGGCAGACTGGTTAGAGTTGTTCCCGAAACTCGGCTTGTCCGGTATGACCGGCAGCATCGGGGCTAACTGCACACTGATCAGTGTTGAAGGTGATAACTGGTTGCTGCACCTGGATCCTGCGCATTCGGCGTTGTTCAACCCAACCCAGCAGCGGCGCCTTAATGAGGCCCTCAATCAGTTTCACGGGCGTGAGCTAAAAGTGTTGATTGAATTATGCAAGCCTGAGCAGGAAACGCCGGCGCAGGCAGCCGCAAGTAAGCGCGCCCATCGCCAGCGCGAGGCCGAGGACTCGATCCATCAGGACCCGGTTATTCAACAAATGATTCAGCAGTTCGCCGCGGTTATCCGCGCGGACAGCATTGAACCCCTGGACACTCCCGTTAACCCCTAATTACCGAGGACTTACACCATGATGAAAGGTGGCATGGCCGGCCTGATGAAGCAGGCCCAGCAGATGCAGGAAAAAATGCAGAAGATGCAGGAAGAGCTGGCGAACGCCGAAGTAACCGGTCAATCCGGTGCTGGGCTGGTCAGCGTGGTCATGACTGGGCGTCACGACGTCAAGCGTGTCAGCTTGGATGACAGCCTGATGCAGGAAGACAAGGAGATCCTCGAAGACCTGATCGCCGCGGCGGTAAACGATGCCGTGCGCAAGGTTGAGCAGAACAGTCAGGACAAAATGTCCGGTATGACTGCCGGCATGCAGTTGCCTCCAGGCTTTAAAATGCCGTTCTAAGCGGTCATCCGCCAGCGCCGCATTGCGGCGCTGGGAGCCGGTGTGGGTATCCTCAGCCCACACCGGCTGTGCCTTGCTCTGTCAGGGTTCAATAGCCCGATAGGGTTTTGTTGGTAAGAGTTGTAGCCGTCGAGTATTTCCCCAATGAGTTTCAGCCCGCTGATCCGCCACCTGATCGATTCTCTGCGCATTCTTCCTGGCGTTGGGCAGAAGACTGCTCAGCGCATGGCTTTGCAGATGCTTGAGCGTGATCGCTCCGGGGCCTTGCGCCTGGCTCAGGCGTTAACGCAGGCGATGGAAGGGGTTGGCCACTGCAAGCAGTGCCGCAGCTTGAGCGAGGACGAGGTGTGTCAGCTGTGTCTGGACCCGCGGCGTGATGACAGTCTGCTGTGTGTGGTCGAAGGGCCGATGGATGTGTATGCGGTCGAGCACACCGGGTTTCGCGGGCGCTACTTCGTTCTCAAGGGGCATTTGTCGCCGCTCGACGGTCTCGGCCCAGAGGCGATTGGTATCCCAGAGTTGCTAGCGCGAATCACTGCAGGCAGTTTCACCGAGGTGATTCTGGCAACCAATCCGACGGTGGAAGGTGAGGCCACGGCGCATTACATCGCCCAGCTGTTGGCAGGCAAAGGCCTGATTGCCTCGCGCATTGCCCATGGCATGCCGCTGGGCGGCGAGCTGGAGTTAGTGGACGGTGGCACCCTGGCGCATTCGATTGCTGGGCGTAGGCCTATCCAGCTGTAGGTTCCTGGTGGCAGGAGGCTTGATTGCCCTTGCGCATGGCGTAATCCTCTTCTTGTAAACCAAGCAAGCGCTTGGTAATTTCCCTGAAACCTCAGTGGGAATATCTCATGTCTGTCTTCCAGGAATATTTCGATGAATCCCACCAGTTGGTGCGTGATTCTGTCAGGCGCTTTGTCGAGCGCGAAATTCTGCCGCACATCAATGATTGGGAAGAAGCCGAGGAGTTTCCTCGTGAACTCTACCTCAAGGCGGGGGCTGCGGGGGTTCTCGGTATTGGCTACCCGGAGGCTTTTGGTGGCAGCCATGAAGGCGATGTCTTTGCCAAGGTCGCGGCCAGCGAGGAGTTGATGCGCTCAGGCTCTGGCGGCTTGGTAGCTGGGCTCGGCTCCCTGGATATCGGTTTACCGCCTGTGGTGAAGTGGGCCAAGCCGGAGCTGCGAGAGCGCATCGTGCCGCAGGTCCTGGCCGGTGAAAAAATCATGGCGCTGGCGGTGACTGAGCCGTCCGGTGGCTCGGATGTGGCTAATCTGAAAACCCGTGCGGTACGGGATGGCGATTTCTACCGCGTTAGCGGCAGTAAAACCTTTATCACCAGCGGCGTGCGCGCGGATTACTACACGGTTGCCGTGCGCACCGGAGGTGATGGTTTTGGTGGCGTCAGCCTGTTGCTGGTGGAGAAGGGCACGCCTGGCTTCACCGTAGGGCGCAAGCTGAAGAAGATGGGCTGGTGGGCATCGGATACGGCGGAGTTGTTCTTCGATGATTGCAGGGTGCCGGTAGGTAATCTGATCGGCGCCGAGAACATGGGCTTTGCCTGCATCATGGCCAATTTCCAGAGCGAGCGGCTATCGCTGGCGATCATGGCCAATATGACGGCGCAGCTGGCACTTGAAGAGTCGATGAAGTGGGCCAAGGAGCGCGAGGCGTTCGGTAAACCTATTGGCAAGTTCCAGGTGCTCAAGCATCGTCTTGCGGAGATGGCGACCCAGCTTGAAGTGTCGCGCGACTTTACCTATCGGCAAGCGGCGAAGATGGCGGCAGGTAAAAGCGTGATCAAGGAGATATCCATGGCCAAGAATTTTGCCACTGATATTGCCGATCGACTGACCTACGATGCGGTGCAGATCATGGGGGGGATGGGGTATATGCGCGAAAGCCTGGTGGAGCGGCTTTACCGTGATAACCGCATTCTGTCGATTGGTGGTGGCTCGCGTGAAATCATGAACGAGATCATCAGCAAGCAGATGGGCTTATAGATAAGGCAGGTTTTACAGCCGTCAGATAAAACAAACCCCGCGAGCGCGGGGTTTGTTTTAAAGCAGGACAGGGGCTTAGGCCACCTGTACCTCTTCAGCTTGCATACCTTTCTGACCGCGAGCGGCCACGTAGGTAACAGTCTGGCCTTCTTTCAGGCTTTTGAAACCGTCGCTTTGGATGGCTTTAAAGTGAACGAAGAGGTCATCGCCGCCATTAGTTGGGGTAATGAAGCCGAAGCCTTTCTCATCGTTGAACCATTTGACGGTGCCAGTTTCGCGATTTGCCATGGTGTGTCTCTTAATTCGATACGAAGTGCGGTGCCAGAGTGCTCATAGCACCTATGCGGTTTTGCTGATAACTACAAGTCAGCTCAGCCATAATAGGCCGTTTTCACAGGAAGTGTTGGGTTTAACGTTAATTATTCATATTTTTCTCAGCTCATAAGCTGAAAAGTCCCCATTAGCCTGGGCTGCAGGGCGTTTGGGCGTCTGCCTGATGGTGTTGCCGATAATGAATTCTGCCCAGTTCTGCCTGCTTAAGCGCTAACTTGGCCCCAAGTAAAACGCCTCGGTGCTCTTGAAAAGCGTCGGGGAGTTTTTTCGGGCTGCTGTCAGCGATTTTTTAGCCCTGCTATGCCGAGCTGCGCAAGCGGGCCAGATCGCGCAGCGGTGGCGCGCCGAACAAGCGGCTGTATTCGCGGCTGAACTGCGAGGGGCTTTCATAGCCGACGCGATAACTGGCTGAAGCAGCCTCTAGTCCTTCGCAGAGCATCAGGCGCCGCGCTTCCTGCAGGCGTAGCTGTTTCTGATACTGCAGGGGGCTGAGAGCCGTGACGGCCTTGAAACGGTGATGCAGGGTTGAGGTGCTGAGGTTGACTTCGCGGGCCAGGTCCTCGATGCGCAGGGGCTGGTCGAAATTCAGGTTCAGCCATTCGATTGCTCGGTTGATGCGCTGGCCCTGGCTGTCGGCAATGGCAATTTCGTGCAGGCGATGGCCCTGCGGGCTGTGCAACAGGCGGTAGAAAATTTCACGCAGGGCCAGCGGCGCAAGCATGGCGATATCGCGCGGAGTCTCTAGCAGGCGCAGCAAGCGCAATACCGCGTCGAGCAACTGGGTATCCAGGCGATCCAGATACAGCGCCCTACGTGGGCCAGGATTAGGTACGCCGATGGGGCCGATGTCGGCGATCAGGCTGGTGATCAGCGCCGGATCAATATCCAAACGCAGGCTTAGATAAGGCTGCTCGGGGGTTGCGCCGATCACCTGGCCGGTAACTGGTAGGGTGACGGAAGCCACCAGGTAGTTCAGCGGGTCGTAGGTGTACTGCTCATCGCCGAGGCGCACATCCTTGCGGCCCTGGGCAATGATGCACAGGCATGGCCGGTACAGCGTCGGTATGGGCAAGCTGGGCTGGGTTGCGCAGGCCAGGTCGAGGCCGGCAATGGCGCTGCTATGCAGGCCATCAGCCGGACACTGGCGTTGGATCAGTGCGGCCAGTTCGGCTTGGCGCAGGGCCAGGTTGTCGTCGAAGACTAAGGGGCTGATGGACGATGTCATGGATGTGGCTCCTGCTGCTGGCTTGCAGATTATCCCGGTTTTTCAGGCAAGTCTGCGTTGTACGGAATGCGTTGCAGGATCAGGCAATAATTCACCAGAAATAGGCAATAAGTCCTTTTATACAGGCGAGCAATGCAAATCTGAACTGATCATATGTGCCGCAGGGTAATTTTTGCTGAATTTTGAGCGTTGCAGGTTTAGGCAATAATTCGCCAGAAATCGTCTAACCCTGAGCACGCCATCTGACGGAATCTGTTGCTGTCGCGGCAATCCTTGCCGCTTACCAGCAGAGGATTCGGCCATGTTTAATATCCAAGACAAAGTCATTCTGATCACCGGCGCCAGCAGCGGTATCGGCGAGGCCTGTGCGCGCTTGCTGGCCGAGAAGGGCGCGCAGCTGTTGCTCGGCGCGCGGCGTACCGAGCGCCTGGAGCAGTTGGTCGGCGAGATCCGCGAGGCTGGCGGTAACGCCGATTATCGTCACCTGGACGTGACCAGTCAGGCCGACACCCAGGCATTTGTCGACGCTGCTCTGGCGCAGTACGGCCGCGTTGATGTGCTGATCAACAACGCCGGGGTCATGCCGCTGTCGCGCCTGGATGTGCTGAAGGTCGACGAGTGGAACCGCATGATCGACGTGAATATTCGTGGCGTGCTGCATGGCATCGCCGCCGCGCTACCGGTGATGCAGCGTCAGCGCAGCGGTCAGTTCGTCAATATCGCCTCCATCGGCGCCTACAGCGTGGTGCCGACCGGTGCGGTGTATTGCGCAACCAAGTATGCGGTGCGCGCCATCTCCGAAGGCTTGCGCCAGGAGGTGGGCGGCGATATTCGCGTGACCCTGGTATCGCCGGGCGTGGTCGAGTCGGAGCTGGCCGAGAGCATTTCCGATGAGTCGAGCCGTGAGGCAATGAAGGCGTTCCGCAAGGTCGCCATCACCCCGGACGCGATTGCCCGCGCCATTGCTTATGCGGTTGAACAGCCAGCGGATGTCGATGTCAGCGAGCTGATCGTGCGGCCGACTGCCAGTCCTTATTGAGCCTGTATCTCTGGAGAGCAAGCCGATGTTAAGTCATAGCGCCGTGCTGCATGCCAGGGCGGGACGCACCGAGCAGTTGGGGGTGTGCCTGCATGGCTTGGGTGAATCCATGCAGACCCTTCCCGGGTGCCTGGATGTTGAGGTGCAGCAGCTGCCGGATGATGCGGCGCAGTGGCTGTTGCAAAGCCGCTGGCAATCGATGGCGGCGTTGCAGGCATTCTTCGCCGCGTCGCTGTTGCAGCAGGTGCTCGACCAGGCTTTGCAGCAAGGCCTGCTGCGTAGCCTGCAATGCCAGGCCGCTTGAACAGCAGAACGCCCCGGCACGCTAAGCGTGTCGGGGCGCTTTGTTGTAGCGCGGGTTACTTGAGGTTGGCTTTCAGCGCTGCTGCGGCTTGCTGCATGGCGCTTTGCGTGCCGGGTATCTGGCTGATCACGTTGAGCAAACCAAAGTCATGGATCATGCCGTTGTAGCGTACGGAGGTGACGTTGACCCCCGCCGCATCCAGCTTGCGCGCATAGGCTTCACCTTCATCACGCAGTACGTCGAACTCGGCGGTTTGCACCAGGGCTGACGGCAAGCCTTTCAATTGCTCCACCGATGCCTGTAACGGCGCGGCGTAGATCTCGGCGCGCTGTTTCGGATCGGTGGTGTAGTTATCCCAGAACCACTGCATCAGGCTCTTGCTGAGGAAGTGACCGTCGGCGAACTGGTTATAGGAGGCGTTGTTGAAGTTGGCGTCGGTGACCGGCCACATCAGCAGCTGGAATTTGATCGCTGGGGTGCCTTTGTCTTTGGCCATCAGGCTGACGACTGCAGCCATATTGCCACCCACACTGTTGCCGGCCACTGCCAGACGCTTGCCGTCGACACCAATCTGCGCGCCGTTCTGCGCCACCCATTGGGTTGCGGCGTATGCCTGGTTGATCGCGGTCGGGTACTTGGCTTCCGGTGATGGGGTGTAATCGACATACACCGCCGCCGCGCCAGAGCCCACCACCAGGTCATGGATCAGGCGTTCGTGGGTCGGGTAGTCGCCAAGCACCCAGCCGCCACCGTGGAAGAACATAAACACCGGCAGCGTGCCGTTGGCATCGGCCGGACGCACAACTTTGAGCTGGATCAATTGGCCATCAACCTCAATGGTCTTGTCGACCACCTTGATGCCCGATACATCGACCTTGACCCCGGCCTGCGCGCCGACCAATACGGCGCGGGCCTCTTTCGGGCTCAGTTGTTCGAGGGGCTTGCCACCGCCAGCGGCGAGGGCATTGAGGAAACCTTGAGTATTGCGCTCCACCCCGGGGCTACCAGCGGCAAACGCGCTGTTGACGGCAAGGGCGAGTACGGCGATCGACAAACCTTGTTTGATGTTCATGTGCGGCCTCCTGGGGCGGGCCGCTGACTGGCAGCGGCCGGGTAGTGGGTAGTTTGGGCTTAGTCGAGCAGCGTCAGGGTGACGTCGATATTGCCGCGGGTAGCATTGGAGTAAGGGCAGACGATGTGCGCACGCTCGATCAGGGTCTGCGCTTGCTCACGGTCCATGCCCGGCAGGCTGATGCGCAGTTCGACTTCGATGCCGAAACCGTTGGGAATCGCGCCTATACCTACGACACCTTCAATCGAGGCGTCTGCTGGCATTGCCAGCTTGTCGCGGCCCGCGACGAACTTCATCGCGCCAATAAAGCAGGCCGAGTAGCCGGCAGCGAACAGCTGCTCAGGGTTAGTGCCCGCACCGCCGGCACCGCCAAGTTCTTTCGGGGTGGTCAGGGCGACGTCGAGTACGCCGTCGGAGGAGATGGCACGGCCGTCACGGCCGCCGGTGGCTTCTGCGTAGGCACGGTAAGCAATGGTTTGAATCGACATGGTGGTAATCCTCTAAAGTCAGTTTGGGTTGGTACGCGTTACAGGTGTTGCGGTATCTGTGGTTGATCAGCCGTCGTGGTTGATCAGCCATTCTGGGTACAGGCCTTTGCCATCCTGTTGCTGCTTGTGGCTGTGGTCCGCCAGTACGGCAGCGGAGAGCGTGATGGCGATGGTGAATGTGATCAGGGTTTGCATAACAGTTCTCCTCAAGCTGCTGGGTTGTTTGGTTGGTCAGTAATTCGTTTATTAGCACTAAAGTTTTGCGCGCTAAGTAGTCCGATGAAGTGAACTTTAGTGAACATTAATTTAGCGCGCAATATATATTTTTGAACATTTTGCGATAAGCACTGCTTTGTTCAGGCATAAGCTAGGAGTGGCGGGCGGTTGCGCGATTTTTCGAGAGCTGCGGCAGGACGAAATTGTTGAGTGGAGCAAGGGAGTGACGGGTAAGAGTCCGCGATGTGGACGACGAGACTGGCGGCAAGCCTGTCGCCCAGGTGCTTACACGGCTTGTTGCAGACTGCTACGTAAGGCGACCAGCTCAGCCTTGAGGGCGCCAAGTTCAGCGGCGGATTGCTGGGTGGCGGTGAGGATGCAGCTGGGGATGCTTTTGGCCTGTTCGCGCAGGGCGCGGCCTTTATCGGTGAGGAACAGCTCGACCACACGCTCGTCAACACTGCTGCGGGTGCGCTTGAGCAGACCTTCGGCTTCCAGGCGTTTGAGCAGCGGGGTGACGGAACCTGGGTCGGTGAGCAGACGGCTGCTGATATCGCCCACGGTGATGCCATCGCCTTCCCAGAGCACCATCATCGCCAGGTATTGCGGATAAGTCAGGCCCAGCTCCTGCAGCAGGGGCTTGTAGACCTTGGTCAGCAGTAACGAGGTCGAATACAGGGCGAAGCACAGCTGGTTATCGAGCAGCAGTTCGGCGCAAGGGTCTTGCGTAGTCATGGCGTTCTCCAGCGGCACAGGACAGGTGCCGACAATTTATCGCGCCAACTACTGTTATGCCAATTGAATGCGCACGGTGTTCATCCAGCAAGGCAAACGTTATACGTAAAAAAGCCCCAGACACCTGCGGCGCTGGGGCTTGTGGGCTAGCCGGTTACTCCACGGCAGCCTGGACTTTCTTGCTTGAGCCTTTCGGCGCAAAGCGCGCGGCCAGACGCATGGAGGCTGTTACCATGCGTTGATAGAGTGCTGGCCATAGGCGTTGCATGCCATCCAGGGCGTAGGCGTCCGGGCCGATCAGGATGCGCCGCTTGTTTGCCAGGGCGCCGTTGATAATCACCTGTGCGGCTTTCTCCGGCGTGGTGCGCAGCAGTTGGTCGTTGAACTGCTGACGTGCCTTGTCGGCATCCTGGCCGGTAACGCTGCTCAGGCTGGCGTTCATCCGCGCGGTCTTGGCGATATTGGTCTTGATCCCGCCAGGGTGCACGCAGCTGGCCGATACGCCGCAATCGGCCATGTCTAGCTCCTGGCGCAGCGACTCGGTAAAGCCGCGCACAGCGAACTTGCTGGCGTTGTAGGCGCTCATGCCCGGTTGAGCGAACAGGCCGAACACGCTGGACACGTTGACGATATGGCCGCTGCCGGATGCCTTGATATGCGGCAGGAAGGCCTTAGTGCCGTTGACCACGCCCCAGAAGTTGATGTTCATGATCCACTCGTAGTCGGCGTAGTCGTTGCCTTCCACGGTGCCGCCCTGGGCTACCCCGGCGTTGTTGAAGATCGCGTTGACCCGGCCGAACTCGCTCACCACCTGGTCTGCCCAGGCATGCACCGCTTCACGGTCGGCGACGTTGACCAGGGTTTCGCTGACCTGCACACCGAGCTTGCGCGCCTGGGCGGCGGTTTCCGCCAGGCCCTCGGCATTCACATCGGAGAGCGCCAGTTGGCAACCCTGGCGGGCCAGACCGAAGGCCAGGGCACGGCCGATGCCGGAACCAGCGCCGGTGATGGCGGCTACCTTGTTTTCAAACGACTTCATGCGCTGGCCTCCTGGGCAGTCAACTGGATAGCGCTGTTCTGCGCCGGGTGTGCCGCGTGTCTACGGCTGAAATGATAGGCCGCTGGGTCAAAGTTGCGCGTCAGCAAGCGGAAACGCCAGGTAAAGCCCGGCCATACCGTGCAGTTGCGGCCGCTGACCGGGTGCAGGTACCAGCTGGTGCAGCCGCCAGCATTCCACACGGTGTTACCCAGGCTGCCTTGTAGCTTGCCGTTGAATTGGTCCTGCACGGCCTGCTTGACCTCAAGGCTCTGCAGCTCTTGCTCACCAATCAGCTTGAGCGCGCCGAGCACGTAATGGATCTGCGACTCGATCATATAGACCATCGAGTTGTGGCCCAGGCCGGTGTTCGGCCCCATCAGGAAGAACAGGTTGGGGAAGCCGGCAGTGAGTGTGCCTTTGTAAGCCTGTGGGCCTTCTGGCCAGGTGTCGAGCAGGTCGACGCCACCACGACCAAACACCACGCCGCGCGGTAGCGGGTCGCTCGGGGTGAAGCCGGTGCCGAAGATGATCGCGTCGATCTCGCGCTCTTTACCGTCCACGGTGCGGATGCTGCCGCTGCGAATTTCCTCGATGCCATCGGTGATCAGGTCGACGTTGGGCTGGGTCAGTGCCGGGAAGTAGTCGTTGGAGATCAGTACGCGCTTGCAGCCCATCAGGTAATCCGGGGTGACCTTGGCGCGCAGGACCGGGTCCTTGATTTGCTTGTTGATGTACCACTTGCCGACTTTCTGCGCGATGGTCATCACCTTGGGCAGCATGGCAAAGCCGATCACCCGGCTTTCCAGCAGGGCATAGATAGCGCCGCGCCAGAGCTTCTGCAGCAGCGGGAAGCGTTTGAAGCGGTTGCGCTCGCGCTCGCTGATGGCGCGGTCCGGCTTGGGCATGATCCACGGCGCGGTGCGCTGGTACAGATCGAGCTGGCTGACCTGCTTCTGGATCTGCGGCACGAACTGAATCGATGAGGCGCCGGTGCCGATTACCGCAATGCGTTTGCCGGTGAGGTCATAGCTGTGATCCCACTGCTGCGAGTGGAAGATCTTGCCGGTGAAGTCGCCCAGGCCCTTGAGCGCAGGAATCGATGGGGTGGACAACGCACCCATGCCGGAGACCACGAACTGCGCGGTATAGCTGTTGCCGGCGCTGTCGCTGATCTGCCACAGCTCTTGCTGTTCATCCCAGGCCAGGCGGGTGATTTCGGTGTTCAGCTGGGTGTGGTTCTGCAGGCGGTACTTGCTCCAGCAGCCTTCCAGGTAACCCTGGATTTCTGGCTGCTTGGCAAACATACGCGTCCAGTTGGGGTTCTGCTCGAAGGAGAACGAATACAGGTGCGATTGCACGTCACAGCCGCAGCCCGGGTAGTTGTTCACCCGCCAGGTGCCGCCGACGCCGGCTTCTTTCTCGAACAGCAGAAAGTCATGCTCACCGGCCTGCTTCAGGCGGATGGCCATGCCCAGGCCAGAGAAGCCCGTGCCGATAATGGCCACCTTGCAGTGGCGGGTGGCAGTAGGGGGTGAGACGGGTGCATTCATGGCCAAGCTCCTGTTATGTTTATTGCTGGCGTATACAGCTGTATACCAAGGTAGACAAATGTATACTCGCCAGCAAGCAGCATTCTCACAAGCCAACTTTTAGGTAGGGTTCGTCATGCAGGCAGACGCCAGCGAGCAGCAGCCAGCCGCAGAAAAAGCCACCGAGGCCCCAGGCAAGACTCTGCTACTGGAAGCCGCGTTACGTCTCACCTCAACCAGCCGCAGCCTGAGTAACCTGGGCCTGCGCGAGCTGGCGCGTGAGGCTGGGCTCAATCCCAATACCTTCTATAGGCACTTCAAGGATGTTGATGACCTGGGACTTACGGTAATCCGACAAATCTCCACCCAGCTGCGCCAACCGCTGCGCGCCCTGCGTCGCGAAGCGGCCGAGCGAGCGGTGCAGTCGACCCAGGCCAGCACGCCAATGCTGTTTGGCATTGACCTGCAGCGCGGCCGGCGCGTGTGCCATGAAACCGTGCAGTTGTTCTTTGATTTCGTTGCGCAGAACCCTGAGGCGTTCATCATCGGTGTGCGCGAACTGCATGGCGCCTCGGCTGTGCTGCGCGCGGCCCTGCAGGAAGTGATGGATGAATTTGGTGCGGACATGGCCGAGGACATCATCGCCTTCAAGCTGCTGCCGGACATGGTCAACTCGGCAGTGGTGCGGCAGGTGTCGAACCTGATCAGCCGCAACCTGTTCCAGCTGTCGCTGGACTACATTGGCCAACCCGAGCGGCAAGCGGCGATCTGCGCGTTGGCTGAAGAGCAGATCGTTATGCTGTTTACCGGCGCTAGCGTGTTGCAAAGCCTGGGGCAGTTGAAGTTGCCGGTTGAGTAAACACGGCCGCAACTGAGGCGAGTCAATGCGGCGCCATCTATGGGCGTTATGCTAGGCCGGCATAGTGCTACCGCGCTGTTTCGTCGTTTGCCCCATTAAGGACCCCCTATGATTGAAGCCACCTGGATTGCCTTTGCCTTTGTCATGGGGCTGGTGGCGCGAGGTATTGGTCTGCCGCCGCTAGTGGGCTACCTGGGGGCTGGCTTTGCTCTGGCCGGTTTTGGCGAGCATATCGGGGTTGGCCCGCATGACACCGCAGCGTTGGATCACATCGCCCACCTGGGTGTGCTGCTGTTGCTGTTTACCGTGGGCCTCAAGCTGAAAATCGGCAACCTGGTGCGGCGTGAGGTGATCGGTGGCGGTCTGCTGCATTTCGCTATTTCCAGTCTGATCTTTCTTCCAGCGATTCTGTTGCTGTTGGAACTACCCTGGGAGCAGGGGTTACTGCTGGCCATTGCCTTGTCGTTTTCCAGCACGGTGCTGGCGGCCAAGGTGCTGGAGGGCAAGCGCGAGCTGCGCGCCTTCCACGGGCGGGTGGCGATTGGCGTGTTGATCATCCAGGACCTGATTGCCCTGGTGGTGATGAGCCTGGCCAGTGGCAAGGTGCCTTCGGCCTGGGCGCTGCTGCTGTTCGGTTTGCCACTGCTGCGGCCGTTGCTGTTTAAGCTGCTCGATGTCAGCGGTCATGAGGAGCTGATGGTGCTGCTCGGTCTGCTACTTGCGCTGGTACTGGGCGGTTACGGCTTCGAGCAACTGGGGCTGAGTTCCGAGTTAGGCGCATTGGCCTTTGGTGCCATGCTGGCCAAACACAAGCGCGCCACCGAGCTGGCCAACTCGCTGTGGGGCATCAAGGAAATCTTTCTGGTCGGCTTCTTTCTGCAGATCGGCATTGGCGGCCTGCCGGATGCCGCTGCCTTGAAGTTTGCCCTGGTCATGGCCGTGCTGTTGCCGCTCAAGGGCGTGCTGTTCTTCTTTCTCTTTCTGCTGTTCCGCCTGCGCGCGCGCAGTGCCTTTCTCAGCAGCGTCAGCTTGACCAACTACAGCGAGTTTGGCCTGATCATGGCCAGCGTGGTACTGCCGGAGTGGATGATTCCCCTGGCGATTACCGTTGCGCTGTCCTTTGTGATTTCCGCGCCGCTCAACCGAGTTGTTCACCCGCTATACGAGCGCCTGGCTAAACGTCTGACTGCCCTGGAGCGCAATATCCGTCATCCGGATGAACAGCCTGTTTCTCTCGGCCTTTCCCAGGTGCTGGTAATGGGCATGGGGCGTACTGGACGTGCAGCCTATGACTACTTGCGGGAGAAGGGCTATCAGGTAGTGGGCCTGGATTCCGACCCAGTGGTGATCGAGCAGAGCAACAAGGTGGGGCGTAGCGTGCTGTTTGCCGACGGTGAGGACCCGATGTTTTGGCAGCACCTGCAAATGCCCAATATCGACGCGGTGATCCTGGCGCTGAATGATGAAGAGGCCAAGGTGATTGCCACGCAGAAGCTGCGCGAGCGCGGCTTTAACGGGTTGGTGGTGTCACACGCGCTGTATGAGGATATTGCCATGCGCATTCAGCAGGCCGGTGCCGACCGTACTTACCTGACCATGAGCGAGGCGGGTGCCGGTCTGGCCGAACATGTATTGCGCACGCTGAAAAGCCGTGCCGAGGCTGACGCGGATTAGCGGTCAACCTCGGCACGCTGGGCTTAGCTGAAGCCCAGACGCTGGCGCCAGCGTTTTTCCAGCGCTTTGCTATCGTGGTCCAGCGGATGGAAGCCCGGGCGGTAGTAGTCCAGATACGGCAGGATCAGTTTGGTTAGGAAGCCGTTGCGTGGGCCGAACAGGGTTTTCAGGCCTTTGCCCCAGCTGCGCCAGTTGAGCAGTTGGCCGTCCTTGCGCAGCAGGTGCAGCTGGAACCAGCCAATCACGCCGAAGAAGATCACTGTGGAAATCGCCATCATGCCAACGCGGGTGAAGTAGCCGCCATAGACCTTCTGGTACACGTCGTAGCAGACCGCCTTGTGTTCGTTCTCTTCAATCGCGTGCCACATCCACAGTTGATAGAGCTTGGGGTCATTCATCTGGGTGGTCAGGTCTTCGCGTTGCAGCAGTTGCTCGGCCATGGTTGCGGTGAAGTGCTCCAGGGCGCAGGTGGCGGCCAGGCGCTGCTTCTTGGTGGTGATCTTGGTCACCCACTCCAATAGCACCTTGATGCGCAGTTCCAGCAGCTCCAGGTCGATATTGTGCTCGGCGGCGTAGTCGTTATAGGCCGCGTGCTCTTTCGAATGCATGGCTTCCTGGCCGATAAACGCGCTGATGTCCTTCTTCAGCTGCGGCTCGGTGACCTTCTCGCGCACGGCGCGCACGCTGTCGACAAAGAATTTCTCACCATAGGGAAACAGTGACGACAGATTGTTCATGAAGTGACTCATGAATGGGTCGCCGGCAAACCAGAACTTCTGGCTTTCATCGAAGGTGAAGTCCATGCGGCGTACGGGAAAGCTGGCGGTTGGGGTGCTGGTTTTGGCTGTCATAAGGGCGACTCCTCGGCATATTGATCGCGTTCGCGACCGCTCTTGTTTTAGGGCTTGGGACGACAGGCTGGGCTGTCTTGGGCCGTGATTAATCTTTAGCCGAGGGCGTTTTAGGCGCGAGGTCATTCCTGGCCAGGGCGGCTGGAATTGCGCCAACTTATGGATAGTTGTCGGACAGTTCGTCAGGCTCAGGCGCTTTAAGGGCGCGAGCTCGCAGGGAGAGGGGCGTGACGGGAATACGATCTATGCCAGTACTGCATCGCGCCAGGCCGGCGCGATGCAGTACTGATACTTGCGGTTTTGCAGCCGTGGGCCTCAGCGTTGCTGGCGCAGCTCGGCAACTTCGGTGCGCAGGGCGCGCAGTTCATCGAGTAGCAATTGCTCGGTGGGCGAGGGCGGAGCGAGTTTGGCTTCCTGCTCATGGGTGGTCTGCATGGCATTGACCACCACAGCGATAAACAGGTTGAGCATCATAAAGGTGGCAATCAGGATAAACGGCAAGAAATACATCCACGCCAGCGGGAACTGCTCCATAACCGGGCGCACGATGCCCATCGACCAGCTTTCCAAGGTCATCACTTGGAACAAGGTATAGAGGCTGGCACCGAGGCTGCCGAACCATTCGGGGAAGGCCGCGCCGAACAGTTGCGTGGCCATCACCGCTGCCACGTAAAACACCAGGCCGAGCAGCATGGCGATGCTGCTCATGCCCGGCAGCGAGGACAGCAGGGCTTCGACCACCCGGCGCATGTTCGGGTTGATCGAAATCAGCCGCAGCACCCGCAACACGCGCAGCGCACGCAGCACGGCGAATGGACCGCTGGACGGCACCAGGGCTACGCCCACCACCAGGCAGTCAAATACCGCCCACGGATCGCGCAGCAAGGCCAGGCCGCGGGCGACAAAGCGCAGCGCCAGCTCCAGGATAAATACCGCGAGAATTAGCTGATCCAGCGTCAGCAGCAATTCGCCCCACTCGGCCATCAGGCTTGGGTAGGTCTGGATGCCGAGAATTGCGGCGTTGAGAATGATCAGGGCGGTGACCAGGCGGGTGATGGCTGTGCTTTCCATCAGCGCGCCGAGGCGCAGACGCCAATGATTGGATGGCGGGTTCATGGGTGTTTCGTTCATGGTCTGTGGGGTTCTTGTGTAAGCGGTGAGCGAATCAGTTCGCGAGGGGCAGCCAGGCCCGGACATGCAGCGCTGCGGTCAGGGCCGTTGAGCAGAGTTATTGATCGGTGAGGGCGAAGCTGGTCAGGGCAAAGGTGGGGATACCGCTGTCCTGCAGTTTTTGCGAGCCGCCCAGTTCGGGCAGGTCTATGATTGCGGCGGCTTCGATGATGCTTGCGCCCATGCGCCGCACCAGTTGTGCGGCGGCCAGCAGGGTGCCGCCGGTGGCGATCAGGTCATCGAAAATCAGCACCTTGTCGCCTTCGCAGAGGCTGTCGGCATGGACTTCCAGCTTGGCTTCGCCGTACTCGGTCTGGTAGCTCTCGCTGAGCACGTCGGCGGGCAGCTTGCCTTGCTTGCGGAACAGGATCAGCGGCTTGTTCAGTTCATAGGCGATGATCGAGCCGATCAGAAAACCGCGCGCATCCATGGCGCCGATATGGCTGAAATCGGCTTCGACGTAGCGCTGGATAAAGCTGTCGGCCACCATGCGCAGAGCACGTGGCGACTGAAACAGCGGGGTGATATCGCGAAAGATCACCCCCGGCTTGGGGAAGTCCAGCACCGGGCGGATCAGGGTTTTGATAGTGAATTCGTCGAAGATCATCGGTTAGGTCCTCAGGGCGGGTCGATCAGCCCTCGAGGTTACCGCCGGCCAGGGCGCACAACTCGATGGGGTCGAGGATATGCACTTCTTTGCCTTCGGCTTCGAGCAGCTTGTTCTGTTGGAAGCGGGTAAATACCCGCGATACGGTCTCCACCGCAAGGCCCAAATAGTTACCAATTTCGTTGCGCGACATGGCCAGGCGGAACTGATTGGCCGAGAAGCCGCGGGCGCGGAAGCGGGCCGAGAGGTTGACCAGGAACGTGGCGATGCGTTCATCGGCGGTTTTCTTCGAGAGCAACAGCATCATCTGCTGATCGTCGCGGATCTCCCGGCTCATGATGCGCATCAGCTGGCGGCGCAGTTGCGGCAGCTGCACCGACAGCTCATCGAGGCGCTCGAAGGGGATTTCGCACACTGAGGTGGTTTCCAGAGCCATTGCTGACACCGGGTACGCGTCACTGTCCATGCCAGACAGACCGACTAGCTCGCTGGGCAGGTGGAAGCCGGTGATCTGTTCGTCGCCGCTGTCGCTCAGGCTGAAGGTTTTCAGTGCACCGGAACGTACCGCGAACACCGAGTTGAAGGCATCGCCCTGGCGGAACAGGAATTCGCCCTTTTTCAGCGGGCGGCCGCGTTTGACGATTTCGTCGAGCGCGTCCATGTCTTCCAGGTTCAGGGACAGCGGCAGGCACAGACTCGCCAGGCTGCAATCCTTGCAATGGGCTTGGTGTGGGGTATGCAACTTGATGCTTTCGGACATCGCTGGTGATCCTGAGGGTAAACACACAATAGCCGTAAGGTTACAGCAGGGTGCAGGCTAGGGCCACTAGGGCGCAGTCTGATCGAATGTTCAAGTTTTATCCGGTGCGGCCGATAAATCAGATTGCTTTCAATATCTGCAAGGAGCATTCGTATGCGTCTGGAATCGACTCAATTGAGCACCCGCATGAACCTTGCGCTGGAGCGTAAGAGCGCTGCGGCTGAGGGCGTTGCAGAGAGTAGCGAGGCGGATAAGCAGGCGTTTCGCGACAGTCTACGGGTAAGCCTGTCAGAGCAGGGAAAGGCGCGCTCTGCTGCGGCACAGAAGAACCGCGACATTGATGAGAGCAGCCTGCCGGACGTGGTCAAGGATCTGCTCAAGAGAATCCGCGAGCTCAAAGCGCAGATCGAGGCGAAGAGAAACGAGCTGAAAGAGGTCATGCAGGACCAGAGCCTCGATCCCGAGGCCAAACGCATAAAGATCGAGACGCTGCAGGGCGAGCTGGCTTCGCTGCAGGGCGCGTTGAGCAGCGCCAACGCGACGCTGATCAAGACCCTGCGCGAGCAGGACCTCAGTGATCAGCAGATGCAGGAAGTGGCCAGCCTGGTCATGAAATAAACCCCGGTTTTACGGTCCGCAGGCTGCTATATCACCCGGGAAAAACGCTGCTGGTTTAGCTCGCTAAGGTAGCGATCAAACAGCATGCACAGCGAGCGCACCAGCAGGCGGCCCGCTGGCCGTACCTCGATGCCTTGGGCAGTCAGCTCGATCAACCCATCATTGGCCATCTGCTGCAGCTGCGGCCAGACCCCGGCGAAGTAATTGCGAAAATCGATGGCGTAGGCCTGCTCGATATCTGCAAAGCGCAGCTGAAAATGACAGATCAGCTGTTGAATCACCGCCCGGCGCACGCGGTCGTCGGCATCGCAGTGCAGGCCGCGCAGGGTGGCCAGTTCGCTGTGGCCAAGGCTGTCCTGGTATTTGCTCAGGTCGCTGTTGTTCTGGCAGTAAAGTTCGCCAATCTGGCTGATCGATGAAACACCCAGGCCAATCAGGTCGCAATGACCGTGGGTGGTGTAGCCCTGGAAGTTGCGTTGCAGGCTGCCGTCTTCCTGGGCGCTGGCCAGTTCGTCGTCGGGCAGGGCGAAGTGATCCATGCCGATATAGCGGTAACCGGCGGCGCTTAGTTGCTCGATGCTGGCCTGCAGCATGGCCAGTTTGTCGCCAGGACTTGGCAGGTCACTGGTGTTGATCCGCCGCTGCGGCATAAAGCGCTCCGGCAGGTGCGCATAGTTGAACAGCGACAGGCGATCAGGTTGCAGGGCAATCACCTCGGCCACGGTACGGGCGAAGCGTTCTGGCGTTTGCAGCGGCAGGCCGTAGATCAGGTCGATGTTCACCGAGCGGAACTGCAGGGTGCGCGCGGCTTCGACGATGGCGCGGGTTTCCTCCAGGGTCTGCAAACGATTGACCGCGCGCTGTACGGCAGGGTCGAGGTCTTGCACGCCCAGGCTGACGCGGTTGAAACCCAGCTCACGGAGCAGGCCCATGGTCGACCAATCGGCTTCGCGCGGGTCGATCTCGATGCTGCAGTCGCCGCTATCGTCATCCAGCAGGTTGAAGTGCTGGCGCAGGTGGCTCATCAGGTGGCGCAGTTCATCGTGGCTGAGAAAAGTCGGCGTGCCGCCGCCGAAGTGCAGCTGTTCGACCTTCTGCTGCGGGTCGAGATGGCGGCTGATGATCTCTATTTCACGTTCGAGTTTTTCCAGATAGGGCTGGGCGCGGCCGCGATCCTTGGTGATCACCTTGTTGCAGGCGCAGTAATAACAAATGTGCGCGCAAAACGGGATGTGCACATACAGCGACAGCGGCCGCAGGGCTTTGCGGCTGTCGCGCAGGGCATGCAGCAGGTCGAACTGGCTGACACGCTCATGAAACTGCACGGCAGTCGGGTAGGAGGTGTAGCGCGGGCCGGCCTGGTCGTAGCGGCGGATCAGAGTGCTGTCCCACTGGATGGCGTTGAGCATGCGGGTATTCCCGGTTTGGCTATCAATGCCGGGCAGTCTAAGAGCGCTGCGCCTGGGGTGTTTTGACCTGTATCAAGCGGCCGCCTGCTAGTGGCCCATCAACCAGTGCTGGTGCGGTCCAGGCAGGGTCCAGAGACCAAAAAGGATTACCAGAATGCCGCCGGCCATACGTACGCCCTGCTTGCGCAGCAGGGCGGTCAGACGTTCGGCGGCCATGCCGGTGGCCAGTAGCACTGGCAGGGTGCCGAGGCCAAAGGCAAACATCAGCGCGGCGCTGTCGACTGCATTACCTTGGCTGGCGGCCCACAGCAGGGTGCTGTAGACCAGGCCGCAGGGCAGCCAGCCCCACAGGCTGCCGAGCAGCAAGGCGCGGGGCAGGCTGGTGACTGGCATAAAGCGCCGGGTCAGCGGTTGAATATGCCGCCATAGGCCACGGCCTAGCGCCTCGATACGGGTCAGGCCACTCCACCAGCCGGCCAGATACAGCCCCATGGCGACCAGCAGCAACGCCGCAATCACCCGCAGGCCCATGACCAAAGGGCTATTGGCTAATGCCCAGCCCGCCAGGCCAAGCAGCAGGCCGGCCAGGCTGTAACTGAAGATGCGTCCCAGGTTGTAGGCAAGCAGTAGCTGAAAGCGTTGTGCGCGCTGCTCGGGTGGGATGGCCAGGGTCAGGGCGCCCATCAGGCCGCCGCACATGCCCAGGCAGTGGCCGCCACCGAGCAGGCCGAGGATCAGCGCTGAAACCAGCAGCGGCAGTAGCTCAAGCACCGGGCTTGTCCTGCTGCGAGTCTTTGTGCTGGTCTTGTTGCTGCTGGCTTACGGCTGCGGTGTGCTTGGGGTCTTCATCGTCGAACAGGATGCTATGGGCCGGGCCGTCGAGGTCATCGTACTGACCGCTGTCCACCGCCCAGAAGAACAGCCAGATGGCAAAGCCCACCAGGGCAATCGCGACCGGTATCAGGATATAGAGGGCGGGCATGGCTTAGTGGCTCCGGCGCAAGAGTTGCCGCAGATCGAGACTGGCAACTGGGAAGAGTTTGTCAGGGCTGCAGCCGGTCAGCGCGACGAAGGCAAACAGAGCATTAAGGAAAAGCATGATCAGGGTGTCCGGCAGACTGTCAGTAAACAGGCTGCTGAGTGTGGTCTGCTGACGGATCAGCGCGGTGGCAAAGTGGTAGGCCATAAACAGCTGCATGCTTAACAGCATTACGGCTAATAAGCGCACCCACCAGGCAATCTTGCCAGTCACGTTGTTTCGCATAAGACCTCGCCGAGCGTTTTAGTGGGCTGTTTGACAGCTTACTGCCGAGGCAGGCGAGTCAGGCGCAGTGCGTTGACCACCACCACCAGTGAGCTGACTGACATACCCAGCGCGGCCCAGATCGGAGTGATCCAGCCAATGGCGGCGAAGGGCAGTACCAGGCCATTGTACAGGCTGGCCCAGGCGAGGTTCTCGATGATGATGTGGCGTGTTCGTTGCGCCATGTGTAGAGCTTGCACCAGGCTGCTCAGACGGTTGGATAGGAGCACGGCATCAGCGCTGGTTTTGGCCAGGTCGGTGGCGCTGCCCATGGCCACGCTGATGTCGGCGGCGGCTAACACGGGCACATCGTTAACCCCGTCACCCAGCATCAGTACCCGGCGGCCCTGGCTGTGCAGCTGCTTCAATACCTCCAGCTTGGCATCTGGCGTGAGGCCACCACGCGCGTCTGTGATACCCAGCTGGCGTGCCACTTCGCCGACCATGGGCGAGCTGTCGCCGGACAGCAGCATGATCTGCCAGCCTTTGGCTTTGGCCATGTTGATCAGTTGCGGGGCGTCTTCGCGCAGGCGGTCATTCAATACGAACCAGGCCAACGGCCCTTGCTCATCACCCAGCAGCAACCATTGGCCATGTTCACTGGTAATCGCTGGCACGGGCTGAGCGCTCAACGCGCAGACGAAACTGGCTTCGCCAATACGCAGTATTCGGTTGCCAACCCGTCCTTGCAGCCCCAGGCCCGGATGGCTGTCGACCGCTTCGGCGGCTTCTGGTGCCTGGCCGAAGGCGCGGGCGATTGGATGTTCTGAGCGGTTTTCCAGCGCGGCGGCCAATGCGAGGCAGCTGTCGGCATCCAGCTCGCGTAGAGGATGAATGGCACCAAGGGTCAGGCGACCTTCGGTGAGGGTGCCGGTCTTGTCCAGCACCAGGGTGTCAATCTGATTGAGCCCTTCGAGTACATGGCCGCGGGTCAGCAGCATGCCCAGTTTGTGCAGAGAACCCGTGGCGGCGGTCAGTGCTGTGGGCGTGGCCAGGGCGAGTGCGCAAGGGCAGGTGGCGACCAGCAAGGAAAGCACGATCCAGAACGCGCGTGACGGGTCGAGTTGCCACCAAGCCAGACCGACGATGGCGGCTACCACCAGAACGATCAGCAGGAACCACTGCGCAACATTGTCGGCCAATACCGCTAGGCGTGGTTTGTCGCTCTGCGCGCGCTCCAGCAGGCGGACGATGGCCGATAGGCGCGTAGCATCACCAAGCGCCTGCACTTCAATCTGCAGCGGGCCTTCTACGTTAAGGGTGCCCGCCGTGACGCTGTCGCCCGTGTTACGCGGTTGCGGCAGGTATTCACCGGTCAGCAACGATTCATCCACGCTCGACTGGCCCTGAACAATGCGCCCATCAGCGGGCAGCAGAGCGCCGGGGGGGACCAGCACCTGATCGCCAATGTGCAGTTCACTCAACAGAATGCGCTGACTTTGGCCGTCGGCCGTCAGGCGCAAGCAAGAGGCTGGCAGCAGGTTGACCAGCTGTGCGGTGGCGGCTGCTGTGCGCTCACGGGCACGGCGTTCCAGGTAGCGGCCTGCCAGGAGGAATAGGGCAAACATGCCCACTGCGTCGAAATACAGTTCACCCTGGCCCGTCACCGTTGACCAGATACCGGCGATATATGCACCGCCAATCGCCAGGGATACCGACACATCCATGGTCAGGTGGCGGGTGCGTAAGTCACGCAGCGCCCCCCTGAAGAATTGCCCGCAGCAGTAGAAGACTATCGGCGTGGTGAGAAACAGGCTGACCCAGCGCAGGATCTTGTCCAGCTCGGGGCTGAGGTCGATGTTGAATTCCGGCCAGGTGGCCATGGTTGCCATCATCACCTGCATCCACAGCATGCCGGCCACGCCCAGTTCACGCATGGCGCGGCGGTTCTCGCGCTGCAGCTGTTCAGCGGCGGCATCCGCCTGCCAGGGGTGAGCGGCATAGCCGATCTTGCGCAGCGTTTTGAGCAGGCCGCTGAGCGGCAGTTGACTGTCGGCCCAGCGCACCTGCAATCGGTGGTTGGATAAGTTGAGGCGCGCCTCGCTGACACCCGGCAGGCTGCGCAGATGCTTCTCGATCAACCAGCCACAAGCGGCGCAACTGATCCCTTCGATCAGCAGGCAGGTTTCGCTGAGTTCGCCGTCGTGCTCGACAAAGGGTTGTTGCACGTCGCGGCGGTCGTATAGCGCCAATTCATCCGGTAACGCCTGAGGCAGGCTTTGCGGATTGGCGGCGCTTTCGCTGCGGTGTTTGTAATAGTGTTCCAGGCCGCCACTGACGATGGCGTCAGCCACTGCCTGACAGCCCGGACAACACATTTCACGGGTTGCGCCCAGTACCTGAGCCTGGAAACGGCTGCCGGCGGGAACCGGCAGGCCACAGTGATAGCAGGGAGTTGGGGTGCTCATCGGTGCGCTTATTGAGCATCCCCGAGGAGAATGTTCTGCCCGCTTTTCACGTTTTCTTCTTCAAACAGGCGCCAGTCCTTGCCGCCTTCCTGGCCGACCAGCTCCACAAAACGACGGCCTTGCACGGCATCGATCATCTGGCCGCTGTAACTGCCATCGGCCTGCGGTTGCAGAATCACCCGGCGGTCACGTTCGGGTTGCGTCGGCGAGATCAGGTTAAGCACCAGCTGCTGTGGACGGCTGTTGCCGCTCAGTTGCAGGGTCGCAATGCCGTTGTCATCGTTGAGCAGCAAGGTGGCATGCAGCTTCAGGCGAATAGCGTGATTTTCCCGCTCCAATGACTGGTTGATGCCTTTGCCGACATCGTAATAGTCATCGGAGATCAGCCCCGGCGGGTTCTTTGTGGCGATGGTCAGCAGGGTCAGCCCCTGCACCACTGAATAGGCCAACAGGCCAATCAGGAACCAGGGCCAGAATTGCTTGTACCAGGGCTTGATGATCTCAGCGTTCTTTTCAGCTATGGGCTCAGTCATGGTCTTCTCTAATCAGCGCACGCTGGGGCCGATAAAGCGGCTGGCGGCGTCGGTTTTGATACTTGGATCATCCACCGAGTGCAGGTGGAAGGTGATTTCATTGGTGCTAGAAGGCAGTTTTTCAGGGTCGATGGACAATTCGACCGGTAGCGACAGTACCTCGCCTGCGATCGCTTTGATTTCGCGCTTGCCTTCGTACACCAGGCCGTCGAGGCCGTCGGCTTCGATCAGGTACGTGACCTCGTGCTGGGCCTTGTTCATGATCTTCAGGGTGTAGACGTTCTCGATCCGGCCTTCTTCGTTCTCGCGGTAGAGCACGCGGTCCTTGAGTACATCCAGCTCCACCAGCGAACGGTCGGCGATGGCCCAGGCGAACACGCAGAGCATCGCCAGCAGGGCGATGGCGTAACCGATCAGGCGTGGCCGCACCAGATTGGTCTTCTGGCCAGACAGGTTGTGCTCGGTGGTGTAACTGATCAGCCCTTTCGGGTAGTTCATTTTCTCCATGATGCTGTCGCAGGCATCGACGCACGCGGCGCAGCCGATGCATTCGATCTGTAGGCCGTCACGGATGTCGATGCCAGTGGGGCAGACGTGTACGCACATTTTGCAGTCGATGCAGTCACCCAGGCCCTCGGCCTTGTAGTCCGCATCACGCTTGCGTGGGCCACGGTGTTCGCCGCGGCGTGGGTCATAGGAGACGATCAGGGTGTCCTGGTCGAACATTACGCTTTGGAAGCGCGCGTAGGGGCACATGTAGATGCACACTTGCTCGCGCAGGTAGCCGGCGTTGCCGTAGGTCGCAAGGGTAAAGAAGCCTACCCAGAACAGTGCCCAGCCACCGGCTTGCAAAGTGAACAGTTCGGTGATCAGCTCGCGAATTGGCGTGAAGTAGCCGACGAAGGTGATGGCTGTGACCAATGACACGCCAACCCAGATGCTGTGTTTAGCCAGCTTGCGCAGAAATTTCTGCGTGGTCATCGGCGCTTTGTCGAGCTTCATGCGTTGGTTGCGATCACCTTCAGTGACTTTCTCCGCCCACATGAACACCCAGGTGAAGACGCTCTGTGGGCAGGTGTAGCCGCACCACACGCGACCGGCGAATACGGTAATAAAAAACAGGCCGAAGGCGGCGATGATCAGCAGCGCGGAGAGCAGGACGAAGTCCTGCGGCCAATACGTCGAGCCAAAGATATAAAACTTGCGCTCCGGCAGGTTCCACCAGACGGCCTGACGGCCGTTCCAGGTCAACCATACGGTGCCGAAGTACAACAGGAAGAGGGCTGCGCCACCGAGCATACGCAAGTTGCGGAAAATGCCGGTGAAGGAGCGGGTGTAGATTTTTTCGCGGTTGGCGTACAGGTCAACAACTTCGACCTTGGCCGGGGCAGGGGTGACGTCTTTAACTGGAATCTGTGCGCTCATCAGTTTGTACCACGGCGGTTGATTGGCTGCCCTGGTCGATACGTGCCGGCCGGGGTCATACGGGCTCTTGCGCTATGGTACGCCTGACGATTGCCCAGCAGGTGCGACCTGCGGTCGCGCCTGCCAGGCAGGAGAATTACTTCTCGATTTTTGCTTGCGACAGGCTGTACACGTAAGCCGCTAGCAGATGCACTTTATCGTTGCCCAAGAAATCAGCTTGGGCGGGCATCTTGCCGTTACGGCCGTAGCGCAGAGTTTGTTGCACCTGAGCAAAACTGGAGCCGTAGAGCCAGATTTTGTCGGTCAGGTTAGGTGCGCCCATGGCCTGTTGGCCCTTACCTTCAGCGCCATGACAGACTGCACAATTGGTCGCGAAGATGTTTTGACCTGCGGCAAGGTCAACTTCAATACCTTCCGGATTTTTCAAACCCGAGAGGGTGCGAATGTAGCCGGCAACGTTACGGATGCCTTCTTCGCCGATGCTGTCCTTCCACGCTGGCATCGCCGCCTGACGGCCGGCCATGATGGTGGTTTTGATGGTTTCCGGCTCGCCGCCATACAACCAGTCATTGTCAGTCAGGTTCGGGAAGCCATATGCGCCCTTGGCATCAGAGCCGTGGCAGACCGAGCAGTTGGAGGCAAACAGGCGGCCGCCCATTTTCAACGCTTGCTCGTCCTGAGCCACTTGCTCGATCGGCATGGCAGCATATTTGGCAAAGATCGGGCCGTACTGGCTTTCAGCCTTGGCCATTTCCTTTTCCCACTGATGCACACCGGTCCAGCCTGCATTGCGCTCGGCACCACCAGCAATTTCGATGTTCGTTGCGAAAGGCTTCTTCGCTTCGGTATCGAGGTAGTCATAGCCTGGCAGCAGACCTTTCCAGTTACCCAGGCCCGGGTAGAGCGCCAGGTAGCCGAGGGCGAAGATGATGGTGCCAACAAACAACATGAACCACCATTTGGGCAGCGGGTTGTCGAACTCTTCGATACCGTCGAAGGAGTGGCCGACAGTTTCTTCGGTGGTTTCTTCGCGCTGGCCCTTGCGGGTGCCGAAGATCAGCCAAGTCAGGGCAAAGATGGTGCCCAGAGACAGAATGGTTACGTACCAACTCCAGAACGTGGTCATTGGTTATTGCTCCTGGAAGATTGCTCGTCACGCTCGTTGGGTTTGGGATCGTCGGCGAAGGGCAGGTTGGCGGCCTCGTCGAAGCTGGATTTACGCTTGCTGCTGTAGGCCCAGAGCACCACGCCAATAAAGGCGATGAACACCACTGCTGTGCCTATGCCACGAATAGTCCCGATGTCCATCGCGCGTTACCGTTTGTTCTTGATGGAAGTGCCGAGAACCTGCAGGTACGCCACAAGTGCGTCCATTTCGGTCTTGCCTTTTACCGCGTCCTTGGCCCCAGCGATGTCTTCATCGGTGTAAGGGATACCAAAGCCACGCATGACTTCCATCTTCTTGGCGGTGTCCTTGCCGTCGAGTTTGTGCTCGACCAGCCAAGGGTAGGCCGGCATCTTCGACTCAGGCACTACGTTGCGCGGGTTGTACAAGTGCGCACGCTGCCATTCATCCGAGTAACGACCGCCGACGCGAGCCAGGTCCGGGCCGGTACGCTTTGAACCCCACAGGAAAGGGTGATCCCAGACGCTTTCACCGGCTACCGAGTAGTGGCCGTAACGTTCGGTTTCGGCACGGAACGGACGAATCATCTGCGAGTGGCAGCCGACACAGCCGTTGGCGATGTACACATCGCGGCCTTCCAGTTGCAGCGCGGTGTATGGCTTGAGGCCTTCCACCGGCTCGTTGGTAACGTCCTGGAAAAACAGCGGAACGATTTGAGTCAGGCCACCGATGCTGACGGCCAGAACCATCAGCAGCGCCATCAGGCCAATATTCTTCTCAATGATTTCGTGTTTCATCAGTGCGCTACTCCGGCAGGAATCTGTGCAGCCGCTTCATATTCAGAAGCCTTGGCGGCACGCACGGTGCGGTAGGTGTTGTACGCCATCAGCAGCATGCCGGCGACGAAGAACGCACCACCAATCATGCGCACAACGTAGCCTGGGTGGCTGGCTTCCAGCGCTTCAACGAAGGAATAGGTGAGGGTGCCGTCTTCGTTGACTGCGCGCCACATCAGGCCTTGGGTGATGCCGTTGACCCACATCGAGGCGATGTACAGCACGGTGCCGATAGTGGCCAGCCAGAAGTGTGCGTTGATCAGGCCAACGCTGTGCATCTGCGGGCGACCAAAAACTTTAGGCAGCAGGTGGTACAGAGCACCGATAGAGATCATCGCAACCCAACCGAGCGCACCTGCATGTACGTGGCCGATGGTCCAGTCGGTGTAGTGCGACAGGGCGTTGACGGTCTTAATCGCCATCATCGGACCTTCGAAGGTCGACATGCCGTAGAACGCCAGGGAAACGACCAAGAAGCGCAGGATTGGGTCGGTACGCAGCTTATGCCAAGCACCCGACAGGCTCATCATGCCGTTGATCATACCGCCCCAGCTTGGTGCCAGCAGGATGATCGACATGGCCATGCCCAGGGACTGTGCCCAATCCGGCAATGCGGTGTAGTGCAGGTGGTGCGGACCGGCCCAGATGTACAGGGTGATCAGCGCCCAGAAGTGCACGATGGACAGGCGGTACGAGTAGATCGGACGCTCGGCCTGCTTCGGCACGAAGTAGTACATCATCCCCAGGAAGCCGGTGGTCAGGAAGAAGCCCACGGCGTTGTGGCCGTACCACCACTGGATCATCGCGTCAGTCGCACCGGCATAGGCCGAGTAAGACTTGAACAGGCTAACCGGAACGGCCGCGCTGTTGACGATGTGCAGCATCGCGGTAACCAGGATAAAGGCCCCGAAGAACCAGTTGCCCACATAGATGTGCTTGGTCTGACGTTTGACGATAGTGCCGAAGAACACCACGGCATAAGCGATCCAGACGATGCCCAGGAGGATATCGATTGGCCACTCTAGCTCGGCGTATTCTTTGGAACCGGTGAAACCCATCGGCAGAGTGATCACTGCAGCGACGATCACGGCTTGCCAGCCCCAGAATACGAAGGCAGCAAGGCCATCAGAGATCAGGCGTGCCTGGCTAGTGCGTTGCACCACGTAGAACGAGGTGGCCATCAGCGCGCAACCACCGAAGGCGAAAATCACCGCGTTGGTATGCAGCGGACGCAGACGGCCAAAGCTCGTCCATTCCATACCCAGGTTAAGTTCAGGCCACACCAGCTGTGCGGCGATGAAAACACCCAGGCTCATGCCAATGACTCCCCAAATCACCGTCATTACGGCGAACTGGCGAACCACCTTGTAGTTATAAGCAGTCGGACTGATTGCTGTGCTCATTATGGGTTCCACGGTTAATGGATTTTTTAGGGGCAAAAATCGGCGGCAAGTATGGAGAAAGCAGGTGCTCATTGCAACGACACATGCCGGCGCGATAGGGCTTACAGAGCTGTTGGTAAGCCTGCATGGTCGCTAATGCAGAGCATAACCGCGAGCAGTAAACGCCTAAACAGGCGTAGCGCAAAGATGGGAATCGCCTTGGAGTTATGACAGGTGGCGACTGTCGACAAGATTAGCTCAAGTCAAACGTCACGGGTGCACTTGGTCGGAAGGGTGCGACCTTGGGTCGCATGATCCGGACGGTTGTCCGAACTCGGTAGGGAGGGGCTGGCGACTGTCAGTCGCCAGCCAGGTGGTGCGGTTTTAGCGATTACTGCTCAGTGACGGTCTGCTGTTGCCGGCTCAGGCTCAGTACATAAGCCGCCAGTAGATGCACTTTGTCGTTGCCCAAGTATTGCTCCTGCGCCGGCATCTGGCCGTTACGGCCATGGCGGATGGTCTGCTGCAGTTGCACCAGGCTGCTGCCGTAGATCCAGCCAGCCGGCTTGGTCAGGTCGGGAGCGCCCAGCATGGCCATGCCGGTGCCTTTGGCGCCGTGGCAAGCCTGGCAGTTGGCGGCAAAAATGGCGGCACCTTTTTCCAGATCAAAGCGCTTGTCGGCGGGCAGTGGCAGGCCTGCCAGGTCCTTGCGGACATAAGCTGCGACCTGTTGTACACCGTCTTCACCAATAACCGCCGTCCAGGCCGGCATCGCCCCAATACGGCCATTGAGGATGGTAGTTTTGATTACGCTGGGCTCGCCGCCCCAGCGCCAGTGGTTGTCGGTCAGGTTAGGGAAGCCCACTGCACCCTTGGCGTCAGAGCCGTGGCAAACCGAGCAATAGGTGGCAAACATACGTCCACCCATTTTTAGAGCTTGTTCGTCTTTAGCCACTTCTTCCAGGGGCATCGCCGCATATTTGGCGAATATCGGCCCATACAACTCATCAGCATTATCGACTTCACGCTGCCATTGCTTGACCTGCGTCCAGCCGCCTTCGTATCCGGGCAGTACGCCTTTCCAGCTGCCCAGGCCGGGATACAGCACCAGATAGCCAATTGAGAAGATCAGCGTGCCGAGAAACAGCATGAACCACCACTTGGGCAGTGGATTGTCATATTCCTCAATACCATCGAAGGCATGGCCCATGGTTTGATCGGTGGGGCTTTTGTGAACTTCGCTTTTACGGGTGGCAAAAATCAACCAGAACAACGCGAGCAGGGTGCCCACGGTCAGCAGGGTGATGTACCAGCTCCAGAAAGTGCTCATGGGGTCTTGCTCCTTGGGGCAGCCAGTGTGGGTTCATCGGCAAAGGGCAGCAGGGCGGCTTGATCGAAAGCCGTGCGGCGTTTAGCGCTGTAAGCCCACAGGGTCACGCAAACAAACGACAGCAGAACCAGTGCAGTGCCGATGCCGCGCAGGGTGCCTATATCAATAAAGTCGAATGACATGACCTACCTCTTGTTCTTCACGGCTGTGCCGAGCACTTGCAGGTAGGCGACCAGTGCATCCATTTCACTCTTGCCTTTGACAGCCTCGCTCGCGCCTGCGATGTCGTCGTCGCTGTAGGGCACGCCAACCAGGCGCAGGGCTTTCATTTTGGCCGGGGTGTCCTGGCCGCTCAGGGTGCCTTCTACCAGCCAGGGGTAGGACGGCATCTTCGATTCCGGCACCACGTTGCGCGGGTTGTAGAGGTGCGCACGGTGCCATTCATCCGAGTAGCGGCCGCCAACGCGGGCCAGGTCTGGCCCGGTACGCTTGGAACCCCAAAGGAAGGGGTGGTCGTAGACGCTTTCGCCAGCGACCGAGTAGTGGCCGTAGCGCTCGGTTTCTGCGCGGAACGGGCGAATCATCTGCGAATGACAGCCGACGCAGCCTTCACGAATATAGACATCACGGCCTTCCAGCTGCAGCGCGGTGTAGGGCTTTAGGCCCGCCACCGGCTCATTGGTCACGTCTTGAAAGAACAGCGGGACGATCTGCGTCAGGCCACCGATGCTCACCGCCAGTACCATCATCAGCGCCATCAGGCCGATGTTCTTCTCGAGTATTTCGTGTCTCATCAGTGGGCTCCCTCAAGCGAAAACTGCGCGGCGGCGTCCATCTCGGCGGCTTTGGTATGGCGCACGGTCTGCCAGACGTTCCAGGCCATCACCAGCATGCCGGCGAAGAAGATCGCACCGCCGATCACCCGTACTACAAAGCCGGGGTGGCTGGCTTCAAGCGCTTCGACGAAGGAGTAAGTGAGGGTGCCGTCTTCGTTGACTGCACGCCACATCAGGCCTTGGGCGATGCCGTTGACCCACATCGAGGCGATGTAGAGCACGGTGCCGATGGTGGCGAACCAGAAGTGCACGTTGATCAGGGCGATGCTGTGCATTTCGTCGCGACCAAAGACTTTTGGCAGCATGTGGTACAGCGAGCCGATCGACACCATGGCGACCCAGCCCAGCGCGCCGGCATGTACGTGGCCGATGGTCCAGTCGGTGTAATGGGATAGAGCATTGACGGTTTTGATCGCCATCATCGGACCTTCGAAGGTCGACATGCCGTAGAACGCCAGCGATACAACGAGGAAGCGCAGAATCGGGTCGGTACGCAGCTTATGCCAGGCTCCGGAGAGGGTCATCATGCCGTTGATCATGCCGCCCCAGCTGGGTGCCAGCAGAATCAGCGACATCACCATGCCCAGGCTCTGCGCCCAGTCCGGCAGCGCGGTGTAGTGCAGATGGTGAGGGCCGGCCCAGATGTACACGGCAATCAGCGCCCAGAAATGCACAATGGACAACCGGTAGGAATACACCGGGCGCCCGGCCTGCTTGGGCACGAAGTAATACATCATCCCCAGAAAGCCTGCGGTAAGGAAAAAGCCCACGGCGTTGTGGCCGTACCACCACTGGATCATCGCGTCCGTCGCCCCGGCATAGGCCGAGTAGGACTTAGTCAGGGTGACCGGTACTTCCAGGTTGTTGACCAGGTGCAGCAGTGCAACGGTGAGGATAAATCCGCCGAAGAACCAGTTGCCGACGTAGATATGGCTTACGTTACGTTTGATCACCGTGCCGAAGAACACGATGGCGTAGCTGACCCAGACAATGGTGATCAGAATGTCGATCGGCCATTCCAGTTCGGCGTATTCCTTGGAGCTGGTCCAGCCCATGGGCAAACTGATGGCCGCCAGAACGATTACCAATTGCCAGCCCCAGAAGGTGAAGGCGGCAAGCTTAGGTGCGAACAAGGTGGCCTGCGAGGTGCGTTGTACCGCGTAATAGCTGGTGGCGAATAGCGCGCAACCGCCAAAGGCGAAGATCACAGCGTTGGTATGCAGCGGGCGCAGGCGGCCGAAGCTGGTCCACGGTAGGTTGAAGTTGAGTTCGGGCCAGGCCAGTTGCGCGGCGATAAATACGCCGAGCCCCATCCCGACAATGCCCCACACCACCGTCATGATGGCGAATTGGCGAACCACCCTGTAGTTGTAGGCGGAACTGGTTGCTGTGTTCATGTCTGGGCTTCCATCCACGGTTTATAGGCAGATCATCGAAAATCAGCGGCTGCGGGCTTGTACGATCTGCGTCGCAGTCCAACGGATTCTTTAAGCGAGGCAAGCATGAGCAAAGGGCAGGTTGCGGGTATTGACGGGGATCAATACGTGCAGGGGCAGGGTAAGGGCGCGTGGCTGTGGGATCGCCCGCTTGGTGAGACGCGCGCCACCTTGATTCTGGCCCATGGCGCCGGTGCGCCGATGGACAGCGAGTTTATGCAAAACATGGCGCAAAGCCTTGCTGAACGTGGGGTTGCCGTACTGCGCTTCGAGTTCGCCTACATGGCGGCGCGGCGTCTGGACGGCAAGAAACGCCCGCCCAACCCCCAGGTCAAACTGCTTGAGCAATGGCGTGAGGTCTATACCCAGGTTCGGCAGGTGCGCCAACAGGTCGCAGGGCCGCTGGGCATTGGCGGCAAGTCCTTGGGCGGACGCATGGCCAGCCTGCTGGCTGATGAGTTGGGCGCTGATGCGCTGGTGTGCTTGGGCTATCCCTTTTATGCCGTCGGCAAGCCGGAAAAGCCACGAGTCGCGCACTTAGCCGAGCTGTGCACGCCGACGTTGATCATTCAGGGCGAGCGCGACGCCTTGGGCGATAGACAGGCGGTGGCAGGTTACGCACTGTCTGATGCGATCAACCTGCACTGGCTGACCGCTGGGGATCACGACCTCAAGCCGCTAAAAAGCTCGGGCTTCACCCATCAGCAGCACCTGCAGACGGCGGCCGATGCGATTGCGCAGTTCCTCTGCGCATAGGCGGCAGGGCTGGCGTTTAGTGAATGACTGTTATTCCTACTAAAACACTAGGACTTTGCCGGCGCGGGTGAGTGGCGTACACTGCGCCCATGTTTGCGAGGAGTTGCCATGAGCACCATTACCATTACCGACGCTGCCCACGATTATCTGGCTGATCTGCTGAGCAAGCAGAACACCCCGGGCATCGGCATCCGCGTATTTATTACCCAGCCAGGCACCCAGTACGCTGAAACCTGCATTGCTTACTGCAAGCCGGGCGAGCAGAAGGCCGAAGACACCGCTTTGGGTCTGGCCAGCTTCACCGCCTGGATCGACGCTGTAAGCGAGCCGTTTCTGGAAGACGCCGTGGTTGACTACGCCACCGACCGTATGGGCGGCCAGCTGACCATCAAGGCGCCGAACGCCAAGGTGCCGATGGTCAACGAAGACAGCCCGATCAACGAGCGCATCAGCTACTACCTGCAGACCGAGATCAATCCGGGTTTGGCCAGCCATGGTGGCGAAGTCAGCCTGATCGACGTGGTCGAAGATGGTATTGCCGTGCTGAAATTCGGTGGCGGCTGCCAGGGCTGCGGTCAGGTTGACCTGACGCTCAAGGAAGGCATCGAGAAAACCCTGCTTGAGCGTATTCCCGAGCTCAAAGGTGTGCGTGACGTGACCGACCACAGCATCAAGGAAAATGCCTACTACTAAGTAGATGGCTAAACAAAAATGCCCGCGCTCTGCGGGCATTTTTATGCTGCTTACTTCGTGTGGGAGCGGCATTAGCCGCGACGCAACAGTGCAGTCATTACTTATGCACGGCTTTTGCGTCGATCCAGCAGTTCTGTTGCCCGTGCGCGCAATTGTCCGCAGCCGCCATCAATGTCCTGACCTGCCGAGTTGCGCACCTTGGTCAGCACGCCACGGCTGTGCAGGTAACGCACGATCTGCACGATGCGGTCGCCATCGGGGCGCTGAAACTCGTCTGCTTCCAGGCTGTTGTAGGGGATCAGGTTCATGATCGCGTACTTGCCCTTGAGCAGGCGCAGGATGCCGTCCATCTCCTCCTGGCTGTCGTTGATGCCCTTGAGCAGCGTCCACTGGTATTGGATCGGGTAATCGATCTGCCGCGCATAGGTTTCGCCCAGCTCGACCAGCTCTTCAGGATCAATACGCGGCGCGCGCGGCAGTAGCGTCTGGCGCAGCTCGGCATCGGTGGTATGCAGCGACAGTGCCAGCGCCGGCTTGACCTGCTGCTGCGGCAAACGCTCGAACACCCGTGGATCTCCAACGGTAGAGAACACCAAGTTGCGCTGGCCGATACCGCCCTCGGTGCCAAGCAGGTTGATCGCTTCGAGCACGTTATCGAGGTTATGTGCCGGCTCGCCCATGCCCATAAACACCACTTTTTTCACCGCGCGAAAGCGCCGCGCCAGGGCCACCTGAGCAACGATTTCGGCGGTGCTCAGCTGGCGCAGCAGGCCGCTCTTGCCGGTCATGCAGAACACGCAGCCCACCGCGCAACCGACCTGGCTGGAGACGCACAGGCCATCGCGCGGCAGCAGCACGCTCTCCACCATCTGTTTGTCGGCCAACTCCACCAGCAAACGCGCCGAGCCGTCCGTCGCCGGGTGTTCAGAGCTGAGGCGCGCCAGTCCATCAAGTTCGCTGCTTATCTCGGGCAGGGCATTGCGTACCGCCAGCGGCAGGAAGTTCTCGGTCTTCTGGTTGCGCGTACCGGTATCCAGCGGCATGCCGCGCAGCCAGGCACGGGTAATCCGCCCGATGTGCATGGGCTTGGCACCGAGATCGGTGAGGCGTTGGTGAAAGTCGTGAATATGCATGGGGCGCGCATGCTACCACCGGCCAGGTTGCGGTGGTATGTGTGGCGGTGGGCAGGCGTCGGATGCGCAGGCCACGCCGCTTAATCTTTGCTCAAGCCGCGCCGGGCACTCATACTAGCGTTCTGATTGGCCTGACCCAGCTGTGCGGAGCGGTAGATGAAATTTATACACCAGCGCGAACACCTCAACGAAGACGACGTCGTCGTGATCGAGTGCTCGCAGACCTGCAATATTCGCCTGATGAGCGATGCCAACTTCCGCAGCTTCAAGAATGGCGGCCGGCACACCTACCACGGCGGCGCGTTCGACACCTTCCCGGCCAAGATCACAGTACCGAGCAGCGGTTTCTGGAACATCACCATCGACACAGTCTCGCGCAAAGCCATCAGCGTCACACGCAAGCCGACGCTCAAGCATTCAATCAAAATCGTGCGCAAGTCGACCTCGCGGCTGAGCTGATCCCTAGTTTTAACCTGAGCCGCAAAAAAGCCCGCTTAAAGAGCGGGCTTTTTTGTGTCAGGGGTGAGTCACGTGGGTTTGACCGTTGCGCTAGGCCGTACCACCAGCCAAAGCGCGATGGCAATCAGCACGCCGCCATACAGGTAGGCCCAGGACAGTGGCTCATCCAGCAACAAGGCGCCCCAGAGTACGCCGAATGGTGGGATCAGGAAGGTGGTGGTGCTGGCCTTGATCGGGCCGATATCGCTGAGCAGGCGAAAATACAGCACATAGGCGAAGGCGGTGCAGATAAAGCCCAGCCCAGCCAGGGACAGCCAGACCTCTAGCCCGCCCCAGCTGGCCGGCGGCTGCACAACCAGAGAGCCGGCGAACCAGGGCAGTAGAAACAGGCTGGCACCACAGAGGCTGGCAAAGGCGGTCAGACGGTTATCCAGGCCGCCTTGTTGGCCGATCCAGCGTCGCGTTAGAAAGCCGGCAAAACCGTAACAGGCGGTAGCCACCAGGCAGGCAGCGGCGCCCCAGAGCAGCGGTAAATCAAACTCCACCGGGCCGGTGCGGGTCAGCACCGCTACCCCGAACAGGCCGATGGCCACCCCAGCGGCTTTGCTCCAGGTCATGGCTTCAGCAAAGAACAGCATGCCGATTAGCACCCCCATCATGGGTGTGGTGGCATTCAGAATCGCGGAGTAGCCCGCGGGCAGTACCAGTGCAGCCATGCAATACATGGCTGAGGGCAAGCCGGCGTTGATTACCCCGAGGATCAGGCAGTGTTTGAGTTTGCCGCTGAAGTCCCACCGCACCCGCATCAGTAACAGAATGGCGAATAAGCCAAGCATGCCCAAGCTGGCGCGGAAAAATGCGGTTGGCATGCTGCCCAGTACGGGCGCGACGATGCGCATAAACAGAAAGCTGGCGCCCCAGATGGCAGCCAGCAACAGCAGACGGATCAGGTCGGCAAGACGCACAACGAACTCCACATATTAAGAAAGGCGAGCAGTGTTGCTGGGCGCGTACGCCAAGGCAATTCGAAATGCGCTTTCAAAGCGGTCGAATGGCAATATTTCGTGGCAGATAAATCTGTATTCAGGCATTGCCGGCTTTTACTTGGTGCGGCCACTGGATAAGCTCGGTGGATTATCCGCATTTGATCTGCAGGGGTTCGTATATGCCACAGCAATGGCCGGCCAGCGCGATTGCCGCACTTATCCTCGACGGCTTCGATGATTACCGTGAGCAGTTCAGGCAGATCACCAATGGCGCGCGGGTGCGATTCGAACAGGCGCAATGGCAGGAAATTCAACAGGCTTCAGCCGCACGTATTGCCCTCTATGAAGAGTGCGTCGGTGCGGTCAGCGCGCGCTTGAGTCAGGAGTACGACGCTCAGGTGCTGCTGGATGTGGCGCAGTGGCCGCTGGTGAAGTCGGCTTACATCGCCCAGATCGACCTGCGCTACGACGATGAGCTGGCGGAAACCTGGTTCAACTCGATCTTTTGCGGGCTGTTCAGCCATGACCAGATCAACGATGGCTGCATGTTTATCCACACTACGCGCCCGGCGTTGCGGGTGAATGAGCGGGCGCCGCAAACACGGCTGTACGAACCCAAGGGCAATGTTGAACAGGCGCTGCGGCAGATTTTCGAGGATTTCAGTTTCGAAGTCGGCTATGAAAACCTGGAGCGCGATCTGGCGCGGCTGCTCAAGCAACTGCATGCCAATTTGCCGGATTGGGTGTGCAAGGACCCGGACCTGCGCATTGAGCTGTTCGCCTCGCGCCTCTATCGCAACAAAGGCGCGTACCTGGTTGGGCGGATCTACACCCGCGATGAGCAATGGCCGTTGGTGATTCCACTGCTGCACCGCGAAGGGCAGGGCATTCAGATTGATGCGCTGATCACCGATGAGGCGGAGGTGTCGATCATTTTCTCCTTCACCCGTTCCTATTTCATGGTGAGGGTGGGCTATCCGGCGGAGTTTGTCGGCTTCCTTAAGCGCATTCTGCCCGGCAAGCATATTGCCGAGCTGTACACCTCAATCGGCTTCTACAAGCACGGCAAGTCGGAGTTCTACCGCGCGCTGATCAATCACCTGGCCACCACCGATGACAAGTTCGTCATGGCCCCCGGGGTGCGCGGCATGGTGATGAGCGTGTTTACCCTGCCGGGTTTCAATACCGTATTCAAAATCATCAAGGACCGTTTTTCGCCGTCGAAAAACGTCGACCGCAATACGGTGATCGAGAAGTACCGGCTGGTAAAAACTGTCGACCGGGTAGGGCGTATGGCCGATACCCAGGAGTTCGCCGATTTCCGCTTTCCGCTGAGTAAGTTCGACCCCGAGTGCCTGGCCGAACTGCTGGAAGTCGCGCCGTCCACCGTCGAAGTGAAGGGTGATACGGTGCTAGTGCGCCACTGCTGGACCGAGCGGCGCATGACCCCACTCAACCTGTATGTGGAAAGCGCCAGTGCAGCCCAGGTGCGCGAAGCGCTGGACGACTATGGCTTGGCCATCAAGCAGCTGGCAGCAGCCAATATCTTCCCTGGCGACATGCTGCTGAAAAACTTCGGCGTTACCCGTCATGGCCGCGTGGTGTTCTATGACTACGACGAGATCTGCTTCCTCACCGAGGCCAACTTCCGGCGCATTCCGCCACCGCGTTACCCCGAGGATGAAATGTCGTCCGAGCCCTGGTACTCCGTGGCGCCGCTGGATGTATTCCCCGAGGAGTTTCCGCCGTTCCTGTTTGCCGATATGCAGCAGCGCAAGCTGTTCAACGAGCTGCATGGCGAGCTGTATGACGCCGATTATTGGAAGAGCCTGCAAGATGCCATTCGTGCCGGCAAGGTCATCGATGTATTCCCGTATCGGCGCAAGGATCAAGCCGACAGGGAGTATTGAGCAGCGTGCGCATGTCGTGTTGTGCGATTGCCGCCGGTGCCTGGCTACTGGCGGATAGTGCTGTTCTGAGGGCGGCTGAATCTGGCGAGGCTGCCGTTGAACTGGCGCCATTGTTGATCACTTCGCCACGTAGCACTGCGCGCTGGTTGAACACGCCGGCCGCCGTCACAGTTATTGATGTGGGCGTTGCGCCCGGTGAGCAGAACCTCGCGCTGGATGCTTTGCTGGCGCGCGTGCCCGGCGTGTTCAGCCTCAATCGTTACAACCTGGCTCAAGGCCTGCGCCCTGCGATTCGCGGATTTGGCGCGCGGGGCAATTTCGGCGTGCGCGGCATTCGCGTGCTGGTCGATGGGGTGCCCCTGACCATGCCCGATGGCCAAACTGAGCTCGACGGCCTTGATCCGGGCTTGGTTGAACGAATGGAGGTCCTGCGTGGCCCGGCTTCGGTGCTGTACGGCAATGCCGCAGGCGGCGTGCTGGCAATTGAAACGCGCGAGCCACCTGTAGTGCCCTTGATGCAGTTTGACCTCAGTGCGGCTGGGCTGGGTTATCAGCGTACACGTGGTGAAATTGGTGGCAGCGCCGGCAACCTGAGTGGTTTGCTCGCCTTCAATAGCACGGTTTTAGAGGGCTATCGCGAGCACAGCCAGGCGCACACCAACAGCCTCACCGGCAAGCTGCGCTGGTATGCGCCTACGGGGCGTCTGCGCCTGAATTTCAACGCCATCTACAACCGTGCTGAAGATCCGGGCGGCCTGACTGCCACTGAAGTAAAAAGGGATCGTCGTCAGGCAGCGCCGAATAACCTTCGGTTTGATGCCGATGAATACATTCGTCAACAGCGCTTGGGGCTGGTCTGGGATGGCTACGCTGCGGGGGCTGATGAGTACCAGCTGCGCAGTTACCTAGGACACCGCGAGTTTGGCAATCAGTTGGGGTTTGCCACCAGCGGGCAGACGACCTTCAAACGCTATTTCAGCGGCGTTGGTGGGCAGTACAGCCATTACCGTGAGCTGATTGGCCTGCCTCATAAAATCACCACAGGCTTCGAGCTAGAGGCGCAACGTGATGATCGTCGGCGGTATGACAACCTGCTTGGTGAGCGTGGACAATTGCGCCAACAACAAGATGAATCAGCGCTGAGCCAGGGGCTGTTTGTCGAAGATCAGATCGACCTGAGCGAGCAGTGGCAGGCCACGCTTGGGCTGCGTTATGACCAGGTACGTCTGGCGGTGGATGATTTTTATCTGGTCGATAATCGCAATGACTCAGGCTCGCGCAGCCTGGAAGATTGGAATTACAGCGCCGGTCTGAGTTATCGCATCACCCCGCAACAATCGCTCTATGCGCGCCTGGCCAGCTCTTTTGAAACACCCACCATCAGTGAGTTGGGTAATCCACAAGGCGGTGGCTTCAACAGCGCCTTGCAGCCGGCTCAGGCGTTTAGTCGTGAGTTGGGTATCAAAGGCGAATGGCCTGCGCTGCGTTATGCCTTATCGCTGTACCGCATTGAGCTTGAAGATGAGTTGGTGGGCTTTAGTCTGCCCGCCCAGCCTGGACGTAACTTTTATCGCAATGCCGGTGAATCACGCCGTGATGGCCTGGAGTTGAGCCTGGATTGGCAACTGGCCGATCATTGGCGTTGGTCTGCGGCCTATACGTTTAATCGTTACCGTTTTGAGACGTATCAAACCACGGCGGGCGATTTTTCCGGCAAGCGTATCCCCGGTATTCCGCAGCAAACCCTCTTCAGCGAACTGGCTTATGAACAGCAAGGCGCCTATGTGCGGCTCGGCGTGAGCGCTCAGTCGCGGGTATATGTTGACGATGCGAATAGCCGTTCTGCTCCTGGTAATGCCGTGTTCAATGTGCGCCTAGGTAAGCGTTATCAGATGAGCGAGCAAAGCGTGGAACCGTACGTGGGTATCGATAACCTGCTAGGGCGTGAGTATTTCGATAACCTGCGCATCAACGACGCCAATGAACGTTACTTCGAGCCCGGTCCCGGGCGTACCTTTTATGCTGGCCTGCGAGTCCTGTTTTAACCTGTTACGACGGAGTTGAAGCAGTTTCAATCAGCCTGAACTAGGCTGGAATGAGGTGTCCAATCACCTATGTCGATGTCTTGGGTTGGAGGCTATTGTATGAACACCAAGTTGCAGAATGCCTTGCTTGATTTGTTGGTTGCCCTTGGCCTGTGTGAACGGCCAAAACTGCAGCCAATCCCCGTACGCAGTAATTCCCCCGACTCCAAGTCGGTACCTCCACGGCGTTAGGTCTTTGTGCCTGTTTGCATGCGTCAGCGCCGGTCAGCTTTTGTCTGTGCCGCTTACACTTATTGCGCAAATTGTCCCAGATCATGATTGCCTGCTTTAAAACAAGCATTTGCTAGCGCGTTGTCAGCGCTGTGCTAGACCTACACCTGAAGTTGTGCAAATAGCTCAGACAGGGATAGCTCCAATGCGCCAGAACCTCCCAGTGACTCAACGGGAAAGAACGTTTCCCGCCAATGAACGGCTGATTTCCACCACCGACCTGAACAGCAATATCACCTATTGCAACGATGCCTTTGTCGAGATCAGCGGTTTTACTCGCGAAGAGCTGCTCGGTCAGCCGCACAATCTGGTGCGCCATCCCGATATGCCCCCCGGTGTGTTTGCTCACATGTGGGAAACCATTAAACAGGGCAAGCCCTGGATGGGCGTCGTCAAAAATCGTGCAAAAAATGGTGATTACTATTGGGTCAGCGCCTACGTCACGCCGATCTATGAAAATGGCCGGGTGGCTGGCTACGAATCGGTACGTTCTCTACCTGATGAAGCGCAGAAACGCCGAGCTGAAAAACTCTATGCCCGCCTGCGTGAGGGCAAGCCTCCTGTGCCAAAACTGGAGTACTGGACCTACGATATCATTCAGTCATGGCCACTGATTCTGGCGTGCGTGCTGATTCTTGCTGCACACGCAGTGCTCAGTGGTACTTGGCTTTTGGGCTTCATTTTTGCGGTGCTGTTCGGGCTCGGGTCCTATCAACTGCACGCTAAAAGCAGTTTGATCAGGGACACACTTGCCGAGCACCCCAAGGCATTTACCAGTGCTCTGGTAGCCCTGACCTATACCGACAGTCGCGGTGCACAGGCATTATTGGATATGGCGATGATCAGTGAGGACGCACGACTTCAGACCGCGCTGACACGCATTGAAGACGCAGGTAACAATGTCAAAAAGCATGCCGCGCGCTCGGCCGACCTTTCACGTTCCGGGGCGCTGATGCTTGATCAACAGCGTAGCGAAACCGATCAGTCCGCCACTGCAATCAACCAGATGGCAGCAACCATTCAGGAGGTGACGCACAACGTGCAGAGCACCTCGCATGCCGCTGAGGAAGCAGACCGGCTGGCTAAACAGGGCCTGCAACTTGCCAGTGGTAGCCTCGACTCTATGCAGCATATGGCTAAGGCCGTGGTCGATATTGGTCAGGCCGTCAATGACCTGGCCAACTCGACACAATCCATTGGCAGCGTTGCTGATGTGATTACCTCGATTGCTGAGCAAACCAACTTGCTGGCGCTCAACGCTGCCATCGAGGCGGCGCGAGCGGGTGAGCAGGGACGTGGCTTTGCGGTGGTGGCCGATGAGGTGCGTTCATTGGCATCACGTACGCGTGAGTCGACCGAGCAGATTCATCAGATTATTTCGTCGCTACGCGCAGGGGCTGAACGTGCGGTGGTAACCGCAGGCAAGGGCGAGGCGATTTCCAATCAGAGCGTTGAAAGTGTCGAGTCGGTCCGCACCGCGTTAAGCGGCATCAGTGAAGCCGTCAGCCGCATCACTGGCATGAGCCAGCAAATGGCATCTGCATCCGAAGAGCAAAGCCATGTGGCGGAAGACATCAGCCGACAGATCACGCAGATTGCGCAACTCTCTGACCGCAGTGCCGAGCAGGCGCATCAGGGCGCAGTTATTGGCCAGGAGCTGGAAGATATGGCCGATTATCTGCACAGCCTCGCGGAGCGCTTCAATCGCTGAGTGATGATTTGGCCGGATGCCTGTCGGCTCGCCTCTGAGCTGAGCCGATTTTCGATGTGTTATGGCAAACTGCGCGGCTGAGGAGAAACCGATGCCACGCCCGCAATGCCTACGTTGTGCCCGTCCGATTGAGCGCTGTTTATGTGCGCTGATTCCCTTTCTAAATAGCCGTACTCGGGTGCTGATCCTGCAGCATCCGAGTGAGGTCAAGCATGCGCTGAATACCGCACGTCTTGCGGCTCTTGGCCTGAGTAATGCTGAGTTGCTGGTAGGTGAGGTCTTCGAGTCGCTTGCTGCACTGCTGCAGCCGCCTGGCTATCGTGCGTGTTTGTTGTTCCCCGGCGAGCATGCGCAAGCGTTACGGGCGTTTGCTCAACAGCACAGTGAGCAGCCGCTGCTGCTGGTGGTGCCTGACGGCACATGGCGCAAAGCCCGTAAGCTGTTGCACCTCAATCCATTGTTGGCAACTTTGCCCAGAGTTGTATTACCGGAGGGATTGCAGTCACGTTATCGCTTGCGCAAAGCGCCGATGCCCGGTGCTTTATCAACCATCGAAGCGATTGTGACTGCCCTGAATATCGTTGAGGCTCCAGTCTGTTTCGATGGGCTGCTCACACCCTTTGAGGCATTGATTGAGGGGCAGATTGAGGCGATGGGTGAACAGACTTTCCTGCGTAACCACGGCAAGCCGGATGCATCAGGCGTCAGATAAGGCATTTCAGCGCTCACGCATGGCTTCCGAGCGTGCCTTCAATACTGGTTTGAGCAGGTAGTCGAGCACACTTTTTTCACCGGTGATGATGTCGACCGTGGCAACCATGCCAGGGATGATCAGCAATGGATGTTCATCGCTGCCTAGGTGGCTCTTATTGGTACGTACCTGGATCAGGTAGAAACTATTGCCTTCCTCATCGGTAATGGTGTCGGCGCTGATCAGTTCGAGGTTGGCCTTGAGTCCACCGTAGATGGTGTAGTCGTATGCGGTAAATTTGACCATGGCTTTCTGCCCAGGGTGCAGGAAAGCGACATCCTGCGGGCGTACCTTGGCTTCAATCAGCAGGCTGTCATCCAGCGGTACGATTTCCAGCATGTCACTGCCGGGTTGAACGACGCCGCCGATGGTGTTGACCTTGAGTTGTTTGATCACCCCGCGCACGGGTGATACCACGGTGGTGCGGCTGACGCGGTCATCAATCGCAACGCTGGTAGCGGTGAGCTTCTGCAGTTCGGTGCGGATTTCGTTGAGTTCCTTGAACGCGTCTGAGCGAAAGCTCAGTTCCGATTCTTCAATCTTGCTTTTGATCTCATCCATCGCCGACTCGGCTCTTGGGATCGCCAAGTTGGTGGCATCCAATGAGCCGCGTATTTCCACCAAGCTGCGACGCAGGCGGAGGATTTCCACTTGGGAAATGGCGCCTGTTGCGACCAGGGGTTGCGACATATTCAGCTCCTGCTGCAGCAGGCCCATACTGGAGCGGTATTGCTGAGCCTTGGCGCGAAATTCGGCCAGTTCCTGGGTTTTTTGCCGCAGCTGTTCGCCGAGAGTGCGTTGTTCGCTTTGCAGGCGATTCTGTCGAGATTGATAGAGCGCCAGCTCATCCTCAGCCAGTTGTGGGGCTTCGCGCAGAATATCCGCCGGCATGCTGAGAGGACGTCCTTCAGCTTCTGCGGTTAACCGCTCGACCCTTGCCACCAGAGCCAGGCGATCGGCTTCGGCTTCGCCTCGATTGGAGAGAAAGCGCGTGTCATCCAGACGCAGTAGCACAGCGCCTTTTTCGACAATCTGTCCTTCGCGTACAAAAATCTCGCTGACGATGCCGCCTTCCAGGTTCTGAATAACCTGGATCTTGCTGGATGGGATGGCTTTGCCTTCACCAGTAGTGACTTCTTCCAGCACGGCAAAGTTGGCCCAGATCAACGCCACGATCAGGCATGTGCTCACCACCCAGACGGTGATACGGGTGAACCAGGGCGAGTCTTCGAGAATGGCGCCGTCGACTTCCGGCATAAACTCGGTGTCCTGCTTGCGCTGGCGCATGCTGGCGAAGTAGTCGCGAATCGAGGTGCTTATTTGCATGACCGTTCCTATACCGCAGCAGGGCCAACTCGACCTTTGCGTAGCGCTTCAATTACTGCTTCTTTCGGGCCGTCTGCAACAATATGGCCGTTATCCAGCACCACCAGACGGTCTACCAGGCTGAGCATTGAAGCGCGGTGAGTGATCAGCAGCATGGTTTTACCCTGGGCCCAGGTTTGCAGGCGGTTGCGTAGGATTTCCTCGCTGGTGTTATCCATGGCGCTGGTGGGTTCATCCAGCAGCAGGATGGGTGGATCAAGTAGTAACGCGCGCGCTAGCAGTACGGCTTGACGCTGACCACCGGAAAGCAGCTGGCCTCGCTCACCCACGGGGCGATCGAAGCCTTGCGGATGTTGCCGGGCCAGATCGACCACACCGGTCAGCTCAGCCACTTCTAGCATGCGCGCATCGCTGACATAGCGTGCGCCCAGTGTCAGGTTATCGCGCAGGCTGCCGGCCAGCAGTGGTAGGTCATGGGCGACGTAACCAATCTGGTGGCGTAAGTCAGCCACGTCGAGCTGACGCAGGTCGAGATTGTCCAGCAGGATTTGCCCTTTGCTGGGGCTGTAGAAAGCCATGACCAGGCGCGCCAAGGTGCTCTTGCCTGAGCCGCTGCGGCCGATGATGCCGATACGTTCACCAGCTGTCAGCCGCAGGCTCACGCCTGCAAGCGCTTGGGTGCTTTGTCCCGGGTAGCTGAATGTAACGTCGCGTACATCCAGTGCCCCATGCAGTTGGGTGCGGTCTAGTGGTCGTTGTTTGGCCTGACGCTCCTGCGGCAGGGCCATCAGCGCATCGGTGCTGGTCATGGTCAGGCGCGCTTGCTGGTAGCGGGTGATCAGTCCAGCGATTTGCCCCAGCGGCGCTAAAATACGGCTGCCCAGCATGTAACAGGCCACCAGTGCACCCACACTGAGCTGGCCGGCGATGATGATGTATACCCCCGCGATGATGGTGGCCATGCCCGCGAATTGCTGCAGAAACAGTGTGCCGTTGGTGGCGATCGAGGCCAGTGAGCGAGCATGAATATCGAGACGGGTGAGGGCACCATGGGTTTTTTCCCACTGGTGCTGGCGTTCACTTTCTGCGCTGCAAGCCTTCAGGGTTTCCAGGCCGCCGAGGGTTTCGATCAGCAGTGCTTGGCGTTGTGAGGCCAGTTGCAGACTTTTTTCCACCGTATCGCGCAGACGCGCCTGGATGATAAAGGCGAACAGCGCGGTGATCGGAAACGCCAGCAAGGGGATGACCACCAGCCAGCCGCCGATCAGCCAGATCACCGTAATCATCAGAAATGAGAAGGGCAGGTCGATCAGGCTGGTGAGGGTGACGGCCGTGAGAAATTCACGCAAACCCTGAAAATCATGAATGCTCTGGGCAAAGCCGCCTATGGTGGCCGGCCGGGCTGTCATCGACATGCCAGTGATGCGCTCGAACAACGTGGCCGATAGCACCACATCGGTTTTCTTGCCTGCGGTATCGAGCAAGTGCGAGCGCAGGATTTTCAGCAGCAACTCGAAGCCCATGCCAATAAACAAGCCGATGGCCAGAACCCAGAGCGTTGAGGTGGCCTGGTTGGGCACGACGCGGTCATAGGTCTGCATGACGAACAGCGGCACCATCAGGCCGAGCAAGTTGATCAGTAGGCTGGCGAGAATGGCATCGGTATACAACCAACGCGACAGCTTCAGTGTGTCGCGAAACCAGGCTTCGATACGCGGTACGAGCGGAGAACGTGCTTCTTCCAATTCATGCCGTGGTCGGGCAAAGAAGGCTTGGCCGCTGTACTCGTTGGCCAGTTGTTCACGGCTGACCCACTGTTCGCCGCCGTCGGCTTCGCAGGGCAGTATTTGCGCTTGGTTCTTCGGGCCCCATTGACGCAACACCGCGCTACGGCCGTTTTTCAACAGCAGCAGAACGGGCAGGTTGAGGGTTGAGATGCTGGCCAGATCGCGTTGCAGCAAACGCCCTTGCAAACCCGCCCGCGCTGCAGCGCGGGGCAGTAACTCAGGAGTCAGGCGCTGCTCTGGCAAAGGCAGGCCTGCACTCAAGCTGCCACGGCTGGCTGAGCAGCCGTGGAGTTTGCAAAGAATCAACAAGCCATCAAGCAGCGGGTCGTCGTGATTAAGACGCGGGTCGCTGGATGACCCCGGCCGTTCCATGGTGGTCAAGGTTACTACTCCTTATGCCGGTTCTATTTCATTGCCGGCAGACGGGCCTCGCTCTTCACTTCAGTGAGGGCTACAGCTTCTGCCGGTACTACCACTTGCTGCTGACGCAACAAGTCACCCATCGCTGCGGTTACCCGGTACATCGAGAACTCTTCGCTAAAGCGCACTTCGCTGTAACGCCGATTAGCGGTAAAGAGCTCGTTTTCACTGTCCAAGAGGTCGAGCAGGGTGCGTTGGCCAAGGCTGAATTGCTGTTGATAGGCTTCGCGAACTCGTGCGGTGTAGTCTGCGTAATCACGCGCTTTGGGGGTTTGCAGGCGTGCGTTTTCCATGGCGTTCCAGGCCAGGGAGAGGTTTTCGTTGAGTACGCGTAGGGCGTTGTTACGGATGTCCATCGACTCATTAATCTGGTGTGCAGTCGACTGTAGGCGTGCTCTGTCGCGCATGCCGTTGAACAGGTTGTAGTTCATCACCACAGCCGCACGCCAACCATTGTTATGGCCCTCATCGCCCTGGGTGTTGTTGTCGGCATTGGTGGCCAGCTCAAGGTCAACACGTGGGTAGAAGGTTGATTTGGCAACTTCGTATTGTTTTTCGGCTGCCTGGACGTCGGCCTGTGCGGACTTCAGGAACGGGTTGTTATCAATCACGGCTTGGCGGGCGCCATCCAAGGTCTCTGGCAATGAGCCCTTGAGTGAGGCGGGCGAGTCCAGCTCGTCCGGCATGCGGCCAACGGCACTGAAGAAATTGGCTTCGGCATCGGCAAGGTTTACCTGCTCGGTGTAAAGGTTGTTCTCTGCCAGGGCCAGACGTGCTTCAGATTGGTCCAGGTCCGCCGTGCTGCCAACGCCTTGCTGGCTGCGCAGGCTGATTTGATCATTGATACGTTGGTGGGCCTGTAAGTTGTTACGTGCCAACTCGACCATTTCACGGCGCATCAGCAGATCCAAATAGACCTCAACGGTACGCAGAGCCAGGCTTTCCGAGGTGCCCAGGAGCCGATAAGCCCGCGAGTTGACCACTGCTTTGGTGCGCTCGACTTCATTGGGCGTATTGAAACCATCAAAGATCATCTGCCGCAGGCGCAGCTCAGATGTGCCGTAATTCAGGGTTTCAGTGTTGTGGTTGCCCAGTGCTCGTGTGCTGGGGCTGTCGGTATTTTCGCGACCGTAGCCCATCAGCAGGTCGACGGTTGGCAGATAACCGCCTTTGGCAATTTTGACTTCTTCATCCGATGAAAGGCGGCTATTGGCCCCTGCATGCACCTCCGGATGGTTGTCCAGAGTGCTCTGGATCGCCTCCGATAATGTGATGCCTTGTGCCTGGGTACAGACCGCTGCCAGCACGATACTGCTCCATAGAGGGTTGAGTGCGCGCATCTGGAAACTCTCCTTATAAGACTTGCTTAATTCCGTCGCCAAAAAAATGGCTTTTTTGTCTTGTTGATTACTCTCCGCCTGTAACATCACAGCTAAGAACACTTTTCAGCGTAGCTAAGAAAAAATTGTTACAAGCCATATAAGAAAAAAATCTTATGCAGACTGATAAAAGCAGCACATTGTTTTCATCCAGAAGCCGTGCATTTCGTGCTTTTAAGTGTCGTGCGCGGCTAAAACAGATGGTCAGATGCAAAATAGGGGCGGGATCTTGCTGGTGTAATTGGCGACGTGAGTCAGGGTGACAGTTTTTTGTCGTTATTGTTTTTGAGTGTTACGTCGTTTCAACAGCCAGTGGTTTTGTTCTCTCCTTGAAAGGTATTTCGACCTTTTTTGGCATACGTGTCGGCGGTGGTCGGCAGTTGTAGTGAGGATGGAATCATGGCTACTTTGATTGGTGTCGTCAGCCAAGTTATCGGCGAAGTCTATGCAGTAGCTGGCGACGGAACGCGTCGGCCGCTCAGTGAAGGCGATCGAGTTTTTGCGGGGGAACAAATCGTTACTGGGGCCGCTGGATCTATTGCGGTTGCCATGAGCAATGGGCAGCAACTGACTCTGGGCCGCGACAGCAGCCTGAATCTCAACGAGCAAATGCTCGCCGATAATTCCAATTCACAAGTCCCCACCGCTGAAACGCCTCCAGCAGCGCCGAGCGATGGCGACTTAACCGACGTTGAGCAATTGCAGGCCGCAATTGAGGCCGGCGTCGACCCGACTCTTGAAGGTGAAGCAACCGCTGCGGGCCCAGGTGCGGGTGGTGCCGGCGGTGCCGGTGGTGTGGGCGGCGGTCATTCGTTTGTACTGCTGGGTGAAACCGGCGGTGCGCTTGATCCGATCATTGGCTTCCCAACCGAAGGGCTGAGCACTGGGCCGGAGTTTCCAGATCCTGAGCCGGTGGTTGCTGATGAGGCGCCAGATGCCCCGGATTTCACTCCAGATATTGATATTGAATACGAGGACGGCAGCGGCACCTTGATTGCCGGCCCTGCGGTTGTGGATGAAGAGGGATTGGCGAATGGGAGTAACCCCTCCAGCAACTCAGAACAAGCCAGTGGCACCATCATCATCAATTCACCGGACGGTCTGTCTGCGCTGGAAATCCTTGATGTCAACGGTAGCTGGGTAAATGTAACCGGCGGTGGAGTCGTTCAAGGTCAGTACGGCACTCTCACCGTGGATGCGGCCGGTAACTGGACTTATAGCCTTACCAGCAACACGCTTAATCACATAAATCCGAATGCAACGGGGGCTGCCGATCAGGTTGGCGAAAGCTTCCCTGTGCGGATGTTTGATCTCGACGGTGACGTATCCCCTACGGTACTGATTGACGTTCTGGTGAATGACGATGGCCCACAAGCACAGCTAAGTGAGCAATCAGGTGAGTTGAGTTCCGTGGTTTTAGACGAGAGCCTGGCCAGCCTGGGCGGCGCCTATGCTGACGGAATTGCCTCAGCGGTGCTGAGCGCAGCGGTGGTGCAGTCGCAGTTTGACAGTGTGTTCGGTGCTGATGGCGCCGCGGCAGGTGATGACGGCACGGTATACAGCCTGGAACTGAGCGGCGACGATGTACCGAGCGGTCTGTTTGCGGTGGACGCCAGTGCCCCATTGGGCAAAGGCGAACAGATCGTCCTGAACCAGCTGGGCAACGTGATTACCGGCAGCGCCGGTGGCGTGGCGTATTTCACCCTGACCATCGACCCGGTCAGTGGTGAAGTGACCCTAGAACTGCTGGACAACCTCTGGCACGACGACACCGCCGATGCCGATGACAGCGAAGTACTGAGCCTGGCCGAAGGTGCACTGCTGCTGACCCAGACCGTAACCGACGGCGATGGCGACAGCGACAGCGCCTCGATTGACCTGGGCGCGGCGGGTGTCTTCAGCTTCGAAGACGATGGCCCCGTGGCACAACTCAGTGAACAACCTCGCGAACTGGGCAGCGTGCGGGTAGACGAGAGCCTGGCCAGCCTGGGCGGCGCTTACACCGACGGGATTGCCTCAGCGGTGCTAAGCGCAGCAGTGGTGCAATCGCAGTTTGACAGCGAATTCGGCGCCGACGGTGCGGCAGCCGGCGATGACGGCACCGTGTACAGCCTGCAGCTGAGCGGCGCGGATGTACCAAGCGGCCTGTTTGCCGTGGACGCCAGTGCCCCTTTGAGCAAAGGCGAGCAGATCGTCCTGAACCAGCTGGGCAACGTGATTACCGGCAGTGCCGGTGGCGTGGCGTATTTCACCCTGAGCATCGACCCGGTCAGTGGTGAAGTGACCCTGGAGCTGCTGGACAACCTCTGGCACGACGACACCAGCGATGCCGATGACAGCGAAGTACTGGCGCTGGCTGAAGGTGCACTGCTGCTGACCCAGACCGTAACCGACGGCGATGGCGACAGCGATAGCGCATCGATCGACATTGGTGCTGCCGGGGCGTTCAGTTTTGAAGACGATGGCCCGCAGGCATGCATCCATTTGAAAGGTCCATGGGCACAGGTCGTACATGATGAGAGTGCGGGGCAGCAGAACTTCTTCACTTCCTGGTGGAAGCCGGGAGACTGGGACAATGATGTCAGCTCAGCTTCTGTTTTCGATGGTGTGAGCAATAAAGGCTTCGACATTGATCCTGCTGGTTTTGCCCGGAGTCTGACGCCAATTGTCGGTACTTTCGGCAGCAGTTATGGCGCGGATGGCAAGGGCAGTACTGTGCTCAGTCTGGAACTGAGCGGTGCCCAAGGCAGTGACTCGGGCCTAAGAACCACCGATGGCAAACCGATCAATCTCTACCTTGAGGGCGCTTTGATCGTGGGGCGTGTTGCCAGTGGCGATGCTGTTGGTCCAGCAGCCTTCGCTGTGGCCATTGGTGGCGATGGTTCGATCAGTGTGGTCCAGTACATGTCACTGAAGCACCCGGCTGGCGGCAGCAGTCATGACGAAGCCGTGAATCTGCTTGGCAAGATCAAAGCCGTCGTGACTGTCACCGACGGCGATGGTGACGTGGCAGTGGATAAGGTCAGTATTGGCCATGTGATCGGTTTTGAGGACGATGGCCCGCTTGCCAGCGTCAAGCTGATTCAGGGCGCGGTCGTTGTGCATGACGAATCGCATGGGCTGCAGAATGCCAGCGCAACACCTACTGCTCCTGAAGATGCCAATGACCATGACAGTAATGGCGTATCCGGCCTATTCAATAGTGTAGTCAACAGAGGTGGTGATCTTTCCCCTAAAGGTTATGCGCAAAGCAATGGTCCTTTGGTAAGTACCGCTGGCAGCAGCTATGGCCAGGATCAGGAAGGTGCTACTTCAAAACTCAGCCTGGCGATTGTTGGGGGTAATGGGGTTGATTCTGGGCGTACAACCACTGCGGGTTTCACCATCAAGCTGTACATGGAAAACGACCTGGTTGTCGGTCGTATTGTGGGTGGGCCAGATAATGGCAAGGCAGCCTTTGCTGTTGCCATCAGCGCGGATGGAACGATCAGCGTGGCGCAATATGTCTCGCTGCAGCATCCTACCGGTGGCAGTAGCTATGACGAAGCGGTAAGTCTCGCAGGCAAAGTGCAGGCAGTACTGACGGTGACCGATGGTGATGGCGATGTTGCGATCGACAAGGTTCAGATCGGTAGCGCTATTCGTTTCGAGGATGATGGCCCCAGCGCGAACATTAATCTCAAAGGCCCGTGGGTCGACGTCACCCACGATGAAACGACCGGATTGCAGAACTTCTGGACGACCTGGACGCCCGGTGATATCGGCGATGATGATGTGGCGTTCCTGTCAGCGTTTAACGGTGTGGCCAATAAAGGCACTGATATCACCCCCACCGGTTATGCCAAAAGCACGACGCCTGTAGTGACGACCCATGGCAGCAGCTATGGCGAGGACGAAGAGGGGGCTACCACCCAGCTCAGCTTGCTGGTCAAAAATGGCAATGGAACAGACTCTGGCCTGAAAACCACTGACGGCCACACCATTACGCTGCATCTAGAGGGTGCCTTGATCGTTGGGCGTATTGTTGGTGGCGGCGATACTGGCAAGGCTGCGTTTGCGATAGCCATTGGCGCAGACGGTTCATTGAGCCTGGCTCAGTATGTGTCGCTGCGGCATTCGCTCGGTGGTAGCAACTACGACGATGCCGAAACACTAGCTGGCAAGATTCTCGCCGTGGTTACAGTGACCGATGGCGACGATGATGTAGCGGTCGATACAGTTGATATTGGCAGCGTGATCCGTTTTGAGGATGACGGCCCCACCGCTTGCATCAGCCTGGTACGGAATGCGTCTGTGACCCATGACGAGTCAGCAGGCCTGCAGAATGCAGTGCTGACTCCCTCAATTGTGGGGGATGCAGATGATAACGACGTGGCGGATCTGTCTGCCTTGTTCAGTGGTGTAATGCATCCGGGCACTGATCTCGGTACAACAGGTTATGCGCAAAGCGCCACTTCAGTGGTGAGTACGGCAGGGAGTTCTGTCGGCCAGGACGAGGAAGGTGCGACGTCCGTGCTTAGCCTGGCTCTGCAGGGGAATAATGGGCAAGATTCCGGTCTGAAGACGACTGACGGTTTTACCATTCGCTTGAGTGTTGAAGGCTCACTTGTCGTCGGCCGAGTGGATGGTGGCAGCGAGAACGGAAAAGCTGCCTTTGCCGTTGCAATTGGCAGTGACGGCAAGTTGAGTGTGGCGCAGTACATTTCCATTCAGCACCTTGATAGCGGCAGTGCTGATGAGGCCCGGACACTCAGCGGCAAGATCAAGGCCGTATTGACCATTACTGATGGTGATGGTGATGTCGCGGTGGACAAAGTCGATATCGGCCATGTGATTCGCTTCGAGGATGACGCCCCAAGCGCCGGTCAAACCACGGCTGCGCTTGTGCTGGATGACGAAGGCCTGCTTGGTGGGATCAATGGTGGCCCGGAAGACGCCCTAGGAGCCGCTACGAGCACCAGTGGTAATCTGTTTTTTGCAGCAGGGGCTGATGGCTTGAAGTCACTTGCTCTCAGTGGGCCGGCAATGCTGGGCACTGAAACGGTTTCTTCCAGCTGGGATGCCGTGAGTCATACGCTAACCATTAGCAGCTCACGTGGCCCGCTGGTGACCGTTGTATTGACCAATCCCGCTACCGGTGCCTACACCATCAACCTGCTGAAACCGTTGATGCACTCTGCAAGTGGCACTGAGGACAATATCACCCTGAATATTGGCTACAAAGTGATGGACGGTGATAACGACACAGCGACCGGTTCACTGGTAGTTAGTATCGACGATGACTCGCCGACCATTCAGGCAGGCAACCTTTCAATAGATTCGTTTGTGACGTATCACGGCACCGACGCCAGCTATGCCAATAGTTATGGCTACTACATCAAGGGTGCCGATGGCACGCCACAGAGTGGGAAAGTAATCTGGGCCAACGTGCAGGATCAGGTCGATGGCGATACCTCTAGCCTGGCTGGACTCAACCCGGCCCAAGTCGGCTTCTTCATCATCCCCAATGGCGGTGCCAATAGCGGCTTGATCAATGGTGCTGAACTGACGTTCCAGCAGGTGGCGGGTAAATGGACAGCGTTCCTTGGCTCAACGGCGTTGACCGGTGATTTGGGGGCCAATGTCTTGTTCAGTGATGCCATCCTCAATCCAGGTGGCTCACACCTGCAGGACAACAGCGGCGTTGGCAATCAGAACTGGGAGGATGTGACCACTGGCTCTGATTATGACTACAACGACGTCAGCACAAATGTCACTTGGGGCAGTGGCTTGCAGCTGCAGGTTGATGAAACACGCCTGGATATTGATGTCAGTGCCAATTTTAGCGGCGTCTTCAATGTGCAGCCCGGAGCGGATGGGCTGCAACGCCTGAGCTACCAATTCGATGTCAACGACAGTGACAGTGGACTGGTCGATACCCTTACCAATCAAGCCGTGATGTTGAGTGTCAATGAGTTTGGTGTACTTGAAGGGCGCACGGCGGGTAGCGGTGAGCTGGTATTCAAACTCAGCGTTGATACCGCGGGTAAAGTCACCCTCGACCAACAGCGCGCAATTTTTCACAACACAGTAGATCCTGATGAGGCCAGGTTCCTTGGCTTAGGTCATATCTCACTCACCGCCACAGTTTTAGATAAGGACGGAGACTCTGCCAATGCCAGCATCGACCTGGGGGCAGTGATCAGTTTCCGTGATGATGGTCCGCGCTCTACGCCAAACAGCCTTGTGCAATTGGATGACGATGATCTCCCGGCTGGGTTGCCTGGCGGTACTGGCGACGATGGCGTTTCGCCCTTGCAGGGCACTCTCGGGCATGATTTTGGAGCAGATCGCGCGGGCAGTGTGCAGCTGCTTGAAAGTGGAACAGCCCCAGCTGGGTTCAGCTATGTGAAGGATGGTGACGACCTCTTGATCAAGCAGGGCAGCACCGATGTACTGCGTATCGAGTTGGATATCACCACGGGCGAATACCGGGTTATCCAGTTAGCAGCCATTCGCCATGAGGCTGGTAACAACGAGAACAATATCGGCTTTACCTTGAACTACCGCGTTACCGACAAGGACGGTGATTACGCTAACGGTATACTGCAGATAGACGTTGATGATGACACTCCAACGGCCAGTCATGTCACGGCAGTCAAACCCCTAGACGATGAAGGATTGCCGGGTGGCATCAATGGCGGTGACGCGGATGTCGCGGAAGCCTTGACCAGTATCAGCGGTTCTCTGGGTTACAGTGCAGGGGCTGATGGACTCAAGAGCATTGTGCTCAGCGGGCCACTTAGTCTGGGCAGTGAGGCTGTTACCTCAACCTGGCATGCAGCAACAAATACGCTGAGTATCAGCAGTCTTCGCGGGGTTCTGGTTAACGTAACGCTGACCAATCCGGCTACGGGGGCTTATACCGTCAATCTGTTGAAACCGTTGATGCACCCTGTTGCGGATACCGAAGACAACATAACCCTCAATATTAGCTACAGGGTAACTGACGGTGACGATGACCACGTTGATGGTTCTTTGGTCGTCACAATCAATGATGACACGCCCACCATCCAGGCCGGCAACATTGATACAGGCTCTTATGTCACTTTCTATGGCACGGATGCGGGTTACGCCAATAGCTACGGGTATTACATAAAAGGCCCTGATGGTTCCCCCGTCACCGGCAAAGTGATCTGGGCTAATGTGCACGATCAAGAGGCAGGCGATACCGCCAGCCTGAATGGTTTGGACCCCAACAGTGTTGGCTTCTTCATCATACCGAATGGTGGGGTCAACCCAGGCTTGGCTAATAATACTGACCTGACCTTCAAACTGATTGAAGGCAAATGGACCGCGATGCTGGGTGGGAACCCGCTGACCGGCGCAGATGGTGCCAATGTGCTGTTCAGCGCAGCTGGGCTCAATCCTGGCGGTTCACACCTGCAAGACACCAGCAACGCAGGGAATCAGAACTGGGAAGACAAGACCGAAACGTCTGATTACGACTACAACGATGTCAGCACCAGTGTTACCTGGGGTTCATCGTTGCAGGTTGACGAATCGAATTTCGATGTTGATGCCAAGGCTAACTTCAGCGGTGTATTCAATGTTCAGGCTGGCGCCGATGGGCTCAAGAAAGTCGATTATGAGCTGACCGTACAAAACACTACCACCGGTCTGGTGGACACGCTCACTAACAAGCCTGTCGTGCTCGGTATCAATCCTGCTGGCGTAATAGAAGGGCGTGCGGGCACAAATGGTGAACTGGTGTTTACCCTTTCGGTGGATGCTGGCGGCACTGTCACCTTGAATCAACTGCGCGCGGTAGTGCACCCCACCGCTGATGCGAATGAAGCCAAATTCCTTGGCGCAGGGTATGTCAGTCTGAAAGCCACTGTTACTGACGGTGATGGAGATACCCGCAGCGCTGACCTCGATATCGGCAAGGTCGTCAGCTTCAGGGATGATGGGCCATTGGCCGTTGATGACAATCCAACAGCGCTGATGGAAGGCAGTGTGACAGCCATTCAAATCTCTGGGGTCGTTCTCGATAATGATGCTGCTGGTAATGATGGCGGTAAGGTCTTTGTGGCCTGGGATAATGCTGCCAATGGCGCAGCGATAGCCGAATTGGCCCGCTACGGAACTCTGGTCCTTAGCCATACCGGTGGTGGCTATAGCTTTGTTCTGGACAACAGTGATCCGGATGTCATCAACCTGCTTGATGGTCAGACCATCGCCCAGAGTCTGCAGTACAGCATGCGTGATGCGGACGGGGATATTTCTACCGCCAAGCTGACCATCACTATAGTGGGCAGTAACAGTGCTCCAGAAATTAGCGTTGATCCGGTGAGTAACCAAGTCTTCGAAGCGGGGCTTGATGGCAGCGGAACTGAAGCATTAAGTAGCAGTGAGTTTGCTGTGGGTACATTCAAGGTCTCTGACCCCGATGGTCTGAGTGACATCCTGGCGGTAACCATAAATGGACAGGAAATCCTGATCGGCGCTCTGGGCAGTAACAACCCAATTATTGGGAATCACGGCACTCTGACTATAACGGCCTATGACCCGGCGACAGGTGTTGCGCAATACCGTTATGAGTTGACGGAGCGTACCGAGAATGTACCTGGCTCTGAGCAAGATGAGTTTACGTTGACCACCCGTGACGCATCAGAAACATCTGCGCCGGCCAAGCTAACTATCGACATTGTCGATGACGTACCGATCGCCAAGGATAATTCGATCTGTGTTCCCGAAACGGGGTTGCCACCTTTCAGTGTCACCCTAATTATCGATCGATCCAGCAGCATGTCTTCCTTGGTAGAGGCCGATATTGACGGTGATGGTGACCTTGATACGGTTTCCAGGTTGCAAGTCGCGAAGCAGGCATTGGTCAATTTGATTGATAGCTATGTGTCGCTGGGTGTACCAGTTAACTTCAATCTCATTGGTTTCAGTAGCAACGCCAGCATGCTTTATGAAGGAACCAGTGCGGCGGCTGCTAAAGCGGCGATCCTCGATCCCGGCCTGAGCCCCAATGGCACGACTAATTACGAAGCTGCACTGAACCTGGCGAAAAGTGATCTTGAAGATGAACTGAGCCCCGGTGGCGAATACCTCCCCGGTTATCAGCACAAGGTCTACTTCCTCTCTGACGGTGAGCCGTACCCAAGCAGCAACGATGCCCCGGCCAGTTGGAAACCCTTTGTTGACAGTAATGGCATTGACGTCATTGCTGTGGGTATTCAGATCCCTGACGGTTCCGATGCGGAAGGAGAGCTCAAAGAGGTCGCCAACGGCACTGAAGAGGCCATGCTGGTGCAGAATCCAGATGAGTTATCTGCCGCTCTCGATGCCACTGTGCCTGATCCGGTTACGGGTAACCTGATCACCGATGTGGACGCTGTGGCAGGCGCTGATCTAGCAGGAGCTGACGGCCCGGTTACGGTGACACATATCAGCTTCATTGTTGCTGACGCGTCGGCTTATCAGGATGGCAGCGGTAATGATGCCGATAGCGTGGCCAATCTGGGCGCAGGACAGTTTCTGGTCACCTACAAGGTTGAGGGGGGCACGACTGGGCTAATTGACACCCCTAAAGGTGGCTTGCTAAAAGTCGCGGGGGACGGGACTTATACCTACAGTGCACCCGCCAATGTCTCAGGGGATAGCCAAGAGGTCTTCACCTACAGCATCAAAGATAGCGATGGCAGCAGTTCTGAAGCCAAGCTGACTGTGTGCATCGAGGATGGTGCACCGGTGGCACGGAACAATACCGTCAGTGTTGAGGAAAGTGGTTTGCGTCCATTCAGCCTCACCCTGATTCTGGACCGCTCAGGCAGTATGGATGATGACGTCATTAAGGCCGATCTGGATGGTGACGGTACTCTGGAAAATACAACTCGGCTGCAGGTGGCGAAACAGGCGCTGGTGAATTTGATTGACAGCTATGCTGCGCTGGGTGATCTGGGTCTGCTCAATATCAACTTTATTGCCTTCAGCGAAAATGCCTCATTGCGATATGAAGGCAGTGATCTGCTTGCGGCCAAGCAGGCCATTCTCGATGGTTCTCTGGGGGCCAGCGGCAGCACTAACTACGCTGCTGCCTTGAATATGGCGCGCAGTGAGATTGAGGATGAAATGACCCCTGGTGGCTCTGAGTATCTGGCGGACTACCAGCACAAGGTCTACTTCCTGTCTGACGGTGAGCCAAACCCGAGCAGTGCAGATGCGCCGGATGACTGGCAGAGCTTTGTCGATGGTAATGGCATTGATGTGATTGCCGTCGGGATTCAAATCCCCGATGGCTCCGATGCAGAGAATGAGCTCAAAGAAGTCGCAAATGCTCTTGAGGAAGCTGTACTGGTGCAGAATCCGGCTGAACTCTCTGCCGCGCTCGGTGAGACAGTGCCCGGAACGATTGATGGCAACGTGATTCTGGATGTGGATAGCGTGGCTGGGAAAGACCTGCCAGGCAATGACTTGCCTGTGACGCTTACCCAGATCAATTTTGCTGTAGATAATGCCAACCTGACGTTGTTGACCCAGTATCAGGGGCATGGCGCTACCTTGGTGGTCGGTTCTGCTATCACGATGGTGACTTTCAATGTCCCGGCAAATGGCAGCGATCTGATTATCGAAACCCCACTGGGTGGTACGCTGAGCATCGATAAAACAGGCTCTTATCATTACAGCTCACCCGGTAATGTCGCCTCAGGCGTGCAGGAAGTTATCACCTACACGATTGCTGATAGCGATGGTGATGCTTCCAGTGCTGATCTGATTATCAATGTAACGGACAGTGTTCCCTTCGCAGTCAATGATGTTCGCAGTCTGAACGAAGGTCATTGGGTCATGGGTACTGGCAATGATCTCTACTCGGCAGTGTTTGAGGTAGACGGTAGCTGGAGCGCTATTCCAGTGTCTCAGTCCCTGACACGTGGTGATATTTCCAATGCACCCAATGGTGGTCAGAAATCCAGTGATTCGTCAGGGTTTACTGTCGTTGCAGATACGGCTCATCCAGTTGAGATACGTTTTGACGCCACCGTTGGTGATTTCAACAGTGCCGACCGTTGGCAGGCTCAGGTATTCAAAGTCGGTTCTTCTTCTCCTGTTGCTGAGCTGCTGGGTCAGACTGGTAGTGTGGCTAACAAAACCATCGGCGGGATAACCGAGTCTGGAGCCTATTACGTAAGGTTTACAGTGTTCGATAACTCCACCAGTAACCGTGCAGATCTTGATATCAGTAGATTCTCTTACAGTAGTTACAGTTACACCCAGCCTAGTACTCAAACAGTGAACGTTACTGCGCCGGCACTGATGTGGGTCGCAGCCATGCTGAGTGGCAATCTACTCGCCAATGACCAACCCGGTGCCGATGCAGGTCTCAAGGTCACTGCCGTTGACGGTGTTGCTGTTGTGGTCGGTGGGGTAAGCATTGCTGGGGACTACGGCACGCTGCAAATAGCCTCTAATGGCCAGTACACCTACACACAGCATCAGCAGGACTACCACACAGGTGCATCGGACAGTTTTTCCTACAGCATTGTTGATGCTGATGGCAGCACGTCCAGTGCGATACTGACCATTAACCTGACGGATCATAATTACACTGCAACAGCTTCGAACAGCAGTGATTTCATTGGGGGTGAGGATGCCAATGACACCCTGAATGGGCTGAACGGCAACGACATCGTCTATGGCGGCGCTGGAAACGATACCCTCAGTGGTGGTTCGGGCAATGATCACCTGGTGGGAGGAGCCGGAGACGATATCCTCAACGGTAATGACAACAACGATATTCTTGAAGGCGGTGCTGGCGATGATCAGCTCTATGGCGGCGCAGGCAGTGATGCGCTACTCGGAGGGGCAGGTAATGACAATCTGCTGGGCGATGCCGGCGATGACATTCTGATTGGAGGTCTGGGCAACGACACCCTGACCGGTGGCGCCGGCAAGGATGCTTATGTATGGCGCGCTGGAGAGGAGGGTGGTGTAGACCGGGTGTTTGGTTTCTCGGTCGACATTAACGGTATCAGTTCTGACATGTTGGATCTTTCAGACCTGCTTTCGGGACTCCCAGATCAGCCCGGAGCCAGTGCATTGAATAGCTACTTGAGCTTTGGTTTTGCCAGTGGCAGCACAACAATCAGTGTGGATAAAGCTGGTGATGGAGGGGCTGTCGATCAGACGATCGTGCTTGAGGGCGTTGATCTCTCCAGCAGTGCGTATTACGGCAGTGCAGATACCGCGACCATTATCAGTGGAATGCTCGATGACAATGCTTTGAAAGTAGCGTGATAACCCGGATGTTGGAACAGATTTGACACCCTTCATGAAGACATCCGCCACCCTGACCGGTGGCGGTTTTTATCCCATTTTTTTAAGGGGTGTTTGAGGAGCGCTCGGACTAGCTGTGCAGTTTTTGTAAATATCCTACCACGTCGGGTGCCCCGGCCAGGCGCAGGCCTTCCCCTAGGGCAGTGGCTTCGGCTGAATGTTTGGGAAGAAGAAGGAACTCCGGTGACCCAGGACCGCCAAGTTGTGACAGGCGCGCATAAGGCAGGCCTTTATCCAGCAGCAGGGCCATAAAGGCGGGGTCACTCCAGGCCGCATTGGGCATGGCCAGTACATGATAGCGCTGCTGCAGGCTGTTCAGACCTTGTTCGCTGAGGTGGTAATGACTGATCACCGCAGGCAAGTTGACCTCAAGCTCGCGACGCCGCGCATAGGCAATCGCACAGGCGAAGGCCTCATTGTGGTGATCGCCAGTCCAGAACACTCGCTCACCGCGCCAGCTTGCCTGGCTCAGGCTGATGCACTCACCGGCTAAAAAACGCGGTAGTGCGAGGCTGATGGTTTTGACGAAATCCTTGTAGCTGATGATGCGAATTTGGCGACAGCTCTCGCTGGCTGCAAAGGTTTCGAAGCTCTGCTGCTCAGCTTGTTGTGGGCTGCAGGTGGAGAGGCCATCAACCAGGCGTAGATCGAAAGAGCTTAATGGCTGCTCATTGACTTCTACTACACGCACGAGCATGGCGTGAGCTTGTGCCTTGTCTTCCTGAACCGGCCCGGACAACGCACTGCGGGGTAGATCGACCAGGCGATGCAGCTGTGGGGCGTTTTGCCAGCAGATGTTTTGGCGTGGTGCAGGCAGGGGGCTGAAGGGGAGGCGTAGGTGGCTGGCACGTTCAAGTATCTGGCGTTGCCCGCGACCAATAAGGCCTAGCCGTTGCGCCAAAGCACCAAGGCGTGAGCTGAGGGTAGAAGGCTGCTCAGACAAACTCATGGCCAGGTACAAACTCCATAATCTCTGCAAGCAGTTTGGCAGACGCTGCAAGGCGCTGCACAGGCTTTATCGGCGGTTTGGGCAGGTATTTTAAGGTTTACATGGAATGGATGAAGGTCCGACAGGACACCACAGGTGGAACCAAGAAGGGATGCCAGCCATTTTTTACCGGGCCGGCACGCGGCGTATGGCAAGATTGCTGCAGTCAGTTGCAAAGGTGCCTCCATGCCCAGTCTGGTGTTTGATATTGCGTTATCGGCCGAGCGCTTACGTGTGGTCTATCAAGGGCGTGCCAACCGGATATTAGTGCAAAGTCGCGATGGACGGAGTGTCAGTGTGCCGGCTCACCATTTTCGGCCATTTCTGACCCATGACGGGGTCTATGGTTCCTTCGAGCTCGAGTTCAGCGCGGCCGGTGAGTTACTCAGCCTACGCCGCTTGGGCTGACAGCACCGTGTGCCTCGCCTATCAGGGGCGCAGCCGGCTATAATCGCGACCTTTGTAACTTTATCGAGCTAAGCCTGCCCATGTATACCCTGGCCCGCGAGCTGCTGTTCAAACTTTCCCCCGAAGCCTCCCATGAACTGTCCATCGACTTGATCGGTGCCGGCGGTCGTCTGGGGCTTAACGGTTTACTGACCAAGAGCCCAGCCGCGCTGCCGGTCAAGGTGATGGGGCTGGAGTTCGCTAATCCGGTCGGTTTGGCTGCCGGTTTGGACAAGAATGGCGACGCCATCGATGGTTTTGCTCAGCTGGGCTTCGGCTTTGTTGAAATCGGTACAGTAACGCCGCGGCCACAGCCGGGTAACCCCAAGCCACGTTTGTTTCGTCTGCCTGAAGCTGAGGCGATCATCAATCGCATGGGCTTCAACAACCATGGCGTCGATCACCTGCTGACCCGTGTGCAGGCAGCCAAATACAAGGGCGTGCTGGGCATCAATATCGGCAAGAATTTCGATACGCCGGTCGAGAACGCAGTGGATGACTACCTGCTGTGCCTGGACAAGGTCTATCAGCACGCCAGCTACGTCACCGTTAACGTCAGTTCGCCAAACACCCCAGGCTTGCGCAGCCTGCAGTTTGGCGACTCGCTCAAGCAATTGCTCGAAGCCCTGCGTAAGCGTCAGGAAGATCTGGCTGCACAGTACGGTAAGCGTGTGCCGCTGGCGATCAAGATCGCCCCGGACATGAGTGATGAAGAAACCATCGAAGTTGCCAATGCGCTGGTTGAAGCCGGCATGGATGCGGTGATCGCCACCAACACCACGCTGGGCCGTGAAGGTGTGCATGGTCTGGAGTGTGCTGACGAGGCAGGTGGATTGTCTGGCGCGCCGGTACGTGAGAAGAGCACGCACATTGTTAAGGTGTTGGCCAGTGAGTTGAAAGGTCGTTTACCGATCATCGCCGTGGGCGGGATTACCGAAGGCAAGCATGCGGCTGAGAAGATCGCCGCCGGTGCTAGCCTGGTGCAGATTTACTCCGGCTTTATCTACAAGGGCCCAGCATTGATTCGCGAAGCGGTCGATGCGATTGCTGCGCTACCGAGCAAGTCGTAAACAATAAAAATGGCCGAGAGGCATTTTAAACGTCGCGTAGCGATGGCCAGAAGGGTTGCCGCTCATGGAGGGCAGGCAATAAAAAGGGCTCCCTAAAGGAGCCCCTGGGCTCGCGCCCGCCGCTCGGATGGAGCGCGCATGGTGAGTCGGTAGGTTCCTGAATCAGCCGACAGCGTGAAGTTCGTTGAGTCGATGGATGCCGGCGGTGCCGGTCATGCCGTCCCAATTGTCACCGCGGCCTTCGCGCCAGCCGTTTAACCAGGCTTGGCGGACAGAGGGGAGGGTGAATGGACAGAGTTCGCGGGATTTACCACTGATGCCGTATTGATAGCCGCGCAAAAAAGCTCTTTCTAACGGATCACGCTTAAGTCTTCTCATAGGGTGTAGCCCTCAATGTTGACTGTTATGTCCCTTAGACCTTGAAGCAAGGTCAGGCAGAAACGTTCTGCCTACGGAGTCCGCTGCCGGCGTCGCGAGCCTCCTTGCCAGCACCGTTGCAGTGCTGGCCTGGGTAGATTTCTAACCAATGCGCGGGTGCCTGTGAATGACCGTTTCGTCATAAGGCCGTAACGTTTTTGAGGGTCGTGCCATAAGGCATTGCGTTGGATGCCCTGTTTTTTCGCTGTAACGCCTATGCTGTGGGCGTATGCGTCAGGTGTGCTGGTGTTGTGCTATCGCGAATGAATTGCGATTGAGACTGTTGTTTATTCCGACGAAGGGTCGCGCTTAGACGCTTCGTCACTTATTTTGGCCGTGCCGATTTGTCGGTGCGCCGTTGATTGCCTTAGGCACTGGAAACTCCCATGTCGGATCGTTACGAACTCTTCCTCACCTGCCCCAAAGGCCTCGAAGGCTTGCTGCTTGAAGAAGCCAGCAGCCTCGGCCTTGAAGAGGCACGTGAGCACACCTCGGCCATTCGTGGCATGGCTGACATGGAAACCGCTTACCGTCTGTGCCTCTGGTCGCGTTTGGCCAACCGTGTGCTGCTGGTGCTCAAGCGCTACAGCGTGCAGGACGCCCAGAGTCTTTACGAAGGCGTGCTGGAGGTTGATTGGTTTGAGCACCTGGAATCCACCGGCAGCTTGGCTGTGGAATTCAGCGGTAACGGCTCAGGCATCGACAACACCCATTTCGGTGCGTTGAAGGTTAAGGATGCCATCGTCGACAAGCTGCGCCTGAAAGACGGTACGCGGCCTTCGGTGGACAAGATCAACCCCGACCTACGGGTGCATCTGCGTCTGGATCGCGGTGAGGCGATTCTGTCTCTCGATCTCTCTGGCCATAGCCTGCACCAGCGCGGATACCGCCTGCAGCAGGGCGCTGCACCGCTGAAGGAAAACCTCGCCGCTGCCGTATTGATCCGCGCCGGTTGGCCGCGTATCGCGGCAGAAGGCAGCGCACTGGCTGACCCGATGTGCGGTGTTGGCACCTTCTTGGTCGAGGCCGCGATGATCGCCGCCGATATCGCGCCGAATATGACCCGTGAGCAATGGGGCTTCAGCAAGTGGTTGGGCCACGTGCCCGCCTTGTGGAGGAAAGTGCATGCCGAGGCCGAAGAGCGCGCAGCAGCGGGCATGGCCAAACCACCCCTGTGGATTCGCGGTTACGAAGCCGACCCACGGCTGATTCAGCCCGCGCGCAATAACATCGAGCGTGCCGGCATGAGCGATTGGATCAAGGTCTATCAGGGCGAAGTGGCGACCTTCGAGCCGCGACCGGATCAGAGCCAGAAAGGCTTGGTGATCTGCAATCCACCCTACGGCGAGCGCTTGGGTGATGAAGCCAGCTTGCTGTATCTCTACCAGAACCTCGGCGAGCGCCTGCGTCAGGCCTGCATGGGCTGGGAAGCAGCGGTGTTTACCGGCGCGCCGGACCTGGGCAAGCGCATGGGTATTCGCAGCCACAAGCAATACGCCTTCTGGAACGGCGCGTTGCCGTGCAAATTGCTGCTGATCAAGGTGCAGCCCGAGCAGTTCGTCACCGGTGAGCGCCGTACGCCTGAGCAGCGTGAACGCGAGCGTGAACAGGCTGAGGCCGATAAGGCGCCGCTTGAACCGGTGGAGCGCCAGTACAACAAGAACGGCAACCCTATCAAACCGGCGGCTGCACCTGCTCCGGTGGTCGAACAGGCGCGCCTGAGCGAAGGCGGCCAGATGTTTGCCAACCGCCTGCAGAAGAATCTCAAGCAGCTGGGCAAATGGGCGCGTAAGGAAGGCGTTGAATGCTACCGCCTGTACGACGCCGACATGCCGGAATATTCCATGGCGGTGGATTTGTATGGTGATTGGGTGCACGTGCAGGAATATGCCGCGCCCAAGTCCATTGATCCGGAGAAAGCCAAGGCGCGTATGTTTGACGCTATTGCCGCGATTCCGCAGGCGCTGGGTGTCGACAAAAGCAAGGTGGTGATCAAGCGCCGCGAACGCCAGAGTGGCACCAAGCAATACCAGCGCCAAGCCACGCAGGGGCAGTTTCTGGAAGTCAGCGAAGGCGGCGTGAAGTTGCTGGTCAATCTGACCGATTACCTGGACACCGGCCTGTTCCTCGATCACCGCCCGTTACGTTTGCGCATTCAGAAAGAGGCCGCCGGTAAGCGCTTCCTCAACCTGTTCTGCTACACCGCTACCGCCACCGTGCATGCGGCAAAGGGCGGCGCGCGTACCACCACCAGTGTCGACCTGTCGAAAACCTATCTGGACTGGGCGCGCCGCAACCTGTCGCTCAACGGTTATTCGGACAAGAACAAGCTGGAGCAGGGCGACGTGATGGCCTGGTTGGCCGAAGACCGTGGCGAATACGAGCTGATATTTATCGACCCGCCGACCTTCTCCAACTCCAAGCGCATGGAAGGCATCTTCGACGTGCAGCGCGACCATGTGCAGCTGCTCGACCTGGCCATGGCCCGCCTGACCAAAGACGGGGTGCTGTATTTCTCCAATAACTTCCGCAAGTTTGAGCTCGATGAGAGCTTGGCCGCGCGGTATCAAGTGGAAGAAATCAGTGCATCGACCCTTGATCCAGATTTCGCCCGTAACCCGAAAATCCACCGCGCCTGGCGTTTGAGTCTGCGCGGTTGACCCGTGCGCGCGCCTGCTGATAGGCGCGCCGGGTTAAGCCTTGTTGCGGATCAGCGCCCGCAAGGCGAAGCGGTTGGGGTGGCAGGCCTGTGCCACATCGGCAGGCACGGGCAGCGGCTCGCTATTCAGCCAGGCGGCGATCAGTTCACCGGACAGCGGTGCGGTAATCAGACCACGTGAGCCGTGCCCGCTGTTGATATACAGGCCTTCGAGCCAGGGGCAGGGCGTATCCGGTACCTGGCGGGCATCCTTGCTCAGCACCGCATAGGCCTCGACAAAGGCGGTGGTATCGGCCAAAGGGCCGACAATTGGCAGATAATCCGGGCTGGTGCAGCGAAAGGCGGCGCGGCCTTGCAGGTGTTCGGGATCGAGTGCCGTAGCTTTTAGTGCGCCGCAAAGCTCGGGCGATATCTCGTCCAATAACTGCAGGTTGCTTGCGTGATCGGCGCTGTTCAGCGTCAGATCATCACTGTTGAAATCAAAGCTCGCCCCCAGGGTGTGTTCATCCTGGCGCGCCGGCGCGACGTAGCCCTCGGCGCATACCACGGTGTTCAATGCGCGACTGGCTGCGGTGGCTGGTAAGCGAGTGATCTGCCCGCGAATGCGTTTAAGCGGTAAGCCTGCGCTTTGGGTAAACCCCTTGATCTCGGCGGCACTGGCCAACACCACCACGCTGGCGCTGGCCAGCAGCTGCTTGTCATTCCAAGCTTGCCAGCTATCACCGTCACGGCGCAGCTCCAGCGCCTCCTGATGCAGTCGCAGCTGGATGTTCGGTTGCTGGCTCAGCAGTGCGCACAGCGCCGGCGGATGTACCCAGCCCGCCTCGGGGTAGAAAAGGCCGCCAGCGGGCAGGGTTATGCCGGCTTTGGCTTCGGCGGCGCTTCTGTCCAGGTTTGTCAGTAGGTCGGCGGGGAAGGCAGTAGCAAGCTGCGCCTGGCGTTGCGCTTCCTTGGTATCGAAGGCCAGTTGCAGCACGCCGCAGTTATCCCAGTCCTGACCTTTATGTAGGCGCTCCAGTAGCCGGCGGGTATGGCCGTAGCCGCTGACAATCAAGCGTGAGAGGGCGGTGTGATGGGCGGACAGCTTGAGGTACAGCACGCCTTGCGGATTGCCCGAGGCTTCTTGGGCAATGCCGTTGTGACGCTCCAGCAAGGTGACCTGCCAGCCGCGCTGCGCCAGGCTGGCGGCGGTGGCGCAGCCGGCCAGCCCCGCGCCGATCACCAGTGCTGTGCGTTCACCTGTGACCGGTGTGGGGCGGGCGAACCAGGGTTTTTCTGCCGAGTCAGCACTGCCGATAAAAGTGCCTTTAAGCACTTCCCATTTTTTTCCCAGCCCCGGTACGCGCTTCATCTTGAAGCCAGCCTCGTTCAGGCGGCGGCGTACATAACCGGTACTGGTAAAAGTGCCGAGGGTGGTGCTGGCATGGGACAGCCGGGCCAGTTCGGCGAACAACTCCGGCGTCCACATATCCGGGTTTTTCGCCGGCGCAAAGCCGTCGAGAAACCAGGCGTCGACCTGGGCATCCAGTTGCCCGAACAGCTCACGTGCATCGCCAATCAGCAAGGTCAGAACAATGCGCCCGCCGGCAAATACCAGGCGCTGAAAACCTGGGTGCAGCGCCACGTACTGCGCCAGCAGCTGTTCGGCATAAGGCGCCAGCTCTGGCCACAGCGCCAGTGCGCGCTGCAGGTCAGCACAGTTCAGCGGGTACTTTTCCACGCTGACAAAATGCAGGCGCGCAGTTGCCGTGGCGTGCTGCTCGAACAGCTGCCAGGCACAAAGGAAGTTCAGTCCGGTGCCGAAGCCGGTTTCGCCAATGACCAACTGCTGATTGGCCGTCAGCGCGGCGAAGCGTTCCGGCAGCTGGTTGTTGGCGAGAAACACGTAGCGGGTTTCGGCGAGCGCGTTCTCGTTGGAGAAGTACACGTCGGCGAATTGGCTGGACAGCGGCTGGCCCTGCTCATCCCACTCAAGGCGGGCTTGCTGGGATGAGGTCTCTGGGGCGGAGGGCATGCTTGGCTCGGTCACAGGTAGTCGATCGCGACGATGTACCAGGTCTTCTCGCCGGTCGGGGTTTGCACTCGCACTTCGGCGTCCAGGCTTTTGCCGATCAGGGCGCGGGCTAGGGGTGAGTCGATGCTGATCAGGTTGTTTTTCAGGTCCAACTCATCCGGGCCGATGATGCGGTAGCGCGATTCAGCACCGTCCTCATCTTCCAAGGTGACCCAGGCGCCGAAGTAGACCTTGTCTGGATCGCTGGGCCGGGCGCTGACCACCTTGAGGTTTTCCAGGCGCTTGGTCAGAAAACGTACGCGGCTGTCGATCTCGCGCAGCATCTTCTTGCCGTAGGTGTATTCGGCATTCTCCGAGCGGTCCCCCTGGGCGGCAGCTTCACTGACCGACTGGGTAACCTGAGGACGGCGCACATGCCAAAGCTCATGCAACTCGGCGCGCATGCGGGCCTCGCCCTCGGGGGTGATCAGGGCAGTGCCGGCGGAGCGGGGTGGGCGGTAGCGACTCATAAGAACCTATTTAACGTCTGCTGCGCGTCGGCCCTGCTGCGTTAAAAACAGGCCGGGACGCGGCGTCTCGAAATGCTCATGTACAAAAGTACACTCCGCTTCCTCGCCGCTTTGACCAGCCGGAGGCTGTTACTAACGTAGCGCCTTGCAGGACTCTAGCTCGCAAGACACTAAACAGGTTCTCGGACGGCTGAGAAAGGTGGTGCGCGAGTCTATCAGCCCTCGCGCAGCACCGTCAGCGGGCTGATGTTTAGCGCCCTGCGCGTACCGAGAACGCCAGCCGTGCCCACCAGCAGCGCGCCAATCAACGGCAGCAAGAGCAACCAGGGGTGCGGTTGCCAGGTGAGGTCGAAGGCAAATCGATAGAGCAGGAAGCTGATCAGCTCACAACCAAAGGCCGCTAGCAGGCCGCTGGATGCGCCAAGCAGGCCGAACTCGGCACGGCGTGCCTTGATCAACAGTTTGCGTTCGGCGCCCAGGGCGCGCAGCAGGGCGCCCTGGCGAATGCGTTCATCCAGGGTGGCTTGCAGCCCGGCGAACAATACGGCCAGGCCGGCGGCCAGGACGAACAGCAGAACAAACTCGATAGCTAGGGTCACTTGCGCGAGGATGCTGCGTAGTTGTGCCAGCAGCGCTTCGACCTGCAGCAAGGTTACGGCCGGGAAGGCGCGCGACAGTTTGACCAGTTGCTTTTCGTACTGCGGCGGCAGGTAGAAGCTGGTCAGGTAGGTAACCGGCAGATCCTGCAAGGTGCCGGGCTGGAAGATCATGTAGAAGTTGGGCTGGAAGTTGTTCCAGTCGACTTCACGCAGGCTGCTGACCACCGCGTCGCGGTTAAGGCCGCCAACACTGAAGCTCAGGCGGTCGCCCAGCTTCAGCTGCAGGCTTTCGGCCAGTTCGGACTCCACCGATACGCCCGGCAATTCGCTGGTATTGGCATCCGTCCACCAGTTACCGGCGATCAAATTGTTATCCGCTGGCAAATCCTCGGCCCATGTCAGGCTAAGGTCGCGGCGAATCGCGCGCTCGCCCTGGGATTCCTTGCTGACGATCTGCCGTACCGGCTCGCCATTGATCATCACCAGTCGACCGGGCACCACGGGGAACAATGGTGCGGGGTGCGGTGATAGTTCATTAAGGCGAGCGGCGAAGGCGTCCTTGTCTGCCGGCAGGATATTCAGGGCGAAGTGGTTAGGCGCATTTTCGGGCAGCTGATCTTGCCAGGTGTCGAGCAGCTCGCCACGCAGCAAGGCGATCAGCGCCATGGCCAGAATGATCAGGCCGAAAGCCAGCGACTGTCCGGCTGCAGCCAGTGGGTGACGCAACAATTGGCCCAGGCCCAGCCGCCAGGGCAGCGAAGCACCGGCCAGCATGCGGCGTAGGCTCTGCAGGCCGAGCAGCAGCAATCCACCCAGTAGCAGTGCGGTTAACAGGCCTCCACCGAGCAGGGTGAAGGTGAGCTGCAGATCGAGGCTCAAGCGCCACATTATCAAGCCGAGTGCCAGCAAGGCGGCGCCATATACCAGCCAGGAGCTGGCCGGCACCGGCAGCAGATCGCGGCGCAGGACTCGCAACGGCGGCACACGGCCGAGTGCGGCCAGTGGCGGCAAGGCGAAGCCGGCGAGGGCGACTAGGCCGGTGGCCATGCCGGCCAGTGCGGGCCACAGGCCGCCAGGTGGAATCTGTGCTGGCAGCAGGTCCTGCAGCAAATTGAACAGGGCGAGCTGCGCCAGCCAGCCCAGCAGTGCGCCGATCAGGCTGGCGGTAATCCCCAACAGTGCCAATTGCAGGCTGAACAGACCGAGTGCCTGGTTACGTGACAGGCCCAGGCAGCGCAGCAGTGCGCTGGCATCGAAACGCCTGGCGGCAAAGCGGGCGGCCGACAGCGCCACCGCAACCCCAGCAAGCAGCACGGCGGCCAGGCTGGCGAGGTTCAGATAACGCTCGGCGCGGCCCAGGGCGCTGCCGACCTGGCGATTGCCATCTTTGGCATCTTCCAGGCGCTGGTTGGGGGCGAGGGTGATGCCCTGGCGATACTGCGCCAATGCATCCGCCTCGCCGCGCCATAACTCCTGATAACGCACGCGGCTGCCTGGCTGCACCACGCCGGTGGCGGCGAGGTCATCCAGGTGCATCAGCAGGTGCGGCGTCAAGCTGTAGAAATCACCGGCTTCATCCGGGAGGAAGGTCAGCACGCGTGTCAGGCGCAGGGTTTTAGCGCCCACCTCGACGCTGTCGCCGGGTTTCAGGTTGAGGGCGACAAACAGCCTGGCTTCGGCCCAGGCTTCACCGGGCTGCGGGCCGGTACCGATTTGTTCAACGTCATACAGTGCCGCGGCACTCTTCAGTTCGCCGCGCAGTGGGTAGGCGCTGTCCGCTGCTTTGATGCTGGCCAGCTGAATACCCGCATCGCTGGCCACCACGCTGGAGAATTCCACCAGCTGGGCATGCTCCAGCCCCAATTGTTTACCCGTGCTGATTTGCTCGGGTGCGCTGGGCGAGCTGCCAGTCAGGCGCAGGTCGGCAGCGAGAAATTCAGTCGCGCGCAGCAGCATGCCGTCGTTTAGGCGTGCGCTGAAATAACCGATGGCCGTGCTGGCGGCGACCGCGATCAGCAAGGCGAAAAACAACACACGCAGCTCGCCTGCGCGGGCATCGCGCAGCAACTGACGGCTAGCGAGAGAAAGCAGGCGGGTAAATGGCAGCTGTTTCATCAAGGTTCCACGTGGTCGACCAGGTGACCACCTTCTAGGCGGATCAGGCGTTGGCAGCGGTGCGCCAGGCGTTCGTCATGGGTGACAAGTACCAGGGTCGCGCCGCGCTCCTGGTTCAGTTCGAACAGCAGGTCGCTGATGCGCTCGCCGGTGTGGCTGTCGAGGTTACCGGTGGGCTCGTCGGCAAACAGTACCGCGGGCTCGGCGGCAAAGGCGCGGGCGATGGCTACACGTTGCTGCTCACCGCCGGAGAGCTGACGTGGGTAGTGCGTGAGGCGTTGGCCCAGGCCGACACGCTCCAGCAGGGTGCGGGCGCGCTGGCGGGCATCGGCATGGCCCTCAAGCTCAAGCGGCAGCATGACGTTTTCCAGGGCATTCAAACTGTCGAGCAACTGGAAGGACTGAAAGACGAAACCGACGTGCTCTGCGCGAACGCGCGCACGCTGATCTTCATCGAGGCTGGCTAGGTCGTTACCGGCCAGCACCACGCTGCCACTACTGGGTAGATCGAGACCGGCGAGCAGGCCGAGCAGGGTGGATTTACCCGAACCGGAGCTGCCGACAATCGCCAGGCTGCCACCGGAAACCAGCTCCAGCGACAGATCATGGAGTATGGTTAGCTCGCCTTCCGTGCTAGGGACCACTTTGCTAAGGTTTCGCGCGGTGAGAATACTTGAGCTCATGGAGAATCCAATGCGTAAGTGGTTGATCGGTACTGCCCTGAGCCTGCTGCTCTGGGGGCCGGCGGCGTTCGCGGGTACCGTGCTGGTCGTCGGCGATAGTATCAGCGCGGCTTTTGGCCTGGATACCCGCGAGGGATGGGTCGCCTTGTTGGAAAAACGCTTGGCCGAAGAGGGTTTTGCCCACCAAGTAGTCAATGCGTCGATCAGCGGCGACACCAGCGCAGGCGGCGCCGCACGGCTGCCAGCGCTGCTTACAGAGCATCAGCCGGAGCTGGTGATTATCGAGTTGGGAGGCAATGATGGACTGCGTGGCCAGCCCCCGGCGCAATTGCAACAAAACCTTGCGGCCATGGTGCAGGCATCGCAGCAGAAGGGTGCCAAGGTGCTGATCCTTGGCATGCAGCTACCGCCCAATTACGGTGTGCGCTACACCACGGCGTTCGCTGAGGTGTTCCCTATGGTGGCGCAGGCGCATGACGCTGCCCTGGTGCCTTTCGTGCTGGAGGGCGTAGGTGGTGTGCCTTCGCTGATGCAAAACGACGGCATTCACCCCACTGCTGAGGCGCAACCCAAGCTGCTGGAAAACGTCTGGCCGACCCTTAAACCTTTGCTCTGACGGGCTTTTCTGTACCGTGCCTTTCGGCTAATGTGGCGGCCCCGCACTGGAGCCCTCAATGCCGCGTCCTGCCTGGTCCTTGCATGCCTACCAACTGATCGAGCCCGACGAGCAGCTTGACCTGTTCGCCTGCCGAGAAGTGCGTGTGCACCTGCTGGCGCGTCAGCTTGAGTTAGGTGAGTTTGCCGACCGCACGTTATGCGGTGGTCTGCTGCCCGCGCAACCCGTATGGCGTGATCTGGATAAGACGATGCTGCGTGACAAGCGCTTGTGCCCGGCATGCCGGGCCACACTTGATGCGCAGAAACGCGGTGATCGTCCAGCATTGCCAGCTAGCTGAGCTATCCAAGCAGCTGATCAATCGGTGTACAATCGGCCCCAACTTTTACCAACCTTTTTCGTCAGGAATTTCCGGATGTTGTCGCGTGCCTTTGCCGTCACTCGTTGCCTGCCGCTTGCCGCTGTATTTGCGGTTGCGTCTGCTAATGCTCTTGAGTTTCCTTTGCCCCCGCCTGGTGAGGATATCGTTGGCGAAGTGCAGGTAATCCAAGCCAAATATGAGGACACCTTTGCCGACTTGGGTGTGGCAAATGATTTGGGTTATTTGGAAATGGTTGTTGCCAATCCGGGTGTTGACCCCTGGCTGCCGGGCGCTGGCAACGAGATTATTTTGCCGACGCGTTACATTCTGCCGCCTGGCCCGCGTGAAGGTATTGTGATCAACCTCGCCGAGTACCGTCTGTACTACTACCCGAAAGGTCGCAACGTGGTTTACACCTATCCGCTGGGTATTGGTCGCGAGGGCTGGAGTTCGCCGGTTGCCAATGCGCGTATCACGGCCAAAACGCCTAACCCAGGCTGGACTCCACCCAAGTCGATCCGCGAAGAGCATGCTGCCGATGGCGATCCGTTGCCAGCTTACGTGCCGCCAGGCCCTAATAATCCGCTTGGCCCATACAAGTTAGGTTTGTCGGTGCCGGGTTACCTGATTCACGGTTCGAACAAGAAATTTGGTATTGGTATGCGTGTCAGCCATGGCTGCTTCCGCATGCTCAACCACAACGTCTTGAAGCTGGCGTCGATGGTGTCTGTGGGCACGTCGGTGCGCATCATCAACGAGCCTTATAAGTTCGGTCGCAGTGGCGGTAAGGTCTACCTGGAAGCCCATGCTCCGCTAGATGATTCGGGCGATGCTTCGGTTGTTGATAAGCACACGGCCGTCATCAATGCGCTGCTGAAAAATGATCAGTTCGCCGACCTGCGTCTGGACTGGGAAATGCTGCGCGAAGTAGTAGCTGCTGAAGATGGTTTGCCGGTTGAAATTGCTCAACCTGATCAGGCCATGGCGGCGAGTGAGCCGGCTATCTGACTTTTATCTGTTTACAGAACCCGTCATGCGCTGTGCTGACGGGTTTTTTATTGCCTATAAAACGGTAGTCATTTTTGCTGGGCAAGAAAAAAGCCGACCCAGAAACTGGGTCGGCTTGTCATAGCCTTGTGAGCTATTACTTGCGGCTGGCTTTTTCCAGCATACGCAGAGCGCGCTCATTGGCTTCGTCAGCAGTTTGCTGAGCCTTCTGAGCAGCAGCCATAGCGTCATCAGCCTTACGGTAGGCTTCGTCGGCACGGGCTTGAGCGCGAGCGGCTGCATCTTCAGTTGCAGTCAGACGAGCTTCAGTTTCTTTGGACATGCTGCTGCAACCGGTAGCCAGAACTGCGGCCAATGCCAGAGCAGAGAATTTCAGAACGTTGTTCATCGTGTTCCCCTTGAGGTGGAGTTTTTCCATAAAAGCAATTTCCTAATGGTAGGAAATTAGCCGGCGTACATACTACCTGTAACTTGTAGTAAGTAAACGGAGGCAAGGCAAGCCGCCAGAGTTTTTTTCTGCTTTATGCATAGCCGCCCACTTATTTGACATGTTTTGGTTAAAAAACAATCAGTTCCGAGGCTTCTTGCAGTCACACGGGAAGCACTGAGGTCAGGCTAGCGTCGCGTTGATCACTCTAGTGGGCTTGGAAATGATGCCGTAAGTTATCTGATGGTGAATCATCCGAAGGATGCCGTGTCTACAAACGTTGCCGACGCCGACATAGACATCGTTCGGATTGCTTGTGTGCCGAAATGACGCGAGGTGCGATCTAAGTTATTGATTCACGTGACCTCGCAGGTTTTTGCCTGATAAGCTCGTGAATATTGCCTACAACTTAATTGGTGCAGATGCTGCACCAATTAAGTTGTAGGGGCGAAAGCGGGTTGCGCGTTTTAACAGAGGAGTTGCAATGAGCGAGGCGTTGTCCATTCACCATGACCTGGCAGGCCATCAATTCGAGACCACAGTGGATGGTGATCGGGCATACCTGGCTTATATGGACCTTGGGAAGCAAACCCTGGATATCTATCGCACCTTTGTGCCTAATTCGTTGCGTGGGCGCGGGATCGCGGCAGCGTTGACCGAGCATGCGCTTCAGTATGCCGAGCTGCTGGGGTATACGGTGATTCCTTCATGTTCCTACGTCGAACGTTACATGGTTCGCCGCCAGCGTCATGCTGATAAAAGCTGATTAATACGCACACGAAAAGGCCAGTCATTGACTGGCCTTTTTTATATCTGTCTTTCGTCTTTGCAATCAGATTTTGGCGATTAGATTGCCAGCGTGCAGGCCACATTCTTTCTGTGTTGCTTCTTCCCACCACCATCGGCCTTCGCGCTCATGCTGGTTAGGCAGCACCTGGCGCGTGCACGGCTCGCAACCGATGCTGATAAAGCCGCGTTCGTGCAGGCTGTTGTAGGGCAGTTCGAGCATGCGGATATAGGCCCAGATGTCTTCGCTGCTCATCTGCGCCAACGGGTTGAACTTGTATAGGGCGTTGTCTGCTGTAGAAAAGGCGCCGTCAATTTCCACTACAGCAACCTGGCTGCGCGTGCCGGGGCTCTGGTCACGGCGCTGGCCTGTGGCCCAGGCTTTTACCGTGGCAAGCTTGCGGCGTAGCGGGGCAGTTTTGCGGATGCCGCAGCATTCACCATGGCCGTCCTTATAGAAGCTGAACAGGCCCTTTTCCTTGACGAAAGGCTCCAGCGCGGCGGCCTCCGGCGAGAGTATGTCGATGCTGATGTTGTAGTGCTCGCGCACCTGATCGATAAAACGGTAAGTCTCCGGATGCAGGCGGCCGGTGTCGAGGCTGAAGACCTTGACGTTCTTGTTGAGTTTCCAGGCCATGTCGACCAGCACCACATCTTCCGCGCCGCTGAAAGACAGCCATAGGTCATCGCCAAAGTGTTCAAAGGCGAGTTTGAGAATGTCTTGAGGCGACTTATTGGCGTAGCTCGCCGCCAGCTCGGCTGCATCGAAGGGTTGGCTCATCGGCTGAATTCCTAGTTATGGTGACGTCGCGCGTCTTTGTGTGGCGATGGTAGCAAAAGCTGGTTATACGACTAAATAACCAAGTACCTTAGTAGACCTCTGATTTGGGTATAAAGCTCTGCGTTGCAGAGCTTTAGGGGAGCGGCTAGAGTGCCGCCTTCTCAAATAAATCCAAGCTAGGAGTGTCCTGTGGAAATCGCGTGTCTCGACCTGGAAGGCGTGTTGGTCCCGGAAATCTGGATCGCCTTCGCGGAAAAAACTGGCATCGAATCGCTGAAAGCGACCACCCGGGATATTCCGGACTATGACGTGCTTATGAAGCAGCGCCTGCGCATCTTGGACGAACACGGCTTGAAGCTGTCTGACATTCAAGAGGTGATCGCCACACTAAAGCCTCTGGACGGTGCGGTGGAGTTTGTCGACTGGTTGCGTGAACGCTTTCAGGTGGTGATTCTCTCGGACACCTTCTACGAGTTTTCCCAGCCCCTGATGCGTCAGCTGGGTTTCCCGACTCTGCTGTGCCACAAGCTGATCACCGATGAAACGGATCGGGTAGTGGATTACCAACTGCGCCAGAAGGACCCCAAGCGTCAGTCGGTCCTCGCCTTCAAGAGCCTCTACTATCGCGTGATCGCGGCGGGTGACTCGTATAACGACACCACCATGCTTAGTGAAGCCCACGCCGGTATCCTGTTCCATGCGCCGGACAACGTGATTCGCGAATTCCCGCAGTTCCCAGCAGTACACACCTATGAAGACCTCAAGCGCGAGTTCCTCAAGGCATCCAATCGCGAGCTGAGCCTGTAATCAGCTCTCTATTGAAAAGCCCGCATTTGCGGGCTTTTTTGTGGCTTGCCATCCATGGCGGCCACCCTTCGGGTCGTCGCTGGGCGACGTCAAAAACTTTTCCCGGAAGTTTTTGTGCCTGCCGTCCAGTTCAGTCGCAGAACTGCTCTAGTGTCTCCAGCAGCACTCTGACCTTGGTAATCGATTCCTGGTATTCGGCCTGGCCGTTGGAGTCGGCGACGATGCCACCGCCACCCCAGCAGCTGATCTGTCCATCCTTGGCCAACAGGCTGCGGATGGCGATTGAGCTATCCATTTCGCCGCGGACATCCAGGTACAGCAGCGAGCCGCAATACAGGGCGCGGCGAGTGGGCTCCAGTTCATCGATGATCTGCATAGCACGGATCTTTGGCGCGCCAGTAATCGAGCCGCCTGGGAAACTGCCGGCGATCAAGTCCAGGGCATCTTTATCCGCTGCCAGCTCGCCGGTCACGGCGCTGACCAAGTGATGCACATTGGGGTAGCTTTCCAGGGCGAAGAGTTCAGGTACCCGCACCGAGCCTACGGTGCAGCTGCGGCCCAGGTCATTACGCAGCAAGTCGACAATCATTAGGTTTTCCGCTCGGTCCTTACTACTACCCAGCAGGGCGTCGGCTTGCGCTTTATCCCGCTCTGCATCGGTATGGCGAGGGCGGGTGCCTTTGATCGGCCGTGTTTCCACCTGGCCTTCGCTGATGCGCAGAAAGCGTTCAGGCGACAGGCTGATGATGGCGCCGCCGTCTGGCAACGTCTGATAACCCGAGAAGGGTGTAGGGCAGGCGGCGCGCAGGGCTTGGTAGGCGGTCCACGGCGAGCCTTGATAGCCCGCGCGGAAGCGTTGCGCATAATTCACTTGATAACAGTCACCGGCCTGAATGTAGGCCTGAATCCGCGCAAAACATTGCAGGTACTCGGCTTCGCTGATATCCGACTGAAAATGCTCCAACAGCCTGAAAGGTTGCGGTTCGGGCGTTGTCGATGTTGCGAATAGCTCACTCAGACGTTGGCGTACGGCCGTATCCAAGCTTGGGTGAAACATCAGCTGGCTGCGCTGTTGTTGGTGATCGGTGATCAGGGCCCAGGCGTAGAGGCCAAAACGGGCATCGGCCAGATTTAGGTCATCGACTGCCTGGGCCGGCAGCTGTTCAAGTCTGCGGCCGAAGTCGTAACTCAGGTAGCCAATCAATCCGCCGACGAACGGAAGCGGATTATCTGCCGGTGCTTGGCACTCGCCGAGACTGGCAAGGCTCTGGCGTAGGCGTTGCAGGAAAGCGTTGGCCGTTTCGTCAGGTGCGGGTGCCAGCTCTGCCAATGGCCAGGCGCTGATAAGGTCATAGCGTCCACGCTGCGCGGTTGGGCGTCCGGCATCCAGTAAGACGGCACCGGGTGCATGCATGACGCTGCTGAAGTAACGCGAAGGGTCTGCGAGGTAGGGCAGAGCCTGTACAAGGCAAGTAGGCATATGACACTTTCAAGGTGCGCGGACGCCGATTGTAGAACGTCGCCAACATTCATCCTAGAGCTTGCGCGTGGGTTTACTCGGGATGCTTGTGCTCATTAGTATGGAACTGTCCCCGGATGTTCGATGTGACTCATAAAACAATAATTACTACGGGATCAAGGCCATGGATGAAGTAATGGATCCTGCCGCTGGGAGCCTCTTGCGTGCCAAGCTGATGCCACCTCAGGCGTCTGCTGATTATCTGGTCAGGCCGCAGCTGGAATCAGCGCTGTCTGGCAATCCCCATGCGCGTGTGCTGCTATTGGCTGCCCCGGCTGGCTTCGGTAAAACCAGCGCACTGGTTGCGTTAGCCCAGGCGCGGGCATACAGCGGTCAGGCTGTTGCCTGGTTGTCGCTTGGCCCTGGTGACGATGAGCCTTCTCGTTTTCTGCTGCAGCTGATCGAAGCGCTTTCGTGTCTGTTACCAGGCTTTGGTGCAGAAGCTTTGGCTTACCTGCAGAACACCATGCGTGTTCCGGTATCTGCGGTGATGGAAAGTCTGCTGGTGGACCTGGCGCAGCTTGAAACCCCGCTGCTGCTGGTGCTCGATGATCTGCACCTGATTCAGGACTCCGAGTTGCTGAACGCACTTAATCGCCTGATCAAATTTGCCCCTGAAGGTTTTACTCTGGCCATCGGTAGCCGCTCTCAGCCGGCACTTAACCTGGCCACCCTGCGCGCCAAGGATTTGCTGGTGGAGATCGGTGAGCAGGAACTGCGCTTGAGCAAGGCGGAAACCCGCGATTACTTGCAGCGCTGCGGTTTGCAGCTGGATGCCGTGGCGTTTTCGGCGCTGTACAGCCAGACCGAAGGTTGGATGGTGGGCGTGCACTTGGCCAGCCTCTGGCTGCGTCATCAACCCCAGGCCGCTGCACAGATTGCCGACATGGGCACGGATCAGGTCGCTGTGGGTGCGTACCTGCTGCGTAGCGTGTTCGAGCAGTTGCCCGCCGACAAACAAGAACTCCTGCTGGCTCTGGGCGTGGCGCAGCAGCTCAGTGGTGACCTGGCTAATGCCCTGACCGGGCGGCATGACGGCCAGCAGTTGCTGGAAGAGCTGGAAGCGATGCAGCTCTTCCTCCTACCGCTGGACCGCGAAAGGCAGTGGTATCGCTTTCATAACCTGTTTGCCGAATTCCTGCGCAGCCGCCTGAAAGAGCGCGACCCGGAGCGTTTCAAGCAGCTGCATTTCAACGCCAGCCTGTGGTTCACCAACCACCATATGCAGAACCTGGCCATTGAGCATGCGTGCCTCGCCGAAGACCCGGAAATGCTCGCGGCGTTGGTCGATGGTTGCGGCCTGGAGTTGATCAACCGTGGTCAGCTCAACCTGATCTACAAATGGCGTCAGCACGTACCGGATGAGATTGCCGAGCGCTTTCCCGTACTGGTACTCGCCGATGTCTGGACCCGTGCCGCCGAGCTTGGCTTGGTTGAAGCCAACCGCATGCTCGATGAGCTGCTGGAGCGCTGGACGGAAGCCAAGCAGGGCGCGCCGCTGAGCGACAAGTTGTTGGCAACCCTGGCGATCAAGTCGGTTATCGCCTTGCAGAAGGATGATTTGCAGACCTGTATAGCCCTGGCGCGGCGGGTTGAAGTGCAGCTGGGCCAGCACACCGCCTTTCTTGAAGTGGCGATGCTGATCGTCGGCGCGCTGGCTAATGTGATGATCGGCCAGCCGGACCAGGCCAAACGTTTGCTGGCTCTGGCGCAGCAGCGCAATCACTTCCTCGAAGGGCGCTATCTGGATATGCAGTTGGCCAACGTCGAGGTGCTGCTGAGTCTAGAGCAGGGGCAGATTCGTCAGGCCGAGCTGCTGTTCGCCCAGTTGCGCGCGCGGGTCATACCCTGGTTTTCCGATCGGTCGCGGGCATTGGCATTGCCGACCATCACCGAAGCCTTGATTGCCTATAACCAAGGACGCCTGGAAGGTATTGAGGAGCGCCTGCGCTGGGCGCTGGCCACGGTTGATGTGATCAATCCGATCGATCTATATGCCCAGGGTATGCTGTGCATGGCCCATGTGCAGCGCATGCAGGACAACCCCAAGGAGGCCTACGCCAGCCTGGTGCTGATGCAGAACCTCGCCGCGCGTAATCAGTCCTGGCGTTTCTATGCCCAGGCGGTGGCCGATGAGGTGGTGCAGATTCTTCAGGAGCCTGCAGCGGACCGCCTCAAGCGCGCTGAGCAACGCCTCAAAACGGTGGACTGGAACAAGCTAGCCGAGCATTACCAGCATATGCGCTTCAATCCGGTGCTGTGGGTGCGCGGTCTGACCCGAATTCGTCTGCAGCAGGCGCGCGGCCATTACAGCGAAGCGCTGCATGAAATCACTCAGCTGCGCGGCATGTTGTTGGATAACTGGCACGGTTTGCATCGCTTGCGGCTCGATTTGCTGGCGGCGCTGAGTTATCAGCGTTTGGGTTACCAGGAACGAGCGCAAAGTTTGCTGGTGCAATGTTTGATTGGTGCAGAGCGCGAAGGGGTGCGTAGCTTGTTTGTCGAGGAGGGCGAAGCTATTCGCTTGTTGCTGCAGCAGCTGGAAGCCGCCGAACGCCAGCCGGCGCTGCAGGGGTTTATCCGTGGTTTGCTGGCTATCTGGCCGGGCAACAGTGCGCGGCAATCGCAGGAAGTACTCGAAGAGGGGCTGACCGAGCGCGAGCGTGAGGTGGTCTGCCTCGCGGCTCAGGGCATGTCGAATGACGAGATCGGCCAGCAACTGTCATTGGCCCTCGGTACTGTCAAATGGCACCTGCACAACATTTACGAAAAGCTCAAGGTGCGTAACCGCACACAAGCCATCCGCCGCGCGCGTGAACTGAGTCTTCTTGATCAATGAATAGCCAATCGAAACCCCGTCCGGGCAAGTTACCGTTACTGCGCACCAAGTTATTTCCTGCTGAGTCCGCTGGCCGCCCGTTGTTGGCCCGCGATGCCTTGCTTGACCGGTTGTTCAAGGCGCGCGAGCAGCGTCTGATTTTACTCAGCGCGCCGGCGGGCTTTGGCAAGAGCACGGTGCTGAGTCAGTTTCGTCTGCGCTTGCTGGAGACTGGTGCGCGGGTCGCCTGGTTGTCCTGCGATGAGGCCGACAGCGAGCCACAACGTTTGCTGCATTACCTGATCGCGTCCATTGAGGCGCAACTGCCGGGCTTTGGAGCAAGCACCGCACGTCTGTTGCGTGACGACCTGAGTGTGCCGAATGAGCTGCTGATGGATTCGTTTATCGGCGACCTGAAAAGGGTTCAAGGCGATCTGTACTTGATCTTTGATGACTTTCATCGCGTGCGGCATGTCGATCTGGGGCCGCTGGTCAATTACTTCGTCAAGCAGGTGCCAGCCAATGTGCGGATGATCGGTAGCACGCGCTACAAACCGCGGTTTCTCGATGAGCAGCCGGTTATTTCGCCCTGGGCGCTGTGGATCAAGGCAGACGAGCTGCGCCTGACCCGAGGCGAGACGGAAGCCTATTTTCATGAGCTTAAGCAGCTGCAGCTGAGCAGTGCCGAGCTGGACTTGCTGCACCGGCGTACCGAAGGCTGGATCACGGCCCTGCACCTGGTGGCGCTCGCACTGGCGCGGCAGCCTGAGCGCGCTGCATTTCTCTCTGGGCTGTCAGGTACTGAGCGCAATATTGCCGATTACCTGGCCGAAGACGTGCTTGATCATCTGCCGCAGGATCAGCAGCTGTTTCTTGATCAGACTTCGGTGCTTGACGAGTTCAATGCAGAGTTGTGCAACGCTCTGACGGGGCGCACGGACGGCGCGCAAATGCTCAAGCGCCTGCAAACGGCCCAGCTGTTTATCATCGCGCTGGACGAGCAGGGCGAGTGGTTTCGCTATCACCACTTGTTTGCCGAATTTCTTCAGGGCCGCCTCAGCCGTGCGGGTGATCCAACCCATCTGCTGCATGCCGCCGCTCGTTGGTGTGAAAGCCATGAACTGACCGATAAATCGGTCAAATACGCCCTGCGCGCGCGGGATTACGCATTTGCCGCTGAGTTGCTGGAACGCCAGGGCGCGACGCTGATTGCGGGTAATCAGGTGTACGGCATCCTGGCGATCCTCAAGGATGTGCCCTCGGAGGTCATCCGTGAACATCCGGTGTTCCAGATTTTCTACGCCTGGCAGCTGGCCTTCGAGCAGAAGTACGCCGAGGCCGAAGCGTTAATTGAAGAGGTCAGCACGCGCCTGATGCAGGGGCGTGGCAAGCCGATGCACTTTGGTTTGGCAGTGCTGCTGGCCGTGGCACAAGTGCTCAAGGCACTGGTGCTGCTGTATCAGGACAAGCTGGAAGGCGCGCTGAAAGTGGCGCGGCACTGGCTGGCCTTGGTGCCCGATAATCAGCCGATTTTCCGCGCCAGCATGTCCTGCATTCAGGCCGCGGCCTACGCGCTGCTGGGCGAATTCGGTGAGGCGGCCAAATCGATTGCGGTGGCGCGTGACAACCTGGAGCAGGCCGATAGCGAATACCTGCATGCGGTGGTCAGCCTGATTGAGGCACTGATTTGCAAGGAAATGGGCCAGCCCGAGCGCGGCCGCGTCTTGGCTGAAAGTGCGCGCGCGCGGGTCGAGCAGGTATTTGGTCGGCGCAGTCGGGTCGGCGGGCCGTTGGCCCTGGCTTATGCGGATTTGCTGTATGAGCAGGATCGGCATGCGGCGATTCTCGCTGAGCTGCCGCTGGCAACCACCTGGCGCGACGTAGCCACGCCGGTTGAGCTGATCAGTCGCGGCAAACTGGTGATGGCCAAGGCGCGGTTCTTTGCTGGCGAGGGTGAGTCGGCCCTGGCTGAGTTGGACGAATGGTTGGCCGGTTTGCATGGTCCTGGGTATGAGCGCGTCTATGCCCTGGGCATGAGCTGCAAGGTGCAGTTTCTGCTGTGGCTGCGTAAGCCCAATGAGGCCGAGCGCACCTGCCTGCAGCTGCAACGCCACCTAGCGGTCCTACCGCCTGGGCGGTATGCCGATGCGGAAACTGTGCAGGTGTTGTCGGAGGCGCGACTGGCCCTGTGCGAGCGACGTGCTGACAAGGCGCAAACCTTACTCGAAGCCTGCCTGGCCAAACAGACGGCCGAGCATCAGCGTGATCGGCGCTTGCGTCTTTCCTTGTTACTTTCTGTGGCGTACTGGCGCAAAGGTAACAGCGACAAGGCTTTTGCCCTGCTCAAAACCACGCTTGAGGATGCCTGGGCCAGCGGTTACCGGCGCATGTTTCTGGATGACGCACTCTGGCTGCTACCGCTCTGGGACGCCTGGCACAGCGCCGAACCCAAGCGCGCCAGTGCCTGGCAAGGGCTGGCTGAACAGCTGCGCGAGCAATGCCGTCGGTTGTCTATAGACCTAGAAACTTTCGATGAAAATCAAGATGTTAGCCATCGAGAGCGGGAGATTTTGCGCTTTGTCGCGGCTGGTTTGTCGAACCGTGATATCGCCCAGGCGGTGCATTTGTCTGAGGCCACCATCAAATGGCACCTGCACAACCTGTTCGCCAAGCTGGGTGTGCGCAGCCGCACGCAAGCGGTTTTGAAGGGCAAGAGCCTGGGGTTGTTGAGTGAAGCATGAGGCTTGGCTGGCTGATTGGCGCTAGATGGGCGCTCCATCCCTTGGATGGGCTGGCAGCCAGGGCCTGCACCAGTAGTTTTAACGTCAGGACGAGAAGCATGGTGCTTCACGATTCTAAGCCTGACGCGAATAGGGAAGCAGTGTCAGACCTGGTGAGCGGCGCACGCCGCTAGCTGAGACGGACAGGAGTCCAGAGCAGCCTGCCGGGGACAACCCATTAGTGAACTGTGGAGACAATAACAATGAAAACCCTCAAGCAACTGGCCCTGGCCACCGCTGTTCTGGCTGTTCCTTTCATGGCTCAGGCTGAGCTCAAGGCCATGGATGACAGCTCGCTGTCTTCCGTGACAGGTCAAGCTGGTATCAGCATTTCCGGTAACTTCAACGGCAGTATTGGCAAGATCAGCTATATCGATGACGGTAACAGCCTGAACATGGAAACCGTCGCATTCAGCGGCTTTAACATTTCCGACTCTGCTCCTGTTCTGGTCGACGTAGTGAGCACTGACATCAACGGTACTGCTACTCAGCAACTGCAAATCAGCCTGCCAACCATCACTGGTGAGGTCAGCATTGGTGCAATCAAAATGGGCACCGGCGCTAGCATCGGTTCCCTCGCTATTAATGGCATGAACATGGCAGGTACCACTGTAAAAGTATGGGGCCACTAAGTTCGCTTAGTTGCTGAGTGTGATGAAAAGTCTTACCGGTTTTGACCGGTAGGACTTTTCTCTTGGTGGGCGGGAGTGCAGTGGGCGGATGATCGAGATTTTGCTAGGCAGTCTGATTGGCGTTTGGGGTTTCACCGAAGCCGTGGATACCAAGCCGCCAGCGCCAGGTACTGTATATATCAATCAACAGCTGTTGCCGGACGGTCCTTTGCGCGAGACGGTAACGCTTGAGCCGATGAGCCAACTGCAGTTTCGAAATGTAATCCGCCAGGCTTATGACTACAGCTGCGGTTCCGCAGCGTTGACCTCTCTACTTGACTATTTTCTTGGGCGCAACCTGCAAGAGCGCCAGGTCATGGAAGGTCTGTTGCAGTTTGGCGAGGCCGATAAAATCGTCGAGCGGCGTGGCTTTTCTCTGCTCGACATGAAACGCTTTGTTACTGCGCTGGGTTATAAAAGTGGCGGTTTCCGTGCGGCATTCGCTGATCTTGATGGGCTGGAACATCCCGCTATCGTGCCGATTGAATATGCCGGTTTTAAGCATTTCGTGGTGGTACGTGACGTTTACAACGATCATGTATTTGTCGCTGATCCGGCACTTGGCAATATCAGTTTCACTCGTACCCGGTTCGAAGAAATCTGGGATCAAAATGTGGTGTTTGTGATTTTTCCGAATGGTAACGAACCACCTAATGCCCTTGCTTTGACTGAGCAAGACCTGCGCATCATTGATGATCGTACTGTTAGCTTGTTGGCATTTCGTGAGTTTCCACAGATGACCAAATTCACTGAAAACCAGGCCACCGAGCTTGGCTCTGGCGGCACTATTCAGTACATCCGACGTAAATAAAAAAACGCCCGGCATAACAATAATATTTGGGGGCTGTGCCATGAGAGTTTTGCGTTGTGTATGGCTAGCCATACTGGCAACTGCTGCCAGTTCAGCGGCATATGCTGAAACGGCGTCTGTCGATCAGGCGCGTGAAGCGTTGACCAAGCAGGAAGACGATGCCGATAGCGCGAAAGCGCTGGAGGAGGTGTTTCAGGCTGCGGAAAAAAGCTACACCTTGCTCAAAAAGGGTGAGCGCACATTGACCTATGGTTTCGACTATTCACTGGTTCGCGATACGGTGATTGAGACTGTTCGTACCGGAAATAATGTGTTCAGCGTTGTTGGGCAGAGTGAAGCCCAGCACACCTTTACCAACTCCTTCACCTTTGACTATGGCGTTTGGGACAACCTGACCTTCAGTGTGCGTCTGCCCATGGTGGCTAAATACGACACTGAACGTGATCTCAATGCCTACAGCCTGGGCGATATTTCTGCCAGTTTGCGCTGGCAACCCTGGACGTCATTACGGGGTAAACCGGTCACAACGCTTTATGCCACCTTGGGGCTTCCCACCGGGAATAGCCCGTATGACATCAATACAGACAGTGATCTATCAACGGGTGGTGGTGCCTATAGCCTTGGCCTTGGTGCAAACCTTTCCTATGTTATCGATCCCGTCGTGTTGTTTGGTTCGGTTGGTTATACCTACAACGTGCCAATCACCGGTATTGGTCAGGTGCGGGGCGGCCGTCTGCTCGAAGAGGTTGATCCGGGTTCCTCTTTCTCTCTGAGCATGGGCTTTGCCTATGCCTTGTCCTATGACGTGTCACTGGCTACGTCATACCAGATGTCGCATTCCCTAAAACCGACATTCACCTTTGCGGATGGCGAAGCTGAGGGACGAGGGCAAACCAGTTCAGTCATGAACTTCTCGCTGGGCCTGCGAACTTCGCCGGAGCGAATCGTCAACGTCAGCGCCGGTTTCGGTATGACCGAGGACTCGCCGGATGTGCTGTTGGGCATCTCCATGCCTTTGGACATCAAAGGCCTGAAGGCCCAATAAACGCGAGCGAGAACGTCATGAAAACGCGAATTTCGCTGCTCACGCGGGCGGTTCTAGGGGTTGCTCTGTTCAGCGCCAGTGCAGCGCATGCGCAACTGGCGCAGAACCTGACGATTGGTAGCCCCAAGGCCATGGCTCTTGGCAATGCTGTGACGGCAGACTTTACCGGGATCGACTCGGTGCATTACAACCCCGCCGCGCTGACCAAACTCAAGGGGCGTCAAACAACAGTCAAATTCATCACCGGGATGATGGATATTCGCGCCGAGTTTGATGCCCCGGCCGGCTATGGCGCTAATTTTCTTGGCTTGAGAAATGACTCGGTTGCCAACTCTTCCAGCCGTGCGGGTTCGGCCATGATGTACTTGCCCGGTGTTGGTGGTGCAACCGAACTGCCCATGCTGTTTGCGCCTCTTGCCGGATTGTCGATCAATCCCCCCGGTTCAAAGCTGACCTTTGCAACCAACATGTACACCCCGCAAGCGCTCGGGTTTGCACGCGATGACGATGACCCAGGGCGTTATCAGGGCAAGGAGTTGGTGCTTCAGCGCTTGACCTATTTTTCGCCATCGCTTGCATATAAGGTCAATGATGAGCTTTCCGTGGGTATGTCCATTGGCTTTTCTCACCAGGCCATGGCGCTCAACCAAGACTTCCGTGCGCCGGGTATCCTCACCGGGTTTGTCGGCGTTGCCCAGGACGCACTGTGCCTGGTGGACAACAACCCATTCGAGATTTTTCTCAATATCTGTGGAGGGGAGCTGGGACCCTTCACAGACATTGCCAATATCGACATTGATATGCAGCAAACGCTTTCGCCAACATGGAACCTGGGTTTCCTCTGGGAGCCGAATGACTGGTTTGCTCTCGGTGCGGTCTACCAGAGTGAGGCGCGGATGCGCCTGAAAGGTCAGTATGTGGTTGACTACTCGCAGAACTGGCAGGGCTTCTGGCAGGGGCTGGACAGTTCGTTTATCGGTGCAGTTTTTAGCACGATCACTCCGGATGGGCTTTTCGATAAAGAGCGCGGTAATGTCTCGCTCAATATGACTTACCCAGCCCATTTTGCCTCTGGGATCAAATTCAAACCGCATGATCGCTGGCAAATCAATCTCGACGTCAAATGGACGGACTATGCCGCCTGGGACAAGTTCGAACTGGAGTTCGACCGTCAGCTGGATATTTTGACCATCGCCAGTCTGTTCTCTCCGGAGAACGCCACGTCCACCAGCATCATTCTTGACCGTGGTTATGAGTCCGTCTGGAGTTGGGCCGTTGGTGTCGAATACCAGGTCAATGACCGTCTGAGTTTGCGTATGGGTTATGAGCCAAGACCTTCAGCCATTCCCGGCAACAAGGCTGACGTACTGGCACCTCTTGGGGATGCCAAACTCTATGGTCTCGGGGTGGGTTATCAGTGGGATAAGGATACTGTGATCGATCTGGGCTTCAACTATCTGGTCAGTAAACAGGACATTCCGGCGCGTTCCAGTTGCAATATCAACTGCTCATCCATCGACAGCATGGTGTACAACCCTTATGCCGATTTGGATGTTAAAACCAGTGTCAAAGCCTATGTATTGGCATTGACCTATCGCACCACTTTCTAGGGTTCAGTCATGCGTATTGTGCTGATGCTGGTGGGTTTTATGGCGGCTACGCAGGCCAGCGCCAGCGGCCGCTATTTAACCTGGGTGGATGATCAGGGGCGGGTGCACAACAGTTTTGTCGACAATCGCTACGTGGCGCATCAACAGACGGCTATCGGCAATATCCAGCGCAGCGATCAGGCGCGCTTGAATGACGGTGAGGCAGCAGTCTGGCCTGGTAGCAAGAGCACTGGTGAAAGCAAGCGACGCTATTTCACCTGGGTGGACGCAAGCGGCAATTTGCAGAACAGCTTCTATGCGGGTCAGCAGGTGCAAGCCGGTGGTAATGAGGTTCTTCTGGGTACGGGTGAGCGCTCCAGTGCTTACATCAGCTCGGATGTATTGGAGGGGCGCGATTTTGCCCGTGACGAGCAGGATGGACGCTACTTCACCTGGGTGGATGAGCAGGGCCGCATGCGTAACTCCAAGGTCCCGCCCAAGGGAGCCAAAGCGCCGACACCCACCTTGCACAATGTGCCGCTGACCCAGGGTAGGGAAGTGACCTTTGACGCTAAATCACACACTTTGCCGGGGCTGGATGGGCAGCCCACTGCCGCGATGCAGGCTTTGCTGGCGGGTACTGAAGAGAAGGTTGAGGAGCGCTATCAGGAACTAGTCGAGCGTTGCTGTGGGCAATTGAGTGAGGAAGATTTCACCCCTATCAGCGCCGATGAACCACGTTATGAAGAGCTCAATCGCTTTTCCCCCAGCCTGGATTTTCCCATGGGCAAGAGCTACTACGCTGCCCTGAAGCTGCCACGCTCGCAGTACGACTTCGGTTTGCGTATTCGCAGCTTCGCCAACAAGCAGGTCGCGTATCCCTCCTTGCTGTTCCTTGATCAGGCCAAGCAGCCAACGCGCCTGGTGAGTGATGCGGTGTATCAGCTGCATGCGGAAACTTGGTATCGCTATGCCTTTATCGAAGGCACTGTGCCGGTAAGAGCCGCCGCCGGTGAGCACTATGTGCTGCTATTGACTACGGATGAAGATCGCAGCCTGCAAACCCTGGATAACAAACCCTTCAAACGGCCCCTGCAGGCGCTGGCAGTCGATGAGGCTGGTATGCAGACCCATGCACACAGCGATGAAGGCGCATTCGAGTTGGCGATTGTGCGTTAGCGACTCAATCAAACAGCCATAAAAAAGCCCGGACTTGTCCGGGCTTTTTTGTTTGTGCGATCAATCAGATTTGCGCAATCGAGACATGGCCAAACAGCTCTTGCGAGAAGCGTACGCGCTCTTCGGCGGTTTCGACGATGCCTTTTTTCTGCAGTTCGGCGATACGCGCCTCGACTGCGTGGGCTCGGTGGGTGAGGCCGCAGTCGTTAGCGATCTGGATGTTCAGGCCTGGGCGGGCATTGAGTTCGAGAATCAACGGGCCCTTGTCCTGATCCAGCACCATGTCCACGCCGATATAGCCCAAACCGCAGAGCTCGTAGCAGCCGGCGGCGAGCTTCATAAAGCCGTCCCAGTTAGGCAGTTGCACACCGTCTACCGCATTGGTGGTGTCCGGGTGCTTACTGATCTTGTTGTTCAGCCAAGTGCCGCGCAGGGTTACGCCGGTGGCCAGGTCTACACCGACACCAATGGCGCCCTGGTGCAGGTTGGCCTTGCCGCCGGATTGACGCGTCGGCAAGCGCAGCATGGCCATCACTGGATAGCCCATCAGTACGATGATGCGAATGTCCGGCACGCCTTCGTAGCTGATGCTCTTGAATATCTGGTCGGGTGTAACCCGGTATTCGATCAGCGCGCGATCACGGTGACCGCCCAAGGAGTAGAGCCCGGTCAGAATGCTGGAGATCTGATGCTCGATCTCCTCGTGGCTGATGATCTTGCCTGAGACCGTTTTGTACTTCTCTTCAAAGCGATCCGCGATCACTAGGATGCCGTCACCGCCAGCGCCCTGCGCTGGCTTGACCACGAAGTCCGGGCGATCACCGATGATTGCACGCAGGTTATCGATGCCTTTTTCGGTATCGATGATGCCGTACATTTCCGGCACATCGATACCCGCTTCGATAGCGCGCATTTTGGTAATGATCTTGTCATCGACGATCGGGTACAGGTGCCGTTTGTTGTACTTCAGCACGTAGTCCGCGTTACGCCGATTGATGCCCATGATGCCTTTAGCTTCCAGGGCTTTCCACGTCTTGATCAGACCGAACATGGCATTAGTCCTTGAGGAAGGCTTTGAAGCGGAACAGTTCGGTCAGGCGGTAGCCACGGTAGCGACCCATCGCCAGCATGAAGCCCACCAGAATCATCAGTACGGCCGGGAAGGTGAACACAAAGTAGTTCAGCTCCGGCACGCTCATCAGCAGGTGCGCCAGGGTGGCAGCGAACAGGGTGCCGATGGCGACCTTGAAGGCATGGCCGCCGCCGCGCTCTTCCCAGGTGATCGACAGGCGCTCGATGGTCATGGTCAGAATTACCATTGGGAACAGAGCTACGGACAGGCCGCGTTCCAGGCCCAGCTTATGGCTGAACAAGCTGATCACCGCAATCAGCACCACCACAAAGGTCAGCACCACCGATAGCCTTGGCAGCATCTGCAGCTTCAGGTGTTCGAGGTAGGAGCGTAGCGACAGACCCAGAGCGGTTATCACGGTAAACAAGATAATGCCGAAGCCCAACTGGGTTTCACGGAAAGCCAGGGCAATCAGAACCGGGGTGAAGGTACCGAGCGTTTGCAGGCCACCGAGGTTACGCAGGATCAGAATCACCAGCACGCCAATCGGGATCATCACCATGATCATGAAGGTCTGCTGAGTCTGTAGCGGCAGACCGTACAAGCTGTATTCGAGGAAGTCAGCGTCGGTATTTTCGTCGGTCAGCTTGGCCAGGCGAATGGCGTTCATTTCGCTGTTGTTCAGGCTGAAGCTGACTTGCGCCTGCTTGCCGCCTTCCAGGGTGACCAGGTTGTCATCGCCAATCCACCAGACCAGACGATCAACCGGTAGGCCTTGCTCGCCGCTTTCTGGGTTGAAATACAGCCAGTTCTCGCCGTTGAAGCTGCGCAGCCACAGTTCTGGGTTTTGCTGGATATCCGCAGCCAGGCGAATGGTGTGTACGCGCTCCATTGGCACATGGGCGATGGACAGCAGCAGTTCGATTACTTTGGCTTTGTTCGGGGTAGAGGCATCGCCGCCCAGCAGCAGTTTGACGTTGTCATCATTGCTGTTGTTAACCCGCTTGATGGTCTCGCTGATAAAGGTTTCAACGTCCGCCGAGTGCTGGCGAATAGGTGCCAGCAACGCTTCGGCAGCAATCTTCTCGGCGCCTTCAACCGGGATGCTGTCGCGGAAGATCGGCCCCTTGGCTTTGGCTTGCTCGCCGCTGTAGCGCTTGGTCAGCACCAGACGGTAGTAGAGAGTTTGCTTGCCACTGGCGCGACGTGCGGACCAGGTGACTTTGCGGTTGCCGTCGGCGCGGTTGATGCTCACGCCGTAGTTATTCGAGATAAAGCTCTCATTCAGGCTGACGTAATCCTGGGCCAACGGCGGCACGAACATCTGCAGCTTTACTGGCTCGCGTGGATTGGCCTGGAACTCGACTTTGGCGTCGATGTTCCACAGGTCATCAGTTTCGTCTTCGGTCATGGGAATGCCGAGGATGAAGATCTGATAAGCCGTGATCAGAACGCCCAGGCTCACGAGGAGTATGACCAGGACTTTCAGATGGAGGGTAAGAGAGCGCATGGGAATTACTCGCCAAGGTTTGCGTCAGGGGCACAAGCAGGTTTACCTGCTGCGTATTTAAGACTCGGATCGACCAGCGCCGAAAAGCGTTTGAGTGCTTCGGAGCCTATCAATAACGGGTATTGGAAAGCACTGCGGTCGGTCAAGTTCACTTCAATTGTGCGTAGGCTGCTGCCCATGCACACATCCATTTCGATCACGGGGCGTGCCGTATAGGTTTTTTCTTCCTGTGGATCATAGTCGCCTGCGCGGCGTTTGATCTTGCTGATGCGCGCCAGGGGGCGTTCGATCGGGCTGCTATGTGCTTCGTCGATGGCCAGGTAAAAGCGTACCCAGGTTTCGCCATCACGCTTGAAGCGTTTGATGTCGCGAGCACTCAGTGATGCGGTCTTGGCGCCGGTGTCGAGCTTGGCGGCAAGCTTCAGGTCGAGGTCGAATAAGCGGACGTATTCATTAAGCCCATAGACTGTCTTCTCCGCAGCGAAACTCAGGCCGGGAGTAAGTAGCAGGCATAGCAGAAGAATGGTGGGCTTTAGTGTCATAAGTCCTGAAGTATGGTGTTGATGAAGGGACAAGCACATGCAGGTTGCGCAAGCGGCTCTTGGTGCGCCTGGGCTTGGAGTCTAGCAGGCAGTCAGAAATTCCTCTGCTCGTGTTAAACGGGCGGCATTCTAACATGGGGTTTTTCAGTCGTGACAGGCGCTTATAGGCGTTTATGCAAGTAAGGTCGCGACTGCGGGCGACTAAAGTAGTGCTGCGCACTGTCAACAATCTTCTTGGTTTGTTTGACACTAATGCCTTCTTGGCGTAGTTTTCAGGCACTTAATTTGCGCAGTGTCGACAATATGCTTGATGTAATTGAGCCGCTCGAGTCTAGCCAGGAAGATGCTGAAACGCTTTCTGAGCAGGTTTTCCGGCGTATTCAGGCGGCTATCGTCAAGGGCGAGATTGCCCCCGGCAGCAAAATTTCCGAGCCTGAATTGGCGCGCACCTATGGCATCAGCCGTGGCCCGCTGCGTGAAGCGATTCATCGCCTGGAAGGTCAGCGCCTACTGGTGCGCGTGCCGCACATAGGTGCGCGGGTGGTGTCGCTCAGTCACGCCGAACTGATCGAACTCTATGAGATTCGTGAGTCCCTGGAAGGTATGGCTTGTCGCCTAGCTGCCGAGCGTATGAGTCAGGCAGAAATTGATGAGCTGCGCGCGGTGCTCGATCTGCATGAGCAAGACGCCGCCTTCAAGGCTGGCGTCGGCTACTACCAGCAGGAAGGCGATTTCGACTTCCATTACCGGATCATTCAGGGCAGTGGCAACAAGACCCTAACCCAGATGCTCTGTGGTGAGCTCTATCAACTGGTGCGCATGTACCGCCTGCAGTTCTCCGCGACGCCCAATCGTCCGCGTCAGGCCTTTGCCGAACACCATCGTATTCTCGATGCCATCGCCGATCGAGACGGCGAATTGGCCGAGTTGTTGATGCGCCGTCATATCGGGGCTTCCAAACGCAATATCGAGCGCCATTTCTCCAGCAGCACGGGCGCGCACACCAAGACAGCCAAACCACGAGGTGAGTCATGAGTCAGCTTTCCCCAGGCCAGCGTTTCCGTCAGGCGCTTGCCATCGAGTCGCCCCTGCAGGTGATCGGTGCGATCAATGCCAACCATGCCTTGCTGGCCAAGCGCGCAGGTTTCAAAGCTATTTATCTGTCCGGTGGCGGTGTGGCAGCCGGCTCGCTCGGTTTGCCTGATCTGGGCATCAACACCTTGGATGACGTGCTCACTGATGTGCGTCGTATCACCGATGTCTGCGACCTGCCGCTGCTGGTGGACATCGACACCGGCTTTGGCCCGAGCGCCTTCAATATCGAGCGCACCATCAAGAACCTGATCAAGGCCGGCGCCGCTGCCGCGCATATCGAAGATCAGGTGGGTGCCAAGCGTTGTGGCCACCGTCCGGGCAAGGAGATCGTCTCCTGCGAGGAAATGGTCGATCGCGTACGCGCTGCCGCTGATGCTAAAACCGATCCTGATTTCTTCCTGATTGCCCGCACCGACGCGATTCAGGCCGAGGGTGTGGATGCCGCCATCGAGCGCTGCCTGCGTTACGTGGAGGCCGGTGCCGACGGCATCTTCGCCGAAGCGGCCTATGACCTGCCGACCTACAAGCGCTTCGTCGATGCGCTGAATGTCCCGGTACTGGCCAACATCACCGAGTTCGGCGCCACGCCGTTGTTCACCCGCGACGAACTGGCCTCGGTGGGCGTGGCCATTCAGCTCTACCCGCTGTCGGCCTTCCGCGCCGCCAACAAGGCCGCAGAAAGTGTCTACACCTCGATTCGCCAGAGCGGCCACCAGAAAGACGTGATCGAGCTGATGCAGACCCGCGCCGAACTCTATGACCGCATCGGCTACCACGCCTTCGAGCAGAAGCTCGACGCCCTGTTTGCCGCAAAAAAATAACAACGCATCAACCGGATTTGAGGAGATAAGCATGAGCGCAACCCCGGAAACCACCCCAGGCTTCAAGCCGAAGAAATCCGTGGCTCTTTCTGGCACTGCTGCCGGCAACACCGCCCTGTGCACCGTGGGTCGCACCGGTAATGACCTGCACTACCGTGGCTATGACGTGCTGGACTTTGCCAACCGCTGCGAGTTCGAGGAAATCGCCCATCTGCTGGTGCATGGTAAGCTGCCCAATGCCGCCGAACTGGCCGGTTACAAGGCCAAGCTCAAGGCCCTGCGCGGGTTGCCGGCGGCATTGAAGGTTGCGCTTGAACAATTGCCGCCGTCCGCTCATCCGATGGATGTGATGCGTACGGCTGTGTCGGTACTGGGTTGCGTGTCGCCAGAAAAGGACGACCACAATCACCCTGGCGCTCGTGACATTGCCGACAAGCTGATGGCTTCGCTGGGTTCCGCGCTGCTGTACTGGTACCACTTCAGCCACAACGGTAAGCGCATCGAGGTGGAAACCGACGACGACTCCATCGGCGGGCATTTCCTTCACCTGCTGCATGGCGAGAAGCCTCGTGAATCCTGGGTGCGCGCCATGCACACCTCGCTCAACCTGTATGCCGAGCACGAGTTCAATGCGTCGACTTTCACCTCGCGAGTGATCGCCGGTACGGGCTCGGATATGTACAGCTGCATCGCCGGCGGTATCGGCGCGCTGCGTGGTCCGAAACATGGCGGTGCCAACGAAGTGGCCTTCGAGGTGCAGAAGCGCTACGACACCCCGGACGAGGCCGAGGCCGATATCCGTGCGCGGGTCGAAAAGAAGGAAGTGGTGATCGGCTTTGGCCACCCGGTTTACACCGTGGCGGACCCGCGCAATAAGGTGATCAAGGAAGTGGCCCGCGAGCTGTCGGCTGAGCAGGGCAATATGAAGATGTATGACATCGCCGAGCGTCTGGAAACCATCATGTGGGATATCAAGAAGATGTTCCCCAACCTCGATTGGTTCAGCGCCGTCAGTTACCACATGATGGGCGTGCCCACCGCCATGTTTACCCCGTTGTTCGTGATCGCGCGCACCTCCGGCTGGTCCAGCCATGTGATCGAGCAACGCATCGACGGCAAGATCATTCGTCCGAGCGCCAACTACACAGGTCCTGAGGACCTGAAGTTTGTGCCGCTCAAGGACCGCAAATAATGAGCAGCCCAGTGAACACTCAATACCGCAAACCGCTGGCTGGCACAGTGCTGGATTACTTCGACACCCGTGAGGCGGTCGATGCCATCACCCCAGGTGCCTACGCCAAACTGCCCTACACCAGCCGCGTGCTGGCCGAGCAACTGGTACGCCGCTGCGAACCCGCAGCGCTGACTGATGCGCTCAAGCAGCTAATCGAGCGCAAGCAGGACCTGGATTTTCCCTGGTACCCGGCGCGGGTAGTGTGCCACGACATTCTCGGCCAGACCGCTTTGGTCGACCTGGCTGGCCTGCGTGATGCCATCGCCGAGCAAGGCGGGGACCCAGCCAAGGTCAACCCGGTGGTGCCGACCCAACTGATCGTTGACCACTCCCTGGCTGTGGAATTCGCTGGCTTTGATCCGGATGCGTTCGAGAAGAACCGCGCCGTGGAAGAGCGCCGCAACGAGGACCGCTTCCACTTTATCGAGTGGACCAAGACCGCATTCAAGAACGTCGACGTGATCCCGGCCGGTAACGGCATCATGCACCAGATCAACCTGGAGAAAATGAGCCCGGTGATTCAGGCGCGTGGCGGTATTGCGTTTCCGGATACCTGCGTTGGCACCGACTCGCACACTCCGCACGTCGATGCATTGGGCGTGATCGCCATCGGTGTCGGCGGCCTGGAAGCCGAGACCGTGATGCTCGGCCTGCCGTCGATGATGCGCTTGCCCGATATCGTCGGCGTTAAATTGACCGGCAAGCGTCAGCCTGGGATTACCGCCACCGATATCGTCCTAGCGCTGACCGAGTTTCTGCGCAAGGAGCGCGTGGTTGGGGCCTGGGTCGAGTTCTTCGGCGAGGGCGCAGACAGCCTGTCCATCGGTGACCGTGCAACCATCTCCAATATGTGCCCGGAGTACGGCGCAACGGCGGCGATGTTCTATATCGATCAGCAGACCATCGACTATCTCAAGCTTACCGGGCGTGAACCGGAGCAGGTGACGCTGGTCGAGCACTACGCCAAGACCACCGGCCTGTGGGCCGATGCGCTGGTCAGTGCTGAATACGAGCGCGTGCTGAGCTTCGACCTGTCGACCGTGGTGCGCAACATGGCCGGCCCGAGTAACCCGCACAAGCGCCTGCCGACCTCGGCGCTGCACGAGCGCGGCATTGCCGACGAGGCCAAGTTGGCCGCTGGCAAGCTGGAGGAGGATGAAGGCCTGATGCCGGATGGCGCCGTGATCATCGCCGCCATCACCAGCTGCACCAACACCTCCAACCCGCGCAACGTGGTGGCGGCCGGCCTGCTGGCGAAAAAAGCCAACCAGCTGGGATTGCTGCGCAAGCCGTGGGTCAAGACGTCCTTCGCGCCGGGTTCGAAAGTCGCCAAGTTGTACCTAGAAGAGGCTGGCCTGCTGAGCGAGCTGGAACAGTTGGGTTTTGGCATCGTCGCCTACGCCTGCACCACCTGTAACGGCATGTCCGGCGCGCTGGATCCAGTGATCCAGCAGGAAATCATCGACCGCGACCTCTACGCCACCGCAGTGCTCTCCGGTAATCGCAACTTTGACGGGCGCATCCACCCGTATGCCAAGCAGGCGTTCCTGGCTTCGCCGCCGCTGGTAGTGGCCTACGCCATTGCCGGCACCGTGCGTTTTGACATTGAGCAGGATGTGCTCGGTCATGACCAGAACGGCAACCCGATCACCCTCAAGGACCTGTGGCCGAGCGACGAAGAGATCGATGCCATCGTCGCCTCCTCGGTGAAGCCTGAGCAGTTCCGGCAGATTTATATCCCGATGTTCGATTTGGGCACTGTCACCGAAGCCGAAAGCCCGCTGTACGACTGGCGTCCGATGAGCACCTATATCCGTCGCCCGCCTTACTGGGAAGGCGCACTGGCCGGTGAGCGCACGCTCAAAGGCATGCTGCCGCTGGCGATCCTGCCGGACAACATCACCACCGATCACCTGTCGCCTTCCAACGCCATCCTGCTGGATTCGGCCGCCGGTGAGTACCTGCACAAAATGGGCTTGCCAGAGGAGGACTTCAACTCCTATGCCACCCATCGCGGTGACCACCTGACCGCGCAGCGCGCCACCTTTGCCAACCCGCAGTTGGTCAACGAAATGGCCGTGGTTGACGGTGTGGTGAAGAAGGGTTCGCTGGCCCGCGTTGAGCCGGAAGGCAAGGTGATGCGCATGTGGGAAGCGATCGAAACCTACATGAATCGCAAGCAGAACCTGATCATCGTCGCCGGTGCTGACTACGGCCAGGGTAGCTCGCGTGACTGGGCGGCCAAGGGCGTGCGCTTGGCAGGCGTGGAAGTGATCGCGGCCGAAGGGTTCGAGCGTATTCACCGCACCAACCTGGTGGGCATGGGCGTGCTGCCGGTCGAGTTTAAGCCGGGTACAACCCGCCTGACCCTCGGCCTCGACGGCACTGAGACCTACGACATCCAGGGCGATGTGTCGCCACGCTGCGACCTGACCCTAGTGGTCAATCGCCGCAATGGTGAAGTGGTCAAGGTGCCAGTGACCTGTCGTTTGGACACTGCAGCCGAAGTGCATGTGTACAAGGCCGGTGGCGTTCTGCAGCGTTTTGCTCAGGACTTCCTCGAAGGCGCCGTCGCCTGATTCCGTGGGGTGGATGGCGCTTTTCCATCCACCGCTTTCACGCACCGACGGTGAAGCGTGGTCCACCCTACGGCAATTTCACTTTTCAGCCAGGACCAAACCATGGCTCATCTCTCCCAGATTAGAATTCCCGCCACCTATATGCGTGGCGGCACCAGTAAGGGCGTGTTCTTCCGCCTGCAGGACCTGCCGCAAAACTGCCAGGTGCCGGGCGCCGCGCGCGACAAGCTGTTTATGCGGGTGATCGGCAGCCCCGATCCTTATGCGGCGCAGATCGACGGCATGGGCGGCGCAACGTCCTCGACCTCCAAGTGCGTGATCCTGTCGAAAAGCAGTCAACCGGATCACGACGTTGACTACCTCTATGGTCAGGTTTCGATCGATAAACCCTTCGTCGACTGGAGCGGCAACTGCGGCAACCTGTCTACCGGTGCCGGGGCTTTTGCCATTCATGCCGGTCTGCTTGACCCTGCGCGTATTCCGGAAAACGGCGTGTGCGTGGTGCGGATCTGGCAGGCGAATATCCAGAAAACCATCATCGCCCATGTTCCGGTCAGCAATGGTCAGGTGCAGGAAACCGGTGACTTTGAGTTGGACGGGGTGACATTCCCGGCGGCCGAGATCGTGCTGGAGTTCCTTGATCCGTCCGATGACGGTGATGAGGGTGGCTCGATGTTCCCCACCGGCAACCTGGTGGACGACCTGGACGTGCCAGGAGTTGGCACCTTCAAGGCAACCATGATCACTGCGGGCATTCCGACCGTGTTCGTAAACGCCGAAGATATTGGCTATCAGGGCACTGAGTTGCGCGAGCAGATCAACGGTGACCCTGAGCAGCTGGCGCGTTTCGAAAAGATCCGTGTGGCGGGGGCGTTGCGCATGGGGCTGATCAAAACGGCGGAAGAAGCAGCTACCCGCCAGCACACGCCGAAAATCGCCTTTGTTGCTAAACCAAAGGATTACCTGTCTTCCAGTGGCAAAACGGTGCCTGCGGGCGAGATCGATCTGCTGGTGCGTGCGCTGTCTATGGGCAAGCTGCATCACGCCATGATGGGTACCTGCGCGGTGGCCATCGGCACCGCAGCGGCAATTCCCGGCACCTTGGTCAATCTGGCAGCGGGCGGCAGTGCGCGCGAAGCCGTACGTTTTGGTCATCCATCCGGCACCTTGCGCGTGGGTGCACAGGCGGCGCTGGTCGACGGTCAGTGGACGGTAACCAAGGCGATCATGAGTCGCAGTGCACGAATCTTGATGGAAGGTTGGGTGCGTGTGCCGGGCGATGTTTTGTAGCGTTTATAAATGAGAAAAGGCTCGAAGAGTTCGAGCCTTTTCTCTTAGCTTCAATGAGTTGTGCGAGTTACTTGAGGCGGCGCTCAACACCTTTTTCCACCAAGATCTTCGCGGAGATCTCTTCCACGGAGAAATAGGTAGAGTTGATAAAGTTGATGTTCTCGCGGCGGAACAGGTTTTCTACTTCGCGCACTTCAAACTCGCACTGAGCGAAACTGGCGTAGCGGCTGTTGGGTTTGCGTTCATGGCGAATGGCGGTGAGGCGGTCCGGGTCGATGGTCAGGCCGAACAGCTTGTCCTTGTGCTTTTTCAGCACGGCTGGCAGCTGTAGGCTCTCCATGTCGTCTTCGGTCAGTGGGTAATTGGCGGCACGAATGCCGTATTGCATGGCCATATACAGGCAGGTAGGCGTTTTACCACAGCGCGAAACGCCTACCAGGATCAGGTCGGCCTTGTCGTAGTAGTGGGTGCGCGCACCGTCGTCGTTGTCGAGGGCGAAGTTGACTGCCTCAATGCGCTCCATGTAATTCGAGTTATGGCCAATGGAGTGCGATTTGCCGACCGAGTACGAGGAGTGAGAAGTCAGTTCTTGTTCGAGCGGCGCAAGGAAACTTGCGAAAATATCGATCATGAACCCTTCGGACTCTGCCAGGATGTCGCGAATGTCCTGGTTGACGATGGTGTCGAAGATGATCGGGCGAGAGCCGTCTTTCTCGGCGGCGCTATTGATTTGTTGTACCATTGCGCGCGCTTTTTCCACGCTGTCGATGTAGGGGCGCGTGAGCTTGGTAAAGTCGATGGTTTCAAACTGTGCCAGCAGACTTTGGCCCAGGGTTTCGGCAGTGATACCGGTGCCATCGGAGATGAAAAAAGCGGTTCGTTTCATTTGCACCATGGGCCTTAAGCTGAGGACGAATCTTGGCTATCATAGGCCCGCCTTTGCAGGGCCGATCCGGCCTGCATTGTTACTTATTTTCCAGGGCCAGGCCACAATCGTGCCGGCATGTATGCCGCCGAGCTTCCCCAGCCCCTTGAGCTTTTCCAACACCTTAGTGGAGAGATCACCTTGGTAGAGTACGTAGTTTCCCTCGACAAGCTCGGCAATCACGATGTTGAGCACGTAGGGGGCAAGAACGCCTCCCTGGGCGAGATGATCAGCAACCTTGCCGGTGCCGGAGTTTCGGTGCCTGGTGGTTTCGCCACTACAGCCCAGGCCTACCGGGACTTTCTTGAACTGAGCGGTCTGAACGATCAGATTCATGCTGCCCTCGATGCCCTTGATGTTGATGACGTCAACGCGCTGGCCAAAACCGGTGCGCAGATCCGTCAGTGGGTGATGGACGCTGCTTTCCCCGAAGAGTTGAACGCCCAGATCCGCACCGCCTTCGCCGAAATGGCCGGTGGTAACGACAATATGGCCGTTGCCGTGCGCTCCTCGGCCACCGCCGAAGACCTGCCAGATGCCTCGTTTGCTGGTCAGCAGGAAACCTTCCTGAACATTCGCGGTGTGGACAACGTGATCCGCGCTGCCAAAGAAGTATTCGCCTCGCTGTTCAACGACCGCGCTATTGCCTACCGCGTGCATCAGGGCTTCGACCACAAACTGGTCGCTCTGTCTGCTGGCGTGCAGCGCATGGTGCGTTCGGAAACCGGCACCGCCGGCGTGATGTTCACCCTCGATACTGAATCCGGTTTCCGCGACGTGGTGTTTATCACCGGCGCCTACGGCCTCGGCGAAACTGTTGTGCAGGGTGCGGTCAACCCTGACGAGTTCTACGTGCACAAGCAAACGCTGGAAGCTGGCCGTCCGGCAATTCTGCGCCGCAACCTGGGCAGCAAAGCCATCAAGATGATCTACGGCGACGAAGCCAAGGCCGGTAAATCGGTCAAGGTGGTCGATGTGGACCGTGCCGAACGTGCGCGTTTCTGCCTGACTGATGCTGAGGTCAGCGAGCTGGCCAAGCAGGCGATGATCATCGAAAAGCACTACGGCCGCCCGATGGACATCGAATGGGCCAAAGACGGTGATGACGGCAAGCTGTACATCGTCCAGGCGCGCCCTGAAACGGTGAAAAGCCGCACCAACGTCAATGTTATGGAACGCTACCTGCTCAAGGAAACCGGCACTGTGCTGGTGGAAGGTCGCGCGATCGGTCAGAAGATCGGTGCGGGCCGCGTGCGGGTCATCCATGACGTGTCCGAGATGGACAAAGTCCAGCCCGGCGACGTGCTGGTCTCCGACATGACCGACCCGGATTGGGAGCCTGTGATGAAGCGCGCTAGCGCTATCGTCACCAACCGTGGCGGCCGTACCTGCCATGCTGCGATCATCGCCCGTGAGTTGGGTATTCCAGCCGTGGTCGGTTGCGGCAACGCCACCCAGGTGCTGAAAGATGGCATGGGTGTGACGGTTTCCTGCGCCGAAGGCGACACCGGCTTTATCTTCGAGGGCGAGCTGGGCTTCGATATTCGCAAGAATTCGGTCGACGCCATGCCCGAGCTGCCATTCAAGATCATGATGAACGTCGGTAACCCCGACCGCGCATTTGACTTCGCTCAGCTGCCGAATGAAGGCGTTGGCTTGGCGCGTCTGGAATTCATCATTAACCGCATGATTGGCGTGCACCCGAAAGCGCTGCTGAACTTCGCTGGCTTGCCGCCGGAGATCAAAGACAGCGTCGAGAAACGCATCGCCGGTTACGATGATCCGGTCAATTTCTACGTTGAGAAGCTGGTTGAGGGCATCAGCACCCTGGCTGCTGCGTTCTGGCCGAAGAAGGTCATCGTGCGTCTGTCGGACTTCAAGTCCAACGAATACGCAAACCTGATCGGCGGCAAACTTTACGAGCCGGAAGAAGAGAACCCGATGCTCGGTTTCCGTGGCGCTTCGCGTTACATCAGCGAATCGTTCCGCGACTGCTTTGAGCTGGAGTGCCGTGCACTGAAGAAAGTGCGCAACGAGATGGGCCTTACCAACGTCGAGATCATGGTGCCGTTCGTGCGTACCCTGGGTGAAGCCAGTCAGGTGGTCGACCTTCTGGCCGCCAACGGTCTGGCCCGTGGTCAGGATGGCCTGAAGGTCATCATGATGTGCGAGTTGCCGTCCAATGCGATTCTGGCTGAAGAGTTCCTCGAGTTCTTCGACGGTTTCTCCATCGGTTCTAACGACCTGACCCAGCTGACCCTAGGTCTGGACCGTGACTCGGGCATCGTCGCGCACCTGTTCGATGAGCGTAATCCGGCCGTGAAGAAGCTGCTGAGCAATGCCATCCAGGCCTGTAACAAGGCTGGCAAGTACATCGGCATCTGCGGTCAGGGTCCTTCGGATCACCCGGATCTGGCGCGCTGGCTGATGGAACAGGGCATCGAAAGCGTATCGCTGAACCCGGATTCGGTACTTGATACCTGGTTCTTCCTGGCTGAAGGTCAAGCGCCGGCCTGATAGCGCGTTTAAATCTCTGTTCAAGGGCGGGTTGATCCTGCCCTTTTTTGTGCCAGCACATCCTGTGCTTACCCCCTCCGGGCCGTCGCTTGCGACGTGAAAGAATTGCTCCCGGCAATTGGTTGTACCAGAGCGAAGATAGATGCAAAGCAGCAGTGAGCTTTTCCCCGTCACCTTGATCAGTGCAGAGTTTCGGGGCGATTTGAGCGAGGATGTCTATCGCCTCAAACCCGGTAACAGTCCGGACAGCAGTGTCGAGCTGGCTCTGACTCGTCTTGGTCGTGCTGGTCATGAACAGGTACGTGGCGTGCCGGTGATTCTGATTCCCGGCAGTTTTTCCAACCGGCGCTTCTGGTATTCCCCCAAATGCATTGGCTTGGGGCCTTACTTGGCGCGCGCCGGTTTTGATGTATGGATTGCCGAAATGCGTGGTCATGGCCTGTCGCCGCGCAATCGTGACTATTCGCGCAACACAGTCAGTGACTACGTGCGCTACGATCTGCCGGCAATTGCTGATTTTGTGCATGAGCAGAATCCGCAGAAGGCTCACTGGTTAGGCCATTCCCTTGGGGGGATTATTCTGGCCGGCGCACTCGGTGGGCAGTATCTGAGTGAAGATAAAATCGCTTCCAGCGTCCTGTTTGGCAGCCAGATCAGCCGCGTTTACTGGCCGCTGAAACTGCCGCCGCTGGAGTGGGGGAGCCGCTTGCTACTCAAACGGTTCTCGGTGATTTCCGGGTCACGGCTCAAGCGTGGTCCGGAGGATGAGCCGATAGGTCTTGCAGTCGAAAGTTTGCGCTGGCACGGCCTGTTCGGCCGCTTTGGTGATGCTGACCGCGATTGGTGGGCGGGGCTGGCCGAGGTGCGTGTTCCGATAATGGCCGTGGCCGCGCTGGGTGATCATCAAGACCCGGTCTGGGCGTGTCAAAAACTGCTCAAGCAATTTGGATCGCCCTTGAGTGAGTTTCTCTGTCTAGGTAAGAAGCATGGTTTCAGCGGTGATTTCGGCCATGTTGAGATGCTGGTTAGTAAAGAAGCGCAACTTGAGGTCTGGCCGTTGGTCGAACAGTGGCTGCGCAAGAGTCCGCAGGTCGCTGCTGAGCTGGCGCAAGCCGAGTTAGCGCGTAACAACGAGGTTTCGCCTGAATAGGCAGGCGCTGGCCGGTGTCCGGCCTTTTACTGAAAGCGTGAATCGATACAGATGGGGCGTGTGGCGTTTGCCCGTTGTGCACCCGTCTGTGGCTCAATGCTGCACAGCAGGGCGTGATTGCTCTGTCAGCAGACCTACAACATCCAAGGAGCTTTGCCATGCATTACATCACTCCCGATCTTTGTGACGCCTACCCGGAGCTGGTCCAGGTGGTTGAGCCGATGTTCAGCAACTTCGGTGGCCGTGATTCCTTCGGTGGCGAGATCGTCACCGTCAAGTGCTTCGAGGACAACTCGCTGGTCAAAGAGCAGGTCGACCTGCCGGGCAAAGGCAAAGTGTTGGTGGTGGATGGCGGTGCCTCCATGCGTCGCGCGCTGCTGGGCGATATGCTCGCCGAAAAAGCCGCGAAGAACGGTTGGGAAGGGATTGTGGTGTACGGCTGCGTGCGTGATGTTGATGTGTTGGCGCAGACCGATCTAGGCATTCAGGCCCTGGCCAGTCACCCGATGAAAACCGACAAGCGTGGCATCGGTGACCTTAATGTCGCGGTGACTTTCGGCGGCGTGACCTTCCGTCCGGGCGAGTTTATCTACGCCGACAATAATGGCGTGATCATCTCGCCCTCTGCACTGCAGATGCCGGAGTAGGGCGCTTGCAGGAAACCGTCATGCACGAAGGTGACAACGCGCAATGGGGCCTGGTGCACGCTTTTGTCCTTAATGGTCACGGCGGTGCCCGCAGCATTGCCCGGCAAGAGCTGCACGGCCTCGTCCTAAGCGAGCAGGAAAGCCTCTGGCTGCATTGGGATCGCAGTCATCCGCAGACGCAGACTTGGTTGCGTGCAGAAAGTGGTCTGAGCGCTTTTGCCTGCGACCTGCTGCTGGAAGAGAACACTCGCCCGCGTCTGCTGGCGTTGCCTGAGCAGCAACTGTTGTTGTTCCTGCGTGGCCTGAACCTCAATCCAGGGGCTGAGCCTGAAGACATGGTCTCGGTGCGCATTTTTGCCGATGCGCAGCGCGCTATCTCCCTGCGCTTGCGGCCTTTGCACGCAACAGAAGCCTTGATCGAGGATTTGCTGGCGGGGCGAGGGCCTAAAACCTCGGCTGAGCTGATTTTGCGCCTGGCGCATTACCTGACCGACAAGATCGAGCTGCTGGTCGGCGAGTTGTCAGAGCAGGTCGACGACCAGGAAGAGCGCGCCGATGCGCTGGAGAGTCAGGCCCCTGATCATGCCGCGCTGCTGCAAATCCGCCGGCGCGCCGCCAGCTTGCGACGTTTTCTGTCGCCACAGCGGGATATCTACGGGCAGCTCACGGCCAGTGCTCAGGCCTGGCTGGTCGGTGCCGATAGCAGCTACTGGAACGAGCTGAATAACCGTCTGACGCGCTACCTTGAAGAGCTGGAGTTGAGCCGTGAGCGGGTCAACCTGCTGCTTGAGGCGGAAAATCGGCGTATGGATGAGCGGATGAACCACACCATGTACCGCTTCGGCATTATCACCGGGATTTTCTTGCCAATGAGTTTTCTTACCGGCCTTCTCGGTATCAATGTCGGCGGTATTCCGGGTTCCGAAAGCCCCCATGGCTTTCTGCTGGCGTGTTCGCTGATGGCCGCCGTGGCGCTGGTGCAGTGGCTGCTTTTTCGTCGCCTGCGTTGGATCTGATGTGACTTGCTCTGTACTCGTCTCGTCTAGCCGACACATCCTGTGAGGTGCGCCATGCACGATCCCTTTGAAGAATCACTGCGCGATTTGCTCAAGTCGCCCACCTCGAGTCACGACGATGACGCCTGTCTGCATCGCGTGCTGAAAACCGCCAACCGCCAAGTCGGTGCGGGTGATCTGTTTGCCCTGATGGGACACTGGGCCGGCGCATTGATGCTGGCCCTGAACAACGGCTCGGCGCATGTGGCGCCGGTCTCGCGTCGTAAAACCACCGATTCAACTGTTAATAAGGCTGACTGAGCATGGAATTTACTCAAGTTCTGGTTGATGCGATGGCCAGCGTTTGGTCCCCGATTGCCGCCTTTATCCCGCGTCTATTTGGCGCCATGGTGGTGGTACTGCTGGGTTTTGTCGTCGCCAAGTTCCTTGACACGCTGCTGTCGAAATTGCTCGGCAAGATCGGCCTGGATCGCCTGATGGCTGGCACTGGCCTGACCAAGTTGTTGAGCCGTGCCGGCATTCAGGTGCCGGTGTCGACCCTGATCGGCAAGATCGTCTACTGGTTCGTGTTGTTGATCTTCCTGGTGACCGCCGCCGAGTCGCTGGGCCTGGAGCGAGTTTCTGCGACCCTTGATGTACTGGCTTTGTACCTGCCAAAAGTCTTCGGTGCAGCTCTGGTGCTGCTCGCGGGCGTGTTGCTGGCGCAGCTGGTCAGCGGCCTGGTGCGCGGTGCCGCAGAAGGCGTCGGGTTGGACTATGCAAGTGGCCTGGGCCGCGTGGCTCAGGGGCTGGTGATCATCATCAGCATTTCGGTGGCGATTGGTCAGCTGGAAGTGAAAACCGATCTGCTCAACAACGTGATCGCCATCGTGCTGATCTCGGTCGGCCTAGCGGTCGCGCTGGCGCTGGGCCTGGGCAGTCGCGACATTGCCAGCCAGATTCTGGCCGGTATTTATGTGCGTGAGTTGTATGAGGTTGGGCAACAAGTGCAGGTAGGTGAGGTCGAAGGGCAGATCGAGGAAATCGGTACGGTCAAAACCACGTTGCTGACGGAAGCCGGCGAACTGGTTTCTGTGGCTAACCGCACCTTGCTCGAGCAGCAGGTAAGCAGCCGCTAAGGCTAATCCCTGTTATTGTATGCGGCCAATCCGCAGCCTGATTTACAGGCTGCGCTGGCTTTTGTCCTGACTGTCGGCCCGACTCGTTTTGAATAAAGCCCACTCTGCGTCTCTGCGTTATGACCCCCGCGAACTCTCGGACGAAGAGTTGGTGGCGCGTGCCCACGACGAGTTGTTTCACATAACCCGTGCATACGAAGAACTGATGCGTCGTTACCAGCGCACGTTATTCAATGTCTGCGCGCGTTATTTAGGCAATGACCGTGATGCTGACGATGTTTGTCAGGAGGTCATGCTCAAGGTCTTATATGGCCTGAAGAACTTTGAGGGCAAATCGAAGTTCAAAACCTGGTTGTACAGCATTACTTACAACGAATGTATTACTCAATATCGCAAGGAGCGACGTAAACGTCGCCTTATTGACGCCTTAAGTTTGGACCCGCTTGAAGAAGCATCCGAAGAAAAAGCGCCAAAGCCTGAGGATAAAGGCGGTCTTGATCGTTGGCTGGTGCATGTTAATCCCATTGATCGGGAAATCCTGGTGCTACGTTTTGTCGCAGAACTTGAGTTCCAGGAGATTGCCGACATTATGCACATGGGCCTAAGCGCCACGAAAATGCGTTATAAGCGTGCACTTGACCGGCTGCGCGATAAATTTTCGGACAGCGCTGAAACTTATCTTGAATAAAGCCGTCATAGCTAACGGTTAATTCTGGTAGAATTGCCGGCTGAGTTGTCTTGTGTTTGTCAGACAACTTACTGACCACCAAGATAGGGAACATTAGTAATGAAATTGAAAAACACTTTAGGCGTTGTCATTGGCTCGTTGTTGGCCACATCCTCCCTCAGCGTTCTGGCTCAGGGTCAAGGCGCTGTCGAAGTGGAGGGTTTTGCCAAGAAGGAAATCTTCGACAGCGCCCGTGACTTCAAAAACAACGGCAACCTGTTCGGCGGCAGCATCGGCTACTACCTGACTGACGACGTTGAACTGCGTCTGGCCTACGACGAAGTGCACAACGCTCGTGGCGAAGACGGCCGCAACATCAAGGGCTCGAACACCGCTCTGGATGCTCTGTACCACTTCAACAACGCTGGCGACGCACTGCGTCCTTACGTTTCTGCAGGTTTCTCGGATCAGAGCATCGGTCAGTCCGGTCGCAATGGTCGTAACGGCTCCACCTTCGCCAACATCGGCGGCGGCGCCAAGTACTACTTCACTGACAACTTCTACGCCCGTGCTGGCGTTGAAGCTCAGTACAACATCGACCAAGGCGACACCGAGTGGGCACCAAGCGTCGGTATCGGCATGAACTTCGGTGGTGGCAGCAAGCCAGCTCCAGTTGCCGTTGCTGCTGTTGAGCCGACTCCAGAGCCAGTTGCTGTTGAAGAGCCGATGGAACTGGTTCGCGTTGAACTGGACGTTAAGTTCGACTTCGACAAAGCCAGCGTTAAAGAAGAAAGCTACGGCGACATCAAGAACCTGGCTGACTTCATGAAGCAGTACCCACAGACCACCACCGTGGTTGAAGGTCACACTGACTCCAAAGGCAGCGATGCCTACAACCAGAACCTGTCCGAGCGTCGTGCAAGCGCTGTTCGTGACGTGCTGGTTAACCAGTACGGTGTAGATGCTGCTCGCGTTAATGCTGCTGGCTACGGTGAAGCTCGTCCGGTTGCTGACAACGCTACCGACGCTGGCCGCGCTGTTAACCGCCGCGTAGAAGCTGAAGTAGAAGCTCAGATCAAGCAGTAATCGATCTGGCTGTATAGAAAACCCGGCTTCGGCCGGGTTTTTCTTTATGGCCCGCAATCCATGGCGGCCCATAAAGAAAAACCCATGTAAAAAGCTCGCTGGTGGCAGGCAAGGGGAATTTCGCGAAGCGGTTAGGCGCTTATAGCTGTGAGCTGTATGTTCGGTTGAGCGGCCACCTCACCAATCACCAGAATGGCCGGGCTTTTCAATTTGAAGTCGTGGGCGGCTTGTTGCATGGCCGCGAGGCTGCTGCGGCACTCGCGCTGGTGTGGCAGTGAGGCATTCTCGATCAAGGCTACGGGCATGTCGGCGCGCATGCCGCCCGCCAGCAGGCTCTCGCGAATTTCTGCCAGTTTGGCCACGCCCATATACACCACCAGGGTTGTGCCGCTCTGAGCCAGAGCGGACCAGTTGAGACTGCTGTCATCCTGGGTGTGCGCGGTAACCAGGGTGACTCCGCGCGCTACGCCGCGCAGTGTCAGAGGGATGCCGCAGTTGGTTGCTCCGGCCAGACCTGCGGTGATGCCGTTGACCATTTCCACTTCGATGCCGTGCTCGCTCAGCCAGTCGGCTTCTTCGCTGCCACGGCCAAAGATGCAGGGGTCGCCGCCTTTCAGGCGCACCACGCATTTACCCTGGCGGGCATAACGCAGCATCAGGCGATGGATAAACGCCTGTGGCGTAGAGCGGCAACCGCCGCGCTTGCCCACCGGCATGATCCGCGCGTTGATGCAGTGCTCCAGTACGGCGGGATTAACCAGGTCATCAATCATCACGATCTCGGCCTGGTTCAGGGCTTTAACCGCCTTGAGGGTCAGCAGCTCCGGGTCACCGGGGCCTGCGCCTACCAGCCAGACTTTTGCGCTCATTTTGATCTCCTCAGCCCGTGTGCATCACCAGCAATGGTTTGATTTGGCTACGCAGCAGCCGTGTTGCAACAGTCATTTAGGGGGCCATCAATCTGCTTAATAAAACTCACGCAAAACAAAAAATTGCCGGGAGCAATTTTTGACGTCGCCCCGCGACGGCCCGTAGGGTGGCTGCCATGAATCGCTGGCCACAAAAAAGGCGTCCCGCTAGTCACCTAGCGAGGACGCCTTTGTCCAAGTCCCGTTCTATCGGGAAGTGCAACCTTCTTCGTTGAGGCCGCGCTTTATTAAATTGTCCAATTACCAATGCAGACCCTGTGCCAACTTGTATGGTGCGTATTTTCAAGGCTTATCAGCAAGTTACAGCTGTTTTTTGAGGGTTTACGCACCATTTAAAGGCGCTTTGCGCAGTATTGGTGCGCAAGTGGCGGCTTTAATGCAGTAGCCCGATCAGTAGGAGCAGATTCAGCAGCAGGGAAAACAAGGCCACGCCTCGCCAGACCAGCAGCGGTTCACGTTCCAGCAGTGGCCGTGGTCGGCTGCTGAGGGATTTTCGTTCCGCCTGCTCCAGGTTGAGCAGCCATTCCTCGGCGGTTTCATAGCGCTTTTTCGGTTCGGCACTCAGGGCTCGGTTGAGGCTGTCATCGACCCAGCTGGGTATATCCGGACGATAGCGACTGGCTGGAGTCGGCTGGCCGAAGCGTGGATGCTGGAAGGCTTCAATTTCACCATAGGGGTAATGCCCGGTAAGCAGAAAATACAGCGCCACGCCTGCGCTGTAGAGATCCTGCTGCGGGCTGGGGGCGACGCCGGTAAAGGCTTCCGGCGCGATATAACTGGGCGTGCCGGGCAGCTCGCAGGCTTCATCGCGGGTCAGGCCGGGGCAGTAAGCCAGGCCGAAATCCAGTACGCGCAGCTCGCCGTCATCGCCCCACAGCAGGTTTTCCGGCTTGATATCGCGGTGCAGGATGTTGCGCCGATGCAGCATGCCCAGGGCTTTAATCAGCTGTGGGGCGATGTCTAGCCATTCCGGTAGCCCCAATGGGCCGCTCAGGCGCAGGTGTTCGGCCAGGGTTTGCCCGGCATATTCGCGCTGCACGTAATACAGATGCTGACGCTGCGGCAGCGAGTGCACTTCCGCGAAGAAGCGCCCGGTCACGCGGCGCACAAACCATTCTTCAAGTAATAGTGCATGGCCGGCTTGCGGCTCATCGCTACGGCTGGGCGGCAGGGTTTTCAGCAGCCAGCGCCGTGCCTGAGCATCACGCACTCGATACACCATCGATTGGCGCGATTCGGCCAGCAGTCGCTCGACCTGCCAGCCTTCGAAGTTCTGCCCTTCACGCAGTTTGGCCGGTAGCGGCCAGTGCTGCAGTTGCGCCAGGGTGTCGGCCAAATCACTTTGCGGCAATGCCTCGACACGCAGCAACAGGGCGCTCGCGTTATCCTGGCTGCCGGCCAGGTGCGAGGCATTGACCAGCGCACGGCTGGCGGCGGACAGATCTTGCTCATCATGGAGGATGCGTTGAATGCCCGCGTCGCCCAGGGTGGCCCAGATACCGTCGCTGACCAACACGAAACATTCGCCCTGACGCAGCTCGCCATCCAGATAATCCATTACCAGGTGCTGGTCCAGACCCATGGCGCGCTTGAGCACATGCTGCATGCCGGGTTGTTCCCACACATGGTCTTCGCTGAGGCGCTCAAGCGTGCCGTTCAGCCAGCGGTAGGCCCGGCAATCACCGACGTGCGCCAGGGTAAAACGCCGGCCGCGCAGGATCAGTGCGCTCAAGGTGGTGAGCAGCGGCTGACCGCCGCTATTGGCTTGCAGCCAGCGGTTGTGCGCGACCAGCACACGGTCCAGCGACTGGGTTACCGCCCAGGTTTCCGGGGTGGAGTAGTAATCCAGGGCCAAGGCCTGCAGAGTGGCGCGCGCCGCCAGGCCGCCGTCGGCGCATTGGCTAACGCCATCGGCGAGGGCGAACAGGTAGCCCTTGCTGGCCGCCAGGGCCGGAGCCGGGGTGACCACGCGAATGGCGTCCTGATTTTCGCTACGCGGGCCAGTGGCGCTGGCTTCGCCGAAGGTCAGTTGCAAGGCCATGCAGAGGTTCCTGGAGAGGCGACTGAAGAAACGCTGAGGTAATAATGAATGGCTACAGGGTGGATGAACCGAGCGTCATCCACCCTGCATTTTTGTTATTACACCCGAGCGGCGGTCACTGCGGCGCTGCCCCAGGTTGTGCGCCAGCGCAGCTTGACTCTATAGAGGCCGAACCAGGCGAGCACGCCGAGGCTGGCGAACAGCCATAAGCCGAGCTGGTAATCACCGGTCTGCTGCTTGATGGTGCCCAGGCCGGCGGCGAGGAGGAAGCCGCCGATGCCGCCGGCCATTCCGATCAGCCCGGTCATTGCGCCGATTTCTTTGCGAAAGCGCTGCGGCACCAGTTGGAACACTGCGCCGTTACCTGCGCCAAGGCCGAGCATGGCTGTGACGAACAGGGCCAGCGCTGCGGTCGAACTTTGCAGATTGAAACCCACAGCGGCAATGCTCAAGGACGCCAGGGTGTACATCATCAGCAAGGTGCGGATGCCGCCGATACGGTCGGCCAGTGCGCCGCCGAGGGGGCGCAACAGGCTGCCGGCACAGACGCAGGCGGCGGTGTAGTAACCGGCGGTCACCGGGTTCAGGCCGTACTGGTCGTTGAAATAACCGGGCAGGGCGCTGGCCAGGCCGATAAAGCCGCCGAAGGTCACGCTGTAGAAAAACATAAACCACCAGCTGTCGCGGTCACCCAGAGCTTTCAGGTAATCGGCCAGGGCTTTTGGCTTGGGGCGCTCCGGAGCATTTTTGGCAACCAGGGCGAAGATCAGCAGGGTTGCCAGTAGCGGGATCAGTGCCCAGCCGAATACGTTCTGCCAACCGAATAGTGCGGCCAAGCCCGGGGCAAACAGTGCAGCCAGTACGGTGCCGGAGTTACCCGCACCGGCAATGCCCATGGCCTTGCCCTGGTGCTGCGGTGGATACCATTGCGAGGCCAGCGGCAGGGCTACGGCAAAAGCCGCGCCCGCAAAACCGAGGAACAGACCTAATAACAAGGCATGTTCATAGCTGCTGATGCCGATCTGCCAGGCGCAGAACAGCGCCACGATGACAATCACCTGACCAATCAGGCCGGCGGTTTTGGGTGATAGGCGATCCGCGAGAAAGCCCATCAGCAAACGCAGCACGGCACCGGCGAGAATCGGCGTGGCGACCATCAGACCGCGCTGTTGCGCGGTCAGGTCGAGAGCGGTGGCGATCTGCACAGCCAGTGGGCCGAGCACGTACCAGACCATAAAGCTCAGGTCGAAATACAGAAACGCGGCGAACAAGGTTGGGGTGTGGCCGGATTTCCAGAAACTTGTATTCATCGAAAACCTCATTCGGCAAAAAAGGGTCCCGGTGGGGGCGCTACGCCATGGTCGTGGACACGGCGGCCGCACCCCATCGGGGAGGTGGTGTACTTGTGGTACGCCACCCTGAGGAACAGGGTCTGTTGACGTTTCGACGCGGCTCGCGGCGAAACATCAATAGACCCTCCGCCACAGCTGGGTTGAGAGAGTTACTAGCGCAAGTCCTGGATCGCAGGGCAGGTGCCAGCCCCAAACGCTGGGGCGTAAAACGCAAAACGCCGCATAAACCGAGCGCTCTAGGGCGAGGTTTATGCGACGTCTTTGTCGTTTGTTGAGCAGCCGCCATTGGCTACCGGTAACAGGTCTTTAGCAAGAGCTGCGCCAACCGGGCAATCCATGGATTTACGGGGCTTTCAGCTGTTGGATAGCTGCGACTGTGCTGCAAAAGGAGGCGCTGGCGGAAGGCATGCCCTTGAATAGGGCGCAGAATTTTTTCCCGGTTCCGACAAGCCAGGCTTTCTAAGGCAGGCCTCAATCGGCCTTGTGGCGAGTGCGTCAGCTGGTAGGCGTTAGCATGCTGCAGCGTGACTCACCGGGTGTGGCGTAGGCGGCTGCATGTGCAGCCTGGGTCGGTAAGGGAAGGGTGAGGAGGGCCATAGCGAGTAGGTTGCTCAAAAGCCCGGCGTGGCGGACATGGCTGCGCGTGGTTGGCATAGCAATTCCCCTGCTTTTGTTGTTATGCCTAAGGCGTAGCAGAGGATGTGCCAGCTGTCACGGCGGCCGCTAGATAGTTGAGCAATTAATGCTCAATCCGGCAGCTTTGCTGCGATCAAGCGTGATCAGGACGGTAATCACCCGATTTATGCCGATAAGCCCAGGTTACTTGCTCAGCCAGTTGACCTTGCTGAATTTGTCGCTGAAGGTCGCCGGCATCTGAACCACTTTGCCCAGTTTGTAGTTGAAGAACACAAACCCGGACTTGGCCATGGCCACCAGCGTGTTGTCGGCGGGGCGGGTGATGCGGAAAGTAATGTCGCCACCATAAGTGTTGAAATCCATCACGCCAACCTCGAACAGCAACTGATCACGGGCGTGAGCCTCGGCGCGGTAGGTGGTGGCGAGGTCCGTGACGATGATGCCTGTGCCGTCTTCCTGGGTTTCCTCGATGCCGAACTCGAAGAGAAAACGTGCCCGCGCCTCGGAAATCATCGAGATCATCGAATCGTTGCCCAAGTGGTTGGCCGCGTTGATATCGGTCACCCGCACGGTCAGGTGGGTGCTGTAGCAGAACTGGTCTTCGGGGAACTCAAGGGTCAGGCGGGCCATGCCAGCATCCGGTCGTCAGTAAAAGGTGGCGAATGTTAACCCCGTTCGCATCTGTCGGGCAGCCGCTGATGCGCGTTGCAGGTAAAACGGTGATGATCGGCCCATCATCTTCAGGTGCGGAGTTAAGCGCGTATGAACTTCAGGCAATTGAGCATGGGTGGACTGCTGGCGCTGCTGTTACTGGGGGATGTGCAGGCGCAGGGGCTGCGCGATGCCATGAGTGATCGACGCAGTGCCAAAAGTGCCGCGCAGCTTGGTGCTGAACTGTTGGCAGATCTGCCATACGGTCAGCATGAGCGCCAGCGCCTGGACGTTTATCGTCCACTCAATGCGCGCTCGGCGCCCATATTGCTGATGGTGCATGGCGGTGCCTGGGATAAAGGCGATAAGCGTATGGACCGGGTCGTAGAGAACAAGATGGCGCGTTGGTTGCCCCAGGGATACCTGTTTGTGTCGACCAACTATCGCTTATTACCGGATGCCACCCCCCTGCAGCAGGCCGAGGATATTGCCCAGGCGCTGAGCTACGTCCAGCAACATGCAACAGCCTGGGGTGGTGACCCGCAGCGCGTGGTGCTGCTGGGGCATTCGGCAGGTGCGCATTTGGTCAGCCTGCTCAGTGCCGCTCCTGAGATTGGCCAGGCTTATGCTGTACAACCCTGGTTGGGCACTGTGGCACTCGACAGTGCTGCGTTTGATGTTGAACGCATTATGCGCGACAGGCACTACCGCCTGTATGACAAGGCGTTTGGCCAGGACCCGGCCTATTGGCGTGCCGTATCGCCCGTGCGGCGTTTGCAGCAAGCAGGCGCGCCAATGCTGGCCGTCTGCTCCAGTAAACGCAAAGAGGCGTGCCTCCAGGCGCAGGGATTTGCCGAGCGAGGCCGCGCCTTTGATATGCAGATGACGGTATTGCCACAGGCGTTGTCGCACGGCGAGATCAATGCGCAATTAGGCGTGCCGGGTGCCTACACCGATGCAGTGGAAACCTTCTTCCAGCGCATCGGTGCGACGCCTTCGCCCTAGGCCGCCGGGCGCTGCTGGCGCTGGTAGAGAAACTCCAGCACGGCGGTGCGGTAGGCGTGATAGTGCGGGTCATTGGCCAGAGCCAGGCGATCGCGCGGGCGCGCCAGCTCGACCTTGACGATATCGCCCACAGTCGCAGCCGGGCCATTGGTCATCATCACAATGCGATCAGACAGCAGCACGGCTTCGTCGACATCATGGGTGACCATCACCACCGTGCTGTGGGTTTCGCCGACGATGCGCAGCAGTTCGTCCTGCAGGTGCGCGCGGGTCAGGGCATCCAGCGCGCCGAAGGGTTCGTCCATCAACAGCACCTTGGGCTGCATGGCCAGGGCGCGGGCGATGCCGACGCGCTGTTTCATGCCGCCGGAGATTTCATTGGGATGTTTGTAGGTGGCGTGGCTCAGGCCAACCATGGCCAGCGCCGCTTCGGTGCGCTCCTTGAGCTGGGCCTTGCTCTCCTTGCCTGCGAAGACCTTTTCCACCGCCAGGTAGACGTTGCCATAGCAGGTCATCCAGGGCAGCAGGCTGTGGTTCTGGAACACCACGCCGCGCTCTGGGCCAGGGCCGTCGATCTCGCGGCCGTTGCAGATCAGGCCACCTTCGCTGGCCTCGAGCAGGCCGGCGATCAGATTGAGCACGGTGGATTTACCGCAACCCGAGTGGCCGATTAGGGTGACGAACTCACCCTTGGCAATGCTCAGATTGACTTCTGTAAGGGCCTGGAAACGACCTTTCTTGGTATCGAAATGCTTGCCGACCTGGGTCAGCTCCACGAATTTATCCATGTTGCGGCTCCTTAGCGTGTCTGCTTTAGCTGGCCTGCTTTAACTGGCGTAGTCGAAACGTTTGGCCAGCAACAGCAACAGCTGCTCCAGGGCCAGGCCGACCAGGCCGACGATGATGATGGCGATCAGAATGTGTTCGACGTTGAGGTTGTTCCACTCATCCCACACCCAGAAGCCCAGGCCCGTGCCGCCGGTGAGCATCTCGGCGGCGACTATCACCAGCCAGGCCACGCCAATGGCCAGACGGATGCCGGTCATCAGGTGCGGCAGTACGGCGGGGAACAGGATGCGCGTGAGCACCTTGAACTCGGACAGCTTGAGCACGCGCGCCACGTTCAGGTAATCCTGCGGCACGCTGGCCACACCAGCGGCGGTGTTGAGGATGATCGGCCAGATTGAGCTAATGAAAATTACCCAGATCGACGCCGGGCCAGCCGCTTCGAACACCAGCAGGCCGATGGGCAGCCAGGCCAGGGGCGAAACCGGGCGCAGCAGGCTGATGATCGGCGAGAGCATGCCGGCGAGAAAGGCAAAGCGGCCGATGGCAAAGCCCAGCGGGATGCCCACCAGCGCTGCCAGACCAAAGCCGATACCGACGCGGCCCAGCGAATGCAGGATGTTCCAACCGATGCCCATGTCATTCGGGCCGTTGTCATAGAAGGGGTTGGCAAACAGCTCCAGCGCCGCCGCCCAGGTACTGACCGGGCCAGGCAGGCCCTCGCTCTTTGTCGCAATCAGCGCCCACACGCCGATAAACAGCAGGATGCCGAGCAATGGCGGCACAACCGCCTTGAGCAGGCTGGTCAGCGCCGCTACGCCTGGCAGCACCAGGCGTGGCGCTTTGCGGGTCGGCGCAGCTAACGGCAATGGGGTTTTCAGTGGTGCGTTCATCACGAACCTCCCAATCAGGCTTTAATCGCAAAGGAGTTGGCGTAGGCGGCCGGGTCGGAGCCATTCCACACGTTGCCGTCGATCAGCGTGCTGCTGCGCAACGAGCTGGCCGGCACGGGGATGTTCAGCGCACTGGCGGCTTCCTTGTACAGCGCAACCTGGTTGACCCCGGCGGCGACGGCGGCGTAGTTCGGGTCCTCCTTGATCAAGCCCCAGCGCTTGAACTGGGTCATAAACCACATACCGTCGGAGTGGTACGGGAAGTTCACCGTGCCGTTTTTGCAGAAGGCCATGGCGTGGTCGTCTTTCCAGCTGTTGCCCAGGCCGTCCTCGTAGTGGCTGAGGAAGCGCGGCTCGATCACCTTGACCGGCGCATTGACGTAGGCTTTGCCGGAAATCAGCTTGGCCGTGCTCTTGCGGTTTTCCTCGCTGGCCTCGATAAACTGGCTGGCGTCCAGCACCGCCATGATCAGTGCGCGGGCCGCGTTGGGGTATTGCTCGATAAAGGCGCGGGTGGTGCCGAGGACTTTTTCCGGATGATCCGGCCAGATCTGCTGAGTCGTGACGGCGGTGAAGCCAATCTTGTCGGCAATCGCCCGCGCGCCCCAGGGCTCGCCGACGCAGAAGCCGTCCATATTGCCGACGCGCATATTGGCGACCATCTGTGGTGGCGGCACGACGATGGTTTTCACATCGCTCATCGGGTTGATGCCCAGGCTCGCCAGCCAGTAATACAGCCACATGGCGTGGGTGCCGGTGGGGAAGGTCTGGGCGAAGGTCAGCGGGTTGCCGCCTTTTTTTACATGCTCGGCCAGTTGCGCACCGTTGGTGACGCCGGCTTCCTTGAGCTGCTTGGAGAGGGTGATGGCCTGGCCGTTCTGGTTCAGACCCATCAGTACGGCCATATCCTTCTGCGGCCCGGCGATACCCAGTTGTGCGCCGTACATCATGCCGTACAGCACGTGGGCGGCATCCAGTTCGCCAGTATTCAGCTTGTCACGCACTCCAGCCCAGGAGGCTTCCTTGCTCGGGGTGATGGTCAGGCCGTATTTCTCGCCAAAGCCCTGGGTAGCGGCAACCACTACCGAAGCGCAGTCGGTCAACGGGATAAAGCCGACTTTCAGCGCAGCCTTTTCTGGCGCATCGGAACCGGCGGCCCAAGCTACGCTACGCAGCGAGGCGGGTGCGCTAAGACCAAGGGCGGCGACACCGCCGACGGTGCCGGCGACGGCAATCGAGGTTTTCAGGAAATTACGGCGGCTGTGCAGGCTTGGGTTCTTCGAATCACGATCAGTCATAGGTCTGTCCTTTCTGGCCGATAAAACGGCTGAAACAAAAAACGGCGTACGCCAGGCCACCTCAAGGAGGGGACCTGACGGACGCCGTTGTCCGTGATCCGCGGCTCACCGCCGTTGGTGGGCTGCGCAGGAATCTTGTGAGGACAATTGCAAGGGGCTTGCCAGTTTTACTGGGGCACGGCGGCGAACAACCGCCTGCGTGCTCTGAGAATGGCTCGAGCGGGCCTTAGGTTGGCAAGCTTAAACGCTATAAATCATAGGCTTAAGCGCAGTATTGAATGTTGGCTAGAGCAGAGTTTCCTTGCCGTAGCAGTGCGCCATGCCGCAGATCAGCAGCGCTGCCAGCCGGCTTATTGAGCCAATGCTGTGCATGGTCAAGCCGCTGCCAAGCGCTTTTGCTTCGCCTTGGTGCTTGACGCGCGCTGGTGTTGATCGCGTGTCATAGCCTTAGCGGGACAGCGATTTGCCCTGAGCTTCCTCAACAAACTCCTTGAGCCAGCGCAGCACCTCCACCGCCTCCCAGCGCGAGGGGTCGAACATGGCATAGGCCAATCCCTGATAGCCGACCACATCCAGCTGGCGGTGATAGCCGGCGCGCTGCAGCAAGGCTTCGATCTCGGCAAAACAGGTGTTGAAGTGCACCCGGGAAAACGGTGTCTTGCCCTCGGTAACGATGCCTTCAAGCTGCAATTCATTGACGGTGGTCCGGACTTTTTCCAGGGGCATGCGGTTTACGCTGTGTTTCAGCTGCAGTACGTCGAGCATCTGGGTACTCCTGTTAACGCCTTGTATGGGCCCGATCTGCCGGGCGACATGGTTGGCTGGATGGCATGACCAAGGGTAATCGAAAAATACTGTACAAATAAACAGTATTCGATAATAGTAAGCCCAAGGCCCTAACCGGCACCTACTCGATCACTCGCGCCATCTGCCCGCAAAGCCAATGGCCACAGGCACTGCAGAGGAGTCACTAACAATGCAACAGATGCTGATGACAATTGTGCTGTTGGGTCTTTTGGCCGGTTGTGCGCAACCGCAGCTTGATCAACCGAGGGCCAATGGCACCTACCTGGTGATCGAGAACGGGCAGGCCTGGGCGGTGCTGGTATCTGACGGCAAACGCGTGGAAGAGCAAGGTACGGTGGTGGATGTGATCAGGCTGCCGAGCGAGAGCTCTGCAGTTGCTGCCAGTTATGTGATCGAAACGGCCAATTGCGGCCGTGTGCAGTGGCTGAGCGAACGCTCGGATGCGGCGGATGGCATGACCAACCTGATGTCGCTGCACAGCAACAATCAACTCGGGCAGAGCGGCTGCGTCATTACCGATGGCCTTACCCGGGTTTGGACGGTACTGGATTACTCCGGTTGAGACGAAAGAGGGCACCCTAAGGTGCCCTCTGTTTGTTTACTCGTCGGCCTTGGCCTTCTTGCTGGGTAGCAGGCCATCGGCGCGGAACATCGTTTTGATCCCGCGAATCGCCTGACGAATGCGGTCCTGGTTTTCGATCAGGGCAAAGCGCACATGGTCATCGCCGTAGTCGCCGAAGCCGATACCCGGGGAGACGCAGACCTTGGCCTCCAGCAGCAGCTTCTTGGCGAACTCCAGCGAGCCGAGCGCGGCGTACTGCTCAGGAATCTTCGCCCAGACATACATCGAGGCTTTCGGGTTTTCGACCATCCAGCCCAGCTCGTGCAAGCCTTTAACCAGCAGGTTGCGGCGCTGGCGGTATTGCTCGGCGATATCGCGCACGCATTGCTGATCACCTTCCAGCGCAGCAATCGCCGCCACCTGCAGCGGAGTGAAGGTGCCGTAGTCGTGGTAGCTCTTGATTCGCGCCAGGGCGCTGACCAGCTCCTTGTTGCCGACCATAAAGCCGATGCGCCAGCCGGCCATGTTGTAGCTCTTCGACAGGGTGAAGAACTCCACGGCTATGTCCTTGGCGCCCGGCACCTGCATGATCGACGGGGCTTTCCAGCCGTCGTAGACGATATCGGCGTAGGCCAGATCGTGGATCACCAGCACGTCATATTGCTTGGCTAGGGCCACCACACGCTCGAAGAAGTCCAGCTCCACGCACTGCGCGGTGGGGTTGGAGGGGAAGCCGAGGATCATCATCTTCGGCTTGGGGATCGACTCACGAATCGCCCGCTCCAGCTCGGCGAAGAAATCCACCCCAGGAATCAGCGGCACCGAACGCACCTGGGCGCCGGCGATGACAGCGCCGTAGATATGAATCGGGTAGCTGGGGTTGGGCACCAGCACGGTGTCGCCATGGTCCAGGGTGGCAAGCATCAGGTGCGCCAGGCCTTCCTTGGAACCGATGGTGACGATAGCTTCGCTTTCCGGGTCGATCTCGACCTCGTAGCGGTCCTTGTACCAGCGCGAAATGGCGCGACGCAGGCGCGGAATGCCGCGTGAGGTGGAGTAGCCGTGGGTGTCTTCACGCTGGGCGACCTGCACTAGCTTTTCGACTATGTGCGGCGGCGTGGCGCCATCCGGGTTGCCCATGCTGAAGTCGATGATGTCTTCGCCACGGCGACGCGCGGCCATCTTCAGTTCGGCAGTGATGTTGAAAACGTAGGGGGGGAGTCGATCAATGCGCGCAAAGCGGCGCGAAGCTTGGTCAGCCATGCTTTCCTCGGATACGTAAGCGCCCGGAACCGTCCGAGCGACGTTGGCCAGTGCGCTGGCCAGGCGGCGAAGATAAGCGCCGCGCCACCCGGCTGTCCAGCACAGTCAAACGGCGCTGCGGCATAACAGTGCGATTGGCTTAGCTGCCGAGCATGTCGTGCATGGCGATGATCTGTTCGGCCACCTGCGCCAGTTTCTGCTGGCGGCTCATGGCCTGCCGGCGCATCAGGGTGTAGGCCTGTTCTTCGTCACAGCTTTTCATCTTCATAAGTAGGCCCTTGGCCAGCTCGATGCGCTTACGTTCGGCCAGCTGGGCATCGCGAGCCTGCAGCTGTGCGCGCAGCGCCTGGTCGCTTTCGAAACGGGCCATGGCCACGTCGAGAATCGGCTGCAGGCGCTGGGCGTGGATGCCTTCGACGATATAGGCGCTGACGCCGCTCTGAATCGCCTGGCGCATCACGCCGGGATCGTGCTCGTCGGTGAACATGACAATCGGCCGCGGTTGATCACGGCTGACCAGCACCACCTGTTCCATCACGTCGCGGCTCGGTGATTCGGTGTCGATCAGGATCACGTCAGGCCGAACTGCCTCGACCCGTTCCGGCAGGTCGATGGTCAATCCGGATTCGTCGATGACCTCGAAACCGGCTTCGGTCAGGGCGTTTTTCAGGCGGCCAACCTTCTTTGCGGTGTCATTGATCAGCAGGATGCGCAGCATATTAGCGGCTCTCCTGTTGAATACTGAGGGGCGCATCGGCCAGGGCGTGTAGGGCAAAGCTGCGCGCGTAAACGGCCGGGTCGCTGCCGTCCCAGACCTGGCCATCGAGCAACTGGCTGCGGCGCATGTCGCTTGGTATGTCGATGCCGAGCGCTTCGGCAGCCTGGCGGTAAAGGTCGAGTTGCTGCACCTGGCGAGCAATCGCCAGGTAGTCTGGGTCGTCACGCAGCAGGCCCCAGCGGCGGAACTGGGTCATAAACCACATGCCGTCGGACAGGTACGGCTGGTTGACTGCGCCGCCTGCGTGGAAGCGCAGCGGGTGGGCATCCTGCCAGGCATGGCCGAGGCCGTCCTGATACTGGCCGAGGAAACGCGGCTGAATCGCCGACAGAGGCGCATCGACATACTCGCTACCACTGAGCAGTTGCGCGGTGCTGCGTTGGTTTTCTTCGCTCTCATCGATAAACCGACTGGCTTCCAGCACAGCCATGATCAACGCACGCGCGCTGTTGGGGTACTGTTCAGCAAACTCACGGGTGCAGCCCAGAACTTTCTCCGGGTGGTCCGGCCAGATGGCCTGGCTAGTTATAAGGGTGCAACCCATCTGCTCATTCACGGCCTGAGCGCACCAGGGTTCACCGACGCAGAAACCATCGATGCGCATGGCTTTAAGGTGGGCGAGCATCTGCGGTGGCGGTACGACGACGCTGTCCACGTCGCTCAATGGGTGAATGCCCTGGCTGGCCAGCCAGTAATTCAGCCACATGGCGTGGGTGCCGGTGGGGAAGGTCTGGGCGAAGGTCAGTTTTGCGCCAGGCTGGTGCGCGCGTTGCGCCAATGCGCTGCCAGTGCTCACACCGGCAGCTTGCAAGGCGGGCGACAGGTTGATGCTTTGGCCATTCTGGTTCAGGCCCATCAGCACGGCCATATCGGTGGCTGGTGCACCGCCAAGACCCAGCTGTACGCCATAGATCAGGCCGTAGAGGCTATGCGCTGCATCGAGTTCGCCGCTCAGCAATTTGTCGCGCAGCGTGGCCCAGGAAGCCTGGCGCTGCAGGTTAAGGGTCAGTCCATGCTTCTCGGCGAAGCCCTGGGTGGCGGCGACGATGACCGATGCGGCGTCTGTGAGGGCCATAAAGCCGATGTTCAGCACCGGTTTTTCCGGTGTGTCGCTGCGGCTGATCTCGTGCTCATTCATGGTGCGTTTCCTATGCCCACACAAAAAGGTGCCGTGCCAAGCACTGACTTCAGTCAGCGATCAGAACGACACCATTGTCTATTTGAGCCGTTTCCGCCGTTGGAAAGGCTTAGTGACTTAAGCCAAAGCAAGGCGTATGCCAGTGCATGGTACGGGGACGCAGACAGAACAAACCCCGCCGTAGCGAGGTTCGGTTTGGGACTGGCAGAGCTGGTTTAGCGTTCCAGCATCTGCTTGACTGAACTCTGTGGGATTTGCTGTTTGCGGCCTTCACTGTCGGTGAACTCGATCATGCCGGTGTCCTCGTCCAGCTGCGGTTTGCCGTCGCTGGTAAGCATCTGCCCGTCGGTGGTACTGATAATGTATTCACTGCTGCAGCCGGCCAGGCTGAATACGCAGAGTGCAGCAATAATCCAGTGTTTCATGAGGCTCTCCTGATGGTCCGTGGTGCGTTGTTGCACCCCCATTTCAGAAGGTAGCTGCTGAGCATTGCCTGGCAAGCCAGGCTGCAATAAAAAAGCCCCGCACTAGGCGGGGCTTTCTTGTTGCGGGTAACGCTTAAACCTGAACAGCAGGGATCTGGGCGTTTGCAGCAGCTTCACGGAACTCGGCGATCTGGTCGAAACTCAGGTAGCGGTAGACGTCCGCTGCCATGGTGTCGATTTTCTTCGCGTAGACCATGTATTCCTCAACAGTTGGCAGTTTGCCGGTGATGGCAGCAACAGCCGCCAACTCAGCCGAAGCCAGGTAGACGTTGGCACCATCGCCCAAACGGTTGGGGAAGTTACGGGTAGAGGTCGACACCACGGTGGAGTTCGCCTCAACGCGTGCCTGGTTACCCATGCAAAGCGAGCAGCCTGGCATTTCCATGCGCGCGCCTGCTTTGCCGTAGATGCCGTAGTAGCCTTCTTCGGTCAGCTGATGCTGGTCCATCTTGGTTGGTGGCGACAGCCACAGGCGAGTCGGCAGGGTGCCTTCGACTTTTTCCAGCAACTTACCGGCAGCGCGGAAGTGACCGATGTTGGTCATGCACGAACCGATAAACACTTCGTCGATTTTCTCACCCTGAACGGAGGACAGCAGACGAGCATCGTCTGGGTCGTTCGGAGCGCAGAGAACCGGCTCGTTGATCTCGGCCAGGTCGATTTCGATGATTTCGGCGTACTCGGCGTCCTTGTCGGCTTCCATCAGCTTCGGATCGGCCAACCAGGCTTCCATCGCTTGAGCGCGACGTTCCATGGTGCGGGCATCGCCGTAGCCTTCGCTGATCATCCAGCGCAGCAGGGTGATGTTCGAACGCAGGTACTCGGCAATCGCCTTTTCCGGCAGCTTGATGGTGCAACCAGCAGCGGAACGCTCGGCAGAGGCGTCGGACAGCTCGAAAGCCTGTTCAACGGTCAGCTCGTCCAGACCTTCGATCTCAAGGATGCGGCCGGAAAAGATGTTTTTCTTGCCTTTCTTCTCTACTGTCAGCAGGCCTTTTTGGATGGCCACGTAAGGGATGGCATGCACCAGGTCACGCAGGGTGATGCCTGGTTGCAGTTTGCCCTTGAAGCGCACCAATACCGACTCCGGCATGTCCAGCGGCATTACGCCAGTGGCAGCGGCGAAGGCAACCAGACCGGAACCGGCCGGGAAGGAGATGCCGATCGGGAAGCGGGTGTGCGAGTCACCACCGGTGCCGACGGTATCCGGCAGCAGCATGCGGTTCAGCCAGCTGTGGATGATGCCGTCGCCAGGACGCAGGGACACGCCGCCACGGGTGCGGATGAAATCCGGCAGGGTGTGGTGGGTGGTGACGTCGATTGGCTTCGGATAAGCCGCGGTGTGGCAGAACGACTGCATGACCAGGTCAGCGGAGAAGCCCAGGCAAGCCAGGTCTTTCAGCTCGTCGCGGGTCATCGGGCCAGTGGTGTCCTGGGAGCCGACGGTGGTCATCTTCGGTTCGCAGTAGGTACCAGGACGCACGCCTTTGCCTTCTGGCAGGCCGCACGCCTTGCCAACCATCTTCTGCGCCAGGGTGAAACCCTTGGTGCTGGCAGCAGGTGGCTCAGGCAGCTTGAACAGGTCGGTTGGGCCCAGGCCCAGTTCGGCACGCGCTTTCTCGGTCAGACCGCGACCGATGATCAGCGGGATACGGCCGCCAGCGCGGACTTCGTCGAGCAGTACTGGAGTCTTCATTTCGAAGGTGGTCAGTACTTCGTCGGTGCCATGCTTGCAGACTTTGCCAGCATGCGGGTACAGGTCGATCACATCGCCCATGTGCATGTTGGAAACGTCGAATTCGATTGGCAGAGCGCCTGCATCTTCCATGGTGTTGTAGAAGATCGGAGCAATCTTGCTGCCGAAGCAGAAACCACCCGCGCGCTTGTTCGGCACGTTAGGGATGTCGTCGCCGAAGAACCACAGCACCGAGTTGGTGGCGGATTTACGCGAGGAGCCGGTACCGACTACGTCACCGACGTAGGCAATCGGGAAACCTTGGCCGCGCATGGCTTCGATCTGCTTCATCGGGCCGGTTACGCCTTGCTCGTCCGGCACGATGCCGTCACGGGCCATTTTCAGCATGGCCAGGGCGTGCAGTGGGATATCCGGACGCGACCAGGCATCTGGCGCCGGGGATAGGTCGTCGGTGTTGGTTTCGCCGGTGACCTTGAACACGCGCAGGCTGATCTTGTCGGCCAGAGTCGGGCGGTTCTTGAACCACTCGCCGTCAGCCCAAGACTGCAGTACGGCTTTGGCGTGAACGTTACCGTTCTTAGCTTTCTCTGCAACGTCGTGGAAGGCGTCGAACATCAGCAGGGTGTGCTTCAGTTGCTCGGCAGTCACGGCAGCCAGTTCGCTGTCGTCGAGCAGCTCTACCAGAGTGGCGATGTTGTAACCGCCCTGCATGGTACCGAGCAGTTCAACAGCGTGTTGCTTGCTGATCAGAGGGGAAGTGACCTCGCCTTTGGCAAGGGCAGAGAGAAAACCGGCCTTGACGTAAGCGGCTTCGTCGACGCCTGGCGGCACGCGGTTGGTTATCAGGTCGAGAAGAACAGCTTCTTCGCCGGCTGGCGGGCTTTTCAGCAGCTCGATCAGGCCTGCGGTTTGTTCGGCGTTCAGCGGCTGGGGCACGATACCCTGAGCGGCACGCTCTGCTACATGTTTGCGATAGGCTTCAAGCACAGTTATTACCCTCATCAGTGGTCCCAAAGGGTTGTCCGGGACGCGATCCAGAAAACAACAAACCAGGCGCTTCGTGGCGTTATGGGCCGCTCAGCCGAGGTTACGCTGCTTTCTTGCAGAAGCTGTTTTCAAAGTTTTACGCCGGCAGGACGGGCTGGATGAGGGCTGGTGCAGACACTTGAAGGGTGGTTCAAGGGTCGGCACCAACATCGAACCTGCAGGATTGACTGTGCTCGTGACGCTTTGAAAACAGCTTCCAACGGACGTTGCTGCCTCTAAAAGGCCGGCCGATTCTACTGGAAAGCTTTGAATAAGTTAAGCCAAAGGCCCCGCTTATATAGGGGTGATCTGCCTTAGACAAAGGGCTAAGATGCCAGCCTGTCCGCCAGTATCCATGCCTTTTGCTATGTCCAACCAACGCATCAAAACCCCTTGTGTCGGCCTGTGCTCCACTGTTTACGGTGATTTGGTCTGCCGTGGCTGCAAGCGCTTTCACCATGAGGTGATCAACTGGAACGGCTACAACGACGAGGAAAAACACGCTGTTTGGCTGCGTTTGGAAGTCTTATTGGTGCAGGTGATGGCGGCCAAGCTGGAAGTTTTCGATGCCGATCGCCTGCGTATGCAGCTGGAACAGCGCAAGATCCGCTTTGTGCCACAGCAATCACCGTATTGCTGGGCGTATCAGTTGATTGCCCGGGGGGCGCGGGTAATCAGTCAACTGGAGGCCTATGGGATGGTACTGCTCCCTGAGTTTCGTGGCTGGGGCCTGCCAGAGTTACGTGATGCGATTGATCGAGAGTTCTTTCTGCTGTCTGAAGCGCACTACGAGCGTTACATCGCGCCACGCTTTCTGCTCGAAGGTCTTGAGCTAAGGGTCTGAAACCAGTGGTACATGAAAAAGCCGCCTGTTCAGGCGGCTTTTTTGTTGCGCGCAGTTGGTTTAACGCTGGGCGACCAGCTCTTCCAGGTGAGCGATGATGTCATCCGGCTTGAGCACCAGGATGTCGCTTTCCAGCGAATCAAGAATCACCTCGGCGGTGTTGCCGATCAGTGCGCCGGAAATACCGGTACGCGCCACAGTGCCAATCACCGTCACACCTGCGTTGAGTCGATGCGCGGTCTGCGGGATCAAGACATCGGCTGGGCCTTCGGCGATATGTAAGCGCTCATCGCTGATTTCGTACTCGGCTTGGAACGCCTTGCATTGTTCACGGTAACGCGCCTCGATGGTTTCCTTGAGCTGGAAGGTCGGGTCGGCCGCCGAGAGCATGGGGGCAGGGTATGCGCTGATCACGTGCAATTCGGCTTTGGCTAAAGCTGCAATATCAAAGCCATGGCTGACGATGCTGGCATGCAGGGTGCGGTGTTCGCTGTCGGCGTTACCCACATCGACTGCCGCCAAAATAGCGGTGTCCGCCCAGGATTTTTCGGTTTTAACCATCAGCACTGGCGCCGGGCAATAGCGCAGCAGCTTCCAGTCTTCGGGGGTGAGCAGGGCTTTTTTCAGTGGGTTGTCGGGGAAGTGCTGCTTGATCACCAGGCCGCACCCTTCGGCTTGTTGCACGTTGATGATGGTCTGGTGCTGAGTGTCATCCCAGGCCTGCTGGCTGGAGGTGCTGAACCCTTCGCTGTTAAGCAGGCCGGTAAGGTCGCGCAGGTAGCCGGTGTGATCACTTTTCTTGTCGCATACCAGCAGGTGCAGATGCGATTGAGTGACGCCGGCAATCAGCTTGGCGCGTTTGAGGGCCAGGTCTTCCGTGTGATTGGGCTCCATCACTACCAGAATGCTGCGAATAGCTTGCATGATCATCTCCATGTGCAGTCAGTTGTACTGTTTATCACTATAGATCGCTGCCACTGGCTTGATGCTTGACCGGTGTCAATCGAGTGGCTGTTCGCGTGCTCATTCGTATAATGGCCGCGCTGTAGCCTTATCACTCCCGCCTGCCTGGTTTTGTGAATTTATGTATCTGTTAGCCGCAACCGATGATCTGCTGCGTTGTTTTGCCCCTTGTCTGTTGGCATGTCGCCGTCTGGTTACGGAGATTCACCGATGAACCTGCCAGAAATTCATGAGTTTCTCGGCTGCCGTACGCCGGATGCCTGGATCACCGCCGCCTTGGCTGATCAGCAGACCCTGCTGATCGACCACAAGAACTGCGAATTTAAGGCCGCCAGCACAGCGCTGAGTCTGATGGCCAAGTACAGCACCTATATTGACCTGATCAACGCCATGTCGCGTCTGGCCCGTGAGGAACTGGTGCATCACGAGCAAGTGCTGCGCATCATGAAGCGCCGCAAGATCGGCCTGCGCCCGGTATCGGCGGCGCGCTACGCTTCAGGCTTGCGTAAGGTTGTGCGCACCCATGAGCCGCACAAACTGGTGGATACCCTGGTGGTCGGCGCCTTTATCGAAGCGCGCAGCTGTGAGCGTTTCGAGGCCCTGGTGCCGCATCTTGATGAAGAGCTAGGCAAGTTCTATTTCGGTTTGTTGAAAAGTGAAGCGCGGCATTTCCAGAATTACCTGAAGCTGGCGTATCAGTACGGCGATGCGCGTGATGTGGACCAGGCCATTGAGCGGGTGAGGGTGGCAGAGCGCGAGCTGATCGAGTCGCCGGACACTGAGTTTCGCTTCCACAGCGGTGTGCCGCCGCTCTAAAGCAAAAAGCGCCCAGTAGGGCGCTTTTTTGTAGGTGGGTATGTAGTGCTTACTGCTGCACTTTCAGATCCAGCGACAAGTCGCGTGCGGCCTTGGTGGCCAGAACACCCATCAGCTGGCTGATTTCATCCTGACGGCTGCTGGCGCCTTCGCTACCGCCACCCATCATCACGCTCGGCACTGGTGCTTGAGCAGCTGCTTCGGCCCAGACCTTGTTGATCGCGATCAGCGCATCAAGTTTGGGTTGTAACGCACCGTCCGCCTTGATCACCGCTTCACGGGCATAAGCCTCGGCGTCGGCGGTGATCTTCGTCGCGTCGGCGGTGATCGCAGCCTTGTCGCGCAGCAGCTCGGCGGTCTGCTTCTCGATCTCGGCGCGACCCTTCTCACGCTCGGCGTTGATTCGCGCCAGTTGCTTCTCGGTTTCCGCCTGGGTGGTGCGTTCGATCTGGTCGCGCAGGGTTTCCTGGCGACGCGCTTCCACTTCTTTCTCGCCGCGGGCGGTCACCAGCAGCTTCTCTTCTTCTTCCTTCAGGCGGTTCTGCCGTGCTACGGCCAGCTCAGCCAGGGCTTGCTGCACCTTGACCATGCGCTGTTTGTATTGCGGATTAGGGTCGACGTTGGTGATGCGCGCCTCGACCACTTCCACGCCGTATTTGCGGAACTGCTGCTGCTTGCGTACCGGGATGCCCTTGTTGTCCATGACCTTTTCGGTGACGAACTGGCTGACGTTGTTATCGCCGAACACACCCTGTTCAGTGCCGGCCTGCAGGATTGCGGTTTGCGTGGGCTGGTGGCCGCGCGGGCCGCGAATTTCCTTGCGCTTGATCAGGTACAGGCCGTCATTCAGCTGGTTTTCGAACTCGGCAGCAAACTCGCTGCGCGCACCGGCATAGAAATCGTCGGCGCTCATTAGTGAGGCGGTGGCCTGCAGGGTTTCCTTGATGGCCGGAACCAGCGCGGTTTTGATGAAGTTTTCCGGGTTGCGGTATTCCTGAGCGATTTTCAGGAACTGCTCGCCTGCAGGTAGGCGGAAACGCGCGGAGGACTCGACTTTGGCGTCGACGTTGCCGAGAAACACGATGGGGAAGGCTTCGATGGTGGCGCCGAGCGAGTCGTTGTCGCTGCTGTCGTCGATGGCCAGGGCTTCGGTAAGCACCGATTGCACGCTCAGGGCCTTTTTCCAGGCGGTAGCGCGGCCGAACCATTTGGTGGCGTAGCCCACGTCATCGACCACTTTCTCTTCACCGAAGATGGTGCGCACGTGAGTGGCAAAACCGGCTTCGTTATAAAAGAACACGCTGTTGAAGGTGACGAAACTCATCGCCACCAGTGCGGCGGGGGCGATGGCGTATTTAAAGAGATGTTCCTTGCTGAGCAGCATGATCGGTCCCTGATGGCGTTCTGAGGTCGCTGATGCTGATGATCGGCGAATCGTCCGTCAAGAGGGGGCGATCAGCGCTTTGTGCGCGCCGTCAAAGTTTCACGCAGGATCAAGATCGAAGGCACTTTGCTGCAAGCCTTGGCGGTCTGCTTGCAGTGCCCAGCCCTGTTTGTCCCAGTCGCCAAGCACAATGCGCTGCGCCGTCTGGCCGTTGACTTGCAGTTGATGGGTGGCGGGGCGATGGGTGTGGCCGTGGATCAGCGTGCGCACGCCGTGTTCGGCCATGATGCGCGGCACTTCATCCGGGGTGACGTCGACAATCTCGCTGGCTTTCATCCGTGTTTGCGTGCGGCTTTCATTGCGCAGCTTGCGCGCCAGTTTTTGTCGGGTGCTGAGCGGCAGGTTGCGCAGGATAAACAGCGAAATCGGGTTGCGCAGCCAACGGCGCAGCTTCATATAGCCGATGTCCTGGGTGCACAGGCTGTCGCCGTGCATCAGCAACACGCGCTCGCCATTCAATTCGATCACGCAGGGATCGGGCAGCAGGGTGCAGCCGGCTTCACGGCAGAAGGCCTTGCCGAGTAGAAAGTCGCGATTGCCATGCATCAGGTAGATGCGCGTGCCGCGCTCACTGAGTCGGCGCAGGGCTTGGGCAATCGAACGTTGAAAGGGGGTTATGGCATCGTCGCCGATCCACACTTCAAAGAAGTCACCCAGGATATACAGCGCCTGAGCTTGAACCGCGCGCGTTTCAAGAAAATGCAGAAACGCCCGGCTGGTGTCCGGGCGCTCCTGTTCAAGATGCAGGTCGGATATCAGTAAGATCACTCAACGATCTCGGCACGCTCGATGATCACGTCCTCAACCGGTACATCCTGGTGGCCGGATTTGCTGGTGGTAGCAACGGCCTTGATGGCGTTGACCACGTCCATGCCTTCAACCACTTCACCAAACACCGCATAGCCCCAGCCTTGCACGGTTGGTGCGCTGTGGTTAAGGAAGCTGTTGTCGCCCACGTTGATGAAGAACTGCGCGGAGGCCGAATGCGGCTCCATGGTACGGGCCATGGCCACGGTGCCGATCTTGTTGGCCACGCCGTTGTTGGCTTCGTTCTTGATCGGGGCGCGGGTGGTTTTCTGCTTCATGCCCGGCTCAAAACCGCCGCCCTGGATCATGAAGTTGCTGATCACGCGGTGGAAAACGGTGTTGTCGTAATGACCTTCTTTGACGTACTGCTTGAAGTTGGCCACGGTTTCCGGGGCTTTGTCTTCGAACAGGTTGAGGGTGATAACGCCGTGGTTGGTGTGCAGCTTGATCATGTAGGTAATCGCTCTGTCGATAAATCCGTGAGCCGCTGAATTTCCAGCAAAGGGCGTTGCAGCGGTTCTTGGGCCTGTCAGGGGGTTGACAGCTTCGGCTATGATAAGCGCTTTGTATAAGTCGGCCTACCCTGAGAGCCTGTTGACGCGTTGCCTGGTGCACGCGAACCGGTTCTGAGCCGCGCCTCGCACTCGCTAAGGACCCCATGAGCAAGCCAGAAACTGTCGCCGCCGCCAACTTTCTTCGTCCTATCGTCCAGGCTGACCTGGATGCAGGCAAACATGCGAAGATCATTACCCGTTTTCCTCCGGAGCCCAATGGCTACCTACACATCGGCCACGCCAAGTCGATTTGTCTGAACTTCGGTCTGGCCAAAGAGTTTGGTGGCGAGTGCAACCTGCGCTTTGATGACACCAACCCGGCCAAGGAAGACCAGGAATACATCGACGCGATCAAAAGCGACGTGCAGTGGCTGGGCTTTCAGTGGGCGGGCGAGGAGCGTTATGCCTCCAATTATTTCGACCAGCTGCATGCCTGGGCCATTGAACTGATCAAGGCGGGCAAGGCCTTTGTCTGCGACTTAAATGCCGAAGAAATGCGCGCTTATCGCGGCAACCTCACTGAACCGGGTAAGAACAGCCCGTACCGTGAGCGCAGCGTCGAGGAAAACCTTGATCTGTTTGCCCGCATGAAAGCTGGTGAATTCGCCGATGGCGCCCGTTCGCTGCGCGCGAAAATCGATATGGCCTCGCCGAACATCAACCTGCGCGACCCGATTCTGTACCGCATTCGCCACGCTCATCACCACCAGACGGGCGACAAGTGGTGCATCTACCCGAGCTATGACTTCACCCACGGTCAGTCGGACGCCATCGAAGGCATCACCCACTCGATCTGCACCCTGGAGTTTGAAGACCACCGTCCGCTGTACGAGTGGTTCCTGGCGCAACTGCCGGTGCCGGCGCAGCCGCGTCAGTACGAGTTCGCCCGGCTGAACCTCAACTACACCATCACCAGCAAGCGCAAGCTCAAGCAACTGGTTGACGAGAAACACGTCAATGGTTGGGACGACCCGCGCATGTCGACCCTCTCGGGCTTCCGCCGCCGAGGCTATACACCGGCTTCGATCCGCACTTTCTGCGACATGATCGGCGTCAACCGCGCCGGTGGCGTGGTCGATGTGGGCATGCTTGAGTTCGCCATCCGTGATGACCTGGACGCCAACGCAGGCCGCGCCATGTGTGTGCTCAAGCCGCTGAAAGTGGTTATCACCAATTATCCGGAAGGCAAGGTTGAGAACCTCGAACTGCCGCGCCATCCCAAGCAGGACATGGGCGTACGCGTGTTGCCGTTCAGCCGCGAGATCTATATCGACGCCGGTGACTTTGAAGAAACCCCGCCGGATGGCTTTAAGCGCCTGATTCCGGGTGGCGAGGCGCGTCTGCGCGGCAGCTACGTGATTCGTGCTGACGAAGCGATCAAGGATGCTGACGGCACTATCGTCGAACTGCGCTGCAGCTACGACGAAAACACCCTGGGCAAGAACCCCGAAGGCCGTAAGGTCAAGGGCGTGATCCACTGGGTGCCGGCGGCTGAAAGCGTTGAGTGCGAAGTGCGCCTGTATGACCGTCTGTTCCGCTCCGCCAACCCGGAGAAGGACGAAGAGGGCGGCAGCTTCCTCGACAACATCAATCCGGATTCGCTGGTGGTGCTCAAAGGCTGTCGCGCCGAGCCCTCGCTGGCTGAGGCTGCACCGGAAGAGCGCTTTCAGTTCGAGCGCGAAGGCTACTTCTGCGCCGATATCAAGGACAGCAAGCCGGGTGCGCCGGTGTTTAACCGCACTGTGACGCTGCGTGACTCCTGGGCTTAAGACCCAGGCGCTCTGATTAAAACCGGGCCGGTACGCCGGCCCGTGGTTTTCAAGGAACTGCAATGCTCTCGATCTACAACACGCTGACCAAAAACAAAGACGTTTTTAAACCGCTGGTGGGTAACCAGGTGCGCATGTATGTGTGCGGTATGACGGTTTACGACTTCTGTCACATCGGTCATGCGCGGGTGATGGTGGCGTTCGATGTGGTGACTCGCTGGCTGCGCCATCGCGGCTATGACGTGACCTACGTGCGCAATATCACCGACATCGACGACAAGATCATCAAACGTGCCAATGACAACGGTGAGCCGTTTGAAGCGCTGGTCGAGCGCATGATCGCGGCCATGCATGAGGACGAAGCACGCCTGAATGTGCTGCGTCCTGATCAGGAACCGCGTGCCACCAGCCATATCGCCGGCATGCACCAGATGATCCAGACCTTGATCGACAAGGGTTTTGCCTACGCGCCCGGCAATGGTGACGTGTATTACCGGGTCGGCAAGTTCGTCGGTTACGGCAAGCTGTCGCGCAAGAAGATCGAAGACCTGAAGATCGGTGCACGCATCGAAGTTGATGAAGCCAAGCAGGATCCGCTGGATTTCGTGCTGTGGAAGGGCGTTAAACCGGGCGAGCCGAGCTGGGAGTCGCCGTGGGGCGCCGGTCGTCCGGGCTGGCATATCGAGTGTTCGGTGATGTCCACTTGCTGCTTGGGCGAGACGTTTGACATCCATGGCGGCGGCCCTGATCTGGTGTTCCCGCACCACGAAAACGAGATTGCACAGAGTGAGGCGGCCACCGGCAAGCTCTACGCCAACGCCTGGATGCATGCCGGCGCGGTGCGCGTGGACGGCGAGAAGATGTCCAAGTCCCTGGGCAACTTCTTCACCATTCGTGAGGTGCTGGAAAAATATCACCCGGAAGTGGTGCGCTACCTGCTGGTGTCCAGCCATTACCGCAGCCCGATCAACTACTCCGAAGACAGTTTGCGCGAAGCCAAGGGCGCTCTGGAGCGCTTCTACAATGCGCTCAAGGGCCTGCCAGATGCTGCACCGGCTGGCGGTGATGCCTTTGTCGAGCGCTTTGCGGCGGCCATGGACGATGACTTCAACTCGCCAGAAGCCTGCGCCGTGCTGTTCGAAATGGCCCGTGAGATCAATCGTCTGCGTGAAACCGACCTGCAGGCCGCTGCTGGCTTAGCCGCGCGCTTGAAGGAATTGGCTGGGGTGCTGGGTGTGTTGCAGCTGGAGCCTGAAGCATTTCTGCAGGCCGGTGCTGCCGGTAAGGTCGATGCTGCCGAGGTGGAGGCATTGATCGCTGCGCGTCTGCAGGCCCGTGCCGAGAAGAATTGGGGCGAGTCAGACCGTATCCGCGACCAGATCACCGCTATGGGCGTGGTACTGGAAGACGGTAAGGGCGGTACTACCTGGCGCCTGGCGGACTAGATTGATTGCTGCATAAAAAGGCCGCTTTCGAGCGGCCTTTTTTATTGCGTACGGTTTGCTAGTTCCACAGCCAGTTCCACAGGCCCGGCAGCCGAGCGTACTGCTGTGGGTCGCCGAGGGCGCGTCTTAATGCAGCACGTTGCAGGGCATCACGTTGGCCATAGAACGGCTGTTTATCGGTGGCCAGGCCCACATCTGCGGCCACATCCAGAAGAATTTGCAGGTATTCCTGCATATGCCGTGCGGTGTAGGGATTGAGGTCGTGGAAGGTCACGACTACGGGTATCACCCCATCTACTGCCGGCAAGGCACCGACGCTGATCTGCTGTGCGGCCCGCGCCAGCTGGTCACGCAGGTTACTGCGCCGGCGCAGGCTGCCATTGATGCCCCAGGTCTTGCCATCGTTGGCGCTTAAATCGGTTAGCAGTATGCGCAGACCGTGCGTCTGGTAGGCGGCGAATGTGCGCTCGTCGTAGTTCCAGAAGGGTGGTCGCACCAGGCGCGGCGCCGTGCCACTGATGACGGTCAGGTCGGCTACACCGTTTGCCAGCGATTGTTGCAACGCTTCAGGGCTGAGGAAGCGGTGGTTGGCATGGCCTGGAGTTGCCGTGTGAAAACCCAGCAGGTGGCCCTCTCGTTGCTGGCGCTGAAGTAGCGTCTGGCCGTGAACGCTGCCGCCAGCTGCTGCGGCGCGGGTCTGGACAAAGAACAGCGCCTTGATCCCTGGCTGGATTGGGTTGTCTGCCAGGGTGTCGAGAATCTGTTCGGTTGGATTGTCGCGGGTATTGCCGCTTGGGCCGTCATCGAAACTCAGGAGAAAACGTATCGGTTCAATCTCGGGGTTTGCTTGTGGCGGTGCAATGCTGCCGCAGGCGCTCAACAGCAGCATGCTGATTAAGGCGCAGGCCAATGGCGCGGTTCGCGCAAAAGCTTCTGTTGGAGTTGCGGGGTCACGCATTAGGTTTGGGCTCGCGAAGGAGAAGGATTGGCCTGGTGGCGGCGCTGGAAGAGAGAGGGCACGGGTGAGCGCAGTACGGACCCGTAAAGGCTACCTAATGGGTTCGACCCTACCTGGGCCGTATAAGTCCATGTCAGGTTGAGAAGGCTGGTTCAGGCCAGGTGTTACAAGAGCTACGACCTAATCTAGCGCGCCGTCAGTCCTGTTTCCCGTAAGCGTTTGTACAGTGTGTTGCGGCTGACCCCTAGGCTGCGCGCCAGGTGCGAGATATTGCCGCCGCAGGCCTGGTACTGGCTGGCCAGATCATCCGCGCTGGTGCTGGCCAAAGGTGGCGGTAGCGTTTGGGTGGCGGCTATTTGCGCAGCTGCTGGCTGCAAATCGGCAAAGAAATCATCCGGCAGATGTTCGGCGCGGATCTGCTGGTCATCGGCCATGGCCAGGGCAATCTGCAAGACGCTGCTCAGTTGGCGCAGGTTGCCGGGCCACGGGTGACGCTCGAACAGGCTCAGCACCTCATGACTCAGTCCCGCCCATTGCTGCGGTTCGCGGTGGTAATCCCAGATGCGCTGGACCATGGCGGCCTTGTCGGTGCGTTCACGCAGCGGCGGCAGCTCCAGATTGAGGCCGCTGATGCGGTAGTAGAGGTCCTGGCGAAATAGCCCGCTTTCCACATCCTGGCGCAGCGGGCGGTTGGTGGCGGAAATCAGGCGGATATCCACCGGATACAGCTCGCTACTGCCCAGCGGTTGTACGCAGCGCTCTTGCAGTACTCGCAAAAGACGGGCCTGCACCCGCAGTGGCATATCGCCGACTTCGTCGAGAAATAGCGTGCCTTTGTGGGCTTTGCGAATCAGGCCGATGCTGCCTTTCTGGTTGGCCCCGGTAAACGCGCCTTTTTCATAGCCAAACAACTCGGACTCCACCAGCTCGGCTGGGATTGCCGCGCAGTTGACCGCGATAAATGCTTGGTTGGCGCGCGAGCTGGCGTGATGCAGGGCTTTGACGAAAACCTCCTTGCCGACTCCAGTTTCGCCATGCACCAGAATTGGAATGTCTTTTTCCAGCAATCGCTCTGCCTGGCGCACCGCTTTATCGACGCGCGGGTCGCCGAGGTTGAGCGAGGCCAGGGTGAAGTGGTTGCTGGTGGTGCTTTCGGGTGGCTGCGGGGCTTGGCGAAAGTCGCGGGCCTGGATTGGCGAAGGCTGCTGCGGGCGTTTGATTTGCGCGTGAAAGCGAAAGCGTCCGCTGGCGCGCAGGTTGAACGGCAGCGCCTCTGGCTGGTTGAGCAGTTGCTGCAGCGGCACGTCGAACAGGCTTTCGATATTCACTTGGGCCAGGCCAACACCCAGCAGGCTGTCGGCACGGCGGTTGGCGGAAACCACCTGACCTTGCTCATCGAAAATCAACAGTCCGGCCCAGGGGCTGCTGAGGTTATCCAGGCTGGTATTGAAACTCAGTTGGAAGTAACGCTGCTGGAACAGGTTGAGAATCAGCCGGTTCTCCACCGACTGGCTCATCATCTTGACCATGCCCAGGGTGTGCGAGGGCGGCAGGTAGCTGTCGCTCGACACATCCAGCACCGCAATCATCTGCCGCTGCTCGTCAAAAATAGGCGAGGCCGAGCCGGTCATAAAGCGGTTGGCCTTGAGGAAATGCTCATCGTGCTGAATATGTACCGCCTGGGCGCAACTCAGGGCGGTGCCGATGGCATTGGTGCCGGTGTAACGCTCCAGCCAGGTGGCTCCGGCGACAAAGCCGGCGGCGCGGCTCGGTTCGATAAAACGTTGGTCGCCCCAGGACTGCAGCACCTGACCTTGGTGGTCGGCCAGCATGATCAGGCAATTGGAGTTGGCCAGGATGGTGCCGTAGTAGGGCAGCACTTCCTTGTGGGTGGTGTGCACCAGAGCATGCTGGCTTTCCAGAAGCGCGCTGACTTCACCGCGCTCGGGCTGGTTGAAGATCGGTGTGCTCTGGTGGGTTAGGCCGTAGTCACGACAGCGTGTCCAGGAGTCCTGGATGATGGTCTCGTGAGGCAGGGCAGTGACAGCGTCAGCCATGACAGGTCTCTCGCGCGGGTTCTTGTTGTTATTGGCCACGGTCTGCGCCGGGTCACAGCAGTGTCGCCGAAGGCTGTTCGATGTCAACGCTGTGGCTGTTCAGTTGTTCACTGTGCACTGTTCAAAAGTGTTCAGTGGTGTTTGAGCTGGATGCCTACATTCACCTGCAGTTGTTTTAAATCAATGGCTTGGGGGTGCCGCAAAGGGTTGGCACGGAACTCGCCTTGTTGCAGGGCAGATAACAAGAAAAAGGACGGCCCATGTCACTTACCCTGGAGCATGTCACGCGGATCGTTGATCACCAGCTGTATATCGACGATGCCTGCCTGAGCTTCGAACCCGGCTCCTTCAATGTGCTGCTGGGGCGCACGCTGTCTGGCAAGACTAGCCTGATGCGCCTGATGGCGGGGCTGGACAAGCCCAGCAGCGGACGCATCCTGATGAATGGCGCGGACATGACTAATGTCTCGGTGCGCCAGCGCAACGTGTCGATGGTCTACCAGCAGTTCATCAATTACCCGACCCTGACGGTGTTCGAGAACATCGCCTCGCCGCTGCGTCAGGCCGGCGTGAGCAAGGCCGAGATTCTGGAAAAGGTCCATGCCACGGCGAAGATGCTGCGTATCGAGGCCTTGCTCCAACGTCATCCGCTGGAGCTGTCCGGCGGTCAGCAGCAGCGTACGGCGATGGCGCGGGCGCTGGTCAAGGATGCTTCGCTGATTCTGTTTGATGAGCCGCTGGTCAACCTCGACTACAAGCTGCGAGAAGAGCTGCGCCAGGAGATGCGCGAGCTGTTCCAGGCTCGTCACACCATCGCCATTTATGCCACCACTGAGCCCAACGAGGCCCTGGCCCTGGGTGGCACCACCACCATCCTGCATGAGGGACGGGTGGTGCAGAGCGGCAAGACCGCCGAGGTTTATCACCGTCCGCAACAGGTGCTGGCCGCCGAGCTGTTTTCCGAGCCGGCGATCAACCTGATGCCGGGGCGCGTCAGCGGCACCGAAGTAAGTTTTGCTGATACCGTGCATTTCCCGCTCAACCCGGACCTGCAAGGTATTGCCGAAGGCGAATACCGCTTTGGCGTGCGACCCAGTCATATCGGCCTGGTGCCGTCCAATGATGACGATCTGGAACTGGCGGTAACGGTTGAACTGGCTGAGATCAGCGGTTCGGAAACCTTTCTGCATGTGCGCAACGAGCAGTTCGTGCTGGTCCTGCACCTGCCTGGGGTCCATGAGTACGACGTGGACACGCCGATCCTTATCTATATCCCCACTCACAAGCTGTTTGTCTTTGCCGCTGATGGGCAGTTGATTCAGGCGCCCAGCCGCCGTCTGGGGAGGGTTGCCTGATGGCCGAGATCCGTTTGCACAACCTGGCCCACAGTTACAGTCGCGCGCCGAATGGCGCGGCCGATTACGCCATCCGCGAGATGAACCATGTGTGGGAGCAGGGCGGCGCCTATGCGCTGCTGGGGCCTTCCGGCTGCGGCAAGTCGACCCTGCTGAATATCATTTCCGGGTTGCTTAGTCCGTCCCATGGCGAGGTGCAGTTCGATGGCAAGGTGGTCAATGCGCTGCCGCCGGAGCTGCGCAATATCGCTCAGGTTTTCCAGTTTCCGGTGGTCTACGACACCATGACGGTGTTCGATAACCTGGCCTTCCCGCTGCGCAACCAGGGCATGAATGAGGCGAAGATCCTCACCAAGGTCAACGAAATTGCCGAGGTGCTGGAGCTGCACCCGTTGCTGCACAAGCGTGCCCGTAATCTGACCGCCGATGAGAAGCAGAAAGTTTCCATGGGCCGTGGTCTGGTGCGTGACGACGTGTCGGCGATCCTCTTCGATGAGCCGCTGACGGTGATCGACCCGCACCTGAAATGGAAGCTGCGGCGCAAGCTCAAGCAAATTCACGAGCAGTTCAATATCACCATGGTATACGTCACCCACGACCAGCTCGAAGCCTCGACCTTCGCCGACAAGATTGCGGTGATGTACGGCGGGCAGATCGTCCAGTTCGGCACCCCGCGTGAGTTGTTCGAGCGCCCCAGCCACACCTTTGTTGGCTACTTCATCGGCAGCCCAGGAATGAACCTGATTGATGTGCTGCCTTATGCCGGCGGTGTGCGTTTCAACAACACCGTGCTGCCGTTGTCGCCGGCGCTCAATCGGCGCCTGGCCGAGCTGCCTGGGGCCAAATTGAAAATTGGCATCCGTCCGGAGTTCGTCCATGTCTGGGATGGCCCCAACGAGGACGCGCTGTGTGGCGAGGTGCTGCATGTGGAAGACCTTGGCACCTACAAGATTCTCACCCTCAAGCTCGATGGCCAGTCGCTCAAGGTGCGCCTGCAGGAAGACCAGCCCGTGCCGCAGCAACAGGTGTACCTGAGCTTTCCGGCGCAGTGGTTGATGCTCTACGCCGATGACTTTCTGGTTGAGGCGCAAGCGCAGGAGATGCAGCCATGAAGGTTCAGAACAACAAGGCCTGGTGGTTGGTGCTGCCGGTATTCCTGCTGGTGGCGTTCAGTGCCATCGTGCCGATGATGACGGTGGTCAACTACTCGGTGCAGGACATCTTCGACCATTCCACACGCTATTTCGTTGGCGTCGACTGGTACAAGCAGGTGCTGCAGGACACCCGTCTGCATGACTCGCTGCTGCGCCAGTTCATCTTCTCCGCTTGCGTGCTGCTGATCGAAATTCCCTTGGGCATCGCCATCGCCCTGTGCATGCCGACCAAGGGGCGCATGGCTTCGCTGGTGCTGATCGTGCTGGCGATTCCGCTGCTGATTCCGTGGAACGTGGTCGGCACCATCTGGCAGATCTTCGGCCGCGCCGACATCGGTTTGCTGGGCTGGAGCCTGAACAGCTTGGGCATCAGCTACAACTACGCCTCCAATACCAGTGACGCCTGGGTCACGGTGTTGATCATGGACGTCTGGCACTGGACCTCGCTGGTGGCGCTGCTTTGCTATTCGGGGCTGCGTGCCATTCCGGATGTGTATTACCAGGCGGCGCGCATCGACCGTGCATCCGACTGGGCGGTGTTCCGTCATATCCAGCTGCCCAAGCTGAAGAGCGTGCTGCTGATCGCGGTGATGCTGCGCTTTATGGACAGCTTCATGATCTACACCGAACCCTTCGTGCTGACAGGTGGCGGGCCGGGTAACGCCACTACCTTCCTCAGCCAGACCCTGACGCAAATGGCCATCGGCCAGTTCGACCTGGGCCCGGCGGCGGCGTTTTCGCTGGTGTACTTCCTGATCATCCTGTTGGTGTCCTGGCTGTTCTACACCGCCATGACCCATAACGATAAGACTCGCTGAGACCTACCATGACCCTACGCAAGAAGGTGGTACTGGGGCTGTATGTCCTGTTCCTGCTGGTGCCGATCTACTGGCTGCTGAACATGTCGTTCAAGAGCAACACCGAGATCCTCGGCGGCCTGACGCTCTGGCCGCACGGCTTCACCCTGGATAACTACAAGGTGATCTTCACCGACCCGAGCTGGTACGAAGGCTATCTCAACTCGCTGTACTACGTGTGCCTGAATACGGTGATTTCGCTGACGGTGGCGCTGCCGGCGGCCTACGCGTTTTCGCGCTACCGTTTTCTCGGCGACAAGCACCTGTTCTTCTGGCTGCTGACCAACCGCATGGCGCCACCGGCGGTGTTTCTGCTGCCGTTTTTCCAGCTGTATTCGTCGATCGGCCTGTTCGATACGCATATCGCCGTGGCGCTGGCGCACTGCCTGTTCAACGTACCGCTGGCGGTTTGGATTCTCGAAGGCTTTATGTCCGGCGTACCGAAGGAAATCGACGAAACCGCCTATATCGATGGCTACAGCTTCCCGAAATTCTTCGTGAAGATCTTTATCCCGCTGATTGGCTCGGGCATCGGCGTCACCGCGTTCTTCTGCTTCATGTTTTCCTGGGTCGAGCTGCTGCTGGCGCGCACCTTGACCTCGGTGGACGCCAAGCCGATTGCTGCGGTGATGACGCGCACGGTGTCGGCATCGGGGATCGATTGGGGCGTGCTGGCGGCGGCAGGGGTGTTGACCATTCTGCCGGGCATGTTGGTGATCTGGTTTGTCCGTAACCATGTGGCCAAGGGCTTTGCCCTGGGCCGGGTATAGGAGTCGCGACTATGGATTGGATGGCCTGGACTCTGCCGACGGCGTTGTTTTTCGGCTTTATCGGCATGCTGCTGGTCGGCATGACGATCTGGGAACTGCGTTCGCCCTGTATTGAACGCAAAGGGTTCTTGCCGATTGCGACCACCCGTGGTGATCGGCTGTTTATCGGTCTGCTTGGAAGTGCCTACCTGCACCTGCTGGTGGTGGGCGCGACCGATTGGAGTGTCTGGATAGCCTCGGTGCTGTCCCTGTTCTGGTTATTTGCAGTGATGCGTTGGGGCTAAGTCGGGCTGCCTTGGGCGCGCCTGCTGATTGGGTGCGGCCATGACCCGCTTGCCTCATTCCAAACCCTGAGATGGAGGTCTCTATGTTCGACAATAACAACAAAACTCGACATAGCATGGCGCTGGCTGCCCTGCTGACGTTGTCCGGCTTGAGCGGCGCAGCCTGGGCTGATGCCTACGAAGAAGCGGCAAAGAAGTGGATCGGCGAGGAGTTCAACCCCTCGACCCTGACGCCTGAGCAGCAACTCGAAGAGTTGAAGTGGTTTATCAAAGCCGCCGAGCCGTTTCGCGGCATGAGCATCAGCGTGGCCTCGGAAACCATCGCCACCCACGAGTACGAGTCCAAGGTACTGGCCAAGGCCTTCAGCGAAATCACCGGGATCCAGCTCAAGCACGACCTGATGCAGGAAGGTGACGTCGTCGAGAAGCTGCAAACCCAGATGCAGTCGGACAAGAACATCTACGACGGCTATATCAACGACTCGGACCTGATCGGCACGCACTTCCGTTACGGCAAGGCCGTGGCCATCAGCGACATGATGGAAGGCGAAGGCAAGGCTGTGACCTCGCCGACCCTGGATCTGCAGGACTTTATCGGCATTTCCTTCACCACCGGGCCTGACGGCAAGCTCTATCAACTACCGGATCAGCAGTTCGCCAACCTTTACTGGTTCCGCGCTGACTGGTTCGAGCGTCCGGAGCTGAAGGCCAAGTTCAAGGAAATCTACGGCTACGAGCTGGGTGTGCCGGTCAACTGGTCAGCCTATGAAGACATCGCCGAGTTCTTCTCCGAGAAGGTCAAGGAGATCGATGGCCAGCGCATCTACGGCCATATGGATTACGGCAAGAAAGACCCATCCCTTGGCTGGCGCTTCACCGATGCCTGGTTCTCCATGGCTGGCGGTGGCGACAAGGGCCTGCCTAACGGCTTGCCCGTGGACGAGTGGGGTATTCGCGTGGACGGTTGCCGTCCGGTGGGCTCCAGCGTTGCCCGTGGCGGCGATACCAACGGCCCGGCGGCGGTGTATGCCACCACCAAGTATGTCGACTGGATGCGCAAGTACGCGCCGCCAGAAGCGCAGGGCATGACATTCTCCGAGTCCGGCCCGGTTCCAGCGCAGGGCAGCATCGCCCAGCAGATCTTCTGGTACACCGCCTTTACCGCAGACATGACCAAGCCAGGTTTGCCGGTGGTTAATGAAGACGGCACACCGAAGTGGCGCATGGCGCCTTCACCAAAAGGTCCGTACTGGGAAGAGGGTATGAAGCTGGGTTATCAGGACACCGGCTCCTGGACCTTCCTCAAATCCACCCCGGAGAAACAGCGCCTGGCCGCCTGGCTGTATGCGCAGTTCGTTACCTCGAAAACCGTATCGCTGAAGAAGACCCTAGTCGGTCTGACGCCGATTCGTGAATCGGACATCAACTCGCAAGCCATGACCGACGTCGCGCCGAAACTGGGCGGCTTGGTGGAGTTCTATCGCAGCCCGGCGCGGGTGCAGTGGACGCCGACCGGTACCAACGTGCCTGACTACCCACGTCTGGCTCAGCTGTGGTGGCAATTCATTGCTGAAGCAGCCAGCGGCGACAAGTCGCCACAAGAGGCGCTGGATGGCCTGGCAGCGGCGCAGGACACCATGCTGGGTCGCCTTGAGCGTTCCGGCGTGCTGGGTGAGTGCGGGCCGAAGCTCAACGAACCGCGTGATCCGCAGTACTGGTTGGACCAGCCGGGCGCACCTAAACCCAAGTTAGCCAATGAAAAACCTCAAGGTGAAACCATCAACTACAACGAGCTGCTGAAATCCTGGGCGCAAGCCCGCGACTGACGCTGTGGGTTGAACTAGGTATAAAAAAACGGCACCTAAGGTGCCGTTTTTTTTATACCAGCGCGGCAATCAGTCGTGCAGATGCTCGGCGGCGTGCAGGGTGTTTTCCAGCAGGCAGGCGCGGGTCATTGGGCCAACGCCGCCCGGTACTGGAGTAATCCAGCCAGCGCGGGGTAGGGCGGTTTCATACACCACATCGCCAATCAGTTTGCCGTCGGTCTGGCGGTTGATGCCTACGTCGATGACGATGGCGCCGGGCTTGATCCACTCGCCGTGAACCAGGCCAGGCTTGCCGGCAGCTACCACGACGATATCGGCTTGGCCTACATGCATGGGCAGGTCTTTGGTGAAGCGATGGGTCACGGTGACGGTGCAACCGGCCAGCAGCAGCTCCATCGCCATCGGCCGGCCGACAATGTTCGAGGCACCAACTACCACTGCGTGCATGCCGTACAGGTCGACGCCGGTGCTTTGCAGCAGGGTCATAATGCCTTTCGGGGTGCAGGGGCGCAGCAGTGGCATACGCTGGGCCAGGCGACCGATGTTGTAGGGGTGGAAGCCATCAACGTCTTTATCCGGACGAATGCGCTCCAGTAATAAAGAGGCGTCGAGATGTTCTGGCAGTGGTAGCTGCACCAGAATGCCGTCGATGCTCGGTTCTTCATTCAGGCGGTCGATCAATGCCATCAGCTCGTCCTGGCCGGTAGTAGCTGGCAGGTCATAGGCCTGCGAGACGAAGCCAACTTCTTCGCAGTCTTTGCGTTTGTGCGAAACGTAGACCTGGGACGCAGGGTCGCTACCGACGAGAATCACCGCCAGCCCGGGTGCGCGCAGGCCTTGCTGGCGGCGTTCGGCGACACGATGGGCGATCTGCTGGCGCAGGCTGGCGGCAATTGCTTTGCCATCGATCAGTTGTGCGGTCATTGCGCTTGGTTAACCATAAAGAAAGGATGGAAAAAGGACGCGCATTCTCGCATGACCGTGCTGTGGGGCAAAGGCGCACGCCACGGTTTTCGCGTAACTCCTTTAAATGGCTGAATTTTTTTAACTTTTCCTGTTGACGGCCTGAAACGGCCTCTATAACATTCGCCCCGCTTGTCGAGCACAGCCAGTCGCTGGGTAAGACGGCAAAGGTCGAAGCTGCAAAGTTTTTTCCGAAGCCGAAAGCTTTAAGTCTGCAACTGCAGATGGATAGGCGCCCGTAGCTCAGCTGGATAGAGCATCCGCCTTCTAAGCGGATGGTCGCAGGTTCGAGTCCTGCCGGGTGCGCCATTTGGCGGTCTTGGCTCAAGCAAAATGCAATATGGTGGGCGTAGCTCAGTTGGTAGAGCACAGGATTGTGACTCCTGTTGTCGTGGGTTCGATCCCCATCGTCCACCCCATATTCCAAAGCGCCAGGTTAATTCCTGGCGTTTTTGTATAAAGCTTTACCACGCGGACGTGGTGGAATTGGTAGACACACTGGATTTAGGTTCCAGCGCCGCAAGGCGTGAGAGTTCGAGTCTCTCCGTCCGCACCAAGTATATTGCTGTTTTACAAAGAGTTTTCTTGGGACTCCGTTAAAAATGGATTGTCTTGGGAACATTTTGGGAATAACACACGAAAAAGGCAGCTCCGAAAGGGCTGCCTTTTGTCGTTTCTGGGGCTGGGTTTAGAGCTTTAGCGCGGCTTCCAGGATGCCCACCATGTCCGGGCCGTCTTCGTTGATCCAGGTGCCGTAGTGGCGTTTGATCATGGCGGTTGAGGTATGGCCCATCTGATCGGCGATCCAGTCCAGCGGCACCGCGCCGGTGGTGGGCAACTGGCTGGCGAAAGTGTGTCGGCAGTTGTTCGGCCCCCTGTAGTGCACGCCGGCCGCTTCCAGGTGTGGACGCCAGAATCCCTTTAGCAGCATGTCTGAGCTGCTGTGCGCCGCGCCGGTAGTGGTGCAGTGGAAGACAAAGCGCACGCTCTGACGCTTGCGGGTTTTGTTGTCGCGGTCTAACACCTCAATCTGCACCGGCTTGGTCTTCTGGGTGTGGATGGCCTGCGCCATGAGTGCCTGCAGGGCGGGTTTGAGCAGGCGGATCTCGCGGTTGGAGCGTCTGGTTTTAGTCACCTTGTACACACCGCGCACCTGACTGCGGCGCAGCTTCACTGTTCCAGCCTTGAGGTCGACATCTTCCCAGGCCAGTGCAATGGCCTCCGACACCCTCGGCCCTGCCCAGATCATGAACTGAGCCAGGTGCAGCTCCTGAACTTTTTCTGATGGCTCGCTGAGGATGGCCTCGATCTCTTCCCGCGTGAACGGGTCCACCTCGTCCTGGTCGGGCAGCATGATCTCGATGCCCTCGGTTGGGTCGTATGCTGAGCGGTTGCGCGTGCGGTACAGCGTGAAGACTTGCTTCATGAGGCTGACAATCTCGCGAACAGTTTTATTGTGCAGGCTGGGCATCAGCGTGTTGTGCACCCACTCCTGCAGATCCAGGTGGTCGATGCCGTCCGCCTGATGATTGCCCCAACGCGGGCGGATGTGGGTTTCAACCTTGCTTTTGTAGTTACGAAAGCCCGAAGGGGCCAGCGTGTTGATACAGGCGCGGGCGTTGATGGTGCGGGGCTGAAAACGTAAGGCCGGCGAGCAAACAAAAGCCCCGGCGTGCGGGGCTTGAAAGTGACCATTTTGAGGGGATGCGCGGGATGGTCAGGCGTTGTTGCAACTTTTAGTTCGAATCGGTTGGAGCTTCAGCTTTTGATTTAATAAATCCGGCCATGATTCGAGCGATCTCCCGATAACCCTCAATGTTTGGGTGTAATCCTTCGTCCCAGTAATGTTTGTGCGAAACAATCGGGCGAAACTCTTTATCCAGATCGGCCACCGTGCAGTTGCATTGTGGTACCCAATTTCTTAACAGAGCATTGACCTTGTCGTTTCTGGCCTGATTTTCATCTAGGCGCGGCAGAAGCGTCGAAACAATTACTAGTCCTCCTTTGTCACTTAAACGCTTAGCGATTAAGCGAATCTGGTCGAAAGTCTGCTCGGGCGACATGGGAGTTTTCCAGTCATTGGTGCCTATCAAAACGACATAGTTGTCAGCTGGAGCAATTGCATCGAGGCGCTGCAATACATCCGACGAATTGTTACCGCCTTCGCCAGCGTGGCCGTAGCCAAACTGGTCAGTGTGCGGGCCGGTAAAGTCAAAGTCTGGTATTTGAGCCGCCATCATGCAGCGGAAAAACCTGCCGTAGCTCCACCAGGTGATCGAGTCGCCGACCATCGTGAGGCTTGGACTATTCTTAGTTTCGGCTGTCTCGACCGCATAGACACTGTACTGACCTGGTGCTGGCAGTTGGCTGCCTTGCTCCCAAACCAGATTACCCATATACATCGAGCCATCAGCTTCAAACATTTCACCCATACGAAAACGGTAGCTCTGATGGTTGAGTGCTAGCTCGTAAAGAGTGTCGAAGTCAAAGGCCGACTTGTATAGCAAACCGTCCTGTTCAGGCTCAAAGCGAATTAGACCTTCGCGTGCTTCTAGGATACTGAGTGTGCCAAGAAGCTGCTTAGCAGCAATGGGGTGTGGCTTCAGTTCACATTCTTGGGCGTAAACGGAAAAACAGACCAAAAAACAAGCAATTATACGTAGCATGATGCCCTCTCTTGCCGCGATTTTACTTCAATTGCCTGCCTATTCGCACCTTTCGGGTGGTCTAAGCGTTGCCCAAGCCAACCACTGCGGCATCAATCGAAGCGATGGTTTGCTCGGTGAGTTGTTTGGCGTCATCTACCTGGCCTGCGGCCATCAGCGTTCTGATTTGCTCTTTAGCCGCCAGGCGGTTTGTCCGTAACAGCTCCAGCGTAACGGTGTAATGTGCCGCCTCTGCAAGAATGTTGTCCGCCGCTTGCTGAGGTGTGCGGCCGTTGAGGGCCCAGGCAGCGACCATTGGTGGCACCTTGCCCTGGTAGTTGGCAGCGGCGAATTGCTCAGCGTCGATGCGGGCGCGGTCGTATTCAATGGCACGCAGGGCGTCGCCAGCTACTGCAGTGCGGGCGACGTCTGCAGCGGTGTCCACCGATTGGCACAGGCTTACAGTTAGGGCTAGGCGATTTGCAGCTTGCAGAGTGGCATCTAAGGTCCAAGCGTTGTCCGACCAACTGTGGTCAACCGATGGCCGTGGCAGGGTGGTGAGGCCTTCGGGCAGGTTGCCCAGTTCGGTGTATTGCTCAGCTGCACCAGTATCCGTGCGGTAAACCGTGCCTCGATGGTCGGCCAGCTGTTGCGGTTGGCCATCAACCAGCGCCCAGACTTTGCCTGCTGCGGGGTTAGCCAGCTTGGCAGCTAGTTGAATGGCGTTGCTCGGCACCTGGATGCCTAACCCAGAAATACGGGGAGGGCGACAGGGCCAGAGAGGACGCCCGCGTTGTCTGCGATGTAAATGTGCATGGAGGGTTCCTCAGATCAGTTTGATACGGCCGGGGTAGGCGATGTTTCGCGGGCGTGATTCAGCGCCACCACTGCTGGACGTGTTGAAATCTGAGCCAGAGACAAAAACTGAAGCACCACCACCAGAAGAAACGAAAACTGCACTAGCCATGGTGTGGGTGTGTGCCAAGTTTTGCGATGCCTGGGAGCTACCGGCTATTCGCCCAACGTCAACGCCCCTCGTTTCATCCAGAACGCGCAAGAACTCTCCGCGTCCTTCAGGCCCCCGGAATGTTGCTGCACCATCGCCTGATGTCCACGCTGTTCCGCCGTAAGTATTACAACAACGGCTCACACGCCGGGTTCATCTTGTACATGACGGACGCTGCGCAGAATGAGGACTTCGTCGGCGATCTGCGCAATGCGATGAAGAACAGCAAAGGCCCCGGTAATTTCCGCAACCTGTTCATGTACGCACCAGGCGGGAAGAAGGACGGCATCCAGCTGATCCCGATCAGTGAGGTGGCGGCCAAGGATGACTTCGCCGCCATCAAGAACATCAGCCGCGACGATCTGCTCACGGCGCTGCGCATTCCACCTCAACTGCTGGGCATCGTCCCGCAAAACGCGGGCGGCTTCGGCAGCCTACGCGAGGCCTCTGAGGTGTGGGCAATGAATGAACTTGAACCGATGCAAGCCCGCCTGGCCCATCTGAATGACTGGGTGGGGGAGGAGGTGATCAAGTTCCGGCCGTTTGAATTACCGGCAAAGGGGTGAAAGCCCCCGCGCAGTAAACGAGGCGACGAGCCGGTGCGCTAACACCGGCTCGAAGTCGAACCACTCGAGCACGCCGAGTGATCCACCAAGGAGTCGACCTACTGCGTTGATCTAGATGGAGCTGCCCGATTTAACGAGTGCTCGTTGCTCTAGAGGATTACAGTGTTGGTATTACAACTACTTCTACCGACAGCCGCTCTGCCAATATGGCCAGTTCAGCCGGCAAGTCTCGCTGAATAACGAGTACCGATCTTGCGTCTGGAATGTCCAGTTTGGCTCGCTGCCATGCGATAGCTACTGACTTGTATTTAATGCATTGGAAAATGCCACGAGACAGGTCTGCGTCGTTGGAAATGTGAGATTTAACCTCAACCGCAACCATTTTTCCGGCCTTGCTGAAAAGAACATCCGCACGGTCACCTGACGGTAGGTTGACTTCTTTTTCACCTTTCCACCCACGGATGGCACCGTCAATGACAAGTCTTGGGTTGTTCAGAACGAAGTCCTTAAGAGCTTTGTGGGCTTCGGACTCTTGCTCCTTAGAGAAGCCGCCTAAGGCAGGTGATATTAGCCGCTCGTCAACCTCCTCCTCGGGAAGGATGGCACCAGTAATAGGTTCCATTTCGTAGATATCGAGGAGTGCATCCCAATTACGGCATTCAAAAATATCCTGGGTAGCTCTTTCAACTACGGCTTCTTGCTCAGATTCAGTCAGCGATTCGAATTCTCGTCCTTTTGTGTAACGTTTGAAGTAGGCGTCACAGCCTGTCCCGGGGCGGCGAGTCCCTTTATTGACTACCAAGATGTTTAGAGGGGGAAGATCCATTTCCTCCTCCTTCTCTGTATCTCTCAGTGCATCTCCGACTACTCCGGCTACTCGGCCGTACAGAGCGGCATGAGCACTGTGCCCTAGACCTCTTCTAACAAGCTCTCTATCGAGGTGCTTGTAAGTGATCGTTCTGCGGTTTTTTGCGCACCAGACAAGAAGCGGGATGATCGCGTTGGCTGTATCTACGGTCCAGGTATTGCCAGTGAGACGTTCAGGAATAGCCATAAATAATCCTTATTTAGAGAGGCAAACCATAGTGGCACTGTGCTTGTGTTGTCCATTGGCGCGCGCAGTCTTCCCCACTCCACGCCTGCGGGCTAAAGGGGGCTAAAGGGGGCTATTTTTCTTCACCCCTGCGCAGGCTCTATGCGGGCCGCTGCGGGCGCTTGCTGCAGCTTTTACTGCGCGGCAATACCTGCAAAAGCCTGCGGTGTAGCGGCTTATGTAGAGGGGGTTGTGAGTTTTCTATTGGGGCAGTTTTCAGTTTCGCTATCGGCCGAGGGTAATTTTGGTCATATCTCGGATCTTAGAAGCTGCAAGCCCCGATTTTACTGGCTTCGGCTGCTTACCTTTATGGGTAATTAACGGTAAGTGCGAAGGTAATAAATCTGTAAGTGATTGATTTTAAAGGGCTCTGTGTTGTGACTGTCTAGCCTGGGTTTTGGGTAATCGCCTAACCTGAAAATTACTCTTTTATTACTTTTAAAAATATCCTCTAAGTTATTGAAATATATATATTTTAGCCGCTTTAAAAGGTAGCCTAACCAAAATTACCCCAAAAAAATGTGTCAACATAAAAACCTGTTGACCGCCCCGGCGGCGGCTCATACAGTGCCGCTCCCTTCATTCTTGGGAATGACTTGGGAACAATTCAGGCATGTGCAAAGCGCGCAGGCCAATAGCAATCAGCCGTCCAGGCAGCTGGGGTTATTGTTGGTGAGTTCGAGTCTCTCCGTCCGCACCATCTTTTAGCTCCCTCCCGTTTGCCGCCTGCATCTAGGGTGACTTCTGCAAATCGACCCTCTAGAATGCATGCCCTTGATTAGGGGCCGGCAAGCGGCCGGCTTATGTCTGTGCAACGAGGATTATCCATGCAAGTTTCTGTTGAAAGTACCTCTGCTCTCGAGCGCCGTATGACCGTTGGCGTCTCTGTTGAGCGCATCGAGACTGAAGTCAACAAGCGTCTGCAGCAGACTGCCCGTCGTGCCAAGGTCCCTGGTTTCCGTCCTGGCAAAGTGCCAATGAGCGTGATTCGTCAGCGTTATGAAGATGCTGCGCGTCAGGAAGCTCTGGGCGACCTGATCCAATCCACTTTCTACGAAGCCGTTGTTGAGCAGAAGCTCAATCCAGCAGGCGCTCCGGCCGTTGAGCCGAAGTCATTCGAGAAAGGCAAGGATCTGGAATACGTTGCAACCTTCGAAGTGTTCCCGGAATTCACCGTTGGCGGCTTTGAATCCATTGCCATCGAGCGCCTGCAGGCTGACGTAGCTGACGCTGACGTCGACAACATGCTGGAAATCCTGCGTAAGCAGAACACCCGTTTCGAAGCCGCCGAGCGCGCTGCCGAAAATGGTGACCAGCTGAACATTGATTTCGTTGGCAAGATTGACGGCGAAGCCTTCGCAGGCGGCTCGGCCAAGGGCACTCAGCTGGTTCTCGGCTCCGGTCGCATGATCCCTGGCTTTGAAGATGCACTGGTCGGCGTCAAGGCTGGTGAAGAGCGTGTAATCAACCCAACTTTCCCGGCTGATTATCAGAACCTCGATCTGGCAGGTAAAACTGCTGAGTTCACCGTTACCGTTAACAGCATCGCTGCACCTCAGCTGCCTGAGCTGAATGATGACTTCTTTGCCCTGTTCGGTGTTAAAGAAGGCGGTCTGGAAGGCTTCCGTGCTGAAGTGCGCAAGAACATGGAGCGCGAGCTGCGCCAGGCTATCAAATCCAAGGTTAAAAACCAGGTTATGGATGGTCTGCTGGCTGCCAACCCGATCGAAGTGCCAAAGGCGCTGATCAGCAACGAAGTGAACCGTCTGCGTGTGCAGGCTGTTCAGCAGTTCGGTGGCAACCTCAAGCCTGAGCAGCTGCCAGCTGAGCTGTTTGAAGAGCAAGCCAAGCGTCGCGTTGTGCTGGGCCTGGTTGTGGCTGAAGTGGTCAAGCAGTGCGAACTGAAGCCGGATGACGCACGCGTTCGCGAAATGATTCAGGAAATGGCTTCGGCTTACCAAGAGCCTGAGCAGGTTGTGGCCTGGTACTACAAAAACGACCAGCAAATGAACGAAGTGCGTTCGGTTGTACTGGAAGAGCAAGTTGTAGATACTGTTTTGCAGAAGGCCAACGTGACCGATAAAGCGGTCTCGTACGAAGAAGCTGTCAAGCCGGTAGAAGCACCTCAAACCGCCTGATTTCTTTACCTCGTTCGAACACGCCATAAGCCAGCCTCCGCGCTGGCTTATGCGTATTTGTGACATGACTATTTAGGGAGCGAGTGCAGCATGTCCCGCAATCCTTTTATGCATCAAATGTCTGATATCCAAGCTGCTGGCGGCTTGGTGCCAATGGTTGTTGAGCAGTCTGCTCGCGGTGAGCGTGCGTACGACATCTATTCGCGTCTGCTCAAAGAGCGCGTAATCTTTCTTGTCGGTCCTGTAGAAGACTACATGGCCAATCTGATCTGCGCGCAATTGCTGTTCCTTGAAGCGGAAAACCCGGACAAGGACATCCATCTGTATATCAACTCACCGGGCGGTTCGGTGACGGCGGGTATGTCGATCTACGACACCATGCAGTTCATCAAGCCCAACGTGTCCACGACCTGCATTGGTCAGGCGTGCAGCATGGGCGCATTCCTGCTGACCGCTGGCGCCGAGGGCAAGCGTTACTGCCTGCCGAACTCGCGAGTGATGATTCACCAGCCACTGGGCGGCTTCCAAGGCCAGGCGTCGGACATTGAAATTCACGCCAAAGAAATCCTCTTCATCCGTGCGCGCCTGAATACGCTGATGGCGAAGCACAGTGGGCGGACCCTGGAAGAAATCGAGCGCGATACCAATCGTGATAACTTCATGAGCGCCGAAGCCGCTCGTGAGTACGGGTTGATCGACGCTGTGATTGAAAAGCGACCTGCTTAAATATAAGCAGCTCAAAATAGGGCGGGCCGGCTTATCTGGTCTCCGGCGGGCTTGAAAAAGCCCGCATAAGCCTTCATCTTGTGTTGCAAGCCTATCGGATTTGGATCGAACGAATGACTGACACCCGCAACGGCGAGGACAACGGCAAGCTGCTTTATTGCTCCTTCTGCGGCAAAAGCCAGCATGAAGTGCGCAAATTAATTGCCGGCCCCTCGGTCTTCATCTGCGACGAGTGCGTAGACCTGTGTAATGACATCATCCGCGAGGAGGTGCAGGAAGCTCAGGCTGAGAGCAGTGCGCATAAATTGCCTGCCCCCAAGGAAATCAGCGGCATCCTTGATCAGTATGTGATTGGTCAGGAGCGTGCTAAGAAAATTTTGGCTGTAGCGGTTTATAACCATTACAAGCGCCTCAATCAGCGCGATAAGAAAGATGACATTGAGCTGGGCAAGAGCAACATCTTGCTTATCGGCCCGACGGGTTCAGGTAAGACCTTGTTGGCTGAAACCCTAGCGCGGCTTCTCAATGTACCGTTCACTATTGCAGACGCCACCACACTGACCGAGGCTGGTTATGTGGGCGAGGATGTGGAAAACATCATTCAAAAGCTGTTGCAGAAATGCGACTACGACGTAGAAAAGGCTCAGATGGGTATTGTCTACATCGACGAGATCGACAAAATCTCGCGTAAGTCTGATAACCCTTCGATTACCCGTGATGTATCGGGTGAGGGTGTGCAGCAGGCGCTGCTGAAACTGATTGAAGGCACTGTTGCCTCTGTTCCTCCGCAGGGAGGGCGTAAGCACCCACAGCAAGAGTTTTTGCAGGTTGATACTCGCAATATACTGTTTATTTGTGGTGGTGCTTTTTCTGGCCTGGAAAAGGTCATTCAAGGCCGTTCTACCAAAGGCGGAATCGGTTTCAATGCCGAGGTTCGCAGTAAGGAAGAAGGCAAGAAAGTTGGCGAGTCACTTCGCGCTGTTGAGCCCGATGACTTGGTCAAGTTCGGCTTGATTCCTGAGTTCGTCGGTCGCTTGCCGGTCATTGCAACCTTGGATGAGCTTGATGAGGCGGCCCTGGTACAGATTCTGACCGAGCCGAAGAATGCCTTGACCAAGCAATATGCCAAGCTGTTTGAAATGGAAGGGGTGGATCTTGAGTTCCGTCCTGACGCGCTTAAGTCGGTTGCGCACAAGGCGCTTGAGCGTAAAACCGGTGCTCGCGGTTTGCGTTCGATTCTCGAAGGTGTGCTGCTCGACACCATGTATGAGATTCCTTCGCAGTCGGACGTCAGTAAAGTGGTTATCGATGAAAGCGTTATCGATGGCACCTCCAAGCCGTTGCTCATTTATGAGAACAACGAGCTGCCAGCTAAGGCTGCGCCTGACGCGTAACAGCGTTGTAACATGTTGAAAGCAAGGGGCCTGCGGGCCCCTTTGCTTTTACTGTGTCGACGCTTGTTTTTTGTTGGGGCTGCCCCCATCTTAGGGTTAAGGGTTATCCCATCCGTTCACGGCCATATGGCCGCCGTAGAGCCGAAATCATGAAGACAACCATCGAATTGCCTCTCTTGCCGTTGCGCGATGTTGTGGTCTATCCGCACATGGTCATTCCGTTATTCGTCGGGCGTGAGAAATCCATTGAAGCGCTTGAAGCTGCAATGACGGGCGAGAAGCAGATTCTGCTTCTCGCGCAGAGAAATCCTGCCGACGATGATCCAGATGAGGCTGGCCTCTATCGGGTTGGTACAGTCGCCACCGTTTTGCAGTTGCTCAAGCTTCCAGACGGCACCGTCAAGGTACTGGTCGAAGGCGAACAGCGTGGTGAGATTGAGCGTTTTATCGAGGTCGATGGTCACTGCCGTGCTGAAGTGCAGCTGATCGACGAAGTTGATGTCGCGGAGCGTGAGTCTGAGGTTTTCACCCGTAGCTTACTGAGCCAGTTTGAGCAGTATGTTCAACTCGGTAAGAAAGTACCTGCCGAGGTGTTGGCATCGCTGAACGGCATTGATGAGCCGAGCCGTCTAGTCGACACCATGGCGGCACACATGGTGCTGAAGATCGAGCAGAAGCAAGAAATTCTGGAAATTACCGATCTGGCTGCGCGGGTTGAGCATGTATTGGCACTGCTGGATGCGGAAATCGACCTGCTGCAGGTTGAGAAGCGCATCCGCGGTCGGGTCAAGAAGCAAATGGAGCGTAGCCAGCGCGAGTACTACCTGAATGAGCAGATGAAGGCCATTCAGAAAGAGCTTGGTGACAGCGAAGAAGGCCATAATGAACTTGATGAGCTGAGAAAGCGCATCGACAACGCTGGCCTCACAGCTGAAGCGCTGAGCAAAGCCAATGCGGAGCTCAACAAGCTCAAGCAGATGTCGCCGATGTCCGCTGAGGCTACTGTGGTGCGCTCCTACATTGATTGGTTGGTCAATGTGCCATGGAAAGCGCAGAGCAAGGTACGTCTCGATCTGGCACGCGCTGAAAGCATTCTGGATGCGGATCACTATGGCCTGGAAGAGGTTAAAGAACGCATTCTTGAGTACCTCGCCGTGCAGAAGCGCGTAAAGAAACTCAAAGGCCCGGTATTGTGTTTGGTCGGACCACCTGGTGTGGGTAAAACCTCACTGGCAGAGTCGATTGCCAGTGCCACAAACCGTAAGTTCGTGCGTATGGCGCTCGGTGGTGTGCGTGATGAAGCTGAAATCCGTGGTCATCGCCGCACCTATATTGGCTCCATGCCGGGTCGATTGATTCAAAAGATGACCAAGGTCGGCGTGCGTAACCCGCTCTTCTTGCTCGATGAAATCGACAAAATGGGCCAGGACATGCGCGGCGACCCTGCGTCGGCGCTGCTTGAGGTGCTAGATCCAGAGCAGAATCACAACTTCAACGATCACTATCTGGAGGTCGACTACGACCTGTCCGATGTGATGTTCCTCTGCACGGCTAACTCGATGAATATTCCGGGTCCGCTGCTGGACCGCATGGAAGTGATTCGCTTGCCGGGTTACACCGAAGCCGAGAAGATCAACATCGCGATCAAATACCTGGCGCCCAAGCAGGTTCAGGCCAACGGTCTGAAGAAAGCTGAGCTGGTGTTTGAGGACGCGGCGATTCGCGACATCATTCGCTACTACACCCGCGAGGCCGGTGTGCGCGGCTTGGAGCGGCAGATTGCCAAGGTGTGCCGCAAAGTGGTCAAGGAGCACTCCACCGAGAAGCGCTTCCAGGTCACCGTTACGGCAGAGTCGCTGGAGCATTTCCTCGGCGTGCGCAAGCATCGCTACGGTTTGGCCGAGCAGCAGGATCAAATTGGCCAGGTCACCGGTCTTGCATGGACCCAAGTTGGCGGTGAGCTGCTGACCATCGAGGCAGTCGTGGTCCCTGGTAAAGGCCAGCTGATTAAGACCGGTTCGCTTGGCGATGTAATGCTGGAATCCATCACCGCTGCGCAGACCGTTGTTCGCAGTCGGGCCAAGAGCCTGGGCGTGCCTGTGGACTTCTATGAGAAGCAGGACATTCATATCCATATGCCGGAAGGCGCGACGCCCAAAGACGGCCCCAGCGCAGGCGTTGGCATGTGTACGGCGCTGGTTTCAGCCCTGACACAGATCCCTGTGCGTGCAGATGTGGCCATGACTGGGGAAATTACCCTGCGTGGGCAGGTACTAGCCATCGGTGGTTTGAAAGAAAAACTGCTGGCTGCTCACCGCGGTGGAATCAAGACCGTCATCATTCCGGAAGAGAATGTGCGCGATTTGAAAGAGATTCCGGAGAATATTAAGCAAGACCTGCAGATTAAACCGGTTAAATGGATTGACGAGGTCCTGCAAATTGCGCTGCAATACGCCCCGGAGCCCTTGCCTGATGCGGCTCCCATGGTTGCAAAGGATGAAAAACGCGAGACTGATTCCAAGGAGCGAATTAGCACGCATTAGCCGGAGGGGTTCCTTGACACATTTTTAGAGCCCTTGTTATAAAGCGGCTCTTATCGTGTCGGCAGGCTCTCCGCACCAGCTTCGCTTACATTTAAAAGCAAGAAATAAACTCAACAGAAATTAAGGGGACTTAAGAGTGAACAAGTCGGAACTGATCGATGCCATCGCTGCATCTGCTGATATCCCAAAAGCTGTTGCCGGCCGTGCGCTGGACGCAGTAATTGAATCCGTTACTGGCGCTCTGAAGGCCGGTGATTCCGTAGTACTGGTTGGCTTCGGTACTTTCGCTGTGAAAGAGCGTGCTGCTCGCACTGGCCGCAACCCACAGACTGGTAACCCAATCAGCATCGCTGCTGCCAAGATTCCAGGCTTTAAAGCCGGTAAAGCCCTGAAAGACGCTGTCAACTAAGCCTCTTTCGGTTTTGCCCAGCAGATCAGTTGAATGGCTGATCTGATGCGGGGCGGGATGTTCAGCCGAGCATGGCTCGCTGAGCACGACGAATAAGCTGCTTGAGTTCGATCCGCTTCGCCAGTTACGAGAAGGCGCATCCACTGATGCGCCTTTCTTCTATCCGGATTTTACCCACACTGCGCGACTGCTTTATTTTTACAGTCGTTCTGGGGGACGCATGCTGCAAAACATCAGGGACAATTCACAGGGTTGGATTGCCAAAACCATCATCGGCATTATCGTCGCGCTGCTCGCGCTGACAGGTGTGGATGCCATTTTTACAAGCACCAGCAACAGCCAGAATGCGGCTGAAGTTAACGGCGAGAAGATCACTACTACTGAACTCAGCCAGGCGGTTGAGATGCAGCGTCGTCAATTGCTTCAGCAGTTGGGGCGTGATTTCGATGCGTCCTTGCTGGATGAGAAACTGCTGCGCGAAGCCGCGCTGAATGGCTTGGTTGAGCGTACTTTGTTGCTCGATAGCGCCAAAGACGCCAAGTTTGCCTTCTCGCAACAAGCGTTGGACCAACTGATCCTGAAAACCCCTGAGTTCCTGGTTGATGGCCAGTTCAATGCAGAGCGCTTTGATCAGGTTATCCGTCAGTTGGGCTACAGCCGTTTGCAGTTCCGTCAGATGCTTGAGCAGGAAATGCTCATCGGTCAGCTGCGCGCCGGTTTGGCTAACAGCGGTTTTGTCACTGATGCTCAGGTGCAGGCGTTTGCCGCACTGGAGAAGCAGACACGTGATTTCGCGACCCTGACTCTCAAGGCTGATCTGAACGCGGTCACGCTCAGCGATGACGACATCAAGGCCTACTATGACGCTCAGGCCAGTGAGTTCATGACTCCTGAGCAGGTTGTGCTGGAATACGTTGAGCTGAAAAAAGACGCTTTCTTCGATCAGGTTGAAGTCACCGATGAGGCGCTGCAAAGCGCTTATCAAAGTGAAATCGCCAACCTCGCCGAACAGCGCCGTGCTGCGCACATTCTGGTTGAGGTCAACGATAAGCTGAATGACGAACAAGCCCAGGCCAAACTGGTCGCGGTGCAGAAGCGTCTTGAGCAGGGCGAAGACTTCGCCGCGCTGGCCAAAGAAGTCTCCGATGACTCGGGTTCGGCAGGTGAGGGCGGTGATCTGGGCTTTGCCGGCCCAGGCGTGTATGACCCGGCCTTTGAAGAAGCACTGTATGCGCTGGAAGAAAATGCCGTGTCTGCTCCCGTGCGCAGCGAGTTTGGTTGGCACTTGATCAAACTCCTGGGTGTTCAGGCGCCGGAAGTGCCGAGCTTCGCCAGCCTGGAAGAGAAACTGCAGCGCGATCTTAAGGCGCGTCAGGTTGAGCAGCGCTTTGTTGAAGTGTCAAAAGACCTCGAAGACGCCGCGTTTGAGTCATCTGACTTGGCTCAGCCCGCTCAGGAACTCGGCCTGGAGGTCAAGACGACCGAAGCGTTCGGTCGCCAGGGCGGCGCTGAAGGTCTGACGGCCAATCGTCAGGTGATTCAGGCGGCATTCAGCGATGAAGTGCTGGAAGACGGCAGCAACAGCAGTGTGATCGAGCTTGATCCGAACACTGTGGTGGTGGTGCGCGTTAAAGAGCACAACAAACCTGAGCAGCTGCCGCTTGAGCAGGTTGCCGATAGCATCCGCGCCCAGTTGACCAAGGTTCGCGCAAGCGAAGCCGTGAAAGCCAAGGGTGAAGAGCAGCTGGCTGCTTTGCGCGACGGTCAGACGCCGGTTACCCAGGCCGATGCCAAGCAGGGCTGGAATGTGGTCGAAGCGGCCACTCGTAGCCAGGAAGGCGTTGAGCCGGTGGTGCTGCAAGCGCTGTTCCGTATGCCTAAGCCTGAAGCAGCTGACAAGCCGACCTTCACCGGCCTCAGTTTGAGCAACGGTGATTTTATGATCATCCGTCTCAATGGCGTGAGCCAGCCGGAGCAAGCGTTGTCAGATGAGGACAAGGCCATGTACAGCCGCTTCCTCGCCTCACGCGTCGGTCAGCAGGACTTCGAAGCGTTCCGCAAGCAGCTGGAAGAGACAGCGGATATCGAACGTTTCTGATCGATATCACTGAAGAATAAAAAAGGCCGCTTAATTAAGCGGCCTTTTTTATTGCTGCGATTTAACTGCTTACTCTTCCATAGCGCCCATGGCGGTGGTGTTGAAACCGCCGTCGACGTACATGATCTCGCCGCTGACGCCCGAGGCCAGGTCCGAGCACAGGAAGGCGCCGGCGTTGCCGACTTCTTCGATGGTCACGTTGCGACGCAGTGGGGTCTGCTTCTCGTTAGCGGCGAGCATCTTGCGGAAGCTCTTGATACCGGAGGCGGCCAGGGTGCGGATCGGGCCTGCAGAGATGGCGTTGACGCGGGTGCCTTCTGGGCCGAGGCTGCCGGCCAGGTAGCGTACACCGGCTTCCAGGCTGGCCTTGGCCATGCCCATCACGTTGTAGTTAGGCATGGTGCGCTCGGCGCCCAGGTAGGACAGGGTCAGCAGGCTACCATTGCGGCCTTTCATCATTTCGCGGCCGGCTTTGGCCAGGGCGACGAAACTGTAGGCACTGATGTCGTGTGCGATGCGGAAGCCTTCGCGGGTGGTGACGTCGGTGAAGTCACCGTCCAGTTGGTCGCCAGGGGCGAAGCCAACGGAGTGAACGATGCAATCCAGGCCGTCCCACTTCTTGCTCAGGGCTTCGAAGACCGAGGCGATTTCCTCATCGTTTGCCACATCGCATGGGAAGCACAGGTCAGCGTTCGAGCCCCAATCAGCGGCAAAGCCTTCAACGCGGCCTTTGAGCTTTTCGTTTTGATAGGTGAAGGCCAGTTCGGCGCCTTCACGGTGCATGGCTGCTGCGATACCGGAGGCAATGGACAGTTTGCTGGCGACGCCAACGATCAGTACGCGCTTGCCGCTTAGAAAACCCATGGGTGTGATTCCTCTTCCTGTCTACAAGAATTAGCCAGCTGGGACCATAAAGGCCGCTTCCAGCAACTGTTGTGTATAGATGTCCTGTGGCGCGGCAAAGACACGTTCAGCCGGGCCTTGTTCGACCACTTTGCCTTGTTTCACCACCATCACCTGGTGACTCAGGGCCCTGACCACGGCCAGGTCATGGCTGATGAACAAGTAGGTCAGGTTGTATTTGGCCTGTAGTGAACGCAGTAATTCGACCACCTGGCGCTGCACGGTGCGGTCGAGGGCTGAGGTCGGCTCATCCAGCAGGATCAACGCAGGTTTGAGTACCAGGGCACGGGCGATGGCGATGCGTTGACGCTGGCCACCGGAGAACTCGTGGGGATAGCGGTGACGGGTTTCAGGGTCCAGCCCCACTTCCACCAGTGCGTCGATAATGGCCTGTTCCTGTTCGGCTTCGCTGCCCATGCGATGGATCTGCAGGCCTTCGCCAATAATCTGGCCAACTGACATCCGCGGACTGAGGCTGCCGAAGGGGTCCTGAAACACCACCTGCATCTGCCGGCGCAGTGGGCGAACGTCATGTTGCGAGAGCTGGTCGATGGCCTGGCCCTGGAAGCGGATGCCGCCCTGACTGCCGAGCAGACGCAGAATTGCCAAACCCAGGGTGGATTTTCCCGAGCCGCTTTCGCCGACGATGCCCAGGGTATGCCCCTGCGGCAGGCTGAAGTTGATGCCGTCCACGGCTTTGACATGGTCGACCGTGCGGCGCAGCAAACCCTTTTTGATCGGGAACCAGACGCGCAGGTTGTCGATTTCCAGCATAGTTTTGCCAGGCGGCTGATCGACCGGGCCGCCCGTGGGCTCGGCGCCCAGCAGTTCACGGGTGTAAGGATGTTGTGGGTCTTTAAACAATGTTTCGCAGGCCGCCTGTTCGACGATATGCCCGCGCTGCATCACGCACACACGATGGGCAATGCGCCGCACCAGATTGAGATCGTGGCTGATCAGCAGAATCGCCATACCCAGGCGCGCCTGCAGGTCCTTGAGCAGCTCGAGGATCTTCAGTTGCACGGTGACGTCAAGCGCGGTGGTCGGCTCGTCGGCGATCAGCAGTTCCGGCTCGTTGGCCAGGGCCATGGCGATCACTACGCGCTGGCGTTGCCCGCCCGACAGCTCGTGTGGGTAAGCCTTGAGGCGCTTGTGCGGCTCGGGAATGCCGACCAGCTCCAGCAGCTCCAGAGTACGTGCTGTGGCGGCCTTGCCGCGTAGACCTTTGTGCAGCCCCAGCACCTCGTTGATCTGCTTCTCAATGCTGTGCAGCGGATTCAGCGAAGTCATGGGCTCCTGAAAGACCATAGCGATGCGGTTGCCACGGATGCCGCGCAGTTTGTTCTCGTTCAGTTTGAGCAGGTCTTGTCCGGCGTAGTGAATGCTGCCGCTGGGGTGCTGCGCCAGCGGGTAGGGCAGCAGGCGCAGGATTGAGTGCGCGGTGACTGATTTTCCCGAGCCGCTTTCGCCCACCAAAGCCAGGGTTTCGCCGCGCTTGATGTCGAAGCTGACGCCTTCGAGCACGCGCTGTTTCAGGCTGCCGGTGACGAATTCGACCGCCAGGTCGCGGACTTCGATGAGGGTGTTGGAGTCGGTCATGTCATTTCCTCGGATCGAAGGCATCGCGTGCCGCTTCGCCGATAAACACCAGCAGGCTGAGCATCAGAGCGAGCACGGCAAAGGCGCTGATACCGAGCCAGGGCGCCTGCAGGTTGGATTTGCCCTGGGCCACCAGCTCACCCAATGACGGTGCGCCCGGCGGTAGGCCGAAGCCGAGGAAATCCAGCGCAGTGAGGGTGCCGATCGCGCCGGTGAGGATAAACGGCATAAAGGTCATGGTGGAAATCATCGCGTTGGGCAGGATATGGCGGAACATGATCGAGCCGTTCTGCATGCCCAGGGCGCGGGCTGCGCGCACGTATTCCAGGTTGCGTCCACGCAGGAACTCGGCGCGCACCACATCCACCAGGCTCATCCAGGAGAACAGCAACATGATGCCCAGCAGCCACCAGAAGTTCGGCTGCACGAAGCTGGCGAGGATAATCAGCAGGTAGAGCACCGGCAGCCCGGACCAGATTTCCAAGAAGCGCTGCCCGGCCAGATCGACCCAGCCGCCATAGAAGCCCTGCAGGGCGCCGGCAAAAACGCCGATTACCGAACTGGCCAAGGTCAGGATCAGGGCAAACAACACGGAAATGCGGAAGCCATAAATCACCCGTGCCAGAACATCGCGGCCCTGGTCATCGGTGCCCAGCAGGTTTTCCGCTGAGGGTGGCGCTGGGGCGGGCACTTGCAGGTCGTAATTGATGCTGGAGTAGCTATAGCGGATCGGCGGCCAGATCATCCAGCCGTCCTTTTCCTTGATCAGCTCTTGGATGTAAGGGCTTTTGTAGTTGGCCTGCAGCGGGAATTCACCGCCGAAGGTGGTTTCCGGGTAGCGCTTGAATACCGGGAAATACAGTTCGTTGTCGTAGCCCACCACCAGCGGTTTATCGTTGGCGATCAGTTCGGCACCGAGGGTGACGAAGAACAGGGCGAGGAACACCCACAGCGACCACCAGCCGCGTTTGTGCGCCTTGAACAGCTGGAAGCGGCGTTGATTGATTGGCGACAGTTTCATCTCAACCCTCCCGGCTTTCGAAGTCGATGCGCGGATCGACCAGGGTGTAGGTAATGTCGCCGATCAATTTCACCACCAGGCCCAGCAACGTGAAGATAAACAGGGTGCCGAACACCACCGGGTAATCGCGGTTGATCGCGGCCTCGAAACTCATCAGGCCCAGGCCATCGAGGGAGAAGATCACCTCGATCAGCAAGGAGCCGGTAAAGAAGATGCCGATAAAGGCCGCCGGGAAGCCGGCGATGATGATTAGCATGGCGTTGCGGAACACATGGCCGTAGAGCACGCGGTTGTTGCTCAGGCCCTTGGCGCGAGCTGTGACCACGTACTGCTTGTTGATCTCATCGAGAAAGCTGTTTTTGGTCAGCAGCGTCAGGGTGGCGAAGTTGCCGATCACCAGCGCCGTGACGGGCAGCGCCAGGTGCCAGAAATAGTCGAGCAGCTTGCCGGTAAAGCTCAGCTCGTCGAAATTGTTCGACGTCAGCCCGCGCAGCGGGAACCAGTCCCAGTAGCTGCCGCCAGCAAACAGCACGATCAGCAGAATGGCGAAGAGGAAGGCGGGGATGGCATAACCGACGATGATCGCCGAACTGGTCCAGACGTCGAAGGCGCTGCCGTGGCGAGTGGCCTTGGCAATGCCCAGCGGGATCGACACCAGGTACATGATCAGTGTGCTCCACAGCCCCAGGGAGATCGACACTGGCATCTTCTCGATGATTAGGTCGATGACCTCCGCATCGCGAAAGAAGCTCGAGCCGAAGTCCAGCTGCGCGTAGCTCTTGAGCATCAGCCAGAAGCGTTCCGGGGCGGATTTATCGAAGCCGTACATGCGCTCAATTTCTGCCACCAGCTCGGGGTCCAGGCCCTGGGCGCCGCGGTAGTTGGAACCGGCCACCGAAACTTCGGCACCGCCGCCGGCAATCCGGCTGGTAGCGCCGTCAAAGCCTTCCAGCTTGGCGATCATCTGCTCGACCGGGCCACCGGGGGCGGCCTGGATGATGATGAAGTTGATCAGCAGAATGCCGAACAGCGTGGGGATGATCAGCAGCAGCCGACGAAAGATATACGCCAGCATCTTATTGCTCCACGTCTACGGCGGGGTGAGCGGCAGCTTCGTCGGCTACGGCTTCAGGTGATTTCTCGCGGGCCCACCAGGTGTGCAGGCCTATGTCGTATTTCGGGCTTATTTCCGGGTGCTCAAAGCGGTTCCAGTAGGCTACGCGCCAGGTCTTGATATGCCAGTTGGGCACCACGTAATGGCCCCACAGCAGCACACGGTCGAGGGCACGGGTGTGGGTGATCAGGCTCTGGCGCGAGTCGGCGTTGATCAGCCCCTCGACCAGGCTGTCCACGGCCGGGTCTTTCAGGCCAATAAAGTTACGGCTGCCAGGGTTGTCGGCGCTGCTGGAGTGCCAGTATTCGCGCTGCTCGTTGCCGGGGGAGTTGGACTGACCAAAGCCGCCGACGATCAGATCAAAGTCGCGTGAACGCAGGCGGTTGATGTACTGGGACACGTCAACGCGGCGGATCACCAGTTCGATGCCCAGGTCAGCCAGGTTCCGTTTGAACGGCAGCAGGACGCGTTCGAATTCGGTTTGCGCCAGCAGGAACTCGAAGCTCACCGGTTTGCCTGTGCTGTCGAGCATCTGATCGCCATCCACGCGCCAGCCGGCTTCCTGCAGCAACTGATAAGCGCGGCGTTGTTGCTCACGAATGATGCCGCTGCCATCGGTGACAGGGGGGTGGTACTCGTCGGTAAATACCTGGGGCGGAATCTGCACGCGCAGCGGCTCAAGCAGCTTCAACTCATCTACGGACGGTAGGCCGACTGAGGCCAGTTCCGAGTTGTCGAAGTAGCTGCGCGTACGCGTGTAGGCGCCGTTGAACAGCTGGCGGTTTGCCCACTCGTAATCGAACAGCAGGCCCAGGGCTTCACGCACGCGGCGGTCCGTGAACAACGGGCGGCGGGTGTTGAAGATAAAGCCCTGCATGCCCGTTGGGTTGTGGTTGGCGATTTCTTCCTTGATCAGCTGGCCATTGGCAACTGCGGGGGTGTTGTAGGCGGTGGCCCAGTTCTTTGCGCTGGTTTCCAGCCAATAGTCGAATTGCCCAGCCTTGAGTGCTTCAAGGGCGACGGTGTTGTCGCGGTAATAGTCGATTTCCAGGGTGTCGAAATTGTAGAACCCGCGATTGACCGGCAAGTCCTTGCCCCACCAGTCCTTGACCCGCTCATAGCGAATCGAACGGCCGGCCTGCACGTCCGCCACCTTGTAAGGCCCACTGCCCAGTGGCACATCGAGGTTGCCTTTACTGAAGTCACGCTCGGCCCACCAGTGCTTTGGCAATACCGGCAATTGGCCGACGATCAGCGGCAGCTCACGGTTCCCAGCCTGTTTGAAGACAAAACGGACACGCTGGGGGCTTTCGACCTCGACCTTTTCGACATCGGCGTAGTAGCCGCGGTACATCGGTGCACCTTTGCTCATCAGCGTATCGAAGCTGAACTTGACGTCTTCGGCGGTCACCGGCTGACCGTCGTGGAAGCGTGCCTCGGGGCGCAGGTAGAAGCGTACCCAAGCGTTGTCCGGGGCTTTCTCGATCTTTTCTGCGAGCAGACCGTATTCGGTAAAGGGTTCATCCAGACCATGGCGTGTCAGGGTGTCGTAGATCATGCCGATATCGTCGGCCGGCACGCCCTTGTTAATGAATGGGTTGAGGCTATCGAAGCCGCCAAAACCGGCCTGACGCAGGGTGCCGCCTTTGGGCGCATCCGGGTTTACGTAGTCGAAGTGCTTGAAGTTAGCCGGGTACTTGGGAGGCTCGTCGTACAGGGTTTGTGCGTGCTTGGGGCCGGCCAGGGCCATGCTGGCAACGCCAAGCAGGGCAATGCCACTGACGTGGATTAACAGGGCGCGCAATGCATGGGTCATTCAGCGTTCTCCATGGATTTCAGCCACCAGGTACGCAGGCCCAGGGTGTAGGGCGGCGTGGTGACGAAGGCAAATCGGTTGCGGTAAGCCAGGCGGTGGTAATCGATATACCAGTTCGGGATGCTGTAGTGCTGCCACAACAGTACCCGGTCAAGGGCGCGGGTGGCGGCGATCTGCTCGTCGCGGCTCTGCGCCGAAAGCAGTTTTTCGATCATGGCGTCGACCACCGGGTGGGTAACCCCCGCATAGTTTCTGCCGCCTTTGACCTTGGCCTGAGACGAGTGGAAATACAGCGACTGTTCAAGGCCAGGGCTGAGGGTTTGCGGCAGGGTCAGCAGAATCATGTCGAAGTCGTATTGGTCTAGGCGCTGCTTGTATTGGGCGCGGTCGACGGTGCGCAGGTTGGCCTGGATACCAATGCTGGCGAGATTTTCGGTAAAGGGCTGCAAAATGCGTTCAAGGTTCGGGTTGACCAGCAATATTTCAAAGCGCAGCGGCTGCCCCTCACTGTTGAGCAGGCGTTGGCCGGAAGGCTTCCAACCGGCTTCGGCCAATAGACCGAGGGCGCGGCGCAAGGTTTCCCGCGGGATACCCCGGCCATCGGTCTGCGGCATGCTGAATGGTTCGCTGAACAGGCGCGCCTGCAACTGTTTGCGGTAGGGCGAGAGCAACAGCCACTCGGCGCCCTCTGGTTTGCCGCTGGCTGAGAACTCGCTGTTGGGGTAATAACTTTTGGCGCGGGTGTAGGAACTGTTGAACAGTGCGCGGTTAGCCCACTCGAAGTCGAACATCAGGCCCAGGGCTTCGCGTACCTGGCGGTCAGCAAACACCTCGCGGCGGGTGTTCATAAACAGCGCCTGGGTCTGGGTCGGGATCTGGTGCGGAATCTCGGCGCGGATCACTTCGCCACGGCTCAATGCCGGGAAGCGATAGCCATTGGCCCAGTTCTTCGCCTGCTGTTCGATATAAATGTCGAATTCACCGGCCTTGAACGCCTCGAACGCCACATGGCTGTCGCGGTAGAACTCCACGTCGACCTGGTCAAAATTGTACTTGCCGCGGTTGACCGGCAATTTGGCACCCCACCAGTCCTTAACCCGCTCAAAGCGCAGGCTGCGCCCGGGGCTGACTTGGGTAATTCGGTAAGGGCCACTGCCCAGCGGCGGCTCATAAGTGGTGGCCTTGAAGTCGCGACCTTTCCAGTAGTGCTGCGGCAGCACCGGCAATTCACCGAGGCGCAGGATGAGAAGAGAGTTGCCGGCACGCTTGAGAACAAAACGGATGCTGTGGCGGTTGAGAATATCGACTCGCTTCACTTCCTGCAGGTTGGTGCGGTACTGCGGGTGACCGTCCTTGAGCAGCAGGCGGTAGGAGAAGGCCACGTCATAGGCAGTGATCGGTTTGCCGTCGTGAAAGCGCGCTTCGCGGCGTAGGTTGAACACCACCCAGCTACGGTCATCACTGTATTCCACTGATTCGGCGATCAGGCCGTAACTGGATGCCGGCTCATCACCGGACGGGTCATAGGCGCCGGTACCGACCATCAACGGCGCGTTCAGCTCGTTGACCCCGTACTGCAGAAAATTGGCCGTGCTGATCGGGCTGCTGCCCTTGAAGGTGTAAGGGTTGAGCGTGTCGAACGTGCCGTTGGCCATCATCCGCAGCGTGCCGCCTTTGGGGGCTTCCGGATTGACCCAGGCGAAATGGGTGAAGCTGGCGGGATACTTCAGCTCGCCAAACTGGGCGTAACCGTGGCTTTTATACAGAGTGGCCCAGGCAGATGAACTGATGGCCATGCAGAGAAGTAACGAGAGGAGGGGACGTATCAAGTGAAATATCCGATCCGTGGCGTCTTGTGGGCTGCTGGTCAGGCACATTAACAGCTTGTATCGGCTGGAAAAAGGGTAGGTTCGACAGCCGTTGATGGCGGCACTTTGACTACACTCAAGTGATCCACTGCGAGGGCATCATTTTGCTAACAGCCTGCCATGGTTTGCAGTCATGGATCGATCGCTTCAACCAAGCCGAATTACCCGCCCTGGCTGCGGTGGTGCAGGATCTGCATCGTTTGACCCTGGGTGACAAATCGTCCGTGCAGCAACTGGCAGACGTTCTGCTACGCGACGCGGCCTTGACCACCAAGGTGCTGCGTATCGGCAATAGTGTCTACTACAACCCCTCGCAGGAGCCTATTCGCACGATTTCCCGGGCAATCGTGCTGATTGGCTTCGACAACGTACGGCAGATCGGCCTGTCGGTCAGCCTGATCGACGGCCTGCTGGCACGCAGCTCCCGCGATCAGCTTGCTGAACTGTTGGCACGCTCGTTTCACGCCGCCGTGCAAGCGCGCAATATCGCCGGCTACGTGCTGACGAAAAATGATGAGGAAGTGTTTATCGCCGCCTTGTTACATAACGTCGGTGAGCTGGCGTTCTGGGGCTGCGCCGGCGATGCGGCCGATGACCTGGCAAGTGCTCTGGCGCAACCTGGAATCGATGTGGACGAGCTGGTGATGCAACAACTGGGCACCAGTTTCCGTCAGCTCAGTTTGGCGCTGGTAAAAAGCTGGAACCTGGGCGACACCGTCAGCCTGGCGCATCAGTCCACCAGCCAGAATGACCCGGCCGTCAAAGCCGTGACCCTAGGGGCAAAGATTAGTCAGGCCGCGCTGGATGGCTGGGATACTCCAGTAATGGAGACGCTGGTAGGGCAGTTGGCCAGTTTCATCGGTGTGACCCCTCAAGAAGCCATGCAGCAGGTGCTGGCCAGCGCTGAGGAAACCGTGAAGATGGCGGCAACCTTTGGCGCCAGTCAGCTGTGCAAGCTGATCCCCAATACCGACCCGGAGCAGATTCGTCTGCAGCAGGAGCAACGTAAGGCACGCCTGCTACAGCCCAACTTGCTGGTTTTGCAGCAAGCGCTGCAGGACCTTGGCTTGATGGTTTCGCGCCGTGGTGATCTGGGTATGGTGCTCGATACCTTGTTCAAGGGGCTTCATCTGGGCGCGGGGCTAGAGCGCATCATGCTGGTGGTGCTGTCAGATGGGCAGAGTTGTTTCCGCTGCAAGCGTGTGATGGGCGAGGGAACGGCCGGTTGGGCCCATGATTTTATTTTGCCGGTTGAACAAACCGAACAGCCGCATATTTTCAGTTATGCCCTGCGCAACAAAGAGGCCCTCTGGATGGGGGTGCCGGCCAGTTACAACCTGAATGAGTTGGTCACTCAACCGATTCGCCAACGTCTAGGGCAGGGGATGTTCTTTATTGCCCCCCTGTTGGCCGGCACCCGTGAAATTGGCTTGCTGTATGCCGACAGTCGGGTATCGGGGCGGGCCTTGAAGCACGAGCAGTTTGTCGCCTTTCAGCGTTTTACCCAGTTGACCGGGCGTTGCCTGGAGGCGATGAGCAAGAAGGCGTGATCAGTTTAGGCTGTACAGGGTCAAGGTCTGCCCTGGCTTGAGCGCTTTGCCAGCTTTGGGATTCCAGCTCTGCAGGCTCTTCATCGGCACCTTGAAGCGCTTGGCGATCAGGTACAGCGAGTCACCCTGGCGCACCTTGTAGTAGGTTGCGTTCTGCCGCCGTGGGGCGCTGCCACTGCTGCCGCTTGCACCGCTGAGTTGGCTGCCGGCTTGTAAGGTGAGCACTTGACCGACACGCAAGCTGTTGCCGGAAAGCTTATTCCAGCGCTGCACATCCTTGACGGCGACCTGGTGGTTTTTGGCGATCTGCCAGAGGTTGTCACCGTTTTTCACCCGATAGGTACGGCTGGGGGCACTGTGGGCCACGCTGCGTTGGAATACCGGTTCGCGCGCAGGTACACCCGGTTGCGCGGGGATACTCAGGACCTGGCCAATGCGCAGGTTATTGCTTGAAAGCTTGTTGATGTCTTTGAGGGTGTTCACAGTGAGCTGGTGCCGGTTGGCGATGGTGTGCAGGCTGTCACCGGAGCGTACGCGGTATTGCTGCCAGTCCACCTGCTCCTGAGGCTTCATCAAGGACAGGTTGGCGGTCAGCAACTCGGCTTTGTCAGTGGGTATCAGCAGGTGCTTAGGGCCGTCGAGGGTAATGCCTTTTTTGAACGCGGGATTAAGCAGGTACAGCTCGTCTTCATCCAGATCTGCCATGGCGGCGACACGCGCAAGGTCCATGCGCTGAGTGAAGGCAACCTTCTCGAAGTAGGGTTCATTGGCAATCGGCGCGAGGCTGACGCCGTAGGCTTGCGGCGTCATCACCACTTGCGAGAGGGCCAGCAGCTTGGGCACGTAATTCTGGGTTTCCACTGGCAGCGAGAGATTCCAGTAATCGGTCGGCAGACCGAGCTTCTGGTTGCGCTCAATCGCTCGGCTCACTCGGCCTTCGCCAGCGTTATAGGCTGCCAGGGCTAACAGCCAGTCGCCGTTGAACATTTCTTTTAGGCGCGTCAGATAGCTGATTGCCGCATCGGTCGAGGCCATTACATCGCGGCGGCCGTCGTACCAGTTGGTTTGGCGCAGGTTGAAGTTGCGCCCGGTGGACGGGATGAACTGCCACAGCCCAACCGCATGAGCATGGGAGTAGGCCAGCGGGTTGTAGGAGCTTTCGATCATCGGCAGCAGTGCCAGCTCCATCGGCATATTGCGCTGCTCCAGGCGCTCAACGATGAAGTGGATATAGGGGCTGCTGCGCTCGCCGGCTTTCTCGATAAACGTAGGGTTGCTGACGAACCACAGACGCTGTTGCTCGATACGCGGGTTGAGGGTGATGGTGTCCTGCAGTTGATAGCCGTTGCGCACCCGTTCCCAGATGTCTTTTGGTTCGTCGGGCGTAGAGGCGACGCCACTGTTGAGCCATTCCGGCTCTTGCTCAAGGCCAACCGCACGGTCAGTGTCGCGGCCACTGTCAGGGCGGTATTGGTTACTGGTCTGGCAGCCGGCCAGGGTTACGCACATGATCACCACAAGCGTCTGAGCGCTTTGTGCCAATGCCTTTAAATTCAAGGTCTTGCGTGGTGATAAGGGCATTGGCGGCGGTGTGCTTCCCGGCGAAAAGGTCGAGCGATTCTAGGAACCCGTCTGCCCTTGGTCAAGTTTTAACCAGTCTTTTGTGTGGTTGTCGAGGTTTAGAAATGGTCCTTCCAGGCGCGCAATGCCGCGAATACCTGAGCGGGAGTGCGATTTTCAGGCCCATCACGTTCAGTCATGCGGGCGACGACCGACGGTTGTGCGCTACGCAGAAAAGGGTTGGTAGCGCGCTCTAGGCCAATCGATGAAGGAAGGCTGATGTGCCCAGCTTCGCGCCATTGGCTGACTTGGGCCAGGCGTTGGTTGATGTCTGGATTATCGGGCTCAACGGCCGCGGCAAAGCGCAGGTTGCCCAAGGTGTATTCGTGGGTGCAGAACACTTGCGTTTGTTCGGGGAGGGCAGCCAGGCGACTGAGCGAGTGATGCATTTGCTCGGGGCTGCCTTCAAACAAGCGACCACAGCCGCCGGCAAACAACGTGTCACCACAAAATAGCCAGTGCAGCTCAGGCTGGATATAGGCGATATGCCCGAGTGTGTGTCCCGGCACTTCATAAATGTCGAATCGTTGGCCCAGCACTTCAGCCTGGTCGCCGTCGCGCAGCGCCAGGTCGCGCCCTGGAATTTTTTCGTTGGCCGGCCCCATTACTCGAGCACCGGTGGCCGCCTTCAGTCGTTCAATGCCGCCGACGTGATCGAAATGATGGTGGGTGATCAGAATATCGCTCAACTGCCAGCCTGGATTGGCCGCCAGCCAGGCCTCGACCGGCGCGGCGTCACCCGGGTCAACAACCGCGCAGCGGCGCTGCTTCAGGTCTTGCAGCAGCCATATATAGTTGTCGGAGAATGCGGGCAGGGCGTCGATTTTTATCATCAGTCGGTCGCTAAGCAGGGCACAAAGGTGCATCTTAGGGTGCAATGGCGATGCTGGCTATGCAGCACGGCCTGCTGCGCGTCAGCCCTGCTGCGTTAAAAACAGGCTCGGATGCGAGCCCAGTCGGAATGCTCATGTACAGAAGTACACTCCGCTTCCTCGCCTGTTCTTGCCTTGCAGGACTCTAGCTCGCGAGGTCGTGAGTAGACTCTAAGCTCCAGCTCGGTCGCGAATAATACGGGAGTAGCCCCTTATGTCCGATCACCCTTTTGCCCATGCAGACAGTGAATGGCTTGACCTAATTGCCTCAGCGCGCACTTGGCTGAGTGGCCCACTCGGGCAGTTGCTGCTGGAGCAGGAGCGGCAATTGCTGGAGGAAGAGCTGGCGCGCTTCTTTGGCGGTTACCTGGTGCATTACGGCCCAGCCGCCGAAACGCCGCCGGATGCTCAGCAGATTCAGCGCAGTGTGCGCCTGGGCGCGCCGTTCACGGGCGTGGACATTGTTTGTGAGGAGCAATCCTGGCCGCTCACCGAGCATGCTGCCGATGTTGTGGTGGTACAGCACGGCCTGGATTTCAGCCTGTCACCCCACGGTTTGCTCCGTGAGGCGGCGCGCAGCGTACGCCCAGGCGGTCATCTGCTGATCGTGGGCATCAACCCGATGAGCACCTGGGGTATGCGTCATTTCATAACACGCGATGCCTTGCGTCAGGCGCGCTGTATCGCGCCCAGTCGGGTCAGTGACTGGTTGCACCTGCTGGGTTTCGCGCTGGAGAAACGCCGCTTCGGGTGCTATCGTCCGCCGCTTTCTTCGCCGGCCTGGCAGGCGCGGTTGGCGGGGCTAGAACGTTTAGGCGCAGCGTGGCAGCCACCCGGTGGCGGTTTTTACGTGCTGGTGGCCCGTAAGCTGGTCGTGGGGCTGCGGCCATTGCGCCAACCCAACCGGCAGCCGGTAGGTAAATTGCTGCCGATGCCCGTGGCCAAAGTCAGCCGCCGCGAAACACCCCAGAAATAGCACCGGCCGGACTAATTGAGCGAGAGATTGCAGATACATGAGTGAACAGGTCGAGATCTACACCGACGGCGCCTGCAAAGGTAATCCTGGCGTGGGTGGCTGGGGAGCGTTATTGATTTGCAAGGGTGTAGAGAAGGAGCTGTGGGGCGGTGAGCCCAATACCACCAATAACCGCATGGAATTGATGGCGGCGATCTGCGCCTTGATCGCGCTTACCCGACCTTGCTCGGTGCGCCTGGTGACTGACTCGCAGTATGTGATGAAAGGCATCCAGGAGTGGATGCCGAACTGGAAGAAGCGTGGCTGGAAGACCGCCGCCAAGGAGCCAGTGAAAAACGCCGACCTTTGGCAGGCGCTGGACGAACAGGTCAATCGGCATAACGTTACCTGGCAGTGGGTGCGCGGTCATACCGGCCATCCGGGTAACGAGAAGGCCGATCAACTGGCCAACCGCGGTGTGGATGAAGTGAGGGCTAAGAAGCATGCGTAGCGTCGTACTCGATACCGAAACCACCGGTATGCCGGTGGCCGATGGTCACCGGATCATCGAAATCGGCTGTGTTGAACTGATCGGCCGGCGTCTGACCGGGCGGCACTTTCACGTTTACCTGCAGCCTGATCGCGAAATCGATGAAGGCGCGATTGCGGTGCACGGCATCACCAACGACTTTGTCAAAGACAAGCCGCGCTTCAAGGAAGTCGCCGATGAGTTCTTCGAATTCATCAAGGGCGCGCAGCTGATCATTCACAACGCGGCGTTCGACGTTGGCTTTATCAACAACGAGTTCGCCCTGATCAAGCAGGACGACCGCGCCGATATCAGCGAGCACTGCTCGATCCTCGACACCCTGATGATGGCCCGCGAGCGCCATCCAGGGCAGCGCAACAACCTCGATGCCCTGTGCAAACGCTATGGCGTTGATAACTCTGGTCGTGATCTGCACGGCGCTTTGCTCGACGCCGAGATTCTGGCTGACGTCTACCTGACCATGACCGGTGGACAGACCAATCTGTCCCTGGCTGGCGATGGTTCGGAAGGCGACAGCAATGGCCGTCAGCAGCCCAGTGCGATCCGCCGCCTGCCTGCTGAGCGCGCGCGTACGCGGGTGATCCAGGCCAGTGCTGCTGAGCTTGCCGAACATGCCGCGCGCCTGGCGATTATCGAAAAATCCGCTGGTGCGCCGCCGCTCTGGGTGCAAATGGAGCAGCCCAAGGCTGAGGTGTAGGAACGTCGCGAGTTATCCACTCGCGACCTTTTCGTACAGCGTCACGCAGAGGGGGTTCCGCCTGGCGGAGCCAGCCTCTACCCTGAGGCGATAGGCAGGCTCAGCCTGTCACACTCAGGGACGCCACAATGTATAAAGACCTAAAGTTCCCCGTCCTGATCGTGCACCGTGACATCAAGGCCGATACCGTGGCCGGTGACCGGGTGCGCGCCATCGCCCAAGAACTGGAGCAGGACGGCTTCAGCATTCTGTCTACCGCCAGCTCCGCCGAGGGGCGCATCGTCGCTTCCACGCACCACGGCCTGGCCTGCATCCTGGTCGCGGCCGAAGGTGCTGGTGAAAACAAGAACCTGCTGCAGGACATGGTTGAGCTGATCCGCATCGCCCGCCGTCGTGCGCCACAGTTGCCGATTTTTGCCCTCGGTGAGCAGGTGACCATCGAGAATGCGCCGGCTGAGGCCATGGTGGACCTCAATCAGTTGCGCGGCATCCTCTATCTGTTCGAAGACACCGTGCCGTTCCTGGCCCGCCAGGTGGCCCGCGCGGCGCGCAATTATCTGGATTGCCTGTTGCCGCCATTCTTCAAGGCGCTGGTGCAGCACACGGCGCAATCCAACTATTCCTGGCACACGCCCGGCCATGGCGGTGGTGTGGCCTATCGCAAGAGCCCGGTGGGGCAGGCGTTTCACCAGTTCTTCGGCGAAAACACCCTGCGTTCCGACCTCTCGGTGTCGGTGCCGGAGCTGGGTTCGTTGCTCGATCACACTGGCCCGCTCGCCGAGGCTGAAGCCCGCGCGGCGCGTAACTTTGGCGCCGATCACACCTATTTCGTGATAAACGGCACCTCGACTGCCAACAAAATCGTCTGGCACAGCATGGTCGGCCGGGATGACCTGGTGCTGGTGGATCGCAACTGCCATAAGTCGATCCTGCATTCGATCATCATGACTGGCGCGATTCCGCTGTACCTGTGCCCAGAGCGCAACGAGCTGGGCATCATCGGGCCGATTCCGCTGAGCGAATTCAGCCGTGAATCGATCCAGGCCAAGATCGATGCCAGCCCACTGGCACGCGGTCGTGTGCCGAGCAGCAGCGGGGCGATGGTCAAGCTGGTGGTGGTGACCAACTCGACCTACGACGGCCTTTGCTACAACGCAGAATTGATCAAGCAGACCCTGGGCAACAGCGTTGAAGTGCTGCATTTCGACGAGGCCTGGTATGCCTATGCAGCATTTCATGAGTTCTATGCCGGGCGTTACGGCATGGGCACCGCACGTACCGAAGCAGCGCCGCTGGTGTTTACCACGCACTCCACCCACAAATTGCTGGCCGCATTCAGCCAGGCTTCGATGATTCATGTGCAGGATGGCGGTGTGCGCCAATTGGATCGGGATCGCTTCAACGAAGCCTTTATGATGCACATCTCCACCTCGCCGCAGTACGGCATCATCGCCTCGCTGGATGTGGCTTCGGCGATGATGGAAGGTCCAGCAGGCCGCTCACTGATTCAGGAAACCTTCGATGAAGCGCTGAGCTTCCGTCGCGCCCTAGCCAACCTACGGCAGAACCTAAGTGCTGATGATTGGTGGTTTAGCATCTGGCAGCCGGCCAAAGCCGAAGGCACCGATGATGTGGTGACTCAGGATTGGCTGCTGCAACCGCAAGCCGACTGGCACGGGTTTGGTGAGGTGGCTGAAGACTATGTGCTGCTTGACCCGATCAAAGTCACGCTGGTCACGCCTGGACTGACCGCCGACGGCAAACTGGACGAGCGGGGCATTCCGGCTGCTGTGGTCAGTAAGTTCCTCTGGGAGCGTGGCTTGGTGGTGGAGAAGACCGGTCTGTATTCCTTCCTGGTGCTGTTCTCGATGGGCATTACCAAAGGCAAGTGGAGCACGCTGCTGACCGAGTTGCTGGAGTTCAAGCGCAGCTATGACGCCAACTTGCCGTTAAGCGATGTATTGCCGTCTATCGCCCAGGCTGGCAAGGCGTTTTATCAGGACATGGGGCTGCGTGACCTGTGTGATGCGCTGCATGCCTGCTACCGCGAAAACGCCACGGCCAAGGCACTCAAGCGTATGTACACGGTGCTGCCGGAAGTGGCGATCAAACCCGCTGATGCCTACAACCAACTGGTACGCGGCGAAGTCGAGGCGGTGCCGATTGAGCAGCTGGAGGGGCGGATCGCTGCGGTGATGCTGGTGCCCTATCCGCCAGGTATTCCGCTGATCATGCCAGGCGAGCGTTTTACTGCGCAGACGCGTTCGATCATTGATTACTTGGCCTTTGCCCGTACCTTTGACCGCAGCTTCCCTGGTTTCGATGCCGATGTGCACGGCCTGCAGCGTGAGAATGGCGTCTACACCGTGGACTGCATCAAGGCCTGATCCTGCTCTGGCCTGTACCTTTGCCCGGCGGCACCAGCGATATGCGCTGGTTTGCCGCCAGTCTTTCTCAGTAGATCAAGCGCTTATCGCGGATAAGTAAAAATTGAGCTTAACTTTGATGACGTGGCCTGCGTCACAGTGGCCAGCATCGACATTTGTCGGTTGGTTGTTATAGTTGCTCGATTTTTACCCTAATAAGATTCTACGCGCTCCGCGCCCTTGCTGAGGATGACTGCCGTGTCCGACTACAAAGCCTTTAATGTCGAGTTGGCAGATAAGGTCGCCCACGTGGTGATTAACCGCCCAGAAAAAGTCAACGCGATGAATGCGGACTTCTGGCGCGAGATTATCGAGATCTTCCGCTGGATTGATGACACCGATGAGGTGCGTGCGGTGGTGATCTCCGGGGCGGGCAAACATTTCTCCTCCGGCATTGACCTGATGATGCTGGCGTCGATTGGCAGCCAGCTGGGCTCGGATGTCGGTCGCAATGCCGAAAAGCTGCGGCGCAAGATTCTTGAACTGCAAGCCTCGTTCAACGCTGTAGACAATTGCCGTAAACCGGTGCTTGCAGCCATTCAAGGCTACTGCCTGGGCGGCGCGATTGATCTGATTTCGGCCTGTGACATGCGTTACTCGACGGTCGATGCGCAGTTCTCGATCAAGGAAATCGACATTGGCATGGCCGCCGACGTGGGTACGTTGCAGCGTCTGCCGCGCATCATTGGTGATGGCATGATGCGCGAGCTGGCCTTTACCGGCCGCACCATTGAGGGTGAGGAGGCGCGCAGCATTGGCCTGGTCAATCGTACCTATGCCGATGTCGATGCCTTGCTTGAGGGCGTGATGGGTATTGCCCGTGAGATCGCCAGCAAGTCGCCGGTCGCCATCCGTGGCACCAAGGAAATGATTCGCTACATGCGTGATCACCGTGTCGATGATGGTCTGGAATACATCGCCACCTGGAACGCCGCCATGCTGCAATCGGCCGATCTGCGGGTGGCCATGGCCGCTCATATGAGCAAACAGAAACCGGAGTTTGCCGACTGATGTTGCCCTTCCACCTGTCTTTTTTCCTAACGCGGGAGGCGCAATAGCTCATGGTTTCTGGAGCCACGTCGCTTAATCTGGTGCGCGATGAGTTGTTCGCCACCATGGAAGAGGCCGAGTCGAGCCTCGAACACTTTATCGCCGACCGTCACAACGGCAGTCTGTTGCAACAGGCCGTGGAAAACCTGCATCAGGTACGCGGCACGCTGAACCTGATTGAGCTGGCAGGTGCCGAGTTACTGGCCCAGGAAGTGCTGGATCAGGCCACTGATATTCCCGCCGGTGCCGGCGAAGAGCGCGATGCGCAGCTTTCCGCCCTGAGCAACGCATTGCATGTGCTGCGCCGTTATCTGGAAAACGTTGAAGCCCACCGTCAAGAAATGCCGGAGCTGTTGCTGCCGGCGATCAATGATCTCCGTCTGGCCGGCGGTCAGTCCGCCTTGCCAGAAAGCTTTTTCTTTAGCGTGCGCCTGGACCACGCCCGCCCGCGCACCTCGCCGCCCTCGGTTGATGGCGCTGCCCGTGAGAGCGAAGCGCGTCGTTTACGCCATATGTATCAAGTGGGGCTGCTGGGCTTTATCCGTGAGCAGAACCCGCAAGCCAGTCTCAAATTGATGGGGCGTGCACTGAGTCGTCTCGATAGCTTGTTTGCCAACGAGCCGCGCGGTCGCCTGTGCTGGGTTGGTGCAGCGGCTGTTGAGGCGCAGGTGGACGGTCAGCTGCTGGCGCGCAAGTCGCGTAAACAGCTGTTTTCGCGCATTGACCGCGAGCTCAAACAACTCTTCGTCAATGGGCAATACGAAGCGCCACGTGGGCTACTCAAAGAATTGCTCTACCTAGTGGCCTTGGCCGACAGCCGTGGGCCGCAAGCGACCGCCCTGAGTGAAGTGTTCGGTTTGACGCCGTTACCCTTTACCGATCACCTGCTGGAAGAGGAATACCAGCGCCTGGCAGGTCCCGGGCAGGCCGTAATGCGCTCGCTGAGCTCGGCGATCCGTGAGGAGCTCAACAGCGTCAAGGATATGCTTGACCTGATCGAGCGCGGCACCCTGCAAAGTGACAGTCTCAATAGCTTGCATGCCCTGCTTGGTAAGTTGAGTAAGACCTTGGGTATGGTTGGCCTCAGTTCGGCTGGCAACTCCCTAAACGCTCAACTGCAGACTGTCGCCAGCTGGAGCGAGGAGAGTGCGCCTCAACCGCAGGAGCTGCATAAACTGGCCGATGCGGTGCTGTACGTCGAAGGTATGGTTGCCAGTCTGGATCGCGGCGAGCGCCGTGAAGTAAGACCCACGCAGGCTCAGCCTGGCGAAGAAGCTGACTCCTTTGCGCTGCACCAGCTCAATGAGGCCCGTATTGTGGTGGTCGACGAGGCCCAAGCCGGGCTGGCTCTAGCCAAGCGGGCAATTACCGCCTACCTCGAATCGGGCGGCGAGCGCATGCATCTGTCGAATGTTCCGTTCAGTTTGCAAGCCGTTCGTGGTGGGCTGTGGTTCCTCGGTCAGGAACGCGCAGCCCAGTTGGTCGGTGCGTGCGCCGATTACATTCAACAGCATATGTTTGACGCGCCGCATATGCCGTCCGAGCAGATGTTGGAAACCCTCGCCGATGCCCTTAGCAGCCTTGAGTACTACCTCGAAGCCGGGGCGGTGATGCGTCCGGAAACCCAGCCCAGCGTGCTTGATCTCGCGGCAGAAAGCGTGCGTGCCCTGGGCATGCCGCTGGAGGTGTGAGCATGCTCCGCTGGCAACCTAAACTGCTAGACAGCCAGCAGCCTGGTGGCTGGGCGGTTGTGCATTGCAAACAGCATTTTCTAGCAGACAGCAACGGTGTGCTGTTTCCCCGTGAGTGGTTGAAAAAGCAGGATGTACCGATCATCGCTGAGCATGGCTTAGGCCACTTTGATGGCGATGCTGTTTATCTGCTGGAGTTGAGTCAGCCATTCGAGATGCCGGGCTGCGCCTGGCAGAGCCTTCGCCAATTTATGCTGCAAGGAGATGCCGATACCTTCAAGTTGCTCAGCTACGCCACCCAGATTGGCACTTGGGCCAGTCAGCATCGTTTCTGTGGCAGCTGTGGTGGATCGATGCAACATATGCCGGGCGAACGCGCGATGCACTGCGTACGCTGTGAGCTGCATCATTACCCGCGGCTTTCACCCAGCATGATTGTGCTGGTTACTCGCGGCGATGAGGTTCTGCTGGCGCGCTCGCCGCGCTTTGTGTCCGGGGTTTACAGCACTCTGGCAGGCTTCGTGGAGGCGGGGGAGTCGGTCGAGCATTGCGTAGCCCGTGAAGTACGCGAAGAGGTCGGGGTCGAGATCAAGAACCTGCAGTACCTGGGTAGCCAGGGTTGGCCGTTTCCGCATTCGCTGATGCTGGGCTTCCATGCTGAATACGCCAGTGGCGATATCGTCATGCAGGTCGATGAAATCGAGGATGCGCAGTGGTTCAGTGTGCATGACCTGCCGCCACTGCCGGCTTCGCGTTCGATTGCCCGTTATCTGATCGACGTCTATGTGGCGCGCCGTCTAGGTCAGCCCGAACCAGTGCTGCCAGGCTAAGCGCACGGTCAACGCCAAGACCACCAGGATAAATACCGGGCGGATAAACTTCGATCCGCCCTTGATCGCGGTGCGTGCCCCGAGAAACGCCCCGACCATCAACGCCAACCCCATGCAGATACCCAGCAGCCAGGCCACTTGTCCGCTGATGATAAACACGGTCAGTGCGCAGATATTGCTGACGAAGTTCATGCTGCGCGCCACGCCGCTGGCCTTGACCAGGTCGAGCGGATAGAGCAGCAGGCTACTGACCGTCCAGAAAGCGCCCGTACCAGGGCCTGCAACCCCATCATAGAAACCCAGGCTGAGGCTTTGTGGCCACTGCCGGCCTTTGGCAATCGGCGCTTCGGCAAGCAGCGGCGCATCCGGAGTTTTGCCAAACAGCAGGTACAAGCCGCAGCCAAATACCACGGCGGGTAGCAGTTGGTTCAACCACTCCGACGGCAGCCATTGCGCCATCGCGGCTCCGAGAAGCGCGCCGACGGCCGTGCCAATCAACGCGTTGCGCCATTGGCCGGGGTCGAACAATTTGCGCCGGTAGAAGGTGTAGCTGGCAGCAGCCGAGCCAAAGGTCGAACTGAGTTTGTTGGTGCCCAGAGCAAGGTGCGGCGGTAGGCCGGCCGTCAGCAGCGCCGGGATGGTCAGCAGACCGCCACCGCCGGCAATTGCATCGATAAAGCCAGCAATAAACGCGACCAAGGCGAGAATTGCCAGTGTGCTTAGATCAACGCTGAGTTCAAACGGGAAAGCCATTTAAAAACACGTCCTGTGTCTAATTGTGGTGTTCTCTGGCTGTTCTATAGCCAGGTAGCTGCGCATAATGCCGGCAATCTCACGCATAAGGAATGCACAGCAATGCAATACGGCGGACTGGCATGGGCAACGGCATTGCTAGGGTTATTGGCGGCGTTTGTTGCGGCGCGCATCCTGTTCAATCGTCACTGGTTTCTCGGTTGGTTGCGTGGCACCTGCGGCCTGGCATTTCTCGCCTTGGCGGCGCTGATTGGTCTGTTGGCCAACGATTTGCGCAGCTACGCAGCAATTCCTGAAGGTAAGCCGCTGGCGACGTTGAGCTTCAAGGCTGACGGCCCGCTGTATCGCGTCAGTGTGCTGGAGGGCGGTCGTGAGCGCACACTGACCATGGAGGGTGACCTCTGGCAGCTGGATGCGCGATTTCTGCAGTGGAAGGGGCTGGCCGAGTTGATTGGTTTGCAGCCAGGTTATCGCCTGGAAAAGCTCTCGGGGCGTTTTCTTTCCATCGAACAGCAGAGCCTGGCGCAGCATACCCGTGTCGAGCTGGCGCACAGCCTTTATGGCATCGATCTTTGGCGCTGGCTGCGGCTGGGCCAGCATGATCTGTTTATCTTCGATCCACAGGCGCGCCGGGTAACGTACCTGCCGCTGGCCGATGAGGCGGTGTACAGCATCAACCTTACACCTGCTGGCTTGCTCGCCGAGCCAATGAATCCGGCGGCCAAGCAGGCGCTGAAGGACTGGCAGTAAATTCCAGACTGCAAAAAAGGGACCCGAGGGTCCCTTTTTTATTGGATTGGCTATCTCAGGAGAGGAAGCCGCCATCCACATTCAATGCCACGCCGGTGGTGTAGCTGGAGGCATCGCTGGCCAGGTACAGCACGGTGCCAGCCATTTCACTCGGATCAGCCACACGCTTGAGCGGGATGCGCTGCAAGGCGACTTTGAGGATGGCATCGTTCTTGGTCAGCGCTGAGGCGAACTTGGTGTCAGTCAGGCCTGGCAGCAGGGCGTTGCAGCGAATGCCGAACTGCGCGCATTCCTTGGCGAAGACCTTGGTCATGCTGATGACGGCAGCTTTGGTGACCGAGTAAATACCTTGGAATTCACCCGGCGAAACGCCGTTGATCGAGGCCACGTTGATGATGCTGCCACCACCGTTGGCCTTCATCAGTTTGCCGCCCTCGATGGACATGAAGTAGTAACCGCGAATGTTCACATCAACGGTCTTCTGGAACGCGCCCAGGTCGGTGTCGAGCACGTTGCAGAACTGCGGGTTGGTGGCGGCGTTGTTGACCAGTACGTCGAGACGGCCGAATTGCTCTTTGATCTGCGCGAAGACGTTGCTGATCTGCTCCATCTCGCCAATGTGGCAGGCAATTGCCGTGGCCTTACCGCCGTCAGCGATAATGGCATCCGCGACTTTTTGGCAGTCGTCGATCTTACGGCTCGAAACGATGACGTGAGCGCCTTGTTGGGCCAGCAGTTTGGCAATGGCCTCGCCGATGCCACGGCTGGCGCCGGAAACGAAAGCGATCTTGCCGTCGAGGTCGAACAGATGGGTCTTGGACATGGGCTTTTCCTTTCTTATGAGATGCCTGTTCGGCCGTTTACAGCTGCGATTTATTGATGACCTGCAGGCTCATCTGCTCCAGCAGCTTGTTCATGTGAATGAACTGCGCGAAGCGTTTGTCCTGAGTCTGGCCATGGAAGTAGCGGTAGTAGATCTGCTGCACGATGCCGGCCAGGCGGAACAAGCCGTAGGTGTAGTAGAAGTCGATGCTCTTGATCTCGATGCCTGAGCGCTCAGCGTAGTAGTCGGCGAACTGCTGGCGAGTCAGCATGCCAGGGGCGTTGCTTGGCTGGCGGCGCATCATCTGAATTGGCGCCGAGTCGCCGGCTTCGATCCAGTAGGCGAGGGTATTGCCCAGATCCATCAGCGGATCGCCGATGGTGGTCAGCTCCCAGTCCAATACGCCGATAATTTGACTTGGGTTCTGCGGGCTGAGGATGACGTTATCGAAGCGGTAGTCGTTGTGCACGATACCGGGCTTGTGGTGGTCGGCAGGCATCTTGTCCTTGAGCCAGGTCTTGACCGGCTCCCACAACGGTGCGTCGGGGGTCAGCGCCTTGTCGTAGCGATCACTCCAGCCGCCGATCTGCCGCTGCACATAGCCCTCAGGCTTACCCAGGTCACCCAGGCCGCAGGCTTGATAGTCGACGTTGTGCAGTTCGACCATCTTGTCGATAAAGCTCTTGCACAGCTCGCGGGTCTGCTCGGCGCTGAAGTTCAGCTCCGCTGGCATCTCCGAACGCAGGATGATGCCGTTGACCCGTTCCATGACATAGAACTCGGCACCGATCACCGACTCGTCGGTGCAGTGCACGAAGGCTTTCGGGCAGTAAGGAAAACCGGCGTTGAGCTGATTGAGGATGCGGTACTCGCGGCCCATGTCGTGAGCCGATTTGGCTTTGTGGCCGAAGGGCGGACGACGCAGTACAAATTCCTGGTTGGGGTATTCGAGCAGATAGGTCAGGTTCGAGGCGCCGCCAGGAAACTGGCTGATGCGCGGCTCGCCTGCCAAGCCAGGGATATGCGCCTTGAGGTACTGGTCGATGACCGCAGCGTCGAGTTCTTCGCCTTCGCGGATTCGGGTGGACTGGTCAGTAAGCGCCATGTTTATCCCTTCTGCTTATGATGGGTGCCTAAGATAATTAGCTAATCTAATGCTGCAGCTTGCTGCTCACAAGGAATACCCGCCGTTATAGGTGGGCGTGTTGCTACCCAATCAAGCTGCCTGATTGGTCATTCAAGCTTAGTTTTTAGCCATAAAACAATGGTCGGGAGCCAGTGTTAACGTCGCGTAGCGACGGCCCGTAGGGTGGCCGCCATGGATGGCGGCCATAAAAAAACCGGAGTCAATGACTCCGGTTTTTGGTGCCGCGCAGTTGCTTTACCGCTTAAACCGGGAACAGCTCGCCCAGCTTCATGGCCAGCATCATGTCGCCTTCGGCGCGTAGTTTGCCGGACATGAACGCTTGCATACCGTCGGTTTCGCCGCTGGTGATGCCTTTCAGGGTCTCGGTGTCCATGATCAGGGTCACGTTGGCGTTGGCGTTGTCGCCTTTCTCAACGGCGCAGGTGCCGTCCTTGACGATCAGCGCGTAGTTCTCGCCGTCTTCGATGTTGAATTGAAACACCAGGTCCAGGCCTGCAGCGGCACCGGCGTTGAATTTGGACTGCATGGTATTGACGATGTCTGCAACGCTCATGGTTTCTTCCTTTTTCTCAGGTTTTTTCTAGCGCCCTTGATGGGTGCAGTGGGCCGAAACTCAGCGATAAGTGATGAGCTCCGGCGCCTTCAACAGCTGTAAATGCACATGGCTGTTGAAGGAAGCCAGGCTCACTTGGCTGCCACGAAACTTAAGGCAGCTTAGTGAGGTGTTAACAATTTGCCAGTTCAGTTCAAACGCCTGTGCAGGCGCGATTCCGGTAATGAGGTGCAACAGGGCGGTGATGGTGCCGCCCGAGGTGAATACGGCAATGTTCTGTTTGCTGTCAGCCTGTTCCAGCAGGCGGGTGAGGCCGCCCTGAACCTGCTCGACGAAGCCTTGCCAGCTTTGCAGGTCCGGCATGTCGTGCTCACCGGAAATCCAGCGGCCAATCAGCTTGGCGAACAGGCGCTGAAATTCAGCTCGGTTCTGCGCGCCGTTGCGCAGAATGTGCAGGGCTTCGGGTTCTTCGCCAAGCATTTCCGGCAGCAGGCTGCGGATTACGGCATCCGCATCAAACTCGTTGAAGGCAGAGTCAATCTCCAGCGATGGTGTAGCAATGCCTGCTTGCTCCAGCTGCTGTAAGGCACTGTTAGCCGTGTGCTGCTGGCGGCGCAGATCACCGCTTACACTGCGGTCAATGCGCGTACCCAGCTGAGCAAGGTGCTCGCCCAGCACTTCGGCCTGGCGAATTCCAATGGGCGATAGCACATCGTAATCGTCTGCACCGAAGGAGGCTTGGCCATGTCGAATCAGGTAGATGCTGCCCACGTCCGCTCGATTCCGCTGCGGTGAAAGTTTCGCGAGGGTATGAGGAAGCTTAAGAGCTGTCAACGTAAAAACATACGCTTGTTTGAATTGCATGAATGCGCTGAATGACTAGACCTTGCTTGCTGGCCGTGAACCCATGGCCTCGGTATGCTTGGGCGCTAATGTGCGCAGTCAGTGAGGGCGCGCAGCCATGGGGAAAAGGGGGAATACGTGGAGTTTTTTGCAGAGTACATCGGCTTTCTGGCCAAGACAGTGACCCTAGTTATTGCCATCGTGGTGGTGTTGGTGACGATTGCCGCTCTGCGTAGCAAAGGCCGTCAGGGCACGGGTCAGTTGCAGGTGAACAAGCTCAATGATTTCTTCAAGCAGCTGCATCAGCGCATGGAACATGCGGTGCTCGATAAAGAGCAACTGAAAGCCGCGAGTAAAGCTGAAGCCAAGGCTGCGAAGCAGGAAAAGAAGGCCGGTGTTCACAAACCGCGCGTTTACGTGCTGGATTTTGATGGCGACATCAAGGCCTCGGCCACCGACAGCCTGCGGCACGAAATCACTGCTTTACTGACTATGGCAACGCCGCAGGATGAAGTGGTGCTGCGCTTGGAAAGTGGTGGTGGCATGGTGCACAGCTATGGGCTGGCCTCTTCACAGTTGGCGCGCATTCGTCAGGCTGGCGTACCGCTGACTGTCTGCATCGACAAGGTCGCGGCCAGCGGTGGCTACATGATGGCCTGCATTGGCGAGAAGATCATTTCCGCGCCGTTCGCCATTCTTGGTTCGATTGGTGTGGTCGCCCAGCTGCCTAACGTGCATCGCCTGCTGAAGAAGCATGACATCGATTTTGAAGTGCTTACCGCCGGTGAGTACAAGCGCACCCTGACCGTGTTCGGCGAGAACACCGAAAAGGGCCGGGAGAAGTTCCAGGAAGACCTGGAAACCACCCATGAGTTGTTCAAGGGCTTTGTTGCCCGCTACCGGCCGCAGTTGGATATCGATCAGATTGCCACCGGCGAAGTCTGGCTGGGCCTGGTGGCGTTGGAGAAGCAACTGGTCGATGAGCTGAAGACCAGTGACGAATACCTGGCAGAACGCGCCAAGAGCGCCGAGCTATTTCACTTGCACTATGCCGAGAAGAAAACCCTGCAGGAGCGCGTTGGACTGGCGGGCAGCGTTGCGCTGGATCGTTTCGTTCTGAACTGGTTGAGTCGTTTGAATCAGCAACGCTTCTGGTAATCGGTCCGTCATACAGAGGAAGAACATGAGCAAGTTCAGTGCATTGCAAGCCCGTGAAAGCGCCGCGGGCGGTTTCGAACAGGTGATTGTGCAGCGTGATGTCGATGACTTGCCCGCCGGCGAGCTGCTGATTCGGGTCAAGTATTCCTCGCTTAACTACAAGGATGCGTTGTCCGCGAGTGGCAACCGTGGCGTGACCAAAAGCTTTCCACACACACCGGGTATAGACGCCGCGGGCGTGGTGGAGGCTTCAAGTGTGGCTGAGTTCAGCGCCGGCGATGAGGTGATCGTCACCGGCTATGACCTGGGAATGAATACCTCGGGCGGGTTGGCTCAGTACATTCGCATTCCCGCCAGCTGGGCGCTGAAACGACCTAAAGGGTTATCCCTGCGCGAGGCTATGGTGCTTGGCACCGCTGGGCTGACGGCTGCGCTGTGTGTCGACAAGCTGGAGCAAAGCGGGCTGACGCCGGATGCCGGCACCGTACTGGTGACGGGTGCCACAGGTGGTGTTGGCAGTGTCGCGGTGGCTTTGTTAACTACCCTGGGTTACCGCGTGGCGGCATCGACTGGCAAGGTGGAGCAGGCGGATTACCTCAAGGCGCTAGGCGCGCAGCAAATTGTGTTGCGTGCCGAACTGCAGGACGGCACCGATAAGCCGATGCTCAAAGAGCAGTGGGCTGGTGCGGTGGATTGCGTGGGCGGGGATATTCTGTTCAACGTGGTTAAGTCGCTGCGTTACGGTGCCAGCGTTGCCTGCTGTGGCCTGACGGCTGGGGTCGGTTTCAAGGGCAGTGTGCTGCCCTTTATTCTCCGTGGGGTGAATCTGCTCGGAGTTGATTCAGTTGAGCTGCCGTTGGTGGTTAAGGCGTCGATGTGGGACAAGCTGTCGCTGCAGTGGAAGGTCAAGCTCGATGCACTGGTCACCGAAGTAACGCTTGAGCAACTGCCGGATGCAATTGCGCAGATCCTCGCGGGTAAGCAGGTCGGTCGGGTGCTGGTCAATCTAGGTTGAGTCGCAAGAAACAAAAAAGGCCACCCCAAGGGGTGGCCTTTTGAATTGCCGGCAGAATCAGGCGCGGCGACGGAACAGCGGTAGCGGCTGGTCCGTTGAGGCCTGATAGACCTCGCTGAACTCCTCGAAGGCTTTCAAGGCATCCAGCGGGTCTTTGTCCTCGCGCAGGGCGAAGGCATCGAAGCCTACGCGCAGGTAGGAGAACAGCTGATCGCGCAGCACATCGCCAATGGCACGCACTTCGCCTTTGTAGCCGTAGCGGTTACGCAGCAGGTAGGCGGTGGAGGTGTGGCGTCCATCAGTAAAGGCCGGGAAGTTCAGCGCGATGACCTGGAAGTTATCCAGCTGATCGGCGATTTCCTCGATTTCCTCTCCGGCATCCAGCCACACGCCCAAGCCGCCATCGCGGGCCTTGAGCGCAGTGCTGTGCTCGACCCACAGGCCCAGCGGCACGATCAGGTCGTCGCAGTTGGGAATGCCGTCCAGCGTGGCGTCCTTGGGCAGCAGGTGCCAGTTTTCATCGATCAGCTGGCCGTTCTTAATGATTCGCTGCATATACGCGCTCCTTGAACGGGTCGACGCCAATACGGCGGAAGGTGTCGAGGAAACTCTCTTCTTCGGTGCGGCGCTCGACATAGACCTTGACGATCTTATCGATCACGTCAGCCATGTCCGCTTCGGCGAAGGATGGGCCGAGGATCTGCGCCAGGCTGGCGTCACGACCGGCGCTACCGCCGAGAGACACCTGATAGAACTCCTGACCTTTCTTGTCCACGCCGAGGATGCCGATATGGCCCACGTGGTGGTGACCGCAGGCGTTCATGCAACCAGAGATATTCAGGTCGATATTGCCGATGTCGAACAGGTAATCCAGGTCGTCAAAACGGCGCTGAATGGCTTCGGCAATCGGAATCGACTTAGCGTTGGCCAGCGAGCAGAAGTCGCCGCCCGGGCAGCAGATGATGTCAGTCAGCAGGCCGACGTTCGGCGTGGCGAAACCGTTTTCACGCAGCTCGCCCCACAGGGTGAACAGCTGCGCCTGCTCAACATCCGCGAGGATGATGTTCTGGTTGTGGCTGTTGCGTACTTCGCCAAAGCTGTAGCGGTCGGCCAGGTCGGCAATCGCATCAAACTGCTTGTCGGTGACATCGCCCGGCGCCACGCCGGTTGGCTTGAGCGACAGAGTCACGGCGACATAGCCTGGCTTCTTGTGCGCGAAAGTGTTGCGCTGACGCCAGCGGGCAAAGCCTGGGTGTTCGGCATCCAGGGCAGCCAGAGCGGCATCCTGATCGTCGAGGGCTTTGTAGCTTGGGTCGATAAAGTGCGCGGCAACGCGGGCCACTTCGGCTTCGGTCAGGGTGGTCGGGCCATCTTTCAGGTGAGCCCACTCAGCATTCACGCGTTCGGCGAACACTTCAGGGGTCAACGCCTTGACCAGAATCTTGATGCGCGCCTTGTACTTGTTATCACGACGGCCGTAGCGGTTGTACACACGCAGGATGGCGTCGAGGTAACTGATCAGGTGCTGCCACGGCAGGAATTCGTTGATAAAGCTGCCGACGATCGGGGTACGGCCCAGGCCGCCACCAACGGACACACGGAAGCCCAGCTCACCGGCGTCGTTCTGGACCGCTTCCAGGCCGATGTCGTGCACTTCAATCGCTGCACGGTCGCTGACTGCGCCGTTTACGGCAATCTTGAACTTGCGCGGCAGGTGGGTGAACTCAGGGTGGAAGGTCGACCACTGACGAATGATCTCGCACCACGGACGTGGGTCGATGATTTCATCCTTGGCCACACCAGCGAACTGGTCGGTGGTGGTGTTACGGATGCAGTTGCCGCTGGTCTGTATCGCGTGCATCTGCACGGTGGCCAGCTCGGCAAGAATGTCAGGCACATCTTCCAGGTCTGGCCAGTTGAACTGGACGTTCTGACGGGTGCTGATGTGCGCGTAACCCTTATCGTAGTCACGGGCAATCTTGGCCATCATGCGCACTTGGGCGGACGACATCAGACCGTACGGCACGGCAACGCGCAGCATGGGCGCAAAGCGCTGGATGTACAGGCCATTCTGCAGGCGCAGCGGGCGGAATTCTTCACCGCTCAGTTCACCGGCAAGGTAACGGCGGGTTTGATCGCGATACTGCTTGACGCGGTCTTCGACGATTTTTTGGTCGTACTGGTCGTATACGTACATGGAGTGTCCTGTTATCAGGCTTTTTACAGCTATCAGCGCGCACGGCCGCGCACTCCCTGCGGAGCCGGAGGAAGATACCAGCTCAGGGTTATGCGCAAAAGTGATGTTTGAGTATATGGAAAGAACTTAAAGGGATAAGACGGCCGTTGAACATAGCCCTACGGCTTGAGTAAGCGAGCATGCTGGTCTTAACTGCAGAAGACGATTCACCCATAAACACAACAAGAGGGGTAGTCCATGAGTGAACACAGTGAGCCGGATAATGCTGACAGCGTGGTCGATGCCAAGGCTATTTTCGCCTTGATTGTGATTTTCGTCGTCACCGCGGTGTTCTGGGTCAGCCAGCAATAAGATTTGGCGCAGCTAAAGCACAAAGCGGGCATTCCTTGACGGATGCCCGCTTTTTTATTGCCCTCACGGCAGGGCTGCGACTCAGTGGCAGGTGAGACTGTCGGCCTGGCGATAGAGCATAAGCAGTTTGCGCGTAATGGACTGCTGAATATCGTCGCGCTCGAAGGTCGATAGTCGTGTCAGACGACTAACCTGCAGGCGGTGCAGGTGGATATAGGGCATCTGCTGATCAAACTCACGCAGGTCGCCCTTCATCATGATTGGCAGGAAGATATCGCCTGCCTTCTTCTGGTTGCTGATGATTTGCGCCAATGCTGGTTTGAACGGCATGGTTTTCGGTGCTGGGCCGCCTTCCTTGATCATCGTAGTCAGCAGCAAGCCAGGCTTGCGCAGGACCACGCCGGGCAGCACGCACAGCCCGGTTTTACGGACTGCATGCGCCTCGATGCCATGTAGGGTGTCGTGAAACGCATAGGGATTGGGCAGCACCACCATCTTGCGGCCCATATCGCTGGGGAAGTGCAGGTCGTAGTTGGTGTACAACTGCCGCGTTGACTCCGAATACACGCACAGGCGGTTCTCGAACAGCTTGATAAAGCGTTCCGCTAGTTCGCGCCGGGCGATGCTGTCCAAGTCCCAAATCAGGTCCTGGTTTTGCGGTTTGCTCAGGTCGACTTCCTGGTGTTCCATGTTGCTCATTGCGTTCTCATACCCTGAACTGTCCAAGCAGACGATTGAGCTGCTCAGCCAACTGACCTAAGTATTGCCCGGCATCGCTGGATTGCTGCGCCGCCAGGGCGTTGTTATGGGCCAGGCTGGCTGCCTGGGTGACGTTCTGATTGATGTCTTCGACCACGTGCGATTGTTGCAGTGTGGCGCTGGCGATGGAAGCGTTCAAACCGCTGAGGTTGCGCAGCCCGCTGGCGATTAACGTCAGGCTGGTTCCGGCCTGACGGGCTTGCTCGATGGTCAGCTGAGAGGCTTGACTGCTGTCGTTGATCACCTTGACGGCTGCTTCGGAGTTGCCTTGCAGGCGCTCGATCATGACCTGGATTTCCGCTGTGGATTTTTGCGTGCGTTGCGCCAGCAGGCGCACCTCATCGGCCACCACGGCAAACCCACGACCTTGCTCACCGGCACGGGCGGCTTCGATGGCCGCGTTTAGCGCGAGCAGGTTGGTTTGTTCGGCAATCGAGCGGATAACTTCTAATACGCTGCCTATCTGCGTGCTTTCCTGAGCCAGGGCCTGAATCACCGTTACCGCTTGGTCGATGGTGGCGGACAGCGCATTGATCTGGCGCAGGCTGGCTTCAATGTTCTGCTGACCTTGCAGCGCTTGCTCTTCGGCCGTGTGCACCTCTGTAGCGGCGTGTTCGGCATTTTTTGCCACATCCTGCACGCCATAAGTCACTTCATTGATCGCTGTGGCAACCAGTTCCATTTGCTGCGACTGCTGCTCGCTGTGCTGTTGCGATTGGCCCGCAACATCACCGAGGTTGCGGGCAGCAGCATCGAGTTGGCCGGCAGAGTCGAGGGAGTGTTTGATCACCTGGCGTAACTTTTCCGTAAACGCATTGAAGTGACGGGACAAAGCGGACAATTCGTCGTTGCCCTGGGTATCGAGGGTTCGTGTCAGGTCGCCATCACCGCTGGCAATATTGGCCATGGCATCGACCGCGTGCTGCAGGGGCTGGGTGATGCTGCGCACGATCAGCACTATGAGCAGGGCCACCAAGGCGGCAATCACCAGGCCAATCAGCAGGGTTTTCAAGGCCTGGGTGTGAAACTCGGCCTGCACATCATCGATATAAACCCCTGAACCGATGATCCAGCCCCAGGGCTGGAACAGTTGCACATACGACACCTTGGGCACAGGGTCACTGGCACCAGGTTTGGGCCAACGGTAATTGACCTGGCCAGCGCCCTGACTTTTGCTGATAGCGACCATTTCATTGAACAGTGCCTTGCCGTCTGGGTCTTTGAAACCTGAGAGGTTTTGCCCTTCCAGTTTGGGGTTGGTCGGGTGCATGACCATCACTGGGGTCTGATCATTAATCCAGAAATACTCCTGGCCGTCGTAGCGCAGGTTACGAATGATCTCTGCAGCCTGTTTCTGCGCCGCTTCGCGGGTGATTCCGCCCGCCGCTTCCAGTGCATGGTAATGCTGCAGAATGCCCGCGGCGCTTTGCACCACATGCTGGGTTTTTTCAGATTTGGCGGCATATAGGTCGGCCTCGATCTGCTTGAGTAACAGGGCGCCCTGAATAATCAGCATGACAATGGCAACCACCAGAATCAGCCAAAGACGACGGTTAATGGGCAAGCTGCGCAGGTTATTCATGGTGGGCTCCCTGGTTGTTTAGGCGCGGGGTCGCCTCTTATAGATGATGAGTCTTGCTTCGCTACTTTAGACCTTAGGCTAATTGGTGGATTAGTGACGGCTCGGTTGGCGATTGCTTTCATCAGGTCGAGACCAGTACAGCGTGCTGTAGCCTAAATACTCAGGTTCTCTGCTAGGATTCGCGCGGTGCGGGTTAAGTGTGTGATTTGATTATTTATTCTGCCGGCCGGAACCTTTTAATAGCCGGTTGGTCGGAGGCCCTCGCGAGTTCGTCATCATAATGTTGCTGTTCGTGCCGGTGCGCACGTATTGAGGAGTGAGGATGGATCTTTGGGTGGCTGTTCAGGCACTGATTTTGGGTATCGTGGAAGGCATTACGGAGTTCTTGCCCATTTCCAGTACCGGACACCAGATCATCGTCGCGGACCTGATTGGTTTTGGCGGTGAGCGGGCGATGGCCTTCAACATCATCATCCAGCTGGGGGCGATTCTCGCTGTGGTCTGGGAGTACCGGCGCAAGATCCTCGACATTGTCATCGGTCTGCCCAAAGAGCCGCAGGCTCAACGGTTTACCGCCAATTTGCTGATCGCCTTTCTGCCGGCCGTGGCGCTGGGTGTGCTGTTCGCCGATCTTATTCATCATTACCTGTTCAACCCGATCACCGTGGCGCTGGCGTTGGTGGTGGGTGGGGTGATCATGCTCTGGGCCGAGCGGCGCACGCACCTGGTGCACGCCGAGAGCGTCGACGACATGACCTGGAAGGACGCGCTTAAGATTGGTTTTGCTCAGTGTCTGGCGATGATTCCGGGTACTTCACGCTCCGGCGCGACGATTATCGGCGGCTTGTTGTTCGGCTTGTCGCGCAAGGCGGCCACCGAGTTTTCCTTCTTCCTTGCCATGCCGACCATGGTCGGTGCTGCGGTCTACTCCGGCTACAAGTACCGTGACCTGTTCCAGGCCAGTGATCTGCCGGTGTTTGCCATTGGTTTTGTCACCTCGTTTATTTTCGCCATGATTGCGGTGCGGGCACTGCTCAGCTTTATCGGTAAGCACAGTTATGCAGCGTTCGCCTGGTACCGCATCGGGTTTGGCTTGTTGATTCTGGCGACCTGGCAGTTACAGTGGATTGACTGGAGCACGGCGCAGGGCTGATTGCTGCCCTTGTATTCGTCGGATGAATAAAGGCGCACCCCAGGGTGCGCCTTTGTCATAGTGGGACTTCACACAGGAGGTGCCATGCACAATACGGCCGATCATTTCCAACTCGATCTCAACGGTATATCCCTCAGTCTTTACTGCGCAGGGCCAGAACAGGGCGCGCCTGTGTGGTTATTGCACGGTTTTCCGGAGTGCTGGTATTCCTGGCGTCAGCAGGTTGATCCGTTGGTCGCGGCCGGCTATCGGGTGTTCATGCCTGAGATGCGTGGGTATGGCCGCAGCGAGGCGCCGGCGGACGTAGCGGCCTATGACGTACTGACGCTGTGCGCTGACATACGTACGGCCATGGATCACTTTGGCCACACTCAGGTGGCAATGGTCGGCCATGATTGGGGCGCAATGGTCGCCTGGTATCTGGCACTGCTTGAGCCCGTGCGGATCAAAGCCCTCATCACTCTGTCGGTGCCTTTTGCCGGGCGGCCTCGTCGCCCAGCCACCGAGATCATGCGTGAGGCCAGTGCTGGGCGATTCAATTACATCCTCTACTTTCAGGAACCTGGCCGCGCCGAACACGAGTTGGACGCTGACATCGACCGCACCCTGCGTCTGCTCATGTACTTCGAGGAGCGAAACCTGTTACTGCAGGACAAGCCTGCTGATGGGCGTTTGTTCGAGGACGACATGCAGGTGGGCGCGCTGCCCAACTGGTGCACGGAGGACGACTTTGCGGTGTATCGCCACACCTTTGCTCAGCACGGTTTACGGGGAGCGTTGAATTGGTACCGCAACTTCGAACGCAACTGGCACGTGACCGAGCCATTACAAGGGCAGACGATCAAACCGCCGACGCTGTTCTTGATCGGTGACCATGACCCGGTAGGCAAACTGGAAGCCTACACCCTGAAGAAAATGCCGGAATGGGTGGATGACTTGCAGCAGCACGTCCTAAAGGATTGTGGGCACTGGATCCAGAACGAGCAGGCTGAGCAGGTTAATCAGTATCTGCTTGAGTTTTTGGATCGCCATTTCCCAGGCTGCTAGAGTGCGCGCGGCGTATACCTGTTGAGAGTAATGGGAATGGAACAACGCGGCGTGTTGCGCAGCTGGAATGACGACAAAGGCTTTGGTTTTATCCAGCCGGAGCAGGGCGGGACTGAGCTTTTTGCGCATATCTCGGCCATGCGCGGCGACCGTCGCCCCGTGGCCGGGGATCAGGTGATGTACGTGCCGGGTAAGGACCCTCAGGGGCGTGCCCGCGCCGAGCATATCCGCGTTGCTGGCGAACTTGCGTTGGACAGTCCGGCGATTCGCCGTAAGCCTCGCGCTGTTAAGCCCAGGGTTGCACCATCAGCGAAAGCCAGGGTGCGTCAGGTTTCGTCGGGGCGCAGCCATGAGCCGATTCAGCACCTCGGACTGAAGTTAGTGCTACTGACGGCGTTGTGTGTGTTGCCTCTAATGGGCGCTTGGCAGCTGTTCCTAACGTCTGGTTTTGTGTGGGTGCTGGTTGCTTACCCGCTCGCCAGCCTGATCAGTTTTGTGCAGTACTGGCAGGACAAGTCCAGTGCCCAGCGAGGCCGTTGGCGCACGCCGGAAAAAGCATTGCATCTGGTCGAGTCGCTGGGTGGCTGGCCCGGCGCGTTGATCGCGCAGCAGTGCTTTCGGCACAAAACGCGCAAGCTCTCCTTCCAGCTGGTGGTTTGGCTGATTGTTGCAGCCCATCAGCTGGTATGGATTGACTGGCTGTTGTTGGATGGCCAGCTGTTCGGTGAGTTATTGCGCCGTTACAGCTGATGCAGCGGCGCTAAATCGGTTGGTCCCAGCGGCTGAAGGCGTCGCTGATATGCTCAATCCATGCCCGAACGGCTGGTAGCATGCCGCGTCTGTGGGTGTACACCGCTTGCAGGTGGGCAGCAGGCAGTGCCCAGTCCGGTAGCAAGCGGATCAGTCGTCCATCGGCCAGTTCATCCAGGCACAGGGGCGCGGGCAACATGGTAAATCCGAGGCCGCACATCGCTGCATGTTTGCGGACGTTGAAGTCCTCAATGGCCAGGCGCGCGTCCAGCACCACTTCCTGCACGCGCCCATTGTCATCCTGCAAACGCAGGTGAATTTTGCGGTCCGCTTCCAGTGCGCCCAGGGCCGGCAGTTTCGCCAGATCGTCAGGTGTGCTGACCCGCGCGTGCTCCATCAGGGCCGGTGCGGCAACCATAAAGGCCTGCGCGGGGCGCAAGCGCCGGGTGATTAGCGTCGGGTCTTCATCCTCGGCGCTGCGCACGCGCAAGGCGACGTCTACGCCCTCGTTGAGCAGATCAATACGCCGGTTGGTCTGAATCAGCTCCAACTGCACCTTGGGATAGGCCGCGAGAAAGCTCACCACCAACTCCGAAAGCAAAGCAATGCCGCCTGGGGCGCTGACACGTAGGCGGCCGCGCGGCTCGCTGGTCAGGCTGGCCACGGTTTCCTCGGCCTGTTCGGCCTCCTGCAGCATGGCTTGGCAATGGCGCAGGTAGCGCTCACCAATGTCGGTCAATGCCAGTTTGCGTGTGGTGCGTTGCAGCAGGCGCGCGCCGAGGCGATTTTCCAGCTCGGCAATGCGTCGTGACAGGCGGGATTTGGGAATGCCCAGGGTGCGCCCGGCGGCGGCAAAGCCGCCGACTTCTACCACTTTGGCAAAATAAAACAGGTCATTGAGGTCATGCATGGTTTTATCGTCCTATCAGTGGGACGAACTATCGCATTTGCACGGACTAATCGGCCATTGCTTTCATCGATAGTATCTCCAACATCTTGATCGCCGTGGGGCGATCTCACTTTGGAGATTGTCATGAAACTACTGCACCTCGATTCCAGCATCCTCGGCGACTCGTCTGCTTCTCGCCAACTCAGCCGTGCCGTGGTCGACGCCTGGCTGGCCGCTGAACCTGAAGCTCAGGTGAGCTATCGCGATCTGGCCAGCGATGCGCTGAGCCATCTGTCCGCCGCCAGTCTGGTCGCCGGCGGTACACCTGCGGAGCTGCGCGATGCGGCGCAAAAGCATGAAGTCGAGCTGGCGGAAGGCACCCTCAACGAGTTTCTCGCGGCCGATGCCATCGTGATTGGCGCGCCGATGTACAACTTCACCGTGCCGACCCAGCTCAAGGCCTGGATTGACCGCGTGGCTGTCGCCGGTAAAACCTTTGCTTACGACGAGAATGGCCCCAAGGGCCTGGCAGGTGGCAAGAAGGTGGTGATCGTGTCCACCGCAGGCGGTATTCATGCGGGCCAACCAAGCGGTCAGGCCCATGAAGAGTATTTGCTGCTGGTGCTGCGCTTCCTCGGCATTACCGATATTGAAATTGTGCGCGCCGAAGGGCTGGCTTACGGTGATGAGCCGCGCGCGAATGCCTTTGCGGCAGCGCACGCCCAGATCGGTGGTTTGTTCGCCTCAGCGTAATAACCGCACCCAACAAAAAGCCCGCTCAGTGAGCGGGCTTTTTTATGCCGGCGACAAACCGGTTAGACGATCACGCCCTGGCTGCGCAGGTAGTCATCGTAGGTACCGCTGAAGTCCGTAATGCCGTTGGCTGACAACTCGATGATGCGCGTAGCCAGGGAGCCCACGAACTCGCGGTCGTGGCTAACGAAGATCAGTGTGCCTGGGTAGTTTTCCAGCGCCAAGTTCAGCGCTTCGATGGATTCCATGTCCAAGTGGTTGGTCGGTTCGTCCATCACCAGCACGTTAGGCTTTTGCAGAATCAGCTTGCCGAACAGCATGCGGCCTTGCTCACCACCGGAGATGACTTTTACCGACTTGAGAATCTCGTCGTTGCTGAACAGCATACGACCCAGGGTGCCGCGGATCATTTGCTCGCCGGTGGTCCACTGGCCCATCCAATCGAACAGGCTGACGTCGTCTTCGAAGTCGTGAGCGTGGTCCTGGGCGTAGTAGCCGATTTCTGCGCTGTCGGTCCATTTCACCGCACCGGCATCCGGTGCCAGTTCGCCAACCAGGGTGCGCAGCAGGGTGGTTTTACCAATACCGTTCGGGCCGATGATGGCTACGCGCTCGCCCGCTTCAACCTGGAAGCTGAAGTTCTTGAACAGCTCCTTGCCGTCGAAACCCTTGGCCATTTTCTCGATCATGACGGCCTGGCGGTGCAGCTTCTTGTTCTGTTCGAAGCGAATGAACGGGCTGACACGGCTGGACGGTTTGACCTCGGCCAACTGGATCTTGTCGATCTGCTTAGCACGCGAGGAAGCCTGCTTGGATTTCGAGGCGTTGGCCGAGAAGCGGCTGACGAAGCTTTGCAGCTCGTTGATCTGCGCCTTTTTCTTGGCGTTTTCGGACAGCAACTGCTCGCGCGACTGGGTTGCGGCGGTCATGTATTCATCGTAGTTGCCTGGGAATAGGCGCAGCTCGCCGTAATCCAGGTCCGCCATGTGCGTGCACACGCTGTTCAGGAAGTGACGGTCGTGCGAGATGATGATCATGGTGCTGTTACGCTGGGTCAGGATGTTTTCCAGCCAGCGGATGGTGTTGATATCCAGGTGGTTGGTCGGTTCGTCCAGCAGCAGCACTTCCGGATCGGAGAACAGCGCCTGGGCCAGCAACACGCGCAGTTTCCAGCCGGGCGCTACTTCGCTCATCGGGCCAAAATGCTGCTCCAGCGGAATACCCAGGCCCAGCAGCAACTCACCGGCGCGGGATTCTGCGGTGTAACCGTCCATCTCGGCGAACTCACCTTCGAGTTCACCGACCTTCATGCCGTCTTCTTCGCTCATTTCCGCCAAGGAATAGATACGGTCGCGTTCGGCTTTGACTTTCCACAGCTCTTCGTGACCCATGATCACGGTGTCGATCACCGTGAATTCTTCATAGGCGAACTGGTCCTGACGCAACTTACCCAGGCGTACGTTCGGCTCCAGCATCACCTGGCCACCGCTCGGCTCTAAATCGTCGCCGAGAATTTTCATAAAGGTCGACTTGCCGCAGCCGTTGGCCCCGATCAGACCGTAACGATTGCCGCCGCCAAACTTGACGGAAACGTTCTCGAACAAGGGCTTAGCCCCGAATTGCATGGTGATGTTGGCGGTGGAGATCACGAATCTTGGTCCAGATAAACGGGCGCACGGGCGCGAAAGGGGCGCGATTGTAGCGGTTTACGGCCGCAAAAGGCAGCGGATGGACAGGCGGAGTGTCTGTTCGACGCTGCTATCTGCTGCGATTGCCCCTCAGCGCGACGAGTATCAGCCACTCATGCGTACACTTTGTGAACGTCGACGGCTGGCAGCACGTTACTCAGTGCAGTGGGTAGCGCGCGTTGCCAGGCGATGGACCCACGGAACCATTAATAACGCCACACCGGCAACGGCTGCAGCGACATAGCCGACATAGCCGATACCCGCGGTTTGGATGGTTAGGCCGCCGACCAGCGCGCCGATCCCTATCCCGGCGTTGGCCGCGGATACGTTGGTTGTGCCTGCCAGCGCCTGAGAATGCGCCACCGAGTTCATGACTCGGACCTGGCAAATCGGGTACAGCGCCGTGTTGGCAATGCCCCACAGCGCGAGCGCGATACACACCAGTACGCCTGCTCCTGCCAGAGGCGTCACCGCTGCCATTCCCAGTGCAAGCAGTGCCACAAACAAAGCCGTGGCGTTGAGTGGCGAGTGATCCACCGCTTTGCCGCCCATCCAATTGCCAATCAGGCCGACGGCGCCAAACCCCATCATCCACCACCCGACATCTGCTGGCGCCACACTAGCTAGGCGTTCCAGCATGTCGGCCAGGTAGGTGTACGCAACGAACATAGCGCTGAAGATAATGATCGACAGTGCGACATTGGCCAGAAACAACGGCTCCTTGAAAATACGTGCCTGTTTCAGGAAGTCGACCCGCTCGGCACGCGCGACAGCAGGCATACAGACCAGTACAGCCACTGCCATCAGCAGTGACAACCCAGCCAGCAATGCAAAGGCGCCTCGCCAGCCAATCCCGTTAGCTGCCAGCGTCCCCAATGGAATACCCAACAGCAGCGCAGCGGTAATGCCCAGGTAGACCCGGGCAATGGCCTGGCCTGCTTTGGCTGGGCCGGCCAGCTGGGCTGCCGTTTCACTGGCCGTACCCCAAAAGACCGGCAGCATCAGCGCGGGGATAAAACGTGCGAGAGCCAGCACCCAGATGTTCGAAGACAGTGCCGCCAGAGCATTGGCGAATGCGAAGACCAGCAAGATCGCGATAAACAGCTTTTTTCTGTCCAAGTGGGCGAGGGCGGCGGTAAGGGGTGGGCCGAAGAGCATGACTGTAAAGGCGAACAGCGTGACCAGCTGGCCGGCTGCGGCAATTGAAACGCCGAGGTCACGGGCCAGGGCGGGCAGTAGGCCGATGATCAGAAACTCAGTGGTTACGATCAAAAAAGCCGAGATGGCCAGGATGATAATGCTGAGTGAAGAGCCAGCCGCAGGCATAACCTGGGGGCTGGATGAATCGATAGCACTCATAACGACGCTCTTGGTTGGGGAGGGCGCTATGGTATTGATTCTTTAGCGGTCTATTTGTGGCGTTTTTTCTAACAATTACTGATTTTAATTCACTTATCTGGTGGTGTCGGCAATGTGTGGCCACTGGGGGATAAACACTTGGCTAAGACCTCTAACAGCGCGTTGACTTTGGGCAGTGTTTCGCGCTTTTTCAGCCAAACCAAGTTCATCGGCAGGCCATCACTGGACAGCTGCGGCAGCACTTCAACCAAGGCTCCGCTATCTAAATGCGTTTGCACCAGCCACGTGGGCAATTGCGCAATGCCATAGCCTGCCAGCACAGCCAGTACTTCACCCTCGCCATCTCCCACGGCGATGCGTGCCGGCATGATTCGACGCTTCTTGTCGCCGGGCTGTGGGCCTTCTCGATACCAAGGGCTAACCAGGCCATTACTGAGGCCGTAGAGCACGCAGTCATGATCTTCAAGCGCGGTTTCAGTGGTCGGCATGCCACGCCTGGATAGGTATTCGGGGGCGGCGCAGTAGATCAACCGCTCAGCACCCAGGTAGCGGTGGCCCAAGGTCATCGGCCACACGTCTGAACCGCCGATACGCACCAGCAGGTCTATGCCCTGATCAGCCGGTTCAACAAAGCTGTCGGTAAAGGAAATATGCGGCGTCAATAACGGATATTGCTTCACGAAGTTCAAGATCACCGGCAGCACGTGCAAGCGTCCATAGGATGCCGGCAGATCGATGCGGATCCTTCCGCGCGGTTCGAGGAACTCGGCATGCAGAGCCAGCTCCGATTCTTCAAGGTCGGAGAGTACGCGGGTGCAGGTTCGGTAGAAGGCTGTACCCGCGTCAGTCAGCGCCAATCGGCGCGTGGTGCGCTCAAACAGGCGTATATCGAGGCGACTTTCCAGTCGTGCAATGCCTTTACTCACCGCCGAGCTGGTCAGGCTCAGGCGCTCTGCCGCCGCAGTAAAGCTGCCCAGTTCGGCGACGCAGACGAAAACATCGATGCCTTTCAAACGCTCAGAGGAGAACACGTGGCGGCCTTATATCGCAGTGGGATGCTGAGCAGGTTAACTCAGCTGATCAATGAAGACTGCTGGCAGCTTTCTGACATGACCGGTCAGCTTGCTCCGTCAAGCCAGCGTCGTTGCTGTCCCTGCGCCGGGCATCCGAGCCGCGCACAGAGCCTGCGTTAGTCATCCGTCCGCTGTTGGCGAGTCAAGCAGCAGTGCTAGCTTCAGGCGTTTGGGTAGTTTGCCGACCACCAGCTGATGGGAGCGCGTTAGCAGGGCTTGCAGTTCGCCATCGCTCATCGGGTAGGGTGTGGCCATGCTTATCCAGCGGGCGCGGGCCAGATAAGGAGCAGGGCGGATGCCGGGGCGGTCGCAATAGCCAAGGAAGAGATCGTCATCCACCTTAAAGGCTAGGCCGTCATGGCTGCCCAAGTGAAACAAGGCGAACATCTTGCTCTCCGCCACTGAGAATACCCGCACGCCGCCCCATTTAATGTCCTCACGGACACCCGGCAGGTTCAGGCAAAAAGCAGCAATGTGTTCAGGCGTCATGGCAGATCACTCGCGGTAGAAGACCTGCACCAGATGGTAACCAAACTGGCTTTTCACCGGTCCGTGCACTTCACGCACAGGCTTTTTGAAAATGACTTGATCAATAGCGCGCACCATCTGCCCAGGGCGCACTTCACCCAGATCGCCGCCTTTCTTGCCGGAGGGGCAGGTTGAGTACTTGCGTGCCAGCACATCGAAGGCTTCACCAGCAGCGATGCGTTTTTTCAGCGCAGCGGCTTCTGCTTCGTTTTTCACCAGAATGTGGCGGGCCATTGCCTTAGCCATGACGGGCTCCTCGGAATTCAATCAACCTATTGTGCCAGTATTCTCAACCGCTTAGCGCCTGAACCAGGCACGCTCCGATTTTCTCAGGAGCGATGCGAAATCTTGGCCTAACGTAATACATCCAACTCACGGGATAGCTCGTTATGGACCTCAACGCCATGCTCAAAATCCTGTCCAGCCAGGACGGGTCCGACCTTTATCTTTCCACCGGGGCGCCGCCCTGCGCCAAGTTCAATGGCGTGCTCAAGGCACTCAGTGCTGAACCACTAAAGGCCGGCGAGGTGGCCGCGATTGCCGATTCGGTGATGGATAGCGCGCAGCGTGAGGAGTTCGAGCGTGAGCTGGAAATGAACCTGGCGATCTCGATTGCCAGTGTTGGGCGCTTTCGCATCAATATTTTCAAACAGCGCAACGAAGTGTCGATCGTGGCGCGCAATATCAAGATGGATATCCCCAAGTTTGAAGACCTCAAACTGCCGGAGGTGCTGCTCAAGACGGTGATGGAAAAACGCGGGCTGGTGCTGTTCGTCGGTGGCACGGGCTCGGGCAAGTCGACCTCGCTGGCGGCGCTGATCGACTACCGCAACCGCAACAGTGGCGGCCATATCATCACCATCGAAGACCCGGTTGAGTATGTGCACAAACATAAGAAGTCGATAATCAATCAGCGCGAAGTGGGCGTGGATACACGCAGCTTTCATGCGGCGCTGAAGAACACCCTGCGTCAGGCCCCGGACGTTATTCTGATCGGCGAAATTCGCGACCGCGAGACCATGGAACATGCCCTGGCCTTTGCTGACACCGGCCACCTGGCAATCTCCACGTTGCACGCGAACAACGCCAACCAGGCGCTGGACCGTATCATCAACTTTTTTCCGGAAGACCGGCGTCCGCAGCTACTCAATGATCTGGGGAACAACCTCAAGGCATTTGTCTCCCAACGGCTGGTCAAGACCATCGACGGTAAGCGCCGGGCGGCGGTGGAAGTGCTGCTCGGCACGCCGACCATTCGTGACCTGATCAAGCGCAACGAGTTTTCCGAGATCAAGGAAATCATGGAAAAGTCGAAAAACCTCGGCATGCAAACCTTCGATCAGGCGCTGATCGACCTGGTCAACGATGGCTCGATTGATGAAGAAGAAGCGGTGAAAAACGCCGATTCGGCGAACAACGTGCGCCTCAAGCTCAAACTCTATCGTGATAACCCCGGAGCCTCGGCGCCTGCCGCAGCCCCTGCGGCAGTGGCCGCCGCAGCAACACCCGTAGCACCTTCGACACCCGCTGCTTCGGCGGGCGAGTGGGGGCTGGAGTTGAAGCTGGAGGATATCGAAGAGGAGCAGCTGCCTGAGGACCCTGGGCGCAAAGGCATTTAAACACCGGTGGCGACACGGATGTCCGCTGTCAGCGCGCGGGTTGATAGGCGTCCTGAATACGTTGGATCATGCCTTCGGCACGTAGCGCGTCGACCGCTTTGCGCAGATTGTCCTGCAAGTCTGCGTCGCACGCTTTGGAGCAGGCTAGGTACAGATCGGTACTGGCCAGCACGGGGCTCATCTGCAATCGATTGTCACTTTTCGGCCACAGGTACAACCCTTCCGGAACCCCGGTAAACCAGGCATCGACGCGGCCCAGTTCGAGCATGCGTGTGGGGTTATCGCCAAGCTTGAGGCTGACAATCTGCTTATCGGTAAACCCTTCGCGCTTGAGTATTTCCATCTGTGCGGTGCCCAGACCGACGGCGATACGCTTGTAACGCTGGCGCGCTTCGGCAAAGTCGGCCACTGGCGTGTCGAGGCTGAAGAAGGCGCGCTCAAGCGGTGAAATAGGGGCGATCCAGGTGTACAGCGCTTCGCGTTCCGGCGTGCGCGAGAGCGGGATAATCAGCAGGTTGTTGCCACGGCTGACCCGCTGCTGGGCCCGAGCCCAGGGGGTTACATGGATATGGCTGAGATACCCCGCGCGGGCAATGGCGGCCAATGCCACATCGCCCACCATGCCGTAACCACCCTGAAAGCTGACAAAGGTCAGCGGCGGCGCGTCCGGCATATGCAGCTCCAGCGGTTCCTGTGCTGTTGCGCTTAGGCTCAGCGAGGTTAGCAGTACAGCGAGACAGATCCAGCGCACAGCCACGGCAGCACTCCAACAACGACTGACTTGGAGTATAAGCACCGTGCGCTTGGCTCGGTTGGAGTTTTTGGTACTTTAGTCCCGTAGTTCTGCTAGGTCGCGGTATAACTCCAGCGCCTGTGGGTTGGCCAGGGCGTCGGTGTTCTTCACCGGTTTGCCGTGTACCACGTTGCGCACCGCCAGTTCGACGATCTTGCCGCTGATGGTGCGCGGGATATCCGCTACGGCGATGATCTTCGCCGGTACATGGCGCGGTGTGGTGTTGGCGCGAATCACCTGGCGGATCTGCGTTTGCAGCGCGTCAGTCAGTTCGATGCCCTCGCGCAGACGGACAAACAGCACCACGCGCACATCGTCGTCCCACTCCTGGCCGATGGCGATGGACTCCAGCACGGCTTCGACCTTTTCCACCTGGCGGTAGATCTCCGCGGTGCCGATACGCACGCCACCGGGATTGAGTACCGCGTCACTGCGGCCGTGAATGACCACCCCACCATGGGCGGTGACTTCCGCGTAATCGCCATGGGCCCAGATGCCGGGGAAAGTCTCGAAGTAGGCCGCCTGGAACTTGCTGCCATCGGCATCCTTCCAGAAGCCCACCGGCATAGAGGGGAAATGCTGTGCGCAGACCAGTTCGCCTTTCTTGCCTGTTACCGGTTGGCCTGCGTCGTTCCACACCTGCACGTCCATGCCCAAGCCCTTGCATTGCAGCTCGCCGCGCCACACCGGCAGCACCGGGTTGCCGAGGGCGAAGCAGGATACGATATCGGTGCCGCCGGAGATCGATGACAGGCAGATATCGGCTTTGATCTCGCGGTAGACGTACTCGAAACTCTCGTGGGACAGCGGCGAGCCGGTCGACAGAATGGCCTTGAGCTGTTGCAGTTTGTGCGTGCTGCCGGGCCTGGCCCCGGCTTTTTCCAGGGCAGCGAGAAACTTGGCGCTGGTGCCGAAGATGCTGATGTTTTCCGCATCGATCAGATCGATCAGCCGCTCGGCACCCGGATGGAAGGGCGAGCCGTCAAACAGCACCAGAGTTGCGCCCATAGCCAGGCCCGAGACCAACCAGTTCCACATCATCCAGCCGCAGGTGGTGTAGTAGAACAGCGTGTCGTCGGCGTGCAGGTCGGTGTGCAGGCCGAGTTCTTTGACGTGCTGCAACAGAGTGCCGCCAGTGCCGTGCACGATGCACTTGGGTACGCCGGTGGTGCCGCTGGAGTAGAGGATATAAAGCGGGTGATCGAACGGCACCTGCGTAAATTCGGGCTCGCCGCCGGCCTGGTAGAAGTCCTGCCACAACGCAACTTTGGCTTCCGAGTGGAAGTCGGCGGCTTTGGCCTGGGCGTTGGAATAGGGCACCACAATCAGCTGTTCGAGTGAGGGCAGGCGTTCGAGGATTTCATTGAGCTTGGCAGTCAGGTCGAGGTTCTTACCGGCGTAGCGATAGCCGGCGGCGGCGATCAGCACCTTGGGCTCGATCTGGCCGAAGCGGTCGATCACGCCCTGGGTGCCAAAGTCCGGCGAGCAGCTCGACCAGGTTGCACCGAGGCTGCTGGCGGCAAGCATGCCGACCAGGGTTTGCCAGGTGTTGGGCATAAAGGCAGCAACGCGGTCGCCAATACCCACGCCGGCAGCGCGCAGGCTGCGTTGCAAACCCGCGACATGGGCGGCTAGTTCGGCATAGCTCAGTTGCTCGCGGGAACCGTCTTCACCGATAGCCACCAGGGCAGGGTAGTTATCGCGGCGGCGCAGCAGGTGTTCGGCAAAGTTCAGCGTCGCGCCAGGAAACCAGTGAGCGCTGGGCATGGCGCTGCTTTCTTGCAGCACTGCCTCGGGTTGGGCGTTAAAGCGTATTTCAAAGAACTCGACAATTGCCTGCCAGAAGGACTCGCGCTGCGCCACGCTCCAGGCGTGCAGGGCCGGATAGTCGGCCAGTTGCAGGCTGTGGTGCTGATTGACGAAGCGGCGGAAGCTGTCCATCCGCGTCGCGGCGATACGTTCCTTGGAGGGTGTCCACGAGGGCTGTTGCATGTCGATTCCTCATTCGGCAGGTGCCGTAATTCTTGTTGTGCCGAGCTGTTGCGCCTGGCCGATGGCACGCTAGCCTACTGGTCGCTGCAAGCCTTGAGCTGCAGCGACCCTTATTGTTCGGCGGCCGACCTGGCGGCTGTTGTAGCAGTTTTGCACCGAAGGCAGGGCCGGCACGCGGCATCTGGGGCTCTGGCTTTACAGGCTGTAAACAAAGCCTGACGGCAGTGGCTTTCCTAGCCAGATACAGACAGGTTTACGCGCTGGCCAGCCGCGCCCGCGCCACCCGCGAACCATTGGGCTTATCCAGTACCGCGCAAATACGCTGGCCGGCGGCGATCAGCCGGCCCATATCGATACCGGTTTCGATGCCCAGGCCCTCGAGCAGGTAAAGCACATCTTCGGTCGCGACATTGCCGGTGGCGCCTTTGGCGTAAGGGCAGCCACCCAGACCCGCGACCGAGCTGTCGAATACGCTGATGCCTTCGAGCAGACTGGCGTAGATATTGGCCAAAGCCTGGCCGTAGGTGTCATGGAAGTGCCCGGCCAACAAATTACGTGGCACCTCGCGGCCGACCACGTTGAACAGGTGGCGGGTTGCCCCAGCGGTGCCGGCCCCTATGGTGTCGCCCAGGGAAACCTCATAGCAGCCCATGGCGTACAGCTCACGGGCTACGCTGGCGACTTGCTCTGGTGGCACGCTGCCGTCGTACGGACAACCCAACACGCAGGACACATAGCCGCGCACGCGAATGCCATGCTGCTTGGCGGCGTCCATTACCGGGACAAAGCGCTCAAGGCTCTCGCTGATCGAGCAGTTGATATTTTTCTGCGAGAAAGCTTCCGAAGCCGCGGCAAACACCGCAACTTCCCTAACGCCCGCTTCCAGCGCGCCTTCAAAGCCTTTCAGATTGGGCGCCAGGGCCGCGTAGGTAATACCTGGCAACTGCTGGATCTGCGCAAAAACCTCGGCGGAGCCCGCCATCTGCGGCACCCACTTGGGCGAGACAAAGCTGCCCACCTCGATATAGCCGAGGCCTGCGGCAGACAGGTCATCGACCAGGCGCACCTTGTCGGCCACGCTGATCGGTTGTTTCTCATTCTGCAAACCGTCGCGCGGGCCGACTTCGACCAGGCGGACTTGTTTGGGTAGGTTCATCGTTGCCTCGTTGTTCGTCTCGATGGGTATCGCGCTCAACGTCGTAGGAGGCGCTTTAGCGGCGAGCTTGGCTAAAGGCACTCCTACAAAAGGTTATGCGCTGATTTCTTCCAGCTCCGCCAGTACCGCGCCTTCGCTAACCATTTCGCCCTCGCTGCAATACAGCGCCTTGACGGTTCCGGCATGCGGCGCGCGGATGCTGTGTTCCATCTTCATCGCTTCCAGCACCACCAGCGCAGTACCGGCTTCGACCTGCTGGCCGGCTTCCACCAGCACCCGTACGATGCTGCCATTCATGGGTGCGGTGAGGCCTCCGTGATGCTGATGGCTGGCTTCCACTTCAGCAATCGGGTCGACGCGCTGAATGCTGCGCAGCTCGCCGGCATAGTGCAGATAGAGGCTGTCGCCGCGGCGAATCGCCAGATGCTGCTGACGCAGGCCGTCGCGCTCTACCTGTAGGACTTCGCCTTGCAGCTGTACGGTGGAAGCCGAAGCATGGCGCAGGCGAATTACCTGGCGTTCGCTCTGGCAGTTCAGATGTAGATCGGTTTCCGCTGGCAGGCCCAGGCGCAGGCCGTTATTGCAGGCCCAGGGCGAGTAATAGTCGTCGTGGCGCTGCAGCGGCGCTTCACTTTGCACAAAGGCTTCGGCGGCCAGTTGCCAGAACTCGGCCGGCAATTCAGTTACTGGAGGCAGAAGCTGCGCTTCGTGACGCGGAATAAAACCGGTATCCAGCTCCGCATTGGCAAAGGCCGGATGGGCCAGCACGCGGATGAGAAAGGCTAGATTGGTTCTGACTCCGCCGACGCAGGTTTCTTTAAGCATGGCCAGCAAGCGCAGGCGCGCCTCCTCGCGGTTTTCGCCCCAGGCGATCAGTTTGCCGAGCATCGGGTCATAGAAGGGCGAGACTTCATCGCCTTCGCTGACGCCGCTGTCTACCCGGCGACCTGGGCCGGCATTAGCTTCGCGGTACAGCGCTAGGGTGCCGGTGGCCGGCAGAAAGTCGTTGTCCGGATCTTCCGCGTACAGCCGCACTTCAATGGCGTGGCCAATCAGCGGCACTTGCTCCTGGGTGATCGGCAGCGCTTCACCATGGGCGACGCGGATCTGCCAGGCCACCAGATCCAGGCCGGTAATCAGCTCGGTGACCGGGTGCTCGACCTGCAGGCGGGTGTTCATCTCCATAAAGAAGAAGTCGCCGCGCTCATCCAGCAGAAATTCCACGGTGCCGGCGCCGACATAACCGATGGCTTGCGCCGCCTTGACCGCCGCCTCGCCCATGGCGCGACGCAGTTCGGCCGACAGGCCCGGAGCAGGGGCTTCTTCGACGACCTTCTGGTGACGGCGCTGGATCGAGCAGTCGCGCTCATTCAGATACAGGCAGTTGCCGTGCTGGTCGGCAAAGACCTGGATCTCCACATGGCGCGGCTTGAGTACGTATTTTTCCACCAGCATGCGCGAGTCGCCGAACGAGGACTGCGCTTCGCGCTGGGCGCTGGCCAGGGCCTCGGCCAGTTCGCTTTCGCGCTCGACCACCTTCATGCCCTTGCCACCGCCACCGGCCGCAGCCTTGAGCAGCACCGGGTAGCCGATTGCGTTCGAGGCAGTGCGGAAGGTTTCCACATCCTGTGCTTCGCCGTGATAACCGGGCACCAACGGTACGTTTGCGGCTTCCATCAGCGCCTTGGCCGCGGACTTGCTGCCCATGGCGTCGATGGCGCTGGCGGGCGGGCCGAGAAAGATCAGGCCGGCGGCGTCGATGGCGCGGGCAAAGCCAGCGTTTTCCGAGAGAAAGCCATAGCCGGGATGGATCGCCTGGGCTCCGCTGGCCTGGGCCGCAGCGATCAGTGCGTCAATGCGCAGGTAGCTGTCCGCCGGTTTGGCACCGCCCAGATTCACCGCCAGATCAGCTTCACGCACATGGCGGGCGTTTGCGTCTATGCCGCTGTGTACCGCCACGGTTTGGATGCCCATGGCTTTGGCCGTGCGCATCACCCGACAAGCGATTTCGCCACGGTTGGCCACCAGCAGGGTGTCGATAGGCTTGAGACTCATGCTTGTGGCTCCTGCCATGCGGGTTTGCGTTTATCCAGGAAGGCCCGCAGACCTTCCTGACCTTCGGGGCTGACGCGGATACGGGCGATGGCGTTTTCTGTGTAACGGCGCAGCGCCGGGGTCAGCACGCCGCTGCCGACTTCGCGCAGCAAATCCTTGCTGGCGAGCATCGCTTGCGGGCTATTGAGCAGCAGCGTGTCGACCCACTCGGCCACGGCCGGCTCCAGGGCATCGGCGGCATAGCATTCGGCAAACAGCCCCAGCTCCTGCGCCCGCTGCCCGCTAAAGCGCTCGGCAGTCAGGGCATAACGGCGCGCAGCGCGTTCGCCAATCGCCTGCACGACAAAGGGGCTGATCACCGCCGGCGCCAGACCGATGCGCACTTCGGACAGGCACAGTTGGGCATCAACGGCGCCGATGGCCATATCGCAGCAGCTGATCAAACCCAGCGCACCGCCGAAGGCCGCGCCTTGCACCACGGCCAGGGTGGGGATCTTCAGCTGATACAGGTTGTGCATCAGCTCGGCCAGCTCACGCGAATCAGCCAGGTTGGCGTTGTAGTCCAGGGTCGCGGCGTGCTGCATCCAGGCCAGGTCCGCGCCGGCGGAAAAGTGCTTGCCGCGGCCGCGCAGCAGCAGGAAGCGCAGGCTTTTGTCGGCCATCACCGTATCGAGGGCGAGAATCAGCTCGCGGATCATTTCGGCGTTAAAGGCGTTGTTCTTGTCCGCGCGATTGAGCCAGAGGATGGCAAAACCGCGTGGGTCTGTTTGCAGTTCGATGGTGTTGAAGTCGGTCATGGTCTGTCGCTCTAGAATCCGGGGCAGGGCGCTGCCTTACATGCGGAACACGCCAAAGGTGGTCGGCTCGATTGGCGCGTTAAGGCTGGCGGACAGCGCCAAGCCCAAGATGTCGCGGGTTTGCGCCGGGTCTATAACCCCGTCATCCCACAGGCGGGCGCTGGAGTAGTAAGGGTGGCCCTGGCGCTCATACTGTTCGAGGATCGGCTGCTTGAGCTTGGCTTCATCCTCGGCGGAAAAGCTCTGCCCGGCGCGGGCAGCCTGTTCGTGCTTGACCTGCACCAGTACGCCGGCGGCCTGTTCGGCGCCCATAACGCCGATGCGCGCATTCGGCCACATCCACAGAAAACGCGGGTCGTAGGCGCGGCCACACATGCCGTAGTTACCCGCACCGAAGCTGCCGCCGATGATCACGGTGAATTTCGGCACCTTGGCGCAGGCCACGGCGTTTACCAGCTTGGCGCCGTGTTTGGCGATGCCGCCAGCTTCGTACTTCTGCCCGACCATAAAGCCGGTGATGTTCTGCAGGAACAGCAGCGGAATGCCGCGCTGGCAGGCCAGCTCGATAAAGTGCGCGCCTTTTTGCGCAGACTCCGCAAACAAAATCCCGTTATTGGCGAGGATCGCCACTGGATAGCCGTGGATATGCGCAAAGCCGCAAACCAGGGTGGCGCCAAACAGCGCCTTGAACTCATCAAATACGCTGCCATCGACGGTGCGGGCGATTACTTCACGCACATCAAAGGGCTGCTTGGCGTCCGCCGGAATAACCCCGTACAGCTCTTCGCTGCTGTAAAGCGGGTTGATCGGCGTACGGTTGTTGAGCTCGCCGAGTTTGCGCCAGTTCAGATTGCTGATGCTGCGCCTGGCCAGGGCCAGGGCGTGTTCGTCGTTGTCGGCGTAGTGGTCAGCCACGCCTGAAGTTTTGCAATGCACATCGGCGCCGCCGAGGTCTTCGGCGCTTACCACCTCACCGGTGGCGGCTTTTACCAGCGGCGGGCCGGCGAGGAAGATGGTGGCTTGATTGCGCACCATGATCGCTTCATCGGCCATAGCCGGCACATAGGCGCCACCAGCGGTGCAGGATCCCATGACCACGGCGATCTGCGGGATGCCCATGGCCGACATATTGGCTTGGTTAAAGAAGATCCGCCCGAAGTGCTCGCGATCCGGGAACACCTCATCCTGACGCGGCAGGTTGGCGCCGCCGGAATCCACCAGGTAAATGCACGGCAAGCGGTTCTGTTGGGCGATGGTCTGCGCGCGCAGGTGCTTTTTCACTGTCAGCGGGTAGTAGCTGCCGCCTTTTACCGTGGCGTCGTTGGCCACGATCATGCATTCCACACCCTCGACCCGGCCGATACCGGCCACTACGCCTGCCGCAGGCACTTCTTCGCCATACACCTCATGGGCGGCCAGCTGGCCGATTTCGAGAAACGGCGAGCCGATATCCAGCAGGCGGTTGATCCGTTCCCGTGGCAGCAACTTGCCGCGCGAGGTGTGACGCTCCTGCGCCTTGGCACCGCCGCCTTCATGGATGCGGGCGAGCAGGGCGCGCAGGTCGTTGACCTGGGTGAGCATCGCCGCACTGTTGGCAGCGAACTCCGGCGAACGGGTGTTGATCTGGGTGTGCAGAATGGCCATCTGGCGCGCTCCGTCAGGCTATTTGGTTTCGTTGAACAGTTCGCGACCGATCAGCATCCGGCGAATTTCGCTGGTGCCGGCGCCAATTTCATAAAGTTTGGCGTCGCGCAGCAGGCGGCCGGCCGGGTACTCGTTGGTATAGCCGTTACCACCGAGCAGCTGGATGGTGTCCAGGGCCATTTTGGTAGCCATTTCGGCGGTGTAGAGGATCACGGCGGCGGCGTCTTTGCGCGACTCCTCGCCACGGTCGCAGGCCTTGGCGACGTTGTAGAGGTAGGACTTGGAGGCGTTCATGCCGGCGTACATGTCGGCCAGCTTGCCCTGTACGAGCTGGAACTCGCCGATCGACTGCTTGAACTGCTGACGTTCGTGCACGTAGGGCAGCACCACGTCCATGCAGGCAGTCATGATCCCGGTCGGGCCGCCGGAGAGCACGGTGCGCTCGTAGTCCAGGCCGCTCATCAGTACGCGTACGCCGCCGCCCTCCGCGCCGAGGATGTTCTCTTCCGGCACTTCGCAATCCTCGAACACCAGTTCGCAGGTGTTGGAGCCGCGCATGCCCAGCTTGTCCAGCTTTTGGTGGCGGGAGAAGCCCTTGTAGTCGCGCTCGACGATAAACGCCGTCATGCCGCGTGAGCCGGCGCTGATGTCGGTTTTGGCGTAGATCACATAGGTGTGGGCGTCGGGACCGTTGGTGATCCACATCTTGTTGCCGTTGAGTACGTAGCGGTCGCCGCGTTTCTCGGCACGCAGCTTCATCGATACCACGTCGGAACCGGCGTTTGGCTCGCTCATGGCCAGGGCGCCGACGTGTTCGCCGGAGCAGAGCTTGGGCAGGTACTTGAGCTTCTGCTCGTGGGTGCCGTTCTTGCGGATCTGGTTCAGGCACAGGTTGGAGTGAGCGCCGTAGGACAGACCGACCGAGGCCGAGGCGCGGCTGATCTCCTCCATGGCCACCACATGCGCCAGGTAGCCCATGTTGGTGCCGCCGTATTCCTCTTCCACGGTCATGCCGAGCAGGCCCATGTCGCCGAACTTGCGCCACATGTCCATGGGGAACTCGTTGTCGCGGTCGATCTGCGCGGCACGTGGGGCCAGTTCGGCTTGTGAGAACTGATACACCGAGTCGCGCAGCATATCGATGGTCTCGCCGAGACCGAAGTTGAGGGATGGGTAGCTCATGGTTCCACCTGTAATTGTTCGAATTAAGTTCAGGAGATAACGGTCTGTTTTTTATCAGTTTCAGCCAGGGCTGCCAGGCAGCGCTCTTCGGCGGTATCCAGTTCAAGCTGCATCTGTTCGATGTCCAGCAGTTGCTGCTGCAGCTGGGCGCGGCGCTCGGCGATCTTGGCCATAAAGGTGTGCAGCTGCTTGTGATTACCGTGCACCGGGTCGTATAGCTCGATCAGTTCCTTGCACTCGGCCAGCGAAAAGCCGATGCGTTTGCCGCGCAGGATCAGCTTGAGAGTCACTTTGTCCTTGGCGGTGTAGATGCGCTCCTGACCGCGACGCTCGGGACTGAGCATCTGCTGTTCTTCATAGAAACGAATGGCGCGGGTGGTGATATCCAACTCGCGGGCCAGTTCGGAAATGGAGTAGGTGGTGGCGGACATACGGCTGCGCTCTTGTTTACCTTTACGTTAACGTAAGCTTGCCGACGCCTGTAGTCAACCAGAGCGCATGCTGCGTGATTGGGTTGATCAAACCTGATGCGGATTTATGGGCTGAAAACTGTTATTCGATAAAGGCTTACGGCGCTTATCTAGAAAGGTAGGGAGGTACGCGTTGTTGCAGCACGTTTACCAGCGCGGGGTCCATATACGCGTAATCGTCGGGGATATTCAGGTTGTAGATGGGCTTGTTACCAAGCTGGCGGCGAAACTTTTCCGCCAGTTTGCGCCGATGGCGGCTTTCCATCACCAGGATCAACTCGGCCCACTCGAGCAGTTCGGGGCTGACCGGGTTGTCAGCATCGCGGTTAACCCCAGCCGAGGCGGTTTCTACCCCAGGCCAATTGGCGAAAATCTTTTCGGCGGTGGGGCTGCGCAAGCGGTTCTTGGCGCAGATAAACAGCACCCGCAGTGGCGTACGCGTGCTGGCCAATGGCATCAGGCCTGAGCCTTCTCGGCTTTTTTCTCCAAGGCAATCGCTTGCTGGGCAATTTCGATGATCTGTTCGCGCATCCAGCGATTGGCTGGATCCTGGTCGGTGCTTTCGTGCCAGTACAGGTGGGTTTCCAGTGGCGTCATGTCCTTGATCGGCAACTCGACAAAATGCAGGTCATTGCGACGGGCAAAGCGCTCTGGCACGGTCATGGCCATGTCTGTGCTCTGCAGCACAGTGGTGGCCATCAGGTAATGCTGCGAGCGCAGGGCAATCTTGCGCTGGATGCCCATGCGGCCCAGAGCCAAGTCAACGTGCCCCAAACCACTGCGCCGGCTGGAAATATGGATATGGGTCAGGCCCATGTATTCGTCGAGGCTGATCTTGTCTTTGGCCAGCGGATGGCCACGGCGCAGGGCGCAGACGTAACGGTCTTCCATCAGCTTGACGTGGCGCACCTGGGGATCAGTGTTAAGTGGTGCGTCCACCGCAAAATCCAGGCGGCCAGCAGCCAGCTCCTTGGTGGTTTCGCGGCGCCGCGCGAGCATGCTTTCAATGTTTACGTTAGGTGCCATGCGGCGCAGGCGCTGGAACAGCGGCGGCAGGATGATGGCCTCGGTGAGGTCAGTCATGCTGATGCGGAAGGTCTTGTTGGCCTGCGCCGGGTTGAAGATGCGGCTTTCCTGCACGGAAATGCGCAGTTGCTGCAGCGCGTTGCGCACCGGGCCGATGATGTTCTGCGCCATTGGCGTAGGCACCATACCCTGGGCTGTGCGAACAAACAGCGGGTCATTGAAGGTTTCCCGCAGGCGGGCCAGGGCGTTGGAGACGGCGGGTTGGGTAATGCCGACGATCTGTCCGGCGCGGGTTAGATTGGCCTCGGTGTAGATGGCATCGAAGACGACAAAGAGGTTGAGGTCGACCTTGTTCAGATTCATTACACGCTCGCTCCGCAGGATGTCGGTATCAGTGGATCATATATCGGTGATGAATGTTTATACACGGTGAGAATAGATTAGATAAATCCTAAGCCCTGTTCTAGCATCATTTCCACTTCACCGAATTCCCCAAAAATCAGCGTCAGAAGGTAGCCATCATGGATTTCGCCTACTCCCCCAAGGTTCAGCAGCTGCGTGAGCGCGTCACCGCGTTTATGGAGACCCATGTCTATCCAGCCGAAGCCGTGTTCGAGCAGCAGGTCAATGAAGGCGATCGCTGGCAGCCCACTGCGATCATGGAAGAGTTGAAAGCCAAGGCTAAAGCCGAAGGCCTGTGGAACCTGTTTCTGCCGGAGTCCGAGCTGGGTGCCGGCCTGACCAACACTGAATACGCGCCGCTGGCGGAAATCATGGGCAGCTCGTTGATCGGTGCCGAGCCGTTCAACTGCGCTGCGCCGGATACCGGCAACATGGAAGTGTTGGTGCGCTATGCCAACGAAGCGCAGAAAGAGCAGTGGCTCAAGCCGCTGCTGGACGGCACCATCCGTTCCGCCTTCGCCATGACCGAGCCCGGTGTAGCGTCCTCCGATGCCACCAATATGCAGGCCAGCGCCGTGCGCCAGGGTGATGAGTGGGTGATCAACGGCCGCAAATGGTGGACATCGGGCGCTTGCGACCCGCGCTGCAAAATCATGATCTTCATGGGCCTGACCAATCCGGATGGCCCGCGCCATGCACAGCACTCGATGATTCTGGTGCCGATGGACGCCCCGGGTGTGAAAGTGCTGCGTCCGCTGCCGGTGTTCGGTTACGACGATGCGCCGCACGGCCATGCCGAAGTACTGTTCGAAAATGTCCGTGTACCTTACGAAAACGTGCTGCTGGGTGAGGGCCGTGGCTTTGAAATTGCTCAGGGTCGCCTTGGCCCAGGCCGTATTCACCACTGCATGCGCTCCATCGGCATGGCCGAGCGCGCACTGAAGTTGATGTGCGAGCGCTCCATCAGCCGCACCGCCTTCGGCAAACCGCTGGCGCGTCTGGGCGGCAACATTGATCACATCGCCGACTCGCGCATGGAAATCAACATGGCACGTCTGCTGACGCTGAACGCGGCGTACATGATGGACACCGTGGGTAACAAGATCGCCGCCAGTGAGATCGCCCAGATCAAGGTGGTCGCACCGAACGTGGCGCTGAAAGTGATTGACCGCGCCATCCAGATTCACGGCGGCGCCGGGGTTAGCAACGACTTCCCGCTGGCCTACTGGTACGCCATGCAGCGCACCCTGCGTCTGGCTGACGGCCCGGACGAAGTGCATCGCGCGGCGATTGGCAAGTTCGAGATCGGCAAGTACGTGTCCAAGGATGTGATGAAAGCCAGCCGCTAAGGCGCTGGGCACGTCACTGAAAAAGCACAAGGCCCGCAATTGCGGGCCTTGTGCGTTGTGGCTAGTGCTGTTTTAGGCATGCTCTATCGTTGTTTGCCAGGCTATGTGGGAAGGCCTTTAGCCGCGATTGATCGTGAACGTGTCGCGGCTAAAGCCCTTAGCAAAGAAAGCACAGGTTATTCGTACGATTTGCCCGGCGGGGCAAACTCATCATCCGTGTTGGCATGCTCTTGCAGCCACAGCAAACGCATATGCAGTTGCGCAGCGAAGGCACGGGCGGCCTGCTCCTGATGGAAGATCAGGCTACGTCGACCCATGCGCACTTGCCAACGCAGCTTGCCGCGCTGCGCCAGCGGCTCGATAACGATGCTCGGTGAGCTCAAACGATCAATGCTCCTGAAAGGACTGAGCATGTCGACAATCGCCAACACAGACATGGCCTAAGCATTAGGCTCTCGCAGCAAACTTGGCAAGCGCCTTAGCGGGCGATTTAGTTGCTGTATTGGTAGATGATTGGGGCAAAAATGCCCGTGTCGTGGCCATTCTTCAGGCACTGATTGAACTGTTCGAGGAACCAGCCCATCTTCAGTGTTTTGGCGATGCCCATGTGCTTGCTGTCACTCTTGAACGGCACCGGCAACGTTGTGAAGGCATCGGCCTGCAAGCCAGGCCAGCTCTGGGCGAGCCGGCTGATATCAACGCTGGAGCCGACCAGGATCGCATCAATGCGACCGCGCTGCAGCATGCCCAGACCGCTGCGAGTGTCATTGAAGCCGACGATGGTCAGGGTGCCGTTGGCCACGGCTTCGTCATAGGCAGTGCCATAGCTGGTGCCGATAGTGGCGCCGATCAGCTTGTCTTTAAGGTCAGTGATGTTCTGGTAGGCAAACTCGCGGCCTTTCTGCACCACCAGCACGATATGTTCGGTGAAAATTGCTTCGGAAAAGTCGAACAGGGCCAGGCGCTCATCACTGATCGACAAACCAATTACGCCGCCTTCGCTGCGTTCGGCCATGGTATAGGCGCGTTTCCATGGCAGCAGCTGGATCTGGTAGGGGACCTGCATCTGGTTCAGGCAGTGTTTACTGATGTCCACGACAATGCCTTTGGCCTCACCATCCTCCTCAAAGTATTTGGGGAAACCGTCGTGTGCGCCAAACACGCGGAACACCTCGGCCTGGACGGTTTGTACGACCAGCAGTGCCAGTAGCAGGATCAACCGCAGAGGTGTAGCGAGCATGGCAGAACCTCAAGTAGAGGCGAGAAAGTTTGTTCAGCTTAGCCACTCGGCGTTGTTAATCACTGCCTAATTCAGCAATACCTGCAAACAACGCCGGGGCTGAGCCAGGCTCAATAAACCCAGACTTCTACCCGGCGGTTCTTGATCCGTCCGTCATCGCCGCTGTTGGCGGCCACTGGCAGCTCATCACCCAGGCCGATGATATCGCGGAAGATCACGCCACCTTTGTTCAGTTCACGGCGCACTGCCATGGCGCGCAGTTTCGACAGCAGTTCAGCGCGGGCGGTGTCAGCCTTGGTATCGCCAAACCCAACCAGCACCACTTTATCGCGCAGCTTGTTCTGCTCGTTTAGGTAGGTCATCAGCCGGTTGAGATCACGCAGGGCTTTATTGTCGAGAGTGGCGCTGCCTTCCTGAAAACGAAAGTTTACCGACAGACGTTGCGCATTCTCGGCCAGCTCTTGGTAGTTCGCCGGCATCTGCGGGTTTACGGGTATTTTTACCGCTTGAACGGTCTGCGCAATAAATCCGCTCTGTTCAACGATCGCCTGTCCGCGCGGACTATGAGCAAACTGCACCAGAGCGCGTCCCCAAGGGTTGCTCAACTCTGGCTGGTTGTAGAAGAACAACCGTCGCGACAGCGGGTAATCCTCGGTGGCGATCAGGGTCAGGCTTGGCAGCATGGGTTGCGAATCACCCGCGGCAATCGCCAGCGCTTTGGCCTGGCGGATATACGGCAGGCCAATAAAGCCGATGCCATTAGGGTCCTGGCTGACCGCGTCGGAGAGTTTTTCACTCGACTCAAAGCGTTTGGCGCTGGCCGCCAAGGCTTTGCCATTGGCGCTCAGCACCAGCTCCTTGAACGTGTCGAAGGTACCGGACTTGTCATCCCGGGCATACAGGGTGATGGCGCCAGCCGGGGCGCCGAGTTGCGACCAGTTGCTGATCTCGCCAGCGAATATCTGTGCCAGTTGTGCCGTGTTCAGCGCGCCCAGCGGGTTATTCGGGTGCAGGATAATAGCCAGGCCATCGAGGGCGATGATCTGCTCGGCGCTGGCGCTTTTCAGGTCGCCCAAGTTCAGCAGGCTAGTGGCTTCGCTGTCCTTGATCGGTCGGGACGAGGCCGCCAGTTCAGCACTGCCGTCGGCCAGTGAGGTAAACCCAGTGCCCGAACCATGGGCCGCTACCTCGATGCTCACACTGCGGCCATCGGTGGTTTTGCCGATGATTGTCTGCTCGTTTTCTGCATTGCCTGCTTCGACGCGGATTGCGCTCAGGCCTTGTTCCTCGAGCAGGCCTTTGACCAATGCCGGGCCCAACCGTGCACCAATGGTGTTTGAGCCCTGTATGCGCAATACGCTGCTGTTGTCGCTTGGGACTGGCAGGGCGGCAAATACTGACCAGGGCAGGGCGTAGCAGATGGAGCCGAGCAGCAAAAAGCTGACGGTGCGAATCCAGGTGTCACGTTCGAAGGCAGAGGAGGCGCGCAGCATGCGGCAAACACCTTATATGGGTGAGTGAAAGTGCCGCGACGATAAGACAAAAAAGTGACTGCAATATGACAGTCACTTATCTATGTGAAGGCTCTATTGCAGGCTTACTGAGCCAACTCAAGCCAGATGGGGGCATGGTCAGATGGCTTTTCCATGCCGCGCAGGTCGTAGTCGACGCCGGCGTCCTTGATCCGCGCCTGCAACGCCTGAGAGGCGAGAATCACGTCGATGCGCAGACCGCGCTTGGGTTCATCCTCAAAACCCCGGCTGCGGTAATCAAACCAACTGAAACGATCATTCACTGTGGGGTTGAGGTGGCGGAAGCTGTCAACCAGGCCCCAGTTCTTTAGGGTGGCCAGCCACTCGCGCTCTTCTGGCAGAAAGCTGCATTTGCCGGTTTTCAGCCAGCGCAGACGATTAGGCTCACCAATGCCGATGTCGCAGTCTTCCGGCGAAATATTGATATCACCCATCACCACCAGCGCTTGCTCGGGGCTGAACTGGCTCAGCAGCAGCTGTTGCAGGTCGGCATAGAAACGCTGTTTTGCCGGGAACTTGGTCGGATGGTCGCGGCTTTCGCCTTGCGGAAAGTAGCCGTTCATCACCGTCACCGGGTTGCCCTGGGCATCGGCGAAGGTGCCGTAGATAAAGCGCCGCTGCGCGTCTTCGGCGTCGCCGGGAAAGCCCTTGTGCAGGCTCAGTGGTTCCTGGCGCGAGAGTAGGGCGACGCCGTAATGGCCTTTCTGGCCATGGTAGTGCACGTGGTAGCCGAGCTCACGGATATCTGCCTCGGGGAACTGCTCGTCGGCAACTTTGGTTTCCTGCAGGCCGATCACATCCGGCTGGTGTTTCTCGATCAATGCTGCCAGTTGATGCGGGCGTGCACGCAGGCCATTGATATTGAAGGAGACGATCTTCATGGGCGGCAGTCCTGGCTGTGGCTCTGGAAAGCTCGCGATGCTAGCCGATTAGCGGCCCTGCCGACCAGCCTGTAGCGGCGCAGGGTGCGCGGTGCTAACGTGGCTGCAGGCCCAGTAAATCAAGAACAACAGAGGTCAATTCGATGCCCAACAGTCTCGCCGAAGTACGTATGCTCGATAGTGGCTATGCCCGCGAAGCACGCTCGCTGCTGTATCACGCCTATCGTCACGACCCCACCTTTGCCTACCTGTTTGAAGCCGAGCGGCCAGGCTATGACCAGCGCGTACGCGCCACGGTACGTGAGCTGGTGCAGCAGCACTTTGCCGAAGACCTGCCGGCGATTGGCTTGCTTATCGACGATCGACTGATCGGCATGGCGTTGATCGCTCCGCCACAGCGGCGCATGGACATCACCGAAAGCTGGGGCTGGCGCATGCGCATGCTGCTGACCACCGGCTTCCGTTGCACCAAGAGATATCTGGAATACCACGATGCAGTGATCGCCTGCCTGCCGCCGGGGCCCTACCACGTGTTGCCGCTGCTGGGCATTCATCCGGAATACCAGGGCAAAAACCTTGGTGAGCAACTGCTTGAAGCACTGCACAACTGGTGCGCCGAAGACGCCAGTTCCCAGGGTGTAGTACTGGATACGGGCAATGGACATTACCTGGAGTTCTATAAACGTCAGGGTTACGAAGAAATCGGCGAGGTGGCCATCGGCCCGATTATCGAGCACGTTTTCTTCCATCCAAGTCCGCAACTGGCAATCAAGGCCAGTGCTTGATAACGGCCTGCTCGGTGTGTCTACAGACACATCGAGTCGCAACTATTTGCCCGCACTGGTGCTCTAAGTCGGCCCTGAGCTCGTGCTAGCATCGCCCTCATGCCTGTTCCTCTCCACTTTTTCACCGCGCTGTTTCTTCTGCTGCTGAGTGCTACGGCCCTGGCCGAAGCACAGTTGCGTGTGCGGGTTGAGCCGGCCAACAGCGCGCTGAAAAGCAATATCGAGGGCTACATCGGCAGCTTGGGTGAGCGTGATGCTGAAGCCTTGCAGCGCTTTCGTCGGGTCGCCGAAAACCAGGCAGAGAAAGCCGCCCAGGCGCTGGGCTTCTACCAGGCGCAGATCACGACTGAAGTCAGCGAGGGCGCAACACCGCGCCTGACCGTACGCATTCAGCCGGGTGAAACGGTGCGTTTGCGTGATGTGGTGGTGCGCGTCGAGGGGCCCGCTGCGCAGCTGCGCGCCTTTCGTACGCCCAATGACCCGCAATTGCGTAGCGGGGCACAACTTAACCACGGTCAGTACGACGCCGCGAAGCGCGAAATTCAGAATCAGGCTTCGCGTTATGGCTTCTTCGCCGGGCGCTTTAGTCGTCAAAAACTCACAATCGACCCCGAAGCCGGGGTTGCCGATATCGAACTGATCTATCTCAGCGGCCCGCGCTATCAACTGGGCGCGGTGAGTTTTGTCGGCGATGCGCCCTTCGATGAGCAATTGCTGCAGCGCATGGTGCCGTTCCCGGCGGATACGCCCTATGACTCGGCATTGATTGCCGAGCTGTATCAGGCGCTGCGCTCCAGTGGTTATTTCGAGTCGGTGCAGGTGGATGCCAACCCCAGTACTGCCAGTGGTGAACAGATCCCTGTGCAGGTTCAATTGCAGGCGCGCAAGCCACGCAGCATGGGCCTGGGCTTGGGTTTTTCCACCGACGTGGGGCCGCGTGGCCGGGCCAACTGGACGCGGCACTGGGCCAATCCGCAAGGGCATAGCTATGGCGCAGAGTTCGAACTGTCGGCGCCGCGGCAGAATATTGGCCTGTGGTACGACGTGCCGCTCGATCCGCCGCTGACCGATAAATTGCGGGTGGCCGGCGGCTATCAGGCCGAAGACCTGGCCAATACCGACAGCGGCAGCCGTCTGCTGACCTTTGGCCCGGAATGGCACAGCAAGCTCGACAGCGGCTGGCAGCGCGTGTTGTCGCTGAAATGGCAGCACGAGCAGTACGACCTGGGCGATGACGCGGGGACCAGCACGCTGCTGATGCCAGGCCTGAGTTATTCCTACCTGCAGAGTGACAACCAGATCGACCCCAACCACGGCTACCGCCTGCAGTTTGATCTGTCCGGCGCGGCCAAGGGGTTGTTGTCCGATGCCAATGTGCTGCACGGCAATATCCAACTCAAGGGTCTGACCACCGTATTCAAGCGCCATCGACTGCTGGGGCGGGTGCAGGTGGGTGGCACTGAATCCGATGGGTTTGCCAAGGTGCCGCCGTCTCTGCGCTTCTTCGCGGGTGGTGACCAGAGCGTGCGCGGCTATGACTACCAGAGCCTGTCGCCGGAAAACCGCGCCGGCGACAAGGTCGGCGGGCGCTACCTCTTTACCAGCAGCCTGGAATACCAATACAGCCTGACTGAGCGCTGGCGCTTGGCGAGCTTCTTCGATCAGGGCAATACCTTTGACTCGCTGCAGCTTCCGTCGCTGAAAAGTGCAGTGGGTCTGGGCGTGCGTTGGGTATCACCACTCGGACCGCTGCGCCTGGATCTGGCGCATCCATTGGATGACCAGGGCGGCGTGCGCCTGCATTTTTCCATGGGGCCGGAACTGTGAAGCGCTGGTTACGTTATGGGCTGTTCAGCCTGCTGGGGCTGCTGCTTGTGCTGGCTATTAGCCTGAGTCTGTTGCTGGGCACCCAGGGCGGCAGCCGCTGGTTATTGGTGCAGGTGCCGGGCTTGCAGGTAGATGACTTCAATGGCCGCCTCGGCGGTAGCTGGAGCGCACAGCAGCTGCGCTGGCAGCAGGGCGAGAATAGCGTGCAGGTTATGGCGCCTCGCCTGGATTGGTCGCCGGCCTGTCTGCTGCGTCTGACCCTATGTATCGAGCAACTGCACAGCGGGCCAATCAGCCTGGTTTTCCCTGGCGATGAGCAGCCAAGCAGCGAGCCGTTCAGTCTGCCGGACCTGAGCCTGCCGTTGACGTTGCAACTGGGGCAGGTACAGATCAACAGCCTGCAGCTTAATGGCGTCGAACAGATGCAAGGGCTGCAGCTGGCTGCGCGCTGGACGGCGCAGGGTATTCAGATTGAAAACCTCAGCCTGGCTACCGCCGATCTGCAGCTGGCGGTGCAGGGCCAGGTGCAAACCTCCGGCAACTGGCCGCTGCAACTGAACGGACAGCTACGACTGCCTGCGCCCGAGCAGCAGGCCTGGCCGGTGGCACTGCAGCTCAACGGTGAGCTGCGCGAGCGGGTGCAGGTCTCGGCCAGCAGCCGCGGCTATCTGACCGGCGAGCTGAGCGGTTGGGTACAGCCTTTGGCTGAACACCTGCCGGCGCAACTGCGCTTGCAGGTCGCCAGCTTCAAAGCCAGCGCTGAGCTGCCCGACACCCTTAACCTTGAGCAGGTTGAGCTCAATGCCCAGGGCGATTTGCAGGCGGGTTATCAGATCATCGGCAGTGCCAGCCTGCCAGCAACTGAAGGGCCTATTGCTATGGCGCTGGCGGGGCTGCTCAAGGCTGACGGCGCGGCCATCAGCAACCTGAGCTTGACCGCCGAACCGGAGCAGCAGTTACAGCTCAGCGGCGAGCTGAACTGGCAGCAAGGTCTGAGCCTGGATAGCCGCTTCAACTGGCAGAGCTTCCCCTGGCAGCGCCTTTATCCGCTGGACGAGCCAGCGCCTGTGGCGTTGCGGATGCTTAATGGCGAGCTGGCTTATCAGAATGGCAACTACCTCGGGCATTTCGCTGCCGAGCTGGATGGACCGGCCGGCGCCTTTAGCCTGCAAAGCCCGCTGAGTGGCGATCTACAGAAGCTGTATCTGCCAGAGCTGCGTATGCAGGCCGGCCAAGGCCGCGCCGTAGGCCAGGTCAGCTTGGGTTTTGCCGAGCAGCTGAGTTGGGATGTGCGCCTGCAGTTGAGTCAGCTTGATCCGGCTTACTGGCTGGCCGAGTTACCCGGCAGCCTGGCGGGCCCCTTGAACAGCTCAGGCAGCTTGATCAATCAGCAGCTTAACCTTAACGCCGACATCGACCTCACCGGCCGCCTGCGTGGTCAGCCGGCCAAGCTGCTGGCGAAGTTTGCCGGTGGCCTGGAGCAGGGCGAGCTGAGTGCCTTGGATATCCGCCTGGGTGATAACCGCATCAGCGGTCAGGCCGCCTTGCAGCAACAGCTGAGCGGCCGGTTATTACTAGCGATGCCGCGATTGGGGCAGCTTTGGCCAAGCTTGCAGGGGCACCTTAATGGTCAGCTGGACCTGGCTGGGAGTCTGCAAGCACCCCAGGGCCAGTTGCAGCTGCAAGGTCAGCGCCTGGCCTATGACGATCAACGTCTGCAACAGCTCAAGCTCGATGCCAGCCTGAACAGCGCCCAGCGTGGCCGAATTACCCTGGAGGCATTGGGTATTCAACTGGGCGAAACGGAGTTAGGGCGCCTGGATGTCACTGCCGCCGGTGATCAGCAGCAGCAAAGTCTTGAGCTGCACCTGCAAGGTCCCTTATTGCAAAGCCAGCTGGCCCTGGCCGGCAAGCTGGACAAGGGTAACTGGCGCGGCAGCCTGAGTAGTGGCGAGGTGCAAAGCGGTGGCCAGGATTGGCGCCTGCAACAGCCGGCCACGCTGGTACGGCTGGCCAATGGGCAGCTTAGCCTGGGCGCGCACTGCTGGCGTTCTGGCGAGGCCAGTCTGTGCGGCACGGAGCAGCGCCTGCTGCCGCAGCCCAAGCTCAACTACCAGCTGAGCAACTTCCCCATAGAGAGCTTTGCGGCGCTGTGGCCGAAGGATTTCAGCTGGCGGGGTGAGCTCAATGGTCGGCTGCAGCTCGATATGCCGGTCAGCGGTCCGAATGGCAGCCTGGAACTGGATGCCGGCAGCGGCATCTGGCGCATTCGTGATCAGCAGCAGTGGCTGGAGTTTGCCTACGACAGCCTGCGCCTGAGTACACAGTTGCGCCCGCAGCGCATAGATAGCCTGCTGGAGCTGCGTGGCCCAACCATTGGCGAGCTGTCGCTGCAGGCGCAACTGGATCCGCGTCCGGCGAGCAAGCCGTTGTCTGGCAGCTTCCGCCTCAATGGTCTGGACCTGGCCCTGGCGCGTCCGTTTGTGCCGATGGTGGAGCGGATTGCGGGGCAACTGAATGGCGCGGGCACATTGTCGGGCGGGCTGTTGGCACCGCAGATCAACGGCAACCTGCGGGTGCTGAATGGCGAAATAAGCGGCGCTGAACTGCCGATGAACATCGAGCAGCTGCAATTGCAGGCGCAGATCGCAGGCGAGCGGTTGCTTCTCGAGGGCGATTGGCGCAGCGGTGAGCAAGGGCAGGGCAGTCTGAATGGCGAGCTGAGCTGGGCCGATGGGCTGGTGGCGAACATGCAGCTGCGAGGCAGTCGTCTACCGGTCACTGTTGAGCCCTATGCCGCGCTGGAGGTCGAACCGGATCTGCGTTTAAGCCTGCGTGATGAGCAGTTGTCGCTGGCCGGCAAGGTGCTGATCCCCAGCGGCAAGATTGAGGTGCGCGAGTTGCCGCCCTCAACGGTACAGGTGTCCAGTGACGCCCAGGTGGTAGGGCGCGACAGCCCGCAGCAGCAGGCGACGGCCATCGCCATGGATGTTGACGTTGAAGTGGGTCAACAGCGCCTCACCTTCAGCGGCTTTGGACTGGATGCCGAGCTGTTGGGGCGCGTACACATTGGCAATGACCTGGACACTCGCGGCGAGCTGAGCCTGAACAAGGGCCGTTTCCGCGCCTACGGCCAGCGCCTGAATGTACGCCGCGCACGCCTGCTGTTCGCCGGGCCGATTGATCAGCCATTTCTTGATATCGAGGCTGTGCGCCAGGTCGATGGCGTGACGGCTGGTTTACGCCTGAGTGGCAATGCCACGCAACCGACCAGTACGGTGTTTTCCGAACCGGCCATGAGTCAGGAACAGGCGTTGTCTTACCTGGTTATGGGGCGGCCACTGGGGCAGGGCGGTGGTGACAATACGATGCTGGCACAAGCTGCGCTGGCCCTGGGGATGGCCGGCAGTGCACCGTTGGTCAATAACCTGGCGCAGGGCTTGGGTATCAGTGATTTTCAACTCGATACCCAGGGTTCTGGGGTAACCACCAGCGTGGTCGCCAGCGGCAATCTCTCGGAGCGGTTGAGCCTGCGCTACGGCGTGGGGGTGTTCGAACCAGCCAATACCATTGCGTTGCGCTATGAACTGAGCCGACGGCTCTACCTAGAGGCTGCCAGCGGGTTGGCGAGCTCTCTGGATTTGTTCTATCGGCGCGATTTCTAGGCCATGTTTCTGCGGGAGGACGCTGGATTAAGCCTGTTAATTCGCGTTTAAATTGCTCCCCTCGCTCAAAACGTCTGAGCGTTGAAATCTAAACAGTGAAAACCACTATCACAGTCTTCATATACTGACCGCCGCTGATACCTGGCAGTCGTTGTGCTGGCTGGTATAGCCCGATCCGCTGTTTGCAGGCGCGCCAACCCGGTTCGCGTTCTGCTCATCAGTTTGGCCTACCCGGCAATCGGACAAGCGAAGGCTACCCACCTCGCGTTCACTACAAGAATAAGGAAATGAGCATGGAATTCGTCAACACCCTGGTCAATCAACTCAATGGCGTGGTCTGGGGCCCGCCCATGCTGGTGCTGATTCTCGGCACCGGTCTGTTCCTCATGTTGCGTTTGAAATTCATGCCGCTGAGCAAGATTGGCGCGGGCTTCAAACTGATGTGGCAAGGCCGTCAGAAAGGTGATGCCGAGAGCGGTGAAATCAGCCCGTTCCAGGCCCTGATGACCTGCCTGGCCGCCACTGTCGGTACCGGCAATATCGCCGGTGTAGCCACAGCGATTTTCCTCGGCGGTCCCGGTGCGTTGTTCTGGATGTGGTGTACCGCACTGGTCGGTATGGCCACCAAGTACTGCGAAGTGGTGCTTGCGGTGCATTACCGCGAGAAGGATGAGCGCGGCGAGCACGTCGGAGGTCCGATGTACGCGATCAAGAATGGCCTGGGCAAGAAGTGGCTGTGGCTGGGTACCGCGTTCGCCATCTTCGGCGGCTTTGCCGGTTTCGGCATCGGCAATATGGTGCAGGTCAACAGCATGGCCGCAGCTCTGCAAACCACCTTCAATATTCCGCTGTGGGTTACCGGTGTGGTGACCATGGTGATTGTCGGCATGGTGATCCTCGGCGGCATCAAGCGTATCGGTAAGGTCGCAGCGACCCTGGTGCCCTTTATGTGCGTGGCCTACATCATCGCCGCCATGGTGGTGTTGGTGGTCAATGCATCGGAAATCCCCAAAGCCTTTGAAATGATCTTCACCTACGCCTTTACCCCTATAGCTGCTACCGGTGGTTTTGCCGGTGCGGCGGTGATGGCGGCGATTCGCTTCGGTGTGGCGCGCGGTATTTTCTCCAACGAAGCAGGTCTGGGTACTGCAGGTATCGCTCAGGCGGCTGGCACCACCAACAGCCCGGTACGTTCGGGGATGATCGGCATGCTCGGGACCTTCATCGACACCATCATCATCTGCTCGATGACTGGCCTGGCGATCATCACCTCCGGCGTGTGGACCAGCGGTGCCAGCGGTGCAGCGCTGTCGGCAGCAGCTTTCGAACAGGCGATGCCAGGCGTCGGCGGTTATATCCTGACGTTGGCCCTGGTGGTGTTTGCTTTTACCACCATCCTCGGCTGGAGCTACTTCGGTGAGAAGTGCTGGGAATACATGGTCGGCACCAAGTCGATCCTGCCGTTCCGCATTCTCTGGGTGGTAGCCGTGCCGTTCGGTGCGATTGCCCAGCTGGACTTCGCATGGTTGGTGGCCGATACCCTCAATGGCCTAATGGCGATTCCTAACCTGTTGTCGCTGCTGTTGCTCAGTCCGATCGTGGTCAAGCTGACCAAGGATCACTTCGCAAAAAATTGATGTGTCGCCTGGGCGCGCAGGGTAGTCTGACTCAACGGTCAGCTCTGCTTGCCCTCTTTGCAGGGGCGCGTGCTTGCCATTTGGCCGGTTCGCGCCCTTACTTGTTCACCGCCCCTCAAATCCACTGATAAGGATCGTTTCCAATGGCACAAGTCACCCTCAAAGGTTCCCCGGTTGAAGTTACCGGTCAACTGCCGCAGGTTGGTCAGCAAGCGCCGGCGTTTAGCCTGGTTGCCGGCGACCTGAGCGACGTGAGCCTGGCCAGCCTGGCCGGCAAGCGCAAAGTCCTGAACATTTTCCCAAGTGTTGATACCCCAACCTGCGCCACCTCCGTGCGTACGTTCAACGCCGGTGCCAGCAAACTGGCCAACACCGTGGTGCTGTGCATTTCCACTGACCTGCCATTTGCCCAGGCGCGTTTCTGCGGTGCTGAAGGTCTGGAAAACGTGATCAACCTTTCGACCATGCGTGGTGCTGACTTCCTGCAGAACTACGGTGTGGCCATCGCCAGCGGTCCGCTGGTGGGTGTAGCTGCCCGCGCTGTGGTGGTGCTGGATGAAAACGACAAGGTGCTGCACAGCGAGCTGGTTGGCGAAATTGCTGACGAGCCGAACTACGCCGCTGCGATGGCTGCGCTTCAGTAACAGCTGATTACGTTGTGCCAACGGCCTGCATTGCAGGCCGTTTTTATTTCTGCCTGCCATCACTTACGGACCATCGCCGCGCAGCGGTCACTACTGTTCCGGCAATTTTCTATTCGGATCAGACATTTAGTTACGTAAGGAAAAGGTAAATAGGCGGTAAAGAGGCTTTGCAGGGTGGCTGATAGTGAATATCGTTCACGCTCCCCAAGGAAGTGATTGTCGCCATGCCTGATACACAGCTCACCACCCGTCCTCGTAACCTGTCGCGCCAATGGCTGGTCGGCTCGCTTGCGCTGGTAGTTCTGGCCTTACTGTTGTGGTGGTTCTGGCCCAGCCCGCCGGAAGCACCCGCACGCGGTGGGCCGTGGCGCGATGGTGGGCCGGTGCCCGTGCGTGTTGCCAACGTGACGCAAGGTGATTTCCCGGTTGAGCTCAAGTCCTTGGGTACCGTCACCGCCTATAACACGGTGAATGTGCGCGGCCGGGTCGAAGGTGAGCTAGTCAAGCTGCTGTTCAAGGACGGCCAACAGGTCAAAGCCGGCGACTTGCTGGCGGTTATCGACCCGCGCTCTTATGAAATCGCCTTGCAGCAGGCCCAGGGCGCCTTGCAGGAAAGCCAAGCGCAACTGCGCAATGCCGAGTTGGACCTAGCGCGTTACCGCGGTCTGTACGCCGAAGATTCGATTGCCAAGCAAACCCTCGATACCCAGGAAGCCCTGGTCAACCAGTACCGGGGCGGGATCAAGAGCCTGCAGGCGGATGTCGCCACCGCGCGGCTGAACCTGGAATTCACCCAGATTCGTGCACCGATTACCGGTCGCCTGGGTATCCGTCAGGCTGACGTGGGTAACTTGGTCAGCAGTGGCGATACGCTGCCGCTGGTGGTGATTACCCAGACCCTACCGATTGCCGTGATGTTTACCCTGCCCGAAGCCGAGCTGCCGGCCGTGGTGCAACAGCTGCGCGCAGGCAAAACCCTCGCGGTCGAGGCCTGGGATCGCAGTGAAAAGCTCAAACTGGCCGAAGGCGAGCTGGAGAGCGTCGATAACCTGATCGACACCGCCACCGGCACGGTCAAGCTTAAAGCGCGCTTCGCCAATGCCGAGGAAATGCTCTTCCCCAACCAGTTCGTCAACGTGCGCCTACGGGTAAAAACACTGCAGAACGTCACCCTGATGCCGGCCGCCGCGCTGCAGTTTGGCGCCAGTGGCACCTTTGCCTATGTGGTGGACGCGGAAGACAAGGTGCAGCTGACGCCGATCAGCGTCGGTGCCAGCGACGGCCAACTCAGCGTGGTCGAGCAGGGCCTCAAAGCGGGTGATCGCCTGGTGCTGGAAGGCACCGACCGCCTGCGTTCGGGCAACAAGGTTGAGGTGATCGACGACAAGCCTGTCGCCGCCCAAACCGAGCCGGCAATGCCTGAGCGCCAGGGAGCGCCGCGCGTCCAATGAACGCCTCCCGTCTGTTTATCCTGCGTCCGGTCGCCACCACGCTGATCATGCTGGCGATCTTCTTGAGTGGTCTGATCGCCTACCGCTTACTGCCCGTGTCGGCGCTGCCGGAAGTAGATTACCCGACCATTCGGGTGATGACCCTGTATCCAGGCGCCAGCCCGGATGTGATGACCAGTGCGGTCACCGCGCCCCTGGAGCGCCAGTTCGGTCAGATGGCCGGGCTAAAACAGATGTCCTCGACCAGCTCCGGCGGCGCCTCGGTGATTACCCTGCGCTTTAACCTGGAGGTGAAGCTGGATGTCGCCGAGCAGGAAGTGCAGGCAGCGATCAATGGCGCAAGCAACCTGCTGCCCAGCGACCTGCCGGCACCGCCGGTGTACAACAAGGTCAACCCGGCCGACACCCCAGTGTTGACCCTGGCCATAAGCTCGAAAACCATGCCGCTGCCGCAGGTGTTCGATCTGGTCGACACTCGCCTGGCACAGAAGCTCGCGCAAACCAGCGGCGTTGGCCTGGTCACCCTCGCGGGCGGCCAGCGCCCGGCGGTACGCATCCGGGTCAACCCCGAAGCATTGGCGTCCTATGGCCTGAACCTCAGCGATATACGCACGCTGATCACCGCCAGCAACGTCAACCAGCCCAAGGGCAACTTCGACGGCCCGACGCGGGTGTCGCAGCTGGATGCCAATGACCAGCTGAAATCCGTCGACGAATACCGCGAACTGATCCTCGACTACCAGAATGGCGCCACGCTGCGCCTTAAGGATGTCGCCGAAATTATCGACGGCGCGGAAAACCAGCGCCTGGCCGCCTGGGCCAATCGCAGCGAGGCCGTGCTGGTCAACGTGCAGCGCCAGCCCGGTGCCAACGTAATCGATGTGGTCGACCGTATTCAGGCCATGCTGCCGAACCTGACCCAAGGTTTGCCGGCCAGCGTCGAGGTCAGCGTGTTGACCGACCGCACCGAAACCATCCGCGCGGCGGTCAAGGGTGTGCAGCATGAGCTGCTGCTGGCAATCGCTCTGGTGGTACTGGTGACTTTCCTGTTTCTGCGAAAAGTCTCGGCGACCATCATCCCGTCGATTGTCGTGCCGCTGTCGCTGGTCGGCACCTTCGGCGTGATGTACCTAGCCGGTTTCACCATCAACAACCTGACGCTGATGGCCCTGACCATTGCCACCGGCTTTGTGGTGGACGACGCCATCGTCATGCTGGAGAACATCGCCCGCCACCTGGAAGAGGGTGAAACGCCGCTAAATGCGGCGCTCAAAGGCGCCAGGCAAATCGGCTTTACCCTGGTATCGCTGACCATTTCCTTGATTGCCGTGCTGATTCCGCTGCTGTTTATGGCCGATGTGGTGGGGCGCTTGTTCCGCGAATTTGCCATCACCCTGGCGGTGGCCATTCTGATTTCCCTGGTGGTGTCGCTGACTCTGACGCCGATGATGTGCGCGCGCCTGCTCAAGGCGGAAAAGCCCGAAGAAGAAGGGCGTTTCTACCGCGCCGCTGGAGCGGTAATCGACGGCATGATCGCCCGTTACGGCGTATGGCTGACCTGGGTACTCAAGCATCAGCCGCTGACCCTGCTGGTAGCCATCGGCACGATGGCGCTGACTGTAGTGCTCTACCTCGTCGTGCCCAAGGGCTTTTTCCCGGTGCAGGACACCGGGGTGATCCAGGGCATTTCCGAGGCGCCGCAGTCGATTTCCTTCCGCGCCATGAGCGAGCGTCAGCAACGCCTGGCCGAGGTGATACTGCAGGACCCGGCCGTGGCCAGTCTGTCGTCCTACATCGGCGTGGACGGTGACAACCCGACACTCAATAGCGGCCGTCTGCTGATCAACCTGACGCCACGGGCCGAGCGCGATGTCAGTGCCAGCCAGATTATCGAACGCCTAAGGCCAGAACTGGCGCGGATTCCTGGCATTGAGCTGTACCTGCAACCGGTGCAGGACCTGTCCATCGAGGATCGGGTCAGCCGCACGCAGTTCCAATTCAGCATGGAGTCGCCGGATATCAGCCTGCTGGAAGAGTGGGTGCCCAAGCTGGTCAGTGCGCTGCGCGAGCAGCCGGAATTGACGGACGTGGCCAGCGACCTGCAGAACCGTGGCTTGCAGGTGTTTCTGCAGATTGACCGCGACATGGCCGGGCGGTTGGGCGTGAGCATTGCCGATATCGACAACGCACTCTACGACGCCTTCGGTCAGCGACAAATCTCCACTATTTACACCCAGTCCAGCCAGTACCGCGTGGTGCTGGAGAGTGAGAACGCCGGCAGCATTGGCCCGGCGGCGTTGCGGCAGATTCACGTCAAGGCCGCCGACGGCCAGCAGGTCGCGCTGTCGACTCTGGCCCAGGTCGAGGAACGCGCCGCCAGCCTGTTGATCAACCATATCAGCCAATTCCCGGCCGCGACCCTGTCATTCAACCTGGCCAGCGGTGTATCGCTGGGCGAGGCGGTGGCAGTGATCGAGCGGGTCGAGCAGGAGATCGGCATTCCTCCGGCGGTGCAGACGCGCTTCCAGGGCGCGGCTGAAGCCTTCCGTGCGTCCTTGTCGAGCACCTTGCTGCTGATTCTCGCGGCCATCGTTACCATGTACATCGTGCTCGGCGTGCTTTACGAGAGCTACATCCACCCGATCACCATCCTCTCCACCTTGCCCTCGGCGGGGGTTGGCGCGCTGCTGGCGTTGCTGATCAGCGGCAACGAGCTGGGGCTGATCGCGATCATCGGCATCATTCTGCTGATCGGCATCGTCAAGAAGAACGCGATCATGATGATCGACTTCGCCCTCGACGCCGAACGCAACCAGGGCATGCAGCCGGAAGCGGCGATCTACCAGGCGGCGCTGCTGCGCTTTCGGCCGATTCTGATGACCACCCTGGCCGCGCTGTTTGGCGCGATTCCACTGATGCTGGCCACCGGCTCCGGCGCTGAACTGCGTCAACCGCTAGGCCTGGTGATGGTCGGCGGGTTGCTGCTCAGCCAGATACTCACGCTGTTCACCACACCAGTGATTTACCTGTACTTCGATCGCCTGTCGCGGCGCATTAGCGGCCGTAGCGCGGCCGGGCTAGTGGTCAGCCGATGAACCTCTCCGCGCCCTTTATCCGCCGGCCGGTGGCGACCTTGCTGCTGAGCCTGGCGATTCTGCTGCTCGGCGGCGTCAGCTTTGGTTTGCTGCCGGTCGCGCCGCTGCCGCAGATGGATTTCCCCACGATCACCGTGCAGGCGAGCCTGCCGGGGGCCAGCCCGCAGATCATGGCGTCGAGTGTGGCCACACCGCTGGAACGCTCACTCGGCACCATTGCTGGCATCAGCCAGATGAACAGCCGCAGCAGCCAGGGCAGTACGCGGATCATGATCCAGTTTGACCTGGATCGGGACATCAATGCCGCCGCCCGCGAGGTGCAAGCGGCCATCAATGCCTCACGCGAGCTGCTGCCCAGTGGCATGCGCAGCATGCCGACCTACGCCAAGATCAACCCGTCGCAAGCGCCGATCATGGTGCTGTCGCTGACCAGCGACGTGCTCAACAAGGGCCAGCTGTATGACGTGGCTTCGACCATCCTGGCGCAGAAGCTCGCCCAGGTCACCGGTGTGGGTGAAGTGCAGATCGGCGGCAGTTCCTTGCCCGCCGTGCGCGTGGCGTTGGAGCCACGCTTGCTCGATCAGTACGGCATCGCCCTGGATGACGTGCGCCAGAGCATCAGCGCGGCCAACGCCAAGCGGCCGAAAGGCGCGGTGGAAGATGCCGAGCGGCACTGGCAAGTGCAGGCCAGCGATCAGCTGGAGAAAGCCGCCGATTACCTGCCGCTGATCATTCGCTACCAGGACGGCGCAGCCGTGCGACTGGGCGATGTCGCGAGCGTGACCGATGGTGTCGAGGACCGCTACAACAGCGGCTTCTTCAACGATGAGCAGGCGGTGCTGCTGGTCATCAACCGGCAGACCGGGGCTAATATCATTGAAACCATTGCCGGCATTCGCGAGCAGTTGCCGGCCTTGCGCGCGGTGATCCCCGCCAGTATCGAGCTGGAAGTGGCGATGGACCGCTCGCCGGTGATACGCGCCACCCTGCATGAGGCTGAGCAGACCCTGCTGATCGCCGTGGTGTTGGTGATACTGGTGGTGTTCGCCTTCCTTGGCCGCTGGCGTGCAGCGCTGATTCCGGCCCTGGCCGTGCCGGTGTCGCTGGTCGGCACCTTTGCGGTGATGTACCTGCTGGATTTCTCCCTGAACAACCTGTCGCTGATGGCGCTGATCATTGCCACCGGCCTGGTGGTGGACGATGCCATCGTCGTTTTGGAAAACATTTCGCGGCATATCGAGGCCGGCGAAACGCCGATGGCGGCGGCGTTCAAGGGCGCGCGGGAGGTGGGCTTCACCTTGCTGGCGATGAACCTGTCGCTGGTCGCGGTGTTTATCTCGATCCTGTTTATGGGCGGTATCGTCGAGCGGTTGTTCCGCGAGTTTTCCATCACCCTGGCCGTGGCCATCGTGATCTCGCTGCTGGTGTCGCTGACGCTGACGCCGATGCTCTGTGCGCGCTGGCTCAAGGCCGACACTGTTGAACGCCCGCCCAGCATCATGCAACGCTGGGGCGCGGCTGTGCAGACACGTGTGCTGGCGTTTTACGCACGGGGGCTGGACTGGGCTCTCAAGCATTCGCTGCTGATGTTGTTCAGCCTGCTGGCCACCATCGCGCTGAATATCTTTCTGTTTGTCAGCGTGCCGAAAACCTTTATGCCGCAGCAGGACACCGGCCAATTGATCGGCTTTATTCGCGGCGATGACGGTCTGTCATTCCAGGTCATGCAGCCGAAAATGGAGATTTATCGCCGTGCCGTGCTGGCCGATCCTGCAGTGGAAAGCGTGGCCGGGTTTATTGGCGGCAGTGGCGGCATCAACAACGCCTTTATGATCGTGCGCTTGAAGCCAGTTACTGAGCGCAAGGTCGACGCGCAGGCGGTAATCAACCGCCTGCGCCAGTCAGTGCCGAAAGTGCCGGGCGGGCGGATGTTCCTGATGCCGGATCAGGACCTGCAGATCGGTGGGCGAGAAGGGCGCAGCTCGGAAAACGAGTACATGCTGCTGTCAGGCGACCTCGATGCCCTGCGCACTTGGTTGCCCCCCGTACGTGAAGCGTTGCGGGCCTTGCCAGAGCTGACCGATATCGATGCCAAAGAGGCCGAAGGCACTCAGCAGATTCGTCTGGTGGTTGACCGCGATGTGGCCAAGCGTCTGGGCGTGGATATGAACATGATTACCGCTGTGCTGAATAACGCCTTTAGCCAGCGCCAGGTGTCGACCATCTACGACAGCCTCAATCAATACAGCGTGGTCATGGAGATCAATCCGAAGTTCGCTGAGTACCCGGAAACCCTCGACCAGATTCAGCTGATTACCAGCGAGGGCGCGCGGGTGCCCTTGTCCAGCTTTGCCCGTTGGGAGCGCAGCCTGGAAGAAGACCGGGTGAGCCACCAAGGGCAGTTTGCCGTGGAAAATATCGGTTTTTCCCTGGCCGAGGGGGTCAGCTTGGATCAAGCCAGCCAGGCCATTGATCGGGCCATTGCGCGCATTGCGTTACCCACGGAAGTTCAAGGCATGCTGGGTGGTACCGGTGGTGCTTTCCAGCAGACGCAACAGAATCAGCCATGGATGATCCTGATGGCCCTGGTCGTGGTGTATATCGTCCTCGGCGTACTGTACGAGAGCTATATCCATCCGCTGACCATTCTCTCCACCTTGCCATCGGCCGGCGTCGGCGCATTGCTTGCGTTGGAATTGATGAGCATCGAGTTCAGCCTGATTTCATTGTTGGGGTTGTTCCTGCTGATCGGTATCGTCAAAAAGAACGCGATTCTGATGATCGACCTGGCCCTGCAGCTTGAACGTCAGCAGCATATGAGCCCGTACGAGTCGATCCGCCAGGCATGCCTGCTGCGTTTCCGACCGATCATGATGACCACCCTGGCGGCGATTCTCGGCGCATTACCGCTGATGCTGAGCAGCGCCGAAGGCTCGGAAATGCGCCAGCCGCTGGGCATCACGATTGTCGGTGGGCTGGTATTGAGCCAGTTGCTGACCCTCTACACCACACCGGTGATCTACCTGTATTTCGACCGCCTGCGCCACCGGGTCAACCGCTGGCGCGGAGTGCGCACTGACGCTGCCCTGGAAACCCCGCTATGAAAGCCCTCGCTGCCTATCGTTTACCCACCTTGCTGGCGTTGAGTCTGGCCCTGAGCGCCTGTGCCATCGGCCCGGATTATCAGCGCCCGCAGTTGCAAACCCCGGCGCAGTTCAAACAGATTGAAGGCTGGACCCAGGCCAAGCCCGGTGATGTGCTGGAGCGCGGCAGCTGGTGGCAGTTGTATGGCGACAGCGAGCTGAATGCCCTGGTCGAGCGGCTGAATATCTCCAACCAGAACCTGGCCGCCAGTGAGGCGCAATATCGCCAGGCCCGTGCGTTGGTGCGCGGCGCGCGCGCGGCGTTCTACCCGAGCCTCTCCAGCAGTGCCGGTGCTACCCGTAGCAGCCAGGGCAACGGCTCCAATACCAGTAGCTTCAGCACCACAGGCAGCGCGGGGGGGATCAGCAAGAGTTATGAACTGGGCCTGAATGCCGCCTGGGAGCTGGATATCTGGGGCAAGTTGCGCCGCTCGCTGGAGTCCAGTCGCGCCAGCTATGAGGCCAGCGCTGCCGACCTGGCGGCACTGAAGCTCAGCTTGCAGGCCGAGCTGGTGCAGAACTACCTGCAACTGCGCGTGCTGGATGATCAACAACGCCTACTCGATGCCACTGTGGCGGCCTATGAACGCTCGCTGAAACTCACGGAAAACCAGTACAACGCTGGCATCGTGCCGAAATCCGATGTCAGCCAGGCGCTGACCCAGTTGAAAAGCACCCAGGCTCAGGCCATCGACCTGAAATGGCAGCGTGCGCAGCTGGAGCATGCGATTGCCGTACTGATCGGCGTGCCGCCTAGCGAGCTGAGCATTGCCGTACGCGAGCAATTGCCAGCGTTGCCAGCAATCCCCGTGGCTTTGCCGTCGCAACTGCTGGAACGCCGCCCCGATGTCGCGGCTGCGGAACGCCGGGTAATAGCCGCCAACGCCGAGATTGGCGTCGCCGAAGCCGCCTGGTACCCAGATCTGACCATTTCCGCCAGCGGCGGCTACCGTGGCAGCAGCTTTGCCGACTGGATCAATCTGCCCAACCGTTTCTGGTCGCTCGGCCCGCAGTTGGCGCTGACCCTGTTCGATGGCGGCGCGCGCAGCGCCGAGCTGGAACGCAGCGAAGCGGCCTACGACCAGACCGTGGCGCAATACCGCCAGTCGGTGCTCGACAGCTTCCGTGAGGTGGAGGATTACCTGGTGCAACTGCGTGTGCTGCAGCAGGAAGCCGTGATCCAGCAGGAGGCACTGGACGCCGCCCGCGAATCCCTGCGCCTGATCGAAAATCAGTACCGCGCCGGTACGGTGGACTTCAACAGCGTGGTCAGTGTGCAGGCCACTGCGCTGAACAATGAACGCACCACCCTCAGCTTGCTGGGCAATCGTCTGACCGCCAGCGTGCAGCTGATCGCGGCGCTGGGTGGTGGTTGGCAGGATGAGTTCGAAGTGTCGGAGCAAGAAGCGCCCTAAGCGTCAGTACAGGTAACCGCCGTATTGACGCTTAAGACTTAGGGGCATGGTTATTCGCGGGATTTGCGGTTAACCGTTTGCGCGGCCTTGAGTATGTCTGCGCCAATCTCAGCTTCAAACTGCTGCCAAACCGGTTGCATGGCGGTGCGCCAGGCTGCACGTTGTTCGTCACTTAGGCTGATGATCTGGCTGCTGCCCGAGGCCTCGATACGCTGGCGATCAGCGCGATTGGCGGCCTCGGACTGGCGGTTAACCTCAAAACTCACTTCATCGATTATGGCTTCCAGCTCACTGCGAATACTGTGGGGTATGGAGAACCAGAAGCGCTGGTTACTGACCAGCATGTAGTCGAGCGCACCATGGTTGGTCTCGGTGATAAACGGCTGCAGGGTGTGCAGCTGCTTGGTGTAGATGTTCGACCAGGCATTCTCGGTGCCCTGTACCTTGCCGTTTTGCAGCGCGTCGAAGACCTCGGCAAAGGGCATGGCCAAGGGCGCCGCACCGATTTGGTAGAACTGCGCTTCCAGCACGCTGGAAGGCTGAATGCGGAACTTCAAACCCACCGCATCACTGGGCACCTGCAGCGCTTTAGTCGCCGAAAGTTGCTTCATACCGTTATGCCAATACGCCAGGCCAATGATGTTGTGCGTCTCCATGGAGCGCAGCAGTTGACGGCCTTTGGCGCGCTTCTGGAAGCGCGTTACGGCTTCTAGGTCATCGAACAGGAAGGGCAGATCGAACACCTGCAACTGCTTGGTGTATTTCTCGAACTTGGCCAGCGACGGTGCGAGCAATTGCACCTCGTTGTTGGCCAAGGCCTGCAGCTCGTTGTTGTCGCCAAATAAGCTGGAAGCCGGATAAACCTCGACGTTGACCTTGCCTGCCAGACGCTGATCGACCAACTGTTTGAACAGTAAAGCGCCCTGGCCCTTGGGCGTGTGCTCATCGGCGACATGGGCAAACTTGATCAGGATGGGCTCCTGTTCTTGAGCGTGGCAAAGGTTGAATGCACTGAACAGTAGGGTGCCAATGGCTATAGCAGCAATCGACTTGAACATAGGAGAGTCCTTGGTTGAGGCAGGCGAGCAGTCTTGAATAATCGGGATCATCAGGCGCTATACGAAGGTTAAAGCGTAGCGGCTTTTTGCCAGCGCCCCGGGTGATTAACCTGGGGCACGTAGAAGGGGCTAGTTAGAGCGGCGCGGAGGTTACTGCACTTGGCGAGACAGTGGAGTGCGATGGCGCACGTCTTAGAGCCAGCACACGATCTGCTGCGCGTCGGCCCTACTGCGTTAAAAACAGGCTCGGCCCGCTTGCGGCTAACGCGCTTTAGCGTGACCCGCAGGGCGAGTGAAACGAGTCGTGCTCATTTACACCAGTAAACTCCGCTTCCTCACCTGTTTTCGCCTTGTGTAGCTCTAGCTCGCGAGATCGTGAACAGGCTCTTAACGCTTGTTGCGGTTAACCGTTTGTGCGGCCTTCATTATGTCGGCGCCGATCACGCCTTCGAACTGTTTCCACACCGGCTGCATGGCTTGGCGCCAGGCATCGCGTTGTTCATCGTTAAGGGCGATAACTTGCGTGCCGGTGGCTGCGGCGATGCGGTCGCGGTCGGCCTGGTTAGCGGCTTCAGCCTGGCGGTTCACCTCGTAGGTCACCTCGTCGATGATGCCTTCAAGCTCCATGCGGATCTGGTGCGGAATGCCGTACCAGAAACGTGGGTTGCTCACCAGCATGTAGTCGAGTACGCCATGGTTGGTCTCGGTTATAAACGGCTGCACCGTGTGCAGTTGCTTGCTGTAAATGTTTGACCAGGGGTTTTCCGCCCCCTGCACTTTGCCGCTTTTCAGCGCGTCGAAGACTTCGGCAAATGGCATAACCAGCGGCGTGGCGCCGAGCTGGTTGAACTGCGCCTCAAGCACCGATGAAGGCTGGATACGGAACTTCAAACCGGCTGCGTCACCCGGTACCAGCAGCGCTTTGGTTGCCGAAAGTTGCTTCATGCCGTTGTGCCAATAGGCCAGGCCGACAATGTTGTGGTCTTCCATAGAGCGCAGTAACTGGCGGCCTTTCGCGCGCTTCTGGAAGCGGTTGACGGCGTCCAGGTCATCGAACAGGAAAGGCAGGTCGAACACCTGCAATTGCTTGGTGTATTTCTCGAACTTGGCCAGCGACGGGGCCAGCAGCTGCACCTCGTTTTTAGCCAATGCGTCGAGCTCGTTGGCATCGCCGTACAGGCTGGAGTTGGGGTAGACCTCAACTTTTACCTTGTCGCCCAGGCGCTCCTCGGCCAGTTTCTTGAACAGCAATGCGCCTTGGCCTTTAGGGGTGTTGTCTGCAACCACATGGGCAAACTTGATCACGATTGGCCCCTTGTCGGTTGCCGCGTGAAGCGTGGTAGACGCCAGTAGCAGGCTGCCAGCGGCGAGGGCGCAGATCGTCTTCAACATAGCGGATGGTCCTGTTGTTCTTATGTTGTGGTGCTGACGGCGAGCCAGGATGGGGCTTAGCAGGCTGGCATTCGTGTCAGATTAATTCGGCGACACATTCATTTGCTGTGCGCAGAGCACCGGCTATATCGCAATGCGTATGCCAGAGTAGCAGCAGGGCTGCAGGGCTGGTTCAGCCACAAAACATGCGTGATCAAACGCACAGTGAGTGGCGATGGCTCGCCATTTTCGGGCAAAAATCGGCAAAAATCCGCTTATAAGAGGGCAGGTGGCGTTTTACCGCCACCTGCAAAAGATTTGCGCTAAATGATCAGCGGCGCACTGCACGCCAGGCAGCTAGCAGGCTCAGCGCCAAGAGCAAGGCAACACTGAGCAATGTCCAGTACGTAAACGACAGGCCGAGAATGCTGTAGTCGTTCTCCCCGCACACACCTGCACTCATAAACACGCTGGGCAACCAATCATGCAGCGGCAGGTAAAAGGCATAGAAGGGGAAGGGCGAGCAACTGGAGCTTTCCAGCACGCCAGTTTCGATCAGCACCAAGTGCGTGTTGTCATACACCGCCATGCCCGCCGCAGCCAGCAGCAACGGCCATAACGGCAAGGTCAGCCAGCGCAGGCCAAGGGCTTCAGCAACCAGAATCAGCAAGCTGAGAGCGCCCCCACAAAGCAGCCACAGGCGAATCTGAATGCACAAGGTGCACGGCTCCCAGCCGGCCAGGTGCTGCAGCAGCAAAGCGCCGCCGAGCATGGCAAAGCAGGCGAGGGCAATCAGGGCGAGTAAGGGCTTGAGTGAGGGTGTGCGGGACATCTGAATCTCCGGAAGGGGGCGTTCGCATTTACTGACGCAGACACTGGGCCGAGGCATCAGATACTCGGCGCGAATTTAAGTTGCAGGCCGGTGTGAACGATCCAGATACAGGGCCAGCAGCGCAAGGATGATTGCCAGCGAATAGGCAAACAAGCCTAGGTTGATGCTCAGGATCATTTTTTCCGAACCATCGGACAACACCATCGAGCCGCCGTAGCTGCCACGCAAGGCATAGGCCAGGAGAAACCCGCCGGTGACGAAGAAAGTCATCAGGCTGCTCAGCCGTATGTTGGCTTTAAACCACACCAGCCAGAACGAGAACGCACCAATCGCGCAATTGGTCGCCAATTGCCAGACCTCATGAAACGCGCATGTGCCTCCCAGTTGGGGTTAAACACGTGCGAGTCGTTCAACTCGAAAATCGGCACCACCACGGCATAAAACACGATGCCGAGGGTTACTAATAATTTGCCAAGCATGGCTAACGCTCCCTGCAGAACCGGATTGGATCGCCGCGAGCATAACGGCGCATCCGAGATTGAACAAAAGCCCTTAAATTTGAAAGTCAGAATTGCATCGCGAGCACCTCGTCGGCTGCCTAAGGTGTGTCGCACACCCCACTCAAGGAGTTGTTGCGATGACCTTACCCACTGATACCGCCCCCATTGCGTTACACGTTCACGGCATAGCCCATGCCGAGGCCATGCATATTTGGCAAGGCGGTCTGGATGCCAACGGCCAGTTACCGGTGCAGCGCCCGGCTGAAGGCCTGGCCAATCCTTGCCGGCATTGTCTGAGCCTGATCACACCCGGTGCAACCAAGCTGGTGTTGGCTCACCGGCCCTTTGCAGCTCTGCAACCCTATGCCGAAACTGGGCCGATCTTTCTGCATCAGCAACCCTGTGAACGGTATGAGCAGGCGACATTGCCTGCCTGGTTTGCGTTTCTGGAACCGGCGATTGTGCGTGGCTATGGCAGCGACGACTGGATTCGCTACGACACCGGTCAGGTGGTGCCCGGCAAATCATTAACAGCAGTTTGTCAGCAGATTCTCAGCGATCCCCACGTGGCCTACGTGCATATCCGCTCCAAGTTCAACTGCTTCCAGTGTCGAGTCGAGCGGGCAAGCGAGGGTTAAGTCAAACAGGGCACTGTTCGGCGTTGGCTGCCACTTAGCGTTTGAGCAAGGTGGAATCCAACTGATTGAAACATTGCACGATGCGCTCATGGCTGACATCGGCAAATTCCTTTTGCGTCAGGCTCACCAATACGCTGGTTTTTACTCGGCCAGAGCGCAGTTGGCGCTGCATAAAAGCCAGCACGTCGGCGTCGCTGGCATCAGGTGTTTGGCGGGTCTCTTCCACGAATCGGCACTCAATAGGGGGGAAGTAAATGCGATCTATCAAGGCGCCAATAGGACGCTGATAGCCGTTACTTTATCAGCTGTCTTGCGGCATTGACTCTATAGTCACGGCGACATATACCCGGACTACTATAAAGGTCATACCCAAATCCTATTGGCTCGTTCGCAGTCCAGCTACCAAGCTGAGTCCACCCCGTTAGGTGAAAAACAACAGGAGAGAGACATGTCAAATGATGCGAAATGCCCATTCTCGGGTGCTACCGGAACCAACACTGTGGCGGGTGGCGCCCCAAAGAATGCCGACTGGTGGCCTAACCAACTCAGCCTGAAAATTCTTCATCAGCATTCCTCCAAGTCCGACCCCATGGGCGAAGGCTTCAATTACGCCGAGGAATTCAAGACGCTTGATCTGCATGCCGTTATTGAAGACCTCACTGCGTTGATGACCGATTCGCAAGACTGGTGGCCAGCCGACTGGGGGCATTACGGTGGTCTGATGATCCGTATGGCCTGGCACGCTGCCGGCACTTACCGCATCCATGATGGACGTGGTGGTGCGAGCACTGGCAATCAACGCTTTGCGCCTCTCAACAGCTGGCCGGATAACGGCAACCTGGACAAGGCCCGCCGTCTGCTGTGGCCAATCAAGCAGAAGTACGGCCGCAAACTGTCCTGGGCCGACTTGTTCGTGCTGGCTGGTAACGTTGCGCTGGAATCCATGGGCTTCAAAACCTTCGGCTTTGCCGGCGGCCGTCCGGACATCTGGGAGCCGGAAGAAGACACCTACTGGGGTTCGGAAACCGAGTGGCTGGCCACCAGCGACAAACCGCACAGCCGCTACACCGGTAATCGAGAGCTAGAAAACCCGTTGGCCGCCGTGCAGATGGGCTTGATCTACGTTAACCCGGAAGGTCCGGACGGTAATCCTGACCCACTGGCATCGGGCCGCGATGTGCGCGAAACCTTCGCCCGCATGGCGATGAACGACGAAGAAACCGTGGCGCTGGTAGCCGGCGGTCACACCTTCGGTAAAGCCCACGGCGCCGGTGATCCTTCCCTGGTTGGCCCTGAGCCGGAAGCCGCGCCGCTGGAAGAGCAGGGCCTGGGCTGGATCAACAAGCTCGGCACTGGTAAAGGCGTACACACCACCACCAGTGGTATCGAAGGGGCTTGGAAACCGAACCCCACTACTTGGGATAACGGTTATTTCGACATGCTCTTCGGTTACGAGTGGGAACTGACCAAGAGCCCGGCCGGTGCCCATCAGTGGACACCGAAAAACGTCAAACCCGAGCACTTGATCCCGGATGCCCACGACCCGGCGAAGAAACACCCACCGATGATGACCACTGCGGACATGTCGCTGCGCATGGACCCGGCTTACGAGAAGATTTCTCGCCGTTTCCACCAGAACCCGCAGGAATTCGCTGATGCCTTTGCCCGCGCCTGGTTCAAACTGACCCACCGCGACATGGGCCCGCGTGCTCGTTACCTCGGCCCGCTGGTGCCGCAGGAAGAACTGATCTGGCAAGACCCGGTTCCGGCGGTCAATCATGCGCTGGTTGACGCGCAGGACATCGCTGGCCTCAAAGCCAAAGTCCTGGCGTCCGGCCTGTCGATTGCTCAGCTGGTCAATACGGCCTGGGCGTCAGCATCCACCTACCGTGGCAGCGACAAGCGTGGTGGTGCCAACGGCGCGCGCATTCGTCTTGCCCCGCAGAAGGACTGGGAAGTTAACCAGCCGGCTGAACTGGCCAAGGTGCTGGCAGCGTTGGAAGCCATCCAAAAAGACTTCAACGCCTCGGCTGCTGGCGGTAAGAAAGTCTCGCTGGCGGATCTGATCGTTCTGGCCGGTTCTGCCGCGGTGGAAGCTGCTGCCAAGAAGGCTGGTGTGGATGCCGTGGTGCCGTTTGCCCCAGGCCGTACTGACGCCACGCAGGATCAGACCGATGTCGAGTCCTTCGCGGTACTGGAGCCCAAGGCCGATGGTTTCCGTAACTACGCCCGCAAGGGTTACGAAAACGTTGCGGCCGAGTTGCTGGTCGATAAGGCGCAGCTGCTGGAACTGACGTCACCGGAGATGACCGTGCTGATTGGCGGTCTGCGCGCGCTCAATGCCAATGCCGGCACAGCCCAGCATGGCGTGTTCACCAAGCGTCCGGAAACCCTGAGCAATGACTTCTTCGTCAACCTGCTCGACATGGGCACCAAGTGGCAGAAGTCTGCCAGCGAAGGTGTGCTGGAAGGCCGCGACCGTAAGACCGGCGACCTGAAATGGACCGCCACCCAGGTTGATCTGGTGTTCGGCTCCAATTCCCAGCTGCGCGCTCAGGCTGAGGTGTATGCCACCAGCGATGCACCCGCGAAGTTTGTGCAGGACTTCGTGGCTGCCTGGACCAAGGTGATGAACCTGGATCGTTTCGATCTCAAGTGATCCGCCTTGAGGTCTGAACGACCTCTGTGAAACCACTTCGCCCCGCCATGGTCATTCCTGACGGGGCGAAGTTTTTATACGTGCCTGATTAAGTTTGAGTTCAGCCAGCGACGTTAATGTGGCGTCACTTTCTAAATGTTATTGGAGTCACCGTATGTCGAACCTCGCCTTCCTATCGTTCAAGCAGGTCCCGGCCGCCGTCGCACTCTGCACTGCACTGTTTGCTAGCGGCGCGATGGCCAGCCAGCCGCAAATCTATGGCTTGCACGAGAAGGTTTCTTTGCAGGAACTGGACCTGGAACTGCCCGCCAAGCTCGATACGGGCGCCGAAACGGCTTCGCTCAGTGCCAAGAATATCGAGGTGTTCAAGCGTGATGGCGGCGAGTGGGTGCGCTTTCAGCTTGGCCTGGAAGACGCTCCGCATGCAAAGGTCATCGAAAAACCACTGGCGCGCATGAGCTATATCAAACGCCGTGCCGATGACCGTCAGCCGGGTGACAAGCAGCTCTACACCGAGCGCCCGGTGGTTGAGATGGACATCTGCGTGGGCGATGAACTGAAGAACATTGAGGTCAACCTGACCGACCGCAGTGCCTTTGAATACCCACTGCTGATCGGCTCGACTGCTCTCAAAGAATTCAACGCCGCCGTCAGCCCCGGCGTGCGCTACTCGGCTGGGCAGCCGAGTTGTGTGCAGGCTAGTTGAGCGTAAGAACACAAAAGATTTGGCCCGGGCAAGGGAGTGGGTTGGACCCACAGTCGCTGGCGAGGAGGGCAGCTTTAGGCCAATAGCAGTCATTCGCCAGGGGCTGCGTCCGACCCGAATCGAACAGTTGCGAAAGGCAAAAACCGGTAAGTAGCAGTCATTGATCGTCTACAAAACAAGGAGCTTTTGAATATGACGAAGCCTAGTGCCCAGATGCTATAGCACCCAACAGGGCTATGATGAAGAGTGTCCAGTCGTTGAGTATATGAGCGCCTGTGGAGACCCAGATGTTCTTAGTCATGATGTAGGGCAGCAGCAGGATCAGCCGCGCGCTGCCGATCACGACGAACGCCTGCACCATATTCCAATCATAGGTCGGCAGGTGTGCGGCGCCGAAGAGCAGTGCCACCAAGAGCCATGCACCAACGATCGCTCGCTTGCGTGACCAGTGCAGATGCGTGATCAAGAACGCCATTAGTGCTAAGAATGGCAAGATCGTGAGCAGTTCTTCCCCCAATAGCTGTGGCAGCGTCTTGAGAAAAAAGAGTAGGAGCTCAACTGGTGTTTGCGTTGCCATAGCGGCGAAAGCCGGGTTCGAGTGCGTACCCAGGGACTGGCTGACCGCCAGGCCTATGACCATGGTGACCACGATGTTGAGCAGCGCGAACAGTATCATCCACTTGATGTCGCGCCCCGTGACCTTACGGAACAGCTCTTTCCAATAATGCGGAGTCACACACGACAGCACCGCGAGCGGGATAGCGAAGAACAAAGTTGCGGGAATAAATTGCCCAATATTCCCTGCGAACATTGGCAATGGTGCTATCAGTACTAGGAATCCGGCCAGCACCCCCAACATCAGCAGCAGCCATTGCGCACCTGAAAAGCCTACGGGTTTGCCGTTGTAGTAGGGGAAGTCGTTGGTAAGGTACTGCAGCCCGAGGAAGTGCTCATCTGCCCCTGATTTTTCCGCTGTTGCCTGCTTAGAGTTAGGCATTGGTGGCCCCCTCCGACATGACGTCCCAGAGGCATGAGAAAACCATGCTGCAGTTTATTGCGTTGCATGAGAAGTGTACGGTCAGATGCTCCAATGCCTGCATCGCCTTCTGTAGTCCTTTGCCATGAAGTTCTGAGTCAGCCGGGATAATGAACATTCAAATTCCAAATCGGGTACTCCAGCTATGGATCTCTACGCATGATCTAAATGGGAGTGAGCCAAAGATTCAGGCATATGGTAGCAATAGATGACTTCGGCACTGGCTACTTCAGTTTGCAGTATCTGCAGCAGCTACCGTTGGATGCCCTGAAGATCGACAAGTCCTTCGTGAGCAGAATAAGTGATGGGCAGGCCATCACTCCGCATAACCGTTCTTCCTGGCCCTGGTGCTGATCGAGTGTGCCGACTTGGTGTTCGCGGTTGACAGCGTGCCGGCGATCTTCGCCATTACCCAGGATCCTTTCATCGTCTACACCTCGAACATCTTCGCCATCCTTGGTCTGCGTGCTTTGTACTTCGCCTTGGCGGCGATGATTCACCGCTTCGCTTACCTCAAGTACGCACTGGCGTTAGTGCTGGTGTTTATCGGCGGAAAGATCTTCCTGGTTGGCATCATCGGCAAAATTCCGGCTGTGATTTCCTTGAGCGTGACTCTGGGCTTATTGCTGGTCGGTGTGCTGCTTTCACTTTGGAAAACCCGTGGTCAGCCCCCAGCTAACCCGCAGGTCTGAATCCATATGGGTGGCCGCTGTCAGTCGGCGGCCACCTATCTAATTCAATTGCAGGGCATTTTACAGACCCTAGCTGATTGTTCTTGGCCGAAAAAAAACCTCCCCCAATAAAAAAGCCCCATGGCAAGGAGCAACTGCCATGGGGCGGGAAGGGGTTGGCTTGGCCAACCTGGGGGAGAGTCGTTGAGCAAGTCAGGCGTTAGGCTGCCACCCGCCGCTGAGGGCCTTGTAGATGGCGACAATGCCGCGATACAGCTCAACTTCCGCTTGGGCCTGGGCGTCTTCGGCGCTCAGGCGTTCGCGTTCGGCGTCGAGCAATACCAGAAAATCCACTTCACCCTCGCGGTAGCGCACGCGGGCTTGTTCGGCAGCGGCGCGGCTGGCGTCGGATTGGCGTAGCAGGGCGAGCAGGCGTTGTTGACGTTTGCCGTAGTCGCTAAAGGCGTTAGCCGATTCCTCCAGAGCCAGTAGCACCTGTTGTTCATAGTTGGCCAGCGCGCCATCGGCTTCGGCTTCAGCCCCGCGCAGGCGTGCACGCACGCTGCCCAGATCAAACGCCGCCCAGCTGATGGTCGGTGCCAGGCCCCAGGCCTGCGCCGCCGATGAACCTAGCTGCGAACCCCGCCCGGCGGTAAAGCCGAGGAAGCCGGACAGACTCACCCGAGGAAACAGGTCCGCCGTGGCCACACCGATATTGGCAGTGGCAGCGGCCAGTTGCCGTTCGGCGGCGCGGATATCTGGGCGGCGGCGCAACAACTCGCCGGGATCACCTACCGGCAGCGCCTTGGCGATGGCGGGCAGGTCCTGGGCTGAGAGGTCCACGCTTAATTGATCAGGACGCTGACCGAGCAGGGTGGCGATGCGGTGTTTAGCGCGCTGCTGTTCGGCCTGCAGTTGCGGCAGGCTGGCTTCGGTGCCAGCCAGGCGCGCGTCGCTGCGCAGTACATCCAGCTGGTTACCGACGCCAGCTTCACGCAGCTGCTCGGTAATGGCGCGGGATTCCTGCTGATTCTTCAGGTTGGCGCGGGCGATGCGTTCGCGCAGTTGCGCGCCGCGCAGGCTGCCGTAGGCATCCACCAGTTCGGCGATCAGGCTGACCTGCAGTTGCTGGTAATCCGCTTCGGCCACGTCCAGCTCGGCATCGCTGGCTTCCAGTTGGCGCTGGATGCGGCCAAACAGATCCAGTTCCCAGAGCATGTCCAGACCCAGGTCATAACGCTCGCCGCGCACGCGCTGCTCGGTGACGCCGGGTTGCTGGGCTTTGCCGAATTCACCACTGGCGCGGCTAGTGACGGTCGGCAACTGATCGTTGCCAATATCATCACGGATGGCCTGGGCCGCCCGCAGCCGGGCAAAGGCCACGCGCAGCTGGCGGTTTTCCTCGAGCGATTGTTGCACCAGTTGGTTGAGCACCGGGTCATCGAACTGCTGCCACCAGCTGACTTCGAAACGCGAACGGTCGAAGCTGCTGCTTTGCGCGCTGCTCAGCTGGGCATCTGCGGTCTGCGGGGCCTGGTAGTCCGGGCCGACAGCGCAGGCTGTCAGCGCCAGGGTTAACAGGCTGAGTGCCAGCGGCTTGGCGTTAAGGGACTTCATGCCTGCACCTCCTGCAAACGCGCGGCCTTCTGTGCTTCGCGTTTCTCCACGAAACCGCGAATCAACACATAAAACACCGGGGTCAGCAGCAGGCCGAAGAAGGTCACGCCGAGCATGCCGCTAAATACCGCCACGCCCATGGCATGACGCATTTCTGCGCCGGCGCCGGAAGACAGCACCAACGGCACCACACCCATGATGAAGGCGAAGCTGGTCATCAGAATCGGCCGCAGACGCAGGCGACAGGCTTCCAGCACTGCGCTGACGCGATCCATGCCTTCTTCCTGTTTTTCCTTGGCAAACTCGACGATGAGGATGGCGTTCTTACAGGCTAATCCCACCAGTACGATCAAGCCGATCTGGGTGAAGATGTTGTTGTCGCCTCCCGCCAGGATCACCCCGGTGATGGCCGACAGCAGGGTCATGGGCACGATCAGGATCACCGCCAGCGGCAGGCTCCAGCTTTCGTACTGGGCCGCCAGTACCAGGAAGGCCAGCAGCACGCAGAGCGGGAAGACGAAGATCGCGCTGTTACCGGCCAGAATCTGCTGGTAGGTCAGGTCGGTCCATTCGAAGCTCATGCCGTTGGGTAGTTCTTCCTTGAGCAGTTTGGCCATCGCCGCTTCGGCCTGGCCGGAGCTGTAGCCAGGGGCTGCCGCGCCGTTGATTTCGGCGGTGAGGAAGCCGTTGTAATGCATCACCCGATCCGGACCGGAACTGGCGCTGACTTTAAGGAACGCTGACAGCGGCACCATTTCGCCCCGGTTGTTGCGTACCTTGAGCTGGCCAATCTGCTCCGGCTCCAGGCGGAACTGCTGCTCGGCCTGCACGTTGACCTGGTAGGTCCGGCCAAAACGGTTGAAGTCGTTGGCGTACAGCGAGCCCAGGTAGATCTGCATGGTGTCGAAGATGTCGCTGATCGCCACACCGTGGGTCTTGGCCTTTTCGCGGTCAATGGCGGCATCGATCTGCGGCACATTCACCTGATAGCTGGTGAACACCGACATCGGGTCCAGTTCCGGCAGGGCGCGGGCCTTGGCGATGACGTTCTGGGTTTGCACATACAGCTCGTCATAACCCAGGTTGCCGCGATCCTGCACCTGCAGGCGGAAGCCACCGATGGTGCCCAGACCCTGCACTGGTGGTGGTGGGAAGATGGCGATATAGGCGTCCTGGATCTCGCTGAACTGGGCGTTCAGCTCGGCCGCAATGGCGGTGGCGCTCATCGACGGATCACTGCGCTCATCGAACGGTTTCAGCGGGGTAAAGACGATGCCGCTGTTCGGGCTGTTGGTGAAGCCGTTGATCGACAGGCCAGGGAAAGCCACGGTGTTTTCCACACCGGGGTGCTTGCCGGCGATTTCCGACATTTTCTTGATCACGTCTTCGGTACGGTCCAGGGTCGCGGCATCCGGCAGTTGGGCGAAGGCCACCAGGTATTGTTTGTCCTGCGCCGGTACGAAACCGCTCGGCGTGCTGGCAAAGCCCAGGTAGGTCAGCCCCATCAAGCCGGCGTAGACGAACAGGGCGATGCCGCTGCCGCGCAGCACACGCTTTACGGTGCCGACATAGCCATGGCTGGCGCGGTCGAACAGGCGGTTGAACGGTGTGAACAGCCAGCCGCCAAACAGCTTGTCGAGCACCTTGGAGAAGCGGTCTTTCGGCGCGTCGTGGCTTTTCAGCAGCACGGCAGCCAGGGCAGGGGACAGGGTCAGCGAGTTGAAGGCCGAGATCACCGTGGAAATGGCGATGGTCAGCGCAAACTGCTGGTAGAACTGCCCGGTAAGGCCGGAGATAAAGGCCGTGGGAATAAACACCGCGCACAGTACCAAGGCCGTGGCCACGATCGGCCCGGTGACTTCCTTCATTGCCTGCTTGGTGGCCTCTACCGGGGTTTTGCCCAGGCCGATATTCCGTTCAACGTTTTCCACCACCACGATGGCATCGTCCACCACGATACCGATGGCCAGCACCAGGCCGAACAGCGACAGCGCGTTGAGCGAGAAGCCGAACATGTGCATCACGGCGAAGGTGCCGATCAACGACACCGGCACGGCGGCCAGCGGGATGATCGACGCGCGCCAGGTTTGCAGGAACAGGATCACCACCAGCACCACCAGAATGATGGCTTCGAGCAGCGTGTGTACCACCGCCTCGATGGAGCCACGCACGAAGATGGTCGGGTCGTAGACGATTTCGTAGTCCACGCCCTGCGGGAAGCTCTGCTTCAGCTCAGCCATGCGCGCGCGCACCGCATCGGAGATCTCGATGGCGTTGGAGCCCGGACGCTGGAACACCGGGATGGCAACCGCCGGCTTGTTGTTGAGCAAGGAGCGCAGGGCGTACTGACTGGAACCCAGTTCAATGCGTGCGATGTCTTTCAAACGGGTGATTTCACCGTTCTCACCGGCGCGAATGATGATGTTCTCGAACTCCTCCTCGCTGACCAGACGGCCCTGGGTGTTGATCGACAGCTGGAAGCTGTTGCCGGCATCCGAGGGCGGCGCACCGAGCGAGCCGGCTGCAACCTGGCGGTTCTGCTCGCGAATGGCATTGACCACGTCGCTGGCGGCCAGGCCCCGTGACGCGACCTTGTTCGGATCGAGCCACACGCGCAACGAATAGTTGCCCAGGCCAAACAACTGCACATCGCCCACGCCATCCAGACGCGCAAGCTCGTCCTTGACGTTGAGTGCGGCATAGTTGGACAGATACAGCATGTCGTAGCGGTCGTCCGGCGAGGTCAGGTGCACAACCATGGTCAGGTCGGGCGAAGCCTTGTCGACGGTCACGCCGAGTCGCTGCACTTCGGTGGGCAGGGTCGGCATGGTCCGGGTTACGCGGTTCTGCACCTGCACCTGGGCTTTGTCCAAGTCGGTACCGAGGGCGAAGGTCAGGGTCAGGGTCATCTTGCCGTCGGCCGTGCCCTGGGAAGACATATAGAGCATGCCTTCCACCCCAGTGATCGCCTGTTCCAACGGCGAGGCAACAGTTTCACCGATTACCTTGGGGTTGGCACCGGGGAAGGTGGCGCGCACCACCACGGTGGGCGGCACGACTTCCGGGTATTCGCTGATCGGCAACTGGAACAGCGAGATGGCCCCGCCAATCAGGATCAACAGTGACAGCACAGCGGCGAAAATCGGCCGCTGGATAAAGAATTGCGAGAAGTTCATCAGATAATCCTCGGACGCCGTTGCACCAGGCCCTAATGGCCACGCGCGATCTACGAATCAAGTTGTCGGGTAGGGGGCGCAGTGCGCCCCAGGCGTCATGTCAGCCGCGCGGCTTGCCGCTGCTGATGTCCTGTTTGGCGACCCGTGGCGCATCGCGCTCGTCGACCGACTGGCGCAGGCGCAGCAGTTGGGCGAGGGTGGCTTCGTCCGCCATCGGCACGCTCTGCGGATCAACAGTTGCACCGGGGAATGCACGCTGCAGGCCGTTGACCACGATCTTCTCGCCCTTGACCAGGCCCTGACGCACGATGCGCAGGCCTTCCAGCTTCGGCCCCAGCTCAATGGCGCGGTATTGCACGGCATTGTCCTTATCGAGCACCAGAACGAACTTCTTGCCGAGGTCGGTGCCGACCGCTTCATCCTTGATCAGCGCGGCAGCGTACTGACCGCTGCCGACCAGCTTCAGGCGTGCATACAGGCCCGGCGTGAAGCGGCCATCACGGTTATCGAACACCGCGCGGCCACGGATGGTGCCGGTCTGCGGGTTGACCTGGTTGTCGAGGAAATCCAGCTCACCCAGGTGCGGGTGGCCGTCTTCGCTGGACAGGCCCAGGTAGACCGGGCTGGCATCGCGGGTTTGGCCGCCAGCCTGACGCGCCAGCTCAACATATTTGAGGAACACGCGCTCATCGGCATCGAAATAGGCGTACACCTTGTCAGTGCTGACCAGGGTGGTCAGCAGGCTTTGCCCGGCATTGACCAGGTTGCCTTCGGTGATTTCCGCACGGCTGACGCGGCCATTAATCGGCGCGGTAACCCGGGTAAAACTGAGATTAAGGCGAGCGTTATCCAGTTCCGCCTGGATACCGGCCACAGCCGCTTTGGCTTCTGCGGCTGCGCTGGTGCGGGCATCAGCCAGTTCGGCAGAGATGGCGTTGCTCTGGCGCAGGCGCTCGCCGCGATTGGCTTCACTTTGCGTGCGCGCCTGGCTGGCGCGGGCCTGTTGCAGCTGAGCTTCGAAGCGTTTGACTTCGGCCTGGAACGGCCGTGGATCGATCTGGAACAACAGATCACCTTTCTTCACCAGGCTGCCTTCGGCAAAGGCAACGCGATCAACAAAACCGGACACCCGTGGGCGGATCTCGACCGACTCAGGTGCTTCCAGGCGCCCAGTGAATTCATCCCATTCGTTGATCGGTTGTTCGATGACTTCTGCCACGCTGACTTTTGCAGCAGGCATCTGCTGTGCAGTTTCCGGCGCTTTTCCGCATGCACTCAAAACCAGCACTGCGGCAAGGGCCAAGGGAAAATGCCAGCGATTGTTATTGGACTGTTCCATGTGTGTATCCGCCCGAGGGTGTTGTGATGGGGCGGAGTCTGCTGCGCGCTCTGGCGTGGAACGAATCGAATGCCGCGAAGGTGACTATCATCGTGAATGATGATTAAGGGGCTTCTATCAATTTCAACTATGTGAACACAGTGCTGGTCGGCGCTGTGCTTGAAGGGCAGGGCTTACTCCAGGCTGTCCGGATCACCGCAAAACATCTGGATGCGCGAGCGCAGCCAGCGCTCCGCCGGGTCGTTGTCCTGGGCGCCACGCCAGGCCATATGCAACTCGAAAGTCTGCGTCGGCAGCGGCAGTTCTTCGGCGCGTACTCCGCCTGCAGACGTCAGGGCGGCTGCGGTGTAATCCGGTACGGTGGCCAGAATATCGGTGCCGGCGAGCAGGGTGCCCAGGCCGTTGAACTGGGGCAGGGCGAGTACTACGCGACGCTTGCGCCCCAGTTTTTCCAGTTCGGTATCGATAAAACCACCCAGATCGCCCGCAAAGGACACCAGCGCATGCGGCCTGGCGCAGAAATCATCCAGGCTCAGTGCACCAGGCGCGGTATCGGCACGCAGCAGCTTCGGTTTGCTACGGCGCAGTACCTTGCGCTTGGCATTGGCCGGCAACTCTTCGGTGTAGGCAACGCCCACGGAAATCTCCCCGGAGGCAAGCAAGGCCGGCATCAGCAGGTAGTTGGTGCGGCGAATCACCAGCACCACGCCGGGGGCTTCAGCGCGCAGACGTTTGATCAGCGGCGGTAAGAGGCCGAACTCAACGTCATCCGACAAACCGATGCGAAACACCGCGGTGCTGGTGGCTGGGTGGAAATCAGCCGCACGGCTGACCGCCGTAGAAATCGAATCCAGCGCCGGCGAGAGCAGGGCGGCAATCTCCATGGCGCGGGCGGTGGGCTCCATGCTGCGCCCCGTGCGCACGAACAGCGGGTCATCGAACAGGCTGCGCAGACGGGCGAGGGCAGCACTTATGGCCGGCTGGCCGAGAAACAGTTTTTCCGCCGCACGGGTGACGCTGCGTTCATGCATCAGCGTTTCAAAGACGATCAGCAAATTGAGATCGACGCGGCGAAGATCGTTACGGTTCATCCGGTGTCCATTCTGGAGTGGCTGCGGTTTTGCGCGCGAATCAGGCTAATGCCGAATGCTATTGCCAGGCAATATGCACGGCGAAATGATGTGTGCGTGACTCATCATCATCGACAAGCATGGTGAATATCAGCCCTGAGCGGTGGAATTGCTGGCAAAGCCCGGATAAAGTCCGTGGCCATAAGAGGTCGCCACGGCTGTATCGAGCAGAAATGCTAAACAGCTGCCACGACCTGAATGGGTCAACCGAAGAGGTTTGCGATGTCCCGCATAGTGCGTTTCCACGAATTTGGTGAGGCCGATGTCCTCAAGATCGAAGAGCGTCAAGCACCGGCGCCCGCCGCAGGTGAAGTGCTGGTCGGTGTTGAAGCCATAGGTGTCAGCTGGTACGACGTGCTCTGGCGGCAGAATTTAGCTAATACGCCGACGCAATTGCCGGCAGGCCTGGGCCACGAACTGGCCGGCGTGGTGCTGGCCGTCGGCGATGGCGTAACTGATTTGGCTGTCGGTGATCGAGTCGCGAGCTTCCCGGGGCACAGCGCCAACCGTTATCCCTGTTACGCCGAGCACGTGGTATTGCCACGCAGTTCCTTGGCGCGTTACCCGGAGAACCTGACCGCTCAACAGGCCGCCGTGCACTATCTACCATCGATGGTCGGCTGGTTCGGTTTCATTGAACTGGCGCGTTTGCAGCCCGGCGAAACCGTGCTGGTAACTGCCGCAAGCCGCTGCTGGGGCCCGTACATCGTGCAGATGGGCAAAGCTCTGGGCGCCACAGTCATTGCGGCGACAGCCTTTGCCGAGGACAGCGACTTTCTCAAGCAGCTGGGTGCAGATCACATCATCCTCACCGAGGAGCAAGATCTAGTCAGCCGCGTCAGCAAACTGACCGATGGCCGCGGCGTCAACGTGGTGATGGATGCACTTGGCGGACCACAGATGTGCCTGCTGGGCGACGCCATCGCGCCGCGCGGTCGACTGATTCTGTTCGATCTGCAAGGCGGCAATGAAACGCCATTTCCAGCCTGTGCGGCGTTCCAAAAGAACATTCAATTCTTCGTGCATTGCATCGGTAACTTCACCGGCAAGGAAGAGCTGAATATTCCGCAGGATGCAGTAGCCGTGGCCAAGGCCGTGCAAGGCATCAATCAGCTGACGGCAGATGGTTTGCTCAAGCCGTTGATCGACAAGGTTTACAGCTTCGATGACGTAGTCGAAGCGCATCGTTATATGGAAACCTGTCCAAGCCGTGGCCGTGTGTTGCTGGATATCGACGCGCGTTAAACATACCTTACATTGTACGAAGCCCGGATTAGGGCGAGAGCGGTGAATCCTAAGTGGTCTAGGTTCATCGCTCGGCGCACGAAGGTTCGTATAATGTATATTATGTTAAACCAGGTGCTATGTCACAAATGTTCATGAGCATCGTAAGACTCTGATTCGACTGATAGCCACTCGGTCTCCCTGCTTGTAAACGGGCTATGCTCTAGATGTTCATGGTAGACCTGCGTAGGTGCTTCCTTATGAAGCTAATCCAGTGTCGTTTCGCGTCTGGGCAACGAGTGCCATTGCTTGTGCAGGATGGGACTGGCTCACCGTTACCTGTGCTCGTTCCATTCCTCTATGTCCAGCTCAAGCACAGATACAGTGCCTACAACACTGTGGCTGCCCATGTACGAGCCATCCAAACGTTCTACCTCTACGCCGAACGTCGTGGCCTAGATGCTGATGAGGCAATTTTGGCCTGCCGCTTCGAAGCTATTCTGGCGCTGTTGGACGGCTATTCCGTTTGGCTCATGAGTAGCCGACAAGCCGACAATCTGGCAGGTCGAATCGGCGCTGTTGACTCGTCACACCCCCAAATCGATTTGCGCACGCGTGACCAGTACCTGCATAAGCTGAAGCACTACCTGTCCTGGTGTGCCACCCGTTACATCCCGCGCACCCGCCAAAGTGCCAGCGCACTCGTCGATATCAACGCTGTGTTTGTCGATGTTGCCGACGCCATCGAGCGGCGCTTTGAGAGCCATACTGTTGATCTTCGCCCAAACCAGACGCGGTACCGCAGTCTGACGGATACCCAGCTTCAAATTATCCGGGGGCTGATCAGACCAAACGCACCAGATAACCCATTCCCTAAACGGTTGCAGTTGCGCAACTGGCTGATGATTGAGTTGTTGCTGGAAACAGGCATGCGCCGAGGGGAGCTTTTGAAGCTTTACACCACGGATATCAATCAAGGATCCATGCATGCTTACGTCAGTATCCTTGATCGTGAGCAAGATCCTGGCGACCCACGTGCTGAAGAACCAGCTCTGAAGACAAACAGCCGCACGATAGGTATTTCCTCTGATCTTTATGAGATTTATGAGCGCTACATTCAGTATGAGCGGCGGCCTATACGCGGCGGTAAGCCGATGAAGATGCCATTTCGCTATCTGTTTATCTCTGATAGAGGTCACCCGCTGTCGATAAGAGCCTTGGCTAGCGTTTTTGATCGACTTTTTCAGGCCATCGACCTAGCGCACACGGGCCTACTGCCTACACTTTCAGCTCATGACTTCCGTCACACCTTCGCCGACCGGTTTTTAGCCTACTTGGTTGAAACACGTCGTTATGAACTGGAGCGAGCTATGGATGAACTCAGACGGATTTGCGGTTGGTCCGACACATCGGCTATGCCGCGTCGTTACGCCGGGCGCTATCTTGCCGAGTCGGCTTGCCGCCACAACGCTCAACGGACTTCGGCGGCCTGGAAGCGTCTAGACGATTAAGGGGTTTCGCTGTGGATCAATCAGCTGATAAGGATCTTGCTCCCCCCTCCTCAGATACCTACAAGTTTCAAGGTCCGACGCGGATCGCCATTCGAACCCGAACCGATGACCAACCACGGTATGTGGATACAAGTTCAAGCGTCTGGGTCTGGTACGACGGCGGGATTGCAATGAAAGTCGACTGGTCTTCGCTGAATTTACATCTGGAGTTTATTGAGATTTCCAAGGCATTTATGGCATATGCGCTGGAGAAATATGCTCCAGTGACTGCTTTTAAGGCTTCAGGTGTTTTTAATCGTTTAGCAGAAAGTGATATTGCGCTGAAGTTTCCTTGGGCGAAGCAGGAAGTAATAAAGACCATCAACTCCTGGAGAAAGTTTAGGGAGAGCTTGATATTTTTTAGAACATTATATCGGTGGGCGGTAGATCGAGGTATTGCTGGCTTTGATAGGGAAACCTACCTATCGATCAAAGAAATTAAGGCTGACCATGTAGACCCCTATTCCAGAATATTTCTTTCACAATCCGGATTGGAACTAGACGAAGAGATACACCTGCTTAAGCAGATTGATCGAGATATTGCAGGGGACGACTGGGAGAGTTTCCAGGTTAATATAATGCTTCACTTGGGGTTCGAACTAGCCCCTCGCGCAATTCAATTTCACTCATTAGATATCACTGATTTTGAAGTCATAGAGACCCCTGAGCGCGACAAGTACTACACACTTTGGCTACCTATGGCAAAGAAAGTAGGTCAGCGTCGACCGGAGCGGCGGCCTCGTAAAATTACCGTGCGGCTAGGCGAGAAAATTGAGCAACATATTTCTATTCTCAAGCGTCGCTTTGACTACGCCTGCGAAGCATTGTTTGTAAGTTCTACTGGAAAGCGATTGACTGTAATCGGTATTGGGAATCGACTTAAACAGGAGTTGCGCGAAGCTGGTATAGCGCGACCAAACCAAGTATCAATGTTGTTACGCCATCACCTCGGGCAAGGCTTGGCGGATCAAGGAACACCAGCAGATATGATCGCCGAGTTGCTTGGTCACAACAGTACTGTCGCAGCACGTGCCTATGTCACGGCCACACCCAACATCGCCCGCATCAAAGAAAAAGCACTCGGCAAAAGCCCGACCTATCAACGCATCATGAGAAGTCTCCTGACCGGGGAAATTGTGCAGCGTCGCGATACGATCAGCGAAAGGGAAGTTCGTGGCGTTGTCAACATGCAGTACATCGGAGACATCGGTGCGTGCGCCCTCCCCATCCATACGCATTGCCCCTACAACCCTGTATATGCCTGTTACACCTGCAAGAAATTTCACCCCTTTGCCGACGGCCACCATGAGCAGGTTAAGATTGCATTGCAGCAAGAGGCGCAACGCTTCATCGATGTGGCGGAACAAGCTGGTGAGCTAAGTCAGAACCGACCACTATCTCAACATCAGGCCACGATCTTGGCGGTGACGGCAACCATTGAGCGCTGCCGGCAGAGCATAGGGGGCGTCGAGAGTGACTGAGTCTAGAGCTAGGCAGAGCCTTCAGGCGTTCATAAGTCAGGAGCAAGCAGTTTTCCAGACCCTGCCTGTTGATACGTCATGGGACTCAACTCGGTGGGCCGTCGAAAGATGGCTACCACATAGACTTACGCCACCAAGCATTACTTTCGAAACTCACAGGCAGTCGCTTGAGCAGAACGGCTACCCCGCGCCACCGAAAGCACCTCTCCCCTTGCTTTTTCAGGATTTCTGCAAGGCATTAATTGTGCACCTGCAGCGTACTCGGGGATTAAAGTTCTCAATGGTGGCGGCTTACAGTATCGCTGTCCGGAGGCTATACAATGCAGCGTTCGAACGATGCGAGACAGACCCAAGCCAATTAACGCGCGCCGACTTTGACCGTGTCGTTGGTTTTCTTCGCATAAGTGGCTACAAAAATACTTACGACGCAGTTTCGCACCTTAAGGTGATCGCCGACACAATTGATAAGTTGCAGATAACCGAAATAGCAATTCATTTTGAACATAATGTTCGGCCTGAGAAAACCCGCCACGACTACATTTCACTGCATGATCCTGATCGTGCTGTAAAGCAGCGCAAGTCTGACGATAAGTTGCCTTCGCGCGAAGCGATGGAAGCATATGCACTGTGTACGAACCATCCCTTAAGTGATGGTGAGGAAATCTTACTGCGAGTGATTGATCTATTGATCGCGACTGGGCAGCGTGGAAACGAAGTAGCGGTAATTCCCTATGACTGCTGGGTCGAGCGACCAATTAAGGATGAACTGGGTGAAGTAGTGATGGACGCCCATGGTAAGCCGCTCGTTGAGTGTGGGATTCGGTACTTTGCGGAGAAGCAGTTTCAGTCGCGCGTTCATTGGTTCGCCGGAAGCGACGTCCCGTTGGCCCGACGTGCAGTTGAGCGATTGAAGGAGTTGTCTACAGAACAACGGAAAATTGCCGCTTGGCAGGAATGTCATCCAGGGCGTATCTGGGACTACTCGCCACAGGTTGTGATATCGGAAGAGAAGGTGCTGGAGTGGCTAGCTTTCAGCAACAATAACAGTGCACGCAGGAATCTGTACCTGTATCTATCCCGGAACGGTGTTCAACCTTACGACGATGAATCAGACCAGCGGCGAGGACGGGCCATACGTAGAAGATACGTAGCAGGTGAGATTGAGGGGCTGATTGCTCCCAATCTAGGTGGCCATGCGGCACTTACAGAAAATGTGGAAGGCAGAATTCGTGTTGTACTCAAAACCAGTGAAACACTCGCCATCGCGTTCGATGGTCAGTTCCGTTTCGGAGGGCGTGAGGAGAACGTATTTCGCGCAGTTCCGCGCAGAGTTACTCTGCAGGATATAAACAGGGCATTAGGCGCTGACTCCAAATGCCCCTCCATTTTTTCTCGTCGTTCATTAGTTGAAGCCGACGGATCTCCGATCCGTCTGACGAGTCACCAACCCCGACATTGGCGTAACACCATCTATCACTTAACCGGCATGAGCGATGTCCAACAAGCGTTGGCCTTGGGTCGGAAGCGCCTTGATCAGAACAAGTTCTATCAGCACACCAGCATCGAAGAAGCCACTGCTGCCCACCAAGAGTTTCTGGCGTTCAACAGCTACCAAGAACGCATCGACTTTCTACATGCGGGCATTAGAAAGGGTCAAATCCAGGGCTCGCTGACCGATAGCTACCACGCACTGCTACAAGACAAAGGTACGATCACGGCTGAGGCCTTTCTCACCGTGCACGCCACAGCCCTGCATGTCACACCCTTTGGCGGCTGCGTCCATGACTTCTCGCAGGCCCCCTGCCCTAAGCATCTGCAATGCTGGAACGATTGTTCGCACCTGCATCTGATGGGCACTCCATCGGAAAGGAAGAACCTACAGGAGCAAGCCGAGCGGCTAACCTCTGCCATCCTTATCATGCGCGAGGGCGGCGATGGTGAGGCTGGCAGTGATGTATGGCTGGCGGATCAAGAACACAAACTCAACAATCTGCAGACTGCCCTGTCGCGAGATAGTGCTGGTGTCCAGCAGGTGTTCCCGACGGGACGGCCGATGACGATTTCTGACGCCAACAGACGTCACAGCTCAGTTTCGGATGAGTAGAGTCAGTCGCATGATGCAACAACAGCTATTGAGAGGCGCCGTCTTAGATGAGGCGATTGATGCTCTCCTCGCCCAAATGATAAGCCTCGGACTAGAGCGCGCTCCCATTTCACGCCCGGAAGTGCAACGACGTCTTGGATTGACGAGTAGAGCGACCTTGGTAGGTGAACGTGGCAGGCGAATAGAATCTGCTCGCCTGGTTCAGCTGAAAGAGAGCGGAAAGGATCCTGATCGCGAGCGCGGCCGCAGAAGTTTCGAAGAGAGAATTGCTCGTTTGCAGGCAGAGAATGCTGACTTGATCAGGCAGCGAGATCGACTTTACGAGGCCCTGACGATGATTTCGCAAAACTGTCTGATGAGAGGGCTAGATGTGGAGGAGGTTTTTGCTCCACTACGCAAACGTTAGCAATTAACTGAGCACCGCTATATCTGCTTCGGCGCCTCGGTGCCTACCTGCACGGCGCCCTGCCCTAAGGTATCGATGCGGATGGTGATGAACGATCTCTACCACTGATGGACCGAAGCGAACCTAGCTGGCTACCGTCCATCCTTGAGAGTGATTTCTGAAAGCTCAGAACGTACGCGCGCAAGTAGATCATCTATCGAAATCCCCTTGTCTTGCAGATAGCTGCACGCAAGTAGCGTCACCGGATGCACTCCGATGACTGAAGCGAGACCCTCCACCTTTTCGAGCGTTGGGCTCTTCAGCCCCCGCTCAAGAGAACTGAGGTAGGTACGACTACTGACCTGCGAGAAGTCCTCTTGCGTCAGATGCCTGTTGATTCTGAGAGTTCTCAGTGCCTGGCCGAACGACCGCTTCAGTTCCATATTGCTCGTCTCGCAAAAGGAACGATGAAGCCTTTGCGAACACTTTAGGGCTACAATCTATAGTGTTCATTTTTGAAGGTGCTTCGGATGTTCAGGACCCACAAGCATGCTGAGATCCCAATCAGCGCATTGTTTGGCGATGAAGCTCGGTTGTGGGGCTACGTTGAGCATGGCCTACATCAGCCCTGGTTCTATGTGACGCTCACAGAACGCCATGACGAGCTGACGCTACGCAATATGCTGATGGTCTCTGACGTACGCATTCTAGAAAGCCTCGTCAGCGAGCAGCACAGAGATATGAAGATTGACGCAGTGCAGCTTGTCAGCCCCTGCTACATGAACGAAAGCAGTCAATGGATGATGGAGCCATTGCTTGAGCTATCTCAAATCACCAGGACTGATGCGGAACCTCCGGCCTATATCTACATCCTCGAAGGGGGAAGACAGTACTTAGACGGTAATGAAGGGCCGCTTTCCGAGGAGCAAATCAGTTCAAGAAAGGTGATTTTTAGCGCGCTCGCTTGAAGACCTCAACACTACGTACCACTAATCGGTAAGGCCACGATTTCAGCGGTCACTCGTTCTATCTGAGCTTGCATTGTTGGGCTAGAACTCACCAGACCTGCCGCCCTTTGTGCAGCTCCTTTTGTTGTGTAGCCTTTGGCATCCTGCCGCGAAGTAGAAATGGTGATTTTCTTACCGGCACTCATGAGGTAATGAACTAGGTCTGCTGGATCGTCAAGGCTCACCTTGACGATCCAGCTACCGCCCTTAGCTTGAGGATGGGCTCGAGTCTTTCATAATCAAGTGCTCCCTCATCACCTTCGATGAAGCGGACTGGTTCAGCCAGAGCAAACTTACGCCTATTGGCTGCTGTTCAAGCTTCTTTCTCCGTCGCGTGACGGATTGCAGTGTCAATGGAAAAATGCCAAAGACTTGGTGCCGATTGAACCAGGAACCACTCTTCCAAGTCACTTATAACGGAGTAACCGATGGTCTTTGCCATGATTGACCTATTCATCTCTATACAGCTTAGGAGGAATATAGACGTCCGATAACAGGGTGCTGCACCCTGCAGAGCTTGCCACACGTCGTAGGCCATCTGCGCGCAGGCCAGTGACGTGCGATCGTCTCATCACGACGAGCATATTTCTGTCTTGTATTGAGCTTCCTGTTGCGCAACACTATGCACAACAACTAACCCTCTTGACCGGTGTGGCTCGACCATCTGGTTGGAGGGGGAAAAAGCCGGCGAAAGCCGGTTTTTTCGTTTTGGCGTCTGGCGATCCTGAAAGAGCTGGGGTAACGCTGGCATCTATAGTTGTATCGGTAAGCTGCACCGAATCATTGGGGCAAGAGTCGAGAAGCGAGCAAGCGTGCCGCCAATTCAAGTCGTGTTCCAGGACCCCTCTCGCCCCAGCGGCCTTTGGCGGAGCGGACTTCCAGCCTTTTTAACAAACTCCTGCGCTACGACTCATATTCAACTGGTTGAGAGCGCGAACGATGCCATCAGATAGTGAGCCTCGCATCATGCTTTTCAGCTCGTCCCGACAAGGGGGCGTTGCTGAAGGCAGGCAGTTCGCTGGTAGATCGGCACAAATGGATCTAACTGCCTCAAACCAAGGCAGCCTCTTTCACGTCACGCAGACACCGAGGCAGCTTTGGCAGCCCGATACCCTTTCAGAGAACGCAGTCAGCCTAAGGCGTTGCCAATCAAAGCCCCCGGAAATCAAAGAAAAAAATGGAAAAGATTGATTTAGAGAAATTGGATCCAGTAGTCGAGCCTCTGGCTGAAAAGCTTCACCGCATTGGTAGGGCTGCAATAGGCGCGGCCCCTGTAATCGGTAGCCCGTTACTAGAAATTTTTAACTCCATATTTGAGGCACCGCTAAACAAACGCCGCACTGAGGTGATACTTCAAATTGGCGAGGCGATGAATGATCTCATTGAGCAAGGAGTAGTTACAGAAATAGGACTCCAAGAAAACGAAGCATTTATTAGCACGGTTGCAGAAGTGTGCAATATCTCTCTAAGGAATCATCAAGCGGAAAAGCTTGAGGCCTTACGCAACGCAGCGATCAACTCTGCATTACCAGTGTGCCCTAGCGATGACTACCGGCAGATTTTCCTTAACTTCATAGACGTCTGTACCGTCTCTCATATTAGGCTGTTGAAGCTATTCGAAAATCCAACAAAGTGGTTTTCGGAAAATAATCGCGCTGGCCCCTACCGTACAACGATATCCCTGTCTCAGGTTGTTGAATGCGCGATGCCTGAGCTTATCGTCAATCGTGAGATTCTCGATACCGTGTGGGGAGACCTATACCAAAAAGGGCTGGTTGAAGTACAGCAACTGGAGATGGTCTTGAGTTTTGAAAGCTGTTTATCTAAGCAGACCACCCCATTTGGCAGCAAGCTCATAACTTTTTTAAGTTAAGCACGTGCCAGCGTGTTGTTTAAATGGAGTTTCCGTGAAGCAAATTGTTTATGCAGGTAATGACCGCCAGCCCTGTGTTGCGGAATATGCAATTATCATGGACGATTCTGGCTTCATTCAAAAGGCACATATCGTGGTCGTCCAGTCATCACGGAAAGGTGTATGGACAAGCCTATACAATACTGATGAGGGGCGAAATGATGTATTAAATCGAATACTGGCTCATGAATTATCAGGCGTAAGGGTCGAGTTTCTATCTTTTAATATTATTTTGGATTTGTCAGATCGCATGTTGGGCATGCGCCTGCCCATCCGCCTGAACTGGAGCGACTACATCGCCAAGGGCAACCCTTACCAGGAAATTTTTCTGCCAGTGTCCGGGCTTAAACAAACGATCCTGAAAGTCTTCGGCAGAAGCAAGAAAGAAACATCTGTTTGGAGCGTTCATGTTGTAGGCGGCTGTGCTGACTTTTTTACTGATTTGATGGATCCGGATCGCCAGGATCTGGACACTGCCGAAGCGAGCAGATTATTGCAGCAGGCCGGGTACAGTCGCTCCACAAGATTGATGCATAAACGGTGATGCCTCGGTGGCAAGCACTGCTCAAACGCGTGGTCAGGGAGCAAAGGTTTACCGGGACGAGTCTGAGTTTCCGAAGCTCCTATCAAAAGCCACGTGCTGAGGTGTCTGTGCCGCTCCACGGGGGGGTAGCTCCAGTGCCCTCGATAGCCAGTAAAGCCCAACTGACGGATCTGCAATTGACGTTCCTGCTGTCAATGGCCTTGGAGCATCAGTGGTCTCCATGGCGCGGACTCCTCCTTGATGACCCAACACAGCATCACGACCTGGTACACGCGGCGTCCGTCTTCGATGTGCTTCGCGATTACATCATCGATCATGGCTTCCAGGTGGTCATCGCCACCCACGATGCCCTTCAGGCCCGTTACTTCATGCGCAAACTGCAGAATGATGGGATCGAAGCACGTATATGGTCACTTGTTCCCACCCCTGAGGGCGTGACCGCGCAGGAAACCCCATGGCCAGGCAAAATCCAAGTGACGGTGAGCGAACAGCCAACACCACCTCTCGACGGTGCGTGAGCAATCAAGAGCATCTGAAGGCTAGAAACGACCGTGTCAGGTTTTCGATTTTGCACGGCCACATTGGCGGATCACCAAGATCCGTTGATCGTGCACTTAAGCGCACCCGGGAAATGCTGCGAATGCAAGCACCTGAAACGCCCTACTTGTGCATGGTAAGGGCGTTCGTCGACGCATTTGAGGTTGAGCCTAAGTCTCGTTACGTATTAGTCCTTTCATGGACTCAATGCCCCATGTTGTAGTGGCCTAATGAAACCGGACACCCATTAGATCATGCCTTTAGGCTTAGCAGTCGCGCTGATGACATCGCCCTTCTCCGTTATGGTTTGGACGAAGCCCTTCGCTTGAAGAGCGTTGACCAGCCTCATGTTGAGATCGGTGTATGGCACCTCAATTTTTTTTACAAGTGGTGAAAGCTTAGTGAAGCCGTCATCGCTCAGCATGCTAAGAATGGAGGCTGATTCAGCCCAGCTGCACGATGGTAAGCATTGGATCAGCATTTCAGAGCGCTGAGCTGAAGTCAGCCCCTCGTCACCTGCGAACTTTTTGAGTGCGGGGATAAACGCCGGAGGAAAGCTTATCGAGTGTCGATTAGCGAGGCCGCTGGTGTCAGCGACCTCTTTGATGGCCTCGTAATTGGTATCGAAGGTTTCAATCGGTAACGCCGCCCACATCTGGATTTTTTCATTCAGCTCAAGCGCACCGCTTTGACTAAGTGCTAACCTCATGTCGATCGATATTTGAGATAGATCAATTTGGTCGCGTGCCTGTATCCAATGTGCCGCGAGATACGGAGCTTCCAGATTGGCACTGAACGTCCTGATGCAATCGCGGATCTCATTGCTGTATGGCAGAAACGATGCACTTGCGAGCATCTCCCAGCGCTCCCTTGATTGCAGTCCCTTGAAGATCTCGGGATCGTTCAAGACTAGATTCGCGAAGAGTAATTCAAGCGCTTCGTTCGATACTCCTGTCGGGCCGAGTAGGTACTTTTTTAGCTCTGGATGCATCGAAGTATTGGAATCCCAAAGATCACCTCGTAGTTCCTTCACATGGCGCTGGATAAAGCTTGCAAACGCCTCCATATCCGAGGTTTCGCAACCTTTATGCTCCAAAGCAGGTACGAGTATGTTCTGGAAGAATGCCCAAACCGCAACGGCCTTCAATTTCACCCGATCAGACAGCAGCATTTTCGCCCACAACGATGGGGTTGTGTCTTCAAGTCGGTCGAAGGTGCATGTCGTTCGATCAAATAGCTGAGCCACAGCATCTGAATCACCCGACTCTTCCAGTATGGCGCGTAGCAATTCGTTAAAGGAGGCTGCGGACTCATCCAGCGTTCCGATTTGGGCTAAAAGTATGTTTGTAAATTCCTCTGGAGACTCAAGCAGGAGGTCATCCAGGCCCTCAATCTCCAATGCCTTCAATCGACGGTATGAGATGATGCTTTGGCTCTGATCAGCCTTGCGTTGATGAATGAATTCGGCTTTTTGGCAAATCAGCGTCAGCATATTTAGGTTTACCTCAACCCCCCCCCACTTGATCAGCTTCTTGAGGTCGTCGTAGACGATGACATCATTTAATGCTGAGAAACGCATCGGTAGCTCTCTCAGCCAAGGCCAGCCATTACCTCCCGCTTCGAGTCCAGGCATCAAGCGCGAGATATCTTCGAGGCTCGCAATGGCATCATAGATCTCCTTGCCCGGCATAGAATCAAGCTGTCTGAGCTGGGCAACCTCTAATCCATCCAAGATTGCACTGATCAGTGCTTGCCTCGATACCGTTGACTCGAATCGCTCTGCATTCAACAAGGCTCGGAACAACCCAGGTTCTAGAACAAAAACAGCTTGAATGAACTTAGGCGATGTCGCAGTTGATACCAATATTTCGGTCGCTTGCGCCATTCTGTTCAGATGTCCATCAAGCCCTGCCCTGAGAATAGTTGCGAGCTTACTGCGCTCATGACTCATGCCCAGATCGTTGTATGGACAGCCAGAAAGCTGTTCGATCAGCGCGACAATTATGCCCTTGCCATCGCTTAGATCATCAGTATCCAGCTTTTCCACGACTTTTTTTGGAGCACTAATCACTGTCTCGACGTCCACGGAGACGCCACGTCTCAGTTCCAGGATCAGGTTTTTGTCTTCAGATGTGAGGGATCCTTCGTAGAAGTATCCGAAGTAGTCCGTGTAATCGGTATCGAAGTATCCATGGCGCATCAGGTAAATGACGACGTCTAAGCCGATCAACTTTTGAGTGATGATATCGCCGTAGGATTTTTTGGCAGCGGCACGGAAGGTTTGGTGAGTAATTCGGCCTGCTTCGGTTCGCTGTTCGGCCATTTCATTATCAATATCAACTAACGTTCGCTGGAGCAGATCATGCCTTCTTTGGTACGACGTCGACGCCAGTAACTCCTTTGCACCTATAGGCGTCGGCGACTGCTGAGTATTTCCGTACCTATCGTTGACGACCATTGTTAAATTAGCGTTTTGAGAAAATAGCGACACAAAAACATCATCATTAATGAAGTCGTTAAACGTAAATTGACCGCCATTTCGTACATGGACATGGGTTGCGCCTGCGATACCAGATTTTTTCACAAGCTCAAGCCAAACATATGCGCGAAGCTCAGGCACACTCTCGGCGATTTCCTGTGCGCGCATTTCCCGCATCTTCCGCAACGCCTGGTAGGAATCTTCAGCCTGCTTGGACTGCTGGAATCGCCACTCATTGAAACCATGGATAGTCTCGTAAATGGCTCCACGTCGTTTTACCAAGTCAGCGTATTCCGCAGGATGCAGATTACGAATAGCAATGATCGCAAACAGTTTGTTCGGATCAAGCCTCAAGCCGGAGCCACCGCCAAGAATGCTGGAGAACATGTCAAATTCGTTGACGATATTTTTGATTAACCGCATGTCATCAATGAAGTAACAAACGGTTTCGACCAACGTGTCATTAAGCCCAATATCCAGCGCTGCCCCATTGAACTGTCGCTCACGAAGCATCTTGAGCATTTTCTCGCGAGAGTTCTCGGAGTTGATCACCGGGATTATCGGAATGATCAGGTCAAAGAATTTCGTTTTCTCCCCCACAGCGAACAGCTCATCCCGAAGCGCATAGATGAAGTAAACCGGCCGGTTGATTTGCGGAGATTGCTTGATGATGAAATTGATTTCTCGCAGGCGCGTGAAAACGTCATGAATGCCAAATCTGTCGAGATCCTCGATCACCACGATGTCGATTTTGCTACGTTCAAAGCAGTAGATGATTTCATCAACATTTTTGTGCAATACGGAACCGTGGTGAGTTGTTTCCAGTTTTCCGCCCTTGATCGTGAAGCCGTCAATGCTAAACAGGGACAGTAGCTTCAACGCCGAGAACAACATGTAGATGCCACCAAACCCGAGCACCAGAACAGCCGCCAACCCGGGGATCCATAGAAGCCATTCGACCAACCAAGCCGGGTCGACGTTCGGTAGCTTCTCGACTGTCGGGACGTAAAGTCTCAGTAGGCTTACGATCATCAGAACGTAGAAAATTGTACGCACCCAGATGATGGCCGAAGACGCCTGGATGATTCTCTTCAATCGACTCTTCGGTAGTTCATCTGACGGTACTGCGTACAGCAGCTGCTGAACGATGGTTTCCTCAATGCGCGTCAAGATATCCGAATCGGTTTTTTTCTCTGCACCTTTGGGATCTGTAGCTCTGGGACTGGATTCAGTGGAAGCGACTGGAGAATCAGTCGGCTTCCCTGCCCCATCCTTGTTCAGGTCTTTGCCGAAGGCGGCCAGCGATACAAATGCATAGGTGAGTTCAGGGTGACGATCGACAAATGTGCGGATGACGCTGCTCTTTCCGGCACCGTACTCACCAGTAATCGCGATATTGCGAATTTGGTCGTTACTCAGTGCGCTCAATAGCTCACTCTCGTAACGCCGTGAGCGATCCGCATCCAAAAGAACAGGTGTCAGCGGTTCGAAGACATTTGTGTTGCTGGCTACAGCTAGGTATTCACGTGCAGCGGCCACTGCTTTGGCGCTAGCTTTTCTGTAGCGTTTGCACTGTCCCATCGCATGATTCAGGAGGGAGCTGACGTGATCACATTTGGAAAAATAAAATTGAGCTAAACGACGGAACATCCCTTTCTCCTATGCCGCTGAAAGGCTGCCCTGGAGAACCGCCCCAAATAGTCACTACTTAAAAGCTACAGTCAATGCGATACGTATCTGCACAACAGACATTGATGATAGCGCACCGCCATCTCGGAATGCGACGAACGCGCTATAGCCCCCTTAATGCGCTTATTCTGAAGACCAGGCATGCCTTGGACTCCCCCCGCTAGACATTCCCCGACCTCATCATGAGGCTCGTTCAACCGCTTCGGGGAGATTCACACATCGCTAAGCGTCGCGGAAACCAAGAGTTCTGGGGTAGGCTAGCAACCATTCAATCATCCTTGGAGGCATCAATGGACAGTTCTGACCTCAAGCGCACGCAGTTGGAAAAGCTGGAGCGGCTGCGACAGCAACTGAAGGATCTACCCGCTCGCGCTCGCGATCAGGTCTTTGGTGAGCTGACTGGCAGGTCCGAGCAACTCTACGAGGTCGGAATCCTCACGCGTCAGGAAAGCGATGAGGAGCACGTGAAGAGCGACATCGTCAGTGGCCGAGCCAGCTCGAAGATTCTAGTGAGCTAAGTCGCGAAGCGTAGTGCCCGCGTAATCGTCGCCATCCATCTCAGTGTGCACCTAGATGACCAAGAACCCGACCGAACTTGCTCTGCTGGCCAGGGGTATGGATACCGACCTGGCCAGAACGCTGAGACTGGCCGGATGGACACTGAGCAAGTTGCAACAGCTCGATACATCGCTGCTTGAGGCGCTCGGCATCAACTCGCCAACCATTGCTAGACTGCGCAAGGGGCAGCGTCCAGCTATCCCCTCCGAGGCCCTGATCCAAGTTCTGTTCGTCAGTCGCTGGCTATGTTGCGTGTGCAGAGACCCGACCCGGCCAGTGGTGGTGCATCACATCAAGCCGTGGGCACAAAGCCGTGATCACTCACCAGCTAATCTGGCAGTGCTGTGTACCCTTCATCACGGTGAAGCCCACAATTGCCGCGGGTTGGAATTATCGCTATCGGAAGAACGTCTACTCGCTGCGAAGCAGACCTGGGAACAGCGCACCGCCGCACTGGATCGGCTGGCGATCCATCAATCGACGCAAATGCACGAATGCCACTGGTGGTATTTCAATCACCTGCGACTACTCGAATTGGCCAGGGGCAGCGGAGTGGACCTAACCGAGCTGCCCGGTTTTCAAGGGGCACTCCGTCACGGAGGTTGCGATTCAGGCGGTCTGGTCTCGCTGGATGACCGTGGTCGCTCGCCCTACAACGCCAGAGCCGGCCATTACGTCTATCGCTACATGACTGAAGTGCTGAACTGTGTGCTGGAGCGGGCGGCACCACGAAATATCTCGGATGAAATGGATCGAGGTACTCTCCCTGCCCTCATCACCAGTGGTGATCTGATTATTTTGCAAGGCCGATATTTCTTTTCCAGCGTCAAAACACCAGATGCTCGAGAGGATCTAGTGCGGGGACGGCGTAGCGCCAACAAGGTCGAGATCAGCTTCGTATTCAATCGAAACGAGGGAACCTCAGGCTCCGCCCGGGCGCTGTGGCTGTGCGGAACGCAGACCCTGTGCAGCATTTTGATGGTCAATCGCGTTGAGCGGTCTGGGGCGGGCTATCATATTGTTGCCACCGTGCTCGCTATCCGAAGTGCCCATGGCGAGCTGAAAACCCGAATGTACGAGGGCAACTTGCTTGCATCAGGGCTCGGCTTCAATTTTGTCGATGACTCAGAGGAGTAGGCCCTCTGGAGTGGGCGCGACCAACGGCGCAAAGGGTAGTCCAATATAACTTCTAGCAGATACGCCTATGCGAGGTAAAAAGATCCCCAATCAGATCCCCCGTCTGCATAGGAAAGTTCGAACCGCTTGGGCATGACAGAGTCTTGACTGAAACGCCAGAACTCTACAGAAACTCAGGACCTCAGGGGTACTGGCGGTGTTTCAATAACTTTCTTACAGAGCCTAGCGCTATCAGTCGCCAGTGAGCTCTGTTCAGTGGGTTTCGAGGCCTGTTATTTCTACAGAAAAAACCATCTACGAGTCGCATGGATACAGCTGGAGCCCGCGTCAGCTTCCTTTCCGGATCCGTATGCTATTGACCAGATCGGCGTAGTGATTTATCCGACCCAGTAATTTTTCCGCCACTCTTTTCGACTTCCCGTCGAATTTGCTCTTGGTTAACCTCGTCCATCGCAGCTTTTGATTTCAAAAACTCCTCATATCCCCACTTGATGTAGAGCTTCAAAATTCCCGGTACATCTTGAATCTTGCCGACATCAAGCTCGCCGACCTCAAGTTTCGTCGCCTTGCTTGTTTCCTCGTAGGGCCAGCCAGGGCTCAGGATGTAGAAGTACATGAAAGGGAGTTTAAAAACTGCAAAATACCGATGAGGGTGATCAGTGAATCGGATGTCTTGAGATCCGATTGAACGATCTAGACCATAAGTGTACGTTTTTGGAAGATCGTAAAATGGTGGCTCTCCGTAGAAGGGCGCAAAATAAATAGTCGTGGTGCATCGGTTTTTTAAGATGTCTTGTTTAGACGCCTCCAAAAACGCATCTACTACAACCTTATCTTCACTTGTTCGATCATTCTCATCGTCCTTAGTAGTAAGTAACGCTCGCCAGAAAACAGACAAAACAGCTAGCTTGATTTCATCGCTAATCACTACTATTGAGCTTTGCTTTTGGTAGTTCGCTATTTTTTTGAATAGACCCTCGGCAAATTTCTTCTCCCAAGCGGAAAGTTTTCCTTCGCAACCTCCGCACAAAAGGTGTTCTTTTGGCCCATCTTGGTGTCGGACATTGACGTCCCTAGTGTCCCGAATGAATTGCGTGGTTGATGTTTTTTTAAGCCAGTCATACGCAAATTTGGGGATACTGTGAGACTCTTTCAGTAAGACATTTTTGTCATCACACAGCGCGCAGTCTCCTAGGACGCCGCCCACTGCTGCCAAATCGAACTCTTGCTTAGTGATGTTACTTTCCATCGTCAACATTTACCTTGTTGCTTATCCATTGAGACACGCTAAAGCCTGGCATCTGCTTTGCTAAACCCAATACTGGTGGCACGAGACGGCTTCACCTGATTACCGAGAAAGGCTGAAGCCCATAATAATTGCTTAATCCACAGCCAAGGCCACATATCTGTACGATGGATTGCAATGATAGCGCTTCGCCATCTAAGAATACGGCAAATGCGCTAGGGCACCGGTCACCATGCGAGCTAGGTAACGCGCGGCCAGAAACTCCTGGATGCTGCGATGAAAGGGTAGAAAGTTCTCGCCCTTCTTCATGAATAGTGGAGTGTCCAGGACGGTCTCGCGAGCGAGCGGGTCAAGTCCGGCATCATGCACCGACAGCATGGTGTCTGCCACGGGAGCAGATAGTTGCAAGCCATGCTTTCCGGCCAGAAGCAGGGTCAGAAAGATGCGCCCTGCATAATCCAGGACTACATCGGGCGCAGGTTCGCTGCCTTGCCGGTCTTCTGTCTTAGAGGGGTTGTGCTCGGTAGCGAAATGGCGTGCACCGGACTCGTACAACTCGAAACGAGTGAGCGACGGCAACCGTTCAGGCTTCACACTCATGAGGAATTTCAGTCCCAGCGGAGATAGCACAAAAGGCGTCGAACGCAGCGTCTGTAGCGTGGAGAGGAGCGTGATGGGTGCTGCGCAGCCAAATGCTGTGAGCACGGCGATCGCTTCCTCCTCACTGAGCGGTTGCAACTGGGCGACCACGGGGGCCACGTCAAGGGCCGCTAGCCCATGACCGAACGCCCTGCTGAGCTTTCCACCCTCGTTCCAATCTTCCGCTCGACAGCTCACCCGCCATCGCACCGTCGGCAGCTCTTCTAAGCTCTTTGCAATCTCAATGGTATTCTGTATGGGAACCTCATCGAGAGCATCGATAAACACCATCTTGGTGTCGGACAGTCCTTGCGGCGAAACCAAAAGGCGGAAATGCACCATGCTCCCGCTCGCCCCGAAAAATGCTCGAGCGCTACGGTTTTGCCCATGCCAGGCGCGCCCAGCAATACAACATAGGGGGCTTCGGCCAGATCACTTAGCCGCTGAGCGCTTGCATATTCGTCAGGGCCTGATGATATCGAGATGAGCCGATCTATCAGGGCGATTGACATTGTGCAGCGACACCAAGCGACGAGGAAGTTGCCATTATACGGGATAACGCTGGTTGCTCACGCCCCCCCTAATGGGCCTCAGTTTAAGACTTGGAGGCATCTACGAAATTTGGGGCGATTCAGTTCTCGGTTTCCAGCTCCTTCAGACGCTTAGCATCCGACACGCTCATCCCGCCAAACTTGCTACGCCAGAGGTAGTAACTGGCCTCTGAGAAGCCGTGCCGACGACACAGCTCCTTGATCGGCAGTCCGGCCTCTGCTTCGCGCAGGAAGCCAATGATTTGCTCTTCAGTGAAACGCTTCTTCATGTCCAATCTCCTGGGTACTGGGATTGGACTCTAAAGCTGAGCGCTACTCAAATCAGGGGAGACGTCGTCCATCACTAGAACCCCTGCTGCACCGGCTTCCTAGGTCAGGTAAAGTCCCCTCCAAGCGCGGCATTGCGCCATGTATCTTTTCATGCGCACAGCTTCAAGTTATACAGATCAAAGGGGCGATCTAATGCAGCTTTGTTTTATATGGGTGAGAAAATTCAAGAATTTAGAAGACTTTGGCATCAGTCTTTCTAACGAATTCGACTTCAAATTTCATAGTTCAGAAAACTTCCTCCAGCGTGTAGAGAAAAGCCCGATACCTAATTTGTTCGGGGATACCATAACAAGCATCACTGGAGTGCTTGGCATAAACGGCGCAGGCAAAACAAATACCCTAGAATTGATATGTCGCGTTCTGAATGGTAGCGAAAAGCTGAAGCATGAATACTTAATGATCTTCAGCGTTGACGGAGCTTTATTTCAGACTACTAATTTGCAACGCCCCATTTCTACAAACTTCGAAATCAGCAGCCCAGTAGATCGAGATAGAATTGAGGGGATGTACACAGTATTCTTCTCCAACGTTTTCGACAAAAACTATATAGATTTCGGCAATGGGGTTGCCGACGTCTCGGTAAACAATAAAAACAATCCTAGAACTTTCGCTAGACTACGAGACTCAATAGAATCTGACTTTATCAATGATGTTGAGTTTTTTGATTCAAGAGAATTTAGAAAGCTTGAACTGCAAGCACCGCCGAGGATTGAAATAAAAATTGACAGATTTATTACTCGACACGACCAAACATCCAAGCAGGAGTCCGTAGTTCCGATACTGAACTATCTAGCGGAAACCCGAAAGAAGAACAGGGATAGAGGAAAGCTTTATTTGGTAAGGCAAACCATTCAAATGGGCTTCTTAAAGGTGTTGCTTGAGAGGGACGTTCCAGATGAGCGACTCATCACTCACATGCTAAGCATCTTAGATAAAAATCCGCATCAAGAGCTCGAAGAGTTTATCGGAGAGCTGCGAGAATGCTATTCCTCGGACAACGATTTGATTCCATGGAACTCTAATTTTTTATTGTTCGAAACGCTGACCGTCCTATTCAAGCTAGAAAGTTTTCTAGAGGAAATGAAATTCGACATTGATGACACTCTAAAAGGGCAAAAACTTATATTTTCAATTGACTTTGAACCGAGCGAGGCATTCTGGTACAAAAACCTAGCATGCATAGTTCAAGCTCTTAGGTTTGGATCAATTAATTGGTCAGGAGTGAGCTCTGGACAGAAAGCATATCTAAATCTATTTAGCTCGATATGGAATGGCGTGAATAGCTATAGATACAGCACCAATAGAAAGCGCTCAACCTTGATATGCATTGATGAGGGCGATCTCTACCTCCATCCAGAATGGCAGTTGGAGTTTGTAGAAAGACTTATAAAGTGTTTGCCTGAGCTTTCCGAAGGCAAAGTCCAGATAGTTTTCACGACGCACTCCCCTATCCTCATTAGCGACCTGCCTCACCAATGCGTGGTCATTTTGAACCATGAAAAAGAGAGTTACATCGGGGGGATAAATCAGATCGCAGAAAGGCAAAAAACATTTGCTGCTAACATTTACGATATCTATCAATATTCATTTGGGCTGAACCACAAAAGAAGCGGAAATCTGTCCTCTGGATACTTGAGAGAAATATTTAAACTTCTCGACAAAGCGACCTTGAGTCAGCAGGATACCGAGACGCTTAGGCTTGCAATTTCTGTGGTTGATGATGACGTCATTAACTTCCATATCCGCAAGCGGGTCGAAGTACAATGATCAGCATCCATGACCACTTATCTACCCAATATGCCGATGTCACCAAGTTTCTCGCTGGCATTGTCGAGGAAATGTGGGCTGATCTGAATCCTGTCAATAGATTCAAGCAACCTATCAAGCACGCTCTTACCTCAAAAGCCGGTAGGCTGAGAGCGATAGTATCAAGCCAGGAGCACTTCGATCAGGTTGGCGGCGATGCGCAGACAAGGCAATTGAAGTATGTGGAAAAGCTAGAGGACTCCACTTATCTCAAGCATATCATTACCGCCAAGCCCGACCAACTTAAGTCAATCATAGTGACAGCCCAAGAAATTCTACGTGAGGAAGATCTATTTGTAACAGTCAAAGGCAAAACCAAGTCGCAGCCATTTGGAGACCTCCTGCTAAAAAATGTATTCAATTATACGTCTTATCGCGGCAGTGATCATTGCTATAGGCGCTATCAAAATTTACTTTTTGAGCAGGCAACTTGTCCGTATTGCAATGACGAGCCAGCAAAGATAATAAAGGTCGCAAAATCCGCACCCAAAAGCAAAATTATGATGCTTTATGATATTGATCACTTTTACCCGAAGCACGCCTTTCCTTACTTGGCGCTATCATTTTACAATCACATTCCCTCTTGTAAAACATGTAATCAGACATTCAAGGAAGGCAAAATATTTGACATTGATACTCATATACACCCCTATCAACAGTGCTTTGATTCTATCTACAGGTTCGAATTAAACCACTCAGTACTTGTCAATAAGCCCATTGAGGAAGTCAAGCTCGTTAAGGTAGGTGCTTTTCCAGACCAGCTGGCCGGAATTCTAAGCTTGGAAGAACGCTACACTGGCAGTGCTAAGCTTGCCCGCACAGCTGACCTGATAGATATTCTAAGCAAGCGAACTCACTTGCTTGCTAATCCTGCATGTGCGCCTGATGAATTTAACGCACTACTAGATTTAATCAAGGCCTTTGGCGTGGTGAGAAATAAAGAAGAAATTCTAACCTTGCAATACGGGAAGTATAATAGAGACATCGTAAAAATGTTCGACGTAAATAACGCGTTGAGAATTAAATAGCATCGACGAACATTAAGGAATAGAGAAAAATCACCTGATGCAAGGTGAATGTGATCAATTCCTTTTCGGACGGATATCTGAGACGCCGCTGCAGTCCATTGAAGGTGACAGCAGCGGCAAAACCTCTGAATAAGTTCTACTAGCCCGTGCCTGCTGGCCTAAAGACCCGCTCTATCCCGCTGTCACTCGCAGCCGGCTCTTATTCGTTGAATAGACCGTATTGTAGTACTCAATTGCCAAAGTGCGCGTTATTGAAGCCGGCTGGTTGAAGGCAGACGAGATTGTCGTGCTCTGAAAATGGCACTGGCTTATATCCAATGAAGCTGATGATTGGCACGATGAAGTCGGCCGGATTCAGCGGGATACTAGGTATGCTAACTGTTGTAGCCTACGTCGTCCCAGATCACCGGATCTAGGGTCTGTCTTGACCGGTCTACGCTACGCGCATCAGAGGTCTGGAAAACGAGGCTGATGCGCGCGGTGAAACAAGGCCTATGAACGCCAAACGATGAACAATCGCTTTATTTTCTAAAGCATTGAGACAGCAGTTCCGGGCCTGTGAGCTTCTTATGAACATCTGACATAGCCTATAAGTTAAATAGAATACAGAGTGATACGCTACGAGTCCCTCAGGCGGCTGCCTGATCTGCTTGTTACTACGTCCGCCCGCTCATCAGGAATGATGAACTTTGCGCGGCCTTTCTGCTTCGAATCCAAACGACTCTGTTTAATCAGGAGTCGCTTTGTTTGTGGCTTCCCACATCCGCACACGCACATAACGTGGATAAGCGCCAATGAGCTTCAGTACGTGGATGCTGGTGATGGGCACCCTGTTATTGATTCTCGGACTGGCCTCAACCTTTGTGCGGCTTTTGCCGGTTACAACGTCAACGCTTTATCTGGCATTCGGCCTAGCGATAGGCCCGCTCGGCTTAGGTATCTGGCAGCAGGATTTATTGGATATTTCCACCTGGCTGGAACACCTGGCGGAAATCGCTGTGCTGATTTCGTTGTTTATCGGCGGGCTAAAACTGCGTCTGCCGTTTCGCGCCCCTGAATGGCAAGCCGCTTGGTTGCTCGCAGGTCCGGTGCTCCTCGGCACCATTCTCAGCGTGACGTTAATTGCCCACTATCTATTCGGTCTGAGCTGGGGGCTATCACTGTTAATAGCGGCGATTCTCTCGCCTACCGATCCGGTGCTGGCCAGCCTGGTGCAGGTCAGTCACGCTGGGGACGAGGATCGCGTGCGTTATGCCATCTCGGGTGAAGCTGGACTGAACGACGGCATTGCCTTTCCTTTTGTAATCGCCGCGTTATTAGTTCTTCAGTTTAGTGCCCAGGCGCCCTTAAGCCCTCTGCGTGAGGCGTTCGACTGGTTTTTGATCTATGTCGTGTGGGCCGTTCCCTTGAGCTTGTTACTGGGCTATGCGCTGGGACGTAACGTTGGCCGGCTGGTCATTCACCTACGTGCCCGCCAGACCGACACAACCATATCAGCCAATGATTTCCTCGCACTGGCCTTGATCGCCCTTTCCTATGTGGGTGCAGAAAGCATCGGAGGTTGGGGCTTTCTCGCGACTTTTGCCGCTGGGTTGGGCCTACGGCATGCCGAAGTGACTGCTAGCCAAGGGCATGAGCAGCCCGCAGAAAAGCGGACGAGCAATTCAATGACTCGTGAAGAAGGCCAGACGCACGGAGATATCGAGTTTGGCGAAGACAAGGATGAGCATCCCAAGGTGGCCGCTGGAGCCCTGATGATGGACATCTTGTCATTTGGCAGCTTGCTGGAGCGTATCCTGGAAGTGCTGATGGTGACCCTTCTCGGCGCCCTGCTCTATCAGCACTGGGACTGGCGCGCACTGCCTCTGGGATTGGCACTATTTTGCGTGGCGCGTCCGGGCATGGTGTTACTGCTGATCGGTGGTCGGCTAATGCCACCGTCGCATCGACTGTTGATTGGATGATTCGGCATTCGCGGCATTGGCAGCCTGTATTACCTGAGCTATTCGATCAATACGGAGCTGCCAGCAACAGTGGCGCAGATAGCCAGCGATCTGGTGCTGAGTGTGGTGGCCATGAGCATCGTATTGCACGGGCTAACCAGCCAGCCGTTGCTGGATTATTACGAACGCCTCAAGCGCCGAACATGAATGACGCTGTCTGAGCTGGGCAACTAATCGCGATCCAACAAGTGGAAGCTGGGCAACGCGACATGCCAGCGAATGGCAGCCAGACGAATCAGCAGCACCGTGAGCATGGCCACACCGGTATCCAGCCAATGTGGCGTATCGAGGGCGCGCATGCCGATAAACACCACTGCGCCGGCTATGCAGGCGGTGGCGTAGATTTCCTTCTGAAAGATCAGCGGGATCTCATTGCAGATCACATCGCGCATCACTCCGCCGGCGACACCGGTCATCACGCCCATGATTACAGCAGTGCTATGCGGCACGTTGTGCTGCATAGCGACCTCTGTGCCGATCACGGTAAACACTGCCAGCCCAAAAGCATCCGCCAGTAAGAGGCCTTTCTCGTGAATCGGCTGTGTCATGCGTACCCAGACGACCGTAGCCACGGCTGCCAGTGATGCGACAACGATATACAGGTCATTGCGAATCCAGCTGACTGGATGGTTGTCTAGAATCACATCACGCAGCGTACCGCCGCCCAGTGCAGTGACGATGGCAATCACCAGCACGCCGAACAGGTCCATGGACTTGCGCCCCGCCATCAGCGCGCCGGTAATGGCGAATACCGCCACGCCGAAAAGATCAGCCAGATAGAACAGTTGAGCCATGCTGACCTCAGGACGACACGGGGTTACGCATGGTGACGAACTCTTCGGCAGCCGTTGGGTGCACGCCAATGGTTTCATCAAACAATTGCTTGGTGGCTCCGGCCTTGAGTGCAACCGCCAGGCCCTGAACGATTTCGCCGGCGTCCGGCCCGACCATATGGCAGCCAAGCACTCGGTCTGTGGCAGTGTCCACCACCAGTTTCATCAAGGTGCGTTCCTGGCTTTCGGTCATGGTCAGTTTCATCGGTCGGAAGCGGCTTTCGAAAACCTGGACGCTGTAGCCCTCCTCCTTCGCCTGCTCTTCGCTAAGCCCGACCGTGCCTATATTGGGTAGGCTGAATACCGCCGTCGGGATCATCCGGTAGTCGACCTTGCGGTATTCCTCTGGCTTGAACAGGCGTCTTGCGACAGCCATGCCTTCGGCCAGCGCTACCGGAGTCAGCTGCACACGACCGATCACATCGCCGATGGCGAGAATCGAGGGTGTGCTGGTCTGGTATTGCTCGTCCACTTCGATAAAGCCGCGCTTATCCAGCTTCACATGAGTATTTTCCAGGCCCAGATTATCCAGCATGGGTCGGCGGCCGGTGGCGTAAAAGATACAGTCGGCTTCCAGCGCTCTACCGTCCTTGAGCGTGGCTAACAGGCTGCCGTCGGCTTGTTTATCGATACGGGCGATGTCGCTGTTGAACTGCAGATCGACACCGCGCTTGTTCAACTCATCCTGCAGGTGCAGACGCACGGCCTTATCGAAGCCACGCAGGAACAGATCGCCGCGATAGAGCAACGAGGTTTTTGCGCCAAGGCCGTTGAAGATCGAGGCAAACTCTACGGCGATATAACCACCGCCCACGACCAGTACCCGCTTGGGCAGTTGCTCAAGAAAGAAAGCTTCATTCGAGCCGATGGCATGTTCATGCCCCGGAACTTCCGGAATTTGCGGCCAGCCGCCGGTGGCAATCAGGATATGTTTGGCGCTGTAGCGTTTACCGCCCAGCTCGACAGTATGGTCATCGACAATCCGCGCGTGGCCTTCCAGCAAGGTCACGCCGCTGTTCACCAGCAGGTTGCGGTAGATGCCATTGAGTCGTTCGATTTCACGGTTCTTGTTGCTGATCAGGGTCGACCAGTCGAAGCGAGCCTCGCCCAGCGCCCAGCCAAACCCCTGAGCCTGTTCGAAGTCATCGGCGAAATGCGCTCCATAGACCAGCAGCTTTTTCGGTACACAGCCGACGTTGACGCAGGTGCCACCCAGGTAACGGCTTTCAGCAACCGCCACGCGTGCGCCATAGCCGGCGGCAAATCGCGCAGCCCGCACACCGCCAGAACCGGCACCAATCACAAACAGGTCAAAGTCGTAGGTCATTTCAGCCTCCAGAGCAGGCCACCAGCATACCCCAAGGCGTGCCAGGGCCTAAACTTGATGCATGCAGAACAGGAGAGCATTTATGCGCCCTACCCTTACTCATCTGGCCTTGCACGTGCCTGATCTCGATGCCTGTGTGAGCTTTTACGAGCAGTTCTGCGCGATGCAGGTGATTCACCAGCGCGCGGGCAAAGGATCACGAATTGTCTGGATGGCCGAACAGGGTAAGGAACACCGCTTTATTTTTGTGATCATGCCGGGCGGACAGGATCGCCAATTGGCTGTGGATGATTACAGCCACTTTGGCTTTGCCCTGGAAAGTCGAGAACAGGTCGATAGCATCGCAGCCCGAGCGCGAGTAGCAGGCTGTCTGGTCTGGGAGCCGCGTGATGAACCCTTTCCCGTGGGCTACTACTGCGGGCTGCGTGACCCCGTAGGCAACTATGTGGAGTTCAGCTACGGGCAGCCGCTAGGGCCTGGTGCTGAGCAGATACCCTTGCCCTGAATGCACACAGCCACCCGAAGGTGGCTGTGTATTATCGCGCCAGGCGCCTAATTAATAGGCCTTGCCGGTTTTGTAGAGGTTTTCGAAGCAGAAGTTGGTGGCGTCGATATAACCTTCAGCACCACCGCAATCAAAGCGTTTGCCTTTGAACTTGTAAGCCATCACGCAACCATTCTGCGCCTGCTTCATCAGCGCGTCGGTGATCTGAATTTCCCCGCCCTTACCTGGCTCGGTCTGTTCAATCAGATCGAAGATATCCGGGGTAAGAATGTAGCGACCGATGATCGCCAGATTCGACGGTGCATCTTCCGGCTTTGGTTTCTCGACCATGCTGTTAACCCGGTAGATATCGTCGCGAATCATCTCGCCGGAGATCACGCCATATTTGTGGGTTTCTTCTGGTGGTACTTCCTGGATAGCCACGATCGAGCAGCGGAATTGGTTATACAGCTTGACCATCTGGGTCAGTACCGCGTCACCGTCTAGGTTCAGGCACAAGTCATCGGCGAGAATCACTGCAAAAGGCTCGTCACCGATCAATGGACGGCCGCAGAGAATGGCATGGCCGAGGCCTTTCATTTCAACTTGGCGGGTATAGGAAAAGGTGCATTCGTCGATCAAACGACGGATACCAACCAGATATTTCTCTTTATCCGTATCGCGAATCTGGTGCTCAAGCTCGTAGCTGATGTCGAAGTGATCTTCCAGCGCGCGCTTACCGCGGCCAGTGATCATGGCTATTTCCGTCAACCCGGCTTCCAACGCCTCTTCAACGCCGTACTGGATGAGCGGCTTGTTCACGATCGGCAGCATTTCCTTGGGCATGGCCTTGGTGGCTGGCAGAAAGCGGGTACCGTAACCGGCTGCTGGGAACAAGCATTTCTTGATCATGGGAAACCTTGGGTAGATGGGGTGAAAATCGCGTGCGCAGTTTATCAGGCTGCGCTGGCCTTACAATGCCCCTGCGCGGGCCGGCCAATGCCTCGGTAAAGGAACCCCAGCTCAGCCAACTGCAGGGCGTCATAGATATTGCGTCCATCAAACAGCACGGGCATGCGCATCAAACCACGAATGCGGGCAAAATCGGGCTGGCGAAACTGCTTCCACTCGGTGACGAGTACCAGCGCATCAGCACCTTCAACAACGCTATACGGCGAGGTGCTCAAACGCAGTTGACCGCTACCAATCGCCTGGCCGTAGCGCTCTGCCAGAGCCGTTGTTGCGACCGGATCACAGGCCTGAACGCTGACGCCAGCTGCCAGTAAGGCGTCCAGCAGAATCAGACTGGGGGCTTCACGCAGATCATCAGTACCTGGTTTAAAAGCCAGCCCCCAAAGTGCCACCACCCGCCCTTGCCAATAACCGGAAAAATGCTCACGCAGGGCCTGGAACAGCAACGTCTTCTGTAGCGCGTTACGAGCTTCGACTGCGCGCAGGATGCCAGGTTCAATGCCTTCCTGCTCTGCGCAGCGAATCAGCGCCCGCACATCCTTGGGAAAGCACGAACCACCATAGCCGCAACCGGCGTAAATAAAGTGAGTGCCAATGCGTTTGTCGCTGCCAATGCCACGCCGCACATCCTCAATGTCGACATCCAGGCGCGAGCAGAGGCTGGCCATTTCGTTGATAAAGGAAATCTTGGTGGCCAAAAAGGCGTTGGCGGCATATTTGCTGAACTCTGCCGCCCGCAGCCCCATGCAGAGTAAACGCTCGTGATTGCGCAGAAACGGCGCGTACAGACGGCGTAACAGCGCATGGCCCTGCGGTTCATCACAGCCGACAATCACGCGATCCGGCCGCATAAAGTCGTCAATCGCCGAGCCTTCCTTGAGAAATTCCGGGTTACTTGCCAGCGTCACCGCAAAGCGTTTGCCGCGTTTGCTCAATCGATTGTTGATGCGCTGGGCAACACGCTCTGCCGTACCCACCGGCACCGTTGATTTATTCACCACCACGCAGTTCTGCTCAAGCAAATCGCCCAGCTCATCGGCAACGGCCAGGACATGGGACAAGTCTGCGGAGCCGTCCTCCCCGCTCGGCGTGCCTACCGCGATAAAGATGATCTCAGCCTTCGTAATGCCTTCATTGAGGTGCTGACTAAAACTCAGCTGACCGCTACTCAGGTGGGTCTGCAGCATGGCCTCCAGCCCAGGCTCGTAAATCGGCGACTGGCCATGGGCAAGCCGAGCCACACGTTGCACATCGCGCTCAACGCAGATCACCCTATTGCCCATTTCGGCAAAACAGGCTGCCGATACCAGCCCCACGTATCCTGCGCCAATCACACAAATCCGCATCGCCTGCACTCCTCACTGAGTTACCGCGATTGCAGCTAAAGCAGATGGCAGGCGTATGACATAAGTACGACACTCGGGTGACAGCACTTGATAAGCCGTGCGCTCAAATTTCAGGCACAAAAAAACCGGCTAGAAGGCCGGTTCTAGTGGATTTCAGGTTCATACAGGAACATCTGAAATCATGTACATGGTGCCCGAAGCCGGAATCGAACCGGCACGAGGTTACCCTCGAGGGATTTTAAGTCCCTTGCGTCTACCGATTTCGCCATTCGGGCGGTAGCGCTACGTTGTAAGGCTTGGACTATATACAGCCCTTCGATGCCTCGCAAGGTTTCAAACTAAAATGAAAAAGCCTCGTAAATCAGTGATCTACGAGGCTTTTCTAATTGGAGGCTGAGGTCGGAATCGAACCGGCGTTCACGGATTTGCAATCCGGTGCATAACCACTCTGCTACTCAGCCTTGAAACTAAACGGACCGTGTAAAACGGCCCGTTGAAAATGGAGCGGGAAACGAGACTCGAACTCGCGACCCCGACCTTGGCAAGGTCGTGCTCTACCAACTGAGCTATTCCCGCTTGTCGTGCTGACGGCCGCCATTCTATAGCTTCAGGACGGCCAGTCAACCCCTTGATTCAAAAAAGCTTATTTCTTTTCCGAGGTGATTCGCAGGTGTGGCCATGCAGCCAACAGGTACTGCGCCATCGACCACAGGGTGAGTACGGCAGCAATGATCAACAGGACGTAACCCAGTACAACCCAGGCAGTAAATGTTGGCGGATTGGCCAACAAAATCACCAAAGCGACCATCTGAGCGGCTGTTTTCCATTTGGCCAGCTTTGAAACCGCGACATGCGCTCTGGCGCCCAATTCGGCCATCCACTCACGCAGTGCAGACACAACAATTTCACGGCCGATGATGATTGATGCTGACAGGGTCAACCAGAGGTTGGCGTGTTCGGCCACCAGTAATACCAGGGCCACCGCCACCATGAGTTTGTCAGCAACGGGATCAAGAAATGCACCAAAAGGTGTGCTCTGCTCCCAGCGACGGGCCAAATAACCATCCAGCCAATCGGTTGCAGCCGCGACTGAAAACACTGCACTCGCCGCCCAATAGCTCCAACTGAAGGGAAGGTAAAACAGCAGAATAAACACCGGTATCAGCAATACGCGGAGCACAGTAAGCAGGTTGGGGATATTCATCGACACAACTTGGCGGTAAAGAGAATCGGCATTCTACTCACTGTGCAGGGCCGCATAAATCAACTCAGCGAGTTTTTTGCTGATTCCAGGTGCTTTGGCAATTTCTTCGATGCTGGCACGTGATAACTCTTGCAGCCCACCAAAATAATTAAGCAGCTCACGCCGGCGCTTAGGCCCTACGCCCGCGACGTCCTCAAGTGTTGAGGTGCGACGGGTTTTACCGCGACGGGCACGATGTCCGGTGATAGCAAAACGGTGTGATTCATCGCGGATCTGCTGTATCAGATGCAGCGCTGGTGAATTCCCCGGCAAGGTGAACTCATGTGCGGCGTCATTCAAGTAGAGGGTTTCCAAACCCGGTTTGCGCGTGGTGCCTTTGGCGACGCCGAGCAGAATCAGGTCTGGCACCGACAGCTCTTCGAGCACTTCACGGGCCATGGCCAGCTGCCCTTTGCCACCATCGACCAAGAGGATGTCCGGCAGCTTGCCTTCGCCATCCTTGATCTTGCTGAAGCGCCGAGTGAGCGCCTGGTGCATGGCGGCATAATCGTCACCCGGCGTCACGCCCTCAATGTTGTAGCGGCGGTAATCGGATTTCAGCGGCCCCTCGGGGCCGAATACCACACAAGAGGCCACGGTCGCCTCGCCGCTGGAATGACTGATGTCAAAGCACTCCAGGCGTTGCGGCACTTCATCCATATCCAGCGCTTCGGCCAGGGCGTCAAAGCGCGCGGCAACGTGCTGTCGATTGGCTAGGCGTGCTGCAAGGGCCTGCTCCGCATTGGTCACGGCCAACTGCTGCCAGCGCGCGCGGGTACCGCGAACGCGGTAGCTGATGCTCAGCTCGCGGCCACGCAGCTCATCGATGGCGGCGATCAATGTGGGGAAGTCTTCGTGCTGCGCATTGACGATAAGCTCGCTCGGCAGATCGCGTTCCTGACTGCTCAAGTAATACTGCGCGAGGAAGGCAAGCAGTACGTCACTGCCTTCCTCCTCAATCGCCACCTGCGGGAAAAAGTTTTTACTGCCGAGCACTCGACCACCACGCACGCTGATCAAATGCACGCATGCGCCGCCTGGGTTGACCATGGCAGCGACCACGTCCACATCACCGGTTCCGCCTTCCATGCTCTGCTGGTCTTGAACCCGGCGCAGCAGCGATATCTGGTCGCGTAATCCGGCAGCCCGCTCAAAATCGAGGGCCATGGCGGCAGCCTGCATGCCGCTGGACAGCTCATCGGTCAGAGCATTGCTGCGCCCCTCAAGAAACATCACCGAATGGCGGACGTCATCAGCATATTCAGCGGGCTCTACCAGGCCGACACAGGGGCCTTTGCAGCGTTTAATCTGGTACTGCAGACAGGGCCTTGTGCGATTTTTGTAGAAACTGTCCTCGCACTGGCGCACCAGAAAAGTTTTTTGCAGCAGGTTAAGGCTTTCGCGAATGGCCCCTGCGCTGGGATACGGGCCGAAGTACCTGCCTTTCTGCTTTTTCGCCCCGCGGTGAATGCTCAGACGCGGGAAGTCGCCGTCGGAAAGCAGCACATAGGGATAGGATTTATCGTCGCGCAGCAGAATGTTGTACGGCGGCCGCCATTCTTTGATCAGCGTCTGCTCAAGCAGCAGGGCTTCGGTTTCGTTGGCGGTGATGGTGGTTTCGATCTGAGCGATTCGGCCGACCAACGCGGCGGTCTTTGGCGCTAAGCCGCTCTGGCGGAAGTAGCTAGCCAGGCGCTTTTTCAGGTTTTTGGCTTTGCCGACATACAGCAGTTTAGCGTCCACATCGAACATGCGGTACACGCCAGGACGACCGCTGCAGGTGGAGAGGAATGCGCTGGAGTCGAAAGCGGCAGGACTGTTATCAGGTGTTGGCATCAATCATGCCGTGGCGTACGGCCAGCAGGGCCAGTTCGACATCACTGGTAATCGAGAGCTTTTCAAAGATGCGATAGCGGTAGGTATTCACGGTTTTCGGCGACAGGCAAAGCTTATCGGAAATGGCCTGAACCTTTTGGCAGCCTGCAATCATCAGGGCGATTTGAATTTCGCGCTCGGACAGTAAGTCGAACGGTGAGTTACTGCTCTGTGGCTGAAATGACTTGAGTGCCAGCTGTTGTGCAATCTGCGGACTGATATAGCGTTGCCCGCTGAATACCATGCGAATCGCCTGAACCATTTCTTCCAGCGCAGCGCCTTTAGTGAGATAGCCAGCGGCACCAGCTTGCAGGAGGCGCGTGGGGAAAGGGTCTTCCTCACATACGGTTACGGCAACAACTTTAAGATCAGGATGGCTGCGAATCAGCTTGCGGGTGGCTTCAAGACCGCCGATACCTGGCATTTTGATGTCCATCAGAACAACGTCAGGTTTCAGCTCGCGGGCTTTTTTCAGGGACTCTTCGCCTGATTCGGCTTGACCGACCACCTGTAAACCGTCGATATCGGCCAGCATACGAGTAATGCCGGTGCGTACCAGGTCGTGGTCATCAACAACGAGAACTCTGATCAAGCGTCACCCCGGTCGACATCAACTGCGTTGAGCAGTTGCTGGGTTGAAAGTCTGGTGCATGTAGGCCACCAGCTTGGCGCATAACCGTCAAAAGGCAAGCGCCAATAAGTGAGCGCTAAATGACGGCCAGAGAAAATATGGCGGAAGCGGTGAGATTCGAACTCACGGAAGAGTTTCCCCTTCGACGGTTTTCAAGACCGTTGCATTCAACCGCTCTGCCACGCTTCCGGCGTTTGCGGGCGGCAATCTTACCCGAACGCAACACGCTGTCAAACTCTGCGTGTTGGCTCTTTATTCGCCTCTGCTATGATCGGGCCTGACCTTGGTCACGGAACCATCAGCCATTTCAGGAGTGTCGCCATGAACGAACACAATTATGCACTTGACCATACGCAGGTTGAGCAGCAAGAAGTCAGCCGCGTCCTGCGCAACACCTATGGCCTGCTGGCCATCACCCTGGCCTTCAGCGGCTTGGTGGCGTACATCGCGCAGCGCGCCAATGTGCCTTACCCGAATATCTTTGTGGTGCTGATCGGCTTCTATGGCCTGTTCTTCCTCACCGCCAAACTACGTAATTCGGCTTGGGGCCTGGTTTCGACCCTCGCTCTGACCGGCTTTATGGGCTACACCCTCGGCCCAATCCTCAATCGCTACATGGGCATGGCCAACGGTGCTGAAGTTGCCAGCTCGGCCTTCGCCATGACGGCCCTGGTGTTCTGCGGCCTGTCGGCTTACGTACTGACCACCCGCAAGGACATGAGCTTCCTCAGTGGCTTCATCACTGCGGGTTTCTTTGTCCTGCTGGGCGCGATGGTTGCTGGCTTCTTCTTCGAGATTAGCGGTCTGCAACTGGCGATCAGCGCAGGTTTCGTGCTGTTCTCCTCGGCCTGCATCCTGTTCCAGACCAGCGCAATCATCCATGGCGGTGAGCGCAACTACATCATGGCGACCATCAGCCTGTATGTATCGATCTACAACCTGTTCGTCAGCCTGCTGCAGATTTTCGGCATCATGGGCAGCGACGACTGATTAAAGTTGCTGTGAAAAGCCCGCTCCGGCGGGCTTTTTTATGCTTGCCATCCATGGCTCGCCCCCTTCGGGCCGTCGCTAGCGACGTTAAAAATAACTCCCGGTCATTTTTTATGCCTGCCGCGCGCATCTTGGCAGTTCAGGCTTTATCATTCCGGCAAATTGGCTCGCCAGGTTTGCTATGAAGTTCGCCATCGCCCTGTTCTCCCCTCCCCATGCGCCCTCCTCGCGCCGTGCGCTGCGTTTTGCGCAGGCTGCATTGGCGGGCGGGCATGAGATCGTACGGCTGTTCTTTTATCAGGATGGCGTACACAGCGCCTCGAGCAATGTGGTTTGCGCGCAGGATGGGGTGGACCTACCCCGCGAATGGCGAGAATTTGTGAAAACGCAGCAGCTGGATGGCGTGGTGTGTATCGCCGCCGCCTTACGCCGTGGCGTGTTGAATGACGATGAAGCCCGGCGCTACTCGCGCACGGCTGCCAACCTGGATGCGCCCTGGGAGCTTTCTGGCCTGGGCCAGTTGCACGAAGCGGCGCAGCTGGCGGATCGACTGGTGTGCTTTGGAGGGCCTTGAAATGAGCAAGTCGCTGTTGATCATCAGCCGTCAAGCGCCCTGGTCCGGCCCCGGCGCACGGGAAGCGCTGGATATCGCGCTGGCCGGCGGCGCCTTCGATTTGCCGATTGGCATGCTATTTCTCGATGACGGGGTATTCCAGCTGAGTGGCGCGCAGCAACCGGCCACCCTGCAGCAGAAAGACCTCAGTGCCAACCTGCAGGCCTTGCCGATGTTCGGTGTGGAGGCGCTGTATGTCTTGCAGCGCAGCCTGGCCGAACGTGGCCTGCAGGATCAACCCAGCAGCCTCGCTGTCGAGCGCCTCGATGACTCATCAATAAGCGCCTTGATTGACCGTTACGACCAGGTGATTACGCTCTGATGGCTACCTTGCACGTACTTTCGCACTCGCCCTTTACCGATAGCCGCCTGAGCAGTTGCCTGCGCATTCTCGGCAGCCAGGATGCCCTGCTGCTCTGCGGTGATGCCGTATACGCCTTGCAGGACGGCAGCGCGCAGCGTCAGGCGCTTGAATTGATGCCTGAAAGCATTGCGCTGTATGCGTTGGATGAAGACGTGCAGGCTCGCGGCCTGCTGTGCCCTACCCGCCTCAAGCAGGTCGATTACCCCGGTTTCGTTGCGCTGAGCTGTCAATACGACAAGGTAAACACCTGGCTATGACGGCATTGAATGTTGAAGGTCGCAGCCTGGCGCTGGACAAAGACGGCTATCTGCTCGACCTGGCGGATTGGTCCGAAGCTACCGCGCACGCCCTGGCGCAACGTGAAGGCATCACCCTGAGTGCCGAACACTGGGAAATCCTTTGGCTGGTGCGCAGCTTTTACGACGAATTTCAGTTGTCCCCGGCCAACCGTCCGCTGATCAAATTTATAGCCGTGAAAATCGGCCCCGAGAAAGGCAATAGCCTGAACCTCAATCGCCTGTTCAATGGCGCTCCTGCCAAACTCGCCGCCAAGCTGGCGGGCCTGCCCAAACCGACCAATTGCCTATGAACCTTGTTACTCCGCCGGAACATCCTTTCGCTCAATTTGTACGCATTCTAGGTAAGGGCAAGCGTGGCGCACGTAACCTGACTCGCGAGGAAGCCCGAGACGCCATGGGCATGCTGCTTGATGGGAAAGTCGAAGACACCCAGTTGGGTGCCTTTTTGATGCTATTGCGGCACAAGGAAGAAAGCGCCGAGGAAATGGCCGGCTTTGCCGAAGCCGTGCGCGCGCGCCTGCAAGCGCCAGCGATTCAGGTTGATCTGGATTGGCCGAGCTATGCCGGGAAGAAGCGCCACCTGCCTTGGTTCCTGCTAGCCGCCAAAGCACTGGCAAATAGCGGTATTCGCATCCTGCTGCATGGCGGCGGCCCACACACAGCCGGGCGGATGTACAGCGAACAGCTGCTCGAAACCCTGCACATCCCGCTGTGCCGTAACTGGGATAGCGTCGAGCAGGCATTGGCACACCAGCACCTGGCGTTTATCCCGCTGGGCGACTGGATGCCGCAACTGCAACGCATGATCGACCTGCGCAATATCCTCGGCCTGCGCTCACCGATTCATTCCCTGGCGCGCATTCTCAACCCGCTGGGCGCGCGTTGCGGCCTGCAGAGCATCTTTCATCCGGGTTATCAGGCAGTACACCGTGAAGCCAGCCAGTTGCTTGGCGATAGCGCTGTGGTGATCAAGGGCGAAGGCGGCGAAATCGAGATCAACCCGGACGCCACCAGCCACCTATATGGCACGGCTAACAGCACCACCTGGGATGAAGAATGGCCGGCACTATCGCCGCAGCGCCATGTCAAACCCGAATCATTGCAGCCCGCTCACCTGGCCGCGTTCTGGCGTGGTGAAGTGGCCGATGATTACGGCCAGCTTGCCGTAATCAGCACCATGGCTCTGGCCCTGCGCGCCCTCGGCGAACCGCGTGAACAAGCCCTGGAGCGCGCCGCCCAGATGTGGGGGGCGCGCAATCAGACGCTCGCCTGAGCCCCTTCGAACCAGGCCAGTTTCTCCCGCAGCTGTACCACTTCGCCGACTATGACCAACGTCGGCGCATGCACCTCATGCTCCGCCACCAGCTCCGCCAGATTGGCCAGGGTGCCGGTAAACACCCGCTGGTTCTGCGTGGTGCCCTGCTGGATCAATGCTGCCGGGGTTGTCGCGGCGCGGCCATGGGCAATCAGCTGCTGACAGATGATCGGCAAACCCACCAGCCCCATATAAAACACAAGAGTTTGACTGCTGGCGGTGAGTTCATTCCAGGGTAAATCACTGCTGCCATCTTTCAGGTGACCGGTAACAAAACGCACCGACTGCGCATGGTCTCGGTGGGTCAGCGGAATCCCAGCATAAGCGGCGCAGCCAGAGGCTGCGGTAATGCCAGGAACAACCTGAAAGGGGATGCCGTGGGCGGCCAGCTCTTCAATTTCCTCTCCGCCGCGGCCAAAGATGAACGGATCTCCGCCTTTAAGACGTAGCACCCGCTTACCTTCTTTGGCCAGATTGACCAAGCGCTGGTTGATCTGCTCTTGCGGTACGGCATGCTCGGCACGCCGTTTGCCGACATAAATGCGCTCGGCATCACGGCGGCACAGTTCGATAATCGCAGGCGCCACCAAGCGGTCGTAAAGCACTACATCGGCTTGCTGCATCAGGCGCAAGGCGCGGAATGTCAGCAAATCAGGATCACCCGGCCCTGCGCCAACCAGATACACCTCGCCCAAGGTGCGCGGGGCAATGCCGGCAATTTTCTCTTCCAGCAGACGCTGACCTTCCTGCAGCTTACCGGCGAATACGCTTTCGGCCACCTGGCCCTGGAACACATCCTCCCAGAACACCCGGCGCTGCTGTACATCGGGGAAGAGCCCTTTGACCTGGGCACGAAAACGTTTGGCCAGACCAGCCAGCTGGCCATAGGTTGCGGGAATCCAGGTCTCGATCTTGGCGCGAATCAGCCGTGCCAATACAGGAGCATCGCCGCCACTGGTAATCGCCACAATCAAAGGTGAGCGATCAACAATGGCGGGGAAAATCACGCTGCACAGATTCGGCGCATCCACCACATTGACCGGAATGCCAAGGGCCTGCGCCTCAGCCGATATTTGCGCATTCAGCGGTTCGTCATCGGTGGCCGCAATAATCAGCGCCACACCGTGAAGATCCGTCGACTGGTAATCACGCAGCAGCACCTCGCCTTGCCGAGCGCTGGCCATCTCACGCAGCTCATCGCGAATCTCCGGCGCAACCACACGCAAGGTGGCACCTGCATCACTGAGCAAGCGCGCCTTGCGCACGGCAACTTCGCCGCCACCGACCACCAGTACCAGGCGATCCTGCAGTTTGTGGAACAGGGGCAGAAAATCCATGACGCACGCTCTCGATCTGATAAACAAAACGGGGCGGCACTGGCCGCCCCGTCGCAGGTAACTGAAATTCGGATTAACCGATGATTTCGATACCGCCCATATAGGGCTTCAGCACGTCCGGCACGCGGATGCTGCCATCGGCCTGCTGGTAGTTCTCCAGCACGGCGACCAGTGTGCGTCCTACCGCCAGGCCTGAGCCGTTGAGGGTGTGCACCAGCTCGGGTTTTCCGGTTTCTGGGTTGCGGTAGCGTGCTTGCATGCGACGCGCCTGGAAGTCGCCGCAGTTAGAGCACGAGGAAATCTCGCGGTACTTATCCTGGCTCGGCACCCAGACTTCCAGGTCATAGGTTTTCACCGCACCGAAGCCCATGTCACCGGTACACAGCGCCAATTTGCGGTATGGCAGCTCAAGCAGCTGCAGCACACGCTCAGCGTTGGCGGTCAGACTTTCCAGCGCTTCGAAAGATTTGCTCGGCTCGACGATCTGCACCATCTCAACCTTGTCGAACTGGTGCTGACGAATCATCCCGCGGGTATCACGACCCGATGCGCCTGCTTCGCTACGGAAGCACGGGGTGTGCGCAACCAGCTTGAGTGGCAGCTGCTTAGGGTCAAGGATCTCGCCAGCAACGATATTGGTCAGCGACACTTCAGCAGTCGGGATCAGGTAAAGATCGGCTTCGCCTTCGCGACTGATCTTGAACAGGTCTTCCTCGAACTTCGGCAGCTGGCCGGTGCCTTGCAACGCCGGCGCTTGCACCAAATACGGCGTGTAGGCTTCTTCATAGCCATGCTCGCCGGTGTGCAGGTTAATCATGAACTGTGCCAGGGCGCGGTGCATACGGGCGATGGGGCCCCGCAGCAAGGCAAAGCGCGCGCCAGAGAGCTTTGCGGCAGTCTCAAAGTCCAGCCAGCCGTGCTGCTCGCCGAGGGCAACGTGATCCTGAATCGGGAAGTCGAAGCTGCGCGGCGTGCCCCAGCGCGACACCTCAACGTTACCTTCTTCGTCTGCACCAACCGGCACCGACTCATGCGGCAGATTGGGGATATTCAGCAGCAGGTTGTCGAGCTCGGTCTGGATGCTGTCGAGGTCACGTTTACCCTGCTCCAGATCGCTGCCCATCTGGTCCACTTCCGCCAGCAGCGGCGCGATGTCTTCACCGCGCTGCTTGGCCTGGCCAATGGATTTAGAGCGACTGTTGCGCTCGGCCTGCAACTGCTCGGTGCGGGTCTGCAGTGTCTTGCGCTGGGCTTCTAACGCTTCAAAACGCGCAACATCGAGGACAAAGCCACGGGCAGCCAGGCGCTCGGCCACTTCATGGAGCTGGGTACGAACGAGTTTGGAATCAAGCATGTTCTGGTCTCAACACTTCACAAGGGTTTGCATGGCTTTGGCCATGCCGCGCAATGCCGCGCAGTTTAAGGCTTTAGCGGGGGGAAGTGCCAATCGACAACGCCGTTACTGACACAGTCGCGCCAAGCTAAGTCCCGCCCAGGTCGCTAGCAGGCTACCCAACACGCTGACTGCCGCATAGCCCAGGGCCAACGGTAGCTGACCGCTCTCCAGCAGCCGTAAGGTGTCGAGGGAAAAAGATGAAAAGGTGGTCAGGCCGCCAAGAAAGCCAACAATCAGCCCCGCGCGCAACTCCAGCGGCAGCTCAGGGCGCAACAGGAACAGGCCATATAGGTAGCCGATCAGTAGGCAACCGAGAATATTCACCGCCAGGGTCGCACCGTAGAAGTGCTGCGGCCAGTTTGCGCTGACCCAGTTGGCCGTGGCGAAGCGCAACAGCGTGCCGAACATACCGCCCAGGGCTACGGCAACCACTACACCGATCATGGTTTTCTCCGCTGCCGAGGGCTATTGCGGTCCTGGCTTTTCAAATGCTGCAGCTTGTCGCGAATCTTCAACTCCAGACCACGTGGCACTGGCTGGTAATACTCGCGCGGCTCGAAGGTTTCCGGAAAGTAATCCTCACCTGCCGCATAGGCATCGGGTTCATCGTGGGCGTAGCGGTATTCGTCGCCATACCCCAACTCTTTCATAAGTTTGGTCGGTGCATTACGCAGGTGCAGTGGGACTTCCTGCGAGCCATGCTCGGCAGCGTCACGCTTGGCGGCGTTGAAGGCGTTGTAGACCGCATTGCTTTTCGGCGCGCAGGCGAGGTAGACAATCGCCTGAGCCACTGCCAGCTCGCCCTCGGGACTGCCCAGGCGCTCTTGTACATCCCAGGCGTTTAGGCACAGGGTCAGCGCCCGTGGGTCGGCGTTGCCGATGTCTTCGCTGGCCATGCGCACCACGCGCCGGGCGATATACAGCGGATCACAGCCTCCATCGAGCATGCGCGCAAACCAATACAGAGCGCCGTCCGGGCTGGAGCCGCGTACGGATTTGTGCAGCGCGGATATCTGGTCGTAAAAGGCCTCGCCGCCCTTGTCGAAGCGCCGACGGGTATCGCCAAGCAGATTGAGCAGCAACTCACTGCTGATCTCGCTGCCGTCTTCGGCCAGATCCGCAGCGTTTTCCAGAAAATTGAGCAAGCGCCGGCCATCACCATCGGCGGCGGCTTGGAGAATCTGGAAGCTTTCTTCTGGAAGGCTAAGTTTGCGCTCGCCCAGGCCCTTTGGGTCGCTCAAGGCGCGATCGACCAGTTTGCGCAGCGCGCTTTCATCCAGGCTTTTCAGCACATACACGCGAGCCCGTGAGAGCAAGGCGTTGTTCAACTCGAATGACGGGTTTTCCGTGGTGGCGCCGATAAAGATCAGCGTGCCGTCTTCCACGTAAGGCAGGAAGGCATCCTGCTGCGACTTGTTGAAGCGGTGCACTTCATCGACAAACAGGATGGTCTGACGGCCATATTGCGCGGCATGCTGCTGCGCTACCTCCACGGCCTGGCGAATCTCCTTGACCCCGGAGAGCACCGCAGAAATCGTCTCAAAATGCGCATCGGAAACCTGCGCCAGCAGCCGCGCCAGGGTGGTCTTGCCGACGCCTGGCGGGCCCCAGAAGATCATCGAGTGCAGCGCGCCCTGCTCCAGCGCTTCACGCAAGGGTTTGCCACGGGCCAGCAAGTGCTCCTGACCGACGTACTCATCCAGGCTGGCTGCACGCAAACGGGCAGCCAGGGGTTGAGCAACGGGAGCCTTGCGAAACAGATCCATGACTGCGGTTTAACGCCTCTTGCTTTAAGCTTTCTACTCTTGAATCACGTCCGCGCCGGCCGGAATTTCGAAGGTGAACTGCGCATCGTCCTGAGGCTCATTCATTTTCACGTTGAGGAAAAGAATGTTGGTGCGCTGGCCGATGCTGTCGATCAGCTGCATATCGTTGAGCACCTTGTTGCGGAACGACAGACGCAGGCTGTCGAACAGAGTGTCCTTGGATTTTGGCTTGAGAATAAAATCGACCACGTTGCCACCCTCTTTGTGGCTGATCTCGAAGTTCTCACGGATCTTCGACACATCGCCGGACAGCAGCAGCGCCGGGGTGTGGGTCAGGCGCTGATCGAGGGTCTGAATGGTCACCTGTTGCAGATCCGGGTCATACAGCCAGACCTTCTCGCCGTTGGAAACCAGCAGCTGCTCCATCGGCGCATCGGTGTGCCAGCGGAACAGACCCGGACGTTTCAGCGCGAGCTGGCCAGCAGTTTCCTGCAGCTGGGTGCCGCTGCCGTCGAGGGTCAGCTGGGAAAAGCGTGCGTTGATGGTCTGCGCCTGGTTAAGCAGCTCGGTCAAACGCTGCACGGCAACTTCATCGTCGGCCATGGCGGCAACGCTGGTAAAACTCAGTACGGTCAGCAACAACATGCGAATCAGGCGCATGGGACTCCTTATCAGATCGGGCTAGGCGTTAATCGCGAACGGGGCTTGGTGCTATGACCTCGCGAGAGCCATTGGTGTTCATTGAGGTGACGACGCCGGCCATTTCCATGGCCTCGATCATCCGTGCGGCTCGGTTGTAGCCGATCTTCAGCTTGCGCTGCACCGCAGAAATAGAGGCGCGGCGACTTTCCAAAACGAAATTGACTGCTTCGTCGTAAAGCGGATCGGACTCGCTGCCTTCACTGCCTTCGCCGCTGCCACCCTCAAAGCCGCTACCGGACTCTTCAGCGCCGGCCAGGATGTCATCGATATAGTCAGGCGTGCCGCGCTGCTTCCAAGCCTCAACCACGCGGTGTACTTCCTCGTCGGAGACGAAAGCACCGTGTACGCGAATCGGCAAGCCGGTGCCCGGCGGCATATAGAGCATGTCACCGTGGCCCAGTAGCTGTTCGGCGCCGCCTTGGTCAAGGATGGTGCGCGAGTCGATCTTGCTCGATACCTGGAACGCCATACGGGTCGGGATGTTGGCCTTGATCAGACCGGTGATCACATCCACCGAGGGGCGCTGGGTCGCGAGAATCAGGTGAATCCCCGCGGCACGGGCTTTCTGCGCGATACGGGCGATCAGCTCTTCAACCTTCTTGCCGACGATCATCATCATGTCGGCGAACTCGTCGACCACCACCACGATGGTCGGCAGGGTTTTCAGCAGCGGCGCTTCGTCGTGCATGCTTTCGCGCTTGTACAACGGGTCGCTAAGCGGCTCGCCCGCCTCTTCGGCGTCTTTGACCTTGCGGTTAAAGCCGGCCAGGTTGCGCACGCCCATCTTCGACATCAGCTTGTAGCGACGCTCCATCTCGGCCACCGACCAGCGTAGGGCGTTGGCGGCTTCCTTCATGTCGGTCACCACCGGGCACAGCAGGTGCGGAATGCCTTCGTAGATCGACAGTTCGAGCATTTTTGGGTCGATCATGATCAAGCGCGCCTCTTCCGGCGTGGACTTGAACAGAATCGACAGGATCATTGCGTTAACCCCTACCGACTTACCAGAGCCGGTGGTACCGGCCACCAGCAGATGGGGCATCTTCGCCAGGTCGGTGATCACCGGTTTGCCGCCGATATCGTGACCCAAGGCCAGGGTAACGGGCGACTTGGCTTCGTCGTACTCGGGCGACGACAGCACTTCGGAGAAGCGCACGATCTGCCGGTCTTCGTTGGGAATTTCGATACCGACGGTGGTCTTGCCCGGAATTACTTCCACCACGCGTACGCTGATAATCGCCATCGAACGCGCCAGGTCCTTGGCCAGGCCAGAAATACGGCTGACCTTGACCCCAGCTGCGGGCTGAATCTCGAAACGGGTAATCACCGGGCCCGGATGAACCGACTCGACGATAACCTCGACGCCAAACTCCTTGAGCTTGATCTCAAGCAGGCGCGACATGGCTTCCAGGTATTCGGGTGAATATTTCTTCTGAACTTTCTCTGCCACATCGAGGATCGAAATCGGCGGCAGGCTGCCGGCCAGAGCGCTGTCCTCGAACAGGTTGACCTGCTTCTCTTTCAGCACGCGTTTGCTCGGCTCAGGTGCTTTCGGCGCGACTGGCGGCGTGATCACTGGAGCTGGACGGTTGACCCGCTCGCTCATGTGCTTGTTCAGCGACTCTTCGCGCTCAATCAGGCGTTCCTTGACCTTGGCCTGTTCGCGGCGATCCAGCACGATCGGCGCGGAGACTTCACTGACGCGCTCATCGACCTCACGTAGCTGCGCCACCAGTTGCTTTCGCTCAACTCGCGCACTCCACCAGCGGTTGGCCAGACTCTGGATCAGCTCGATCAGATCAAGGGTGATTTTGCCGGTCAGGTCCATCACCTTGAACCAGGACAGATCGGTAAACACCGTTAGACCGAACAGAAACAGCGCAATCAGCAGCAGCGTACTGCCTTGCACATTCAGCGCATTGATCGCCAGCGCTCCGAGGCTTTCACCCAGCGCTCCACCTGCGGATGCCGGCATGCTTGAGCTGGCGTGAAAATGGATATACGCCAGCGCGGCACCGGACAACACCAGAAAAACCAGGCCAATCAGCCGCCAGGAAAAAAGCCAGCCGCTCCACTGCCACGGCTGATGGCGGGCGCGGAACACCTGCAGGGTTTTTACTGCCAACAGCAGCGGGAATAGATAGGCGAAATAACCCAGCGCCATAAACAGAATGTCGGCAAACCATGCACCGGCGCGGCCGGCGGCGTTCTGTACCTGCTCAACATTGCTGGTGTGGGTCCAGCCCGGATCGGCCGCATCGTACGTCAGCAGAGCCATCCATAGATAAAGGCAAAGTGCGCCCAGGCCAATCAGCGCGCCTTCTTTGAGTCGATAAGGCAGCTGCTGACGCCAGAGAGGGGCTTGTGCGGTTGGGCTAGATTTCTTCAAAACGCATCTGTTCCTGCGCCAGAGGCGCCGAATAATTGGTTAATGGCAAAATATGCAGCGATTGTACGGGTTTAACCACACGATACCAGACCGAGCTGTATGCATGAACAGCTACGGCGGTTGACTCCCGCTCCTTGCCTGCTTCGGTGTAGCATATCCGCCAATATCTTCCGTGCGGCTCAATTGGAGCATGCATTCTCTTTTGTGACAAAGGCTTATGAGGTGTTTTTATGAGCGAAGTCAAGCATTCACGCTTGATCATCCTGGGCTCCGGCCCTGCTGGTTATAGCGCTGCCGTTTACGCTGCCCGCGCCAACCTCAAGCCTGTGATCATTACTGGCATTCAGCCCGGTGGTCAGCTGACAACTACTACCGAAGTGGACAACTGGCCTGGTGATGTTGAAGGCCTGACCGGCCCAGCGTTGATGGAGCGCATGCAAAAGCATGCCGAGCGCTTTGAAACCGAGATCGTCTACGACCACATCCACACTGCTGAGTTGCAATCGCGCCCTTTCACCTTGAAAGGCGACAGCGGTACCTACACCTGTGACGCACTGATTATCGCCACAGGGGCATCGGCTCAGTACCTGGGCCTGCCGTCCGAAGAGGCGTTTTCCGGCAAAGGCGTATCGGCGTGCGCCACCTGCGATGGCTTCTTCTACCGCAACCAGGTGGTCGCGGTGATTGGCGGCGGCAATACCGCGGTCGAAGAAGCGCTGTACCTGTCGAATATCGCCAAGGAAGTGCACCTGGTGCATCGCCGCGACAAGCTGCGGTCGGAGAAGATTCTTCAGGACAAGCTGTTCGAAAAAGCAGCCAACGGCAACGTGGTGCTGCACTGGAATCACGCTCTTGAAGAAGTGCTTGGTGATAACACAGGTGTTACCGGGGCGCGCCTGAAAGATACGCAGAGCGGCGTGAGCAAAGATCTGCCTCTAGCCGGCGTATTTATCGCCATCGGCCACAAGCCCAATACCGAGCTGTTCCACGGCCAGCTGGAGATGCGCGACGGCTATCTGCTGATCAAGGGTGGCAATGAAGGCAATGCCACTGCCACCAGCATTGAAGGTGTGTTTGCGGCGGGCGACGTGGCCGACCACGTTTACCGCCAGGCCATTACCTCCGCCGGTGCTGGCTGCATGGCCGCGTTGGATGTCGAGAAGTTCCTCGACGACAATTGATGCATTCAGGGCGGACGCACAGTCCGCCCTACCCTCCTCTGTCCAACTCCGGCCCTGCACATGCTGACGTGGCTGCAACGCGACTCACTGGATTTCCCGCATCTTAATAAAGCCCTGCGCGAGCCCAACGGGCTGTTGGCGGCGGGTGGCGATCTGCGCCCCGAGCGTTTGATCCAGGCTTATCGCCACGGTTGCTTCCCTTGGTTTCAGGATGGCCAGCCGATTCTCTGGTGGTCGCCCGACCCGCGCACCGTGTTGCTGCCTGACAAACTGCATGTCTCGCGCAGCCTCTCCAAGGTGCTGCGTCAGGGCCGTTATCGGGTGACCTTCGATCAGGCTTTCGCCAACGTTATCCGCGCTTGCGCCGCACCGCGCAGCTATGCGGCTGAAACTTGGATCACCAGCCCTATGCAGGACGCCTATCTGGAACTGCACAGGCGCGGTATAGCTCATTCAGTTGAGGTCTGGCGCGATAGCGAGCTGGTTGGCGGGCTCTATGGCCTGGCTATGGGCCAGCTGTTCTTTGGCGAGTCGATGTTCAGTAGCGCGGACAACGCCTCCAAAGTGGGCTTCGTTACTCTGGTTGAACACTTGAAGAACTGGGGTTTTGTGTTGATTGACTGCCAGATGCCAACCGAGCATCTGCTCAGCCTCGGCGCTCAGACGATTTCCCGTGCCGAGTTTGCCGGCTACCTGAGCGACCATCTTGATCAATCCAGCCAGGCCGACTGGGTCGCCTAGGCGAGTTTGCCAGCCTGGCTTACACTTAATTCAAGACCGATCCCGAGAGTCGATCATGACTGAGCTGGCCCGCCTGAAGTTTTATGCCACTCAACCGCACCCCTGCAGCTATCTGCCCGGTGAGCAGGCGACAACCCTGTTCCTCGACCCCAGCCAGCCCATGGATGCGGATGTTTATGCTGAGCTTTCGGAAATGGGCTTTCGCCGCAGCGGCGACCACCTCTATCGCCCGCACTGCCAACGCTGCACCGCCTGCGTCCCAGCGCGCATCCCTGCCGCGCAGTTCAGCCCGAATCGCCAGCAACGGCGCATTTTAAAGCGTAATCAGGACATTCAGGTTCGCCTGGTGCGCCCGGCATTTACCGAAGAGTATTACGCGCTGTACGTGCGCTACATTGAGCAGCGGCACGCCGATGGCGATATGTACCCGCCCAACCGCGAACAATTTTCGACCTTTCTGGTGCGTGATCTGGCTTTTTCGCGTTTCTATGAATTCCGCCATGACAACCGCCTACTGGCAATTGCCGTAACCGATGTACTGCCCAATGGGTTGTCGGCGGTTTACACCTTTTACGAGCCAGGCGAGGAACGACGCAGCCTTGGGCGCTTTGCCATCCTCTGGCAAATTGCCGAAGCGGCGCGTTTGGGACTGCATGCGGTCTATCTAGGCTACTGGATCAAGAACTGCCGCAAGATGAGCTACAAGACCCAATACCGGCCGATTGAGCTGTTCGTCAATCAACGCTGGGTCAGTCTTAACTGAAGCCCTTGGCGCAAACCCCAAATTTCGGGCACAATGCACGCCGCTTTTGCCTGGCGCCAGTTGCACCGGGCCATTCATTGGATACCGAGGGCTTTACTGCATGTCGAAAGAAGACAGCTTCGAAATGGAAGGCACTGTCGTCGACACCCTGCCCAACACCATGTTCCGTGTGGAGTTGGAAAATGGGCACGTCGTTACTGCGCACATCTCCGGAAAGATGCGCAAAAATTACATCCGCATTCTGACTGGCGACAAAGTTCGCGTTGAACTTACGCCTTATGACTTGAGCAAAGGCCGCATTACTTACCGCGCCCGTTAACAGGCCAGCGAAACTCAGTTTTCTGGCATCTGTTACACCAAGCTCCAGTAAAAACGCCCGGCAGAGCCGGGCGTTTTTGTGCGCGCAGGAAACTACGCCTAGGCCATTTCCGCCGTGGTTTCAAAATCGAAGGTCAGCTCGCCACTTTCGATATCGATATGCACCACACCGCCGTGCTCAGCCAGCTCACCAAACAGAATCTCTTCCGCCAGCGGACGCTTGATCTTGTCCTGGATCAGGCGCGCCATCGGTCGAGCACCCATCTGCACGTCGTAACCGCTTTCTGCCAACCAGCTGCGCGCTGCATCACTAACTTCCAGCGTGACGCGCTTGTCCTCCAGCTGCGCCTGCAGTTCGGTGAGGAACTTGTCGACGATGCTTTTGATTACTTCATGGCTCAGGCGGCCGAACTGGATAATGGTATCCAGGCGGTTACGGAACTCCGGAGTGAAGCTCTTCTTGATCACTTCCATGGCATCAGACGAGTGGTCCTGATGTGTGAAGCCGATGGATGCCCGCGCCGCTGTTTCAGCACCGGCGTTAGTGGTCATGATTACGATCACGTTGCGGAAATCAGCCTTGCGGCCGTTGTTATCGGTCAGGGTGCCGTGATCCATGACCTGCAGCAGCAGGTTAAAGACTTCCGGGTGAGCCTTTTCGATCTCATCGAGCAGCAATACGCAGTGCGGCGTTTTGGTGATGGCCTCGGTTAACAGACCACCCTGATCAAAGCCGACATAGCCCGGAGGTGCACCGATCAGGCGCGACACGGTGTGGCGCTCCATGTATTCGGACATGTCGAAACGAACCAGCTCAACGCCCATGGCCTTGGCCAGTTGGCGAGCGGCTTCAGTTTTACCAACACCAGTAGGGCCGGCAAATAGGAAGGAGCCTACCGGCTTATCCGGCGCCTTGAGCCCAGCCCGCGACAGCTTGATCGCGGTCGACAGCGAGTCAATCGCGGCGTCCTGGCCAAATACGGTGAGTTTCAGGTCGCGCTCAAGGTTGCGCAGCAGTTCTTTGTCCGAGCTGCTGACGTGTTTTGGCGGAATACGGGCAATCTTCGCCACGATGTCTTCGACCTGCGCCACATCGATGCGGGTCAGGCGTTTTTCTAGCGGCTGCAAGCGCTGATAGGCGCCTGCCTCATCGATTACATCAATGGCCTTATCAGGCATATGGCGGTCATTGATATAGCGCGAGGCCAGCTCAGCAGCTGCACGCAGGGCCTCATCACTGTATTCGATACTGTGATGTTGCTCGAAGCGACCTTTCAGGCCACGCAAGATGCCAATGGTGTCTTCCACTGAGGGCTCGACCACATCGACTTTTTGGAAGCGCCGCGCCAGAGCGCGGTCTTTCTCAAAGATGCCGCGGAACTCCTGGAAGGTTGTGGAACCGATGCAGCGAATCTCACCCGATGAAAGCATGGGTTTAAGCAGATTGGAGGCATCCATGACACCGCCTGATGCAGCGCCCGCACCAATGATGGTGTGGATTTCATCAATAAACAGAATGGCATGTGGGCGCTTGCGCAGCTCATTCAGCAGCGCCTTCAGGCGCTTCTCAAAATCACCACGGTACTTGGTGCCGGCCAGCAGTGCGCCTAGATCCAACGAGTAAACCACGCTGTCCGCTAGCAGATCAGGCACCTGGTTATCGACAATGCGCTTGGCCAGGCCTTCAGCAATGGCGGTCTTGCCGACACCCGCTTCACCCACCAATAGCGGATTGTTCTTACGCCGACGCGCAAGAATTTGCGCCACACGTTCGACTTCCGACTCGCGACCGACAAGCGGATCAATGCGGCCCTGGCGAGCGAGTTCGTTCAGGTTACTGGCATAAGCATCCAGCGGATTGCTCGAGCTGGAGGACTCGCCGCCCTCGTCGTCCTGCATTTCCTGTTCGGTTTCCGAATGGCCACCATGGCCCGGTACCTTGGAGATGCCGTGGGCAATAAAGTTGACCACATCGATACGCGCGACGCTCTGCTGCTTAAGTAAAAATACCGCCTGACTTTCCTGCTCGCTGAAGATTGCTACCAGTACGTTGGCACCGGTCACTTCACGCTTGCCGGAACTCTGCACGTGGAACACCGCGCGCTGCAGAACGCGCTGGAAACCCAGCGTAGGCTGCGTTTCGCGCTCTTCGTCGTGTTGTGGGATTAGCGGCGTGGTGGAGTCGATAAATTCCTGCAGATCATGCCGCAACTTGTCCAGGTTGGCCCCACACGCGCGCAGCACGCTGGCAGCGGCCTCGTTATCCAGGAGGGCCAGCAGCAAGTGCTCAACCGTCATAAACTCATGACGCTTGGTACGAGCCTCCTTGAAAGCCAGATTGAGGGTGACTTCGAGCTCTCGATTTAACATAGCTTCACCTCATGCCCAAGTGGCCGGCGTTAACCGTCCTTCTCTATTTCACAGAGTAGCGGATGCTGGCTCTCTCTCGCATATTGATTCACCTGTGTCGCTTTGGTTTCAGCAATATCGCGGGTAAACACTCCACACACTGCCCGCCCCTCTGTATGGACGGTCAGCATGATTTTGGTCGCCATTTCTCGATTCAGGTTGAAAAACACCTCGAGAATCTCGACCACGAAATCCATGGGCGTGTAGTCGTCGTTAAACAAAATCACTTTATACATAGGAGGCGCCTGCAGGGCAGGCTTGGATTCCTGAACGGCTAAGCCGAAGGAATCGTCCTCATGCTCTGCGGGGCGATCCTGATTGAATGTTAGTCGAATCTGGCTACGTGCATGCATGCTGAATAGCTTCGTTGATGGGCGAATAGTCTGTGCTAGACAGAGTTTGAACGGCTTCTCAGCCAGTTACAGCATTGCCTTGACTATCGGCAAAACGGTGTTACAAACAATGAATACCCACTGTGGGTATTAAGGGGTTTCACAGCTTTACTGGCTTACGTCAAGCAAAGCGTGGAATTGAAGTGGATGATACTCCAGTGATGGAGTCCTTTGCAGAGGGATATCAGCATGGTTAGCGGTAAGGTCAAGTGGTTCAACAACGCCAAAGGCTATGGGTTCATCCTGGCCGATGGTCGAGATGAGGACCTGTTCGCCCACTACTCGGCAATCCAGATGGACGGCTATAAAACGCTGAAGGCTGGCCAGCCGGTAAGCTTCGATATTATTCAAGGTCCAAAAGGACTCCACGCCGTAAACATCAGTGCGGCTACTGCCGTCAGTGAAGCGCCCGCCGCAGTCAAGCAACACCAGGGCTCAACGGTTGAAGTCTGATTACAGTTATCTGGGCAGTTAATCGCCCACAAAAAAGGCCGGTCATATGACCGGCCTTTCTTTATGTGACTGATTTGCTTACATGTGCGAAATCAGTGCATCACCGAATGCCGAGCAGGACAGCAGCTTGGCACCGTCCATCAGGCGCTCGAAGTCGTAGGTCACGGTTTTTGCACCGATGGCGCCATTTGTACCCTTGATGATCAGATCAGCCGCTTCGGTCCAGCCCATGTGACGAAGCATCATTTCGGCGGAGAGGATCAGTGAGCCTGGGTTCACCTGGTCCTTGCCAGCGTACTTCGGTGCAGTACCGTGGGTAGCTTCGAACATCGCAACGGTGTCGGACAGGTTGGCACCTGGAGCGATACCGATACCACCGACTTCAGCCGCCAACGCGTCGGACAGGTAGTCACCATTGAGGTTGAGGGTGGCGATTACGTCGTACTCGGCCGGACGCAGCAGGATCTGCTGCAGCATGGCGTCGGCGATGGCGTCTTTGACAATGACATTCTTGCCGGTTTTTGGGTTCTTGAACTGCATCCAAGGCCCGCCATCGAGCAGGGTTGCGCCGAATTCTTCAGCGGCAATTTCGTAGGCCCACTCTTTGAAGGCACCTTCGGTGAACTTCATGATGTTGCCTTTGTGCACGATGGTCAGCGAGTCGCGGTCGTTATCGACGACGTACTGCAGCGCTTTACGTGCCAGACGCTTGGTACCTTCTTTGGAAACCGGCTTAACGCCGATACCGCAGTCCTGGTCGAAGCGAATTTTGGTTACACCCATTTCCTCTTTGAGGAACTTGATCACCTTAGTCGCTTCTGGCGAGCCAGCTTTCCACTCGATACCGGCGTAGATGTCTTCCGAGTTCTCGCGGAAGATCGTCATGTCGACATCGCCAGGCTTCTTCACCGGGCTTGGCACGCCTTCGAACCAGCGTACTGGGCGCAGGCAGACGTAAAGGTCGAGCTGCTGACGCAGCGCAACGTTGAGAGAGCGGATGCCGCCACCGACTGGTGTGGTCAGCGGACCCTTGATGGAGACGACGTAGTCTTTGACTGCATCCAGGGTTTCCTGAGGCAACCAAGTGTCCTGGTCGTAAACCTGAGTGGCTTTCTCGCCTGCGTAAACTTCCATCCAGGAGATCTTGCGTTCACCGCCGTAGGCTTTCTGTACGGCAGCATCAACGACTTTGATCATCACCGGGCTGATATCGACACCGATACCATCACCTTCGATAAAAGGGATTATTGGATTGTTCGGTACGTTCAGGGATGTATCGGCATTGACGGTGATTTTGTCACCGGTGGCAGGCACCTGGATCTTTTGGTATCCCATGCTGGACTCCGTCTTGTGGTTAAAACAGTCATATCGCCCCAGAGTAACCCACTTGAATCGGGCGAAACCATATGTTCGTTGGTCTTATGCGCCAAGGCATTCTGCGACGCCTTAGCGCGGTGGTATACTTCGCAGATGACTCACAGGTCATAAGGCGCGGATCGTTCAAACAGGTTGTCCGCCTCTTGAATCCGTCGAACTGCTACAGCGCTTCAACGGCTCGAAACGTTCAACACTCTACTGGTGCATCCAACATCACCGCGGCAAGTCCTCGACTTCTGGCTCATCCATATGGGCCTCAGCGCTTACCTGCGCATATCGAGTGGCTATGCACGCTCAGCAAAGAAGAGAGTTCACTCAGAATGTCCACCCCCTCGAAGATCATCTACACCTTCACCGACGAAGCCCCAGCCCTTGCGACCTATTCGCTTCTGCCTATTGTAGAAGCCTTCGCAGCCTCTGCTGAGATTGCCGTCGAAACACGCGACATCTCTCTTGCAGGGCGCATCCTCGCAAGCTTTGCCGACCAGTTGGATGCTGACAAGCAAATCGCCGACGACCTCGCCAAGCTGGCTGTACTGGCCACCTCGCCAGATGCCAACATCATCAAATTACCGAACATCAGCGCCTCGGTGCCGCAGCTCAAAGGCGCAATCGCCGAGCTGCAAGCCCAGGGCTATAACGTCCCGAACTTCCCGGAAGACCCGCAAACTGACGCCGAGAAAGACGCCAGTGCCCGCTACAGCAAGGTACTTGGCAGCGCAGTAAACCCCGTGCTGCGTGAAGGCAACTCCGACCGCCGCGCACCTGCCGCAGTCAAAGCCTTCGTGCGTAAGCATCCGCACTCCATGGGCAAGTGGAGCATGGCCTCGCAATCCCATGCTGATTACATGCGCGGTGGCGATTTCTTCTCCAGCGAGCAGTCGATCACCATGGCCAAGGCCGGTGATGTACGCATCGAGTTTGTCAGCAAGAACGGTCAGGTCGTGGTCAAGAAGCAGCTCGCCCTGCAGGAAGGCGAAGTCTTCGACAGCATGTTTATGAGCTGCCGCAAATTGCGTGAGTTCTTCGAGAAGACCCTGCAGGACTGCAAGGAAACCGGCGTGATGTGGTCCCTGCACGTCAAAGCGACCATGATGAAGGTCTCCCACCCGATCGTCTTCGGCCACGCCGTCAGTGTCTACTACAAAGACGTGTTCGATAAATACGGTGAGCTGTTCAAAGAATTGGGCGTCAACCCGAACAACGGCATCAGCAGTGTCTACGACAAGATCAAATCCCTGCCCGCCTCGCGCCAGGAAGAAATTCTCGACGACATTCACGCCTGCTACAGCCATCGCCCGGAAATGGCCATGGTCGACTCAGTCAAAGGCGTCACCAACCTGCACATCCCGAGCGACGTAATCGTCGACGCTTCGATGCCAGCGATGATTCGCAGCTCCGGGCAGATGTGGGGCAAGGACGGCAAGCTCAAAGACACCAAAGCGGTGATGCCGGAAAGCACCTACGCCCGCATCTACCAGGAAATGATCAACTTCTGCAAAACCAATGGCGCGTTCGACCCGACCACCATGGGCAGCGTTCCAAACGTCGGTCTGATGGCGCAGAAGGCCGAAGAATACGGCTCCCACGACAAGACCTTCGAATTGACCGAAAGCGGCATCATGCGTGTCGTAGCAGCCGACGGCACTGTGCTGATGCAGCATGAAGTCGAAGCCGGCGACATCTGGCGCGCCTGCCAGACCAAAGATGCGCCGATCCGCGACTGGGTCAAGCTGGCCGTGACCCGCGCTCGCCAGTCCAACACCCCGGCAATCTTCTGGCTGGACCCGGAGCGCGCCCACGACCGCGAGCTGCAGAAGAAGGTTGAAGCCTACCTGCAGGAACACGACCTGACCGGCCTGGACATCCGCGTTATGGACTACAACCAGGCCATTCGCGTAAGCATGGAGCGTTTGATTCGTGGCCAGGACACCATTTCGGTAACCGGCAACGTACTGCGCGACTACCTGACCGACCTGTTCCCGATCATGGAGCTGGGCACTTCGGCCAAAATGCTCTCCATCGTCCCACTGATGGCCGGTGGCGGCATGTACGAGACCGGTGCTGGCGGCTCCGCGCCCAAGCATGTGCAGCAGCTGATCGAAGAAAACCACCTGCGCTGGGACTCGCTGGGCGAATTCCTGGCTCTGGCGGTTTCCCTGGAAGAAACTGGGATCAAGGCCAACAACCCGAAAGCCAAACTCCTGGGTATCACCCTCGATGCGGCCACCGGCAAGCTGCTGGACAACAACAAGTCACCATCGCGCAAGACCGGCGAACTGGACAACCGTGGTAGTCATTTCTACCTGGCGCTGTACTGGGCTCAGGAACTGGCCGCGCAGAACGATGACGCTGAGTTGAAAGCGCAGTTCGCGCCATTGGCCAAAAACCTGACCGAGAATGAAGCAACCATCGTTGCCGAACTCAGCGCCGTGCAGGGCAAACCCGTGGACATCGGCGGCTACTACCGCTCCAACCCGCAACTGACCAGCCAGGTCATGCGCCCAAGCGCGACCTTCAATGCCGCACTCGCTGCGCTGAACTAAAACGTAGCACCCTGTGCCCCCGGGCACAGCAACACCGCAAACCCCGGCCATGTGCCGGGGTTTGTGCATTCAGGGTAGAGCGAATCAGGATAAGATCGCCTTTTCTCATAACAGGTAGCACGTTTATGCAGTGGCAGCCGCATATCACCGTGGCCACGGTCATCGAAGACCAGGGCCGTTTTCTGTTGGTCGAAGAAATGGCCGAAGGCCGTGCCGTGTTCAACCAACCTGCCGGCCATCTGGAAGCCAATGAAAGCTTGCTGCAGGCGGCGCTGCGCGAAACCCTCGAAGAGACCGGCTGGGATGTCGAGCTGACTGGCGTTACCGGCATTTACCTGTACACCGCCCCCAGTAACGGCATCACCTACCAGCGCGTGTGTTTTGCTGCCAAACCCTTGCAGCAGCGGCCTAGTTACCCGCTGGATGACGGCATCATCGGCCCACGCTGGCTAAGCCGTGACGAACTAGCAGCGCAGCCCGAGCGCTGGCGCAGCGAACTGGTATTGCGCTGCATTGATGACTACCTGAGCGGCCAGTGTTTTCCCCTGAGCCTGATCCGCGATTAACGGCCACAGCTCTGCGCCTGCTAGAATCGCCCTCTTTTTAAGCCCGTGCCCAGTATCCCCATGCCAGATCCAACTACTCAGCGCGTAATCGTCGGCATGTCCGGCGGCGTCGACTCCTCGGTTTCAGCTCTACTCCTGCTTGAACAGGGTTATCAGGTCGAAGGCCTGTTTATGAAGAACTGGGACGAAGACGACGGCACCGAATACTGCACCGCTATGGACGACCTGGCCGACGCGCAGGCCGTGTGCGACAAAATTGGCATCAAGCTGCACACCGCCAACTTTGCCGCTGAATACTGGGACAACGTGTTCGAGCACTTTTTGGCTGAATACAAGGCCGGACGCACGCCGAACCCAGACATCCTGTGTAACCGCGAGATTAAGTTCAAAGCCTTCCTCGACTACTCCCTGATGCTCGGTGCAGACCTGATTGCCACCGGCCACTACGTGCGCCGTCGTGATATCGACGGGCACACCGAGCTACTCAAGGGCCTCGATCCGAATAAGGATCAGAGCTACTTCCTGCATGCGGTCGGTGGCGAGCAGATCGCCAAGACGCTATTCCCGGTCGGCGAGCTGGAAAAACCAGCGGTGCGCGCCATCGCAGAGAAATATGCGCTGGCCACGGCGAAGAAGAAGGATTCCACCGGCATCTGCTTTATCGGCGAGCGGCGTTTCAGCGACTTCCTCAAACAGTACCTGCCAGCTCAGCCCGGCAATATCGAAACCACCGAAGGCGAGATTATCGGCCGTCATCACGGCCTGATGTACCACACTATCGGTCAGCGCCAGGGCCTGGGCATTGGCGGTTTGAAAGACGCCAGTGACGAGCCCTGGTATGTCCTGCACAAGGACCTGAGCCGCAATGTGCTGGTGGTTGGTCAGGGTAATGAACACCCATGGCTGTTCAGCCGCGCCCTGCTCGCCTCGGAAATTTACTGGGTCAACCCGATTGATCTGAGCACGCCGCGTGAGCTGACGGCCAAGGTGCGCTATCGCCAGAGAGATCAGACCTGCACGCTGGAGAAAACCGCCAGCGGCTACCGCGCTGTATTCAATGAACCGCAGCGCGCAGTGACCCCGGGCCAGTCCGTGGTGTTCTACGACGGTGAAATCTGCCTGGGTGGCGGCGTGATTGAAACCGCTGAACCCTGGACTGTGCGGGAGCAAACGGCGTGAATCCTATCCGCGAGCAACTGATCGCCCTCGGCGCGGTATTCGAATCAGCCGTATTGGTCGACAAGCTGGCGCGTACAGGCCAGATCGGCGAGCCCGCCGTAGGCTGCATGATCAACAGCTTGTTGGTACGCAACCCGAAAGACACGCTCGACGTTTACGGCGGCGATGACCTCAACCTGCGTGATGGCTACCGCGCCCTGGTCAGCGCCCTGGAGCGCGATCCGGCCAGCCTGCAACGTGATCCACTGCGTTATGCCTTGGCACTGCTGGCCCTGGAGCGTCAGCTGGATAAGCGCGGCGATATGCTGCAAGTCATGGGCAGCCGCCTTGATCAAGTACAGCAGCAGGTTGAGCACTTCGGCCCGACCCATGAAAACGTGATATCCAACTGCGCCAGCCTGTATCAGGACACCATCAGCACCTTCCGCCAGCGCATCCAGGTGCAGGGCGATATGCGCCACCTGCAACAGACCAACAATGCCGCGAAGATCCGTGCGCTACTGCTTGCAGGCATTCGCTCGGCGCGCCTGTGGCGCCAACTGGGCGGCCACCGCTGGCAGATGGTGTTCAGTCGTAGCAAGCTGCTCAAGGAACTTTACCCGCTGCTGCGGTCCTGAGCGCATGAGCACGCGCTCGGTCAAGCCGCTGCAGGGCGCTGCCTTGCTGGCGCTTTCCGCTTTGCTGTTTTCCCTGATGGGTGTGGGCATTCGCGAAGTGTCGGTCAGCGTCAACAACGAGTCGGTGGTGTTCTTTCGCAACCTGGTTGGCGTGTTGTTCTTTATGCCGCTGGTCTTGCTCAAGGGGGTTGGCCCGCTCAAGACCACCCGTTTGAAGTCTCACCTGTGGCGCACCACCTATGGCCTGGCAGCGATGTACTGCTTCTTCTACGCCATTGCCCACCTGCCACTGGCCGACGCGATGCTGTTCACCTACTCGGCGCCGGTATTCACCCCGCTGATCGCCTGGTGGTGGCTGAAGGAGCCGCTCAGTAAACGCATGCTGCTGACCACTGGCATCGGCCTGGTTGGCGTACTGTTAGTGGCCAAACCCTCCGCTGCATTGCTCGACAGTCAGGCCCTGATCGGCCTTGCAGCCAGTGTGCTGGCCGCATTCGCCTTTGTCTCGATACGCGAGATGAGCGACACCGAGCCGGCTTTTCGTATTGTCTTCTACTTCTCCCTGTTCAGCGCACTGATCTCGGCTATCCCGCTGACCTGGGCCTGGCAACCGATGACCCAGCATGAGCTGGGCTTGCTCCTAGTGATCGGCCTGCTGGCCACCGCCAGTCAGATCATCATGTCCAAAGCCTATGGCCTGGCACCACCTGGGCTGATTGGCCCCTTCGCCTACCTGGCGATTGTGTTTGCTGGGCTGATTGCCTGGCTGCGCTGGGGGGAAACCCCGGACTTGACCTCGCTGATCGGTGCGGCGTTGATTTTCAGCGCCAGCCTGCTGTCGATTGCTCGAAGTAAACGCAGCTGAACGGTCGCAGCCAATCGCGATTCAGCGGCCAATTTCATGTATGATACGCGCCCTTTTCAATGCCCGATTGTCCGAGAACGCCTCCCATGCAGCTTTCCTCGCTCACCGCGGTTTCCCCCGTCGATGGCCGCTACGCCGGCAAAACCAGCGCACTGCGCCCGATCTTCAGCGAATACGGTCTGATCCGTTTCCGCGTACTGGTTGAGGTCCGCTGGTTGCAGCGCCTGGCCGCCCACGAAGGCGTCGCCGAAGTCGCGCCCTTCTCCGCCGAGGCCAACGCCCTGCTCAATGAGCTGGCGGACAACTTCGCCGTCGAGCATGCCGAGCGCGTCAAGGAAATCGAGCGCACCACCAACCACGACGTCAAAGCCGTGGAATACCTGCTCAAGGAACAAGCGGCCAAGCTGCCTGAGCTGGACAAGGTCAGCGAGTTCATCCACTTCGCCTGCACCAGCGAGGACATCAACAACCTGTCCCACGCGCTGATGCTGCGCGCCGGTCGTGACGACGTGCTGCTGCCGCTGATGCGCCAGACTGCCGAAGCCATCCGCGAACTGGCGATCAAATTCGCCGACGTGCCGATGCTTTCGCGCACCCACGGCCAGCCGGCTTCGCCGACCACCCTCGGCAAGGAACTGGCCAATGTGGTCTACCGCCTGGAGCGGCAGATCGCTCAGGTCGCAGCCGTGCCACTGCTAGGCAAGATCAATGGCGCCGTGGGCAACTACAACGCCCACCTCTCGGCTTACCCGCAGATCGACTGGGAAGCCAACGCTCGCCAGTTCATCGAAGGTGACCTGGGCCTGCAGTTCAACCCCTACACCACGCAGATTGAGCCGCACGACTACATCGCCGAGCTGTTCGATGCGATTGCCCGCTTCAACACCATCCTGATCGACTTTGATCGCGATATCTGGGGCTATATCTCCCTGGGTTATTTCAAGCAGCGCACCATCGCTGGCGAAATCGGCTCCTCGACCATGCCGCACAAGGTCAACCCGATCGACTTCGAAAACTCCGAAGGCAACCTGGGTATCGCCAACGCGCTGTTCCAGCACCTGGCCAGCAAGCTGCCTATCTCGCGCTGGCAGCGCGACCTGACCGACTCCACCGTGCTGCGTAACCTCGGTGTCGGCTTCGCTCACAGCGTTATCGCTTACGAAGCCAGCCTCAAGGGCATCGGCAAGCTGGAGCTGAACGAAGCACGCATCGCCGCCGATTTGGACGCTTGCTGGGAAGTGCTCGCTGAGCCGATCCAGACCGTGATGCGCCGTTACGCCATCGAGAACCCATACGAAAAGCTCAAGGAACTGACTCGCGGCAAGGGCATCAGCCCCGAAGCGCTGCAGACCTTTATCGATGGCCTGGACATGCCAGCAGAAGCCAAAGCCGAGCTCAAGCTCCTGACCCCTGCTAGCTACATCGGCAACGCGGTCGCTCAGGCCAAGCGCATCTAACCGGCAACAGCCTCCCAGACGCCCGGCTGCGCCGGGCGTTTTTATTTATGGGTATTTACTTACTTCAAGGGCTTAGCGATGAATCCTGATACTCCGCTGCAACTGTTGGGTGGCCTTACTGCTCGCGAGTTCATGCGTGACTACTGGCAGAAGAAACCCCTGCTGGTACGCCAGGCCATTCCCGGTTTTGAGAGCCCTATTTCCCCCGACGAGTTGGCCGGCCTGGCGCTGGAAGAAGAAGTCGAATCGCGCCTGGTCATCGAACATGGCGAGCGCCCCTGGGAGCTGCGCCGCGGCCCGTTCGCAGAAGACGCCTTCGCTGAGCTGCCCGAGCGCGACTGGACCCTACTGGTGCAGGCCGTCGACCAGTTCGTCCCGGAAGTCGCCGAACTGCTGGAAGAGTTCAAATTTCTGCCCAAGTGGCGCATCGATGACGTGATGGTCAGCTTCGCCGTACCGGGCGGCGGCGTGGGCCCGCACTTCGACAACTACGATGTGTTCCTCTTGCAGGGTTACGGCAAGCGCCGCTGGCAGGTCGGTCAGGTGTGCGATTCCGACAGCCCAATGCTGCAACACGCGGATCTGAAGATCCTCGCTGAATTCGTTAAAACTGAAGAATGGGTTCTGGAACCCGGCGACATGCTCTATCTGCCGCCGCTTCTGGCCCACTGTGGTACCGCTGAGGATGACTGTATGACGTATTCCGTAGGCTTCCGTGCGCCAAGCGCAGCTGAAGTTCTCACCCATTTCACCGACTTTCTCGGCCAGTTCCTGCCTGACGAAGAGCGCTACAGCGACGCTGACGCGCAGCCGACCAGCGACCCGACGCAGATCCAGCGCGACGCCCTGGATCGCCTCAAGGCCCTACTCACCGAACACATGAGCGATGAGCGGCTGCTGATGACCTGGTTCGGCCAGTTTATGACCGAACCCAAGTATCCAGAGCTGATTGCCGGCATCGAGATCGACGAAGAAGGCTTCCTCGGCAGCCTAGAAAATGGCGCAATCCTGATCCGCAATCCCAGCGCGCGCATGGCCTGGTCGGAAGTCGGTGACGACCTGGTGCTGTTCGCCAGTGGCCAGAGCCGCCTGCTGTCTGCCAGCCTGCGTGAACTGCTGAAGCTGGTGTGCGCGGCCGACGCCCTGCATATCGAAAACCTCGGCGCGTGGCTCGCCGATGACGAAGGGCGTAACCTGTTGGTTGAACTGGTCAAACAAGGCAGCCTGGAGTTTGCTGATGAGTGAGATACAGGTTCGTCTGGCGGACTGGCAGAAGGACAACGCTGACTTGCGGCGCATTCGCGAAACCGTGTTTATTGCGGAACAAGCAGTGCCGCCGGAGCTCGAATGGGATGCCGAAGACGCTGATGCCGTGCATTTTCTAGCGTTGGAAGGCGATTACCCGATTGGCACCGCACGGTTATTGCCTGATGGTCATATTGGTCGGGTGTCGGTGCTCAAGGACTGGCGCGGTCTGAACGTGGGCGTCGCGCTGATCCAGGCGGTGATCGCCGAAGCGGAAAAACGCGGCCTGACGCAACAAATGCTCAGCGCCCAGGTGCACGCCACGGCCTTCTATGAAAAGCTCGGGTTTGCCATCGTCAGCGGGGAATACCTCGACGCCGGCATCCCACACGTGGACATGGTGCGTCATAGCGCCTAGAGGCCAAGATGAACGACGAAAACGCCCCGAGTGACCCTACCGAGCCGCTGGAGCCTATAGAGCTCCCTGCTATCGAGTTTAAGTCACCGGGGCGTTTTGCTGTGCACAATCCGGGCAGCCCCAACTCGGATAGCCCACGGGCGGAGCCGGCGCCGTTTACCCTCGGCGCACATGCCACGCTGGAACGCTTCAACCAGCCCGAACAGGCCCGCGCCCATGCACTGGCCCTGTTGCAACAAGCACAGCGCAGCCTGTGCATCTACAGTCACGACCTGGAGCCTTGGCTCTATCACCACAGCAGTGTGCAAGACGCCTGCACGCGTTTTCTGCTTGCCAGCCCCCGCAACCAACTGCGCATTCTGCTGCGCGACCCCAGCCGTGCAGTCAAGGAAGGCCACCGCCTGCTCAGCCTTTCGCGCCGGCTGTCGAGCAACCTACAGATCCGCAAGCTGCACCCGGACTACCCTAGTGAGGAGCTGGCGTTTCTGCTGGCCGATGATCGCGGCTTGCTGCTCTTGCCGGAAATTGGCCAGGCCAGCGGCTATGCCCTGTACCAAGACCCCGGCCGCAATCGCCAGCGCCGTGCACAATTTGATCAAGCCTGGGACACCAGCATCACCGACGCTGATTTACGGAGTTTTCTGCTATGAAGGTTCGCGCCCTGCTCGCCGCCGCACTGTTGAGTTTTAGCCTGTCCCTAAGCGCCGCTACCGAAGTGATTCCGCTGAATTTCCGCACGGCTGATGAGGTACTCAGCGTGGTGCAATCGGTGCTCGGCCATGAGGGCAAGGTCAACGCCTATGGCAACCAGCTGATCGTCAATGCTGAACCGGCGAAGATTGCCGAAGTGCGCGCCCTGCTGCAGCAACTCGATACCGAGCCACGGCGCCTGCTGATCAGCGTCGACACCAATGAATCAGGCTTCCAGTCTGATCGCGGCTACCGCGCCGACGGCACGATCAGCGCGGGCGATGCCGAGGTGCAGATCGGCCAGGGTGAAATCAATGGTCGCGATCAGGTGCGCATCATTCGCCGCAGCACCGACAGCCGCAGCGGTGGCACTCAGCAGGTACAGGCCACCGAGGGCTATCCTGCTTTAATTCAGGTTGGCCAGAGCGTACCCCTGACCACCCGAGGCCGTGATGCCTACGGCCAGCCTTACAGCAACACCCAGTACCGCAATGTAACCCGTGGGTTTTACGTCACTGCCAGCCTCAGCGGCGAGTTGGTGCACATCAACATCAGCAGCAACCGTGACCGCCTCAGCCAGTCGCAGCCAGGCGCTATCGATGTGCAAAGTACCGATACGCGGGTCAGTGGCCGCGTAGGCGAGTGGATCAGCATTGGCGGCGTTAGTGAGCAGAGCCAGGGCGAGCAAGGCGACTTTATGCGACATCGCTCGACCCAGGGCCGCGAAGACATGAGCATGCGTGTCAAAGTCGACGTGGTGAACTAAACCTCGCAGCCCCCTCTCACTGGGCCGCCCTGGCCCAGTGCCGATAACCGCTCATCGGTTGATCTTCGCCGCTGCCGCAAAGCAAATACCTCGCAGCCATTGGCCAACCCCGCAAGCCGCCGGATAGAGCCGTAAAAGCTGACTTGTCAGTCGTTTTTGGATTTATGTAGTAGTCATACGAAAAGCACTACAAAATAATTGACGAACACTTTTGGCAGAGGCATGATGGCCCCGCTCCCGCTAATCAGAGGTGCTTAAAGGCCCTCCGAATCGCGCTCCAACTTACCGTCCGAGCCGATTTGCGTTGTAAAGCCCACAAGGCCGTTCGATGAGATTGCGACTGGAACGAAGTTGTCCTGAGGGACGGGGAAGCGTTTAGCCACAGTGCGCAGCAAGTTGAATGGTTTACGGGCTCACGTCCGATAAACACCAAATGACCCGCTCATTTGTAACAGCTGAAGCCGCGAACTGTTTAGCTCGTCACCCTCCTCCCGGATCAATTCCGTCTCAAGTCGATGTCTCGGCGTTCTGCAGTTGGCTACAACAACCTCCAGCAACACAGGTGTTCAGTGGGGAAGTCGGTGCTCAACCAAACACATACTTTGAAGGATTGACCATGTCAGCTTATCAAAACGACATCAAAGCCGTAGCCGCCCTTAAAGCCGCCGCAGGCAGCAGCTGGAGCGCTATTGACCCTGAGTCCGTGGCCCGCATGCGCGCCCAGAACCGCTTCAAAACCGGTCTGGAAATCGCTCAGTACACTGCCGACATCATGCGCAAAGACATGGCTGAGTACGATGCTGACTCCTCCGTCTACACCCAGTCGCTGGGTTGCTGGCATGGTTTCATCGGTCAGCAGAAGCTGATTTCGATCAAGAAGCACCTGAAGACTACCAACAAGCGCTACCTCTACCTGTCTGGCTGGATGGTTGCTGCTCTGCGTTCGGATTTCGGTCCGCTGCCGGATCAGTCCATGCACGAGAAAACCTCGGTTTCCGGCCTGATCGAAGAGCTGTACACCTTCCTGCGCCAGGCTGATGCCCGTGAGCTGGACCTGCTGTTCACCGCTCTGGACGCTGCCCGCGCTGCTGGCGACAACGCCAAAGCTGCTGACCTGCAGAACCAGATCGACAACTACGAAACTCACGTAGTACCAATCATCGCCGACATCGACGCTGGTTTCGGTAACCCGGAAGCCACCTACCTGCTGGCTAAGAAGATGATCGAAGCGGGTGCTTGCTGCATCCAGATCGAAAACCAGGTTTCCGATGAGAAGCAGTGCGGCCACCAGGACGGTAAAGTAACCGTTCCTCACGCCGACTTCCTGGCCAAGATCAACGCTGTTCGCTACGCATTCCTCGAGCTGGGCATCAACAACGGCGTGATCGTTGCGCGTACCGACTCCCTGGGTGCTGGCCTGACCAAGCAGATCGCTGTTACCAACCAGCCGGGCGACCTGGGCGACCAGTACAACTCCTTCCTGGATTGCGAAGAAGTCTCCCCTGCCGACCTGAAGAACGGCGACGTGGTTCTGAACCGTGAAGGCAAGCTGCTGCGTCCTAAGCGTCTGCCATCCAACCTGTTCCAGTTCCGTGCTGGTACCGGTGAAGCGCGCTGCGTACTGGACAGCATCACCTCGCTGCAGAACGGCGCTGACATGCTGTGGATCGAAACCGAGAAGCCACACGTCGGCCAGATCAAAGGCATGGTTGATGAAATCCGTAAGGTCATCCCGAACGCCAAGCTGGTTTACAACAACAGCCCATCGTTCAACTGGACCCTGAACTTCCGTCAGCAGGCTTACGATGCATTCGTAGCCGAAGGCAAGGATGTTTCCGCCTACGACCGCGCCAAGCTGATGAGCGTCGAGTATGACGAAACCGAACTGGCTCAGGTTGCTGACGAGAAGATCCGTACCTTCCAGCGCGATGGTTCGGCCAACGCCGGCATCTTCCACCACCTGATCACTCTGCCGACCTACCACACCGCCGCGCTGTCCACCGACAACCTGGCCAAAGGTTACTTCGCAGACCAAGGCATGCTGGCCTACGTGAAAGGCGTTCAGCGTCAGGAAATCCGTCAAGGTATCGCCTGCGTTAAGCACCAGAACATGTCCGGTTCCGACATCGGCGACGCTCACAAAGAGTACTTCGCTGGTGAAGCGGCCCTGAAAGCCGGCGGCAAAGACAACACCATGAACCAGTTCAGCTAAGAACCGGCTCACTCAACCGAGGCCACGATCAAGGTTGAGGGTGTTAAGAAAATCCCAGCAGAAATGCTGGGATTTTTTTATGGCCGGCCATCCATGGCGGCCACCCTTCTAGCCGTCGCTGTACGACGTTAAAAAATGGCTCCCGGCCATTTTTTGCCCGCGATTCGCCCTTCTTCCGGTTTTGTGCGCTTTCGCACAACCGCTGTCATTTTTACGTCAATTTCCTTGGATAGCGTCAGACACCCGTCGATTAATCCAAGGAGCCTGCATGAGCCAGAATAATGACAACTCAGTGCTGTTCGGCAATGGCGATGAATTGCCCAGCAATGCGTCCGATAACCCGCATATCAATCAGCTGATCGACGGCGTAGGCCGTAGGCAGGTGCTGGCCGCCGGTGCAGCGCTCGGCACCCTGGCGTTTCTCGGCAGTGTTATGCCTGGCGCCGCGGTGGCAGCAGAGCCAGCCGCCAAAGGCCTGGAAAAACTGCACTTTAGACCGCGCAGCAAGCTGCCCTTCACGGCTATCGCGACCAACCGCTTAGACAGCATCAGCGTACCGACCGGTTACCGTGCCACCCCCTTTATCCCTTGGGGTACGCCGATCACCGGTAATTACCCGGCCTACCTGAGTGACGGCAGCAACAGTGCCCAGGATCAGGCCGAGCAACTCGGCATGCACCATGACGGCATGCATTTCTTCCCGATTGACGCACAGCGCGGCGGCAAGAAAAGCGATCACGGCCTGCTGGTACTTAACCACGAATACATCGACGCGCCGCTGCTGCACCCCAACGGCCCGACCCTGGTGGCCGGCAAACGCAGCAGCGCCGAAGAAGTACGCAAGGAAATCAACGCCCACGGCGTTTCCGTGGTGGAAGTCCACCGTGGCCTGAATGGCAAGTGGAGCGTATTGCCGAGTGCCAGAAATCGCCGAATCACCGGCGCAACGCCCATGCAGATCAGCGGCCCGGCGCGCGGCCATGCGCTATTGAAAACACGCTACAGCCCAAAAGGCACGGCAACGCGCGGCACCTTGAACAATTGCTCCCATGGCTTTACCCCGTGGGGCACCTACCTGACCTGCGAAGAGAACTGGGCCGGCTACTTTGCCAGCCGCGATACCGATTTGCCGCGCGAGCTGAGCCGCTACGGCCTGCGCAGCAGCAGCCGCTACGGCTGGGATCACCTCAAGGGCGATGAGTTCGAGCGTTTCGATGCCACGCGTACCACTACCACGGCCAGCGCGGACTATCGCAACGAGCCCAACCACTTTGGCTGGATTGTCGAAATCGATCCATTTGCGCCGGAGTCCGTGCCCATCAAGCGCACAGCGCTCGGTCGCTTCGCCCACGAAGGCCTGGTGTTCGCCCCGGTGAAATCAGGCCGCCCGGTGGTCTGCTACTCCGGCGATGATTCACAGAACGAGTACATCTACAAATACGTCAGCCGTGACAAATACCGCCCAGGGCGTAGCAATGGCCGTTTGCTCGACGAAGGCACACTGTATGTCGCGCGCTTCGACGCCAGCGGCAAGGGTGAATGGCTGGCGCTGGATATCTACGACAAGAAATTCCAGCAAGCCTGCAGGGCTTCTGGAGTGAGTTTTGCCGACCAAGGTGAGGTATTGATCAATACTCGCCTGGCAGCTGACGTGGTGGGCGCCACCAAGATGGATCGCCCGGAATGGGGCGCGGTCAATCCGGACAACGGCGAGGTGTATTTCACCCTGACCAACAACAGTGCCCGGACCAGCGCCGATGCTGCCAATCCGCGCCCCGCTAACGCGTTCGGCCATATCATCCGCTGGCGTGAGCTGAGCAAGGATTACGCCGGCCGTCAGTTTGCCTGGAGCCTGTTTATGCTGGCCGGACCGGAGACCGACAGCATCGGCCCGAACGGTAAACCGCTGACGGCAGATAACCGCCTGGCCAGCCCCGACGGGCTGTGGTTTGACGAGGAAGGCCGGCTATGGATTCAGACCGACATGAGCGGCAGTCAATTAAGCAGTGGTCCATTCGGCAACAACCAGATGCTGGTGGCCGAGCCACGCACCGGTGAGCTGAAGCGTTTCCTGGTGGGTCCTGTCGGCGCCGAAGTAACCGGCATTACCGCGACCCCGGACTTCCGCACCCTGTTCGTCAATATCCAGCACCCGGGCGAAGGCTCAACGTCGACCAACCTGCTCAGCACCTGGCCCGATGGCCCCGGTCAGCGACCGCGCTCGGCTACGGTGATCATCACCCGCGAAGACGGCCGTAGATTGCTCTAATCGACTGGCAATAATGTGACCGGTCAGCCCTGGCCGGTCACATTTCGCTGTGACAGACTCACGCCCTTCCCTCTGCGCAAAGAGCATCAGCATGTCCAGCAACCGCTTGAGCCGTATCGTCGGCAAAATCCAGCAACTGCCCAGCGCTCTGCAAAGCCCGGCGCTGTCGCTGCTGTTTGGCTCCCAGGTGAAGTTCGCCGGTACCGCCAAGGTACGCGTGCATACGCTGACCCAACAGCAGGCGGTGATGAGCATCGCCAACAAACGCAAGGTGCAGAACCACATCAAAGGCGTGCATGCCGCCGCCATGGCGCTGCTGGCTGAATCCGCTACGGGTTTTCTGGTCGGCATGAACGTGCCCGATGACAAACTGCCGCTGATCAAAAGCCTCAAGGTCGACTACCTCAAGCGTGCTACCGGCAGCTTACGCGCCGTGGCAAGCCTGACACCCGAGCAGATTCAAGCCATCCACACCCAGGAAAAAGGCGAAGTGCTGGTTGCCGTGACCGTGACCGATGAAGCCGGCATCCAGCCGATCCAGTGTGAAATGCTTTGGGCCTGGGTCAGCAAGAAGCGCTGAAAGCAGACTGGTCTAAGCTGAAAACGCCGCACGATGCGGCGTCATTCAGGAGATAGCCGGTGCAGGGAAAACCTCTTCTAGTGGGTGGTGGGCTGGTGCTGATTGCGGTGCTCGGCACCTTGTATTGGCGCCTGCACAGCGAGCCGCAGGTTGTTGCGCAGGCCAGTCAGGCCGACAATTCCACCAGCGTGCTCTCGGGCGTTAGCCCAACAACGCCGATGCCCACCGAGGCGCAGTTGCACGAGCTGCTGCAAAACCCCGCCGTGAAAAACCAGGAGCAACGCCTGGCGTTCCATCAGGCTTACCGCAGCTTTGTCAGCGGCGCCGCCGAGCTGTCCCCCGCGCAACGTGAAAGCCAGGCGCAGGCCTTGCGTGAACAGATCGAAACGTACGAGCAACGCAGTGAACTGGCCATGAGTGAGTCGCTGTTACTGCAACTGGGCCTGATTCAGCTCACCACTGGCGATGAACAAGCGCAGAAAGATCAGGCCGCCGCATTGGTCGCCCGCTACAAGGCGATTAGCGCCGAGCGCGAAGCCAAGGCTGCGACACCCAGCGCCGAGTTTCGTCGTTACAAGGCCGATGAGAAACGCATCGTTGAGGAAGTCCTGAGCATGGACAGCTTTCCCGATGGTTTGAGCCGCGATGAGTACTTGCGCCAACGCCTGCAGCAGGCACGCGAACAGCACTATCAATAACCCGACCTGAGCAGGCTGCTCAGGTCGGGCGATAGCATTACAACAGTTGGTCGAGCGCGTAGTACAGCAGGTTGAAGGGTTTGTTGCGGTCGGCGGTGTCACTCTGCTCAGAGGCATCGAGTACCGGGCCGCTGCCATTCATCACGTTATTGACGAAGTCATCCAGCTGCAGGTTCTGCTCCTGAATATCCGCGTTGGCAAACTCGATGATGCTGGTGCAGTGGCTTTCATTAACCGCACGGTACTGCGGGAAGTAACCGCCGACATTCGGCAGGTTAGCAAGCTCGTTACGCAGCCTGCCGCTGTCCACATCCCACTTGGCGTGAATCAGCGCCTCCTTGGCGGCCTGGTTCGGTGCATTGATGATTTCCGGGTAGAAACGCTCATAGGAATAGGACGAATAATTCAGGTCCTTCCAGAAGTGCGTATGACCCATGCGATCAGCCGCCAGGTTGCTCGACAACGCCGGGTAAATGGTGCCCAGGTTGTTCAGGTTAAGCCCCGGCAAACGCGACTGCAGGTACGGTAACGGCCCAGCGTCCAGCCCCCAGGCATTGCGGATAAAGCCCTGCAACGGCAGAGAGGGATAAGCCTCGTTACCACCGCCAGTGATGGCCGAGAACACCGGGCCGGAGTCATTGATCAGGAAGCTGCGCGTCGGCGCAATGTCCTGCCGGGTTGGTGCATAGTTGGTCAGGCTGCCGGCACCGCCTGCGCTGCAACCGGTGGTCAGCATCTGCGTGGGGCGCGGCAGGTTGTCTTTCAGCCAACCCACCACCGCGCGCATATTGCGCAGGCCGTTGTGGTGCCAGACCAATGGCGCCTGCTGGCTTTGCGGGTCTTCATAGACCGCGACCTTGTCGCCGGAGTAGATGTCGCCGGTGCAATACGGCACATAGACCATGTTCCAGTTCTGAGTCTTTACCCGCGTCCAGGGATGCAGACGCACCACGAAGGGGCTGACCAGACTGGCACCCGGATTGAGTAGGCTCATGTAGTCATTGGGAATGCCGTCGGGGTTACGTGCGCCGCGAATGCCGCTTTGCCCGGTGCAACTGGCGTAATCCCAGCAGGCCCCGCCGCCCTCCAGGTAGATGATGGTGTTGCGGGTATTGGGCACGCGGTTGACGAAGAATTTGTACGGCGAGCCGTTGCCACACACGGCGCCGGTTTGCGGGGCCATTTGCACAGTTTGCCAGGCGTAGTAGTTAGCCGGTTTGAAGCCGCTGTTGAAACCGCTCGGGTTGGCCAGCAGCGGATACGGCCCTAACCGTTGCGCCGGAGTGACCTTGTTATCTGCCGCAGGTGCAACCACCAGGTTGCTCAGGGTTTGCCAGAAGTTGTAATCGCCCTGTTCGGCCTGCACCGGCATTGCCAGGGCCGAAACCATCAGCGGCGCGGCACAGCGCCGAAGTGTTATCGCTACAGACATAGTGAGTCCCTCATCTTGTTTTTATCGATGGGTCCACATACCCGAGCCGTTGTACGAATCCCCTCCAGCTGTCACCCGAAATCAGCCCATCACCCACTGGAGACTGCTCATACACCGCGCCGAAGCAGCAGTAACTGCGCGCACCCAAACGTGTCGCCGCTGCTCAAATTTCAAGCGGGCCCGGCGATTCATGCACGCTAGTCCAAGAAACTCTGACTAACCACAGCCCTACATATTTATTGGATATAGCGCTGCTGGTTTTAAGCTGCGGCGGTTATCTGCGGCCTGCGCCGACAGAACACTGCTCATGACAATAAAAAAGGGAAGCCAAACTTCCCTTTGTGTATGCCTGCCTCAGGTGCTAGATGCGGAATTGACGCACCAATGCGCCCAGGCGTTCGCCCAGCCCAGCTAGATTGCGCGCGGTCTGCGCGCCCTGTTGGGTTTCGTCGGCCACGCTGTCAACCGCCACGGCAATCTTGTGCACGCTGCGGTTGATCTCTTCGGCCACAGCGGTTTGCTCTTCGGCGGCGCTGGCGATCTGCGCGTTCATCGCGTTGATGGTGGCGATCAATTGAGCGATGGCATCCAGCGAGGTGCCGGCGCGGTTAGCTTGCTCGCTGGTGACATCACCGGCATCACTGGAGCGACGCATCGCGGTCACTGCATCCTGGGTGCCCTTCTGCAGGCGATCGATCATTCCCTGAATTTCCTGGGTACTCTGCTGCGTACGGCTGGCCAGCGCGCGCACCTCGTCGGCCACTACAGCAAAGCCTCGCCCAGCTTCACCTGCACGTGCCGCTTCGATGGCCGCGTTGAGGGCCAGCAGGTTGGTCTGCTCGGCGATGGAGCGAATCACATCGAGCACGCTGACAATCGACGACACGTCTTTTTGCAGCGTGTCGAGCGACACGCCGCTGTCGCGGATATCCTGCACCAGGGTGTGGATGCGCTCGATGCTGCCATCGACCACGTGTTTCGCAGCCTGGCCTTCGGTGTCGGTTTTTTGCGCCGCTTCTGCTGCGCCCTGAGCACTTTGCGCGACTTCATGGGCGGCGGCGGACATTTCATTGATGGCCGTAGCCACCTGATCGGTCTCATGGCGCTGACGCTCCATGGCCTCTTCTGAACGCTGCGTCTGGGCCGAAACCTGGCCGACCAACTCAGTCAGCTGGCCGGTCATGTCGACGATCTGCCGAACCAGGCCGTGGATTTTTTCGACAAACCGGTTGAACGAGCCGGCCAGCTGGCCAAGCTCGTCGTCGCCATTGATCGGTAGGCGACGCGTCAGGTCGCCTTCACCGGCGGCGATGTCATCGAGGTTGTCCTTGATCTGCTGCAGCGGGCGCAGGAAGGTGTTGCTCAGCACCACCCCGACAATGCCGAATATCACCAGCAGCACGGCGGCAATCACCATGATGCTGGTAATGATGGTGCTGATACGCTCGTCGATTTCACCTTGCACCTGAGCAATCTGCGCTTCGACGCCGTCGAGGTTGATTGCCGTGCCTAGGGCCATGTCCCATTTTGGCAGGTAGTAGCTGTAGGCCATTTTCGGCACCAGCACAGAGTCATCAGTCGGTAGCGGCGAACTGTAATTGACGTAGTAGCTGTTGTTCTTGGCGACATTCACCAGTTCACGGTTGATGTATACGCCATTCGGGTCGCGGCGATCGGCCAGGCTTTTGCCGACGTCTACCGGACTATCGCCGCGGAACAGGCGCACCACGTTGGAGTCGTGGCCAAAGAAGTAGCCGTCCTTGCCGAACTTGATCTTCGACAGAATGACGATTGCCTGTTCTCGGCTGGCCATGTCGCCTTGCGCAGCACCGTCATACAGCGTTTGTACAGATCCAAGGGCGATCTGTACGTAGTGCTGCAGCTCGTTGCGGCTTTCCTGCAGCAGACGTTCGCGGGTTTCTTTGACTTCCTGAGCGGCCAGGTTCTGTAACACCTTGGCGGCAGCACCACTGAGCACCAGGGCAAACAGCACCACCGGGATCAGTGCCAACAGCACGACTTTTGATTTCAAGGTTAGGCGCATCGGCAGGTCCTTGGTTGGCAGTGGAGCGAAATAAAAACGGGGCTATCGATTTATCGGTAGCCCCGCTGAAAAGTTGAATCACCTAAAGCAATAACGCTGCAGGCGAGCAATGCCCCGGTTAAATCACCATAGCTGCTGCCCAACCGAATACCAGCAGCGGCAGGTTGTAGTGCAGGAAAGTTGGCACAACGCTGTCCCAGATGTGGTTGTGCTGGCCATCGACGTTAAGCCCGGCGGTTGGGCCAAGGGTAGAGTCGGAGGCTGGCGAGCCGGCATCACCCAGTGCGCCGGCGGTGCCAACGATGCACAGGATGGCCAGCGGACTGAAGCCGAGTTGCAGACCCAACGGTACGAAGATCGCCGCGATGATTGGCACGGTGGAGAACGACGAACCGATGCCCATGGTTACCAGCAGGCCAACCAGCAACATCAGCAGCGCACCCAGCGCCTTGTCATGGCCAATCAGTTCAGCAGAGCTCTCGACCAGGCTTTTCACTTCACCGGTCGCCTTCATCACTTCGGCAAAACCGGCGGCAGCGATCATGATAAAGCCGATCATTGCCATCATTTTCATACCTTCGGTAAACAGGCCATCGGCCTCTTTCCAGCGCACCACGCCAGACACCGAGAAGATGATAAAGCCGACCAGGGCACCGATGATCATCGAGTCCAGCCAAAGCTGCACAACAAACGCGGCAGCAATCGCCACACCCGCCACCAGCAGGCTCAATGGGTTGTAGGCAACATCCACGCGCTCGGCCTGCTCAATCTTGCTCAGGTCGTAGACACGTTTTTTGCGGTAGCTGAAGAACACCGCCACCAGCAAGCCAAACAGCATACCCAGTGCGGGTATCGCCATGGCTTTGGTCACGTCCAGGCCGCTGGTGTCGACGCCGCCACTGGCGACATTGGCCAGCAGAATGTCATTGAGGAAGATTCCGCCAAAACCCACCGGCAGAAACATGTACGGGGTAATCAGGCCGAAGGTCAGCACGCAGGCGATCAAGCGGCGATCAAGCTGCAGCTTGCTCAGCACATACAGCAGCGGCGGCACCAGCAGCGGGATAAAAGCGATGTGAATCGGCAGGATGTTCTGCGAGGAAATCGCCACCACCAGCAGTAGACCGATCAGCAGCCACTTGAGCAAACCGGCGCCTTTGGCGTCCTGTTTGCCAACCATGGCCAGGGCTTTGTCAGCTAAGGCGTGGGCCAGACCGGATTTGGCAATCGCTACGGCGAATGCACCGAGCAAGGCGTAGGACAGTGCCACTGTCGCCCCGCCGCCCAGGCCTTTATTGAATGCCGCCAGCGAGCCTTCAATACCCAGGCCACCAAGCAGACCGCCCGCCAATGCACCGACGATCAGGGCCACCACCACATGCACACGGCACAAGCTGAGGATCAGCATGATTCCCACTGCCGCAACGACTGCGTTCATCGATTTACTCCCGCGATTTAAATAGGTCCACGAAGGTTTGACCCATTGTGGATGCTGCGCCGGCTCGGCGAAGGGCGCGTACTCTGCCTAATGCTGACTGACCTGTCAAAACAGCCGTAAATTATTCTATACACTGCGTTGCAGATTTCGATTACCCTGCGGTTTAAATTGTTAACACTGGCCTGCTATTTGCTCTGCTTAACTTGACGTAACACTTAAAGAAAAGCGCCTATGCGCCGATAGGCGTTCTAAGCCACTGCCCTATAAAGGTCCTGAAAATGTTGTTCAGCCGACTTTCCATCCAGTTGAAAATCACCCTATTGGCCGGCCTGTGCTTGCTGGCCATTGTTGCGGTGCTGGTATCCGCCTCGGTCATTCAGGCCTCACGCAGTGCCAGCCTGGTCAAGCAGGCCAGCACCGCCATGCTGCAGGAGTCTGCGCAACTGCGGATGTCCGCACGCGGCGAATCCCAAGCGTTGCAGATTCAACGCTACTTTATGGACGCCTATCAATACGGTCGCGGCGCGGCGACGCAGGTGTTGTTTATTCGGGAACAGGCTGAGAAGCGCTTTCTAGATGCCTTTGACCTGCGTGAAGACCTGACTCGACAGGTGCGCAGTGCGCTAGAGGCCAACCGCAGTTTGCTGGGTATTTATGTCGCATTCGAACCGAACGCGCTGGATGGCAAAGATGAGCTTTTTGCTGATCAAGGCAACCTCGGTAGCAATGACAAAGGTCGCTTTTCGGTCTATTGGTCACAGGGTGATAACGGTGAGCTGAGCTCCGAGGCCATGACAGAAGAAAGCCTCAATGACACCACCCCGGGAATCAGCGGCGCGCCCTACAACGCGTGGTACAGTTGCCCACTGCAGAAAAAAAAGGTGTGCCTGCTTGATCCCTATATTGATGAGGCTGACGGGGTAAAGACTCTGATGACCAGCATCGCCTTCCCCTTGCTCCAAGGCGACAAGGTGATTGGCGTATTGGGGGTTGATATCAGCTTGACCAGCCTGCAAGAGCTCAGCACCAGTGCTCATCAAGGTCTATTCGACGGCGCCGGCCATGTGAGCATCATCAGCCCCGCCGGCTTGCTGGCTGGTCACAGCCGCGACAGCAGCCTGCTGGGCGGGAAACTGGAAAAAGCCTTTACCAATCAACACAACGAAATCCTCAGCCTGGTGGCAAGCAATCGTCAGGAAACTTTGCACCATGATGGCGCACTGCAAGTGCTGCAACCGCTGCTGCCAATCCCTGAGTCGCAGCCGTGGGGGGTGCTGATGGAGGCGCCTGAGAAGGTTTTGTTAGCGCCCGCTGCCCATCTCGAAACGCAAATGGATGAAATGGGCACGCGCAACACTGCGGTGTCCTTGGGCCTTGGCCTGGTTGCCGGGGTGGTGGGGATTCTGCTCATCTGGTTGACGGCGCTTGGGGTCACCCGGCCGATTATCGGTGTTGCAGCAATGCTGAAGAACATCGCCAGCGGCGAAGGTGATCTGACCCGTCGCCTGGAGTACGCCAAGCAGGATGAACTGGGCGAACTGGCCAGCTGGTTCAACCGTTTCCTCGACAAACTGCAACCCATCATCGCTGACGTTAAACGCAGCGTGCAGGATGCGCGCAGCACAGCCGATCAGTCCGCCCTGATCGCCAGCCAGACCAGCGACGGCATGCAGCAGCAATACCGTGAAGTGGATCAGGTGGCTACAGCGTTCCAGGAAATGAGCGCCACAGCGCAGGATGTTGCGCACAACGCGGCTCAAGCCGCAGAAGCCGCGCGCACTGCCGACCAAGCCAGCCGTGAAGGCATGAGTGTGATCGGTAAAACCACTTCGACCATCGAACTGCTGGCCAATGAAATGAACGTCGCCATGCAGGAAGTCGAAGGCCTGGCCAATAGCAGCGAGAAGATCGGCTCAGTACTCGAAGTGATCCGCTCGATCGCTGAACAGACCAACCTTTTGGCCCTGAACGCTGCGATTGAAGCCGCCCGCGCCGGTGAAGCAGGCCGTGGTTTTGCCGTGGTGGCGGATGAAGTGCGCAACCTCGCGAAACGCACCCAGGACTCGGTGGAGGAAATTCGCCAAGTTATCGAAGGCTTGCAAAGCGGCACCAAGGAAGTGGTCAGCACCATGCACAGCAGTCATCGCCAGGCGCAGGGCAGCGTTGAGCAGGTTGAGCAGGCAGTGGCCGTGCTGCAACGCATCAGCCAAGCGGTCAGCGTGATCACCGACATGAACTTGCAGATCGCCAGCGCGGCTGAGGAGCAGAGCTCGGTGGCCGAAGAAATCAACCGTAACGTCGCTTCGATCCGGGATGTCACTGAATCGATTTCCGCCCAGGCAGACGAGTCAGCAAAAATCAGCCAAGGGCTGAACAAATTGGCCAACCACCAGCAAAGCCTGATGGACCAATTCCGCGTTTAACGCAGATGGCATGATCGGACCGCCACTCTGGCGGCTGCTTCCTTGTGACGCAGGCTAACCATTGTTAGCCTGCGTTTTTTATTGATGCCGCAGAAATCGAGAGGTGAACGATGCTCAATATAGCCCTAGTGGCCGGTTCCAGCCGCAGTAACAGCCAATCGGGCAAGGTTGCCCGCTTTTTGCGCCAGCGTCTGATTCAGTTGGGCTACACCGATGATGCGCAAAGCAATGTGATCGACCTGGGCCTCGCCCCGCTGCCGCTGTGGCCTGCTGAAGACGCCGGTCCATGGGGGCTGTACAGCAAGCAACTGGCCGCTGCCGATGCCGTGGTGATCATTTCTCCGGAGTGGAATGGCATGGCCTGCCCGGCCATCAAGAACTTCTTTATCTACGCCAGCAAAGCTGAGCTGGCGCACAAGCCAGGCCTGTTAGTGGGCGTTTCGTCAGGGGTAGGTGGGGCTTATCCGATCAGCGAGCTGCGCGCCTCCAGCTACAAAAACTGCCGCCTCTGCTACTTGCCTGAGCACTTGATCGTACGCAATGTCGAGAAGGTGCTGAACACGCCAGAACCGAGCCACGAAGAGGACCAGCGCCTGCACGCACGGATCGATTACGAGCTGGATATTCTGGTCAAGTATGCGCACGCCCTGCTCCCCGTTCGCGCCAGTATTGATATGAGCAACCCGGCATTTGCCAACGGCATGTAAAGATTGCACTGAACGCACCTGATGACCTCAGGTGCGTTTTAGCGGCAAGCTGACCGTGACGCGCAACCCATCCAGCGGGCTCTCTGCCAGCTGTAAACTTCCGCCCCACGCATCAACAATATCGCGCACGATACCCAGCCCCAGGCCGTGACCGGCGACCTGTTCATCCAGACGACTACCACGGCTGAGCACTTCGTCCCGCAGCGCGGCGTCGATACCCGGGCCATCATCATCAATCGTAACTTGGTAGCCCGCTGTCACTTTGCAGATATGCAGCTGTACCTGGCTATCCGCCCACTTGCAGGCGTTGTCCAGCAGGTTACCGAGCAGTTCCAGCAGGTCTTCACGGTCCCAGGGTAAGCGCAAACCAGGCTCGGCCTGCCACTCCAGTTGCAGGTGGTTGCCGTGGATCATTGTCAGGGTCGAGAACAGCTCCGGCAGCTCGCTGGCGCAGTCAAAATGCGCGCCGGGCAAGGCCTCCCCAGCTAAACGCGCACGCCCCAGTTCACGGGCGATGCGCTGCTCGATCTGTTGCAACTGACTGTTCAGGCTTTCGCGCAATTGCGGCAGCTGTTTGAGCTCTTCCCGCGTCGCCAGACTGACCAACACCGCAAGCGGTGTTTTCAATGCATGGCCGAGGTTACCCAACGCATTGCGCGACCGTTTGAGGGTGTCTTCGGTGTGCGCCAGCAGGTGGTTGATCTGCGCCACCAGCGGTTCCAGCTCAAGCGGCACCTGCTGATCCAGCTGGCTACGTTGGCCTTGCTGCAACTGCAAAAGCTGCCTGCGGACTTGTTCCAGCGGGCGCAATGCCCGACTGACGATCAGCCGTTGCAGCAACAAAATCAGCACAAGTGCACTGACTCCCAAGCCCAGAATAAATTTCTGCACCTGACTGAAACTATCGAGTATCGGCCTGTAATCACGCGCCACATGAATCACGATGGGCTGGCCATAACGCTGATAATCAGCACGGTAGACCAGCCATTGCTGACCTTGCGGCCCGTCGCCGAGTGCGTCCTTCAAGCCTTCGGCTTCAACTTTGTGCAGCTCTCGGTCCCAAAGTGAGCGCGAGCGCCAGCTCTGCTCATTCAGGTCGATGCGAAAGTACAAACCGGAGTATGGCCGCTTGTAGGCGGCACTGAGACGACGTTCATCCAGCTGCAAGCCATTGGGCCCACGCACGACCGCGCCCAGTAACGTCTGAGTTTCATCCTGTAAGGTTGTTTGCAGGTAACCCCGTAGGCTGCGGTCAAACAGCCAAAGGCTGCTTTGCGCCAGCAGCAGACCGACAATCAGCAATACGCTGACCAGGCCAAGGCTCAAACGCCGTTGAATCGACCTCAAGCAGTATCCCCGCTGAATCGATAGCCCTGCCCGCGGCGGGTTTCGATGATCTCGCGCCCCAGCTTGCGCCGCAGATGGTTAACGTGCACTTCGATGACATTCGAGTCGCGTTCGCTTTCACCGTCATACAGGTGCTCAGCCAGGTGGCTCTTGGACAGCAATTGCCCAGCATGCAGCATGAAATAGCGCAGCAGGCGGAATTCCGCAGCAGTCAGCTGCACTTCTTCGCCGTTGCGTTGTACCGATTGTCGCCCTTCATCCAGTTGCAAGCCCGCCGCTTCGAGTTGCGGCTGGTTAGCCAGACCATGAGCGCGGCGCAGCAAAGACTGGATTCGCAGGTGCAGCTCTTCTGGATGGAAGGGTTTGCTCATGTAGTCATCGGCGCCCGCCTTGAGCCCTTCAATCCGCTCAGCCCAGGAGCCGCGTGCGGTAAGGATCAAGACCGGTGTGGTGAGCCCACCAGAACGCCATTCCTGCAACACCTCAATCCCCGGTTTGCCAGGCAAGCCGAGGTCGAGAATGATCAAGTCATAGGGTTCAGTGGCCCCCTGATAAGCCGCATCGCGGCCGTCTGCCAACCAATCCACCGCATATCCTTGGCGGATCAAACCGGCCAGCAGCTCATCAGCCAGGGGAACATGGTCTTCAACCAGCAACAGGCGCATTCAGTCTTCCACCTCATCCTTGAGCACTTCGCCGGTGCTGGCATGTAATTCCAGTTCGCGCACAGTGCCGTCGTCAGTCACCAGTTCGACTTCGTAGACCAGTACGCCGTCCTCTTCTTCCAGCTCGACTTCCAACAGCACCGCGCCAGGATGGCGCTGCAAGGCCATCTGCAGCAATTGCTCAAGGGGCATGATCAACCCCTCGCGGCGCAGACGGAGTGCTTCATCCTGATCCAGGTCGCGCGCACTGCTGCTGAGCGTCAGCGTCAGCAGCAGGAAGGCCAGGAGTGCGCGAGGCAGCCAAGCAGTGGTGTTCATTAATCGTCTCGTTGGTTCTTCAGCACTTGTGCATTAGTGGCATCCAGTTCGACATCCCACTGCACGCCCTGGGCGTCGCGAACTTCTACCTGATAGATGTAGCGGCCGTACTCTTCTTCCAGCTCGGTGTCTTCGGTCTTGCTGCCTGGATGCAGCGCCAGAGCGGCGGCATTGAGTTTTTCGAAGGACTGAATGGTACCAGCGTCACGCAGTTTGAGTGCTTCATCCGGGCCCAGGTCACGGGCTTGAACGAGGCCGGCAGTCAAAGTCAGAGCAGCAGCGGCACATACAGCAGTCAGTGTTTTCATGTTCAGATTCCTTAATGGAGTTGGCTTTCGACGGAGTCCAAGTTACTGCACACGACTTAACTCAAGCTGAATTTGCTTAATACTTGGCGCAAGCACTATTTATCTCAACCCACGCGCACATCATTCACACGCTGAAGTCGCTTGGCCTGGCCATTCAGCACCCTATAATCGCTGCCTTGCGCGATGGAGGCCAGCATGAGTGCGATATTAATCAAGTCCCCTGCTTTGACAATCAAGGCCGGCAAACGCGCCCTCGCGCGTATTCGCGAGCACGGCTTGCAACCAGCCGATGTCGGCATTCTGCCCGGCGCTGCGGGTGGGCCGAAAGCGTTAGGGATTCAGGGGTTGGATCTGGCGCTGTTCGGCGACTGGCTGCAGCGCGCGCCGCGCGAGCGTTCGCTGATCGGAGCCTCCATCGGTTCTTGGCGTTTCGCCAGCGCCTGTTTGCCGGATGCTGCAGCAGGCCTGCGTCGCCTCGGCGAGCTGTATACCTCGCAGCGCTTTGCCAAAGGCGTGAGCATGGCGCAGGTGTCGAGTAGCTGCAGCCTGATGCTTGATCAACTCCTCGGCAACGACGACGCCAACATCCTCAGCAACCCGCATTACCGTTTGAATATCGTCGTGGTGAAAAGCCATGGCCTGCTCCAGCACGATCACCGCGGGGCACTCGGCCTGGGCCTGTCATCGGTGATTGGCAGCAATCTGCTGGGCCGTCCGCGACTGGCTAAGCACTTCGAGCGGGTGATTCTGCACGACGCCCGCCTTGCTCCGCCCTTAGGGACGCTCAGCGACTTCCCCTCGCGTTATCTGCAACTCGACAGCGGTAATCTGCGTCATGCATTGCTGGCCTCCGGTTCCATCCCGATGATCATGCAAGGGGTCCGCGATATCCCCGGCGCCGGCCCTGGCACCTACCGCGATGGTGGCCTGCTTGATTACCACCTCGACCTGCCGTACAGCGGCGACGATATCGTGCTCTACCCGCACTTCACTGATAAGGTCATTCCCGGCTGGTTCGACAAAGGCATGCCCTGGCGCCGAGGTGATGGCGGACGCCTGCAGGATGTTCTGCTGCTGGCCCCCTCACGTGACTACCTAGCCCGCTTGCCCCATGGCAAACTCCCAGACCGCAAGGACTTCAGTCGTTATCTGGGCGATGATGCCGGCCGCGAGCGCTATTGGCGCACGGCCATGAGCGAAAGCCAGCGGCTTGGCGACGAATTTCTCGAACTGGTCGACAGCGGCCGCCTCGGCGAGCGTCTGCAGCCACTCTAAAAACTGAAGCCGACCGAACACCCAAAGCAGCATGACCAAGGATGGGCAGGATGAAACTCGCAGTCGCCATTATCCACGGCATCGGCACGCAACCCGACCTGCGTGACGACGAAGGCCAGCACGCTTTCGCCCACAGCCTGATCGCCGGGCTGCGCCAACGCCTCGGCGCCGAAGCCGACCAGGTGGCTTTTCAGACGTTGTACTGGGCCAGCGTGCTGGATAAGCGACAACTGGCTTTTCTCGACAAACTGCGCGACCAGCCCGTGCGCTGGCGCTGGTTACGACGCATCGTCACGCTGTTTCTGGGTGATGCCAGCGGCTATCGCAAAGTCAGCCAGGCATACGACACCACTTATGAAGAAGTCCATCAGTGCCTGCGCAGTGGCCTCAATGCCTTGCGCGCCAAGGTCGATGCCGATACGCCGCTGGTGGTGCTGGCGCACTCACTAGGCGGGCATATTTTCTCCAATTTCGTATGGGATCAGCAGCGCATCAATACCGCTGAAGAATGCCCATTGGATCCCTTTCTGGCCTTGGAAACCCTGAGCGGGCTGATCACCTTTGGCTGCAATATCCCCCTGTTTACCTTTGCTTATGACCCGGTCGTGCCGATCCGCTTCCCAGGCCACTGCCTGACTGACGCGGTGACCAAACAGGCGCGCTGGCTAAATCTCTACGCGCCTGCTGACCCGCTGGGTTATCCGCTGCGCCCATTGCCCAACTATGCCTCCGTGGTCGCTGAAGATCGCGCCATGCCAGTGGGGCCCTGGTACAAGCGCCATACCCCGTTGAGCCACTTGGGCTATTGGGATGATCGAGGCTTTCAGCGCTATATCGCTCATTACCTGCAGCAATTACTGGCCGTCTGCAAAGGCTCAGAGAAGGCCTAACCTCCCTCTTCCTCGCCCTGTTTCTCGGCTTACACGATTAAAACTGTGATTTATCGGACAATTCCGTGCATTTTTTCGCCAGCATGTGACTTGCTGGTCAGCTTCGGTCATCAACAACTATGACTGGCAAATGTGAATTCACCGTTTGCCCTTGTGTATTTGGGATCACCTCGGAGAAACCGACCCCATGAACGCACCGCTGCGTTTTAACGAAGCCCTGCTGATTGCCGACCGCGCCTTTCAACCTTTCCAATGCGTCGCCTGGGCCCCGCAAGATGGCACTGGCAACCTCAGCCTTAGCGTGATTGACCGGACCAGCACCCGCCTGCTCGGCCGCACGCAGCTGTCCAGCACCATCTACAGCGACCCGGTGCAATTTGCCGACGTGCTCAAGCAGTCCCGTGAGCAACTCAGTCAGCAAGGTTTCGCCTTGGAGCCCTGGAGCATGCCGGAGTAATCGGCTGCTGTAATAAGGGCTCTGAGCTGCCAATCGGCCCCTCTTGTCAGAGCCCTTCCCTTCCTTCTTTACCCCGTTTCAAATCCCACCCTGCGGCCCTTGCACTCATTTCCTGACTGAGCTTTGCTGCACCCGTGCATTAGCGCTTATGCTCAGCAAATCAATCATTGCGAGGAGTTTGCCATGCTGCAATTGCGCCCCAACTGTGAATGCTGCGACCGAGATTTGCTGGCTGACTCCACTGATGCATTGATTTGCTCGTTCGAATGCACGTTCTGTCGGGAGTGTGCGGACAACAGGCTTAATGGCACCTGTCCTAACTGTGGGGGCGAATTGCTCCAGCGTCCTCGTCGTCCCGCCGCCAAACTGCTCAAGTACCCCGCGTCAACTGAACGAGTCAATAAAGCCTAATTCGTTTAAGGCCACTCAGGACAAAGCAGGAGACACACATGAGCGACGAGGACAACAAGCCGTTGACGCTGTGGGAGATGATGCAAAGCGTATTAAGCGCAGCGTTCGGTGTGCAGAGCGGAAAGAACCGTAGCCGTGACTTCTCAAGGGGCAAGCCCAGCCACTTCATCATTCTCGGCGTGCTGTTTACCGCCGTCTTCGTGCTGGTGATCTTCGGCATCGTCAAACTCGTGCTGCACCTGGCAGGCGTCTGACTTATTGCAGCAGCGGTTTTATGGAGAACTGGTAATCCTTGAGCTGCGGTCGGTAGACGGCACTGAACTGGCGAAAATCAAGGCCAAAACCTGGCACTTTGAGGCGTTTCTGCAAATGAGCAGCTTGTTTGGCGTCCAGTAAGCTGAAAAGCGGGTCGACTCGGTCTTTGCCACCACGCTCGGCAAAATCCAGCCCTGCATGGTAGTCATGCAACATCACCATGGCCCACCCTCCGAGGGTGAAATGCCCGGCCACCAAGACGCATAGTTTGCGGTCTATACGCGCTTGCAAAACCGCGTCTGAGTTATTCAGCGCCGACAGATAAATATCCTTGCCCGGTTGCCGGCCGATTTCTTGTGCTGCTTGCATCACACCAAACGCCATTTCATCGTTAGCCGACCACACCAGCTTTGCCTCCGGGTGGCGTGGAAGGATCAGTTGCGCCTGTTCATAAGCGCGTTGACGCTTCCACTCACCTTGCAACATCTGCTGCAATTTGATCTCCGGGTGCTCACGCAAGGCACGATGCAGGCCCTCTTCACGCAAGCTTGAAGAGGGGGTGAATCGCACACCAGCAAATGCCAGCAGACTGCCGGGCTTACCCTCCAGCTTGGCGATCAAGGCCTTAGCCATCCAATAGCCTGCTTGCTCGTCGTTGGGCACCAAGCTGCCAATCCAGTTGCGATAGCGTTCGCGTGAGGCGCCGATAAGCTGTTGCTGTTCAGGCGTAAGGGTACTGTGCAGGGAAAACAGCTTGATCGGACTGTCGGCAAACTGCCGGAGCAACTCCGGCGCGGTGTACATCTCGTTGACGAATATCAGGTAATCCGGTGGGTTATCGCGGGTCAGTAACTCGCGGGCTTTTTCCAGTAGCTGCGACGGGTTGCGCTCACCGTAGATAATCTGCAGCTGCATGCCCAGGTCATCGGCAGCGGCTTGCATAAAGTCACTGTAACCGACCCAGAAAGGCTCATCGGAAAACCCCGGATTGAGAAAGACCACCGAAGCCGGCGTCTTTCCCGCTGTGCGCGCGCTCTCGGCGATGACCGGTGTTGTCACGCCAAGTGCCCATATGCACACAGCGCTGATAACCGTTAAAACAAACCTGAACACGCAATGCCTCCTCATCGGGACGCTGAGTATATCGGCAAAGCCATAGCAATTAGCCATCTCATCGAAATGAGCGGCCTGTGCAACCAAGACGGCACACAGTGCAGTCGTTACAATCGCCTCCCTGCGCTTTCGTTGATCGGTGTTATATGTCGCCTCTGGAAATCATTGCTTCAGCCCTTGGCGTGTGGGCCGTTTGGCTGACCGTGCGGCAAAACCGCTGGTGCTGGCCGCTGGGTTTGCTGATGGTGCTGATGTACGCCTGGATCTTCTATGACGGCAAGTTGTACTCAAACATGCTGCTGCAAGGTGTGTATGCCGTCTTGCAAGGTTATGGCTGGTGGCTTTGGACGCGCGGCGGTAGCAGCCAGACTGGCGTACAGGTCAGCCGACTGAGCCAGCAAGGCATGATGATCAGCTTAGCAACAGGTGCAGCCGGTGCACTTGTGCTCGGGTATCTGATGGCCACATTCACCGATGCGGCCGCGCCCTGGCAGGATGCAGCGCTAAGTGCATTCAGCCTGGTCGCGCAGGTATGGATGGCGCAGAAACGTGTGGAGTGCTGGCCACTGTGGGTCATTCTTGATCTGCTTTTCGTCGCGCTGTTTGTACAGCAAGGCTTGTACCCGACAGCTGCACTGTATGGGCTGTTTACCCTGTTAGCGGTCAATGGCTGGCTGACATGGCGGCGTGATCACGCGCTGGTTAACCCATGAAGGTACAAGCATGAAGGTGCTGGTACTCACCGGGCCAGAGTCCAGCGGTAAAAGCTGGCTGTCTGAGCATATCCAGGCGAATTTTGGCGGCGTGTTGGTAGGCGAATACGTGCGGCATTTTATCGAGCGTGAGCAGCGTGACACCTGCTATGCCGACATCAACGCGATCGCCCAGGGCCAATTGGCCTGGGAAGATCAAGCCCGGGCTGAACGCCCTGAATTGCTCATCCTCGACACACATTTGCTCAGCAACATGCTCTGGAGCCACGCGCTGTTTGGGGACTGCCCCGCCTGGATTGAACCGGCCTTACTCGAACGTGACTATCACCTGCACCTGCTACTCAACCCTGTCGATGTGCCCTGGGTCGACGATGGCCAGCGCTGCCAGCCAGCGCTGGCTCAACGGTTGACGTTTTACCAACACTGCGAACACTGGCTGCGGCAGCATCAACAGCCGCTGCAATGCATTCAAGGCAACTGGTCGCAGCGCCGAGAGCAGGCGCTGGTCACCGTGGCTGACTGGCTCAACTCAACGCAATAGCACGCTGGCCCATGCCAGCAGCAAACTCAGGCAGACAACCAACGTCAGCGGTCGGCGTAGCCGTGGGTACCATTGCGGTGCCAAGCCCAGTTTGACGGCCCTCAAGTCAGCGGCATACAACCCACCGAACGCTACTAAGCACAGCGGTAACGCCAAGCTGGTTGGCATACCGCCGCTGATGGCCAGCCAGCCCAGCAAAGGCGGCACCACGGATAACCCCAGCTGCATCTGCGCTTGCTCGTCAGTACTTTCCGCACGCATTGCCAGGCCCCAGTGGATCGCCCCCATAAATGCCAAGATCACAGCGGCATAATCCAACAACGCAGCCAACACCAGCTCTCGCCACCCTTCAGGTGTCACCCAGATGCCCAGTGCGCCGGTGACAAAAGGCACCAACCCGGCATAGCCCAACATCAACGCTAATTTGGGCGGCTGTGGCGCGTCAAATGGATGCATCAATTCACTCCTGTGGGTTATTTCGTCATCACCGCACTGTAAAACGATTTTCGCCCCTAGAAGAAGCCTATTTCCGGGATTTTGCTGTAATGGCTGCTTGCCATCTGCGGCTGCAGTTGGCATAAAAACAACAAACAAAAACACCACAAGGAAGTTTCCATGCGCATCCTCCGTCGGGCCCTGTATGGGCTTCTTTTACTATTTATCGCAGGCTTGCTGATCGCCCTGTACTTCATCGCCAATCCCAACCTGCCGGTTTATCAGCAGCCAGACAAGCTGCACTACCTCGATCAGTGGTCCTCTGATGAACGCCAAACCTATTACTACACCCCTCAGGGTACCCAGGTAAAAGGCCTGCGCTATGAGTGGTTCCGTGCCCTGGAGCTGCCGTTCAGCACCAGCAAGTTCGCCACCCCCGACTATCTGGCGCGTTTTGGCTTTCTCGTCGATCCCGCGCAACAACCTACGCCGCTGAATCCTGGAAACCTGCCCGTGGGCTTTGCCCGCCACGCAGATGCGGAGAGTGGTGAGCATTATTTGGATATCAGCTGCGCCGCTTGCCACACCGGTGAGTTGCGTTACCAGGGCCAAGCTGTGCGCATTGATGGTGGTGCTGCGTTGCACTCACTGGCATCCACGGTACCGACCGTGCGCGGCGGCAGCTTTGGCCAAGCGCTTGGGATGAGCATGGCGTTCACCTACTACAACCCACTGAAATTCAACCGCTTCGCCCAGCAAGTACTGGGAGATGAGTACGCCCGTCACAAGGCGCAGCTGCGTCGAGACTTCAAGGTAGTGCTCGACCGCTTGTTGGGCACCGCATTCAATGACTGGCACCGTGGCTTGTATCCAACCGAGGAGGGCTTTGGTCGTACCGATGCTTTCGGCCGTATCGCCAATAGCGTATTTGGTGATGCCATTGACCCAAGCAACTACCGCGTTGCCGATGCGCCAGTGAGTTACCCGCAGGTCTGGGATATCTGGAAATTCGACTGGGTACAGTGGAACGGCTCAGCCATGCAGCCCATGGCCCGCAACGTCGGCGAGGCCTTGGGAGTCGGTGCGACCCTGCGCTTGCTGAATACTGACGGTCATCCGGTAGCCGAAGCTGAACGCTATGCCTCCAGCGTGCGGTTGCGTGACCTGTTCACCCTTGAAGAAACCCTGAAAAAGCTGCGACCACCGACCTGGCCTGAAGACGTTTTTGGCAAGGTCGATCTGCCGCTGGCCAGCCGCGGCCGTGCGTTATTTACCGAGAACTGCGCGTATTGCCATGCCCCTGATCCAAAAACACCTCAGGACAGCTTCGCACCTGCCCGCGATCCGGAATGGCGGATGCGCGTGGTCCCGACCTCAATCGTCGGCACTGACCCTACTACTGCTGACAATATTGCCGACCACCGCTTCGATATCAGCAAGCTGGGCTGGACCAAGGCCGAACTGAGTAAGCTTGATGTACGCCTGTACGGCGCGAAGCTGGATGACATCGACATGCGCAGCATCTCCAGTGCCAAGGCCCTGGCCTACGTCACCGCCTATGTGGAAAACCGCGCGTATCAGGATGCCGGCATCACACAACCCGAACGCGGCAATATGGATGGTTTCAACCTCCCTATCGGCGTACAGGAAAAACGTGGCTACAAGGCTCGTCCGCTCGACGGAATTTGGGCCACACCGCCCTTCTTGCATAACGGCTCAGTGCCGACCCTGTTCCAGCTGTTGTCGCCGGTGTCGGAACGGCAAACCGAGTTCTGGGTAGGCAATTTCGAGTTCAACCCCAAGCAAATTGGTTACCAGAGTGAGAAATTCACCGGTGGTTTCCATTTCGATACGCAGGTCACCGGCAACAGCAATCGCGGTCATGAATTCCGTGCGGGATGCCGTGAAGATGGGGTAATTGGCCGCGCTCTGCAACCGGAAGAACGCTGGGCGCTGATCGAGTACCTCAAGGTTTTGGGTAACCCAGCATTGGAACAACAATTACAGCCGGTGGCCGCCAAAACGTGGACGCCCGGCCCGTCTTGCCAGAACTGAACTGCACTGCGCCTGTGATCGCACACTGAGAATAATTAAAAGGAATTGACTCCATGTTTAAACGATTCTGGCTCTGGCTCGGCCGCATACTGGGCAAATTACTGGTGCTCGTATTGGCTATCGGCATCGGCGGCTGGGCCATTGGAGCCGCCTATTACGGCTGGAAGTTCTCCGGCCCTGTATCTACTGAAGAGCAGATCCCGCCCGATGAAGCCGCGCTCACCCAAGGCATCATTGAAGATGCCATCCGCGTGGTCGAACAGCACCGCGACAATACCCGCGTGCTGCGCGATGCCCACGCCAAGGCCCATGGCTGCATGAAGGCCGAAGTCACCGTCAGCGCCAATATCGATAGCAGCCTGCAACGCGGCGTACTCAGCGAACCAGGCAAGACCTGGCAAGCCTGGATGCGCCTGTCCAACGGCAATGCCTACCCGCAATTTGACCGCGCCCGCGATGCCCGCGGCATGGCAATCAAGCTACTGGATGTCCCTGGTGAAAAGCTGACACAAAGCCCGCAGCATGCCAGCGAGCAGGACTTTGTGATGTTCAATCACCCAGCTTTTTTCGTGCGCGATGTGGCCGAGTACAAAAGCAATTTCGCTGCCCAGGCCGACGGTAAAAAGGTCATGGCATTCTTCCCCAGCTGGAACCCCAACACCTGGGAAATCCGCCACCTGATCATTGCCCTTAAAACACTGTCCCCTGCCCCGGAAACACCCGTGGCGACCACCTACAACTCCATCGCGCCATTCAAACTGGGTGAGCACAACATCAAGTACCGAGTTATTCCTCAACCAGAGGCCTGCCCGGAGTACCAGTTACCTGAACAGAATCAGGATCTGCCAAATTTCCTGCGCAATGCGCTGTACCAGCAGCTGTCGCTGGACCGCGTACCCGCCTGTTTTGCCCTGCAAGTGCAGCGACAGAACGCCGAGTACTACATGCCTATCGAAGACCCCAGTGTTGAGTGGAGCGAAGCCATTTCACCGTTCGAAACCGTCGCCACCATCAAGGTGCCGGCGCAGGACTTTGATAGCCGCGAGCAGAACCTGTTCTGTGACAACCTCTCCTTCAACCCCTGGCATGCACTGCCCGAACATCGTCCGATTGGCGGCATCAATCGCCTGCGCAAGGCGGTCTACGAGGCTGTCAGCATCTACAGGTTGGAGCGGAATCAACCATAAAACTGTATCCAATTCTCTGTGCTACTCGGTTAACAGCCGCTGAGCTGGTAATATTCGCGCCTTGCTAAACGCGCTGTTAGCCGCGTACCACCTGAGAGAAAGACCGTGGAATTGTTCAAAGAGTTTATGTTCGAGGCCGCGCACCGCCTGCCTCACGTCCCCGAAGGGCACAAATGCGGGCGTCTGCACGGCCACTCCTTCAAGGTCGCGGTGTATATCGAAGGTGAGGTTGACCCCTACACCGGTTGGATTCGCGACTTCTCCGAGATCAAGGCGATCTTCAAGCCGCTCTACGAACAACTCGACCACAACTACCTGAACGATATTCCTGGCCTGGAAAACCCCACCAGTGAAGTGCTGGCCAAATGGATCTGGCAGCAACTCAAGCCGCTGTTACCTGAGCTGTCGCGTATCCGTATTCATGAAACCTGCACCAGCGGCTGTGAATACCGCGGCGATTGATTCGCCGCCTGGCGCCCGATCGAGGCGCCAGGCACCTCCCAGCTCCTCGCCGTTCTCCATTGGACTGCCAAATCAAGTGAGCTGCACGCAAGAACAGCGGCTTGCAAAAAATCCACCGAAAGATTTCATAAATTTGAAACCGGTTTGAAAACAAGCAGGCGAACTTGTTATTGCCCGTGCACTGCTTTAGGGTGCCCGTGCACTTTACCTGGATGGGTAAAGCTTCTTATGGATAAGCGAAAAGGAATCACAACATGTTGAAGAAAATTGCTCTGGCTGCCGGCCTGGTTACCCTGCTCAGCGGTTGCGCTTCTGGCCTGTCGCCAGTCAGCGTTGGCCTGATCACCGACGTTAAAGGTCCGATCACCGCCACCACCGCTTCCGGTAACAAAACCGGTACTGCTTGCGCCACCACCATCATTGGTCTGATCAACAAAGGCGACGCTTCCATTGCTGCCGCCAAGGCCAATGGCAACATCGGCACCATCGCTACCGCTGATTACCACACCAAAGGCTTCTACCCGTTCTTCGGCGAAACCTGCGTGAACGTAACCGGTAACTAAGTTGCCCGACTGCCCCCAAACCCTGTTTGGGGGCAGTACAGAAAACTCGCACCTCTAGAGGCCGTAGCCTGCCAAGGCTGACAAGAACTGCGCCTCGTCAATCACCCGAACACCCAGCTCACTGGCCTTTGCCAGCTTCGAACCAGCACCAGGCCCAGCCACCACACAACTGGTTTTTGCCGAAACCGACCCTGCTACCTTGGCGCCCAGACTTTCCAGCTTTTCCTTGGCCACATCGCGGCTCATCACTTCCAGCGTGCCGGTCAGCACCCACGTCTGACCAGCCAGCGGCAAGCCTTCGATCACTTTTTTCTCGCAGTGCCAGTGCATGCCAAAGACTTTTAGCTGCGCTTCGATGGCGCGCGCGCGCTCTGCATTGGCAGCAACCTCGAAAAACTCGCGCACCGCCTTCGCTTGCTTCTCGGGCAAGGTCTGCCGCATATCCAGCCAGTCAGCCGCCAATACTGCATCCAGGCTGACAAATTTATCCGCTAGCTTCTGCGCGCCACCGGGGCCTACGGACGGGATATTTAGCTTGTCGAGCATTCCGGCCAGGGTAGCGCTGGCACTGAACTCGGCACTCAGCTCGCCTTGCTCCTGCAGTTGCAGCCCGCACTGATCACTGGCCAACAAGGCCGCGATAACCTGCTGGTTATGGCTGTCGGCAAAGAAACTGTGGATCTCATGGGCCACTTCCAGACCGATATCCGGCAGATAAGTCAGCACTTCCGGCAAAGCCTGCTGCACGCGTTCCAGAGATGCCAGCGATCGAGCCAACACCTTAGCGGTTTCCTCGCCTACATCGGGTATGCCTAGGGCATAGATAAACCGCGCCAGGGTCGGTTGTTTACTGTCGGCGATGGCCTGCAGCAGCTTGTTGCAGGAGACCTCGGCAAAGCCTTCCAGGTTGATGATCTGTTCATAGCTCAGCGTGTACAGATCGGCCGGCGAGGCGATCAACTGCTCATCGACCAGCTGCTCGATGGTTTTATCGCCTAAGCCTTCGATATCCATGGCGCGGCGCGAAACGAAGTGGATGATTGCCTGCTTAAGCTGCGCAGCACATGCCAAACGACCGACACAGCGGTACACCGAACCTTCGCTAAAGGTTTCCTTGCCCTTGCTGCGCTTGACCAGCTGGGTGCGCTCAACATGGGAGCCGCACACCGGGCAGCTTTCAGGAATCTGCACAGGCCTGGCATCCAGTGGACGCCGCTCAGGCACCACCTGCACCACCTGCGGAATCACATCACCGGCTCGGCGGATGATTACCGTATCCCCGATCATCACCCCCAGGCGCGCCACCTCATCCATATTGTGCAGAGTGGCATTAGACACCGTAACTCCAGCCACTTTGACCGGTTTCAGGCGCGCCACCGGAGTAACCGCACCGGTACGGCCAACCTGAAATTCCACATCCAGCAACTCGGTCAGCTCTTCCATCGCCGGGAATTTGTGAGCAATCGCCCAGCGCGGCTCGCGGGCGCGGAAGCCCAGTTCGCGCTGATAGGCCAAGCTATTGACCTTGAACACCACACCGTCGATCTCATACGCCAGCGACTCGCGACGCTCTCCAATACTGCGGTAGTAAGCCAGACACTCATCGGCGCCTCTGGCCAACTTCAGCTCGCGACTGATCGGCATGCCCCATTGCTTGAGGGCCTCAAGAATGCCGATATGCGTTTGTGGCAGCTCGCCTTGCACCTGACCAATGCCGTAGCAGCAGAATTCCAGCGGACGGCTGGCGGTAATTTTAGAATCCAGCTGGCGCAGGCTGCCGGCTGCCGCATTACGCGGATTGGCGAATGTCTTACCACCCTGCTCCAGCTGCCGTGCATTCAGCGCCTCGAAACCGGCCTTGGACATAAAGACTTCGCCACGCACTTCCAGCACAGCCGGCCAGCCCTCGCCCTGCAGCTTTAATGGCACATTACGAATGGTGCGCACGTTAACGCTAATGTCCTCGCCCGTGCTGCCATCGCCACGCGTAGCGCCACGCACCAGCAGGCCATCGCGGTACAACAGGCTGACCGCCAGGCCATCAAGCTTAGGCTCACAGCTGTATTCAACCTCGGCGCCGCCACCAAACAGATCGCCTGCAGGCAAATCCAGCCCTTCACGCACCCGGCGATCAAAGTCGAGCAAATCGGCCTCTTCAAAGGCGTTGCCCAAGCTGAGCATTGGCACTTCGTGCTTAACCTCACCGAAGGCCGAAAGCGCCAGGCTACCGACGCGCTGGGTCGGTGAGTCGGCCGTGACCAGCTCTGGGTGTTCGACCTCAAGTGCTTTGAGCTCATCGAACAGGCGATCATATTCGGCGTCGGGAATACTCGGCTCATCGAGTACGTGATAGCGATAGTTATGCCCATCCAGTTCGTCGCGCAGTTGCACTATGCGCTGGGCAGCAATCGAGGCATCGGTCATTGCGGTGTGCTCTCAAACGAAAAGAGCAGCCTTGGCTGCTCTTGGTATTTCATCGATTAAATCAGCGCTTATTGGTCAGTTGCTTGCGTTCATATTCGACGATGCGCTGGCGGTAGTGTTCGATAGTTTGCGCGGTCATCACGCTGCGCTGGTCATCTTTCAACTCGCCATTGAGTTCATGGGCCAGTTTGCGCGCTGCGGCAACCATTACATCGAAAGCCTGTTTGGGATGACGCGGGCCAGGCAGACCGAGGAAGAAGCTCACAGCACGGGTGCTGAAGCCCTCGATATCATCCAGGTCAAAGGTGCCAGGTTTTAGTGCATTGGCCATGGAGAACAACACTTCACCATTACCGGCCATGCTTTCGTGGCGATGGAAGATGTCCATTTCGCCAAAGCGCAGGCCACTTTCCAGAATGTTCTGCAGCAACGCCGGCCCCATAAAGCCTTCATCGCCACGGGCGATCACGTTGATCACCAGTACTTCTTCAACCGGCGGCAATTCCTTGGTGCTTTCTTTGACCGGGCTTGCAGGTTTGCCTACCACCTCATCATCAACTGGGTTGAGCAATGTCGGTACGGGTTCATCCTGGCCCAAATTCAGGTCGCCCTGTTGCGGCTCTCCGCTGCGACGACGATTCAGTTCACGGGCGCTTAGCGATGGCAGGTCTTCTTCATCAAAAGCCGGCTCATGGCTGCGGTCAATTACACGCGGCGGGCTAAGCAGATCGGGATCGCTGTCATCATCAGGCAGATTGGCAAAACTGCGGTCAAGTTTGAACTTGAGTTTGCCCTTACCACCGCGCATCCGCCGCCAGCCATCAAACAGGATGCCGGCAATCACAATAATGCCGATGACAATCAGCCACTCGCGCAGACCGAATTCCATGAAATACCTTAACCCCTAATAAAAATGTGATGAAAAAGGCCTTCCTGGGCCATTTTGCTAATTCTTTTCCGCGACGCCAAGCCTATGTTATGCCAGGCCTTTCCCTGAGTTATAACGCCACGTCTAATAACAATGCGCATTAAGCTAGCACGACGAAAGATAACTTTACACCGCCCTGGCCATCATGATTCAACCAAGGCCAGCGCTTCCTCCACATCCACGGCCACCAATCGCGAACAACCGGGCTCGTGCATGGTTACGCCCATCAACTGATCAGCCATTTCCATGGCGATTTTATTGTGGGTGATATAGATAAATTGCACCGTTTCAGACATCTCTTTTACCAGCCGTGCGTAGCGCCCGACGTTGGCATCGTCCAGCGGTGCATCTACTTCATCGAGCATGCAGAACGGCGCCGGATTGAGCTTGAAGATGGCAAACACCAAGGCCAAGGCCGTCAGCGCCTTTTCCCCACCAGAAAGCAAATGAATGGTGCTGTTTTTCTTGCCCGGCGGACGCGCCATGATGGTTACGCCGGTATCCAGCAAATCTTCACCGGTCAGTTCCAGATAAGCGTTGCCGCCACCGAAGACTTTCGGGAATAGCGCTTGTAGGCCACCGTTAATCTGATCGAAGGTTTCCTTGAAGCGATTGCGGGTTTCCTTGTCGATCTTGCGAATAACGTTTTCCAAAGTATCCAGCGCTTCCACCAGGTCGGCGTTCTGCGCGTCCAGGTAACGTTTACGCTCGGATTGCTGCTGGTATTCATCGATCGCCGCCAGGTTGATCGGCCCCAAGCGCTGAATACGCGCGGCCAGGCGTTCCAACTCTTCTTCCCAAGCTTTCTCGCTGGCCTCTGCGGGCAAGGTCGCCAGCACGCCATGCAGGTCGTAGTTGTCTTCCAGCAACTGATCCTGCAACGCCTTACGCCGCACGGTCAGCGATTGCCAATCCATACGTTGCTGTTCCAATTGGCCGCGCAACAATTGCGATTGCTGCTCGGCCTGAGTGCGGCGCTTCTCCGCATCACGCAACTCGCGGTCGGCATCTTCCAGGGCCAGACGCGCCAGCTTGAGCTCGTCTTCCACGGCCATACGCTTGTCGAGCTGCTCTTCGAGCTTCATGCGCAGCTCTTCCAGCGGCGCTTCGCCCTCCTCCAGATTGAGGTTGAGCTGCTCGCGCTTCTCGTGCAGACGCTCGGCCTGCAACTCCAGGCGTTCCAGGGCCTGGCGGGTGGAATCATGCTGGGCTTTCAGCGAACCCAGGCGCACGGCTAGCTGGTGGGCATGATCCTTGTGCTGACGAGCTTCCTGGCGCACGCGGTCGAGGCGTTCACGCAGGCTGTCGCGGCGGGCCAACAGACCTTCGCGCTGCTCATTGTCATTGGCCATGGCATCCAGGGCATCTTGCAGCTGCAAGCGCGACTCACCCAGTTGCTCATGTTCGATTTCACGCTGTTCGCCCAGCTCCAGCAACTCACTGTCCAGACGAGTACGGCGCAAAATCAGCTGTTCGACCTTGGCCTGGCCGGCAGACAGCTGAGCCTTCAGCTCGCCGAGACGACGGGCCAGGTCCTGCGCTAAGCGCCGCTGCTGCTCGCGCTGTTCTTCCTGAGCACGCTGGTTTTCGCGCAGATGGGTCAAGCGCTCATCCAGCACGGCCAATGCAGCTTCACGCTCATCGCGTTCCAGCGTTAGCCGTTCGATCTCCTGACCACGGGCCAGCACACCGCTTTCCGCTTCACTGGCGCGGCGCACACGTAGGAAATGTCGACCGACCCAGTAACCATCACGGCTGATCAGACTTTCGCCTTCGGCCAGGCTCAAGCGTACGGCCAGTGCTTCATCCAGACTCTGCACCGGTTTGACCTTGACCAGCCAAGGCGCCAGATCGACGTTGGCTTCGACCTTATCCAGCAAACTACCCGCCACCCGCGCGCCGCCCTTGCTCGGGCTGGCCAGGCGCAGATCGCCTTGAGTCAGGCCGGCAAAATCCAGCCCTTGGAAATCATCCAGCAACACGGCCTGCAGATCGGCGCCGAGCACGGTTTCCACCGCCAGTTCCCAGCCGGCTTCAACCCGAAGGCCTTCAGCCAGACGTGGGCGTTCGCTCAGTTGCTGCTCGCGTAGCCAGTCGCCAGCACCTTTGCCGGGATCAAGCGCCGCTTGCTGCAGCGCCTCCAGCGAGGCCAGGCGACCATTCAGGCGTTGCAATTCACCTTGTGCCTTCTGCTGGGCCTGACCGCTGTGCTGCAAATCATTGCGCAGCTGCTGCAGACGCTCGGCCTGCTGCTCTTCTTCCAGCTGCAGGTCTTCCAGGCTGATTTCACCGGCGGCAATCTGCTCGCTCAGTTCGATAATCGCGGCATCTTCCGGGTCGGCCGCCAGTTGCTGCAGCTCATCGGTGAGACGCCGCTGGCGCTCGGCCAAACGCTCCAGGCTCTGCTCCAGCTGGGCGATTCGGGATTGTTGCACCTCGGCCTGACGCCGAGGTTCGGCGCTGCGCTGGTTGAAGCTGTCCCACTGTTCCTGCCAGCCATGCATAGCCGTTTCGGATTCTTCCAAGCCGGCGGCGGACTCTTCGGCCGCCGCTGCAGTCAGCTCCTGCTCAGGCTCGAGCATGGCCAGCTCTTCGCCCAGAGTTGCCAGTAGCGTGCGGTCGTGCCCCAGATGCGATTCGGTTTCCAGGCGCGCGCGCTCGGCTTCGTTAAGATCATCCTGCAACTGGCGCAAACGCTGCTGGCCGTGCTGGATGCTCTGCTCAATACGCGCGATATCGCCGCCCACCGAGTAGAAACGGCCCTGCACCAGGTTGAAACGCTCGCTCAGCTCATGGTGGCCATCGCGCAGGCGTTCGATGCTCGCATCGGCGTTGCGCTGCTCGGCGACCAGGGCTTCGAAGCTGACTTCCTGGTTGCTGATCACCGCCTCGCGGCTACCCACCTGCTCATTCAGCGCCTGCCAACGCAGGGCGGTGAGCTGGGCTTTGAGCTGACGCTCCTCGGCCTTGTATTCCTGATACTTCTCCGCCGACTGGGCCTGGCGGTGCAGGCGGTCGAGCTGACGCTCCAGCTCTTCCCGCAGATCGGTCAGACGCGCGAGGTTTTCATGGGTGCGACGGATGCGGTTCTCGGTTTCGCGGCGGCGCTCCTTGTACTTGGAGATGCCGGCAGCTTCCTCGATAAAGTTACGCAGGTCTTCCGGCTTGGCTTCGATCAGCTTGCTGATCATGCCCTGCTCGATGATCGAGTAGCTGCGCGGGCCCAGACCGGTGCCGAGGAAGATATCGGTAATGTCGCGGCGACGGCATTTGGTGCCGTTGAGGAAATAGGTGTTCTGGCTGTCGCGGGTGACCCGGCGGCGGATCGAGATTTCGTTGTAGCCGGCGTATTCGCCGGTCAGGGTGCCGTCGGAGTTGTCGAAGATCAGCTCGATCGATGCCTGGGTCACCGGCTTGCGGGTATTGGAGCCGTTGAAGATGACGTCGGTCATCGACTCGCCACGCAGGTTCTTCGCCGAGCTTTCGCCCATCACCCAGCGCACGGCATCGATGATGTTCGACTTACCGCAGCCGTTAGGCCCGACCACTGCCGCCATATTACTGGGGAAGGTCACAGTGGTTGGGTCAACAAATGACTTGAAACCGGCCAGTTTGATGCACTTGAGCCGCATAAACAGCCTTCCTTAAGCGTCGGCCAGTGCGGCCAGCACCAGCTGACAATTGTGCTCGCCGTAACCCAGCAATACCTCACGGATGGCCTGGTGGTCACGGGCGATAATTGCCTGCAGCAAGGCGGCAAAGGTATTGAGGAACTGGCCCATTTCACCTTTGCGCCGCTCCAGCGCCAGGTGATAGGTGCGGCTGATGGCCGGTAGCAGGTTCTCCACGGTTTCCTGCAGGTAGGGATTATTGGAGAACGGGAAGGCAGCACGCATGATGTCAAAGCTGCTTTCGACAAAAACGTTGATATCTTCGCGCTGCAGGCTGTCCTGCAGACGTTGCTGAATCAACAGGAACGGCCCGAGATCCGCCTCGACCTGCCAGCTATCCGCAACCGCCTTGCCCAGCAGGATGTACAGCTCCATGACAAGGGCATAAAGGCTCTTGACGTTATGCGGCGTCAGTTCAGCCACCTGCGCGCCACGGCGCGGTGGAATCACGATCAAGTGCCGGCGTTCCAGAATCAGCAGCGCTTCACGCACCGACCCCCGGCTGACATTCAGCGCCTGGGTAACTTTCTGTTCCTGAATCCGCTCACGCGCCTTCAACTCACCACGAATGATGCGTTCGGCAAGGTGATGGGCGATCTGCTCAGCGAGGCTATCCGGTGCCTTGAACGTCATGATGATCCTTAGGCTCTATCTGACCTATTGGAGAGGCTTAAAGCGGCTAAACCCGCGCCAGGCTTGGCCTGAGCGGTCGAGCACCGGCGCGAGTGTAACACAGGGTGTTACCGGGCCAAGGCCACCAGCGCCCTGCTTTCAAACCAAAAGGTGGGCTGCAAGGGGATGGGCAGCAACATGGATTGTCCTACAATCCAACCATCACCCCATTCCAACAATAACAAGTACGGAGCCACCATGTTCGAACGCCTGCCCTCCAACTGGATGCTTGTGATTAAAAGCATCGGCTACTGGTTCTGGTTGATCCCTGTATTGGGCATCCCATTGAGCTATTACTGGTCATTAAACAGCCAATACGCCAACGCCTGGCCCTGGCTGGTGGTGCTGGTGGTGTTCGGCGTTATCCCGCTGCTGGATTTCATCATCGGCCGTGATCCGGCCAACCCCGACGAGGCCGTGCAAGTACCGCAAATGGAGCAGCAAGGTTACTACCGCCTGCTTAGCCTGATCACCGTGCCGGCTTTGCTCGGCATGCTCGGCTGGGCTGGATGGGTATTCGTCAACCATGAGGCCTGGAGCTGGGTTGGCCAACTCGGCTGGGTGCTGTCCGTCGGCACGGTGACTGGCGCCATCGGCATCACCGTGGCCCATGAGTTTATCCATAAGGACCCGCAGCTGGAGCAGAACGCCGGCGGTTTGCTGCTGGCCGCCGTGTGCTACGGCGGCTTCAAGATCGAGCATGTGCGCGGTCACCATGTGCATGTATCGACCCCGGAAGATGCCAGCTCCTCGCGTTACGGCCAGAGCCTGTATGCCTTCCTGCCGCACGCCTATGTGCACAATTTCCTCAATGCCTGGAAGCTTGAAGCAGAGCGGCTGAAACGCAAGAGTCTGCCTGTCCTGCACTGGCGCAATGAGCTGATTGGCTGGTACGCGGTCAGCGCGCTGTTTCTCCTCGGTTTCAGCCTGGCCTTCGGCTGGCTCGGCGCGCTGTTCTTTATCGCGCAGTCGGTGGTCGCCTTCACCTTGCTGGAAATCGTCAACTACGTGGAGCATTACGGTCTGCACCGCCGCAAGCTGGAGAATGGCCGTTATGAGCGCACCAATCCGACGCACTCATGGAACAGCAACTTCCTGCTGACCAACCTGTTTCTCTTCCATCTGCAGCGCCATTCCGACCACCACGCCTATGCCAAACGCCGCTACCAGGTGCTGCGCCATTTCGAGGACAGTCCGCAGCTACCTAACGGCTATGCCGGGATGATTGTCCTGGCGCTGTTTCCGCCGCTGTGGCGCGCGGTGATGGACCCACGGGTACGTGCCTACTACGCCGGCGAAGAGTATCAACTGACTGATTCGCAGCTGACCCATTCCTAAACGCAGTTACCGCAACAAGAAAACGCCAAGGGCACACGCCCTTGGCGTTTTTTATGTCCTGCACTTTTGTTTCTGCAGCGCCTTGCTTGGCATAAAAACGGCTAGCGTTTAGCCGAGCTGCAAGGCTTTTCGTGCTCATAACTGAATCGCATGACAATCACCTGACCAAAGAGTCAAATATTTGTTGACCCTAAAGTCAGAAAACTCTAGATTCGCCTCATGCCAAGCCGTGTGGAAACGCTGCGCCGTTGTGCTCAGTCGTTTCAGCAGAGCCTGATACGAGAACAATAAAGTGCCTGGAGGTCGTCCTTGATCCAGTTTTTACTCAACCGGGAGCTGCGTACTGAGCATGCCCTGGACCCAAACATCACCGTGCTCAACTACCTGCGTGAGCATGTCGGCAAATCCGGAACCAAAGAAGGCTGCGCTTCTGGCGATTGCGGTGCCTGCACCGTGGTAGTCGGTGAGCTGATTGGAGAGCGCGTGCGTTATCGCACCCTCAACTCCTGCCTGACCTTCGTTTCCTCCTTGCACGGCAAACAGCTGATCACGGTTGAAGACCTCAAACACCAAGGCCAACTGCACAGCGTGCAGCAAGCCATGGTCGACTGCCATGGTTCGCAATGTGGCTTCTGCACCCCAGGTTTCGTTATGTCGCTGTTCGCCCTGCAGAAGAACAGCAGCGGCTTCAACAAGGCTGACACCATGGAAGCCCTGGCCGGCAACCTATGCCGTTGCACCGGCTACCGCCCGATTATCGACGCCGCCGAGCAAGCCTGCTGCCAGAAGCTGCCGGACCAGTTCGACACTGCCGAAGCGCAAACCGTCGTGCAACTGAAAGCCATCGCCCCGCAGGACACCGCCGAGCTCAACAGCGGCGACAAACGCTGCCTGCTGCCGCTGACCGTTGCTGACCTGGCCGATATCTACGCTGCCAACCCAGAGGCACGCCTGCTCGCTGGCGGCACCGACCTGGCGCTGGAAGTCACCCAGTTCCACCGCGAACTGCCGGTGATGATCTACGTCGGCCATATCGAAGCGATGAAGCGCGTCGACGTGACCGCCGAGAGCATTGAAATCGGTGCCGCCACCGCGTTGTCCGATTGCTACGCCGCCCTGGCCCAGGATTACCCGGACTTCGGCGAGCTGCTACACCGCTTCGCCTCGCTGCAAATCCGTAACCAAGGCACCCTGGGCGGCAATATCGGCAACGCCTCGCCGATTGGTGACGCCCCGCCGCTGCTGATTGCCCTCGGCGCGCAGATCGTGCTGCGCAAAGGCAACACCAGCCGCACCCTGCCGATCGAAGACTACTTCCTCGACTACAAGGTGACTGCGCGCCAGGAAGCCGAATTTATCGAGAAGATCATCGTGCCGCGCCATCAGCCCAGCCAGGCGTTCCGCGCCTACAAGGTGTCCAAGCGACTGGACGATGACATCTCCGCCGTCTGCGCCGCCTTCAACCTGGTGGTCGAAGATGGCGTGGTGCAAAGCGCGCGTATCGCCTTTGGCGGTATGGCGGCCATCCCGAAACGCGCCGCTGCCTGCGAAGCCGCGTTGCAAGGTTCGGCCTGGTATCCGGGTGTGATCGAACGCGCCTGTGCCGCGCTGGCCGAGGATTTCACTCCGCTCAGCGATTTCCGCGCCAGCAAGGAATACCGCCTGCTCACTGCACAGAATCTACTGCGTAAATTCTTCCTCGAGCTGCAAGCTCCCGAAGTTGAAACCCGGGTGACCGCCTATGTCTAATCATCATGTAATTAAAAGCCAGGCCGAACTGGCCGAACTGTTCCGCGCCGACATCACCACTGGCGTCGGCAAGAGCGTCAAACATGAAAGTGCGGACAAACACGTCTCCGGCGAAGCCATCTACGTCGACGACCGCCTGGAATTCCCCAATCAGCTGCACGTCTATGCCCGCATGAGCGACCGCGCCCATGCGCGCATCGTCAGCATCGACACCGCGCCCTGCTACGCCATTCCTGGCGTGGCGATTGCCATCACCAAGGATGACGTACCGGGCCAGCTGGACATCGGCCCGGTCGTGGCTGGCGATCCGCTGCTGGCGGACGGCAAGGTTGAATACGTTGGTCAGGTGGTATTGGCCGTAGGTGCCGATAGCTTGGAAACCGCACGCAAGGCGGCCATGGCCGCAATCATCGAATACGAAGACCTTGAGCCGGTACTCGATGTCGTCGATGCGCTGCGCAAGAAGCATTTCGTCCTCGACAGCCACCAGCACAAGATCGGCAACTCCGCCGCTGAGCTGGCCAGCGCGCCGCGTCGACTGCAAGGCAGCCTGCATATCGGCGGCCAGGAACACTTCTACCTGGAAACCCAGATTTCCTCGGTGATGCCGAGTGAAGACGGCGGCATGATCGTCTACACCTCGACGCAGAACGCCACCGAAGTGCAGAAACTGGTGGCCGAAGTACTCGGCGTACCGATGCACAAGATCGTTATCGACATGCGCCGCATGGGCGGCGGTTTCGGCGGCAAGGAAACCCAGGCCGCAGGCCCGGCGTGCCTGTGCGCGGTGATCGCGCACCTTACCGGCCGGCCGACCAAGATGCGCCTGCCGCGCGTTGAAGACATGCAGATGACCGGCAAGCGCCATCCGTTCTACGTTGAATATGACGTTGGCTTCGATGACAACGGCCTGCTGCACGGCATCGAGATTGAACTGGCTGGCAACTGCGGCTACTCGCCGGATCTGTCCGGCTCGATCGTCGACCGCGCGATGTTCCACTCCGACAACGCCTACTTCCTCGGCAACGCCACCATCAATGGTCACCGCTGCAAGACCAACACTGCCTCGAACACCGCCTACCGCGGCTTCGGCGGCCCGCAAGGCATGGTCGCCATCGAGGAAATCATGGACGCAGTGGCGCGCAGCCTCGGCAAAGACCCGCTGGAAGTGCGCAAGACCAACTACTACGGCAAGACCGAGCGCAACGTCACCCACTACCACCAGACCGTCGAGCACAACGTTATCCACGAGATGACCGCCGAGCTGGAAGCCAGCAGTGACTACGCCAAGCGCCGCGAAGAAATCCGCGCATTCAACGCCAAGAGCCCCGTGCTGAAGAAAGGCCTGGCGCTGACCCCGGTGAAATTCGGCATCAGCTTTACCGCCACCTTCCTCAACCAGGCCGGCGCGCTGATCCATATCTACACCGACGGTTCGATCCACCTGAACCATGGCGGCACCGAGATGGGCCAGGGTTTGAACACCAAGGTCGCGCAGATCGTCGCCGAAGTGCTGCAGGTGGATATCTCGCGTATCCAGATCACCGCGACTAACACCGACAAGGTGCCAAACACCTCGCCGACTGCTGCATCCAGCGGTGCCGACCTCAACGGCAAAGCCGCACAGAACGCCGCCGAAACCCTCAAGCAGCGTCTGGTTGATTTCCTGGTGCGCGAGTACAAGGTCACCCCGGAAGATGTGGAGTTCCGCAACAGCCAGGTGCGCGTACGCGACCTGTTCCTGAGCTTCGAGGAAGTGATCCAGAAGGCCTACTTTGGCCAGGTATCGCTATCCAGCACCGGCTTCTACCGCACGCCGAAGATTTTCTATGACCGCGACAAGGCTGCCGGCCGTCCTTTCTACTACTTCGCCTACGGCGCAGCCTGTTCGGAAGTGATAGTCGATACCCTGACTGGTGAGTACAAGATGCTGCGCACCGACATCCTGCATGACGTGGGCGCATCGCTGAACCCGGCTATTGATATCGGCCAGGTCGAAGGCGCATTCGTCCAGGGCATGGGCTGGCTGACCATGGAAGAGTTGGTGTGGAACGGCAAGGGCAAGCTGATGACCAATGGTCCGGCCAGCTACAAGATCCCGGCCATCGCCGACATGCCACTGGACCTGCGTGTCAACCTGGTGGAAAACCGCAAGAACCCGGAAGACACCGTGTTCCACTCCAAAGCCGTTGGTGAACCACCCTTCATGCTCGGCATCGCCGTGTGGTGTGCGATCAAGGACGCCGTGGCCAGCCTGGCGGACTACCGCGTACAGCCGCAGATCGACGCGCCGGCCACGCCTGAGCGCGTGCTCTGGGGTGTGGAGCAAATGAAGAAACTGCAGCAGACCGCCAAGTCGACGGCCGCTGCAGAGGTTGAACCGGCGTAATGCCAAACCGCCTGGGTGGTCACCCACCCAGGCACTGCACACACAGGTGTACAACAATGACAAAACACACCGAGCCAAAAAACCAGACACCCCGACCGATACCCGTACCCATACTGGATCCGTCCCCTAGCAACTGGCGCTTGCCGCGCCCTGGACAGACCACGCCTTCCTGGAGGCTGAGCAAATGAGCTGGATCAGCGCCCTCGCCGACCTGCAGCAACGCGGTGAACCCTGCGTGCTGGTGACCATCATCGAAGAACGCGGCTCAACCCCGCGCAATGCAGGCTCGAAAATGGTGGTCACCGCTGACCGCATCTTCGAGACCATCGGTGGTGGTCATCTGGAGTTCAAGGCGATGGAGCTGGCCCGCGAAATGCTCAGCAGCCGCAGCCAGGACACCCGCCTGGAGCGCTTCAGCCTCGGCGCCAGCCTTGGCCAGTGCTGCGGCGGTGCCACTGTGCTGCTGTTCGAGCCCATGGGCCAGCCGCAGGCACAGATCGCAGTGTTCGGTGCCGGCCATGTTGGCCGCGCCCTCGTGCCGCTGCTCGCCAGCCTGCCATGCAAGGTGCGCTGGATCGACTCGCGGGAAAACGAGTTTCCCGAGCAGATCCCCGCAGGCGTGGACAAGGTGGTCAATGAAGAGGTGATCGACGAGATCGAACGCATGCCCGCCGGCAGCTACTTTATCGTCATGACCCACAACCATCAGCTCGACCTAGAGCTGACCGCCGCAATCCTCAAGCGCAACGACTTTGCCTACTACGGCCTGATCGGCTCGCAGACCAAACGCGCCAAATTCGAACACCGCCTGCGTGATCGCGGTTTCGACCCAGGCGTTGTCGCGCGCATGCGTTGCCCCATGGGCATTGCCGAGGTGAAAGGCAAATTACCGGTGGAAATTGCCGTATCCATCGCCGGCGAAGTAATCGCCACCTACAACGCCGCCTTTGGCCAAGAGAGCAAAAAGGGCCAGTCCAGCGTGGCCAAGCTGCTGCCCGCCTCTCGCCGAAGCCAGGCCTGACTATCTGCCCAGGCGCCCGCGTGCCTGAGCGACCAACTCCATAGATTGAGATCAGCGTTACATGACTAGCCCAGTGAAAGCCTACCGCGCCGCCATCCTGCACAGCATTGCCGACCCAGCCGTGGTGGGCGTTGAGCAATCCTATGAGTATTTCGAAGACGGTGTGCTGGTCGTAGAGAACGGTCAGGTGGCCAAAGTCGGCCACGCCGTAGACCTGCTGCCAACGCTCAAGGGCGTTGAAATCACTGAGTATCGTGATGCTCTGATCACCCCCGGTTTTATCGACACCCATATCCACTACCCGCAAACCGGGATGATCGCCTCCTACGGCGAACAGCTGCTGGACTGGCTGAACACCTATACCTTCCCCACCGAGCAGCAGTTTGCCGACAAGGCCCATGCCGCGGACGTGGCCGGTATCTTCCTGAAAGAGCTGCTGCGCAACGGCACCACCACCGCCCTGGTGTTCGGCACGGTGCACAAGCAATCGGTGGACGCCTTCTTCGAAGCCGCCGAAGCGCTGAACCTGCGCATGATCGCCGGCAAGGTGCTGATGGACCGCAACGCCCCGGACTACCTGACCGACACGGCCGAATCCGGCTATGCCGACAGCAAGGAGCTGATCGAGCGCTGGCACGGCAAGGGCCGTCTGCATTACGCAGTCACCCCACGCTTTGCCCCCACCAGCACCCCGGAGCAACTGACCCTGGCCGGCAAGCTGCTGGGCGAATACCCGGACCTGTATATGCACACTCACCTGTCCGAGAATCGCAAGGAAATCGAATGGGTAAAAGCGCTGTTCCCCGAGCGCAAGGGCTATCTGGATGTGTACGACCACTACAAGTTGATCGGCGCCCGCTCGGTATTCGCCCACGGCGTGCACCTGTGCGACGACGAATGCAAACGCCTGGCCGAAACCGGCTCGGCCGTGGCCTTCTGCCCGACCTCCAACCTGTTCCTCGGCAGCGGTTTGTTTGATCTGAACAAGCTGGAAGAGTACGGCGTGCGCGTCGGCCTGGGCACCGACGTGGGCGCTGGCACCAGCTTTAGCCAACTGCAATCGCTGAACGAGGCGTACAAGGTGATGCAACTGCAGGGCAAGAAGCTCGATCCGTTCAAGTCGCTGTACCTGGCCACCCTCGGCGGTGCCAACGCGCTGTACCTGGACGACAAGCTCGGCAACTTCGAAAGCGGCAAAGACGCCGACTTCGTGGTGCTCGACTATAACGCCACGCCGCTGATCAGCTACCGCATGCAACAGGCCAAGACCTTGGACGAGAAGCTGTTCGCCCTGACCATGCTTGGCGACGACCGCGCCGTGAAGGAAACCTTCGCCGCCGGCCAGTCGGTGCATCGCCGCGATTGAGGTAGGCAAAACCCCAACCAACAAAAAGCCCGCTCATTGAGCGGGCTTTTTCGTTTAGGCCGGTTGCCCCTATTAGCGGCTCGCGGCTTTCTTCTTGCTGCCTGGCAGCAGGTGCGAGAACACCGCGTGCAGGTCATCGGAGGCGGTTTCGCCGTCCAGGTTGAGCTTGGCGTCGACGCTGTCCATGTGGCGCATCATCAGGTCCACGGCCACTTCCACATTGCCGGCCTCGATAGCGTCGATCACCTGGTCGTGTTCGGCATCCGAGCAATGCGTGCGGCTGTTGCTTTCGTAGAGGGCGATGATCAGCGAGGTCTGCGAAATCAGGCTACGCAAAAAGCCCAACAAGGTCAGGTTGCCGGCAGCTTCCGCAAGTTTCAGGTGGAACTCACCCGACAGGCGAATGCCCATGCCGCGATCACCACGGGCGAAGCAGTCGCGCTCATCGATCACCATCTGGCGCAGTGCGGCAATCTGTTCCGGCTTGGCGTTCTTGCAGGCCAGTTCGGTAATCGCCCGCTCGATCATGCGGCGTACATAGAAAATCTGCCGCGCTTCTTCCGCACCTGGGCTGGCCACTACCGCGCCACGGTTAGGCCGCAGCAGCACCACACCTTCGTGGGCCAGGCGCGACAAGGCGCGACGGATGATGGTGCGGCTGACGCCGAAGATTTCACCGAGCGCCTCTTCACTGAGCTTGGTGCCAGGAGCCAGACGCTGCTCGAGAATGGCATCGAAGATATGGGCGTAAACGACATCGTCCTGAGTCCCGCTGCGAGTGCTTTTGCCTTCGCGCGTCTGCTTCTTAAGGGGCTGCAATTGTTCGTTCATTGTGGCTCGCGTGATCAAGGTTCGGCGGTTGCTGATGCAACTCTACTGTGTGCTACCTACCCTCTGGCAAGCGGCAAATCAGTGAAAAGTCACAAATAAAAAGCCTTTGCATTGTACACAATGTAACCAGCACGTACACCGCTACCAAGGCATAACCCTTGTGCAAAGGTGCATTTGCACACGCTTTCTGTTCGCACCTCTCTGCCGAAGAACGCGCAGTCGGCAGATTCATTTCTTATATCCAGCATTTTTCTTGTTCGCGAATCTGCTTAGCAACTGCCCTGGTGAGTTACGGCGGCAACACCGCGATGCCCACGATTATTGCCGAAGCCCCACTGATCATGAGGGGTGTAAACGCCTCGTCAGATCAGCGAAACAAATGCTGCGGAACACATCAGTAACAGGACAGGTACTGCATAGGTAAAAAAGCCGAGTACATAGCAGCTTTTAACCAGAAACATTATTTGCTTTTTTTGTATACAACATCATAATCGGCCCCAGCGTTATTTCTTGACCGAAAGGTCAGCTAAGCACGCCAGCAAGGCAAAAAAACACCACCTACCTCAAGAGTCGAGCAGTGCGCAGCACAGGCTCTGGGTGGCACACAACAAGAGATGAGGAGTACCCCTGTGGAAAGCGCTAAACAAGAACAACAGGCGACGCAGATGCAAGACCTGATCAAACCCGGTCTGCTTGACCGCTTCTTCAAACTGACCGAACACCGCACCACAATCAAAACCGAACTGCTGGCGGGCCTGACGACTTTCGTCACCATGGCTTACATCATTTTCGTTAACCCCAACATCATGGCCACGGCTGGCGTCGATCATGGCGCGGCGTTTGTTGCCACCTGCATCGGTGCGGCCATCGGTTGTTTCCTGATGGGTCTGTACGCCAACTGGCCAGTCGGCCTGGCACCAGGCATGGGTCTGAATGCCTTCTTCACCTACACCGTTGTCGGTGAAATGGGCTATAGCTGGCAGATTGCGTTGGGCGCGGTGTTTATCTCCGGCGTGCTATTCATGATCATGAGTCTGTCAAAGATCCGCGAATGGCTGCTTAACAGCATCCCCATGAGCCTGCGCTTTGCCATGGGTGCGGGAGTCGGCTTGTTCCTCGGGCTGATCGGTCTGAAGACTGCAGGCATCGTCGTCGACAGCCCAGCCACGCTGCTGACCATGGGCTCGTTCGGTGAACCGAGTGCAATCCTGGCGGCCGTGTGCTTCCTGCTGATTGCCGTGCTCAGCCATCGCAACGTGTTCGGCGCCATCCTGTTCAGCATGCTCGGCGTGACTGCCATCGGCTGGGCTGTGGGCCTGGTTGAATACAACGGCCTAGTTTCCATGCCGCCAAGCCTGGCGCCGACCTTTATGGCGATGGACATCGCCGGGGCCTTCAACATTGCCATGGTCAGCGTGATTCTGGCCTTCCTCTTCGTGAACATGTTCGACACCGCTGGCACCCTGATGGGCGTTGCCCATCGCGCTAACCTGGTGGATGAAGACGGCAAGATCCAGAACCTTTCCAAAGCCCTCAAGGCGGACAGTACCTCCAGCGTGGTTGGTGCCATGGTCGGTTGCCCGCCGGTAACCAGCTATGTGGAGAGTGCTGCTGGCGTTGCTGCCGGTGGCCGTACCGGTCTGACCGCTGTCGCTGTGGGCGTGCTGTTTCTCTGCGCGATGTTCTTTGCCCCACTGGCCGGCATGATCCCTGCCTACGCTACCGCTGGCGCACTGATTTATGTAGCAATGCTGATGATGAGCGGCATGGCGCATATCGACTGGAAAGATCATACCGACACCATCCCGGCGATCGTTACCGTGGTCATGATGCCGCTGACTTTCTCTATCGCCAACGGTATTGCCCTGGGCTTCCTGACCTACGCGACACTGAAACTGCTGACCGGTCAGCGCGACAAGGTATCGGTAAGCTTGTACGTTCTGTGCATCATCTTTATCGCCAAGTTCGCCTTCCTGTAAGGTTGGCCGGCTGGTAACCAAGCCCCGGCGCACGCGTCGGGGCTTTTGCGCATCTGGAGAATCGCTAATGAGCCTGGAAACCTGGCTGTTGTTCGCAAGTGCTGCACTGGTGGTGATTCTGATCCCTGGGCCGCTGTCACTGTTGATGGTCAGCAACAGCCTGAACTACGGCCTGCGCCGCTCGGCGCCGGCCTTTATTGGCGGGGTGTCCGCCTCGATCTGCCTGTTGAGCGCCTCGGCCCTCGGCCTTGGCGCGCTGCTGCTGGCCTCGGAGCAGCTGTTCAGCTTGCTGAAGATTGTCGGCGCGCTGTACCTGTTTTACCTCGCCTGGCAAAGCTGGCAGGAATCGCGCAAAGCCGCCAAGCCTATGACGGCCGAAGAGCAGCCGGTCAATCCGAGCTTTCGCGCCATGTTCTGGAAGGCCTTCGGCCTGGGCGCCAGTAACCCCAAGGACATTCTGTTCTTTGCCGCCTTTCTGCCGCAGTTCATCAGCGCCGAGCGTCCCATGCTTGGCCAGCTGCTGGTGATGATCGCCACGTGGGCGGTGCTGGACTTGGCCTGCAAGCTGTTCTACGGCCTCAGTGCCCAGGGCGCGGCGCGTTATCTGCGCTCGGGCAAGGGCCAGGTGTGGTTCAACCGCATCAGCGCGGCCTTGTTTGGCGGGGCTGGCGCGGCCTCGCTGCTTAGCCGCTAGGTTATTGCTGAGCGCGCGAAGCTCACTGTTTGGGTTTCGTGCAGCCCAAACACCCGGCCCCGATCAGCACCTCAAATCGCAGGCAAAAAAAAGCCCGCAGTGTGTACGGGCTAGGGACTCTTAAATTGAGTCAGAGGGTGACAAGTATTCGGTTCAGCTACCGCGGTAGGTGGAGTAGCTGTAAGGGGAAATCAGCAGCGGCACGTGGTAATGCTCCTGCCCGGCATCAATACCGAAGCGCAGCACCACAACATCGAGAAAGGCCTGTTCAGGCAATTTGACGCCGCGCGCGCGGTAGTAATCGCCAGCATGGAAATGCAGCTGGTAAACCCCACTGCGGTAATCGTCACCTTGCAGCACCGGCGCATCACAGCGCCCGTCGTGGTTGGTGACAACGCTATTGAGCAGCTCCATCTGAGCCCCTTCAACGCGATACAACTCAATCTTCAGTTCGCTGCCTGGGCAACCATGGGCGGCATCCAGTACGTGTGTGGTCAATCGTCCCATCGCTTATGGGCACCTGCGCAGATAAGCCTACGTAGACGCCGCACCTCCTCTACTTTTATTGAATTCGGCAGATTTATCAGGCTAAGCAGCCTCGACTGAGCTGAAGCATAGCATGCTGAAATTCAAAAATAAGACACTTTTATAAAAAACTGTACACAATAAATCGATCATTACGCCTGCTCAGCGCACCGTAAACGGGCAGTAAATCGGCCATAAGTGCTTGCGAGCACTGCTTTTGCACAGCAACAGCTGACGCACTGGACAGAATCAGCATTAAGGCAAAATTTCGCAAAATAAGTGAATTTTAGATTTACAAGATGCAAAGCACTTTGTATACAATTAACCCATCACGGTCGTGCAACGCATTCATGCCTGCCAATGACCGCCACAAACAGCAAGAAGGAAGACTGCAGTGAGCGCTGACTACCCACGCGACCTGATCGGTTACGCCAACAACCCGCCCCATCCGCACTGGCCCAATGATGCGCGCATCGCCCTGTCGTTTGTTCTTAATTACGAGGAAGGCGGCGAGCGCAACATCCTGCACGGCGACAAGGAATCCGAGGCATTTCTCTCCGAGATGGTTTCCGCGCAGCCGCTGCAAGGCCAGCGCAACCTGTGCATGGAATCGCTCTACGAGTATGGCAGCCGTGCCGGCGTCTGGCGTTTGCTGAACCTGTTCCAGAAACACAACATCCCGCTGACCATCTTTGCCGTGGCCATGGCCGCGCAGCGTCATCCAGATGCGATCAAGGCGATGGTCGCCGCAGGCCACGAGATCTGCAGCCACGGTTACCGCTGGATCGACTACCAGAACATGAGCGAAGCCGAAGAGCGCGAGCATATGCTCGAAGCCATCCGCATCCTGACTGAACTGACCGGCGAACGCCCGGTGGGCTGGTACACCGGCCGCCTCGGCCCGAACACTCGCCGCCTGGTACGTGAAGAAGGTGGCTTTCTGTATGACAGCGACACCTACGACGACGACCTGCCCTACTGGGACCCGGCCAGCACCGTAGCCAAACCGCACCTGGTGATCCCTTACACGCTGGACACCAACGACATGCGCTTCACTCAGGTGCAGGGCTTCAACAAGGGCGATGACTTCTTCGAATACCTGAAAGACGCTTTTGATGTGCTTTACGCCGAAGGCGTGGCCGGCGCGCCGAAGATGCTTTCGATCGGCATGCATTGCCGCCTGCTCGGCCGTCCGGCGCGTCTGGCATCACTCGCGCGCTTCCTTGAATACGTGCAGAGCCACGAAAAAGTCTGGTGCGCCCGCCGCGTCGACATCGCCCAACACTGGCACGCGACCCATCCGCTGCAAGAGCCATCCAAGGAGAGCTCGAAATGAGCCGTTTTCAAACCCTGACCCCGTCCCGTTTGAGCCGCGAAGACTTCGTAAAAGTCTTCGCCGATATCTACGAACACTCGCCCTGGGTCGCCGAGAAAGCTTTTGACCTGGGCCAGGATGACAGCATCAACGAAATCAACGGCCTGCATCAGCGCATGGCCGACCTGTTGCTCAGTGCCAGCCATGCTGCACAGCTGGCGCTGATCAATGCTCACCCGGATCTGGCCGGCAAGGCAGCCGTTAGTGGTGAGTTAACCGCCTCTTCGACGTCGGAGCAGGCCGGTGCGGGCATTCATGAATGCACCGCAGAAGAGTTCGCCCGCTTTACCGAACTGAACGATGCCTACAAAGCCAAGTTCGGCTTCCCCTTCATCATGGCGGTGAAAGGCAGCAATCGGCACCAGATTCTGGCGGCCTTCGAGGAGCGGATTCATAACTCCCCGGAGCAGGAATTCGCCTGCGCCCTGGCCGAGATCAACAAGATCGCGCTGTTCCGCTTGCAGCAGCTGTAGGCCGCAAGCCCTCCGCCCTCCCCAACGCCATCACTAAGGCAGACATTTCATGAAAGCTTACGCCGTACCCTTTGAGAAATACGTCAACCTCGCCGACGCACGCCTGGGCACCAAGGCCATCTCGGTCACCGACGACTGGTTCGCCGACGTTAACCGTCTGTTCCAGCCGACCCCGGCCGTATGGAAGGAGGGCGTGTTCGATGACAACGGCAAGTGGATGGATGGCTGGGAATCGCGCCGCAAGCGCTTCGAAGGTTATGACAGCGCGGTAATCCGCCTGGGCGTACCGGGCTCGATCAAGGGTGTGGACATCGACACCAGCTTCTTCACCGGTAACTTCCCGCCGTCGGCATCCCTGGAAGGCTGCTTTGTCGCTGAAGGTGACCCAACCGACGCCACCCAGTGGACCGAAGTGCTGGGCGCAGTCGAACTGCAAGGCAACAGCCACCACTATCACGAAATCAATAACGCCCAGGCCTTCACCCACCTGCGCTTCAACATCTACCCAGACGGCGGCGTCGCCCGTCTGCGCGTCTACGGCGTGCCGTTCCGTGACTGGAGCAATGTCGGCGACAACGAGCAGATTGACCTGGCAGCCGCACTGAATGGCGGTCGCGCCCTGGCCTGCTCGGACGAACACTTCGGCCGCATGAGCAACATCCTCAACCCAGGCCGTGGCATCAACATGGGCGATGGTTGGGAAACTGCACGTCGCCGTACCCCAGGTAACGACTGGGTGATTGTCGCCCTCGGCCATCCGGGCGAGATCGAACGCATCGTCGTCGACACCCTGCACTTCAAAGGCAACTACCCGGACAGCTGCTCGATCCAGGCGGCCTTCGTCAAAGGCGGCACCGACAGCCAGATCGAAACCCAGAGCCTGTTCTGGCGCGAGCTGCTGCCAAGCCAGAAACTGCAGATGCACGCCGAGCATGAGTTCAGCGAGCAGATCAAAGCGCTGGGCCCGATCACCCACGTACGGGTGAACGTGTTCCCGGACGGTGGTATCAGCCGCCTGCGCCTGTTCGGCAAAGTCGCCAAGTAAGCCAATAAAACCCCTCTCCCATTGGGAGAGGGGCATAAACGAACGAACAAGAAGACCAACATGCGCACATTGATCATTGAGCCGCTGAGCAAAGAAGCCTTCGCCCCCTTTGGTGACGTTATCGAAACCGAGGGCAGCGAGTACTTCATGATCAACAATGGCTCCACTCGCCGCTATCACAAACTGGCCACGGTCGAGACCGCACAGCCAGAGGATAAGGCGATCATCAGCATTTTCAGTGCCGAGGCCCTGGATATGCCGCTGACCATTCGCATGCTGGAGCGTCATCCGCAGGGCAGTCAGGCGTTTATTCCGCTGCTCGGCAACCCCTTTCTGATCGTGGTCGCGCCACTTGGCGATGCACCTGAATCAGAGTTGGTCCGCGCTTTCCGCAGCAACGGCAGGCAGGGCATTAATTACCATCGCGGCGTTTGGCACCACCCGGTGCTGACGATCGAAAAGCGGGATGACTTCCTGGTGGTTGATCGCAGTGGTTCTGGCAACAACTGCGATGAGCATTTCTTTACCGACGACGAGCAACTGCTCCTCGCCCCCCACCAATAAGAGAAGCCCAGCATCGGCGTGCCGGCACTGGGAAAGAGGTACTGATTGTGGAAGCGCATTTGACTGAGTGGCTGAACCTGGGTATCCGCTGGATCCATATGATCACCGGCATCGCCTGGATCGGCGCATCCTTCTATTTCGTCTGGCTGGAAAATAACCTCAACCGCAGTAACCCTCGCGAAGGCCTGTCTGGTGACCTGTGGGCGATTCACGGTGGCGGTATCTACCACCTGGAAAAATACAAACTGGCTCCGCCGAAAATGCCGGAGAACCTGCATTGGTTCAAATGGGAGGCCTATTTCACCTGGCTGTCGGGCGTAGCCCTGATGCTGGTGGTCTATTACCTCAACCCGAGCCTGTACCTGCTCAAGCCGGGCGTTGATCTGGCCCCGGAAATGGCCATTGCCATCGGCTTCGGTTCGATGGTGGCGGGCTATGTGGCGTATCACTTCCTCTGCGATTCGCCGCTGGGCAAACGCCCGGCCCTGCTTGGCGCCGTGCTGTTCGTGCTGATCATCGCTGCCGCCTATGGCTTCAGCCAGATCTTCAGCGGCCGCGCTGCCTATATCCATGTCGGCGCGATCATCGGCACCATCATGGTCGGTAACGTGTTCTTCACCATCATGCCGGCCCAGCGCGCGCTGGTTAAGGCCATCGAAGACAACACCACGCCGGACCCGACTCTGCCGGCCAAAGGTCTGCTGCGTTCGCGCCACAACAACTACTTCACCCTGCCGGTGCTGTTCATCATGATCAGCAACCACTTCCCGAGCACCTACGGCAGCCAATACAACTGGCTGATTCTGGCGGGTATCGCGATGCTGGCGGTACTGGTGCGCCACTACTTCAACACTCGCCATGACAGCAGCAAGTACATCTGGACCCTGCCTGCCGCCGCACTGGGCATGATCTGCCTGGCGTTCGTCACGGGGCCGAGTATGAAAGCCGCCAACACCGAAGCGCCTAAAGCAACCGCTATTACCTACGCAAAAATTCCGGCCACTGCTGTAAGCGGTAATCCGGATGTAACCAAGGCAGCTGAACCCGCCAGCACACCCGCTGAGCCAGCAGCCACCACACCTGTTGTAGCAGCTGTCGAGTTTGCCAAGGTCAGCAGCGTGATTCAGGAACGCTGCAGCGTCTGTCATTCGGCCACGCCGAGCAGCCCAATGTTCAGCGCGCCACCGGCCGGCTTCATGCTCGACACCCCTGAGCAGATCAAAGCGCAAGCCGCAAAGATTCATGCGCAAAGCGTGGCCTCACAGATCATGCCGCTGGGCAACATCACCCAGATGACCCAGGAAGAGCGCGACTTGATCGGCTCATGGATCGACCAGGGCGCACAGCTCAACTGATCCACCCGCATGCCGCACCCGCTCAGGGTGCGGCATTTGTCTTTCGGCCAACAGCCGCACGCCCCTCCCCGCGCCAATACGCCCTGCCACACGCCCTACGCACGTTTTGCCGTGACGTTCAGCAATCTGACTGGCGGTGCATTTTTTGTGCACAATATTTAAATAAATTGTTTTTAACGATGTAAACAAATTGCTATAGTCAATCAACCTGACTACGCGGACAACTTTATGTCGCATTCAGGACAGAGGCCCGTGAAGCCTCATGTAAGCCCATGACCATATAAGAACAACTGGCAGGCTCAGACATGACAACCCCTCACACTCCACGCACCCCAGCTCCGTCTGAGGTCAGCCACAAGCGGATGACCCCATTGGTAATTCGCGCACGGATACGGCTCAGCGCTATCCCCCTGGCCGCAATCAAACTGATCCCGAAAGCCACGCTGCCAAAGCCAACCCAGGCCGATCTGCCCAATTCGCTATACGCCGCCCTGCATGAGTTCAACACGCCCCAGCGGCCCAGTTGAGACGTCACACTATTTGCCTGTTCGACCCTGCGGTTCGCCACGGGGCTGAGAAACCCTGTAAGTCCACAATAAGGAAAACGTGATGAAACTGAAGCACCTGCCCCATTGCATCGCTCTCTCAGCCGGTCTGTTTACCGGCCAGCACGCCTTCGCCGAGGGTGCCTTCCTCTGGCAAGACACCAGCCTCTCCTACCTCTATGGCAGCAACTTCCAGCGACTGAACAACAACGGTGAAGAACAGCGCTCGCAGACCACCTTCACCCTGGAAAACGCCAGTGGCTGGACCTGGGGCGATACCTTCTTCTTCCTCGACTACATCGACGCCGACAACAAGCAGGCCCGTGGCAGCAACTTCGGCAACCTGGATGTCGATGAGAAGAGCAGCTTCTATTACATGGAATTCTCGCCACGCGTCAGCCTCAGCTGGCTGACTGGCCAGGACCTGTCCGCAGGCCCGCTGAAGGATGTATACGCAGCCTTTACCTATGAAAAAGGCAACGGCGGCCCTGGCACCGAGAATTACCTGTACGGCATCGGCACTGCCTGGAACGCTCCAGGCTTCGCCTACCTGAACGCCAACCTGTATGCGGTGAAGGTCAACAACCACATCTTCTTCGATCATGACTTCAAGGCATCGGACAAGGGCAACGGCCACACCTACCAGCTGACCGTGAACGGCGCTTATCCGTTTGCCATTGGCGAACAGGACTTTGTGGTCGACGGCTACATCGACTGGCGCGCGCCATCCAAGGATGCCGGCACCCAGACATCAGTCGGCTCCTCAATCCAGATCAAATGGGATGCGGGCAAGGCGCTGTTCGGTGAAGGTCGCAAACTGTATGTCGGCACAGAACTGAACATGTGGCACAACAAGTACGGCATCAAGCCAATCGACGGTTCCACCGATGGCTTCGATCAGACCGCAGTACAAGCGCTGGTGAAGTACCACTTCTAAGCCCATATGCTTGATGTGGGTTGCCGGGTAGGCGGCAACCCTCAACAAAAAGGGGATGGCAACGATGCCATCCCCTTTTTTATTGCGCCTATTCCCTCTTGTTACGCGCAGAAAAAACCGCTCACTTGGAGCGGCTTTTGTTAGCTCAGCGCATTACTGCGATTGCGCGTCCTTGAGCTTTTTGCGCTCGATAAAATCCAGCTTCCACTGCTCCAGGCCGATGCGGTCAGCCTCCAGATTAGCCTCGACCTTGTACTTACTTTTCAGCGCGACAATTGCAGGCTGCTGCTCGCTCAAGAATCGGTCAAAACGCTGCATAAACGTCGCATGCTTGAGCGTGGACAGCTTGAAGCTGCCACGGCTGTGCGGCAACTGCGCATCGAATATCAGCGCGCCCGGACGCGCGCGGATGTTGTCCAGATAATGGGTGGCCACCACCACGTTGAAATAGGCGCCATCGGTGTCCTTCTTCAGCGCCTGGCGAATCATCTGGCGTAGATCATCGCTGTAAGTCAGCTCAATCTGCCCGGCATCGATACGTTCCTGATAGCCCCGTGGCGTCCAGCCGTTGACCATGGCCAGGCGCTTGATCTGCTCGATGAGCTGGCCATGACGCTGCGGCGCCACCAGCACACCATCGACATACTCGACCACGCCCTGGCTGTAGCTCAGGGCCTTGCCGGCCTTCTGCTCCTGCGCCCAGGTTTCGCTGTCAGGGTATTTGAAATCCACCTGGCCGCTTAGCAGCGCGGGCAACAGCTGCTCAACAGGCAGCACCTTGTAACTCAGCTCCACTCCGCTGGTCTGCGCGAACAGCTCGAACAGCTCACGGGCAAAGCCCTGGTACTGGCCTTGCGCATCGATGCTGTAGTGCGGCGCAAAGGCCAGCTTCTCTACACCGATCACATAGCTTTCAGCGCTGACCGCGCTGGAACAGACAACGGCGAACAAACTGCAGACGTGCGAGGGCTTCACAGCAAACCTCCTGTTTAATCGTGGTGTTGAAATAAAGGGAACCGCCAAGGCGGTGGCAAGCAGTTCGGCGCTAGCCGCCGGTCATGCTCATAAAGCGAATAACCTGCACCTGGGCATCGGTCTCGAAGTGGTGACGTTCGGGTTTCAGTTGCAAGGCTTGCATCAAGGCTTCACTCAGGCGCTGGCTGTCGCCGGGGTGGGCACGCATAAGGCCTTTCAGATCCAGGGCATTTTCATGACCCAGACAGAGCACCAACTTGCCCTCGGCGGTGACCCGCACGCGGTTGCAGTCGCCGCAGAAGTTGTGGCTGTGCGGTGAGATAAAACCAACCTGGGTGTCGCTGCCGACCACCTGCCAGTAGCGCGACGGCCCGCCGGTCAGCTTGCTGCTACGCACCAGGGCATAACGCTGCTCGATGCGCTCACGCACCTCATCGCTGGAGCAGAAGGTCTGCTCGCGCTGATGGCTGGAAATACTGCCCAGCGGCATTTCTTCGATAAAGCTGATGTCCAGGCCCCGCGCCATGGCGAACTCGACCAGGTCGAGCACTTCGTCATCGTTGCGGCCTTTCTGCACCACGGCATTGAGTTTGATCTTGCGAAAACCCGCCGCGCGCGCCACCTCGATGCCGTCCAGCACCTGATCGAGCTTGTCACGCCGAGTAAAGGCAGCAAAACGCTCGCGCTGCAACGAATCCAGGCTGACGTTCAGGCGCTTGACCCCGGCTGCGTGTAACTGCGGCGCCAGGTCAGCCAGCTGTGAGCCATTGGTGGTGATGGCCAGGTCTTCCAGCTCGGCACGCTGGCCCAGGCGGGTCAGCAGGCTGATTAGGTTCTTGCGTACCAGCGGCTCGCCACCGGTAATGCGGATACGCTTGACCCCGAGGCCGATAAAAGCGTCCGCCACTGCATAGAGCTCTTCGAGGGTGAGGATCTGCTCGCGCGGGGCGAACACCATGTCCTCACTCATGCAATAGGTGCAGCGGAAATCACAGCGATCGGTGACCGATAACCGTAGATAGGTGATGCGCCGACCGAAGGGGTCAACCAATTGATTGTTCACTACGTGTCTCCTGGAGCTCAACGAGCCGAGACTTTTTGTTATGAATGCATGCAGCGAGATAAAAACAGAAATATTAAATTTTGTATACAACAACCTGACCTGCAGGTCAGATAGCCCGCCGAAGCCCAGGCCACAAGCCTTGAGCGCCGCTCAAAGCCGGTGCTACCATCCCGGCGCTGCCCAGCGACGGGCGTTCGACAGAAGCAAAGAGGCTTATGACCAGTATTCGCGAGCGTAACAGAGAGCTGATTTTACGCGCAGCCAGTGAGGAGTTCGCCGACAAAGGCTTTGCTGCCAGCAAAACCAGCGATATCGCCGCCAAGGCCGGGGTGCCCAAGCCCAACGTCTACTACTACTTCAAGTCGAAAGAAAACCTCTACCGCGAAGTGCTGGAAAGCATCATCGAACCGCTGCTGGAAGCCTCTTCGCCGTTCAATCAGCCAGGCAAACCGGCCGACGTACTGCGCGCTTATATCCGCTCGAAAATCCGTATCTCCCGCGAACTGCCGTTTGCCTCCAAGGTATTCGCCAGCGAAATCATGCACGGCGCGCCGCATCTGTCCGCCGACCAGACCGCGCAACTGAATGCCCAGGCCAAGCACAATATTTCCTGCATCCAGGGCTGGATCGACCAGGGCCTGATGGCCAAGGTTGACCCGCACCACCTGCTGTTCAGCATCTGGGCCGCAACTCAGACCTACGCTGACTTCGACTGGCAGATTTCCACCGTCACCGGCAAAGCCAGCCTGGATGAGGCCGACTACGAAGCCGCCGCGCAAACCATCATCCGCCTGGTGATCAAGGGCTGCGAAATCGACGAAACCCAGCCCAGCCCCTCCGAGCAGGTCACCAACGCCTAAGCCCGGTTATCCGCCCTGCCCTTGGCTTAAGGCAGCCATAAATAAAAACGGTGAATGCCGCAAAGCATCCACCGTTTTTTTATTGCCTGAAACCATTGTGGGAGGCGCTTTATTGGCGAGCTGTTAATCGCATCAGTCGCGGCTACGACTGCATGGACGGCGAAGCAGGACGCCAGAGCCGAAAGCCGCTCCCACAAACCGCGCACTATCAGGCGGCGATACCCGCATCCGGCTTCAGCCCGACCGATACCACTGCGCTCACGGCGCATTGCTCATCGATATCCGACGTATCACCGGTGATGCCCACTGCGCCAATTACCTCGCCACGCTCATCACGAATCAGCACACCACCCGGTGCCGGCACCAGCTGACCGTCTGCCAGGTTGTTAACCGCGCCGATAAACGCTGGGCGCTGCTGCGCGTCGGCGGCGATTAGGCGCGAGCCCTTGCCCAGTGCCAACGCGCCCCAGGCCTTGCCGATGGCAATTTGCGGGCGTAGCAGGCTGGCGCCGTCTTCGCGCTGCAGGCTGATCAGATGCCCGCCGGCATCCAACACGGCAACAGTCAGCGGCGCGGCGGAAATTTCCCGGCCGACCGCCAGGGCGCGGTTACTGATGGTGGTGGCGATTTGCAGATTCAACGTACTCATGTTGGGTCTTCCTCGATGCTGATAAATCCTACGAAACACCCGGCGCCGCGCTGCCTGCAGGGCGGCTGACAGCGGCCGGGCAATCCAAAGCTCAACACCACTATCCCACTAGAAACAAAAAACTCAATAGACGCATACAATTCAAACAGTACTTGTATACATTTATCCGGGCTATTTTCCGCAGCAGATCAAGCACCCCAGCTAAAACGGTTGTTTTAAAAGATTTTTTACCAGACAGCGCCTCGACAATAAAACGTGTTGACCGGAAGGTCAGGCCATGAATAGAATCCAAGCCAGCTGTTTTGTATACAATCTGATAACAAACGAGGCACAAGACAATGGCCAAAATGAGAGCAATCGAGGCCGCCGTACTGGTGATGCGCCGCGAAGGCGTTGACACTGCGTTCGGCATCCCCGGCGCCGCCATCAACCCCCTGTACGCTGCACTGAAGAAAGTTGGCGGTATCGACCACGTCCTGGCTCGCCACGTCGAAGGTGCCTCGCACATGGCTGAGGGTTACACCCGCACCAATGCCGGCAATATCGGTGTGTGCATCGGCACTTCCGGCCCTGCAGGCACTGACATGGTCACCGGGCTGTACTCGGCATCGGCCGACTCCATTCCAATTCTGTGCATCACCGGTCAAGCACCGCGTGCCCGCATGCACAAGGAAGACTTCCAGGCCGTCGACATCACCAGCATCGTCAAACCGGTGACCAAGTGGGCGACTACCGTGATGGAGCCAGGCCAAGTGCCGCGCGCCTTCCAGAAAGCCTTCTATGAAATGCGCAGCGGTCGTCCTGGCCCGGTGCTGATCGACCTGCCGTTCGACGTGCAGATGGCCGAGATTGAATTCGACATCGACGCCTACGAGCCGCTGCCACTGGCCAAACCGGCGACCAACCGCGTGCAGGCAGAAAAAGCCATCGCCATGCTCAACGACGCCGAGCGTCCGTTGCTCGTTGCCGGTGGCGGTATCTTCAATGCCGACGCCGCCGACAAACTGGTGGAGTTCGCCGAACTGACCGGCGTGCCGGTTGTACCGACCCTGATGGGCTGGGGCGTGATCCCGGATGACCACAAGCTGATGGTCGGCATGGTCGGTCTGCAGACTTCACACCGTTACGGCAACGCCACCCTGCTGGCTTCCGACCTGGTGTTCGGTATCGGTAACCGCTGGGCCAACCGCCACACCGGTTCGGTTGATGTCTACACCGAAGGCCGCAAATTCATCCACGTCGACATCGAACCGACGCAGATTGGCCGTGTATTCAACCCGGACCTGGGCATCGTTTCCGATGCGGGTTCGGCGCTGGACGCTTTCCTGGAAGTGGCTCGCGAGTGGAAAGCCGCTGGCAAGCTGAAAGATCGCAGCGCCTGGCTGGACAGCTGCCGCGAGCGTAAGCGCACCCTGCAGCGCAAGACCCACTTCGACAACGTGCCGGCCAAGCCGCAGCGCGTGTACGAAGAGATGAACGAAGCGTTCGGCAAGGACACCTGCTACGTCACCACCATCGGTCTGTCGCAGATCGCCGGCGCGCAGTTCCTCCACGTCTACAAGCCGCGTCACTGGATCAACTGTGGTCAGGCCGGCCCGCTGGGCTGGACTATTCCGGCAGCCCTGGGTGTGGTCAAGGCCGACCCGACCCGCAAGGTCGTGGCGCTGTCTGGCGACTACGACTTCCAGTTCATGATCGAGGAACTGGCGGTGGGCGCGCAGTTCAACCTGCCGTACATCCACGTGCTGGTGAACAACTCCTACCTGGGTCTGATCCGTCAGGCGCAGCGCGGCTTTGAGATCGACTACTGCGTACAGCTGGCGTTCGAGAACATCAACGCGCCGGAAATCAACGGTTACGGCGTTGACCACGTTGCCGTGGTTGAAGGCCTGGGCTGTAAGGCAATCCGCGTGTTCGACCCGAACGAGCTGCAGAACGCCTTCGCCGAAGCCAAGCGCCTGATGGCTGAGCACCGCGTACCGGTGGTGGTGGAAATTATCCTGGAGCGTGTCACCAACATCTCCATGGGTACCGAAATCAACGCCGTCAACGAGTTCGAAGAACTGGCCGAGCGCGGCGTCGACGCCCCGACCGCCATCTCGCTGCTCGACTAAATCGCCTTTGAACCAGCAGCCCGGATGCTTTATCCGGGCTGCGCAAGACAAGGAGCACACCATGCCCCGTTTTGCCGCCAACCTGTCCATGCTGTTCACCGAAGTGGACTTTCTGGACCGTTTCGACGCTGCCGCAGCCGCAGGCTTCAGCGGTGTCGAATACCTGTTTCCCTATGATTTTCCGGCTGAAGTGATCAAGGCACGCCTGGATGCCAACCGTCTGGAGCAGGTGCTGTTCAACCTACCCGCCGGTGATTGGGCCAAGGGCGAGCGAGGTATCGCTTGCCACCCCGACCGCATTGAAGAGTTCCGCGCCGGTGTCGACCAGGCCATCGCCTACGCCAAGGTGCTGGGCAACAAGCAGATCAACTGCCTGGCCGGTATCCGCCCGCAAGGTCTGGATTGCACCACCGTCGAGCAGACCTTTGTCGACAACCTCAAGTTTGCCGCCGGTAAGCTCGAAGCTGCGGGCATCAAGCTGGTCATGGAAATGATCAACACCCGCGACATTCCGGGCTTCTACCTGAACACCACGAAGCAGGCTCTGGCGATTCGCGACAAGGTCGCAAGCCCCAACCTGTACCTGCAATACGACATCTACCACATGCAAATCATGGAAGGTGACCTGGCGCGTACCGTCGAGGCCAACCTGCCTGTGATCAACCATGTGCAGCTGGCTGACAACCCGGGCCGCAACGAGCCGGGCACTGGCGAGATCAACTACCGCTTCCTCTTCGAGCACCTGGACCGCATCGGTTACCAGGGCTGGATCGGCTGTGAATACAAGCCGGCAACCACCACCGCTGCCGGTCTCGGCTGGATGAAAGCGCACAACGCAATCTGAATCAGAGGATATTTCTCATGGCAAAAATCGGATTTATCGGCACCGGCATCATGGGCAAGCCTATGGCGCAGAACCTGCAAAAAGCCGGGCACACCCTGTTCTTCTCCGAACACTTCGACAAGGCCCCGGCCGACCTGCTGGGTGACAACGGCATCGGCCTGGCCAACCCGCGCGAAGTAGCGCAGGAAGCCGAATTCATCATCATCATGGTTCCGGACACCCCCCAGGTTGAAGACGTGCTGTTCCGCGCTGACGGCGTAGCCGCAGGCGTGGGCGCTGGCAAAGTAGTGATCGACATGAGCTCGATCTCGCCGACCGCCACCAAGCAGTTCGCCGAGAAAATCAAAGCCACTGGCGCGGCCTACCTGGACGCCCCGGTATCCGGCGGTGAAGTCGGTGCCAAAGCGGCCACCCTGTCGATCATGGTCGGCGGTTGCCCGAATGCCTTCGAACGCGCCCTGCCGCTGTTCCAGGCCATGGGCAAGAACATCACCCGCGTTGGCGGTAACGGTGACGGTCAGACCGCCAAGGTCGCCAACCAGATCATCGTTGCCCTGAACATCCAGGCAGTGGCTGAAGCCCTGCTGTTCGCCGCCAAGAATGGCGCCGATCCAGCCAAGGTGCGTGAAGCACTGATGGGCGGTTTCGCCGGCTCGAAGATCCTTGAAGTGCACGGCGAACGCATGATCAAGGGCACCTTCGACCCAGGCTTCCGTATCAGCCTGCACCAGAAGGACCTCAACCTGGCCCTGGCCGGTGCGCGCGAGCTGGGCCTCAACCTGCCCAACACCGCCAACGCCCAGCAAGTGTTCAGCACCTGTGCGGCCATCGGTGGCAGTAACTGGGACCACTCAGCGTTGATCAAAGGCCTGGAACATATGGCCAACTTCAACATCCGCGGTGAGTAAGTAACAGGTTTCAGGGCGGGGTCAGCCGCGCTGAAACAACCCTTTCGATCTGTCCGGCAGGCGGTGTCACGGCCTGCCTGCCGGGTGGGTCGATTCTAGTGCGCAGCGTCTGCATCGCGGAGGCTGCGCACTAGAATCGAAGTCAGTCATAAGCAGTTGATCCAGACCAAGAGAGATCACCATGTCCATCGATCCGTCTTTCAATCCAACGTCTCTGCTGCGCGAGCTGTTCGCCAGCGCCATCGACGCCGCTCACCCGCGCCAAGTGCTGGCTGATTACCTGCCGGAAGACCGCAGCGGCCGCGTTATCGTGATCGGCGCAGGTAAAGCCGCCGCAGCCATGGCCGAAGTGATCGAGCAGGAATGGCAAGGTGAAGTCTCTGGCCTAGTGGTCACCCGCTATGAACACGGCGCCAACTGCCGGAAGATCGAAGTGGTCGAAGCCGCCCACCCGGTTCCAGATGATGCCGGCGAGCGCGTAGCGCGCCGCGTACTGGAACTGGTGAGCAACCTCAGCGAAGCCGACAAGGTAATTTTTCTGCTGTCCGGTGGTGGCTCTTCCCTGCTCGCCCTGCCCGCTGCCGGCATCAGCCTGAAAGACAAACAGGCGGTCAACAAGGCGCTGCTGAAATCCGGCGCCTCGATTGGCGAAATGAACTGCGTGCGCAAGCACCTTTCCGCCATCAAAGGCGGCCGCTTGGCCAAAGCCAGCTGGCCGGCCAGCGTCTACACCTATGCGATTTCCGATGTACCGGGCGATGAAGCCACGGTGATCGCCTCCGGCCCGACCGTGGCCGACCCGACCACTTCGGCCGAGGCACTGGCAATCCTCGCCCGCTACAGCATCGAGATCCCGGCCAACGTACGCGCCTGGCTGCAGAACCCGGCCTCGGAAACCGTCAAACCAGGCGACCCGTGCCTGGCCCGCAGCCACTTCCAGCTGATCGCCCGCCCGCAGCAATCCCTCGACGCCGCAGCGGCCAAAGCCCGCGCAGCAGGCCTCCCGGTGCTCATCCTCGGTGATCTGGAGGGCGAATCGCGGGAAGTGGCCAAGGTGCATGCCGGCATTGCCAAACAGGTGCGCTTGCATGGCCAGCCGATCAAGGCACCCTGCGTGATTCTCTCCGGCGGTGAAACCACCGTGACCGTGCGCGGCAATGGCCGTGGCGGGCGCAACGCCGAATTTCTCCTGAGCCTGACTGACAGCCTCAAGGGCCTGCCTGGCGTCTACGCCCTGGCTGGCGACACCGATGGCATTGACGGTTCGGAAGACAACGCCGGGGCCATCATGACCCCCGACAGCTATGCCCGCGCCGCGGCGCTGGGGCTAAGCAGCAGCGATGAGCTGGATAACAACAACGGCTACGGCTACTTCGCCGCCCTCGATCAACTGATCGTCACCGGGCCGACGCGTACCAACGTCAACGATTTTCGCGCCGTTCTGATTTTAGGGTCTGTTGACGTTTCGCTCGCGGCCGCGCCGGAGCCAGTTTTTGCGCGGGGCAAGGCATGAGGAGAGAAGTTTGGCCATTCCAAATGAACGACGAATAACGCAGTACCGCGCAAAAACTGGCCCGGCCCTCCGGGTTGCGCGGCAAATGACGCCATGCGGCGTTGCGAGACTTGGCAAGGGAACAACCATTGCCTGCGTCCCGCGCCTTGCCTGGCGTCATTTGGCGCAGCAACGCGGCTCGCGCCGAAACGTCAACAGACCCTAGAGACCCCTGCCAAATGAACGCCGACAAGAAAGTAAAAATCCTCGCCACCCTTGGCCCAGCGATCAAAACTATCGATGACATCCGCCAGCTGGTGGAGGCCGGGGTCAACCTGTTCCGCCTCAACTTCAGCCACGGCGAACACGCCGACCACGCCCAGCGCTTCGACTGGGTGCGTGAAGTCGAGCAGCAGCTGAACACCCCGATTGGCACCCTCATGGACTTACAAGGGCCGAAGCTGCGCGTCGGCCGTTTCGCCGAGGGCAAGGTCAATCTGCAACGCGGCCAGACCCTGCGCCTTGATCTGGACAGCACGCCGGGTGACGTCAACCGGGTCAACCTGCCACACCCGGAAATCATCGAAGCACTGCAACCGGGGATGAGCCTGCTGCTCGACGATGGCCGCCTGCGCCTGCAAGTTACTGCCAAGCACAGCGATGCAGTGATCACTGAAGTGATCGCCGGTGGCGAGCTGTCCGACCGCAAGGGTGTCAACGTGCCGGAAGCCGTGCTGCAATTGAGCCCGCTGACCGAGAAAGACCGCCGCGACCTGAGCTTCGGCCTGGAACTGGGTGTGGACTGGGTCGCGCTGTCGTTTGTGCAGCGCCCGGAAGACATTGTCGAAGCCCGTCAGCTGATCGGTGATCGCGCCTTCCTGATGGCCAAGATCGAGAAGCCGTCTGCGGTGATTCACCTGGAAGAGATCACCCAGCTTTGCGACGCAATCATGGTCGCCCGTGGTGACCTAGGCGTGGAAGTGCCAGCCGAGAACGTGCCGCGCATTCAGCGAGACATCATCCGCACCTGCCGCCAGCTCGGTAAGCCGGTGGTGGTGGCCACGCAGATGCTCGAGTCCATGCGCTTCTCCCCTGCGCCGACCCGCGCCGAGGTCACCGACGTGGCCAACGCCGTTGCCGAAGGTGCCGATGCGGTGATGCTGTCAGCGGAAACCGCCTCCGGCGACTACCCGCTGGAAGCCGTGCAGATGATGAGTAAGATCATCCGCCAGGTGGAAAACGGCCCGGACTTCCAGGCTCAGCTGGATGTCAGCCGCCCGCAGGCCGAAGCCACCGCCTCGGATGCGATCAGCTGCGCGATCCGCCGCATCAGCACCATCCTGCCGGTGGCCGTGCTGGTCAACTACACCGAGTCGGGCAACTCCAGCCTGCGCGCCTCACGCGAGCGGCCGAAAGCGCCGATCCTCAGCCTGACGCCGAGCCTGGATACCGCGCGGCGCCTGAGCGTGGCCTGGGGCGTCTACTCGGTGGTCAACGAGCGCCTGCACAAGGTTGAGGAAGTCACCCGCACCGCTCTGGAAACCGCCCGTTCAGCTGGGCTGGCGAAAACCGGCGATACCGTGGTGATTACTGCCGGCGAGCCATTCGGCCAACCGGGCAGTACCAACAGCCTGCGTATCGAAATTCTGCACTGATCCAGTTCTGCGGCAGGTTGTAAGACCCGCTGCAGAACGCAACTCCCACGCTGGCTTTGCCAGTTTGAAGGCACTCACTGTTCCCGCGGTGGGTGCCTCTTTTTATTCCCGCCCCGGTGATTGTTTATTCAGGTTCGTCTGTATGTCGCCATTACCGCTCCCCACCCACGCCCTGCAAGGCTTTCGCGCATTACTCAACGGCTTTAGCCAGATATTTCTGCAAACCAATCCCGCCTGCGGCTTGCTGGTGCTGTTGGCGATTGCCATCGGTGCGCCGCAACTGCTCGGCGGCGCCCTGCTTGGCTGCCTGAGCAGCACACTGACGGCTCAGCGTCGCGGTTATGCCAAGGCAGATATTGAAATTGGCTTGTATGGCTATAACGGGGTCCTGCTGGGCATGCTGATCAGCCTGCAGTTCGCCTGGTCAGCACTGTTGCCGCTGCTGATCATCGTCAGCGCCGGGGCATCCAGCCTGCTGCTGGCCGCCTGGATGCAGCGCATGCGCGAGCGTCAGTGGCTGCCTGCGTTCACCTTCCCCTTTGTCGGCTTGAGCTGGTTGCTGTTGTGGTTGGCTCCTGCGCTGCAGCTTGAGCTGGCACAGACCATACCTAGCCAGGCGCAGCCACTCGATTGGTGGGCCAGCCTGATTGCCATGGCGCGCGGCTTAGGTCAGGTGATTTTTCTCGATCAACCATTGGCCGGTGTCTGTCTGCTGCTTGGCCTGTTACTGGCGGATCGACGCGCCGCCTGCTGGGCGCTGCTCGGCTCCACTGGTGGCCTTGCTCTGGCGCTGTATCAAGGCCTGCCGCAGCACAGTGCGCTGACCGGCCTGTATGGCTATAACGCAGCGCTGGCGGCCATCGCCCTCAGCCAGGTGCATCGCCGTCCTTGGCTGCCAGCTCTCGGTATCGCCCTGGCGCTGGTGCTGCAACCCGGCTTTAGTGCACTGGGCCTGCCAGCCCTGACCATGCCGTTTATTCTCACCTGCTGGCTGGTAAGCGCCACCCAGCGTCTACTGCGCAAAGCCGCGGCCGACTGCACACCGCTGCCTACCAGCAAAGGTAAAGGCTTGCATCACCGCGACAAAACTCCCTAGGCTGCTTGCCTGTTCGCGTTATCAGCGAACACCGCATACGGAGCAGCCAGAGCATCATGGACACGCCGCAGAACCTGCGTCAGCAGCTGTACAGCATCATCTTCCATACCGACACACCAGCCGGTCAGCGCTTCGACCGCTACCTGTTGCTGACCATCATGGCCAGTCTGGTAGTGGTGATGCTCGACAGCATCGACAGCGTGCACAGCCAGTACGCACCGCTGCTAGCGGGTATTGAGTGGGGATTTACCGCGTTGTTCGCCATCGAATACGTGGTGCGCCTGTACTGCTCACCGAAACCACTGCGCTACGCCTTCAGCTTCTTCGGCCTGATTGACCTGCTGGCGATCCTGCCGGGCATTCTCGCTCTGTTCTACGCAGACGCCCAGTATCTGCTGATCATCCGGGTGATCCGCATGCTGCGGGTGTTCCGCGTGCTCAAGCTCAGCCCGTATCTACGTCAAGCCAACTTCCTGCTCACCGCGCTGCGCGGCAGCAAGCAGAAGATCATCGTGTTCTTCGCCTGCATCGCCACCATGGTTACGGTGTTCGGCACCCTGATGTACGTGATCGAAGGGCCCGCGCACGGCTTTACCAGCATTCCCAAGGGCATTTACTGGGCGGTGGTTACGCTGACTACCGTCGGCTTCGGCGATATCGTGCCGAAAACCCCGCTGGGCCAGGCGCTGTCGACCCTGGTGATGATCACCGGTTACTCGATCATCGCCGTGCCCACCGGCATCTTCACCGCAGAACTGGCTAACGCCATGCGCGGCGGCGACGAACTGATTCACGATTGCCCAAGCTGCGCGAAAAACACCCACGAACACGGCGCCGCCTTCTGCACCCGCTGCGGCAACCCGCTGTTTCCGCGGCAGGTCGACAAACCTGAGTAATCACCCGGCCAATAAAAAACCGCAGCGAGCTGCGGTTTTTTATGTGTTCTCAGTTAACTCAGCCACGTTCGATTGGCGTAGAGGTCAGCTCAAAAGGGCTGTTGCTGCGGCGCTGGTTGCGGTCTTCGCGCGGGGTGGCGCCGAAGAAGTTGCGGTAGGCGCTGGAGAAATGCGGGCCGGAAGAAAAGCCGCAGGACAGGCCGATCTGGATGATCGATTTGCTGGTTTGCATCAGCAACTGGCGCGCCTTGTTTAGACGCAGCTCTAGATAATACTGGCTGGGGACGCGGTTGAGGTACTGCTTGAAGATGCGCTCAAGCTGACGCCGTGACACGCAGACATGCTGGGCAATTTCGTCGGTGGTCAGCGGCTCTTCAATATTGGCTTCCATCAGCAACACGGCCTGAGTCAGCTTGGGGTGGCTGGAGCCCAGACGGTTCTGCAACGGAATACGCTGGCGCTCGCCACCTTCGCGGATACGCTCTACTACCAACTCCTCGGATACCGCACCGGCCAATTCGGCACCGTGGTCACGGGCCAACAAGGCCAGCAGCAGATCGAGCACGGCCAGGCCGCCACAGGCGGTCAAGCGATCACGGTCCCAGTCGAACAGATGGCTGGTGGCGATGACCTTGGGGAAGCGTTCAGTGAAATCATCCTGCCAGCGCCAGTGCACCGAAGCACGGTAGCCATCGAGCAGGCCCAGCTGCGCCAGCGGATAAACCCCGGCGGCAATCGCACCGATCACGCAACCGCCGCGCACCAGTTGTTTAAGCGCACCGGAGAGCGCTGCAGGCATCGGTCCTGGTGGTTCGTCGGCAAGCAGAAAGAGCTTCTGGCAGCCTTCCAGCTTGCCCACCCAGGATTCCCCCGGTAGCCGCCATGCGCCTTCAAGCGGCGCTTCAGCCTGCAAGAACACCAGCTCGTAGACCACCTCGGGGTGAACGCGCTGGGCAACGCGCAGCGCTTCTTCCGCCAAAGCCAGGGTCAAGGGCTTGGTGGTGGGCCAAAGCAGGAAGCCAATTCGGTGCGCATTCATGGGGGGCAGTTTAGGCTCTGTTGGCGATTATGGGCATAGCGTGGGTGCGTGCAGATGTTGCCGCGGGTTATTTGAGACTGCCAGAGAGGAACTGCTGCAAGCGCTCGGATTGCGGATTGGCCAACACTTCTCTCGGGCAGCCGCGCTCTTCCACCACGCCTTTGTGGAGGAACACCAACTGGTTGGAGACTTCACGGGCAAAGCCCATTTCGTGGGTCACCACGACCATGGTGCGACCTTCCTGGGCCAGGTCCTGCATGACTTTCAGCACTTCACCCACCAGTTCCGGGTCCAGCGCCGAAGTCGGCTCATCAAACAGCATCACCTCAGGTTCCATGGCCAGGGCGCGGGCAATCGCTACACGCTGCTGCTCGCCGCCGCTCATGTGCGCCGGATAGGCATCTTTACGATGAGCCACGCCAACTTTGTTCAGGTAGTGCTCGGCCTTTTCCAGGGCTTCCTTCTTGCTCATGCCAAGCACGTGCACGGGGGCTTCCATCACGTTTTCCAGGGCGCTCATGTGCGACCACAGGTTGAAGTGCTGAAACACCATGGACAGGCGCGAACGCATACGCTGCAGCTGCTTGGGATCAGCGGCTTTCAGGCCACCGTCCTTGTTGGCCACCAGTTTCAGCTCTTCGTTGTTGAGCAGAATTTTGCCACCGTGGGGCTGTTCCAGCAGGTTGATGCAACGCAGGAAGGTACTCTTGCCCGAGCCGCTGGAGCCGATGATGCTGATTACATCGCCGGCCTTGGCCGCCAGTGACACGCCCTTCAATACTTCGTGGCTGCCGTAGCGCTTGTGCAGATCCTGAACTTCAAGTTTGTACATGGTTTCCACTCTCTTGAATCAGTCGCTGAGCAAGCGACCCTGGCGAATAGGGGTACGACCGGCCACTTTAGCCAGCCACAAACCGGGCTGAGCAAAACGCAACCGCTCGCGCGCATAGAGCACACCATCTGTAACGGCACAGACAGTTGTGTGGCGATCGTCCAGCGGATCGATCACTTCAAACAATGGGTCGCCGGCCTTAACCCACGCGCCCACCGGTTGCAGAAAACTCACCACCCCAGCATGTGGGGCATAGGCGTATTGCGCACCATCAAATGGCGTGGCATCGCAGCTTTCAGCAGGTGCGGGCGGCCAGTCACCGGCAATCAGGCCCTGCTCGGCAAGGAATGCCAAAATGCTTTCGGCGCTGGCTTCGGCTTCTGGCTTGCCAGTATCGGCCATGCCGCCCAGCTCAACGGTTACTGCCAGACAAGCCAGCGGCACAGAGGCCTGGGGAAAATGACGGGCTAAGTGAACCCAAGGCAAGGCGCAGGCTTCATCAAATGAACTGCCGCCGGAATCCTCGACGGTCAGCGCCGCCCCGGCCTGCAGGCGTGCAGCCAGCGAGCGCAGTTGCGGCCACTGTTGTGGCAGCAGGTATAGATGCACTGCGGCATCAAAATCACAATGCAGATCAAGCACCACATCGGCATCGCAGGCATGTTTTAGCAACAATCGCTGCATGCCTTGCAGTTCTGATCCGGCGGGTGGCAAGGCTTCCAACGCAGCTTGCATGGCGGCGCGAATCAGCCGCACATTGCTCGGGCCATCACTGCCCAGGCAGCCTTCCAGCGCCGGCGCGATGGCAGTGGCCAAAGCAAAAAAGTCGCGGTTGAAGTTCTTCCCGCTGCCCATTTCAAAACGGCCCTGATGGGTCGCCTGGAACATCTGCCCCAAACCAATCGGGTTGGCCACCGGCACCAGCTCGATCACCCCAGTCAGCCGCCCCTGGGCTTCCAGTTGACGCAAGCGGCGCTTGAGTTCTACCGCTACGCGCATCCCAGGCAGTTCGTCAGCATGCAGCGAGGCCTGAATGTAGGCCTTGCACGGCCCCTGACCGAAACGGAATACGCTAACGTGGCGTTCGGTGCCGGGGCAGCCCCAGGGCAGTGGATGGTCGATACGCTGCATGCTCTCTTCCTCAGGCCTTACGCGGGGCCAGGTAAGCCAGCCAGCGGCGTTCGGCCAGCTTGAACAGGCGTACGAGGATAAAGGTCAGGCACAGGTAGAACAGGCCGGCAGTGATAAACGCCTCGAACGGCAAGTAGTACTGCGAGCTGACGGTACGTGCTGCGCCGGTGATGTCGATCAGGGTGACGATCGAGGCCAGCGACGTGGTGTGCAGCATCATGATTACTTCGTTGCTGTACTGCGGCAGTGCGCGGCGCAGGGCAGACGGCAGCAGGATGCGGCGGTACAGTTTGAAGCGCGACATACCCATGGCCTTGGCGGCTTCAATCTCGCCATGCGGCGTGGCTTTCAGGCTGCCAGCGAGAATCTCCGCGCTGTAGGCACTGGTGTTGATGGCAAACGCCAGGCAGGCGCAGAAGGTGGCGCTGGAAAAGTACGGCCACAACACGCTCTCACGGACGGCCTCGAACTGCGCCAGGCCGTAATAGATGAGAAACAGCTGCACCAGCATCGGTGTACCGCGAATCACGTAGGTGTACAGCCAAGCTGGAAAGTTGACCAGAGGCGACTTGGAGACGCGCATCAAGCCCAAAGGAATGGCCAAGGCCAAGCCGCACGCCAGGGAAATCAGCAGAATTTTCAGGGTGACGCCCACTCCGCTGATGTACAGCGGCAGGTTTTCCCAGATTACGGTGTAGTCAAAAATCATCGCTGCGCTCCCCGCTTACAGATCAGCGGCTTTAATGCCGACCGAGTAACGTTTTTCCAGGTAACGCAAAGCCAGCAGCGACACGCTGGTCAGCACCAGGTACAGGGCCGCTACAGCCAAGTAGAAGGTGAAGGGCTCGCGGGTCGCATCGGCGGCACTTTTCGCCTTGAACATCATGTCCTGCAGACCCACCACGGAAATCAGCGCGGTAGCCTTGGTCAACACCAGCCAGTTGTTGGTGAACCCAGGAATGGCGAAGCGAATCATCTGCGGCACCAGGATGCGGAAGAACACCTGCATGCCATTCATGCCATACGCCGCGCCTGCTTCAGCCTGCCCTTTGGGGATGGCCATAAAGGCGCCGCGGAAAGTCTCCGACAGGTAAGCACCAAAGATAAAACCCATGGTGAACACGCCAGCAATAAAGGGGTTGATATCGATGTAATCGTCGTAGCCGAGCATCGGCGCCAAACGGTTAACCATGTCCTGACCGCCATAGAAGATCAGCAGGATCAGCACCAGATCGGGAATCCCGCGGATCACCGTGGCGTAGGTTTCGCCCAGCAGCGCCAGCCACTTGATCGGCGACAGGCGAAACGCCGCGCCCAGCAGCCCCAAGACAATGGCCACGGCCATCGAGGTCAGCGCCAGAATCAGGGTGAGCCATGCACCGTCGAGAATTGTCGAGCCGTAGCCGTTGAGCATGCTCTGGTTACCTCATGCAAGCGCCAGGCGGCGCCAGGAAGCACAACAAGAAAGTGACGCAGGCCTACAGGCTGCGGGCTTGCGCCACTTTGAGTGAAGACGACGCGGTCAGGAAAATCAGTCGCCGTAGACGTTGAAGTCGAAGTACTTGTCCTGCACTTCCTTGTACTTGCCGTTGGCGCGGATCGCCAGGATGGCAGCGCTGATTTTATCAGCCAGGGCCTTGTCGCCTTTGCGCACGGCAATACCAGCGCCCATGCCGATGTATTTCTCGTCGGCGAAGTCTGGGCCTACCAGGGCGAAGCCTTTACCGGCGTCAGTCTTGATAAAGCCATCGTCGATGTTGACGACGTCAGCAAAGGTGGCGTCCAAACGACCGGAAGTCAGGTCGAGGAAGGCTTCGTTCTGCGAGCTGTAACGCACGATTTCGACACCGGCAGGTGCGAAGATATCGGTGGCGTAACGGTCGTAGGTGGAGGCGCGCTGTACGCCGACTTTTTTGCCTTTCAGATCCACCAGCGGGTCGTTGATCACGGTGCCGGCCTTCATCGCCAACTTGCCTGGGGTCTGGTAGTACTTGCCGCTGAAATCAACCGATTTCAGGCGATCTTCGGTGATGCTCATCGAGGAAAGTACGGCGTCAAACTTGCGTACTTTCAGGGCTGGGATCAGGCCGTCGAACTCCTGCTCGATCCATTTGCATTCCACTTTCATCTCTTCGCACAGGGCGATGCCGATGTCGTAGTCGAAACCGCTGATGGCACCATCAGCCGTTTTGAAGGCGAACGGCGGGTAAGCCGCTTCGATACCGATACGCAGAGGCTTGGCGTCTTCAGCCATGGTCAACGGCGACAGCATGGACAGCGCCAGTGCGCCGAGAAGTGCAATCTTCTTCATTGTGTGACTCCTTCGAATGGGAATGGCATCGGTTGGCAGAGATTGTTCGGGTATGCATCCAGCCTTGCATGAATTGTAGTGAGTCACCGCCAAGCTGCGCGCTACGCAGGCGCCGGACGGCCCCAGCCGGGTGAGCGGCATTCTAGCGACAGCTCGGAAGTCGATATTTCTTCAATGCGACAAGTAATTACAAAAGGCCAGGACGGGTATAGCGAGGATATTGACAGGCTCTGAAATTTATGCAGAGACAGAAAAGGCAGTTAACCATTGGTTAAAGCAATTAACGCGCCCAGTTTTAACAAGGCCTTTATTTACCTGGCCTGGTGGCAGTTTTTATTTCTACAGCCGCAGCGAACGACGCGCCATCTTGGCGCAAAACGTTCCCGCACACCCCATAAAAGTGCGCGTTGTTACGCCCGAGTGACAACGAAATACCCAGATGAAAATCGATAATGCCGCACAAAGCACAACGCCCTGCCCGGCTTGTGGCCGAAACAGGGCGTTGTTTACAGGCGCTTCAACCGAAGTCAGGCAGCCTGCATCTCGCGGTGAGTGTCGATAAGGTGCTGCACCACGCCAGGATCGGCCAGCGTGGAGATATCGCCGAGTGCATCGTATTCGGCGGTTGCGATCTTGCGCAGGATACGGCGCATGATCTTGCCCGAGCGGGTTTTCGGCAGGCCTGGGGCCCACTGAATCACGTCCGGCGAGGCAATCGGGCCGATCTCCTTGCGCACCCAGTTTTTCAACTCTTGGCGCAATTGCTCGGATGGCTGCTCGCCGCCATTCAAGGTGACGTAGACATAGATGCCCTGCCCTTTGATGTCATGCGGCACGCCAACCACGGCGGCCTCGGCGACTTTCGGGTGAGCCACCATGGCGCTTTCGATTTCGGCGGTGCCCATACGGTGGCCGGACACGTTCAACACGTCGTCGACGCGACCGGTAATCCAGTAGTAACCATCTTCGTCACGACGCGCACCGTCACCAGTGAAGTACATGCCCTTGAAGGTTTTGAAGTAGGTGTCGACGAAACGGTCGTGGTCGCCATACAGCGTACGCGCCTGGCCCGGCCAGGAATCAATGATCACCAGATTGCCTTCGGCAGCGCCCTCGATCAGATTGCCGAGGTTATCCACCAGCGCTGGCTGCACGCCGAAGAACGGACGGGTCGCCGAACCCGGCTTGAGTGCAGTAGCACCCGGCAACGGGCTGATCAGGATGCCGCCGGTTTCGGTCTGCCACCAGGTATCGACAATCGGGCAACGCTCTTTGCCGACAGTCTTGTAATACCAGTTCCAGGCTTCCGGGTTGATCGGCTCGCCGACCGAGCCAAGCAGGCGCAGGCTGGAGCCATCAGCACCGGCAACCGCCGCATCACCCTGGGCCATCATCGCGCGGATCGCTGTCGGTGCGGTGTAGAGGATATTGACCTTGTGCTTGTCGATGATCTTCGACACCCGGGTAATGTCCGGATAATTCGGGATGCCTTCGAACAGCAGCGTGGTCGCGCCATTGGCCAGCGGGCCGTAGACGATATAGCTGTGGCCGGTGACCCAACCCACGTCGGCGGTACACCAGTAGACGTCGCCTGGTTTGTAGTCGAACACCCGCTCATGGGTCAGCGCGGCATACACTAGGTAGCCGCCGGTGGTGTGCTGCACGCCTTTCGGCTTACCAGTGGAGCCGGAGGTGTAGAGGATAAACAGCGCTTCCTCGGCGCCCATTTCCTTCGGCGCACAATGGCTGGACGCCACGGCCATCAGGTCTTCGTACCAGATGTCACGGTGCTGGTTCCACTTGATCGGGCTGCCGGTGCGCTTGCACACGATGACCTTCTGCACACTGCTGGTTTCCGGGTTGGTCAGCGCGTCGTCGACGTTGGCTTTCAGCGGGGTTTTCTTACCGCCGCGCAGGCCTTCATCGGCGGTGATTACCACCTTGGATTGGCAGTCGATGATGCGGCCGGCCAGTGCTTCCGGGGAGAAACCGCCGAACACCACCGAGTGGATCGCACCGATACGGGTACAGGCCAGCATCGCCACAACCGCCTGCGGAATCATCGGCATATAAATAGTCACTACGTCACCGCGGTGCACGTCCTGGCCGCGCAGGGCGTTGGCGAACTTGCAAACCTGTTCGTGCAGCTGGCGGTAGGTGATTTCCTCGTGCTCGGACGGGTCATCGCCTTCCCAGATGATCGCCACCTGATCGCCACGTTCTTCCAGGTGACGGTCCAGGCAGTTGTAGGACACGTTGAGGGTGCCATCGGCGAACCACTTGATATCGACGTGGTGATCGTCGAAAGAGGTCTGTTTGACCTTGGTGAACGGCTTGATCCAGTCCAGGCGCTGAGCCTGTTCACGCCAGAAACCGTCAGGATTGATCACCGACTGCTGGTACATGGCTTTATAGGTGGCCTCATCAGTCAGCGACTGGGCCGCCACCTCAGGGCGCACGGGATACAAGGACGCAGCACTCATCAGAAACACCTCGGTGGGTAGTTGTTGTTCTATGGGCCATTTTGTAGCCAGGACCCCACCTTTGAGCCATTCGACCATGGTCTTAACGCTCTACGACCATGGTTGCAGACGCTTTTTTCAGGCAAAAAAATTACCGGGAGCAATTTTTAACGTCGCCTAGCGACGGCCAGCAGGGTGACGGCCAGGGATGGCACGCCACAAAAACGCCAGGAGCGTTTTTGCGCGCAAGCCCCGTCGAGGGAGAAGCACATGGATGTGCTGAACATAAAAAAGGCGGTCATCTGACCGCCTACCCAAATCATTCCAGGGAGAGGAATGGAGAAACGCTTGCATCCAAACCACGCAGGATTGGAACGCCGCCACTTTCGCCCAGCACGCTGCGCTGCACTATTGCACCTTGGTCGTAGGCTGCGGCGTACTCGCCTGCCTGGCACTCAACGCAACAAACCAGGGCTCCAGCCGACGACCGAAGGCGACTTCGGCGCTAAACAGCTTCTGATAACCCGAGTAGTCGACGCCTTGCTGCTCAGCTTGCTGGGGCAGGCTGTCGAACGTTGCATGCCAGCGCTGCGGCAGATTGAGGCTCTGCACCCCTGGGGTTTCGGCCGAACCGCCGAGCTGCCAGGTCCAGCGCTGGTTATCCGGGCGCGGATCATCGCCCTCTCCATCCCAGTCAGTCGCTACGCTGCTGGCCTGCACCTCGATGATGCTGCGCACAATGGCGTAGCGCGCACGATCAGGGTAACGCTCGCGCAATGCCTGCTGATCCATTCCAACATCGACCACCAGCAAGCGAGTGGCGCGCCGCCGCTCATAATCCAGCGCATTAGCAGCATGCTGAGCTGCCTCGCGCAGCTCTTTGCTGTCCGGCACAGACTTCTGCAAGCGCAAGGCTTCGGCATGGGCGGCAACCTGCAGCGCCACTTCACGCTGATAAGCCGGACCATCGAGTTCCAACACCAGCAACGCATCGCGGTCCAGCTGACGACGGTAACGCCGCACGGTCTGCTCGTTAAGCTCAGTGGGTACATTGAAGCCTAGCTCGGCCATCTTTTCGGCGCTGATCGACGGGTAGTAGTGGTCATCATCCGCCTGGCTCGGCCAGCGGTAATCAAGGCGCAGCGCCAAGCTGCTGTTGTCCTTGCGCCAATAGGCGTAGGTCGCGCCCAGCTCGCGCTCGGACAGTTGTAGGCGGCTGTCCTCAGGCTCCTGGCGATTCCAGGCCACGCCCGCCAGGACAATGGCGTTAACCAGCCCGATCAGCAGCAGCCCGGCAATCAGATAACGCGCACGCACACCGCTCATTGCCCACCTCCCAGCAAACCGTGGCGGCTACGCAAGCGCCGCAGAACCAGCAAAATCAGCACCGCACTCAAACCCAGCACCAGGAAGAACAGATATTTGGGCATGCTCTCCCACCACCAGTCGAACAGCTTGGTGTAGAGAAAAATCACAAAGAAACTCAGCCCGGTGTTCACCACATCCGCCCAGCCACGGCGCACGCCTAGCCAGATCACCAACGCTGCGAGGATAAAGCCGCCGATATGGTAGGCATTCTCGATGTACTCGGGCGAATAGTCGAAGTAACTGCCAGCCCCCCAATGCGCCAGCACCAGTACCGGCACAAACACCCCAAGCAGGCCAAATACCCGATAGATAGCGGCAAAGCCATCAAAACGGCGCTGATCAATCAGCAGCGGCACCGCAAAGACCAGCAGCGCCGGCAGGATGAAATTCTCCGGCCGCTGGGCAAAACCCAGCCAGTAGATGCCGTCCCAACTGCCAATCCGCGCCGCGACAAAGGCCAGCAGACAGCTCAGCCCGGCCGCCAACAGCAGACGCGCACCACAGGCATAAGCCAGCAGCAACGCGTAGAGCGCCCAAGGCAACAAGGCGTTGTTCGAGGGAGTGATATTGAAGATCTGCCCAAGCATGACGATGTTCAGCACAAAGCAGGTAAAGGCTACCAACGCCGCAAGCTTGCTGAAATAGCCCGAGCTATCGAGGCGTTGCACCCACAGTGTCAGACCAAACGAAGCGATGCTCGCGGTCAGCAGAATCGCCACTTGGCTCTGAGTCCCGAACAGCCCCCAGAACTGGTAGAACAGGAAAAACACACTGGCCGCCAACGCCAGCGCGCCGAGAAACGAGGCAATGCGCATGCCCAGCGACAGCTGCCGAGCCTGAATATCGTGATCGATATCGAAGGCCGCTAGGTAGCTGTTGAGTAATTGCTGCTGATAGCCGTGCAAATTGGCACGCTGGCTATCGCTTAGGTTCAACACCTGCTCTGCCTCAAGGCGCGCCAATTCACGGTTGAAAACGCCAATGTCATCGGCACGTTGCTGGGCATCACTGCGGTTTATGTTGGGCATGGCAATCCTTGCGGCGGGTCCATCAGGTCATAGGCTGATCAGCACACTCTAGCGCTAAAGTTTCGGCGATGGGCTGACCCAGTAGAAGGTTCGTAACTGCGAATAGCCCTTACGGCTAAAGGCTCCCTACTCCTTCCCCAACCCATGCTGACGCAGCTTGTTGGCAATCGTGGTGTGTGACACACCAAGACGCTTACCTAACTGACGGCTGCTGGGATGGTCATGGAACAGACGCTCCAGCACGGCTTTCTCGAAGCGCCCGAGAATCTCGTCCAGGCCGCCTTCCACCGAGAACTCGCCCAGCGGCTGCGGCGCGCCGTAGTCCGGCAGGCGGATATGCTCGCCCTTGACCACGCCGCCGTCGCACAGTGAAACAGCCTGGAACAGCACGTTCTCCAGTTGGCGCACGTTGCCCGGCCAATGGTAATGGCTGAGTTTGTCCAGCACTTGCGGTGCGAGTTTGGGCAGCGGGCAACCGATCTGCCGGCTGGCCTGGTCAAGAAAGTGCTCCACCAGCGGCGGCAGGCCATCCAGGCATTCGCGTAGCGGCGGGATATGCAGGCTTAGTACGTTGAGGCGGTGATACAGATCCTGACGAAACTCGCCCTTGGCGCACAGCTCGGACAAATCGACCTGGGTGGCGCAGATCACCCGCACATCCAGATACACCTCCTCGTCACTGCCGACCCGGCGAAAGCAGCCGTCCTGCAGAAAGCGCAGCAGCTTGGCCTGCAGCCGCGGGCTCATCTCGCCGACGCCATCGAGAAACAGCGTGCCGCCTGCAGTCAGCTCCAGCAGGCCGAGCTTGCCTTCAGGCCGAGCACCTTCAAAGGCACCAGGGCCGTAGCCGAACAGCTCGGTTTCTGCCATGGATTCCGGCAGACCGGCGCAGTTCAGCGCCATAAACGGCGACTGCCCACGCGGGCTGGCCAGGTGGCAGGCGCGGGCCAGCAACTCCTTACCGGTACCGGTTTCGCCCTCGATCAGCAACGGCGCATCTAGCGGTGCCATCCGCCGCGCTTCGCGCACTACAGCGGCCATTACCTTGGAACTCTGAAAGATCGAATCGAAGCCACGCAGTTCCTGCTTGCGCACGTTGTAGATGCGCTCGCCTACTCGATCCGCGCGGTGCAGGGTCAACACCGCGCCGGCCATGGCATCGCTCTCTTCATGCTCGGTTTGCAGCGGTGCGATATCGGCGAGAAACACATCGCCCTTAACTTTCACCCGCAGCCCATTGATCCGCGACTTGTTGGCGTGCACCAGCTCGGGCAGGTCGAAGTCCTCGGCATAACGCGACAGCGGAATGCCCGGCACCTCGTCCACCCGCACGCCCAAGAGCTGCGCGGCGCTGCGGTTGGCGGCGACGATAGAGCCACCCATATCAATCGACAACACCGGAAAATCCAGCGCACCGAGCAAGGCATTCAACTCCAGATGACGACGTTCGCTGGGCATCAGACCCACACGCTTAACGCCGAACACCCCGGAAATCGCCTCGAACTTAGGTCGCAGCGATTGGAACTGCAGGTTGATCAGGTTCGGGCAGTGCAAGTAGATGGCGTTGCCCTGCTCGCCACCAACTTCACCGCGGGCGACGTTGATGCCGTATTCGACCAGCAGGTTGAGGATGTCGCGCAGGATGCCAATTCGGTTCTGGCAGTGGACTTTGATACGCATGGCAGGGCTCTTATGGGTCTTGTTATGACCGTAAACGACGAACAATCGACGTTGCCGGCGGATTATCCGTCAAGAATATGTGACAGATTAGCGCATCAGCAAGACGATAGTTCGCTGCACCGACGCTAACGTAACCAATTCTTTACGCAATAACTGCCCTTTTCTCCCTTAACAGACCCAACCCAGGGCTGCATTACCGCACGAGCTGGCGTATTCCTGAGTCCAATACAACAACAAAGCCCCAGCAGGAGGCAGTGATGAAGAGCACGCAATACCTGGCGCGTGAACCGGATGACAGCGGCTTTATCCATTACCCGGAGGCCGAGCATCAGGTGTGGAACACTCTGATCACCCGTCAGCTCAAGGTAATTGAAGGGCGTGCCTGCCAAGAGTACTTGGATGGCATCGAGCAGCTCGGCCTGCCACATGAGCGTATTCCGCAGCTCGGCGAGATCAACCAAGTGCTGCAAACCAGCACCGGTTGGCGCGTGACACGGGTGCCGGCACTGATTCCTTTTCAGACCTTCTTCGAGCTGCTGGCCAGCAAGCAATTTCCGGTAGCGACGTTTATCCGCACGCCTGAAGAGCTGGACTACCTGCAGGAGCCGGACATCTTCCACGAGATTTTTGGCCACTGCCCGCTGCTGACCAACCCCTGGTTCGCCGAATTCACCCACACCTACGGCAAGCTCGGCCTGGCCGCCAGCAAGGAAGAGCGCGTGTACCTGGCGCGGCTTTATTGGCTGACCATCGAGTTCGGCCTGGTTGATACCAGCCAGGGCCAGCGCATCTACGGCGGCGGTATTCTTTCCTCTCCGAAAGAAACCCTCTACTGCCTGTCCGATGCACCGCAACGTTTGGCTTTCGACCCGATTGAGGCGATGCGCACGCCCTACCGAATCGACATCCTGCAGCCGCTGTATTTTGTTCTGCCCGAGCTTAAGCGCCTGTTCGAACTGGCCCATGAAGACATCATGGCCATGGTGCAGCAAGCCATGCGCCTGGGCTTACATGCACCGAAGTTTCCGCCGAAAGCGGCATAACCTTTGTAGGATGGCCCCACACCCATCCTACGGCTCACTTTTGACCCTTGGAGAATACCCATGTCCCTTGCCCAAGCCCAATGCGAAGCCTGCCGCGCCGATGCGCCAAAAATCAGCGATGACGAACTGGCCGAACTGATCCGCGAGATTCCGGACTGGAACATCGAAGTACGTGACGACCACATGGAGTTGGAGCGGGTTTACACGTTCAAGAACTTCCGTCATGCCCTGGCCTTTACCAACGCCGTCGGCGCAATCGCCGAAGAGGTCGGCCACCACCCAGCGCTGCTCACCGAATGGGGAAGAGTCACCGTGACCTGGTGGAGCCATGAGATGCGCGGCCTGCACCGGAACGACTTCATCATGGCCGCACGCACCGATGTTCTTGCCGCCAGCGCCGAGGGCCGCAAGTGAGCTATTTCCACAGCATTGTGCGAGTGCCTGGCGACCCAATTCTCGGCCTGATGGACGCCTACCGCGCTGACCGCAACCCGGCCAAGCTCGACCTCGGCGTGGGCGTGTACAGGGACGCTCAGGGCCTGACGCCGATTCCCCGCGCGGTAAAGCTCGCCGAACAGCGGCTGGTGGAAAGCGAAACCAGCAAAAGCTATATCGGCGGCCATGGCGACCCGCTGTTTGGCAGCCTGCTCAGTCAGCTGGTACTGGGCGCCGATAGCCCGTTGCTGGCCGAACGTGCAGGCACCACCCAGACCCCAGGCGGCACCGGGGCGCTGCGCCTGTGTGCGGACTTTATCGCTAACTGCCTGCCGGGCCGTGGCATCTGGCTGAGTGACCCGACCTGGCCAATCCACGAGAGCATCTTTGCTGCCGCCGGCCTGCGCGTTGGGCATTACCCCTATGTCGGCGCGGACAACCGGCTGAATGTCGAGGCGATGATCGCCGCCCTCGCCCACGTGCCCAAAGGCGATGTGGTGCTGTTGCACGCCTGCTGCCACAACCCCACCGGCTTCGACCTCACCCCACGCGACTGGAAGCGCGTGCTGGAGGTGGTCAAAGCCCGTGAGCTGCTGCCGCTGATCGACTTTGCCTACCAGGGGTTTGGTGATGGCCTGGAGCAAGATGCCTTTGCCGTGCGCCTGTTTGCCGCCGAGTTGTCGGAGTTACTGATCACCAGTTCCTGCTCGAAAAATTTCGGCCTGTACCGCGAACGCACCGGCGCGCTGATCGTCTGCGCGGAGAACGCAGAAAAACTGCTGGATGTACGCAGCCAGCTGGCGTTTATCGCGCGCAACCTCTGGTCCACCCCGCCCGCTCATGGCGCGGCAGTGGTCGCCAGTATTCTGGCTGACGGTGAACTGCACAGTCTCTGGGTCAGCGAGCTGGACGCCATGCGCCAGCGCGTCGCCAGCCTGCGCGCCGGCCTGGTCGAAGCCCTGCAGCCGTATGACCTGAGTGAGCGTTTTGCGCATATCACGGTGCAGCGCGGGATGTTCTCCTACACCGGCCTGAGTCCAACCCAGGTGCAACGCCTGCGCGATGAGTTCAGCGTGTATATGGTCGGTTCAGGCCGTGCGAATATGGCCGGGCTCGACGCCGAGCGCCTGGATCAGCTGGCCAACGCTATTTCGCGCGTCTGCTGCGACTGACGCGCACCTGAGCCCCGCACAGCGCTGGGGCTCTGGTAGCAGCATGTGCCGATAAGCTTGCTATAGTCGCCGCACGCCCATCGCACCGAGACGCCCGTGCCCCGCTTGTTGAATTTCGCCTTCCGCCTGTACCAGCGCATCTTGCACAGCCTGGCCCTCTACCCAACGCTCATCGCATTGGGCTTCTTCGTTTTGTGCCTGCTGAGCATGAGCATCGAATATCAGCCCTGGATGATGTCGCTCAAAGGCGAGATTGATGTCGGCCTGGTGCGCAATGCCGACAATGCCCGCTTGATTCTCGGCACGTTGGTCGGCGGCATCCTCTCGCTGATGGTGTTCAGCTTCTCCATGGTCATGGTGGTGCTCAACAATGCCGCCGCCGCGCTGTCACCGCGCGTAGTGCCTGGCCTGATCAGCGACAAGAGCCATCAGAAGACCCTCGGTTTCTACCTCGGCACCATCCTCTTCTCACTGCTGCTGATCACCACGATTGAACTGGACAACTCCACCCAGGTACCCAGCCTCGGCGTATTGATGGCATTGGCGATGGGCATCGCCTGCCTTGGCCTGTTTGTGCACTTTATCCACTCGATTTCCCGCTCGATTCAGGTGGAGTACATCCTCAACAACCTGTACCACACCACCCTGGCGAAACTCGCCGCGCGCGAAGCCAAGCTGGCCGCTATCGACAACCTGCCCAGTTGGCCAGAGGAGCAAAACTGGCAGGAGGTCTGCGCGCAACGCAGCGGTTATTTCAAAGAGCTCAATGTCAACACGATCAACACCATCTTGTGTGAGCACGACCTGCGCATGACCGTGATGATCCACCGCGGCTTCTTCGTGATGAGTGGCCGGCCGCTGTTCAAGCTAGACCGCCAGGTCGATTCGGCAATCACTGACGCGCTACTCGACTGCTTCGATTTCTTTCTCGAGGAATACGCGCACTCCCACTACCTGTTTGGCTGCACGCAGATGTCGGAAATCGCCGTCAAGGCGCTCAGCCCCGGCATCAACGATCCCGGCACGGCGATTACCGCCATCGACCTGCTCAGCGTGCTATTCAGCAAGCGCCTGGCGTTGCCGGACCTCGATGTCACCCTGGCGGACGATGGCCCACCACGCCTGCTGCATTACGAACTCTCGCTGGATGAGTTGCTGCAACGGGTATTCGGCCCCATTCGCCACTACGGCTGCGCCGATGTGAGTGTGCTGATCGGGTTGCTGCAGGCCTTCAAGAACCTGCTCTACCAGCCGCTGCGCGCAGCGCAGAAAACCGATCTGCTGCGGCATGTGCGTAGCGTGCAGGAAACTGCCGATCAGCACCTGAGTAACAGCCGCGATCGCCAAGCCATCAACCAGCTGCTCGAACGCATCAACCAGAACAGTTCAGCCCTGGAGCCGATTGCCCTGCTTGGCATACCGGGCAGCAAGAGTGCGGAAAACAACACCCAGCAACCTTCTACCGGTTCGCGGGAAGCCCTGTAAGCGCGAAGGGAAGCCTAGGGCGGAGCGCGAGCAGTATTGGTGCTGCACGGCGTTTCAGCGCCCTCGGCGCACGCACAGGCAATGCCTGGAAAAATCAAAATACCGTTTATCTATAAAATTAACTGTTTAAAAACAACAACTTAATTCGTTACCTGACTAAGCATTGGCACCCTTCATGCTTGCACTCAGCGGCATAGTTCCCTAGGGTAGTTCGCCATGTGGTCCCTGATTGCCCCTATCAGCTCGTTGCTCGGTGGGGTTGCTTTACTCCTCCTCGGCAATGGCCTGCTCAACACCCTACTGACCTTGCGTGGCGTCGCCGAAGGCTACTCCACCTCGATGCTCGGCCTGATTATGTCCGGGTACTTTGTCGGTTTTCTCCTTGGCACCTGGCTGGCGATTCCGCTGGTCCGCCGCGTTGGGCATATCCGTGCGTTTGCCTTTTGCGCCGCCCTCGCCGCCATCACCGCCCTGCTGCATGTACTGATCGTCGACCCGTGGGTCTGGCTGGGCCTGCGCGTGCTCTACGGCCTGGCGCTGGTCAGTCTGTATATGGTGATCGAGAGCTGGCTTAACGCCCAGGTGCCCAACGACAAACGCGGCCAGGTGTTTGCCGTGTATATGGCGGTCAACCTCGGCGCGCTGGCCGCCGCGCAGCAGCTGCTCAACCTGGCTTCGCCCAGCGACTTCGTGCTGTTCGCGCTTGCCGCCATGCTGATCAGCGCGGCCTTGATGCCCATCACCCTGACTCGGCAGATCCAACCCAGCGTGCCGGACACCCTGCACACCAACCTGCAGCAGATCGCCGGTATCGCCCCATTGGCGCTGGCCGCCGCTGGCTTATCCGGCCTGGCCCTCGGCGCGTTCTGGGGCATGGCGCCGGTATACGCCAGCCTGAACGGCTTCGATGCCACCGGCGTGGGTTTGCTGATGAGCAGCACGATCCTTGGCGGCGCCCTGCTGCAATGGCCGATTGGCATTTACTCGGATAAACACGACCGCCGCCTGGTGCTGTTCTGGGTGGTCGCGCTGGCCGTAGTGGTTGCCGTGCTGATGAGCCTGTTGCCGGCCGGTCGCCTGCTGCTCGGGCTGATATTTATCTGGGGCGGTTTGGCCTTTGCTATCTACCCGATTGCAGTGGCGCAGCTGATCGACCAATTGCACAGCGATGAAATCCTCGCCGGTTCCAGCAGCCTGCTGATGGTCAACGGCATCGGTTCGGTGTGCGGCCCGCTGCTCGCCGGCCTGCTGATGCATCACCTCGGCGCCCAGGCGCTGCCGCTGTATTTCGCCGCCACGCTCGGCCTGCTCGCGGCTTACACGCTGTACCGCCTACGTCATGTCAGCGACCTGGTCAGCGCACCGGCCGGGCACTTTATGCCCATGCTGCGCACCAGCCACACGGTACTTGAGCTGATGCCCGATGCACCGCCCACAGACGACCCAGACCCAACTGACTCACATGAGGACCCGCCCAACCCGGCGCCGCAGACGCCTGGGTAAACCAAGAGACGAACGCCCCGTGGCGCAATCGTCCATAGCTCGTCGGCTTTTGTCGGCGCGTCACTGCACCCACTTAACTGGACAGGAAGACAGCGCATGTTACTTGCCACCGATCTCGATGGAACCTTTCTCGGCGGCGATCCCAAGGATCGCTTAAGCCTTTACCAAACCATCGCCGCCCACCCGGAAATCCGCCTGGCCTACGTCACCGGCCGCAGCCTGGAGTCGGTGCTGCCACTGCTGGCAGACCCGACCCTGCCGCAACCGGATTTCATTATCTCCGACGTCGGCGCCAGCCTGGTACATGGCGACAGCCTGCAGCCGATTCAGCCGCTGCAAAGCGCGGTGGACGCCCTCTGGCCCGGCGACAGTCAGGTGGCCAGCGCCATTGAGCGCTTTGCCCTGGAGCGCCAGGACGTACCGCAGGTGCGCCGCTGCTCCTACTTCTGCAACCCTGAGCAGGCGGCCAACCCGGAACTGTTGGAAGTTGCAGAAAGCTTGGGCTGCGACCTGCTCTACTCAGCCGAACGTTACCTGGACTTTCTGCCTAAGGGCGTGAACAAGGGCAGCAGCCTGCAGGCGCTGATCGACTGGCTGGAACTGGACAACGACCAAGTGTTGACTGCCGGCGACACACTCAACGACCTTTCCATGCTGAGCGGCCAGTTCAAAGGCGTGTGCGTCGGCGCATCCGAGCCGGGCCTGCTGCAGGCCACGCGGCAATATTCGCGGGTGTTCCACGCCGAGCGCGCCGGTTGCGGCGGTATTCTTGAAGCCTTTGTGCACTTTGGCTTTCTCGGCAAACAGGGCATCGCCGCCGAAGGCAAGCAAGTTGCCGAACCCGGCAAAGCCGATCTGGTGATGGTCTACCACCGTCTGCCTTACGAAGAATTCCGCGGTGCCGATGGTAAGTTGCAACGCCGCCGCCCGACTTCCCCCAACGGCATTATTCCGACCCTGCTGAGCTTCTTCGGCGATGGTCGCGCCGGCTCCTGGGTAGCCTGGGCTGAGCATGACGAAAACAGCGGCGAAACCTTCGACAGCCACACCACCGTGGATGCCGAGCGTTACCCAAAGCTGACCGCCGCGCGGGTGGCGCTGAGCAAGGAAGAGGTCGACATCTTCTACAAGCGCTTCTCAAAGGAAGCCTTCTGGCCGACCCTGCACACCTTCTGGGAGCGCGCGCAGTTCCGTGAGGACGACTGGCAGGTGTTCCTCAAGGTCAACCGCGCTTTTGCCGAGCGCACCGCCCTGGAAGCAGCCGAAGGCGCCACCGTCTGGCTGCACGATTACAACCTGTGGATGGTGCCCGGCTACCTGCGCGAGCTGCGCCCGGACCTGCGCATCGCCTTCTTCCACCACACCTACTTCCCATCGGCGGATGTGTTTAACGTACTGCCTTGGCGCCGGCAGATCATCGGCAGCCTGCTGCAGTGCGACTACATCGGCTTTCATATCCCGCGCCAGGTGGAAAACTTCGTCGATGCCGCGCGCGGCGTGATGCCGCTGCAAACCGTCAGCCGGCAGAACTGCGCGCCACGCTTTATTACCTATGGCTGCGCCGTGGGCCTGGAGCGCATGACCACCGCCGTGGACACTGGTAACCGCGTGGTCAAACTTGGCGCCCACCCGGTGGGCCTGGATATCGAGCGGGTACGCAGCGCCCTGGCCGCACCGAAGATCAGGGAAATGATGGAACGTCTGCGCAGCGAACTTGCCGGGGTCAAACTGATTCTCTCGGTAGAACGCCTCGACTACACCAAAGGCATTCTGGAAAAGCTCAACGCTTATGAGCGCCTGTTGGAAGAAAACCCCGAGCTGCTCGGCAAGGTCACCCTGGTAACCGTGTGCGTGCCGGCGGCCAAGGAAATGACCATTTATGACGAGCTGCAAGGGCAGATCGAGCAGGCCGTGGGCCGCATCAACGGCCGCTTCGCCCGCATCGGCTGGACGCCGCTGCAGTTCTTCTTCCGCAGCCTGCCGTTCGAGGAAGTCAGCGCCTGGTACGCCATGGCCGACGTGATGTGGATTACCCCACTGCGCGACGGCCTCAACCTGGTGGCCAAGGAATTTGTCGCCGCTCAAGGCCTGCTGGATGGCCGTGGCGTGCTGGTACTTTCGGAGTTTGCCGGCGCTGCCGCCGAGCTCAAAGGCGCGCTACTGACCAACCCGCATGACCCGGTGGATATGACGCAAACCTGTTATGTGGCGCTGAACATGCCTAAGGCCGAGGCCCAGGCACGCCTGCGTGAGCTGTTCGATATCGTCAACTACAACGATATCCGCCGCTGGGGTGATGAATTCCTCGCCGCCGTCAGCGACCCGCAGGAGCAACTGGACCGTGCCCTCGGGCTGGTCGGCTAGGCGGCAACAGCGCAGCTGCATAGATCAGCGGCGCCGAGCCAAGCCTGCATACCTAGCCCATCTGCGCATCAATATCGCAGTTAATCATCCAGCCGACGCCAAAGCGGTCGGTGAACATGGCAAAGCGCGTGGCCCAGAAGGTCGCCTGCAACTCCATCTGCACCGAACCGCCCGCTGACAGCGCTTTATACAGGCGCTCGGCCTCTGGCACATTTTCCACCTGCAGGGAGACGGAAGCGCCTTTGATGCCCTCGTACGGCATACCGGGGAAGGTGTCGGACGCCATCAGCAGCTGATCGCCCACGGTCAGGCACACGTGCATCACACGGTCATGAAACTGCTCCGGCACATTGCCTGCTTCCGGGCTTTCGCCCATGCGCATCAGCTCCAGACTGCCGCCCAGGCATTCAGCGTAATAGTTAAAGGCCGCTTCGCACTGGCCATCGAAGGTCAAGTAGGTATGGATCTTCATCTGCACTCTCCTTAGAACTCGCGTACTTGATTGATAGCCTGCCACTGGGGCTTTTTCCGGGTATGTAATGGCAGACCGCAAACCCAAGGCTAGGTTCTGTACGCTGGTCGAACGGCGAAATGGCCAATCGACAGGCGTGCAAAAAGTACTGAAGTTAACCCCCACTCACAGCTGACGCGGGTGAGGCAGCGGACACTCAGCCAGCTGACTGCTCAGGTAATCGAGAAAGCAGGTGATGCGCGAGGTCAGCGCGGTGTTGCGGTAATACACCGCATGAATCGGTTGACGCACCTCGACGGTGTCGCGGGCCATCAACTGCACCAACGCACCGTTGGCCCGGTCAGCGCCGGTCATAAAGTCTGCCAGGCAGACGATTCCAGCGCCGCTCAAGGCCAGCTGACGTAACGTCTCGCCGCTGGACGCGCTCAGACTCGGAGTAATGCTGTAGGCATCGCCCAGCGCATGGCGCAGCGGCCATTGGTTAAGGCTGTCGGGCTGGGTAAAGCCGAGCAAGCTATGCCCGCTCAGATCTTCAACACGTTTCGGCATGCCCTGTGCCTTGAGGTAAGCCGGGCTGGCAAGAATACGCAGGCGATTACTGCCCAGTGGGCGCGCATGCAGGGTGGAGTCGCGTAATGGACCGATACGTATTGCCACGTCGGTGCGCTGCTCCAGCAGATCGATGATCTGGTCGCTGCTGTGCAGCTCCAGCTGAATCTCCGGGTATTGCGCCCGAAAACCCGCCACCAGCGGTACCACTGCATGCAGCATGAAAGGCGCGGCGGCATTCACCCGCAAGCGCCCTGCTGGCTTCTGCCGCCGCTTCATCATCTGCTCTTCGGCGCTTTCCACGGCATCAAGTATTTTGCGCGCCTGTACCAAGAAGGCCTGGCCCTCCTCGGTCAGCTCCAGACGCCGGGTGGTGCGGCGCAAAAGGGTGACATCGAGCTTTTCTTCCAGCCGACTCAGCGCACGGCTGACACCGGAAGCCGTCTGCGTCAGTTGTTCGGCAGCGGCACTGATCGAGCCGCCGTCCACCACGCTAACAAAGGCCAGCAGTTCATCAAGGGTCGTTTTCATTCATGCATATTAGTCAAATATTCACGCCTAAAAACACTGCATTTACTCACGAAAATAAGCTGATAGCGGCTGTTTTAACCACGCAGCGGACTGTAAGCAGATTATTAGAAGTCGACCTTGCCACGCCCGGCCTTGATCGTACCGCGGATGCTCTTGCCTTCCAGGCGGCGTTTTTTCGAACCCAGGGTCGGTTTGGTCGGACGGCGGGCTTTCTCAGTCTTAGCGGCGCTGCGAATCAGCTCGGCCAGGCGCTCCAGCGCGTCGGCGCGGTTCTGCTCCTGGGTGCGGTACTGCTGGGCTTTGATAACCACCACACCTTCGGCGGTGATGCGCCCGTCGCGCAACGCCAGCAGCCGCTCCTTATAGAACGGTGGCAAGCTGGATGCCTGGATATCGAAACGCAGATGGATCGCGCTGGACACCTTATTGACGTTCTGCCCGCCTGCGCCCTGGGCACGAATGGCGGTCAGCTCGACCTCATCGTCGGGCAGGTGAACGCTGTTGGAAATGATCAGCATGGCGTGCAAGTTCAGAAACCAGGGCGCACAGGATAACTCGCAGCACTGCCTGTCGACACAATGCAGCTAAGCGCAATGCGCGCGACGGCGAAGCAAGGAAGCGGTTCGATCGCCTCAGTGGCATGTCACGAGCCCAATGAGGTTGTAGCTGGCCACACAAAACCTGGGCCCCACAGCTAAACAGCGGCACATCCCCCACGAAAATACGCATCAGATGGTTTAGTGAACGGTTTACGGGGCTCTCGACCATCGTTTATTTGCGCGCCCAGTATCGCCGTTAACGGCTACACATGACGCCTGTCGCGAGCACGCGCCATTGGCACAGAGCGATGCAAACGCATGAGAAGGAAATACGAAGTAAACGCATTAGCTGCACACAGCCAGACGATTGATATGGCTCGGAAAAACCATTCACGTTAAACAAGCACAAGGCGCTACTGCACTAGGCTATGAGTGACCTAGACTGTGGAAAAACAGAGGCCATTGCTATGCCACTCCGCTCGCTCCTGACCTTGGTCCTGTTAACCCTGTTTTGCTCATCATTACACGCCAAGCCGCTGCTACGCGTGCTGGCTTGGCCCGGCTATGCCGATGCGGACTTAGTCGAAGCCTTTGCCGAACGCTATGACGCTGACGTGGAAGTCACCCTTGTCGGCAACGATGATGAGTTGCGCCTGAAATTGAGTAAGGATGGCGGCCAACATTACGATGTGATTGCGGCCAACACCTCAGAAATCAACTATTTCGTGCAGCAGCAACTACTGCAGCCTCTGCGCTTGTCGAATTTGACCCAGCGTAGCCGCCAGCTTCAACAGTTCCGTCAACTCAATGACATCCCAGGCTTGATGCACGATGGGCAGGCGTATGGCGTTCCGTATGCCTATGGCGAGATGGGGTTGATCTATAACCGCAAAATGATGAGCCGCCCGCCGACCTCCATCAACAGCCTGTGGGACCTACGCTGGCAGGGCCAAGTGCTGGCCTATGACGGCAGCAGTCATAACTTCTCCCTGGCCAGGCAAACCTTGGCTAAACCGCCCTTCGCCATCCCCAGCGAAGACATGCCCGCCACCGTAGACAAGCTTATTGCACTGCGGCGCAACGTGTTGAGCTTCTACAGCCTGCCAGAAGAGTCCGTCAGCCTGTTCATGCAAAACTCCATTGCCTTGATGTACGCCAACTACGGTCGACAGCAACTCAAGTTACTCCAAGATGCGGGCGCTGATGTGGGTTACGTGATCCCCCAGGAAGGTGCTCTTGCCTGGCTCGATTGCTGGGCCATTACCCGCACCACCCCCCACCGTGACCTGGCTGAACAATGGATCAACTACACCCTGGAACCGCAAGTCAGCGGTGCTCTGACCGAGCGCCATGGCCTGGAAAACACACTGCGTACCCTGCAAGCCTCCAGTGCTCCTCTGCGCCTGATTTGGCTAGAGCCGGTGGCAAACGCTGAACTGCGCGCCAAGCTCTGGAAATCCATACTCGCCGGTGATCGTCCGGGAAATGTGGTGCTGCCTTGAAATTACGCCTGGGCAATAAACTCACCGTACTGCTTTGCATGTTCGGCTTGCTGCTGGGCGGTATTGCCAGTTATTACTCGCTCAGTAGCAGCAAGCAAATATTGATTGCGGCTGCCAAACGCGACCTGCTGCTGGCCAACCAAGTGCTGGGACGTAACCTGCAGATCAGCCTGGAAAATTTTGCCAGAGACCTAAAGGTACTGAGCGACCAATCGCAACCGGTTGAAGTGCTGCAAGACATGCCGAATAACAGCAAGGAGGTAGAGGAGTTAGCCAGGCTGTTCACCTCGATGCTGGATGCTCACCCCGAGTACCAACGGATTCGTCTGATCGAAGCCAAAAACTATGGTTTAGAACGCATCAATGTTGATCGTCAGGGCATCGTTGCCAGCACGGCGTTACAAGAAAAGGGCCACATTCCCTATGTATTCAAAACGCTGAAACTGTCGCCCGGCCAGCAATTCTTCTCTGAGATAGCCCCTTCGCGCCTGGATCCCGACAAAGCCTTAACGCTGCACATCGCCAGCCCCATTTGGACAAACGAACCCCGTGCCGTGGGGGTGATCGTGCTGAGCATCGACGTTAAAACGCTGTTCAGCCGGCTAAAGCGTGAGCTACCGGACTACTACCAGTTTTTTTTAGCCAACAGCCAGGGCGAATTACTCCTCAATCCAGAGCGTGAGCAATCCCAAGATCAAGGCTCTATTGCCATGCTGCAAGCTCAGCTGCCGGAGATTCTTACGCTGCTGAGCGGTAAAAGCAGCAGCATGCTTGGCATTCTGCCCGCTAAACGCGAACAGCCCTCACGACTGGCGGCATTCACGACCATCAGCATCGAAGCCGAAAGTAATCATTTACTCCTCGGTCTAGCGGTTCCCGAAAAACATATTCTGCAAGCATCCCAAGCACTCGATCAGCGCCTGATTCAGATCATCGCCGCGCTCGGCCTTATCACCCTGATACTGTCCCTGTGGCTTGCACGACAAATGATTCGCCCGTTAAACCAAATCGGCCTGGCGATAGCCCACTTCAGCCAAGACCTCAGCCTGCAGCCCCTGCCAACCGAGCGGGGGGACGAGCTCGGCAAGCTGGCACGGGATATCCGTGCCATGCAGGAGAAAATCCTTGCCCAGATCATCCAGCTCAACACCAACCAGCAAGAGCTGCAGCGCATGGCGCATATCGACCCATTGACCGGGCTACCCAATCGCCGCCTGTTTTTCGATCGTTTAGAACATGCAATCAGCAACGCAGAGCGCAGCGGGAAATTATTGGGGTTGCTCTATGTCGACCTTGATCACTTCAAGGAGATCAACGACACCCATGGCCACGCTGCCGGTGACGAGGTGTTGAGTAACGTGGCACACCTGCTGGTTTCAGTGACCCGCAGCGGGGATACCGTGGCCCGCCTGGGCGGTGATGAGTTCGTTATTCTGTTTGACGAGGTGGAAAGCCGCGCGACCCTGCTGGGAATAGCTCAAAAACTCCTGTCCTTGCTGCAAAACCGTCTGTTAATTGATGGTAAAGACCTTCAGGTAAGGGCCAGTCTCGGTATCAGCCTGTACCCGCAAGACGGCAGCGATGCGCAAACGCTGCTGCAAAACGCCGACCGCGCCATGTACAGCTCCAAGCGCAGTGGGCGCAATACAATCACCAGCAGCCACATCACATAAGTACCCCTTGCAGTTGCGAGTGCTGGGAATGCCTACCCGCTACTCACGCGCGACCTGACTCGTGCTGCCGATACTGAGTTGCCCCATGGTTGTGGCACTTGGTGCATCAGCCATTGCCCTGTGAATGTGCTGCGGTCATCACTCGCACCGCGCAGAACTGCCAGCACCGACGGTGCCACCGCGCATCTGATCCGCTTTTTATTTGAAAACCTGAGTCTGTTACTCAAACAGACGTGCTCGCATTATGCCCCTCGCCTGATAAAGCCCGACGAGGCCCGCAATGAGCGAACGCATACCTGCGCAGATCATCGAAACCATCGACCCGCGCCAACCTATCCGCCTGACGCCTTCACAAGCGGGTGGACCGATTCATACCCGCAGTTTCAGCGGCCGTTTTCGTAACCTGCGCCTGTACGGAGCAGGTTTGCTGTTTCTGATTTTCTTCGGCACCGCATGGCTTGACTGGGATGGCCGGCAGGCGGTGCTGTGGAACTTGGCCGAGCACCGCTACTACATTTTTGGCGCAACCTTCTGGCCGCAAGACTTCATATTGCTCTCAGCATTACTGATCATCGCCGCCTTCGGTTTGTTCGCCATCACGGTAGTGGCTGGGCGCGTATGGTGTGGCTACACCTGCCCGCAAAGTGTGTGGACCTGGGTGTTCATGTGGGCGGAGAAGATCACCGAGGGCGAACGCCACCAAAGGATCAAGCTGGATGCGGCCCCCTGGTCGCTGAACAAGTTGGCGCGGCGCAGTGCCAAGCACGCCATCTGGCTGGCGGTTAGCCTGCTCACGGCCCTGACCTTTATTGGCTACTTCACGCCAATCCGTGAGCTCACCCGCGAACTGCTGAGTTTTCAACTGGAGAGCGGCACGCTGGTCTGGGTACTGTTTTTTATGACGGCTACATACCTGAACGCCGGTTGGCTGCGTGAGAAAGTCTGCGTGCACATGTGCCCCTACTCACGCTTTCAAAGTGCCATGTTTGACGACGACACCCTGCTGGTGGCCTACGACGCCACGCGTGGTGAAGGCCGTGGCCCACGTAAGAAGGAAAGCGATCACAAAGCTGAAGGACTGGGTGATTGCATCGACTGTTATATGTGCGTGCAAGTGTGCCCCACCGGTATCGACATCCGTGATGGCCTGCAGATCGACTGCATCAGCTGCGGAGCATGCATCGATGCATGCGATTCCATCATGGACAAAATGGGCTATGCCCGGGGCCTGGTTGGCTACCACTCAGAACGCGAACTGCAGGGTGGCAAAACCCACTGGCTTCGGCCACGGCTGATTGGCTACGGCATCGCGTTGGTATTGATGATCGGGGCCTTCATCTGGGCATTGCATGACCGCTCGATGCTGTCCATTGATGCAGCCAAAGACCGCAGCATGTTCCGTGAGAACCAATTGGGGCAGATCGAGAACACCTACCTGCTCAAGGTGATCAACAAGACCCAGCAACCACAGCGCTATGCGCTGACACTGGCCGACAGCCCTGATCTGCGTCTACAGGCTCCTGCGCAACTGCAGCTCAACCCTGGGGAAATCCTCGACGTACCGGTGACCGTGATCCAGGAAAACCAGCAGGCCACATCCAGCACCCTACCCGTGCAGTTCGTGATCCAGAACCTGGCCAATGCCCGTGAGCAGGCACAGACGCAGAGCATCTTTCTCTCACCCAGTGGGCGCTGACAGTCGCATGGTCAGGCAACTCCTCGTAGAGTGCGCGAATCTGCAACGCGCACCTACGGACACGATGAAACGCTACGAGATATTTGCCGACCAGATTGCCGAACTGATCCGCAGCGGCATGCTCGCGCCTGGTGAAAAAGTGCCCTCGGTGCGCCACGCCAGCCGCACCTATGGGGTCAGCCCATCCACGGTGTTCCAGGCCTATTACCTGCTGGAAGACCGTGGCCTGATCCAGGCGCGCGCCCGCTCCGGTTACTTCGTGCGCGAGCTGGCGCGGCATTCCCTGGCCGAACCGGAAACCAGTCAACAGCCGACCCAGACCACCGAGGTGGATGTCAGCGAGTTGGTGTTCTCAGTCCTTGCGTCGCTAAAAGACCCCGGCACTGTGCCATTCGGTTCGGCGTTCCCCAGCCCACAGCTATTTCCCCTGCCACGCCTGGCCCGTTCAATGGCCCAGAGCGTGCGCGACATGCAGCCACAGGCGGTGATTGCCGACATGACCGAGGGCAACCCCAGCCTGCGCCGGCAAATTGCCCTGCGCTACATGGTCAGCGGCGTGATGCTGCCTTTGGAAGAACTGGTGATCACCAGTGGCGCCATGGAAGCACTCAATCTGTGCCTGCAAACCGTCACCCAACCCGGTGATCTGGTGGCCATCGAGGCGCCCGCCTTTTACGCCACGCTGCAGGTGCTGGAGCGCTTGAAGCTCAAGGCCGTGGAAATCCCGGTCAACCCACGTGAAGGCATCGACCTGGACGTGCTCAGCGAACGTCTGGCCAGCCTGCCAATCAAAGCCTGCTGGTTTATGAGCAGCCTGCAGAACCCGCTGGGCGCGAGCATGAGCGATGACAAAAAGCGCGCCCTTTATGAGGTGCTCCATCGCCATCAAGTACCGCTTATAGAAGATGACGTGTACGCCGAACTGTACTTCGGCAGCCAACCACCTAAACCCGTCAAGAGCTTCGACCGCGACGGCCTGGTGATGCACTGCGGCTCGTTCTCCAAATGCTTGGCCCCGGGTTATCGGGTTGGCTGGGTGGCCGGCGGACGTTATGCCGAGCAGATCAGCCGGCTCAAGCTGATGACCACCATCTCCCCCTCCGTACCAGCCCAGGCCGCCCTGGCCGATTACCTGCAGCACGGCGGCTACGATCGCCACCTGCGCAAACTGCGCCATGCTCTGGAAGCGCAACAGGCGTCAATGCTCGCCTCCGCCGCACGCCATTTCCCCGCCACGACCAAGGTCTCTCGCCCCAACGGGGGCTATTTCCTCTGGTTCGAGTTCCCTGAGCAGGTTGATGCACTGCGCCTGTTCCGACTGGCCCTGGCCCAGGGCATCAGCCTGGCACCAGGGCCGATCTTCTCGGCCACCCGGCGCTTCGGCAACTGCGCTCGCCTGAACTATGGCCACCCCTGGGATGCGCAGAGCGAACAGGCGATGGCTGTGCTGGGGCGCATACTCGCCTCGTTCTGATCAAGGCTACCCAGGCCGTATACAGCGGCCTGCTCATGATCAATCGGCATAAGGCTATTACAGCCTCACGCTCAGCCTGTACAACTTTCGTATAACCCGACAGATGATCTGCCTGCTCAGCTTGGCAGATCAATTCGCCCTTCCTGAACCTCAATAAACCCCATATTTGCGGGCATTACGGCCATTTCAAGGACTCCTGTGCAGCGCCGTTACCGGCCATCTATCACTATGGCTAAAACCCAAAACAAAATTGTACAAAGCAATTATTATGTATAAGATTTGCATAAGAGAGTACTCACCACCTGCTGAGCCTCCCCTTAACGCTATAAGCAGTCGCCGCCCCAAGGGGCAAGAGGAGTCGATTTCATGCAATCACAATTGAGTATTGCGCAACGCCTGAGCCTTGGATTTGGCTTGATCCTGTCACTGATGATCCTAATTACCCTCATCGGTGTAATACGCGTTGGCTTTATCGACGAGACCCTGACCGCAGTCAGTGAAGGGGCCTCGCTCAAGCAGCGTTATGCCATCAACTTTCGTGGCAGCGTGCATGATCGCGCCATCGCCATCCGCGATGCCGTGTTGGTGGATAACGATGTGGCGCTGAACCGTCAACTGAGCGAAATTCAACGCCTTAAAGACTTTTATCAAGAGTCGGCGCGATCCATGGACAGCTTGCTGCGCGAACAAGCGCCAACAGCTACCGAACAGCGTCTTCTGAGCGATATTCAAACTATTGAGCGCAGCACCCTGGCCTTGACCGAGCAATTGGTCAGCCTGCGCAGTCAAGGCGATACGGACGCAGCTAGAACTCTGCTGATGGAGCAAGCCTCTCCGGCTTATGGCGAATGGCTCAAACGCATCAATGCTTATATCGACCATCAGGAACAAGAAATCGGCCAGGATATTGGTGCGGTGCGTGAGGCCGCCGGCGGCTTTCGCCTGCTGATTCTGCTGGTTACCGCGGCGGCCGTACTGCTGAGCATTGGCGTGTCACTGATCATCATCAACAAGTTGAAATCCACGCTGGGCGCCGAACCCTACAAAGTCGCCGAGATTATTCAGCGTCTGGCCAATGGCGAACTCAATCAACGCATCCAGACCCACTATCCGGACAGCGTTATGGGCGCCCTGCAGGACATGGTCAAACACCTGGCTGATACCATTACCCAGGTACGCGGAGCCGCCAGCGAACTGACTCTGGCCTCAGACCAACTGCTGACCACATCCGACAGCAACAATAAGCAGATCCGCCTGCAATCCAGCGAGGCTGAGCAGATGGCCACCGCCATCAACCAGATGGCCGCCACCGTCAATGAAGTGGCCAACTACGCAGCCAGTGCAGCCTCCGCCACCCGCAACGCAGACAGCGAAGTCGCCACCGGCAATCAAGTGGTCGGCGCTACCGCCAGCGCCATCCAGAACCTGGCGCGCACCCTGGAAAGCGCTGCCGAAAGCGTGCAGCAGGTGTCCACGGACAGCGAGAGCATCGAGAAAATCATCGAGGTGATTACCTCCATTGCCGAGCAAACCAACCTGCTCGCCCTTAACGCCGCCATTGAGGCCGCACGAGCGGGCGAACATGGCCGTGGCTTTGCCGTGGTGGCCGACGAAGTACGCTCCCTAGCTACCCGTACTCAGGATTCCACCCGGGAAATTCGCGGCATGATCGGCAAGCTGCAGGAAGGTGCTGGCAAAGCCGCAGAAGTAATGCGCAATAGCCGTCAACTGGCCCAACAGACCGTCGAACAGACCGGTCAGGCCGAAACTGCGCTGAACAAGATTCGCCGCGAAGTCACCGCCATCAACGAAATGAACGCACAGATCGCCAGCGCCTCGGAAGAGCAAAGCGCGGTGGCTGAAGAGGTCAACCAGAACATCAACCGCATCCACAGCGCCACCCTGGAAACCTCCTCCGGCTCCGAACAGGTGGCAGCCTCCAGCCGTGAACTGGCCACCCTGGCCAATCGCCTAACGGACAAAGTCAGCTTCTTTAAGTTATGACTGTAGGCAAGGAGAGCCCTGGCGCAGAGGCCATAGATTCCAATGCGCGGGGCGATTTGCACTATTGATTCCGGCAGAGCAATGGCACAGTGATATCATCCGCTATGTTCTACAATCCTACAGCGCGACAGTATCAGTAGTGCCTGCTTCTTCTACGGAGTCACCTTATGACCTTCTCCGCTCGCCGCCTGTTTTCAACACTTGTTTTACTGACTATCAGTTCAGCGCCTTGGGCGGAGACTTCCTGGCAGGAGCAACCGTCAGGGCCGCTGATACTGACTATCAGCGGCGAACTGGACTGCTGCCCCAGTGGCACTGCCTATTTTGACCTGCAACGCCTGGATGCTCTGCCGCAGAGCGTTGTCAGCACCATGACCCCCTGGACTGAAACCACCGACAGCTATTCAGGTGTCAGACTGAGTGAATTGCTCACAGCCCTGGGCGCCAAAGGCAACAAGATAAGTGCAACGGCACTGAATGATTACAGCACTGAGTTCAGCAGTGATGCCTCGCTAGAGTACCCGGTCATTTTGGCAACCCGCCGCAATCAGCAATTGATGCGTGTACGCGACAAAGGGCCCATCTGGATCATGTATCCGCTGAACGACTATCCGCAGTTACGCAAAGAAGAACACCACCACGCCATGGTCTGGCAGCTCAAATCTCTGCAGATCAGTGAGTAATTCAGATGCGGCGTCTGCGCTATGTCTTTTTGTTGTTGGTGACACTGGGCTTTGCCATTGGTATCGCGGCATCACTCATCAGCAGCCAGCGCAGTGCAGAATTGACCTCCAGCCGTATCCAGCTATCCGCATGGTCGTTAGCCCAGCTTGAGCATGAATTTCTAAAGTTTCATGCCAGCCTGCGACTATTCCAGGCAGATAAGCTGCTGGCGGAACAGCTGCAGCTTGATTACGACTTGCTCTGGAACCGTTTGGAAGTTTTCCTCAATGGTGAAGAAAACCGAGCGATTCGCGAGCGCTTTGATGCCGCCGCGCTGGCAAGAAGCTTACTGAACCAGCTGAAACAGGATGAAGCACTGCTGTTTGCGCCCCAACTGCAGCCAAGCGAGCAAATCGAGCAATTGATTGCGGCTTATAGCCAGTACCAACAGCCCATTCGACGACTGATTGTGCGCAATTTCACGGGCCCAGAGGCGGCCAGTATCGTCGATGAAGCTCATGCCCAGCGCTTTCTGACTCAAGGCCTTCTGCTCGGTTTACTGTTTTGCGGCGGAGCCCTGCTGTCGCTGCTGTTCTTTGAAAGCCGCCGCAACAACTTTCTTGCGCGCAACGACGCCCTGACTCAGCTACCCAACCGCCAGAGTCTATTGGCATTGCAAACATCCAGTATGCGCACAGCCACTTACAGTGCTGTTGCGGTCATTGAGATGAACAACTTTCGTACGGTCAACGAAACCATCAGCCATGAGGCAGGTGATCGTCTACTGGAAAGAATTGGCCAGACCTTGAACCAGTTAAAACCCGAAGGCAGCTTTATTGCGCGCGTTGGCGGTGATGAGTTCCTTATGACATTCAGTGAACGCTTCCCCGCAGACTTGGTCATTGAAACCCTGAAAGCGCTGACAAAAGCCCTGAGCTTTGACTTCCAGAGTGATAAACAGCTTTTTCAGGTCAACGCCCGCATTGGCGTCGTATTCAACAGCGACAATACCCACAGCATCGAAAAGCTTTACTACTGCGCAACGCTTGCTACACGCGAAATGCGCCTGAGCCACACCCGTGGGCTCAAGGTATTCGATGAAGAAATTAACCACCGTTATCTGCGCAGCCAGCAGCTGCTGAGCGATCTACGCCGCGCCATAAATGGCACGTTCCCCGGCCTCGCGCTGCATTACCAGCCGATTCTCGGGCTCAAGCAAGATGTCATGGGCGTTGAGGTGTTGCTGCGCTGGAACCATCCAAGCATGGGTTACATCTCGCCGCTGGAAGTCGTGGAACTGGCCGAGAATAATCGGCTTGGCTTAACGTTTGGCCGCTGGTTGCTGCAACGACTGAAGCAGGATCTTTATAAGCTGCCGGACGAGATGCGCGAGCATCTGTACTTTTCTATCAACGTATCGCCTTCCCAGTTCACCCCTCGCTTACCTAACAGCCTGGCCAAATGGCTGGCGGATGCGCCCATAAGCGCAGACCAGTTGCTACTGGAAATGACCGAGTCGATTTCTGTGGCCAATTTCAATGAGTGCCAAGGCATTCTGCAGCAGATAAATGCACTAGGCATTGATATTGCACTGGATGATTTCGGCACCGGTTACTCCTCGCTCTCCTACCTCAGCAGCTTAAAAGTGCAGCGCATAAAAATTGATAAATCCTTTATCCAGGGCATCAGCAAGGATCTGCAAATGCAGAGGGTTGTGCGCAGCATTATCGAGCTGTGTCATGGATTCAATTTCAGTGTCATCTGTGAGGGCATTGAAGACCGTGCTGATGACCAGCAGATTCGCTCGCTTGGCAGCGACTATGCCCAAGGCTACTTCTACGGCAGGCCGATGGCTTTGCCTGGCTTAATCGCCTGGTATAGCGAAAACCGCCCACAGCTACTCTTCAGCGCCCAAGAAGTGCATGACCATCACGTCCGCCACTGAAACCTTTGCTCGAAAATTAGCCGCTGCCAAAACCTGGGCGTTCGGCTAATTTAGCCGCCTGTTTAATTCAGAGATCAGTCATGGACTCGATAACCCAGGCGGTACTGGGCGCCACTATTCAGGGCGCACTGCTCGGTCGTTGGCAGGGACGCAAGGCGCTGCTTTATGGCGCCATGCTCGGCACATTGCCAGATCTGGATGTAGTCATAGATTATGGCGACGCCGTGGCTGATATGACCTACCACCGGGGATTCAGCCATTCGCTGTTTGTCCTCACCGGTCTCGCGCTGTTCCTGACGTGGATCACACGACGCTTTCGCAACCACCCTGGTTATTCCGCCCAACGTCTGTTCGTGACGGTGTGGCTGGTGCTGATTACCCACCCATTGCTCGACAGCTTTACCAGTTACGGCACCCAGTTGCTCTGGCCGCTAACCCCTGTACCAACTGCATGGTCGAGCATCTTTATTATCGATCCGCTCTACACCGTGCCACTGTGCATCGCCGTGGCGCTCGGGTTGCTTTATGGCTTACGCGACACCACTGGGCAGAAGACGGCCACCAAGGCGCCCGCACTGGCCTTGCTGGTGTCTTCGCTGTACCTGGGTTTTACCGTCGCGGGTAAGTACATGGCCGAGCAACGCGTGGAAGCCGAACTGGCGCGTCAGGGCATCGAGCCCCAGCAAATCTTCAGCACCACCACGCCGTTCAACAGCCTGCTGTGGCGGGTGATCGTTTTGGATGGCGAGGATTACCACGAGGCGCTGGTCAGCTGGTTTGACGATACGCCACCGACGCTAGAGCGCATCCCCCGGGGGACGCACCTAGCAGCAGCGCTGGCAGATTCACCAGCGCATGCCCGGCTGGCCTGGTTTACCAATGGTGTGCTGCGCTATGACCAGCTCGGTAATCACTTGGTCGTGACCGATATCCGCCTGGGCATGACCGGCTTCCACCCCTTCCGCTTCGACTTCGCCACCCTGGAAAGCGGCCAATGGCGCGTACATGACAACATACAGCGCCTGCCGGTAGAACGCGGCGATGTATCGCGCCTGCAGCTGCTGTGGGCGCGCATCTGGCAGCCTGAGGTGCAAGTACCGCTGCTGGTCTGGGCTGATGAGTTACGTAAAGTGCCGCTGGCCAGCAGCGACTTGCCATAACCGAGCCTGCCGGCCTGCATAGGCCGGCCCTACAGAGATGCTGCGCATGGTCTAGGCTGAACTCCAACCTCTATCCGTTGGAGTCTAACCATGAATATCCGGCAGAAAATGATCGCCTGTGGTGCTATCAGCGTACTCGCAGCCACCCTGCTGGGTAGCATTGGTTTCTGGGGGCAAACCCGCCTGGCCAGTGCCCTCAACGAGAATCAGCTGAGCGTCAGCGCCCTGCGCAACCACTTGGAAGGCGACATGATGCATGACGCCCTGCGCGCCGATGTACTCGCAGCCTTCTATATCGACCCCGCCGACAGCGCGGCGGTCACCCAAGTACGCGATGACCTGCGCGAGCACAGCGAATGGTTTACCCGTACCCTGAATGACAACGCCAAACTGCCGCTCAGTGCGGATATTCGCCAGGCCATCAGCCAATCGCAGCCGGCCCTGGCCAGCTACATTCAGCAGGCCGAGGGCATCGTCAATCTGGCTCTGACTGACCCACAGGCCGCACGGCAACAGATGGCTGCCTTCGATGCCAGCTTTGGCGACCTGGAAGAAAAGAACGAAGCCCTCAGCGGCCTGATCGAAACGCATTCGGCAAAAACCCGTAGCGACGGCGAGGCCGCCGTGCAACAGGCGGCCTGGTTGCTGATTGGCGGCATTCTGATGGTCTGCTGCCTGCTGTGCCTGCTCACCACCCAGTTAATGAAAGCCGTTTTGCGCCCACTGGAGAAAATCATCGGGGTGGCGCGCAATATTGCTCAAGGCAACCTGCGTAGCACCATCACCATCGACAGTAACGATGAAGCCGGACAGCTGCAGCAAGCACTGGCGGATATGCAAACCAACCTTCGGCAAATGATTGATGACATTCGGCAGGAGGGTGAGCAGTTGCAGCAAACAGCGCGCAACCTCAACGGTGCTTCGCAGAGCATCGTACACAGCACCACAGAAGAATCACAAAGCGCCAGCAGCATGGCTGGCGCGATGGAACAGATGATGCAAAACATCGAACAAATTGCCGGCCATGCACGCAATGCTCAGGAAATTTCTTCGCACTCGGAACACCTGGCCAGTAACGGCGGCCAGGTCATCATGGGCGTGGTCGATGGCATGAGCCGGATCGCTGAAGCCGTCAATGAATCCAGCGCCACCATCACCGCGCTGGGCGAATCGTCCGAAGAAATTCACTCGATCATCCAGGTGATCAAAAGCATCGCCGAGCAAACCAACCTGCTCGCACTCAACGCGGCCATTGAGGCTGCTCGCGCCGGTGAAGCAGGTCGTGGCTTTGCCGTGGTAGCCGATGAAGTACGCAACCTCGCCGCACGTACCGCGCAATCGACCCAGGAAATCACCGGGATGATCGAACGCATCCGTAGTAGCACCGAACAAGCAGTGAACAGCATGCAGACGGGGGTAACTCGGGTCAGTGATGGCGTGGCGCTGGCTCGTCAAGCCGGTGAGTCGATCAACGAGATCCGTGGCGGCGCGCACCGTGCAGCTGAAGTGGTGGAAGAAATATCGCAAACCATCAACGAGCAGAGCCGTGCCAGCAGTGAAGTGGCGCAGCAAGTCGAACATATCGCGCAGATGTCGCAACAAAACAGCCGCACCGTCAATGAGTTGGCCAGTGCGGCGCAAAGCCTCGACCGCGTTGCGCGCAGCATGCAGAACGCCGTGCTGCAATTTCAGACCTGAGCCACGCACTGAGCCGGTTACTCAATACCCTTGGTCAGCCCACCGAGCCCAACCGCTCGGTGAGTTTCGCACATCAATCAGCTGCGGAACTGCGCCACAAGCCCCTGTAACTCAACGCCCAAGCGCGCCAGTTCGGCACTGGATGTTGCTGTTTGCTGACTGGCACTGGCGCTTTGTTCGCCGATATCGCGCACCCGCGTCACGCTTTCACTGATGGTTTCCGCCACCGCGCTCTGTTCTTCGGCGGCCGCAGCAATTTGCTGGTTCATCTGCTCAATGGTGCTCACCGCCTGAGTGATACGGCCCAGTGCAGCGCCAGCTTCGCCGGCCAGAGTGACAGTGCGCTGCGTCAGATTGCGGCTGCTGTCCATCTTGTCCACGGCGCCCTTGGCCAGGCGCTGCAAGCTGGCGATCAGACCTTCAATTTCTTCGGTAGAGTCCTGCGCGCGCTTGGCCAGGGCACGGACCTCATCGGCAACCACCGCAAAGCCACGCCCCTGCTCGCCAGCCCGTGCGGCTTCGATCGCCGCATTCAATGCGAGCAGATTGGTCTGCTCAGCTACGTTGCGAATCACCTCCAGCACACCGCCAATTCGAGCGCTTTCCTGATTCAGCGCGGCAATCGCTTCGGCAGATTCTTCAACTTCGCTGGCCAAGCTGCTGATCTGGCTGACAGCTTGCTGCACCACCTGGTTGCCCTGTTGCGCTTCCTGATCGGCGGCGCGGGCGGCCAAAGAAGCCTGCTCGGCGTTCTGCGCCACTTCCTGCACGGTTGCAGCCATTTCATGCATAGCGGTGGCGGTCTGTTCGGTTTCCATCTTCTGGTTCTGCACACCAACGCTGGTTTGCGCGGTAATCGCCGACAGCTGCTCGGCGGCAGCAGCAATCTGGCTGACGCCACCGCCAATGCGCCCAACCAGGGTGCGCAGGCTCACGCTCATCACTTGCATGGCGGCCATCAGTTGGCCCGGCTCGTCACGGCGATCCTGCGGCAGGTCGTGGGTCAAGTCGCCGGCTGCGATGCGCTGGGCAAACACCACGGTCTGCTGCAAGGGCGCAACAATCAAGCGGGAGATAATCAGCGCCGCCAGCATGCCGATAATCACCGCAGCAATGCCCATCGCGCCGAGCAACAGCATGGCTTGGCGGCTATCAGCGGCCATGGCCTGCTCTTGCTGAACCTTGGCTTCATCCACCAATGCCAGCACGGCCTGGGCACGTTCAACCATGGCAACTTCGCTCTGCTGGCTCTGCCCGCGTACCTGTTGGTAATTAGTGAATGCCTGCTGATACAGGGTCAACGCCTTCAAAGCCGTTTCGATGGCGCCTTTCTGATCGTCATCCAGCCAAACCATCAAGCTGCGTGCGACGGTTTGCAGGTCGTCATTGATATAGGTCCACTCTTCCAGGGCTTCGGCCGAGCCATCGATGATGTACTGGCTCTCATGGCCGCGCAGGTCGAGCATGCGTTTGCTCAGGCCCGAGGCGGTTTCCGCCAGGGTCAGCGGGTCGCTGCCGCGCAGCTTGTCACCTTCCAGGCGCAGCTCACGTACCGCGTCATACATATCCAGTTCGATCACATCGAACTGATCACGCGCCTCGCCGGCCGCTTCACGCATCTGCGTGCGCGCCGCGCGGGCATTGCTCTGCTGCTCGACAAAGCTGTCGAACTGCCGGCGATAGTCGTCGATGGCCTGCTGCATGCTTTGCAGACGCGCCTGATCGGCGCCGGAAGCGGTCGCCAGCTGCTGAGCGAGCGTGGCGCCGACCCGATCCAACTGCTCACGCACCTGCGCGGCGGCCTCGCTGTTCTGCCGCAGAGCAAAATCACGCTCGGCGCGGCGCGCCTGCAACACCTGCGCATCGATTGCCGACAAACCACTGGTACTGGCATGCCCATCCAACACGGCTTGCACTGCCAGAAAGCCACTGCCGGTAACGGCAACTGTGAGCAACAGCACCAGGCCGAAGCCACACATAAGCTTTTTTCCGACAGACAGATCGGCGAACAGACGCGCGGCAGAAGAGGACATAGCAACAACTCCGTTTTTATTATCGAGCGCAGCAAGGCGGCGTGATGGCGGCCTAGGCAAGCTCATGAACAACTGATGGCAGTTTAGCCCCGCTTTATTGCAACCCTTGCGCCAGAGGCCTGACCCGGGCTTAGGTATCAGCGCCAAGGCCCGAGCCAGAGCCGTTGACCGTTGTTCAGCGAGATAAAGCCAAAGGTCGAAAGCTGCGGATAACCCGGCTTATCGGCATGTTTCCGCTGATGCCTTACCGAGAGTGGCGATTTATCGCCAAAAAGCCCACGCCAAGGTTATGGCGGACCAATCTGTAAATAAGAAAAAAGGCGCACGGCTTTTGCCCGTGCGCCCTTCTCTATTGCGGCTCAGCTTGGCGTGATTAACGCCCGGCAAGCGCCGGTACGACTCGTGGTCGCAGCACTTCACCGAGCACCGCGAGCAAGCCAATGGCGCCAGCAATCCAGTACCACTGGGCAATCGGGTCAAACATCAACCAGCCCAGAGCGTGGAGGAACACCACCATGATCAGCACCGGGCTGACGTAGCGCACCATAAACAGCCAAAGTGCATAGCCCAGCGGCGGCAGGTTCAGCTCATCACGCATGATTTCATCGCGCAGGGCGTAACCGGCCAGCAGCACCATGAAGATCCCGCCCAGCGGCATCATCCAGCGCGAAGTCAGGTAATCCAGCCAGTCGAAGAAGTTCTTGCCCAGCGGCGTCCAACCGGCCAGCAGGTTGAACGAGAGCATCGCCAGCAGACTGATCACCAGCAGCACCGCACCGGACGCGGCAGCGGCCTTGACCCGGCTGACGCCGTGTTTCTCGTTGAGATAGGCAACCAGTGCCTCGATCATCGAGATGGCCGAGGTCAGCGCCGCCACCGACACCATGGCGAAGAACAACACACCGAAGACAGTGCCAAACGGCATCTGCTGGAAGGCCAGCGGCAAGCTCATAAAGATCAGGCCAGGTCCCGCGCTCGGACTCATGCCGTTGGCGAAGATGATCGGGAAGATCGCCAGCCCCGCCAGCAGCGCCACGCAGGTGTCGCAGACCACCACCATAAAGGTGGTACGGGTAATCGACTGGCCGTCAGGAATATAGGAGCCGTAGGTGAGAATCGCACCGGACGCCAGGCTCAGGGTAAAGAAGGCATGGCCCAGAGCCGCCAGCAACGCTTCGCCTGTAATTTTCGAGGCATCGAAGGTAAACAGGAAATCAAAGCCGGCCTTGAAGCTGCCACTGGTGAAGGCATAGCCGACCAGTACGATCAGCATTACAGCCAGGCCCGGCATCATCCAGCGAAAGGCTTTTTCGACACCAGCCTGCACGCCCTTGCCGACAATCCACAGGGTCAGCAGCGCAACCAACACGCTCCAGCCACCGAGTTGCCATGGGTTGGCGTTATGCGCTTCGAATACCCCGCCCAACTGTTCGACACTGGTTGCCGCCAAGGAGCCGTCGAGCATCTTCCACGTATAGGCAAAGGCCCAACCGGCCACCACCACGTAGAAACACAGGATCATAAAGCCGGCCAGCATGGCCATGCCGCCGACGGCCTTCCACAGCGGGTTACCGCCGTTTTCCTTGACCACCCGACCAATCGCATCAATGGGGCTGCCACGGCCGCGTCGACCAATGGCGATCTCGGTCATCATCACCGGAATGCCGATGGCCAGGATGCAGGCCAGGTACATCAGTACAAACGCACCACCGCCGTATTCGCCGGTGATGTAGGGGAATTTCCAGATATTGCCCAGGCCCACAGCGGAGCCGGTTGCAGCAAGAATAAAGCCCCAGCGCGAGAGCCAGAGGTTCTTTGGTTTTTCACGGGTCATGCGTCACCTGTTTGTTTTTATCTGTGACGAAATAGAACCCGCAGCGCTTATGGCGCGGCGGAGTGGCAAGGCATTCAGATCGGTTTAAAGCTACTGCGCTCGGCTATGCCGCTTTGCGCCTACCTGAGGAAGCCGGATTCGCCAGACCCTAGCGGCGGCGAAGCCGGCTGGGATCACTGAGCGTCGGGTTGCACCTCCGGCGCCGCCTGTTTAAAGGCATCCAGAGACTCACAACGCGCCGCCATGGCGAGGATGCGCGGGTACGCATCAAGGTCACAGTTAAAACGGCGCGCATTATACAGCTGTGGAACCAGACAGGCTTCCAGATATCCGGGCCGTTCGCCGAGTGACAGGCGATCATTGAATACCGCCAGCCCAGCCTCGACCGCAGCCAGCCCCTTGTGCAGCCAATGGCGATACCAAACGTCCTTGGCCGGCTCGCCCACCCCAAGCTCTCCGGTCAGATACTGCAGCACCCGCAGGTTGTTCAGCGGATGCAGATCACAGGCGATATGCAGAGCCAGAGCGCGCACCTGAGCACGCTGCGCCGGATCGCTGGGCAGCAGCGCCGGCGTCGGAAACACCTCATCAAGGTATTCAAGAATCGCCAGCGACTGGACGATGCGCACCCCGCCGTTGCCTTTGTCCACCAGCAAGGGCAGCAGCTCCTGCGGATTCAGCGCCTGATACTCGGCCGAATGCTGCTGACCGCCGTCCTTAACCAGATGTACCGGTACTTGCTGGTAGGCCAGACCCTTGAGATTAAGCGCGATACGCACCCGGTAGGCCGCGCTGGATCGCCAGTAGCCGTAGAGCGTCAACTCAGTGTTCATAACGCTCCACCGCCTGGTCGATGGCGCCGAACAGGCTATGGCCGGCGGCGTCGAACATTTCGATGCGCACCCGGTCACCGAACTTGAGGAACGGGGTTTTCGCCTCGCCGCTCTCGATGATTTCTAGCATGCGTTTCTCTGCCAGGCAGCTGGAACCCGCGCTGCGGTCGTAGTTCGACACGGTGCCGGAACCGATGATGGTGCCGCAGCACAACGGCCGGGTCTTGGCGGCGTGGGAGACCAGGGTCGGGAAGTTGAAGGTCATGTCCACGCCGGCATCCGGCTGGCCGAACAGCGCGCCGTTGATATGCGACACCAGCGGCCGATGCACCTTGCCATCACGCCAGGTGTCGCCCAACTCATCCGGGGTGATCGCCACAGGCGAGAAACTCGACGACGGCTTGCTCTGGTAGAAACCGAAGCCCTTGGCCAGTTCGCCGGGAATCAAATTACGCAGTGACACATCGTTGACCAGCATCAGCAGCTGGATATGCCCGGCGGCCTCGGCAGCGGTCGCGCCCATCGGCACGTCATCGGTGATCACCGCAATCTCGGCTTCCAGGTCGATGCCCCAGGCTTCGTCGGCCATCTGAATCGGGCTATGCGGCGGGATAAAGCAGTCGGCACCGCCTTGGTACATCAGCGGGTCATGCCAGAAGCTTTCCGGAATTTCGGCGCCACGCGCCTTGCGCACCAGCTCCACGTGATTGACGTAGGCGCTGCCGTCGGCCCAGTGATAGGCGCGCGGCAATGGGCTGTGGCAGGCCGCCTGATCGAAGGCAAACGCGCCCTCTTCCAGACCATCGTTCAAACGCTGATACACAGCCTCCAGCTTGGGCTTTGCCGCTGCCCAGTTATCCAGCGCGGCTTGTAGGGTAACGGCAATCGCCGGGACTACAGTGGCGCGACTTAGATCGCGGGACACCACGACGAGTACACCGTCGCGGCCTTGCTTCAGTGATGCGAGTTTCATCAGGATTCCTTGCCCGGCGCACGCCAGGAATTCACATATTCGGGAACATCCACCCCGGCGGCGGCTTCGCCGACTTCCAGGGCGCGGCGGGTATCGATCATCACCGCCACTTCATCGATAAAGGTGGCCGGATCGGTCTGCGCCTTTTTCAGCGCCTTGGGATGCGGGCCGTGGGGGAAGCCGCACGGATGCAGAGTGACCATGCCCTGCTCGATATTGTCGCGGCTGAAGAAGTTGCCACGGTGGTAGAACAGCACTTCGTCGTAGTCGTCGTTGTTATGATAGAACGGCACCTTCAGCGCGCCGGGGTCGCTTTCCACCGGGCGAGGGGTAAAGGTGCAGATCACAAAACCATTGGCCACGAAGGTGGTGTGCGCCGACGGCGGCAGATGATAACGGTGGCTCATCAGCGGGCGAATATCGCGCCAGTTGAGGCGCACCACGGTGTTATCGCCATGCCAGCCGACCACATCCAACGGGTTGTAGGGATAGGTCACGGTGCTGATCTGGCCGCGGCGCTTGATGCGAATCTGCCAGGTGTTCTCGTCCTGCTGGGCTTTGAAGGCGTCATCGATACGCGGATGATCGAGCACCGCCGGATCGAAGATCGCCTGCGGGCCGAGCAGGCCCTTGTCCGGTAGCTGATAGGCACCGTCGGTGCTTTCGATCAGCAGCATAAAGGTCGGCTCGCTGGCCTCGATGCGCCAGGCGGTGCCACGCGGAATCAGCAGGTAATCGCCATCGCGGTAGGTCAAATGACCAAAGTCGCAGTAGAAGTGCCCTGCCCCCTCATGGATAAACAGCAGGTCATCGCCATCGGCGTTGCGCACCAGATGACGCATGGCGCCGTGGGTTTTCCACACGCGCAGCTTCACATCGCTGTTATGCAGGGTCAGCGGCGCGGCAAGCGGGCAGTCGCGCTCGCTGGAAATATCATTGAAGTTGAACGCATGCGGGCGCAGCGGCCCCTGCCAATCGATCCAGCCAGTGGGTGGATGCTTGTGGTGCAAGTGCGCCGTAGGCCCGAAGAAACCCTCGCGGCCCATCTCGCGCTCGTAAGTGCCTTCGGGAAAGTCGCAGTGCGCCTGACGCGAACACTCGCCTTCACGCAGGGGAAAACTGATCCAGTTACGGCTCATAACAGAACTCCATCGTGGATAAACCCGGCCCCGGTTGCGGGGCCGAACCCGCTATCAGTCCGCGGAAATCACGCCGCGCTTGATCTGGTCTTCCTCGATGGACTCGAACAGCGCTTTGAAGTTGCCCTCGCCAAAGCCCTGGTTGCCCTTGCGCTGGATGATCTCGAAGAAGATCGGGCCAATCACTGTATTGGTGAAAATCTGCAGCAGGATGCCGTCATCGCCCGGCGCGCCGTCGATCAGGATGCTCAGTTCGCGCAGTACATCCGTCGGCTCACCATGCCCGGCCACGCGGGTGTCGACTTTGTCGTAATAGGTGCCGGGGGTGACCATGAATTGCACGCCATTGGCGCGCAGCTGGCGCACGGTGGCGTAGATGTCTTCGGTGCTCAGGGCGATATGCTGGATACCCTCGCCCTGGTACTCGCGGATAAATTCCTCAATCTGCGACTTGTCGTCGGCCGACTCGTTGATCGGGATGCGAATCTTGCCGCACGGCGCGGTCATGGCGCGCGACAGCAGGCCGGTGAGCTTGCCTTCGATGTCGAAGTAGCGGATCTCGCGGAAGTTGGCGATGCGCTCGTAGAAGCCTGACCACACATCCATCTGCCCGCGTTTGACGTTGTGAGTCAGGTGGTCCAGCTCTTTCAGCCCGACCGCATTGTCGTTCGGCGTGCGGCCTTCGATGTACTCGAAATCGACGTCGTAGATGCTCTTGTCGCCGAAGCGGTCCACCAGATACAGCAAGGAGCCGCCGATACCCTCGACGCAGGGGATGTTCAGCTCGCCGAAGTTGGCGTGACTACCGACCAGTTTGGCGCCCTGGGATTCCACATAAGCCGCTGCCTGAGCGGCGTTCTGCACGCGGAAGGCCATGGCGCAGGCACTCGGGCCGTGTTTAAGACCGAACTCGCGCACGTGCCCGATGGGGCTGCCGTTAAGCACGAAGTTGATGTCGTTCTGCTGGAACAGCCAGACCTCTTTCGAGCGGTGCTTGGCGGTTTCGGTAAAGCCCATGGCAGTGAACAGCTCACGCAGCTGCTGGATGCCTTCCGGGGTCGGCGCGGTGTATTCAACGAACTCGAAGCCGTCGGTACCGATAGGGTTGTGCTGTTCGATCTTGTTCACGGCGTTCATTGCGCCTCCTCGTTGTTGTTTTGATCAGCCGCTGCGTCAGCGGGATTGACCTCATAACAACCGAGCACAGGCCCGCTAACAAGCCAGCCCAGAGCGCCCTGCCCCAGGCTTGGCCATGGCTTTCGGCAAGTTTTTAATACAGCTAGAGAAACAGCGGGAATGCTGACCGAAAGCACTCACCATGCGTAACGATAGATTTACAAAGCGGTCGATTTAACTGCCAGGTGCGAGGTCGCAGGGACTCAGGCCTGATTGAAACTCACAACAAATCGCGGGCATGGCCCGCTCCTACGCGGGTAGGAGCAGGCCATGCCCGCGAAATAACGGTGCGTTTAATGCTTTTTTAGTGCTGCAGATGGCCGTAGAGCTTGGCGTAGAGCCCGCCTTCGGCAATCAACTCCTGGTGGCCGCCGTCTTCGGCGATGCTGCCGCCGTCGAATACCAACACCCGATCAGCCTGCTTAACCGCACTCAGGCGGTGAGCGATGATCAGCGTGGTACGGCCATGCAGAAACTGATTGAGCGCCTGGTGCAGGGCGTATTCGGTGGCGGCATCCAGAGCCGAGGTGGCTTCATCGAGAATCACCACTTTCGGCTCGGCCAGCACCATCCGGGCAATCGCCAGACGCTGACGCTGGCCGCCGGAGAGGCGCACGCCGGAGCGACCAACGATGCTGTCCAGGCCTTGTGGCAGGCCGTGAATGGTGTCAGCCAATTGAGCAATCTCCAGGGCACGCCAGCAAGCGTCATCGCCCCGCTCACGGCCCATGCACAGGTTGGCGCGCACCGTGTCGTTGAACAGAGCCGGATGCTGCAACACCACCGCGACGTGCTCACGCACACCTTCCAGACCGATCTCTTCCTGGCTGCTGCCGCCAAAACGAATGGTCCCGGCCTGCGGCGTATACAGCCCAAGCAACAACTGCACCAGGGTGCTCTTGCCGCCGCCGCTGGCGCCGACGATGGCGACCTTCTCGCCTGGGGCGATGCTCAGGTTGAGTTGATTCAGCACCGGCTCGTCGTTATAGGCAAAGGTCAGCCCACTGACTTCGATGCCCACGGTGTCGCGGCCTTTGAACGGATCGACGCGCCCGGGGTATTGCGGCTCGTCCTTGCGCGCCAGCAGCTCGTTGATTCGCGTCAGCGCGCCACCGGCGGCGTAGAAGGCATATTGCAGGCTAAGCAGCTGCTCGACCGGGCCGATCATAAACCACAGGTAACTGAACACCGCGAGCATCTGGCCGATCGACAGATCAGAGAACAGCACGGTGAGCATCGCCGCCGCGCGGAACACGTCGATACCGAACTGGAACAACAGACCGCTGGCGCGGTTCGAGGCATCGGTCTTCCACTGCGAGGCCACGGCGTAGTCGCGCACTTCCTTGGCGCGGCCACCGAGACGACCAAGGAAGAAGCCCTGGCGGTTGCCGGCACGGATTTCCTGAATCGCTTCGAGGGTTTCGGTCAGCGCCTGGGTAAAGCGCGAAGTGCTGTCGTTCTCCAGCTTCTTCAGGTGTTTGACCCGCTTGCCCAGTTGCACCGTGGCGTAGATCACCAGCGGGTTGAACAACAGGATCAGCAGCGCCAGCTGCCAGTGCATCCAGATCAGGATCGCCGAGGTGCCGGCCAGGGTGAGCATGGCCACCAGAAAACGGCTAAGCGTCTCGCCGACAAATTTATCGAGGGTATCGAGGTCGGTAACCAGGTGCGTGGTCACCGTGCCGCCGCCGAGACTTTCATATTCGCCAAGGGAAATCCGCTTGAGCCGTTCGATCAGGCGAATGCGGATGCGGTAGACGATGTCTTTCGACAAGCGGGCAAACAACCGCGCCTGCAGCACGTTGAAGATCAGCGCACCACCGCGCAGAAACAGGGTCAGCACCAGCATCAGGCCGATATAGCCGGCGGCAGTTTCCCAGTGCGCCGGCAGGAAGTTATCCATGACCTTGAGCGCGGCGTCACCGTCGTTGAGCAGCACTTCGTCGACCAACAGCGGCAGCAACAGCGGGATCGGCACGCTGCATAGAGTGGCCAGCACGGCAACCAGGTTGGCCCAGATCAACGCCTTCTTGTGCTGCAGGGCCAGCCGACGAACTTCTGCCCAACTCAAACGATCAGGCATGGGCAACCCGCTCCAGCCAGCGCGTCAACAAGGGCTGCAACACGTCCAGGGGTTGATAGCCGTTGGTCAGCAGCGCCAGTTGGCCGTTGCGTTCAGCGAGCAGCGTGGGAAAGCCGGCAATGCCCAGATCCTGAGTCCAGCTGAAGTCAGCGGCGGTGGCGGCGCGCTGTGCAGCGCTGTCGAAGGCTTCGGCAAACACGATGCGCGGAATCCCGGCGCGCTCGGCCAACTCCACCAACACACTGGCGCGGGTGACATCCACGCCTTCGGTGTAGAACGCCCGCTGAATCAGTCGGGCCAGCGGCCAGACCAGCTCGGGCGCCAGGTTGCGTGCAGTCACCAAAGCGCGGCAGGCCGGTTCGGTGTCGTAGACCAACCCCTCAGGCAAACCAGCATTGAAGTTGAATAGCTGCCCGGTGCTGGCATTGACCGCCTGCCAATAGCCCAGATATCGCACGCGGGCGGCGGCATCAATAGCCACCCCATCACGGCGCAAACCGCCCATCACTAACTCCAGCCCAACACCGGCCGCAGCCGCTTGCTCGGCGAGGGACTCGAGCACTGGGGCAAAACCCCAGCACCATGAACACATCGGGTCCATCACATAGAGCAGGCGTGCGTGCATGCTTAAGCCTCGCGATTTTGTCGGGGGTTGTAGCCCAATGGGTGCGGCTGATTGCGCTCTTTAGCCAATTCAATCTGCCGTTGACGCTCGCGGGCGCCGGCGCGGGTTTTCTCCGGCAGCGAATCCCAACAATGCGGACAGCTGACGCCAGGGGTGTAGAACTCGGACTGACGATCTGCCACCGACACCGGAGTGCGGCAGGCGTGGCATTGGTCGTAATCGCCTTCGCTGAGGTCGTGACGTACGGTAACGCGGTTATCGAAAACGAAGCAGTCGCCCTGCCATTTGGTCTCTTCCTGCGGCACTTCTTCGAGGTACTTGAGGATGCCGCCCTTGAGGTGGAAAACCTCCTCAAAGCCCTCACCGAGCATATAGCTGGAAGCCTTCTCGCAGCGGATGCCTCCGGTGCAGAACATCGCAACCTTCTTGTGTTTTGCCGGGTCGAAGTGCGCTTTGATGTAATCGGGAAACTCGCGGAACGACTTGGTTTTCGGATCGACCGCGCCCTCGAAGGTGCCAATCGACACTTCGTAATCGTTGCGCGTATCGATCAGCAGCACTTCGGGGTCGCTGATCAGCGCGTTCCAGTCCTTGGGCTCGACGTAGGTGCCGACCTTCTGGTTCGGGTCGACGCCGGGCACACCCAGGGTGACGATTTCCTTCTTCAACTTGACCTTGGTGCGATAGAACGGCTGCTCGTCGCAATAGGATTCCTTGTGGTCGATATCGGCAAGACGCGGATCCTGGTCAAACCAGGCCATCAGGCCATCGATACCGGCACGCGAGCCGGAGACGGTGCCATTGATGCCCTCTTCAGCCAGCAGCAAGGTGCCCTTTACCGCGTTATCCAGCATGCATTGCAGCAGCGGCTCACGCAGGTCCTGGAAGTCAGGCAGGGAAACGAATTTATAAAGCGCGGCGACAACGATCTTGTCAGTCATAAGCAAATCCTTCAGTAGTCGCCCACGTAAAGGGCGGACCGGGATACAAACGTGACCAGCAGCGGCTTTGCCAGGCTGGAGGACCACAAAAAATTGCCGGGAGCAATTTTTGACGTCGCTCCGCGACGGCCCCGCAGGGGTGGCCGCCATGGAAGGCGGGTCACAAACAAAACCGCCGGCGCTAGGCCGGCGGGGTGCGCAGTTTACTGCCCTTGAGAAGCGACGTGTAGAGGCGAATTGCCTCAGAACCTGTTTACGATCTGCTGCGCGTCGGCCCTGCTGCGTTAAAAGCAGGCTCGGATGCTCATGTACAACTCGTACACTGCGCGTCCTCGCCTGCTTTTGCCTTACGGGGCTCTAGCTCGCGAGATCGTAAGCAGGTTCTCAGTGGCCGCCCTTGCAGGTCGGCGAAGCCGGAGCCACGCCCTGCTGTGTCCACTCATCGGGTGTGTAGGTATGCAGCGCCAGGGCATGGATCTGCCCCATCAGTTCACCTACGGCGGCGTAGACTTTCTGATGGCGTTTAACCGCATTCAGGCCAGCAAACTGCTCGCTGACGATCACCGCCTTGTAATGGGTTTCCAGCCCCCGGCTGTGCATATGGCTTTCATCCAGCACATCGAGTTGCTGGGGCTGCAGGCTTGCCAGAGCGGCCTGCAACAAATCGATCTTCGGCATAGGGACTGTCACTCAGGGCTTCTTTGGAGTCAGCTTGGTGGTCATTTCCGCCAACAGCTGATTGACCTTGGGTACGGCGGCTTCCAGCTTGCCCTGGGTCAGCTGCGCCGACTGTGCGGTCAGCGTTGGCATTTTCTCCAGGACTTTCTTGCCCAGTGGCGATTCGTAGAAACGGATCAGGTCCTTCATTTCCTGCTCGTTGAAGTTGCTGGTGTAGAGCTTGACCATATCCGGCTTGAGCTTGTCCCAACCCACGGCCTGTTCCAGAGCCGCATTGGCCTGAGCCTGGTAGGTTTCCAGCACAGCCTTCTCGCTCTGCGGCGCATTACTTTCGGCAAAACGCTGGGCAAACATCTGCTGCACCTGGGCATACACCGGAACAGCCAGCTTGTCAGCACGTGCCAGCAGCAGGAAGCGCTCAGCGTCAGCCGCGTGGCTTTTGGCATCGGCGAGCACCTGAGCACTACCGCACGTCAGTATTAGGGCAGCGCAAAGGGCAGGTAAACGTGACATGTACTACTCCTGAGAAAGGGTATGAGTGCTGTTGGACTCAATTGCCGGCATTTTGTGCCCAACCGCGGGTCACACTCAAGCCAGTCAGAGCATCGATTGATTCACGCTACAACTGTGCACTGGCGCACTGACTGGTTAAAGGCCAAAATGCCAGCACTTGCCGAGCAGGTCTGCGCCTGTGCATGCTCGACGAGATAAGCCATCTTCTGCTTCAGCGCGCCTTTGAGCCCACAAGGTAGGCGCCAGCACACACATGGACGTGTCGATGAACAGTTTCACTCACCCAGAGCCTTTTGCCGCCATCGCACTATGCGACAGCCGCGGCCTGCTCAACCCGCAGGCCATCGGCTGGTCGCCAAGGCCCATGATCGATTGCGCCATACCCGGGCACTTCGGTCGGCGCAAACGCTGGAACCATTGGTGCATCACCACCCCGCAGTGGATGCTCTCCTTCACCCAGGCCGACCTTGACTACCTGGGTTACGCCGCCGCCTACTTCCTTGATCTGCAAAGCGGCCAAGCCGTCGCCTACAGCCAGTACCGCCTGTTCGGCCGTGGCTGTGACCTGCCAGACCAACCGCAGGCAAGCCACGAATTCAACCACCCACGCCTACAACTGCGCGTGGCTGAACACACCGGACGCACCCGTATCACCATCAATGCACCGGATATTGGCGGGCAACCACTGCAAGTCGCCCTGGACATTCAGCGCCCTAGCCACCTGGATTCGGTCAACCTAGTCGCCCCGCTTGGCCCGCATAGCTTTCACGCCACCAGTCGTCAGCTTGGCCTGCCCTGCAGTGGCAGCGTGCAACTGGGCAAACAGCATTACAGCTGTGTAAACGGGCAAAGCTTTGCCTCACTGGATTTCGGCCGTGGCGTCTGGCCGCTCAATAGTCACTGGACCCGCGCCGCTTTTGCCGCGCCGGGTGGCATCGCCGGCAACTTCGGCTCTGGCTGGACGGATCATAGTGGCCTGTCGGAGAACACCCTGTGGTTTGGTGGCGAGTTGCAGCATCTGGATATCCCCATTGCCATCACTCAGGCGCCGCACAACCCCCTGGCGCCCTGGCAACTGCGCAGCCCGGATAATGCCGTACAGCTGACCTTCACCCCACGTCAGCGTCACCAGGCCTACCGCCGTCTCGGGCCGTTTTATGCTGATACGCAGCAGTGGTTCGGACATTTCGAGGGGGTTTTACGCGGTCCGGAAGGTGAACGAGTGCCAGTCAGCAACGCCCTTGGCTGGCTCGGTGAAACCCGCGCCCGTTGGTAATCGGCCATTGCGGTTGAACCTCTCCTGCTGCATCGCAACCTAAGCTGACAGACACCCCGCCGGGCAAGTTGCTTGCTGCACGTTCAACCCTCAGGAGAATCGCCATGAGCCGCACTGAAACCGACAGCCTCGGCCCCATCGACGTACCGGATGAAGCCTACTGGGGCGCACAGACTCAGCGCTCGCTGATCAACTTCGCCATCGGCCAGGAGCGCATGCCCTTGCCAGTGGTGCATGCCCTGGCGCTGATCAAGAAAGCTGCGGCGCGGGTTAATCAGCGTATCGGTGAATTGCCCGCAGATCTGGCCCGGCTGATTGAGCAGGCCACCAATGAAGTCTTGGCCGGCCAGCATGATGAGCAATTTCCCCTGGTGGTCTGGCAGACCGGCAGCGGTACGCAGAGCAATATGAACGTTAATGAAGTGATCGCTGGGCGCGCCAATGAACTGGCCGGCAACGGCCGTGGTGGCAAAACACCGGTGCACCCCAACGACCACGTCAACCGCGCACAAAGCTCCAACGACAGCTTTCCCACCGCCATGCATATCGCCGCCGTGCAAGCGGTGCAGCAGCAACTTCTGCCCGCACTGCGCGAACTGCGTGATGGCTTGCAGGAGCAGGCTGAACGGCATGCTCGGCTGGTCAAGACCGGGCGCACACACATGATGGACGCCACCCCAATGACCTTCGGCCAGGAGCTATCGGCCTTTGTCGCACAGCTGGGTTATGCCGAACGCGCCATCCAGGCTGCGCTGCCAGCCGTCTGCGAACTGGCCCAAGGCGGTACGGCCGTCGGCACCGGACTGAATTCACCGCAGGGCTTTGCCGATGCTATGGCTGCCGAACTGGCCGCCTTAAGTGGCCTGCCACTGGTCAGTGCGCCGAACAAGTTTGCCGCCCTCTCCGGCCATGAACCTTTGGTGGCGCTGTCCGGTGCCTTGAAAACTCTGGCGGTGGCCCTTATGAAACTGGCTAACGATCTGCGGTTGCTGGGTTCCGGCCCGCGTGCCGGCTTGGCCGAGGTGCGTTTGCCGGCCAATGAGCCAGGCAGCTCGATCATGCCGGGCAAGGTCAACCCGACTCAATGCGAGGCGCTGTCTATGCTGGCGTGTCAGGTACTGGGTAACGACAGCACGATTACCTTTGCCGCAAGCCAGGGCCATCTGCAACTCAACGTATTCAAGCCGGTGATCATTCACAACCTGCTGCAATCGATCCGCTTGCTGGCGGATGGCTGCCATAACTTCCAACAACACTGCGTCGCTGGCCTGCAACCGGACGCAGGGAAAATGGCCGAGCACCTGGAGCGCGGTCTGATGCTGGTCACGGCGCTGAACCCGCATATCGGCTATGACAAAGCCGCACAAATCGCCAAACAGGCCTACCAGGACGGCACCACCTTGCGCGAAGCAGCACTGCAGTTGGGCTACCTGAGCAATGAACAATTCGACGCCTGGGTGCGTCCTGAAAACATGCTGGAGGCAGGTCAACATGAGTGAAGCGGTAAAGAGTGGCGCAACGCCACTAGAAGGTGATGGCAAACGCATCCTGATGATTCTCGGCACACCGAAAAGCAACAGCTTCTGCCATGCCCTCGGTGAAGCTTACGCTCAAGGCGCACGCAGCAAGGGCCACGTGGTACGCCAGCTGAAACTGGGTGAAATGATCTATGACCCGGTACTGCGCGACGGCTATGAGCAGAGCCAGCAGCTGGAGCCCGACCTACTGGAGGCGCAGCGGCAGATTCACTGGGCCGAGCATCTGGTCTTCGTTTATCCGGTTTGGTGGGGCGGCATTCCTGCGCTGCTCAAAGGCTTTTTTGACCGCACCTTTCTACCCGGTTTCGCCTTCAAGTATCGCAACCGCTCGCAACTCTGGGACAAGCTGCTGACGGGGCGCACGGCTGACCTGCTAGTGACCATGGATACCCCGCCCTGGTACTTCCGCTGGATTTATGGGGCACCCGGGCATCGGCAGATGACTCGCACCATCCTCGGTTTCAGCGGCATCAAAACTCGCCGCCTGGCCGAATTCGCGCCGGTGCGCCCTTCCAGCGAAGAGCAACGTCAGAGTTGGTTACGCCGTGCAGAAACGCTCGGCAGCCGGGCCTGAACGTTACTTACGTCAGAGCAGCCAAACGCGCCTTGCGGGTGCGCCAACCCGCCAACAACGACGGCCCCAGCGCCGTCAGCGCCGAGCCCAGCACCACCAGCACGGCGCCGCCATAGGCCAACCAGTTGATCTGTTCGGGCTGCACATGGTCAGGCCACCAACTGGCAGCCATGGCCACCGACGCAAACGTCACCAACGGCGTAATCGCCAATGCGGCGCTGACCCGCGAAGCCTCCCAATGCGCCAATGCTTCGGCAAACGCGCCATACGCCACCAGGGTGTTCAGGCAGCAAGCGAACAGCAGCCACCCCTGTAACGGGTTGAGCTCGAGTGCTTGCAGCGGGTGTGCCCAGGGCGTCAGCAATACAGCGCAGGCCAGGTAGATCACCATCATCACCTGCAGCGAATTCCACGCCGTCAACAGTTGTTTTTGCGCCAAGCCGTAGAACGTCCAAACAAACGCCGCAAGCAATACGATCAATACACCGGTGGTGTAGGCCGTCAGCGAGGTCAGTAGCTCATCCAGACGCTGGTTGAAGAACAAAGCAAAACCGACCAGCAGTACCAACAAGCCAAGCCCTTGGCCAACGCTGAATTGCTCGCGAAAGATAAAAATACTGCTGACAAGCAACAGAATCGGGGCTACCTGAATCACTAGCTGAGTCGTGCCAGGGCTAAGCAGGTTAAGCCCCGTCAAATACAGCACATAGTTGCCGGTCAGCCCGGCAATCGCCAGCAGCAGAAGCCCGCCACCTTTCTTGCCCAGCGGACGAAACGCGGGTAAGCGCTGACTGGCAGCCAGATAGGCCAACAAAATAGAGCCGGAAACCAGCAGGCGATACCAGGTCACCGTGACCGGGTCCATCACCTGCAGCACTTCCTTGAGTTTGATCGGCAGCACGCCCCACAGCACGGCGGTCAGCAGCGCGAGAAACAGACCGTAGAGCCAACGACCGGAAGAAATGTGCATAAACGCCTCGCAACCAGCACCATACCCCCTGCCCGATGCGGGTTGGAGCGGTGACACTGCATTCTAGGTCGTCCCTGCAAACCGGCACAGTCACAGACAAGCACCTCAATTCACGGAAACTGTACTGATGGCTGCACCGCATCAAGCCAGCGCTCTGGCGTCAAAAAATATGAAAACCAGTGAAATCAAGCCGAATTTCGGCAAAACCGACCATTTGTCGTCAAAATCTGCAGCCATCAAAACGCCGTTTAGACTGACCTCAGCAGCTCATTTTGCGGGAGGTTCATCTATGTTCGGCCAACGTCATATCGACCATAACCCCGGGACCCACTACCGCAGTGAGCGCGTCAGCGCGGTCAACGGGCAATACTTCTTTTCAACCCGCGAGGGCACGCTGGAAGGCCCTTACTTCAACCGAACGGATGCAGAACGGGAGATCGCTTTCTATATCCGCCGGATGAAACATGCCAACGAGATCATCGAAAGTCGCGCATTCTGAACACAAAAACCAGCCAATAAAAAACCGCGACATGTCGCGGTTTTTTATTGAGAGCAGGACGATCAGCGCACGGCTTCAAACAACCCGGTCGCGCCCATGCCGCCGCCCACACACATGGTGACGATGCCGTAACGCAGGTTACGCCGCTGCAGCTCACGCACCAAATGGCCGACCTGACGCGAACCCGTCATGCCGAACGGGTGGCCGATGGAAATCGAGCCGCCGTTGACGTTGTACTTGGCATTGTCGATTTCCAGACGGTCGCGGGCATACAGACACTGCGACGCAAACGCCTCGTTAAGCTCCCACAGGTCGATGTCGGCAATACTCAGGCCCTTGGCCTTGAGCAGTTTGGGCACCGAGAACACCGGGCCAATGCCCATCTCGTCGGGCTCGCAACCGGCGGCAACAAAGCCACGGAAGAACGCCAGTGGCTTGAGACCCAGCTCGATGGCTTTTTCCAGGCTCATAACCAGGGTCATCGACGCGCCATCGGAGAGCTGTGAGGCGTTGCCAGCGGTGACCGAACCGTCATCGGCAAACACCGGTTTAAGCGCGGCCAGACTTTCCAGAGTGGTGTCTGCGCGGTTGCAGTCGTCGTGAGCGACGACGCCGTCGACGATGCTCTTCTCGCCGGTGGCTTTATCTTCAACTTGATACTTGACGGGCATCGGCACGATTTCATCGTCGAACAGGCCTTCGGCCTGCGCCCGCGCAGTGCGCTGCTGGCTCTGCAGAGCATAAGCGTCCTGGGCTTCGCGGCTGACGTTGTAACGACGGGCGACGATCTCGGCGGTCTGGCCCATCGGGTAATAGATGCCCGGCACCTCTTTTTGCAGCAGCGGGTTGAACAGGTTCTGCGTGTTCATGCTTTTAAGGGTCATGGTGATCGACTCAACGCCGCCCGCCACGATTACATCGCTGCAGCCCGACGCCACCTGGTTGGCTGCAATCGCAATGGCCTGCAGGCCCGAGGAGCAGAAACGATTGAGGGTCATGCCCGCCACGTTGGTGCCCAGGCCGGACAGCACGGCCACGTTACGGCCAATGTTCATGCCCTGAGCGCCTTCATTGGAGCCGGCGCCAACGATGCAGTCATCCACCAGCGCTGGGTCGATACCGGTGCGCGCCAGCAATGCATTGACGCAATGAGCCGCCATGTCGTCTGGACGGGTCAGATTGAACTTGCCACGGAAGGACTTGGCCAAACCAGTCCGTACGCTGTCAACGATCACCACTTCACGCATGTCGCACCTCATTGTTATTGGATTGAGTTGCCAATAAGAATAAAGCCGGACAATCTCGCTCAGCGATGATCATTCATCAGCCGTATGCGCGACCATCCTCTTACCCATGTGCCTTAGTCTTTGCTGAACGCCGCTTCGAGCGCCTCGTTGATGGTGCGCAGCACCTTGATCCGGGCAAAGCGCTTGTCATTGGCTTCCACCAACGTCCACGGGGCGATTTCCGTGCTGGTGCGGTCGACCATATCGCCTACCGCATCGCGGTACAGCGGCCATTTCTCACGGTTGCGCCAGTCTTCTTCGGTGATCTTGAAGCGTTTAAAGGGGATCTGCTCGCGGGCTTTGAAGCGCTCCAACTGGGTCTGCTGATCAATCGACAACCAGAACTTCACCAGCACCACGCCGGCTTCGCTGAGCTGCTCTTCGAAATCATTGATCTCACCATAGGCGCGTAGCCAGTCGCCCGTACTACAGAAGCCCTCGACCCGCTCCACCAGCACCCGGCCATACCAGGAGCGATCAAATACGGTGAACTTACCGCGCGGTGGAATATGCCGCCAGAAACGCCACAGATAGGGCTGCGCGCGCTCTTCTTCGGTCGGCGCGGCAACTGGAACGATGCGGTACTGGCGCGGATCAAGCGCACCAATCACCCGGCGAATCGCGCCGCCCTTGCCGGCTGCATCATTACCTTCGAACACCGCGATCAGCGAATGGCGGCGCATGCGCTTGTCGCGCATCAGGCTAGACAAGCGTGCCTGCTCAACCACCAGTTGCTCGTTGTAGCTGTCCTTGTCCAGCGCCTGGGTCATGTCCAGGCTATCGATCAGCCCACGTTCATCCAGGCTGGATGTCAGCGGCGCGGCATGAGGATGAGGCACTGGGCGCGCCTTGGCCTTCAACGCGGCTTGCAAGCCATCGAGCAGAATGCGTCCGACCGTCAGGCTGCGGTAATACTCGTCAGCCCCCTCGACCACATACCAGGGCGCATAATCGCGACTGGTGCGGCGCAGCACACGCTCGCCAACGCGTACAAATTTGTCGTAGGTTTTTGACTGTTGCCAGTCCAATGGACTGATACGCCAGCTGTGCAGCGGGTCATCCTGCAGCGCCTTGAGCCGCGCCTTCATCTGCTGTTTGGACAGGTGGAACCAGAACTTGAAGATCAGCGTGCCCTCATCGCAGAGCATGCGCTCCAGCCCAAGGGTGGTATCGATGGCCTGATCGAGCACAGCATTCTTGATCCGCCCGTGCACCCGCCCCTGCAGCATCTGGCTGTACCAGTTGCCGAAGAAAATGCCGATACGTCCCTTGGGCGGCAGTTGCCGCCAGTAACGCCAGGCCGGCGGGCGCGCCAGCTCTTCATCAGTCTGCTGATCGAAGGTACTGACCTGAATCAGTCGCGCATCCATCCACTCATTGAGCAGCTTGACCGTCTCGCCCTTACCCGCACCTTCGATGCCGTTAATCAGAATAAGTACGGCAAAACGCCCTTGCTGCTGCAGCTCATACTGCGCTTCCAGCAGCGCTTCGCGCAGCGCGGGGGCCTCGGCCTCAAAGGTTTCTTTATCAATGCTGCGGCCGATCTCGGCGGATTCGAACATAGCCCACTCCCTGACAATATCGTTTGAGCCTAGCGGATCGGCGGTGGCTTTGGCCAAAGCTATTGTGGGGTTCACTCAGCGCCGGGTAATCAGCCCCTGCTTGGCTACGCGCGTCAACTGCCGCACGGTTTCATCCAGCTGCGCGGCCGTTGGCGCCTGGATCACCGCCATATCGAAATGATTGCTGGCAAAGCGTGCCAGGGATTCGCCGTCGTGAACAAGGTTGATCAGAAAGGTCCGCGGTCCCGGCCAACGCTTGGGCCAACCATCGAGGTAGCGCAGCAAGGTCGGCTGGTGGCTACCGCCAAGGAGGATTTTCGGATTGTGCAGGGTCAGCCCGGACGTGATCGGGGCTAGGCGAATAAGCGGTTGGGGACAGTGCATCGATATGTCTCCGCCTCATTGAGTCCGCTGGGCAGCGGTGAGAGGCGACACCGAACCAGCGCTTTAGCGGAATTTCAAAGCCTCAGAAGAGTGCTTCTCAGGGCACTGCAATCAGCAGTTAACCCGGCGCCCCGCAAGTAGCTGTTTAAATCGGCGCATGGGTTGGCATCCTAGAGAAGCCCGCGCAAAGCTGTCAAGCCACGATCCTGCGGCCCTCCCCAATCACCCCAACCTTTGACTGGTGGCACCCCTATTCGGCCGGCCAACCTGGCTTTTTGCCGCTGGCTCGCAGGCCGCTGATCCGCCATCTGGGGCCTGAATCCAGACCAGCACCGTTTCACCCCGTAACAAACCCGCGGCACCGCGCCTGCACCGGATTGCGCACAACTTCGATGTATCGCCCGTGGCAGAGGGCTATACGGCTGTTTGCGACTACTGGCATGGTTTCTGCCACTACCCTTGGGCTGATGTACGCGCCACGGGATGGGCGTTTTGGCTGCATGGATTGCCTTGAACTGCCCGATAAACCCTAGCGAGAGCACCAATGAACAACAATAAAACCCTGCTCGCCCTCTGCCTGGGCGCCGGCTTGCTGGCCTCTGGCAACACCCATGCTTTCTGGTTCGGCTCCTCCGGCTACACCCAGACCAAGTACCCGGTTGTACTGGCCCACGGCATGCTCGGCTTCGACAGTATCCTGGGCGTCGACTACTGGTACGGCATTCCTGCCGCGCTGCGGCGCGACGGTGCCAGCGTGTACATCACCGAAGTCAGCCAACTGAACACCTCGGAAGCACGCGGCGAAGAACTGCTGGATCAGGTGGAAGAGATTGTCGCCATCAGCGGCAAGCCCAAGGTCAATCTGATCGGCCACAGCCATGGTGGGCCGACCATCCGCTACGTCGCTGCCGTCAAACCAAACCTGATTGCTTCCGCTACCAGCGTCGGTGCACCACATAAAGGCTCGGCCACCGCCGACTTTATCCGCCAGGTACCGCCGGGTTCAGCTGGAGAAACCCTGCTATCGGGTATCGTCAATGGCCTCGGCACACTGATCAACTTCCTCTCTGGCAGTTCGAGCACCACCCCGCAGAACGCGCTGGGATCGCTGGAGTCTCTTAACAGCCAGGGTGCGGCGCGTTTCAACGCCAAGTTCCCACAGGGGATTCCAACCACCGCCTGCGGTGAAGGTGCTTACAGCGTCAATGGCGTGCGCTACTACTCTTGGAGTGGTACCAGCCCGGTGACCAATATCATCGACCCGAGCGACCTGCTGCTGGGCGCCACCGCGCTAACCTTCAATGGCGAAGCCAACGACGGCCTGGTTGGCCGCTGCAGCTCGCGCATGGGCAAGGTAATCCGCGATAACTACCGGATGAACCACCTCGATGAGGTCAACCAGACCCTCGGCCTGACCAGCCTGTTTGAAACGGACCCGGTCACGGTCTATCGCCAACATGCCAACCGCCTGAAAAACGACGGACTGTAACGGCTTCACCAGGGGCTGCCGTGCAGCCTCTGGTGCTGTTGTACGTTTCGCCAAACTCGCCTGCCCGCCTGAAGAGTGCCTGTGAAAAAATTTCTGCTGCTCTCACCGCTTTTGTTCGCCGCCTGCCTGGCTCTCGCGCTGTACCTGCAACCCGTGGATATTCCCGCGCAGCTCAGTGGCGATGCGCCACAGCCGATTCAACGCAGTGATACGCCATCGGCTTCACCAAGCCAGATCGGCATGCAGACCCAAGTCGCGCCACTAAAAAACCTGCCCGCTTCATTCGGCGGCACCACAGTGGATGGCGTCTTTCGTCTGGACGCTAACGGCAACCTGCTGATCAGCGAAGACATCCGGCGCATCTTCGATTATTTCCTTGCCGCAGCCGGTGAAGAACCGCTGCGTACCAGCGTCGAGCGGCTGCGTGCCTATATCGCCGCAGAACTGCCGGCCAATGCCCGTGAGCAGGCCCTGGTTCTGCTCAACCAGTACCTCGACTATAAGCGCGAGTTGGTACTGCTCGAACGCGACCTGCCGCAGATGGCCAATCTGGATGCCCTGCGCCAGCGCGAGGCCGCTGTGAAGGCACTGCGCGCGCGGATTTTCGACAGTGAAACGCAGCAGGCATTCTTCGCCCGCGAAGAGGCCTACAACCAATTCACCCTGCAACGCCTGGCGATTCTGCAGAACGGCGAGCTGGACGATGCCGGTAAAGCCGCCGCTGTTGACCAACTGCGTAACAGTCTGCCTGCAGAGATGCAGGACACCGTGCTGCCGCAACTGCAGAACGAGCTGCGCCAGCAAACCGCGCGACTGCAGGCGGCCGGCGCCAAACCGGAACAGATCCGCCAGCTGCGTCAGCAACTGGTCGGCGCCGAAGCCACCCAGCGCCTCGAAGTGCTCGATCAGCAGCGGCAAACCTGGAAAAAACGCATTGCCCAGTACAGCACTGAAAAAGCCGCCATCGAAAACAACCCAGGCATGAGCGCCAGCGACAAACGCGCCGCCATTGCCCAGCTGGCCGCAGAGAACTTCGATGAGCGTGAACAACTGCGCCTGGAAGCTGCCGAACAGCTGGCGACGCAGAACAAACCCCAACCCTGAAACGTAAAAAGCCCACCGAAGTGGGCTTTTTACTGGCTGCTGCGTATCGATTAACCAGCGATGCGCTTGTCCAGGGACAGCTTGCCAGCGCCCTCAATCAGGATTGCTACGCTGATCGCCAAGAGTGCCAGGGCAAACTCATAACCGTTGTTGCTCATGAAGAAACCATTGGCAAGGTGCACAGTGGCAATCGCCACCACCATGGTCACTGCCAGTACCGCTGCAGCTGGGCGCGCCAGCAGACCGATAATCAAGGCAATGCCACCAAAGAACTCGGCGCTACCGGCCATCAGTGCCAACAAGTAGCCTGGCGCCAGACCGATGCTTTCCATCCACTGACCTACGCCTTCCAGGCCGTAACCGCCAAACCAGCCAAACAGCTTCTGCGCACCGTGGGCGGCGAAGGTGATGCCGGCAATGATGCGCAGCACGGTAAGGCCATAGCCAGCTTGAGTTGCAACAACAGATTTGATCAGAGCGTTCATGTGCAGCAGTCCTTGTAGTCAGGGGTTGATGGAGAGAAGATTAACCCAATTAACCAATATTTAAAGCGCATAAAATCGCTTTAAAATATCGAATAAATTAATAAATCAACATTCTCAACCCGCGCGCTAGGGTTCAAGCAGATAGCGCTCACGGTCATAAGCAAGGTAGTACTTATTCACGCTATTCACATAGCTGACCACGCCCATGCCCATCTGCTCCATCGCCACCCGTTCGACCTGGAAGAACCACTGGTTAGGATTTAGGCCACGCCGACGCGCTTCAGCCCGCAAACTCTGCACCCGTTGCGGGCCCAGGTTGTAGCCAGCCAGGATAAAGGCCATGCGCTCACGTTCGTTAAGCTGTGGGCTGTTGAAGTAGTTGCGACGAATCATCGCCAGGTACTTGGCGCTGGCCTGCACGTTGTTATCCAGCACGCCGATATTGCTCACGCCAACACTGCGTGCGGCCGCCGGGGTGATCTGCATCAGACCGGTTGCACCGCCCGCACCTCGGGCGGCGGGGTTAAGGGTCGATTCCTTAAAGGCCACGGCAGCCAGCGCCAACCAATCGAAATCATGCTGGGTCGCATAGCGTTGTAGCACTGGACGGACTTTTTCCAGGCGCTGACGCTCGGTACGGCCCAGCGGATAATGCACTTTGTACAATCGCCGATAGACGCGCTGGAACGCGGCATCTAAATCCGCAGGATCACGGTAACCCTTGAGGAAGCGGTCGATACTGGCGCCAAGCATGGGGGTGTCGCGACGCACATACCAGCGCATGTCACCGTCGCTGGCCAATGGCAGGTGGCGGTCCAGGCGCAACTTAGGCATCACCTTGGCCCAACGTTCAGCAATCGGCTGCTCCACTGCGGTGACACTGAATATCCCAGCCTGGACCATTTCCAACACGTCCTCGACCGCCAAGCTCGGGTCAACCCACTCAACGATAATCGGTGAGCGTTTGCTGTCGATCAGCCGCTGATTGAGCGCCCGTACCGCCTCACCCGCCACACTGCCTGCAGGTAATGCCAAACTGCGTCCGGACAGCTGTTCGAGGCTCTGATAACGCCGGTTACCCTGCTTGGCAACGATGATCACTGGCACGTTGCTGCGGATCGCCGCGCTGGCGCTGAGGTTACTGCCGCGCGGCATATTCAATAGTTCGCCAGGCGCGACCAGATCGCCTTCACCCCGCTGCAGGGCGGCCAGCAATTGGTCCTTGGCGCGCGGAATGATCTTCAGCTTGAGTGTGCGGCCATCCCGCGAGTTGCGATTGAGGTACTGCTCGAAGGCGCGCATACGTTGATATTCAACACCAATGCTCTGGCCTTTGACTTCACCCGAGCTGTTGCGGCTCTGGTTGACCAGCACGCGCAATTCGCCGCTGCTGCGAATACTCGCCAGGTCGCGGACCGCCTTAGGCTGCTCGACTTCCAGCGGGCCAGCCACGCGCGCTACCGCCGTGCAAGACAGCAGCAATAGGCAGCAGATGAGCAGCACTCGCGACATCAAGGCTCCAGGGCAGAATCGGCCGAAAGATCAGCACCGCCACCCGGTTAAACAGGCTGCAGACAAGGCAACTGACCCCTCGCGCGGGGCGCGGAGGTTCGCACAGCCCGCACTCAGACGCCAGCCGACAATCACATACGACATCACATAAAAGCTTTAAGTTGCTGTATTTATTAGCTTTTAATCTATTAAAAAAGCTCTGCTATGCTGCCCAATCAATTCAGCAGGTAGCACCATGCAACTCATCGACATCGGCGTCAATCTGACTCACCCAAGCTTTGCTGAACAACGCGAAGCACTCCTCGCTCGCGCCTATGCGGCGGGCGTCCAGCAAATGCTGTTAACCGGCACCAGTCTGACGGAAAGCCAACACGCCCTGGAGCTGTGCCAGCAGTTGGATGACAGCGCAGAACATTTGTTCAGCACTGCCGGTATTCACCCCCACGACGCTAGCAGCTGGAACAGCGACAGCCATGCGCAGCTCAAAGCTTTACTGGAAGAACCCAGAGTGCGCGCGGTGGGCGAATGCGGGCTGGACTTCAATCGCGATTTTTCACCACGGCCACAACAGGAACAGGTGTTGGAGCAGCAGTTAGCCCTGGCGTTAGAACTGCAACTGCCGGTATTCCTGCATGAACGCGATGCCGACGAGCGCCTGCTGGCCATCCTGCGGCACTTCCGCGACCAGCTGCCGGCGGCCGTGGTGCATTGTTTTACCGGGGAGAAGCGCGCGCTGTTCAACTACCTGGATATGGACCTGCACATCGGCATCACCGGCTGGATCTGCGACGAGCGCCGCGGCAGTAACCTGCATCCGCTCGTCAAGGAAATCCCCCGCGGCCGCCTGATGCTGGAAAGTGATGCGCCGTTCCTGCTGCCACGCAGCCTGCGCCCGAAGCCGAAGAACGGTCGTAACGAGCCGGCCTTTCTGGTTGAGGTGTTGCGTGAAGTGGCGTTGCACCGCGGTGAAACCGAACAGGTTTTGGCGGCCCATACCAGCGCTACAGCCAGGGCCTTCTTCAACCTGCCCACCCCAAAGGGTACGACCGACTGACCCCTGAGTAGCGCAGTGAGTGCTAGCTTGTTGATAAGGATCAATAGCGCCGCAGTGTCGTTGACCGACACTACTGGCACTTTGCCAAGCCTTCACCTCACACAGAGACACCTGCATGGGCCATTGGATCAGCGACCTTTCCCTGAAGTACAAGTTCTGGGCCGTAAATGCCGTGGCCTTCTTTACCACGCTGCTGTTGGTACTCTATGCGCTGCAGCTGGAGCAGCAGGTGCATCACACCGCCGCCAAGCAGGCCGCACAGCAGCAGGCCCGACTATTAAGCCAATGGCCGCAGGATAAGGCCCTGCCAAGCGCGAGCAACCTGCTGAGCGTTGCAGCCGGCCAGACTCCACGCCTACCGGACAATCAGGGCAGCGCCCTGGCCAACGCCCGCGGCTGGGTCGATTTGAATGGCAGTGAGGGTCTGATTGGTGCCGAAGTCATCGTCCGTGAAGACGGTCAGCGCCTGGCTATCACCGCCTCGGCGCCAAGCCTGCCCGAGGTGTTTTTCGACCGTGCCCCGAGCTATGCCCTGGTTGTTGCGCTATTGATGCTGCTGTTGCTGGCGGCATCGCAGTTGCTGATTCGCTTTCTGCTCAGCCACCTCAACACCCTCAAGGATGTGATGCTGCAGGTGGAAAAAAGCGGCGACCTCAGCGCCCGCGTACCACTCGACTGCAAAGATGAAGTGGGCCAGATGGCCAGTGCCTTTAATGCCATGCAGGCCGGCTACCAGCGTGTTGTTGGCATCGTTGCCCAGTCAGCAGCGCAGCTGGATGAAGGTGCCGAACGCTTGGCCGGTAATATGCGCGATGTACGCCAGGGTATGCTCGAACAGCAAAGCGAAACGGAGCAAGCAGCTACGGCGATCAATCAGATGTCCGCCACCGTGCATCACATTGCCGAACACACCGCCGATACCCGTGACCAGTCCAAGAATGCCGAACACCTTGCGCACAGCGGCCAGCAGGCAGTCAACCGCGTGAGCCTATCGATTTCCGGGCTGTCCAGCGGCGTGCAGCAAACCGCGCAGATGATCGAAAAGCTGGCCGCCGATAGCCAGAAGATTGGTGGTGTGGTCAGTGAGATCCATGGCATTGCCGAACAGACCAACCTGCTCGCCTTGAACGCTGCCATTGAAGCGGCCCGCGCCGGTGAAATGGGGCGCGGCTTTGCCGTGGTGGCAGATGAAGTACGCAACCTGGCTAGACGGGTGCAGGACTCCACCGATGTGATCACCCAAATGATCAATACCCTGCAAAGCGGCACCCGTGATGCCGTGGACTTTATGCAGGACAGTTCGATCAAGGCCGACGAATGCGTCAAACAGGCCGGTGAGGCCGGCCAGGCGCTGGTGGCCATCACCGAGTCGGTGGCGCATATGCGTGAAAGCAACACGCAGATTGCCGTGGCGGCGGAACAGCAGAGCCAGGTGGCTGAAGAAATGAACCGCGCGGTGATCCGCATCCGCGACGTGACCGAGCAAACCGTCAGCCAAACGGGGGAATCGGCACTGACCAGTGCCAACCTGGCCAATTTGGCCGGCTCGTTGAACACCGCCATCCGTCAGCTCAAGCTGTGAAGAACGGGCAATTCAGCCGTTGCAGTACGTCACGGCAACGGCCGTAATCAGCGCTTAACCGAACACCGCCACTGTCTGCCGGCTGATGGCCAGCAACTCCCCTTTGGCGCTCCACATTGCTGCGGCCACATGGCCGTAGCCATCGCGGGCATGCTCAATGTGCGCCCGGTACAGACACCAGTCCTGCGTCGTCAGCGCCGTCATTGGCTGCACAAACTCAATCGTCCAGGTCAACGTACTACCGGGCGCTGGCGCACTCAGGTGTGGCAAAACCGCAGGCGGCCACGCATCCACCAAAGCCAGCAGGTGAGCCTCAGTGACCACCTCGACCGCTTCCTGGTCACGTAGACGCACCCAGCCGCCCATGTCCCGCGACGGATTATTGGTGAAAGGCAAACCACCAAACGCCCAGCGCATGGCCAAAAAACGGGTGAACTCAGGGGTTACAGTCGGGATATAAGGCATTTCCTGGCAGGCTTCCACGGCCTTGGCCTCCGGTGCCGGCTCTGCCGACACGGCGATACGCGAGTCGCGCCCAGCACCGAAGCTCCCCTGGACGATGGTCACCACTTGCCCATCTTGGATTGCCCGCCCCAATACCTGGCTGACGGCCTTGCCTTCACGCAGCACTTCCACCTCAAAGCACACGGGTACGTCAGGCGCCGCAGGGCCAACAAAGGTAATCGCCAGAGAACGCGGCGGTCGCCCGCTTGGCACCTGAGCACGCATGGCCTCATAGGCCAGCGCCGCCACCAAACCGCCGAAACTGGCACGGCCTTGACCCCATGCGGCAGGAATCCGCACCGCCTCAGGGTTATCACGCACTGCCTGGAGTAACTCGGAAAAGCCCATAAGCACCTCAACACTGAAGATGCGGGTGATCTTAGGGCAAAGACGCCAACGAATGACACGCCATTTCGGCCAAACACGCCGAAGGTTTAACGACTTTTCAGCCAACTCAGTCGTCAGCGCGCGCAAAACCTGTGGCCAATGCCTGCAAGGCCAGATCAGCTTGCTGCTCGGCGTCGAGCATCGCCGCCCGCCAAACCGCTACGCACGGTTGCAAATCTGCTTCGGCTTCGGCGCGCTGCAACCATTGCCAGTGGTCATGCCAATCACCCAGCGCGGACTGCGCCTGTTTAAGCTGCAGGCGCAGACGACCGGAAAAACCGGCCACCTGCGGATAGGCCTCGGCGGCATAACGCAGACGCTTGACCAGCAAGCGCAGGCGATGACGGTCATGTGCAGGGTCAAGCAGTGCCTGTTTCAGGCGCTTGCGATCCTTGCGCAAGCGTTGCTTGATCAACTTGTCCAAACCACGCAGTTGTCCGTTGCTAGCCGCCTGACGCCATTGCCACGGCCAGTCATCCAGAGCAGTGAGCAGGTGGGCCAACGGCGCGCAGTCCAACAGCTGCAGGTAGCCCTGCTGTAACAGTGGTAGCCGAGATTTAGCGGCGCTATCGAGCCCTTGCTGTTGCAGATAGTCCTGCAGCACTTCAAGGTCGCGCAGCGGACCGGTCAAGCGGCCCAGTTCTGCCGCCCGCTGCTGCAACGCCTCACAGGCGGCGACCGAAAATAACGGCCGCAGCAAGCTGCGCAACTGGCGCAAGGCAATACGCAGATCGTGCAGGGCCTCGCCATCGGTGGTCACCCGCAGCCGTTCACGACAGGCAAATAAGCGCATCTGAACCCGCAGTACGTGTCGTGGCACCTCATCAATCAAGCCCTGCATTGCCTCACTCCTGTGAAATCACTACCCAGACTATGCGCTTATTGATTAGCCACAAGTGGCCAATGGTCGCGGTACTAAGGTTCCAGGCGAGTAAGCCGCCAAGGCAGCGCGCGCCTGAGGGCCTTCAGGTGCAGGCGTAACTGCAGGGTAGAGAGTTCTTGCCCGGCATAACGCTGCGCCTCGAAGGCCGCCGCAAAATCGCCAATCGCTTGCGCCTGGGCTGGCATCAGCTGGGATGCCCGCACGGCATAGTCGCGCGGTCCTTCGCCGGGTTTACGCGGCACGCCATGGCGCGCCAACAAACCCTCAAAACGACGGAATAGCCGCTGCTGCACATCACGTTCACGCTGCCATGGCTTGAACAGCCAAAGTGATAGCAAACCAAGCAGCAGCGCCCCACCACCGACCAGGCCGATCACCAGCGACTGGGCATCCACCCGCCCCAGCCAACGCTGAAGAAACTCCAGCTGCTGCTGACTCTGGTAGCCCAACACCCAGCGTTGCCAGCCGTAATTGATATTGTCCCAGGCCAACCGCAACTCATTCAGCCAACTGAGGTTGCGATAGCGCAACGGCGAGAAAGGCGAGTCTTCGAGAAAACTCTGCTCACCTGCCAGGGCCTCTTCCAGGCCCATGTCGATCCGCTCGGGCGCCACCTGGAAGGTCGGATCGACACTGACCCAGCCCCGTCCCTCCTGCCAGTACTCAACCCAGGCATGGGCATCAAACTGGCGCACCTGCACATAGTTACCCGCCGGGTTGTATTCGCCCCCCTGATAACCCGCCACCACCCGCGCCGGGATGCCCGCAGCGCGTAGCACGTAGGTCATAGCTCCGGCGTAATGCGCACAGAAGCCGCTGCGGGTTTCAAACAGGAAATCATCAATATTGTTCACCCCTAACGTTGGCGGAGTCAGGGTGTAAGCAAAGGGCTCGCGGTTGAAATGGCTAAGCAGTGCCTGCACCAACAATTCGGGCTGCGGATGCTCGCGCTTAAGCTGCTCAGCCCAAGCGCGGCTGCGTGGCTCGCCTTGATCCGGTAACTGCAGGGCGCGGCGCAGGGCTTCCTGAGACGGCTTAGGCTCGCGTAGCGCCTGCGGCCAGGAGGTGGCCTGATAGATCAGCGAGCGATCCACCGGCTGCCGACGCTGCAGACGGAAATCGCTCATCTGCCGAGTCTGCTCCAATGTGGTTTCCGCCACATCCAAGGCAAATAGCCAGCGCTGTGTACTCGGCTGCATCACGATGCTGTAACTCAGCGCCTCACCACGTTTCTGCCACTGCGCGCCAGGGCCAAACTCGGCGTAATTGGATTGCGACCAACGCCGCCCGTCGAAGCTATCCAGAGTCAGCGCACGCCAGTACAACTCACTGCGCGGCGGGGTTTCACCGTTGAAACTGGCGCGAAACGCCAGGGCAGCGGAGCGACTTAGATCGGCAATATCCGCCGGCGCCATGCTGTCCGACAGCCCGGTGGTGGCCTTGTCATTCGGCACCGGCAACGACCACAGCGGACCCATGCGCGGGAAGAACACAAACAGCAGCAGCATCACCGGCAGCGCCTGCAGCAGCAGTCCCCCGGCCAAGCGTGCGGTCGGCCAGGGCTGGGTGGCCAGGCTGCTCTGCTGCAAACCAATCAGCGCAGCGAGCAAGGCGGTAACCGGCAACAAGCTGTAGAACGCCATCAGCATGCTGTCATCGAATAGGTAGGCAGTGACCACAACAAAGAAGCCGAGAAAGATCAGCACCAATGCATCACGCCGCGTGCGCATCTCCAGCAGCTTGAGCACGAATGCCGCGATCAGCAGCACCACCCCGGCATCCAGACCGATCAGGCTGCCGCGGGAAAGAAACACCCCGAGCGCTGCGGCCAGCATCAAACCGCCCTTGGCCCAGGCATTCGGGTAGCGCGCACGCATGCGGAAAATTTGAATACGCCAGGCCGCACTGCCCAGCCACAGACCAATAATCCACAACGGTAAATGCATCAGATGCGGAAGGATCACCAGCACCTGCGCCACCAGCAGCCAGGTCAGGCTGATGCGCGGAATCGCAGTAACCCGGCTCATGCTGCACGCCCGAATAGCGCCAGAGCGCGCAAGCAGGCATCCCGGTGCAACTCGCCACTATCGGCGCCCAGCACCTGGCCTGGCAGGCTCAGGGCAAAGGGTTGCTGACGCTCGGACAGCTGCAGCACCCAATGGCAAAGCAGCGACAGACGGGTTTCGACATCACCGGCCAATGCATCGAAATCCAGGTACAGGTCACGCCCGGTGATCGAGGCAAAATCCTTGACCAGCAAACCCTGGCCACGGGAATAGGCTTTCCAGTGCAAGCGACGCTTCGAGTCGCCCGGCTGATAAGTCTTCAGCCCCTGATAATCATCCACGCCCTGACCGTGGGGCCGACTGCCCTCCTCGTCCTGATCCTCACTGGCGCCGGCGGACAGCGGCAGATCACCGGGCAAGGGACGCGGATAAACCAGTACGCGCTGATCCAGATCGACCCAGCTCCAGGCCACCAGAATCCCCAGGGGGAAACGGCTCTCGACCCGCAGACGACCGGGCCTTAGCCAACCGCGCTGCAACGCTGGCAGGTTTAGCTGGCATTCGCTCACGCCTTCGGCTGGCACATCCAGCGTCTGCAATTCGGCCGGTGGCCAACCCAGGCTGACGGCCTGATGAGGCCGCTGACTGCTTTCCAGGCGCACGCGAAAACCGGCTGGCTCGCCAACAAATACTGCCGGCGCACTGCCGGCCTTGAGGATCAACCCGGCCAGGTTGCGGTAGGTGTGCAGAATGGCGACTACAAACACCGAGGCCAGCAGGAAGGTCAGGCCATAGGCCAGGCTGTTCTGGTAATTGATCGCCGCCAGCAACATCAACAGCAGCGCCAGCATAAAGGCCGCGCCAACACGGCTGGGGATGATAAAGATCCGCCGCTGGTTCAGGCGTACGCTGCTGGCTGCCGGAATGCGCCGCGCCAGCCAGCGGTTCCAGCGCGGTCGGAGCTGGGCGATCAAAGCGCCGGCACCTCACGCAGCAACCACTGCACCAGGCTGCCGGCACCATGTCCGGCCGGGTCCGCCCGCTCACGCAGGCGATGGCCGACCACTGACGGCAGCACGGCCTGCACATCTTCTGGAATCACGTAATCTCGCCCGGCGAGGAAGGCCCAGGCTTTCGCAGCCGCAAGCAGCGCCAGGCTGGCCCGAGGCGACAGGCCCCAGGCGAATTGCGGCTGAGTACGGGTGGCATCGACCAGGCGCAACACGTAGTCGATCAATGCATCGCTGGCACGCACTTTCGGTACTTCGGCCTGCAGCAGAGCCAGTTCAGCGTGATCCAGCAGTGCCGGCAGCGTCGGCAACAGCGAACGCCGTGAGTCGCCCAGCAGCAGGGCCTTTTCCGCCGCCTTGCCTGGGTAGCCAAGCGATAGACGCATCAAAAAGCGATCCAGCTGCGACTCAGGCAAGGCGAAAGTGCCACCCTGACTGACCGGGTTCTGCGTGGCGATTACAAAGAACGGCTCAGGCAGCGGCCGAGTCGCACCTTCGATGGTCACCTGACCCTCCTCCATGGCTTCAAGCAGCGCACTCTGGCTTTTCGGCGTGGCGCGGTTGATCTCATCGGCCAGCACCAGCTCGGCGAAAATCGGCCCCGGATGGAAGATAAATTGCCCGGTGTCCTTGTCGAAAACTGAGGTGCCGAGGATGTCACCTGGCAGCAGGTCGGAGGTGAACTGTATGCGCTGAAAACTCAAGCCCAATACCTTGGCCAGGGCATGGCTGAGGGTGGTTTTGCCCATGCCGGGCAAGTCCTCGATCAGCAGATGGCCCTGGGCCAACAGGCAGGTCAGCGCCAGACGCACCTGCGGTTCCTTGCCCAGAAGCACGTGATTGACCGTCTGCAGCACAGTTTCCAGTTTGGCGCGCATGTATCACTCCTTTAAGACCGATTGACGATGCTACTGCGCCGCGTTGCCACGGCATAGCGGCTGGAAATCTTTACTGACGAACTTGTGAGCCATTCAATTGATCCAAGCTAACACCCACCTCGTTTGTGGTGTTTAGGCTAAAGACCCGAACAGCGCTGGAGCACATTGAATGCAAGCGCCATCAGGTCATGACTGGCACGCCCAGCCAGGGCAACAAGGCCTGCAGAACCTCAACAGCAGTGCCCAAGGTCTGGACAGTTCCGACGCCGCCCAACGCCTCAGCGAGCATGGTCCCAACCTGCTGCCACAACCACAGGCCAACGGGCCGTTTAAGCGCTTTGCGCTGCAGTTTCACAACCTGCTGATCTACGTCCTGCTCGGCGCTTGCCTGCTTACTCTCTTGCTGGGCGAGTGGCTCGACAGTACGGTGATCTTTGCCGTGGTGCTGATCAACGCCCTGGTCGGTTTTGTCCAGGAAGGCAAAGCCCAGCACGCCATGCTGGCGATTCAGCAGATGCTCAGCCTGGAAAGCCGGGTACGTCGTAACGGCCAGGTGCACAGCATTGCCGCCGAACAACTGGTGCCCGGCGACTGGGTGCTGCTGGAGGCCGGCGACCGCGTGCCTGCTGACCTGCGCCTGCTGGAGACCCGTGATCTGCGCATTGACGAGGCCGCGCTGACCGGTGAATCCCTACCCGTGGATAAACACCACGACGCCGTAGCCGCCTCGGCCAGCCTGGCCGACCGCCGCAGCATGGCCTATTCCGGCACACTGGTGAATGCCGGCAGCGCTGCGGGCGTGGTGGTGGCCACGGCCAAGCAGACCGAGCTGGGCAAGATCAGCCACATGCTGGAAAGCGTGGTCAGCCTGCAAACGCCGCTGCTGGTCGATATGGCTAAGTTTGCTCGCCACCTGACCCTGGGCATTCTTGCCCTGGCGCTGCTGACCTTTGCCTTTGGCGTGCTGCTGCGGGGGTACAGCGCAGAGGACATGCTGCTGGCCTCAGTCAGCCTGGCGGTGGCTGCAATTCCGGAAGGCCTGCCGGCGGTGCTGACGATCATCCTCGCCCTCGGCGTGCAGCGCATGGCCAAGCGCCGGGCGATCATTCGCCATCTGCCAGCGGTGGAAAGCCTCGGTGCGGTCACGGTGATCTGCTCGGACAAAACCGGCACCCTGACGCGCAACGAGATGACCGTGCAGCAAGTATTTACCGCCGCACATCATTACCGCGTCGAGGGCGTCGGCTATGCCCCGCAGGGCAGCATTCACTGCGATGACGGCCTGCTCTGCCAACTGGACGCCGCTGAAGACCTGCGCGAGCTGGCCCGTGCCGGCCTGCTGGCCAATAACGCCAGCCTGCGCAGCGGCGAGAACGGCTGGTGCATCACCGGCGACCCCACCGAAGCCGCGCTGCTGACCCTGGCTGGCAAGGTCGGTCTGGAGCTGCAGCATGAAGCGCGTAATCTGCCGCAGGTCGATGCCATCCCCTTCAGTTCCGAGCAACGCTGCACCGCCAGCCTGCACCATGATCATGCCCACCATGGCCTGATCTATATGATCGGCGCTCCGGAACGCCTGCTCGAAGCCTGCAACCGCCAATGGCGCGACGGCCATCCCGAACCGCTCGACCCACGCCACTGGCACCAGGCCCTAGACAGCGGCGCCCGCCAGGGGCTGCGCATGCTCGGCCTGGCCATTCGGCCGCTCGGCGAACCGCAGCAGAGTCTCGACTATCAGGACCTGGACGGCGATTACGTGCTGCTCGGTCTGGTCGGTATGCTCGATCCACCGCGCGAGGAAGCCATTGCCGCCATCGCCGACTGCCACAGCGCAGGTATCGCGGTAAAGATGATCACCGGCGACCATGCCGGCACCGCCAGCGCCATTGCCCAGCGCCTTGGCCTGGGGGATGGCAAACCGCTGACTGGGGCCGATCTCGACAGCCTCAGCGACAGCCAACTCGATCAGCTGATACCCACCACCAACGTGTTCGCCCGCACCAGCCCTGCGCACAAACTGCGCCTGGTTGAGCGCCTGCAAGCCTGCGGCGCGCGGGTGGCCATGACCGGCGACGGCGTCAACGACGCGCCGGCCCTGAAACGCGCAGACATCGGCATCGCCATGGGCATCAAGGGCACTGAGGCGGCCAAGGAAGCCGCGCAAATGGTATTGGCCGACGACAACTTCGCCACCATCGCCCATGCGGTCGAGGAAGGCCGCACGGTCTATGACAACCTGAAGAAGACCATCCTGTTTATCCTGCCCACCAATGGCGGCGAAGCGATGATCCTGCTGGCGGCCATCGCCCTGGGCCTGACCTTGCCGATCACTCCGCTGCAGATTCTCTGGATCAATATGATCACCGCCGTGACCCTGGCGCTGGCCCTGGCGTTTGAGCCGGCAGAAGCCGACCTGATGCGCCGCCCGCCACGCGATCCCAGGGTCAATCTGCTCAGCCGCCATCTGCTCTGGCGCGTGCTGTTTATCGGAGCGTTGATGACCCTGGCCAGCCTGGGCCTATTCCTCTACACCCAGACTCTTGGCTGGAGCCTTGAAAGCAGCCGCACCCTGGCGGTCAACGCAGTGGTTGCCGGCGAAATCGGCTACCTGTTCAGCAGCCGTCGCCTAGAAGGGTCGGCGAACTTCGGCCTACGCGATAATCCGATGATCTGGAGCATGATCGGCCTGTTGCTCAGCCTGCAACTGCTGCTCACCTACTGGCCGGCGATGCAGCAGGTCTTCGCCACTGCCGCCCTGCCAGCATATGCCTGGGGTTGGTGCCTGCTGGTAGCGCTGGGGGTATGCGTCTGTGTTGAAGCGGAGAAGTGGCTGTTGCGGCGGCAACGCCCCTAGGGGCGTTGCAACTCAAAGCGCTGCAAGGTGCGGGTATAACCACTGCCGCCGAGACGTCCAATCAGGTCGAGTTGCTGGCTGTCGATACGGCCCTGCTCATTGAGCACCGCATCGTCGATATGCGCCAACAGCACTTCGGCGAAGATCAGATGGCAATTGGGCTTATCCGCTGGGTAGGCCTGGATCTGCGCTACCCGGCATTCAAAGGCCACTGCCGCACCAGCTACCCGAGGCGGCGCCACCCGCTGCGATGGCAGGCTGGCGATACCGCACTGCTCGAACTCGCTGATGCCATAGGGCAGCACCGCCGCACTGGCATTCATCGCCTCGGCCTGGGCGAAGGACACCAGCTGAATCACCAGCTCGCCGCTGGCCTGCACATTCAGCAGCGTGTCCTTCAGTCCGCCATCCGCACGATGATTAATGTTGACCATCAGGGTCGGCGGGTCATCGCTGATCACCTGAAAAAAGCTGAACGGCGCCAGGTTGCTGACCCCTGCGTCCGATTGGCTGGAGACCCAGGCAATCGGTCGAGGCGTGATAGTCGAGGCCAACCAGCGGTAGCGTTCGAGCGGTTCAAGCGCGTTGAAATCCAGTTGCATCAGCGGCCAGCTCGCGACTCACGGATATAGAAACGGGCGCGCTCGGACTTCGCCGTACAGCCCTTGTAGCCCTCGAACTGCTGCTGGGTTTTCGCCGCAGTCAGCAGCGACACCGCCTTGGAATAACTCACCGTGCCGGCAAACCCTTCGGCCTTGGCCAGATCCAACTCGCGCCAGGCGGCGTCCAGCTGATTGGCGCAGCTGGTGCGATAGGCCGTTTTTCCCGCACAACCGCTTAGCACCAACAGCAACATGGGCAACACGATCAACAGTTTCATCTGGTAACTCCTGCAAAGAGACATACGTTTCACTCGGTATAAGGACACATCGCCAGACTCATTGCGATGCATCAATACAGCCAGTAAGACGTGCAAAACAGGCAAAAGTGCCAACGCCTCCAATTGCCGTCGCACTTAGGCCCGAATGCCGTGGATACTAGCAAATCGCGCCTTGGCGGCGCGCGGCACGGCGCGTATGTTCGCTGCATTAATAGTTACGAGGAACATCAGGATGAGTAAGCGCATTGCGCTGGTACTGGGCTCCGGTGGTGCGCGCGGTTATGCGCACATCGGCGTAATCGAGGAGCTGGAAGCCCGTGGCTATGAAATCGCCTGCATTGCCGGCTGCTCCATGGGCGCGGTAGTCGGCGGCATCTACGCCGCCGGCAAACTCAATGAATACCGCGAATGGACGCAGAGCCTGGATTATCTGGATGTGCTGCGCCTGCTCGATGTGAGCTTTCGCCTGGGGGCGATTCGCGGTGAAAAGGTCTTCGGCAAGATTCGCGAAATAGTCGGCGAGATCAACATCGAAGAACTGCCGATTCCTTTCACCGCCGTGGCCACCGACCTGACCAACCAGCAGGAAATCTGGTTCCAGGAAGGCTGCCTGCACCAGGCCATGCGCGCTTCAGCGGCAATTCCCAGCCTGTTCACCCCGGTGGTGCAAGGCAAACGCATGTTGGTCGATGGTGGCCTGCTCAACCCGCTGCCCATTGTCCCGGTGGTCTCCAGCCACTGCGACCTGATTATCGCGGTCAACCTCAACTCGACCAACCAGCAGCACTACGAGCTGCCGGTGATCGAACGCGCTCCCGCGCTCAAGGGCCGCTTCGATCTGCTGATGAGTTCCCTCGGCTCGCGCCTGCCCTCCTTCAAACGCAAACAGGGCGAGGACGACGAACTGCTTCTGCTGGAAGACCAGAGCCACGCCGTGCTGCCTGAAGCCATCAACCCCTGGCAACAGAACGTCCGTGGCAACCTGGACAAAGCGGCAGCACCTAAGTCTGCCAGCGGCTCACGGGTCGCCGACCTCAGCGGCCCAGCCTCATTGCTGGAGTTGATCAACCAGAGTTTCGAGGTGATGCAGACATCCTTGGCCCAGTACAAGATCGCCGGCTATCCGCCGGACATTCTGATCAACGTGCCCAAGCGCGTGTGCCGCTTCTTCGAGTTCTACAAGGCGCCGGAGCTGATCATGCTCGGCCGACAGATCGCCCGCGATACGCTAGATAAGTACGAACGCGGTGACCGTTAGGCTTCACGCAGGCGATAGCCAACACCTGCCTCAGTGACGATAAAACGCGGTGCGGTGGGGTCGTCGCCGAGTTTCTGCCGTAGGTGGCCGACCACCACGCGCAGGTAGTGGCTGTCCTCGCCGTGGGTCGGGCCCCAGATGTCCTTGAGCAGTTGCTGCTGAGTCACTACCCGGCCGATATGCCGCGCCAGTTGCGCCAGTACCGCATATTCCTTACGGGTCAGGCTGACTTCAACACCATCGAGGCTGACCCGGCGGTAGGCGAAATCCACCTGCAGCGGGCCGCTGCTGACCGCCGCGCTGGCCTGTTCCACACCGCCGGCCAGGCGCAGCAACACGCGCACGCGGGCGAGGAATTCCTGAATGCCGAACGGTTTGGTCACGTAGTCATTGGCGCCGCCATCCAGCGCCAGGACCTTTTCGCCCTCGCTGGCGCGCACCGACAGCACCAGTACCGGCACTTGCGACCAGGCGCGCAGCTCACGCAACACCTGTTGGCCGTCCATGTCCGGCAGGCCGAGGTCGAGCACCACCAGGTCCGGTTTACCCAGCGCGGCCTGGGCCAGGCCTTCCTGCCCCGTAGCGCCTTCCAGCACCTTGTAGCCCTGGGCCGTAAGGCTGATGCGCAGGAATTTGCGAATCTGCGCTTCGTCATCGATAACCAGAATGGTCGCGGGGTTTTGGCTCATCGGCTATCCATCACTGTTCTTCATCCATCTGCGGCTGGGTGTGCAACGGCAAGTGCAGGGTCAGGCTCGCGCCCAGGCCATCCAACCCTTCGCCCACCGTCACCCGGCCGCCATGGGCGCCAAGCATGCCCTGGCAGATCGCCAGGCCCAGACCAGTGCCCTGCCCGCCGCGATCACCACGGGCGGCGGTATAAAACATATCGAAAATCTTCGTGCGCTCATGCTCAGGAATACCCGGCCCCTGGTCACTGACAATAAAGCGCAGTTCCTCGGCATCCGCCTCGATGGCCACACGCAAACGCCCCTGGGGCGGGGAAAAACGCGCAGCATTCTCCAGCACATTGACTAACGCCTGCTCGATCAGCGCGGCATGCACATAGAGCAGCGGCAGCTGTTGCGGCACCTGTATTTCCAGCTGCAAAGCGGATAACACCGGGCGCAGGCGCTGCGTCGCACTGGCCACGATATCCGCCGGGGCCACCCAGTCACGCGCCAGCTTCAGCCCGCCATGGCCAAGACGGGTCATGTCCAGCAGGTTCTGGATATAGCGGTCGAGGCGCTCGGCCTCATCGCGGGTGCCCTCCAGCAGCTCGCGGCGATCCGCCAGGGGAATCTGCTCACCCAGCGCCAGCAGACTGTCGATTGAGCCGCGCATGGCGGTGAGCGGTGTGCGCAGGTCATGGGACACCGAGGCCAGCAGCGCGCTGCGCAGCTCCTCGGTCTGCCCGTGCAGGCGCGCGGCTTCCAGATCCTCCGCCAGCTGCGCGCGTTCCAGCGCCTGGGCCAGGGGCTGGCCCAGCGCCGTGAGCAGGCGCCGTCGCTCGGCAGGTAAGGCCCTGCCGTCCTTGGGGCTGATGCCGAGCAGCAGCAACGGCCCCTCTTCACCCGACAACGGCAACCACCACCAGCGCCCGTCCGGCAAGGTACCGGTGCCCAGTCCGGCGGGCTGATCGTGCTGCCAGGACCAGTCCGCCGCCGCCCGCTCCAGATCGGTGAGCAGGCGCTGCGCCCCCGCCTCCACCTTCCACAGCGCATCCGGACTACGCGACAGCAAGCTGACCTCGACGTCCTGCCACAGGCCCAGCTGCTGCATGGCCGCAGCCAGAACCGCCTGGCGGTCGGTGGCCGCTGTCAGTTTGCGCGACAGTTCCAGCAGTGCGCTGGTCTCTCGCTGCGTCTCACGCAGGGCCTGTAATTGCTGGCGCTGGCGGCTAGCCAGGTTACCGGTCAGCCCAGCCATAAGCAGAAAGAACAACAGGGTCAGCACGTCCTGCTGACGGTCGATGGTCAGGGTCAGGGTCGGCGGAATAAACAGAAAGTTGTACGCCAGAAACGACAGCCCCGCGCATGCCATGGCCGGGCCCAGGCTGCTGCGCACCGCCACCACCAATACCGCCGCCAGCAGAATCAGCGAGATATTCGGCAACGCCAGTACACGGGATAAACCCAGCGCAACGGCAGAGGCCAGCAGCGTCGCCAGCAAGGCCAGCAGATAGTCACGCCAGACTACAGGCTGGCGGCGCCGCGACAGGGCCGGAGTATGGCTTGCCTCGGTATCCAGCACGCTGATTTCCAGGCCCTGCCCCAGTTGCAGCAAACGCTCAGCCAGGCCCCGGCCGAGGTGCCAGATACGCCGCAGACGTTGTCGGCTGCGGCCGACCAGAATCAGGCTGGCGCGGCGTTCGCGGGCATGCTCGATCAGGGTTTTCGCCACCTCGCTGCCGCGCAGGCTGACCACCTCGCCGCCTAGGCGTTCGGCCAATTGCTGCGCGCCCTGCAAGTAACTCAAACGGGTTTCATCGCGCTCACCGCCGGTGTCCACATAAACCACCGACCAGGGCAGATGACGGCGCTCGGCCACCCGGCAAGCATGCCGCACCAGGCGCTCGGCCTGAGCATCGCCGTCAATGCCGACCAGCAAGCGGCCACGCAGCGCAGGCGCTTGCTGACCTTGCTGGCGGTAGCGTCGGCTGAGGTCCGCATCGACCCGCGCAGCAGCAGTCTGCATCGCCAGTTCACGCAACGCGGTGAGGTTGGTCTGGCTGAAAAATGCATCGATGGCGGCGCGCGCCTGTTCCGGCACATACACCTTGCCCTCACGCAGGCGCTCCAGCAGCTCGCGTGGCGGCAGGTCGATCAGCAGAATCTCGTCGGCTTCCTGCAACACCCAATCCGGCAGGGTTTCGCGCACCTGCACGCCGGTGATATCGCGCACCTGATCATTCAGCGCTTCGAGGTGCTGCACGTTGACCGTGGTGTACACGTCGATGCCGGCATCCAGCAGCTCCTGCACATCCTGCCAACGTTTGCTGTGGCGGCTGCCGGGGGCATTGCTGTGCGCCAGCTCATCGACCAGCAGCAGCTTTGGTGGCTTGGCCAGAATGCCGTCGAGGTCCATCTCGCTCAGCGCCACGCCACGGTATTCCAGACGCTGCTGCGGCTGTTGCGGCAAGCCGGTAAGCATCGCCTCGGTTTCCGCACGGCCGTGGGTTTCCACCACACCAACGCGCAGGTCGACGCCCTGGCGCAATTGCGCCTGCGCCGCCTGCAACATAGCGTAGGTCTTACCTACGCCGGGCGCCGCACCGAGGAAGACCTTTAGCCGGCCGCGCCCTTCTCGCGGCATCTCATCGAGCAGGGCATCGGCGCGTACGGCATCACTCATGCAAGTTACTCAGCTTTTGCGGGAGGCGAATTGTCGGCCAGCGCCAGGTTCAGCGCCAGCACATTGACCACTGCCGGCCCTACCAGTGGCTTTTCCACGTGCTGTTCGATCAGTCGTTCCAGGCTGGCCGCCGGGATGCCACGTGCTGCGGCGATTCGGGCGATCTGAAACTGCGCCGCTGCCGGCGACAGATGCGGATCGAGGCCACTGGCCGAGGTGGTCACCAGCTGCATGGGTACTGCGCCCTGACCTTCTGCCTGCAAGCGCTGGGCATCTGCGGCGATACGCTCGGCCAACGCCGGGTTGCTCGGTGCCAGGTTGCTGGCACCGCTGGCCACGGTGGCGTAACCACCGGCCGATAGACGCGGCTGAAACCACTGCGCGCCCTCGAAGGGTTGCGCCAATAAGGCGCTACCGAGCACATCGCCTTGTTGATTGTGCAACAGGCTGCCATTGGCCTGCGCCGGGAACGCCAGCTGCGCCACACCGGTAACGGTCAGGGGATAAACCACACCGGTGACCAGGGTCATAAAGGCCAGCACGCTAATGGCTGGGCGGATTTGTTTGAGCATGATGAATCTCCAGATTCTGTGTAGCCGGATGCAATCCGAGCCCGGAGTTCATCCGGGCTACGGATCGCAGTTGGTTAAACGAGGCCGACGGCCACCAACAGCAGATCAATCAGCTTGATCCCGACAAAGGGCGCCACCAGGCCGCCCAGGCCGTAGATCAACAGGTTGCGCCGCAGCAGGCTGGCAGCATCGGCGGCCTGTACACGCACCCCACGTAGGGCCAGCGGAATCAGCGCTACGATGATCAGCGCGTTGAACACGATGGCCGAGAGGATCGCGCTCTGCGGGCTGTGCAGCTGCATCAGGTTGAGCGCGCCAAGCTGCGGGTAGATGCCGGTAAACAGCGCCGGGAGGATGGCGAAGTACTTGGCCACATCGTTGGCCACCGAGAAGGTGGTCAGCGCGCCGCGGGTCACCAGCAGCTCCTTGCCCACCTGCACCACGTCGAGCAATTTGGTCGGATCACTGTCCAAGTCGACCAGATTCGCCGCCTCGCGCGCCGCCTGGGTGCCGTCGTTCATCGCCAGGCCCACATCGGCCTGGGCCAGCGCCGGTGCGTCGTTGGCACCGTCGCCGCACATCGCGACCATCTTGCCTTCGGCTTGCTCACTGCGGATGCGCTGCAGCTTCTTCTCCGGGGTGGCTTCAGCAATCACGTCATCGACGCCCGCTTCAGCGGCAATGGCGGCTGCGGTCAGCGGGTTGTCGCCAGTCACCATCACGGTGCGGATGCCCATGGCGCGCAGCTCGGCAAAGCGTTCGCGAATACCCGGCTTGACCACGTCCTTGAGATGAATGGCGCCGAGCAACTGACCGTCACCGGCTACCAGCAAGGGAGTGCCGCCACTCTGGGCGATCTTTTCGATTTCACGGGCCAATACCGGCGGCACGTCGCTGCGCTCGATGCTCAGATAAAGCAGCACCGCATCCACTGCACCCTTGCGATAGCTGTGACCGTTGTAGTCGGCGCCGGACAGACGCGTCTCGGCACTGAAGGCAATCGATTTGATCGCACTGCGCTCAGGCTCAACCATGGTATTCAGCGCACGCAGGTATTCGACAATCGACTTGCCTTCGGCGGTGTCATCCGCCAGCGAAGCCAGCAACGCTGCATCACTAAGCTGCTTGCCGGATACCCCCGGCGCTTTGTACAGCGCGCTGCAACGGCGGTTACCAAAGGTGATGGTGCCGGTCTTGTCGAGCAGCAGCACATGCACGTCCCCCGCCGCTTCCACCGCGCGGCCGGACTTGGCGATCACATTCAGGCGCACCAGACGGTCCATGCCAGCGATACCAATGGCCGAGAGCAGGCCGCCGATGGTGGTGGGAATCAGCGTCACCAGCAGCGCCACCAGGTACACCAGCGGCAGGTCGCCGTCGGCAAAACGAGCGAACGGCTGTAGCGTCGCCACCACCAGCAGGAAGATCAGGGTCAGGCCGATCAGCAGGATATCCAGCGCCACTTCGTTGGGCGTTTTCTGCCGTTTTGCACCTTCGACCAGGGCGATCATCCGGTCCAGGGTCGACTCGCCTGGATTGGCAGTGATCTGCACCAGCAACCAATCGGAGACCACTCGGGTGTTGCCGGTCACGGCCGAACGGTCGCCGCCGGACTCACGGATCACCGGCGCGGATTCGCCGGTGATCGCCGCTTCGTTGACTGCGGCGATACCTTCGACGACTTCGCCGTCACCAGGGATCAGTTCGCCGGCCTCAACCCGCACGATATCGCCCCGGCGCAGGCTGCTGGCCGCCACGGTCTCGAACTGCTGACCATTCTTGCGCCGCGCATTCAGACCCTGGCTGCCAGCCTTGAGGCTGTCTGCACGGGCCTTGCCACGACCTTCGGCAAGCGCTTCGGCGAAGTTGGCAAACAGCACGGTAAACCACAGCCACAGAGCGATCTGCACGGCCAGGCCGGTGGAGACCTGAGGGTTGGGGATAAAGCACAGCACGGTGGTGACCACGGCAGTCAGCTCGACCACCAGCATTACCGGTGAGCGCAGCAGCTGACGTGGATCAAGCTTGACGAAAGCCTGGCGCAGCGCCGGTTTCCACAGCGCAGCGAGCGAGGTTTTCGGGTGTTGCTGGGCGCTGTTCAGCGCCGGGCTTTTTACTTGAGTTTGGGCATTCATCATGGTTCTCCCTTAGAAGCCCTGGAACATGGTCATGTGCTCGGCAATCGGGCCGAGGGCCAGTGCGGGTAGGAAGGTCAGGCCGCCGACCAGCAGAATGGTCAGGGTCAGCAAGGTGACAAACAGCGGGCCGTGGGTCGGGAAGCTGTTGCTGCCCACCGGCGCGCGTTTCTTCGCCGCCAGGCTGCCGGCAATCGCCAGAATCGGCAGGATGTAGCCGAAACGACCGAGCAACATGGCCAGACCAATCATCAGATTGTGATACGGCGTGTTGGCACCAAAGCCGCCAAAGGCCGAACCGTTGTTGGCGGTACCCGAGGTGTAGGCATAGAGAATCTGGCTAAAGCCGTGTGCACCTGGGTTGCTCACCGAGGCCGCCGGGCCCGGCAGGCTGGCCGCCAGAGCGCCGAATACCAACACACCAATCGGCATCACCAGCAAGGTGGCCACCAGCAGGCGGACTTCGCGCGCTTCGAGCTTCTTGCCGAGGTATTCCGGGGTGCGGCCAATCATCAGACCGGCGAGAAATACCGCGATCAGCACAAACAGCAGCATGCCGTAGAGCCCCGCGCCAACGCCGCCGAAGATCACCTCGCCAAGCATCATGTTGAACATCGGGATCATCCCGCCCAGCGCGCTAAAGCTGTCGTGCATGGCGTTGACCGAGCCGTTGGAGGCGGCCGTGGTGGTCACTGCCCACAGCGCCGAGGCCGTGGTGCCGAAGCGGCTTTCCTTGCCTTCCAGCGAACCGCTTTGCTCAATCGGCAATGCGGCCAACGCAGGGTTCGGCTGATGCTCGGCATACAGCGTGCCACCCAGGCCGACGCTGAACAGAATCAGCATGCAGGCCAGCAACGCACGGCTCTGGCGCAGGTCTTTGACGTAATGGCCGAAGGTGAACAGCAGCGCAGCGGGGATCAGAATGATCGAGGCCACCTCGAATAGATTGCTCCAGGCCGTGGGGTTCTCGAACGGATGCGCCGAGTTGACGCCGAAGAAACCGCCGCCGTTGGTGCCCAGCTGCTTGATGGCAATCTGGCTGGCTGCTGGCCCAAGTGGCACAACCTGATCGGTGCCACCGATGGTGTGCGCGGTTACGTATTCGAGGAAGGTTTGTGGCACGCCCTGCCAAACCAGAAACAGCGCCAGCACCAGGCAGAACGGCAGCAGGCCGTAGAGCGTGGCGCGAGTCAGATCGACCCAGAAGTTGCCGACGCTATTGCTCGAACGCCGGGCGATGCCGCGGCAGAACACCACCAGCACGGCCAGACCGACAGCCGGGCTGACGAAGTTCTGCACGCCCAGGCCAACCATCTGGCTGAAATAGCTCATCTGCGCTTCGCCGCTATACGCCTGCCAGTTGGTATTGGTGACGAAACTCACGGCGGTGTTGAACGCCAGCGTCCACTCCAACCCCGGCAATTGCTGCGGGTTGAGCGGCAAACTGCCTTGCAGCATCAGGATGGCGAACAGCGTCAGCAGGCTGATCAGGGTGAAGGCCAGCAACGCCAGGCTGTAGGTTTTCCAGTCCTGCTCGCGGTTGCTATCGACACCGGCGATCCGGTAGCACAGCCGCTCGACCGGCTGCAGCACGGGGCTGAGCCAGGTTTTTTCGCCCTCCATCACCCGGTACAGGTAACGCCCGATAAAGGGCGCCGGCAGCAGAACCAGGACGAAGAACGCCAGGATCAAGGTGAAATCGTAACTGTGCATATGCGCTCCTACGCCTGATCAGCGCGCAACAGCGCAACCAGCAAATAAATGAATAGTCCCAAGGCCAGGCCCAGGGACACCCCGTCGAGAATGCTCATGTGTTTGCTCCTTATTGCGGTGGCTACCGCTTGGGGCAAATTGTCGGTAACCAGGGCGTAAAGGAACGAGTGCGGGCGATGCTGCCCGGCATAAAGAAAGCGTAAAGATCGCAGGCCGTGGACAAACAAAAACGGCCAGGCGCCCTGCTTTACAGGTCGTCTGGCCGTATGTGGCGCTCGCTACGCCTAGAGCGTAGCGCTGAAGGCGTTACTGAACGGGGCTTTGAGCCTCGCTGTCTTCCAGCAGCATTTCCTCGGCCGGGGTTTCAGGGGCCATGCCCGCCAAACCACCGCCACTGCTCATGGCCAGCGCGACGAACTGCTCCACAGTCATCTGCTTGCCATTGAAGGTCACCTGATCGTTGGCGTAATGCAGGCTGGAGCTGATGTCCTGCCCCTGCACCACTGCCAGTTCGCTGGCCACCGCCATGCCGCTGGCCATTTCACCGACCATCGCCGCCTGCTGGGCAATCGCTTCCTTGTCGGTTTCCCCGGCCAGAGTGGCCTGTACACCAATCACATCGGCAATCATCGCCTTGGACACCAGCAACTTGGCATCCAGTTGGGCGATCAACTGCTTGGCCAGTTCAGGCGCCGGCAGATCGAAGGACACCGGCTTGTCCAGGTCCAAGCCGAAGCTGAAGCTGCTCTCGCCATTGGCAGTCTTGAACGCCAGTTTTTCCAGAGCCAGGCCCGGTTTGCCGGCCAGCAGTTTTTCCAGATCAGTCTTGAATTGCGCAGTTTGCGCGTCGGTCAGCTCCGGCATACCGCTTTCAGTGTCGACCTTGCCGCTCTGCAGCAGTGTGCCGTACAACTCGATCATCGATTTCAGGGCGGCTGCATCAAGGTTTTTCACGGTCCAGAGCATCTGCGAAGAGCCGATGTCGGTACCTTGGTAGCTGACCATGCCAATGTCATAGCTGTAACGCGCGGACAGCTGCTGGTTGGCTTCGCTGGTTTCATCGCGCTGGACGAAATCCTTGAACAGGATGGGGGCGTTCTCGCCAACCTGCAGCTCGATCTGCTGCAAGCGCACCTCGTTCTGCCCCAGGTAGAAGTCGCTGACGCCCTTACGGGAATTACTGGTGAGGTCCATGTCCTTGAACTCAAGGCGCATGCTCTCATCGGTGGACAGGGTTGAAGTGACCTTGAAGCTGTCCATCACGCCATTGGCACTGATTGCCTCGACATCTGCACTGCTGTCGAAGTCAATTTGCAAGCCACTGAAATCAATCTGGGTCTGCTCATCCAGCGCCATCTGCAGGGGTTGCACGCGCAGGTTGCCGCTCATCGAACGGTCATAACCGAGGCTGACCTGGCCCTGCAGCGGCGCCCCACCTTGGCTACTGGCGAACCATTTTTCCAGCTCCGGGCTGCGCTCCAGGGCGTAATTGCTGGTGGCCATAACGGGTAGCAATTTGAGAGCTTGCAGCCGTGACAGCGGGAAAGGCCCGTGTTCAATGTGGTCAGTGACGAACCACTCGAAGTTGCTCGGCGATTCGCCATCCAGGCTGCCGGCAAACTGAATGCGGTAGCGCGCGTTGCTGCTGAACAGCTGGCGCTCCAGGGAAACCAGCTCAATGGTGGCGCTAAGGCCCAGGGCCGGCAGGGTTTTACCCATGTCCTCGTTGGCCTGTTTGATCGAGGTTTCCAACACGGCGGGGAGCTCCTGACCGGTGTACCAGGCTCCGGCGGTGCTCAGTACGCCTAGAACGACAACTGCGCCCAGGGCGCTGCCAACAATTTTCTTCATGGGGGATATCCTGCGTGTCCGTTATGGGGTGGGGCTTCCCTGCTACCGCGTCAATCACTGCACGGCAGTGTGGCGGTTTGAGGCGCGACGTCGGGCATGCGCACAACGCCTGGCTGCGCAAGCCAAGGCGTGGTCGCGAAGCGCCGCAAGGCTACCACCCCGGCTACAGGCGACCAAGGCGCCGCCGCGGAAATTTAGCGAAAATGCCAACCGGCTCGAACAGCTGTGCAGCCGTAATGAACACTCAGCTGTCTGTCTTCTCGGGCGATTCAACGCTGCTGACCGTGGTGTTGACGACAGGGCTACCGACCCAATCACTGAGCAGGCTGTAAGCCACGGCCAGCAATGTTGGGCCAAGGAACAGGCCCATAAAGCCGAACGCCAGAATGCCGCCAAACACCCCGAGCAGCACCACGATCAGCGGCAAGTTGCCGCCACGGCTGATCAGGTACGGCTTAAGGATGTTGTCGACGCCGCTGATCACAAAGAAGCCCCAAACCAGCAGGAAGAACCCCATGCCGACTTCGCCCTGCCAGAACAGCCAGGCCACCGCCGGCCCCCAGATCAACGGAGGAATCATGATCAGACTGAAGCCGAAGGTCATGATGCCAAGCACCAACGCCCCAGGCACGCCAGCGATGGTGAAACCGATAAAGGCCAGGATGGCCTGCGCTGCGGCAGTACCGATCACCCCATTGACCACCCGCTGCACGGTACCAGCCACCAGTTCCAGATAATGCTCAGCGCGATCACCGATCAAGCGCTGTAACAGGCTTTCGGCAAACGCCGCCAGACGCGGCCCATCGCGGTAGAAAAAGAACACCAGAATCAGGCTCAGAGCCAGTTCCACCATACCGCCACCGATCTGCGCACTACGCGCCAGCAGCCAGTTACCGACTTGCCCCAGGTACGGCCGCACAGTGGCGAAAAACGCCGCGCCCTGCTGGTCGATGGTCATCCAGAAGCCCACCAGGCGCTCCCCCACCAGCGGCACGCCAGCCAACCAGGCGGGAGCTGGCGGCAGCCCTTCGACCTGGAAATCCTTGAGCAGCGCGGTGACATCCTTGATGTGATCCGCCAGGTTGAAGCCCAGCATCACTAAAGGCACGGCCACCACGACGGTCCAAGCCAGGGTCAACAACCCCGCCGCCAATGCCTGACGACCATTGAGCAGGTGCGTCAGCACGCGCATCACCGGCCAGCTGGCAAACGACAACACCGCAGCCCAGAACAGCGCCGACCAAAACGGTGCCAACACCAACAGGCTGGCGCCCAGCAAGACCAACAGCAGTATCTGCACCAGCAAACGATCGTTATTGGCCATCCAAACAGCTCCCTGCACAACGCAAAAGGCTCTGCCTGGAAGGGCAGAGCCGGATCAATTCATAACGACAAGAGTACCGGGCGGAGCGTCTTAGCGCAGCACGTTGAGTTGTACGCCGCTGACATCTGCGTCACCCAGCTCCAGACGGCTGGCGCGCACCCGTTGCTCAACCAGGGCATCGCGCCAGGCTTCGGCTAGGGCGCCGCTGATGGTGACACGCAAGGTGCTGTCGAGCTTAAGGCTACGTGCCAGCAGTTCAATCCAGGCAGCGCTGGGTTCAACCTGCTTGGCCAGGCGCAGTTCACCGGTGCTTTTCAGCTGCCGCTGCAGGGTGGCTGGGGTCGGCAACACTTCGCCCAACGGCGCATTGGCCGTGAGCAACTCGGCATGCAGGTAGGCGCGCTTGTTACCACGGGTGATGCTGTACAGCCCCACCAGGCTGTCCTGACGTGGCTCAGCGAGACGCAGCAATGCGTACGTTTGCTGGTCATCCGAACCGGTCAGGGTAGCGTTATTGAATACCGCGTTAGCCCATAGACTGCTGGAGCCGCATTCACGACCCACGCACCAGTAAAGCAACTCGGCGTCCTGGGCTTGTAAATCACTGCGGGCCTTGGCAAACACCTCATTGGCCGTATGGGTGCGCGGCAGTTCATAAGTCACGGCGGTCAACTGGCCCTGAGTAGCTACTTCGCGCTCATACCGCAAGGTGCCACTGATGCGCCGAATCGCCCCTTGCGGGTAGATACGCTCCTGTTCGGCAACATCCTTGAAGCTGACAATCTTGCTCCCGGCAAAACGCGGCAGCACGTCGAGGTCCTGACTACCTGCAACATCGGCCCGGACAACGGCAGTAGCCAGCAACAGGCTGATGCCGAGGCCATAAATACTGAGACGGCTCATTTGATCAACATCGACTGGGCCGCTTTGACGATTTTCGCGCCGTCCTCTTCGCGCTGCGGCACCAGCAAACCACGCTGTACCGCAGGACGCTCAGCCAGCTCAGCCATCCAGCGCTGCAGATGCTCAAGGCCGTCAACAGAGACGCCGGCCCAGTCATGAATACGCACCCATGGGTAGGTGGCAATGTCGGCAATGCTGTAGTCATCGGCCAGGTACTGCGACTCGCTCAGGCGCGTATCGAGCACTTCATACAGACGACGGGTTTCGCGCTGGTATCGGTCAATCGGCCCCTGCAGCTTCTCCGGGAAATAGCGGAAGAACACGTTGGCCTGACCTTGCATCGGGCCAACCCCGCCCATCTGGAACATCAGCCACTGGATTACCCGCGAGCGGCCCTTGGCGTCGCTGGGCAGCAGCTGGCCGGTTTTCTCGGCGAGATACAGCAGAATGGCGCCGGACTCGAATACCGCGAAGTCATCATTAGCGCGGTCGACAATCGCCGGAATACGGCCATTGGGATTGATCTTGAGAAAAGCCGCAGTCTTCTGTTCCTGCTTATCGAAACTCAAAGCCTGCACGGTGTAAGGCAGCTGTAACTCTTCCAGTGCGATGGACGCTTTATGGCCGTTGGGGGTGGCGGCGGTATACAGGTCGATCATGCGAATCTCCGTGGGTATCCCCCACACCTTTCCCCAGTTGCCTTTAGCAAGTCAAGGCGCGCCCAGGAAAGCTTTGAAACAGTCTGCTACTAAACCCGCGCCCACGTCGTCATCCAGGTGCAGGTGATGGCCGCCAGGCAGCTGCGCCACCTCGATGGCCAGGCCCTCGACCAGCTGAGTAATACTCGGCTGCGCGAGCAACATGCCTTGCTGCGCCATCACCAGTTTGGCCGGACACTGCAGGCTACGTGCAAACGCCAGGGCATGGGCGTGGGTCAGACGCAGTGGCGACGGCAGTGTCAGGCGGCTGTCAGTGCGCCAGGTGTAACCGCCAGGCACCGGCATCAGGCCGCGCTTGGCGAGCAATTCTGCGGCCTCACGACTGACCGCCCCTACCCCGCGCATGCGCGCTTGCACAGCCCGGTCAAACTCGGCATATACCGGCTTGCTCTTGCCGGCCAGGGCCAGCTGCGCCTTGAGCGCTTCGCCGAGTTTCTGCGGCGCCGTGTCCGGCTCACCGGTGTAGGGAATCAGCCCGTCGATCAGTGCCAGGCGTTCGATTCGCTCCGGCATCGCCCCGGCCAATAGCACCGAGACAATTGCGCCCATGGAATGTCCGAGCAGGGAAAAGCGCTGCCAGCCGAACTGCTCGGCGACCTGCAGCACATCGTGGGCATAGTCCCAGATGGCGTAACTGCCGCCTGGCGGGCGGTGATCGGAATGACCGTGGCCGGCAAAATCCAGGGCCACAATACGCAACCCTGGCAACAGCGGAGCCAGGCGGGAAAAACTGGCGGCATTGTCCAACCACCCATGCAGGGCAATCACCGGTATACCGTCTTCCGGGCCATACAGATGGGCGGCCAGTTCGATATGCGGCAACCGTAGGCGGACTTCTTCGAAATGCAGGCTCATGCGTGTTGCTCACTGACAGGTTGACCGTCCCAACGCTGGAACAGCTTTTTTAGCAATTCGGCAGTATCTTGCGGACGTTCCAGGGGAAACATATGCCCACCGGGCAGCGTCAGGTACTCACCATTGGGAACACGGCGTACCAAGTGGGCATGATGCGGCATCACCACCCGGCTGTGCCGACCGCGCACCATGGCCAGCGGCACCTTCAGCTGCTGCGGCCGTCCTGGGCTGGTGTGCGGCACGCTGCGGTAGATACTGATTTCCGTGGCGGGATCAAACCGCAGGCGCAGGCTATTACCCGAGGCCTGCAGGCCATGCTGCACATAGGCGTCCAGGCACTCAGGATCGAAGCGACGGAATAGCCCTTTGCCTGCGAAATATCCGCGAGCCTCGGCCAGGTCAATAAACTCTTCACGCCGCCCCAGGGTACGTCCGGCCGGGGTGATGCGGTCGATAAAGCCAAAGCGTTTGGCCGCGCGAATCACCATCTTGTCTGCCAGGGTCAGGACTGGCGAATCAAGCATCACCACTCCACGGTAAAGCTCGGGGCGTAGCAACGCGGCGTGATAATGCAGCACGCCGCCCAGCGAATGCCCCACCCCCCAGACCGGCTGCTGGTTAGCCTCAAGGTGATGGATCAGTTCATCAACCAGATTGCTCCAGTTGTCGTTCACCGGAAAACGCGGGTCATGCCCATGTTGCTCCAGGTGCTGCACCGAATAGTCAGGCGCCAGTGCGGCAAACAGCTTGCCGTAGGTAGCCGAGGGAAAGCCGTTGGCATGGGCGAAGAACACGGACTGGGTCATGGCGGCGGGCTTATCTGGAAAGTTGCCGATGATTGTCCGGCAGTGTTTGAGATGCAGCAATGACAAAACGGCCAGTGAATGACGGCACTATAGTCAAAGCTGATGGGAGGCCTGCCAGCCGGAGCGGCAGTGGCGGACTTTACGGATTAACGCAGCGCAGGGCCATTCTCCCCCAGCGGCACAATGGCCATGGTCAGCCGGGAAATGCAGCTGGCCTTGCCATCCTCACCCGTCAAACGGATGTCCCAGACATGGGTGGTACGCCCTAGGTGCACCGGCCGAGCTACCGCGGTGACCCGGCCGCTGCGCACGCCACGCAGGTGGTTGGCGTTCACTTCCAGGCCTACGCAGTAAAACTTGCTGCTGTCGATGCACAGGTGGCTGGCGGTAGAACCGAGGGTTTCCGCCAGCACCACGGAGGCGCCGCCATGCAGCAGGCCGTAGGGTTGGTGGGTGCGTGCATCGACCACCATGCTGGCGGTCAAAGACTCGTCATCGAAGGCATCGAAACGGATATCAAGTTGCTCACCAATGGTGTTCTTCAGAAAGCCATTGAGCTGAGCTAGGTTCGGAGTTTGCTGCCAGAGGGCCATAGTCAGTCCTTTAGGGTCGATTCAGCCAGAACGTGGCCGGCATGATGCATGCCGGCCACACACCTGATCACTCGTGCCAGAGCACCGCTTCACTGCGTTCGGTCCATTCACTGAAGCGCCCGCCATACGTTCCCTCGACCACTGCGCGCTTGATTTTCAGAGTTGGCGTGAGGAAGCCGTTCTCAACCGCCCAGACCTCCTTGACCAACACCAGACGTTGCAGGCGCTCATGCTTGTCGAGGCTTTGGTTAACGTCCTCCAACAACTTCTTCAAACTACTCTCCAACTCGCCACGCCCGCTGGAAGCCTCACTGCGCCCCACATCGGACAGCACGCAAAGTGCCATGGGTTGTGGCATGCCATCGCCCACCACGCACACCTGTTCAATGCGTGAGTGCTCGCCGAGCAGGTTCTCAATCGGCGCTGGGGCAACGTACTTGCCTTTGCTGGTCTTGAAGATTTCCTTGATCCGACCGGTCAGGCGCAGATTGCCTTCGCTGTCCTGCTCGCCTTTGTCACCGGTGCGCAGGAAGCCATCGGGCGTGATGGTTTCTGCGGTTTTCTCAGGATCCTTGTAATAACCCTGCATGGTCGCACCGCTGCGTACCTGCACCTCGCCATCCTCGGCGATGCGCACTTCGACGCCAGGGCTGTTCTGACCGATCCAGCCCTGCTTGAACTTGCCCGGCCGGCACACATGGGAGTAACCGCAGTTCTCGGTCATGCCGTACACCTCCAGCACATCCAAGCCCAGGCGCTTGTACCAGTTGAGCAGCGCTTCGGGCACCGGCGCGGCGCCAGACAGCGCATAACGCACAGCATCCAGGCCCAGACCAACCAGCACTTTCTTGCCCACAATGCGGCCGATGATGGGCAGCTTGAGCAGGAAATCCAGCTTCTCGGCTGGCATCTTGCTGTAGACGCCCATCTGGAATTTGGTCCAGATACGCGGCACGCCGAACATCACCGTCGGCCGGGCGCGCTTGAGGTCTTCAAGGAAGGTTTCCAGGCTCTCGGCAAAGAAGATTGTCTGCCCAGCGTAAATGGATGCCAGCTCGACAAACATGCGCTCGGCCACATGGCACAGCGGCAGGTAGGACAGCACACGGTCATTCTCGCCAACGCCAAACAGCTCAGTGGCGTGGCTGGCGGCAAAGCCGAAATTGCTGAAGTGATGCATCACCCCTTTCGGCGTGCCAGTGGTGCCGGAGGTGTAGATGATGGTGGCGAGCTGATCGGCAGCCGCCTTGGGGTTGTCCTGAATCGGCGTGCAGGCCTGCAGGTCATCCCAGGTAAAGCTGAACTCGCCCTGCGGACGCAATGGCAGGCCGATGGTTGGCACATCCTGCGGCACACCGGGAGCCATTGCTGGCCAATCATCCAGCTTGCCGACGAACACCAGCGCCGCCTCTGAGTGGCGCAGCACCTGGCCTACCGACTCGGCGTTGAGATTGGGATAGAGCGGCACCGAGACGTGCCCAGCCATCCAGATCGCCAGATCGGTGACGATCCAGTGCGCACAGTTCTTGGAAATGATCGCAATGCGGCTGCCCTGCGGCAGTTCGCGGCTACGCAGCCAGTTGGCCGCACGGCGCGCCTGCTCGCCGACGTCGGCCCAGCTCAGTTCCTGCAGCTGACCGCCCGGCAGCGGCTGCACCATGTAGCGTTTATTCGGGTGCCGAGCCTCGCGCTCATAAAACACCTCAAGCGGCAAACGGATTGCATCAGCCACAGGGCTTCCTCCTTTGTTGTTTTTGTGGAGCCAACCAAGCAATTGCTTGGTTTGACTATTCCACGCACAAAGGCGGCCCGCAAGAGGAGAAATGTTTCGGTGTGTAGTGAGGCGTCAGGAACGGCTTGGATGCATGTGGGCAGACAATTCCATCAACCCAGCAGCCAGCTCATCACCTTCCAGCAACGCAAGACTGGCGGTGTTCATCGGCAGCGGTTGCTGACGATGACCATGTATCAGCAGGCCCGCCAAAGCGCCCACCAACGGCTGGTGGGTGACCAACAACAGCTCGTCGAACACATAACCATCCAGTTCCCGCAGCGCTTGGCGCAGATCACTCTCCGGCGTTAGCCAGGGCACGGTCTGCCGGATACCGCTAAAGGCCAAGACTTCGCAGGCCAGATCTGCCGTCTGCTGAGCCCGCACATAGGGGCTGACCAATACAGCCTGCAGCGGCCGCTCCAGCAACTGCGCAGCTGCCTCACGCACCTGCTGCCGGCCATAGGCAGTCAGGTTGCGTTCGGCATCAGTGCGCGCAGTCGGTTCTGCTTCACCGTGGCGCAGTAGCCAGAGCTTCACAGGCTTGCCCCAATAAGACGACGACTCAAAGCTTCGGCTCTTCGTCGCGCACCGGGTGGGCCGCCGGAGGAATGCTGTGCGGGGTCTCACCTTGTGGTGCTTGCGGGGTTGGCCAGTCAGCAAACGGCCAAGGCTTTTCATCAGTGTTGAAGGTGCCAAAGCGACCGATCTGCGCCAGGTACTGGCTCAGGCTGTCCCCAAAGCCCAGCAGGCCGGCATTCGGCGCACCGTAAAACAGGCGGTAACCCAGTTGCAGCAACACCACAGCGCCCAAAAGGATTTCCGCCAGTTGCCAAACGATGGTGAAAATCACCATCCAGAGGATTCGCAGCAGAATCGATTCGCGCTGCAGTTCCTGATTGCCATCACTCATGCTCATCTCCTTGCAGGTTCTAGTAAGGTGAATCTCAAAAACCGGTGGTGGGGATAAAATCAACGTCGGTCTTGGGCTCTGCATTCATCAGCGCACCGATTACCTGATTCAGCGTGCGCCCCTCGAACAGAATGGCATGCAAGCCCGCGACCAGGGGCATGTAGACCTGTAACTCTTCCGCCTTGGACTTCAGCACCTTGATGGTGTTCACCCCTTCCGCCACTTCGCCCAGGCGCGCTACTGCATCTTCCAGGCTTAAGCCCTCACCGAGGGCAAAGCCCACCTGGTAATTGCGGCTTTTTGGCGAGGAGCAGGTGACGATCAGATCGCCCACACCGGCAAGACCCAGAAAAGTCATGGGGTTGGCGCCCAGCTTGACCGCAAAACGGGTCATTTCCGCCAGAGCGCGGGTAATCAGCATGCTCTTGGTGTTTTCGCCCATGCCCATCGCTGCGGCCATGCCGGCGATGATCGCGTAAACGTTCTTCAGCGCACCGCCCAGCTCGACGCCAAAACGATCGGCACTGGCATACACACGGAACGTGCGGCCGTGCAACGCAGCTTGCACGTGTTGGCAGAGTTCTTCGTCCTCGCTGGCTACGACCGATGCGGTCAGTGCATGCTCGGCCACCTCACGCGCCAGGTTTGGCCCCGACAGCACGCCGATACGCGCCTGCGGGGCAATGTCTTCGAGAATCTGGCTCATCAGCAGAAAGCTCTGCGCCTCGATGCCCTTGGTGGTGCTGACCAGCTGCTTGCCGCTGAGTAACTCAGCCACCGGTTGCAGCGCCTGACGCAATGCACTGGAGGGCAAGGCGACGAAGATCAACTGACAGGCGTTCAACGTCGCCGCCAGGTCGGTGACAGGCTCAACGCCCAAATGAATTTTGATGCCTTTGAGGTAACGCGGGTTTTCACGGGTCAGCCGAATCGCCTGGGCCTGTTCGGGGTCGCGCATCCAGTGCAGGACATGCTGGCCGTTTTCGGCCAGCAAATTAGCAATCGCAGTGCCGAAGCTACCGCCGCCAAGCACGGCGATGGGGTGCTGATCAGTCATAACGTATCCGTGGTAAACCATTGAAAGTGGCGAATCGCTCGCATTATACGGCGGCGCCTCTATGCAACCAGCTTTTAGCAGGTTGCCTGGCACTGGCAAAGCCAAGCAGCTCAGTTAACATGCAGCCTTTAAAACGCAAACAAGGTTGTGGCGTGATCGACAGCACCCAAGCCCAGATTCATCCTGAGACCGCGCAAAACCGGCCAGTTCTCCAACGTCCGAACATTTTTTGCAGCAGCGGAGTGTCGCGATGATCCTGCGTCGTGGCTGGAATATCCATACCCGCACCCAATTGATCAGTGTCGGCCCTGCCCTGCTGCTGACCCTGCTGCTCACCGGGTTCTTCACCTTTGCCCGTCTGCAGGACCTGCGCCAGGAGGTCAACCACTACGGTCAGTTGATCGCCAGCCAGTTAGCCCCGGCCAGTACTTATGGGGTCATTTCCGGCAACCTTGAGGTGCTCGAGGCACTGCTGCAAGCCACGCTGAAAACCCCGCATGTGCGCTTTCTGGAAGTGCGCGATCACACCGGTAAAATTCTCGTTTACGTTGAGCAAGCCCCAGGCAGCGGCCACGCAAGCAGCCAGGTCGATGTGTTTCAGGCGCCCATACACCTGCAACGTGCAGCGCTGAACACCCCTGATCAACAGGCATTGGCCGATGACTACCTGGGCTATGTCGTCGTCGGCATGTCTAACGACGCCTTCAACACACGCCAGCAGGAAATCCTCTTTAAGGCCACCCTGCTCGCCCTGTTCGCCCTGGCCCTGACCTTTATTCTTGCCCGCCGCCTGGCTCGCCACCTGTCGCAGCCGCTGAGCGCCATGGGTGAAGCCGTCAGCGCAATTCAGGCCGGCAACTACCAGACCACCCTGCCCGAAGTCGGTGAAGGTGAGTTGCAGGCGCTGGCACGGCATATCAACAACCTCGCCCACGGCCTGGCCAGCGCCAGTGACGAACAACAACGCGCCATGGCCCTGCTGATTCAAGCACGCGAGCAGTCCGAGCTGGCCAACCGCGCCAAATCCGACTTCCTGGCGATGATGAGCCACGAGTTGCGCACGCCGATGAATGGCGTGCTGGGCATGCTGCAGTTGCTGGAAACCACTGAAATGACTCAGGAGCAGGCCGAATATGCCGCCCTGGCCACCGAGTCCACTGAACACCTGTTGAAAGTCATCAATGACATCCTCGATTTCTCGCGGATCGAACGCGGCGCACTGGAGCTCGAACGCATCCCCTTCTGCCTGCTCGACCTGCTACAAAGTTCGATTCAGGTGTTCCAACACAGCGCCCAACAGCGTGGCCTGCAATTACTGCTGGAAACCGAAAGTGGCCTGGAGAACCTACAGGTACAAGGCGACCCTACGCGGATTCGGCAGATTCTGGTCAATCTCATCGGCAACGCATTGAAATTTACCGAAACCGGCAATATTCGTGTGCACAGCAGCTGGCAGGCGCTGGATAACCAGGTGCTGTGGTTCAGCTGTGCGGTGCATGACAGCGGCATCGGAATATCCCCTGAGCGGCTTGAACATATGTTCGATGCCTTCCAGCAGGCTGACACTTCTATTTCAAGACGTTACGGCGGCACCGGGCTGGGTTTGCCGATTGCCCGAACCCTTGCCGAACGCATGGGCGGCACCCTGCGCGCAGTCAGTCAGGAAGGTCAGGGCTCGGTATTTACCCTGGAAGTGCCACTGCCGTTTTCCCAGCACGTCGCACCCGCTACCAGCGAGACACCACTGCCAGCGGACCAGGGGAACGGCCAACCGGTGCTGCTGGTCGAAGATAACCCGGTCAACCAGACCGTGATCGAAGCCATGCTGCGCAGCCTGGGCTATCGGGTCAGCCTGGTTGGAGATGGCGCACAGGCCGTGCATCAGGTCAGCCAGCAGCGTTATTCAGCGATTCTGATGGATTGCCGTCTGCCAATTATGGACGGCTACGAGGCCACACGGCAGATCCGTCGCCTGCCTGGCTGCAGCGAACTGCCTATTATCGCGCTGACCGCCAACGCCTTGCAGGGCGACCGCGAGGCCTGCTTACAATCGGGTATGAATGACTACCTGGCAAAACCCTTTAAACGGGCCGATTTGCAGCGAATCCTGCAGCGCTGGCTGCCTCCTCGACCATCGACGGGTAGTCAAGAAGGCTCAACTGCTGCAGGCTAATGAACATGGGCGCTATGACAGGCCAACAGGAGCGGAGTACAACTGTACTCACAAGGCTGTGACTTTCACCACAACGCAACAGTCTATGACTAGGCTGTTGGCAGGCGCAGCAGACTGTGCCGCCAGCCAGGACGATTCGCCCAGCCTTGGCGCATGGGACATATTGAGGAGCTCGCATGACCAAACAAAACGCCTTCACCCGGGAAGAACTGCTCGCTTGCGGTCGCGGCGAACTATTCGGCCCAGGTAATGCGCAACTGCCCGCGCCGAACATGCTGATGATCGATCGCATCACTCATATCAGCGACACCGGCGGCAAGTACGGCAAGGGCGAAATAGTCGCCGAGCTCGATATCACTCCTGATCTTTGGTTTTTCGCCTGCCATTTCGAAGGCGACCCGGTGATGCCAGGCTGCCTGGGCCTCGATGCCATGTGGCAGCTCGTGGGCTTTCACCTTGGCTGGCAGGGCAATCCAGGCCGTGGCCGTGCCCTGGGTTCGGGCGAAGTGAAGTTCTTCGGTCAGGTGCTGCCGACCGCCAAGAAAGTCACTTACAACATCCATATCAAACGCACCATCGCCCGCTCCCTGGTTCTGGCGATTGCCGATGGCAGCGTCAGCGTTGATGGTCGCGAGATTTACAGCGCCGAAGGCCTGCGCGTTGGTCTGTTCACCTCTACCGACAATTTTTAAAGGACTCTCTGCATGCGTCGCGTCGTGATTACCGGCCTGGGCATCGTTTCCTGCCTGGGCAATGACAAAGCCACCGTCTCTGCCAACCTGCGTGCTGGCAAGTCAGGCATCCGCTTCAACCCTGCCTATGCCGAAATGGGCCTGCGCAGCCAGGTATCTGGCTCGGTTGACCTCAACCTGGAAGAGCTGATCGACCGCAAGGTCTATCGCTTCATGGGGGATGCAGCGGCTTTCGCTTACCTCTCAATGGAGCAGGCGATCAAGGACTCGGGCCTCAGCGCAGAAGAAATCTCCAACCCACGCGTGGGCTTGATCGCAGGCTCCGGCGGCGCGTCGACCTTCAACCAGATGGAGGCCATGGACATCCTTCGCGAGAAAGGCGTCAAGCGTGTTGGCCCCTATCGCGTACCGCGCACAATGGGCAGCACCGTGTCCGCCTGCCTGGCCACGCCGTTCAAGATCAAGGGCGTTAACTACTCGATCTCCTCGGCCTGCGCCACCAGCGCCCATTGCATCGGTAATGCCATGGAGCAGATCCAGCTGGGCAAGCAGGACGTAGTGTTTGCCGGCGGTGGTGAAGAGGAACATTGGAGCCAGAGCTTCCTGTTCGACGCCATGGGCGCCCTCTCCACTCAGTACAACGAAACTCCAGAAAAAGCCTCGCGTGCTTACGACGCCAAGCGTGACGGTTTCGTTATCGCTGGCGGTGGCGGCATGGTGGTGGTCGAAGAACTGGAGCACGCACTCAAGCGCGGCGCGAAGATCTACGCCGAAATCGTCGGTTACGGCGCCACCAGCGACGGCTACGACATGGTCGCCCCGAGCGGCGAAGGCGCAGTGCGCTGCATGCAGCAGGCTCTGGCTACCGTCGATAGCCCAATCGACTACCTGAACACCCACGGCACCTCGACTCCGGTCGGCGACGTTGCGGAAAGCCGCGCAGTGCGCGAAGTGTTCGGTGCCAAGGCGCCCGCCATCAGCTCGACCAAGAGCCTGTCCGGTCACTCCCTGGGCGCCGCCGGCGTACAGGAAGCGATCTACTGCATGCTGATGATGGAAGGCAATTTCATCGCCGGCTCGGTCAACATCGACGAAGTCGACCCGGAAATCGCCGACCTGCCGATCCAGCGCAGCACCGTTGAGAACGCCAAGCTCGACACCGTGATGAGCAACAGCTTCGGCTTCGGTGGCACCAACGCCACTCTGGTACTCAAACGCTGGGCAGGCAAATAAGCCACACCCGATGTTTGCAGCATAAAAAAGGCCATCCCTCGGGATGGCCTTTTTTATTGTGGCTTGCGCCAAGCTTACTCAGATAGAAAAGCGCGCTACCAGTGCATTGAGGTCCACCGCCAGGCGTGACAACTCCTGGCTGGCCGCACTGGTCTGGTTGGCACCGGCTGAAGACTGCATCGACAGATCTCGGATATTCACCAGGTTGCGATCCACTTCGCGGGCCACCTGAGCCTGTTCTTCCGAAGCGCTGGCGATCACCAGATTGCGCTCATTGATCTGCGAAATCGCGGCAGCAATCTCATCCAGCGCTTGGCCGGCCGCCTTGGCCACATCAAGGGTTGAACGGGCACGGCTGTTGCTGTTCTGCATGGCGTTAACTGCTTTATCGGTGCCCTGCTGGATGCCGCTGACCATTTGCTCGATTTCACGGGTCGACTGCTGCGTACGGTGCGCCAGGGCCCGCACTTCATCGGCTACCACGGCAAAACCGCGTCCGGCCTCACCCGCACGCGCGGCTTCAATCGCAGCGTTCAGTGCCAGCAGGTTGGTTTGCTCGGCAATCGAACGGATCACATCCAGTACCTTGCTGATATCGCGCACCTGCCCGGCCAGCTGCTCCACTTCGGAAGCGGTATGGGTCACGTCGTCCGCCAGATGACTGATCGACTCAACAGTCTGGCGCACCTGCTCGCGGCCATGTTGCGCCGTACGATTGGACTCGCTGGACGCTTCAGAGGTGCTGACGGCATTACGCGCAACCTCTTCCACGGCACTGGTCATTTCATTGACCGCGGTAGCCGCCTGCTCGATTTCATTGTTCTGCTGATGCAAACCACGGGTGGAGTCTTCAGTGACCGCACTGAGCTCTTCCGAGGCCGAGGCCAGCTGCGTAGAGGAGTCCGAGATATTTTGGATAGTGTTACGCAGGCTTTGCTGCATGGTCTGCAGCGCACTCAGCAAACGTGCCGGCTCATCACTGCCCTGCACTTCAATTGATTGGGTCAGGTTGCCGCCTGCCACCACTTCAGCCACCCGTACCGCATCGGTCAGCGGCGCGACGATGCTACGGGTCAGCAGCAACGCCAGAATCACCGTCAGACCAAGGGCGGCCAGCATCATCACAATGACCCATGTACGGGCGCTGGAAAATACTTGATCAGCCTTTTCAGCCGCTGCGGAGGCTCCCACCCGATTCATTTCGGACAAATCAGCGAGGGCTTTGGCCATACTGTCCGCATGCCCATTCAGCTGGCCATTGGCAACCGCCAGTGCAGCATCAAGATCATTTTGACGGACAGCGGCTACGATCTTCGATTGCTCCTGCAGATAGCTGCTTTCAGCCTGTTTGAAACGCTCGTAAATCGTGCGTTCTTCAGGGCTCGAGATTAATTTTTCATAGTTACTCTGAGCCGTGTGCAACTGGTTTTTAAACTCCTCCACACGGACGAGATTCTGCTGCGTCGCACTTTCATCGCTGTTAAGCATCAGGCGCAGTGTCAGAGCTCGCAGCCTTAGAATGTCTTGGCTCATCTCACCCAGGCTCAGCACGCTGGGCAGCCAGTTTTCATTTACATCAGCTGATTGCTTGTTCATCTCTGACATTTGCAACAGGGAGAAGCTGCCCAGCAGCAGCACAAGAAGTGCGACTAAGCCAAAGCCAAGTGACGCTCTGGGAGCGATGTTTATATTTCTTAGGGTCATCACGGCCGTCCTTTACGGTTCTGAAGCAGCTTGCTCGATAGCATATGGCCATTATCCTTATAAGGACCTTAAGACCTTCAGCCAATATCTACAGATTCCGTATCGACTCTAGCACTAGATTCTTGACCCCTCGCACATAAAAAACCCGAGCCAAGGCTCGGGTTTAGCATTACGACTTCACTTAACTTCAACGCACGATAAAGCGCTGCTCCAGCAATTTGCGGTCATCCTGAAACACCATAAAGTGCCACTCACCTGGCACCACTTCATGCTTTTCGGTGAACTCAAAGGCCATGACATCCTGCGGCGCACCGGGAACCAGCTTTTGCGTGACCACAAATTTGTCGTGGCGCGTGCCTTGCGGAGTAACCACTCCAGGGGTGAGGTAGAGCAAAGTTAGCGGAGCGTCATCCGCCACCTTGCCGACCAAGGTATAGCGCATGCCGAACTTGGTACCGAGCTTGGCGGGGATCACGTCGCCTTGCTCAATCTGCTGGTTACTGCGGGTCAACACCCGCTCACCTTCCTGAAAGTCCTGATAGTCACTGGCGAAAACGCCGTATTCGATCGGACCTTCAACACGCACTTCGGCGTGCGCCAGGCTGCTGATCAACACAAGTGCGGCCAAGCCACTGAAACGGGTGTATTGCATGTCGCGCTCCTTATTTAGATGGCGCGAGCCTATGACACCCGTGTGACAGGGCTATGACAGCTCTACTCAGTCATCTCGGCTTGCACCTTACGTGGCAATACCGCGAGGAAATTGTCGAGCGCCACCTGATGGGCAACCTTCTCCGGTAAAGCATCGAGAAACGGCTTAAAGCCTTTCATGTAGTCCGGCAAACTTGAGAAACGCCCGACCACATCAGAGCCCAGCATAAAGCGCGCGGGATAGCTGCTGACCAACTTTACCCAGGCTGGATCAGGTTGCCCCTCAGCATCAAGCAGGTAGGGCCGAAGCATGGTCCAGGACAGATCGATATACAGATTGGGGTACTGTTTAAGCATCCGCTCCAGGGTGGGCAGGAGGAACTCCAGCTTTTCCTGATGCCGGTGAATTTCCATGCTGGTACCGGCATGCGCCCAGATAAACCGCACATGTGGATGGTTGCGCAGTGGGTCCTCGATTTCCTGCAGGTACAGCGGATTGCGTTCGCGCTTGGAGGTGATATTGGAATGCAGCATCACTGGCAGGTCGTACTCGGCAGCCAGGTGAAAGACCCGCGCCAGGGCTTCGTTGTTGGCCCGTGGCGCATCACCATGGATCAGCGCGGTGAGGTCGTCATGCCGAGTGAAAACCTCACCAATGCCCTGCCACAGCCCTGGGTCGAGTTCGAGCATTCGGCGGATATGTGCATCGGCATTCTTGTCGTTCGGATTAAAGCCCGAGAGAAACGGGTGCAGACGTTTGCGCTGTTCAGCGGGCACCTGTTTGTAGGCATGCGCCACCAACACATCGGTGGCGCTGTACCAATAGGCATTGGCATCATCACCCGCGTAATAACGAGGACGCTTGGGCTCATCCTCATGCCATTTCTTCGCCACCGGAATGCCTGAGAGCATCACATGCTCGATATTGCCGGCCGCCATCTGCTCGAACAACTCAGTCATACCCGCGCTTTCTTGAAAGAAATCCACGTAATGCAGATGGGCATCGCTGTAGCGATAGTCGCGGGCCTGGGCCATTGCACTCAGTAGGCCGAGCAACAGGGCAACACTCAAACGCGATACAGGCAAGGGCATATCCTCCAGACAGTCAGAGCAGCATAGACCCCAGGTGTCAGACGCAAGTTCAGGCGCAGAGCGGCGAGTAGCGAGCAAACAGCACCACAGAGGCCCAATCCACAACCTGCAGCACCAGAACAGGGCGGCCACAGTGACTGTTTTCCAGCGTCAGCAGCATGACGCGGCTCATCAGTGATGGCACTTGGCTTGCAGTGCAACCGCCAGACCCTAGAAGGAATTCGCCATGCTTCAGCTATTGCGCTCGACCCCACGCAAGAACACGGACGACATTGCGCTCGATGCGCTGTTCAATCAGCACGACCTCACCGCCCGCCTGGGCGATAACTATCGCTGGATGTCGCGCCTGAATGACTTCAGCGCAGGCCTGCACCAACGCATCCGCACCAGCCTGGGCGCAGCAGTCGGCATTGCTTCGCATGCCCCACAACTGGCACGTATCGCCGCCGCTAACCAGCAGAGCGGGCAAACGTTGGCGCAGTCCTCGGAACTGATCGCCAGCGCCAGTGAACAGGTCACCACCACCCTCGACGCCGAGTTGGTACCCGGCGCCGCCGAAGTCGCGCAGCTGTCCGCTGAAGTCACCGCCACCCTGCATGGTTGCCAACAGAGCGGCCAGGCGGTACTGCAACAAGTAGAGGTGATCGGCAAGAGCGAACAGCAACTGGAGCTGGTGATTCAACAACTGACTAGCCAGCTTGAAGAGGTCAGCAAAGTGATCGGGGTGATCGCTAGTATTTCCCAGCAGACCAACCTGCTCGCGCTGAATGCGGCCATTGAGGCTGCCCGCGCAGGCGAGCATGGCCGTGGCTTTGCCGTGGTGGCCGAGGAAGTACGGCGCCTGGCCGGGCATACCACCGACGCCACCACGCAGGTCAGTGACATCATCGAGCGTTTTCGCAGCGGCATGCAGCAACTCACCGAAGCAGGCAGCCACATGCACCAGGCCGTGGCCGATGGCCGCGATGGCATGCTCGCCGTTGGCGGTGGTCTGGACAGCACCCGCCAGGCCATGGATCGCCTGGACAGTCGCGTGGGCCAGATCGCCGCAGGCACCGAGCAGATCGGCCAAGCCGTGCGCTCAATCAACGGTGACGTGCAGAACATCGCCAGGGTCGCCGGCGAATTGCTCGGCAAGGCCAGCCAGGTGCTGCACCACAGCCAGGCGGTGCGCGAAGATGGCGACCGTCTGCTGGCGGGGCTGGGTGATTTCCGCCTGGAGATTCACCACGCCGTGCAGGCCAGTGTCGAGCAGCTGGCTAGCCAACCCGGCATGAGCGCGGATATGGCCACCGCCGAACGCCTGCTCGGTGAAACCCTCAAGCGCGATGCGCGGTTTGAGCTGTTCTACCTGGTCGACAACCGCGGCGTGCAGCTCTCCGAAAACATCTTTGCCGCCGATGTGAACCACAGTGAAAGCAGCAGTTGCAAAGGCCGCAATTGGCAGCAACGTCCGTGGTTTCGCGCCGCGGCCGATAGCATGTGCAGTCATATCACCCAGGTCTATCGCTCATCGGCAACCGACGACTTCTGTTTCACCATTTCGGTACCGATCCTCGATGCCCGTGGCCAATTACTGCGCGTACTAGGGGCCGATGTGCGGCTGTCTGCACTGGTCTGAGGCTGACACCATGGGCTAGGCTGATCACTCACTCAGCCCATGGCGTTGGAGTTCACATGATCAGCATCAGCAACGAAAAAGGCCTGTTGCAGCGCATCAGCATCGGCCCGCACACCCTGCACAGCGACGTGTCGGTGGAACTGGGCGGCGAAGGCTCAGCGCCTGAGCCCCATGACCTGTTCGATGCTGCGCTGGGCGCGTGCAAGGCGCTGACCCTGGCGCTGTATGCCAAGCAACGTGGGTTACCGCTGCAAGGGCTCGACGTGAAGCTCAACCGTGACGACAGCCAGGAACGCCAAGGCATCTACCACCTGAATATCGAGCTGACCCTGCATGGCGCACTGGATGACGCGCAACGCCAGCAGCTGCTGCGCGTCGCCGATAAATGCCCGATTCACAAGCTGATGACCAGCAGCGAGGTTCAGGTCAGCACTCAGCTAAGCGAGGGCATGGAATGAGCGACCTTCTGCTGATCCAGCCGCGCCCGGAAAACCTCGGCGGGCAACCTATCCTGCGTCCGCTGCCCTCGGCCAAGTGCCGCAGCGTCGGGCCGTTCGTGTTCTTCGACCATATTCTGGAAAACACCTACCCGGCTGGCAGCGGCATGAATATCAACCAGCACCCGCATATCGGCCTGTCCACCCTCACCTACCTGTTCAAGGGGCAATTGCAGCACAAGGACAGCCTCGGCTCGAATCAACTGGTCAGCCCAGGCGAGGTCAGCTGGATGACCGCAGGCCGTGCCGTCGCCCATGTCGAGCGCACCCCACAGACGCTGTGGGAAAGCGGCTCGCACATGCATGGCCTGCAGGTCTGGCTGGCCATGCCCGCCGCCGATGAGCAAAGCGAACCCCACTACAGCCATCACCCCGCAGACAGCCTGCCGCGCAGTACCAGCATGGGCGTGGACATCTGCCTGATTGCCGGGGCAGGCTTCTGCCTGCAATCGCCAGTACCGGTGCTGTCGCCCACTATCTATGCCGAGCTCAAACTGGCCGCCGGCAGCGCACTGCAAATCCCCGCCGAGCATGCCGAACGCGCGCTGTACCTGATTGACGGCGAGGCGACACTGGACGACCAGCAACTGCCGCTGCGTGGCCTGTTGGTACTGCCTGAAGGCGAGACTTATACCCTCACCGCTTGCAGCGAGAGCCACCTGGTGCTGATTGGCGGCGAGCCGATTGGCCCCCGCCGGATTAACTGGAACTTCGTTGCCAGCGATCCAGCACTGATCGACCAGGCGCGCCAACGCTGGGCCGCGCAGGACTGGCCAACCGTGCCAGGGGAAACCGATCGCATCGAGCTGCCCCGCTGACGGAGAAAATTTGTTGCACTCCCGAGACATCCAAAGCGCAGGTGCTCGGGTATAACCCTTGGCACGCTCACACATTCAGGAACCCTGTGCATGGCGCAGCCGCTGTTTGATTACGAAAGCCATCTGGAAGCCTGTGCTCAGCAGGATAAACGCGCATTCCAGGCGCTCTACCAACAGGAGGCCGCGCAGATGCTCGGGTTGGCCATTACCCTGCTCGGCCGTCGTGATCAGGCTGAAGACTGTGTGCACGATGCCTTTGTGCAAGTCTGGCGCAACGCCCAGCGCTTTCAGCGGGCACTGGGCAGCGGCCGCGCCTGGATCTACAGCATCCTGCGCTACCGCGCGCTGAATCAGCTGCGCAGCCGTGGTCGTACGGTGGAGATGGATGACGACTTTATCGAGCGCGCGGCCGACGACACCCCACAGGCGGCAGAGTTATTAGAGCAGCAAGGTGAACACCAACAACTGCGTCGCTGCCTGCAAGGCATCGAACGCAATCGCCGCCACCCGATCCTCCTGGCCTTTTACCGCGGCCTGACACATGAACAAATCGCCAACCGCCTGACCACCCCGCTGGGCACCATCAAAGGCCGTATTCGCGCAGGTTTGCGCGCCCTGCAGGAGTGTTTGCACGCATGATTTCGCAGCAACCTGCCGAACGCCGCGCCTTGATCGGCGAATATGTCCTGGGCTTACTTGATGAGGCCGAAGCCGCTGAAGTGCGCGAGTTGATCGAGCGCGACAGCGAAGCCGCGCAAATGGCTCTGCAGTGGCAACAGCACTTTCTCGAACTGAGCGATCAGCTGCCGCCGCAAACACCGTCTACACAATTGTGGCAACGCCTGCAGGACAGCCTCAGCCTGACCCCAACCGTCAGCCGGGTGAATGTCTGGCTGACGTGGTGGCAGAGCCTGGCCACCTGGCGCCTCACCAGTGCTGCCCTGGCGTTTGCCTTGATCGTCGCGCTGATGCCTAACCTGTGGCGCACAGACATGCCGGGCAACAGCTACACCGTGGTGCTGCAAGCACCTGGTGAAGCCGCCAAACCCGGCTGGGTAGTGCATGTGGACGGCACTGGCAGCCTGCGACTGCAACCACTGCTGGAGGATCAGATCCCGGCCGACCGTTCGGTGCAGTTCTGGACGTTGATCGACCCAGCCATCGGCCCGCGCTCCCTAGGCCTGGTCGAGCCGGGGAAACCGCTGCAACTGTCTGCCGAACAGATTGGCGCAGTGCAACCCGGCCAGCTGTTCGAACTGACCCTGGAACCGGCCGGCGGCTCGCCGAAGGATCGGCCTACCGGCAAGGTGCTGTATATCGGTCGCGCGGTGATGGCTTCGATCAACTGAAGCCATCGGCAAAAAAACTGAATTTATTTTCAGGCCGCGACATCCAGATGCGTTCTCGTGGGTATAGCTATCAGGTGTTTCATCGAGGCACCTGCAAGGCAGGCCTAAGCCGGCCTTGCATCGATGCTGGATAACCACAGATGAGAGAACGCATATGAACAGCTTCAATACCCTGCTGACCGCTGCCGTTACCACTGCCACCCTCAGCCTCGCCGCCGGCACTGCCAGCGCAGCGACCCTACTGGCCCTGGGCGCCGACGGTCAGCTGTTCAAGATTGACAGCGGCAGCCAGAAAGTCACCGCCACGATGGCAACCAACAGCCCAAGCCCGTTGCGCGGCATTGATGTGCGCCCGGCCAATGGGATGCTCTATGCCTTGAGCAATGACCATCAGCTCCACACCCTGGACCTGGCCACTGGCGCAGCCAGCAAGGTCGCCAGCCTGAACAAGCAACTGCCTGGCAGCGGCCAGGCGGTCATCGACTTCAACCCGGTTGCCGACAAACTGCGCATGCTCGCCGCCGACGGCACCAGCTTTCGCGTCAACGTTGAAACCGGTGAAGTGGTGGTAGACGGTTCAGTGGCTTACGCCGCCGAAGGCCCTTATGCCGGTAAAAGCGCCAAGGTAGTCGCCGGTGCGTATACCAACGCCTACGCCGGCACTCAGGCGACCGCGCTGTACACCGTGGACCTGGCCAGCAGCAATCTGATGCTGCAAAACCCGCCAAACGATGGCATCCAGCAAGCCGTGGGCAAAATCGTTGATGGCTTGCAGAATGCGGCGCTGGACATCGCCAGCGACGGCAAAGGCGGCAACACCGCGTACCTGCTGACAGGCACCACGCTGCACACCCTGGACCTGGCCACTGGCAAGCCGACCACCTTGGGCGACATCGCCGGCCTGCCGGGCAATATCATTGATATCGCTGTACTGCCAGGCATGTAATCCGCATGCGGGAAGGCCACCCGGCCTTCCCGCTCACGCCTTACTCGGCGAAAGTTTCCGCAAACAGATCATCCATGGCCTTGAACGCTCGCGCGGCCACTACCGGGTGGTACTCATTTCGCCCCGGCACATTGGCCACCGGATTGGTAAAGGAATGCACGGCGCCACCGTAGCTGACTAACTGCCAATCGACTTTCGCCGCTTTCATTTCCGCAATAAAGCCATCGACCTGCGCTTGCGGCACTGCCGGGTCATCTGCGCCATGCAGCACCAGGACCGGTGCCTTGATGTTCTGCGCATCACTTGGGTTGGGCGTATCCAGGTTGCCGTGGAACGAGACAAAGCCTTTCAAATCAGCGCCGGAACGCGCCAGCTCCAACACCGTACCGCCGCCGAAGCAGAAACCGATCGCCCCCAGTTTGCTGACATCCAGCGCCACCTGCGCAGTTTGTGCCTTGAGCACCTCTACAGCAGCTTGCGCACGTTTGCGCATCAGTGGTCGGTCGCCGCGTACCCGCGTCGCAGCAGCCTTGGCCTCGTCGGCATTGGTCGGACGCACCGCCTTACCGTACATATCGGCCATAAACACCACGTATTTGTTACTGGCAGCACGCGCGGCCTTCTTCGCCGAGTCATCGGTGACGCCTAACCAGTTGGGTACCATCAGCAGGCCTGGACGCGGCGTGGTGACCGTATCGTCGTAGATCAACAACCCTTCGAAGGCTTCGCCATCGATCTCATAGGGCACGGGCTTGACGACCACTGCAGCTTCAGCAAAACCGATCATGCCGGCGCACAGCAGGGGCAACAGAGACTTGGTGGACATGGCGAGGCTCCTCAGGCGAGTTAAACGCAGCGCTCACCATAGACCGCTGCCACGGGATGACCAAGCACCGGAATCCCCGGCAGCATGCCCAAAGGTTTCAGTCTGTTTCCGCCTCAGCCCTGCTCTGCCCAGCGCTCCTTGATAACCAGAATCGCCGGCAGCTGCTGGATAAACAGCTCGACCAGTTGTGGGTCGAAATGCCGGCCACTCTCTTCACGCAGCAAACCGACCGCGGCCTCAACCGTCCAGGCCGCCTTGTAGGGCCGCACGCTGGTCAAGGCGTCGAACACATCGGCTATCGCCACGATGCGCCCTTCCAGCGGAATCTCCTCGCCGCTGAGGCCATTGGGGTAACCGCTGCCGTCCCATTTTTCGTGGTGGGTCAGGGCAATGCGCTGTGCCGTGCGCAGCAGGCCCGAGGAATGCTCGCCAATAATCCGCGCGCCAATTTCGACATGCTGGCGCATCACCGCCCACTCCTGCTCATCGAGCTTGCCGGGTTTGCGCAGCACCGCATCAGGAATGCCGATTTTGCCGATATCGTGCATGGGCGCCGCATTGAGCAGCTCCTCGGCAGCCGCCTCGCTAAAGCCCGCTGCCAAGGCGAGGACCTTGGAGAAATGGCTCATGCGGATGACATGCAAGCCGGTCTCATTATCTTTGTACTCCGCGGCCATGCCGAGGCGCTGAACAATCTGCAAGCGGGTCTGGCGCAGCTCATCCATACGCACCAGCGACAAATGCGTGCGCACGCGTGCGCGCACGATCGGCGGGCTGACGGGCTTGGTGATGTAGTCCACGGCACCTACAGCAAAACCGCGGGCTTCATCCTCAACATCAACCAGCGCGGTGACAAATATCACCGGAATGGCCTCCAGCTCAGGTTGTGCTTTGAGTGCCTGGCACACCTCATAGCCCGTCATGCCCGGCATCATCACATCCAACAGGATCAGATTCGGCCGCTCACGCTCAGCCATTTCCAGGGCCTTGGCACCATCTTTGGCAAACAGCAGGCGGTAATCGTCCTGCAGGATGTGCCGCAGCACTTGTAGGTTCGTGGCTTCATCGTCGACCAACAGGAGCAGCGGACGAGCATCGGCTGGCGTGATCATGGTGTCTGGCTGTCCTCATCGTGCAGCTGATGCAGCAGTTCGGTCAGCGATTGCTGCGCCAGCTCAAAGTCAAAATCATCCAGCGCCTGGCGGATATGGTCCAGGGCCTTTTTCTGCTGCACACCTTGCAGCCCTTCAGTTAGGCAGCTCAGGGCCTGATCATCCAGGCCGCCACGATTGACCGCCTGCTGCAAACGCAGCAGTGCATCACGTAATTGCTCACGATCAACCGTCTGGGTCTTTTCAAGCGGCTTCGGCACCTGTGGCAGCGCCTCAGCCACCGCCGCTAAGGCACGGGATAGCTCCTGCAGCAAGCTGCGCAGATGCAAGCCTTCACGCTGATTGAACGCCTGCTCAATCGCTTGGCCAAGCCCCGCCAGGTGGGTCAGCGCCAGATTGCCGGCTGCCCCTCGGAAACGATGCGCCAGGCTGCGCCCCGTATCCCAGTCATTCTTTTCCAGCATGCAGGTAAGGTGTTCAACCAGTGCATCCTGCTCACTGAGGAAACGCTGAATCGCCTGGCTCATTTGTACCGGCCCGCCCCACAGGCTGGCGCCGCGCTGCCAGTCGAACATGCCGCCACTTGCCGTAACAGGCTGTTGTGGTTCGCCGCCCTGCTGAGCAGTGCCCAGCAGCCTGGCCATTTCGGCCAACAGGCCGGGCAGGTCGAGTGGTTTGGAGGCGAAACCATTCATCCCGGCATCCAGCGCCGCCTGACGATCCTGATCCAGCACGCTGGCGGTCAAGGCAATGATCGGCAGGGGCACGCGCTGCCCGGCTGCTTCCAGCGCGCGAATACGGCGGGATGCTTCCAGGCCATCGACCAGCGGCATTTGCACATCCATCAGAATCAGGTCAAAGGTGCCGTGGGTAAACGCTTCAACAGCGGCCTGGCCATCCGCCACACAGGTCACCTGATGCCCTAGCCGCTGCAAGTTGAGCTGCAGCAATTCCAGATTTTGCGGCACATCGTCAGCGGCGAGAATGTGCAATGCCGCCAGTTGTGGCAGCGACTGACGCACCTGCGGAGCCAGCCGTTGCCCCGCACGCAGAGGCAACTCGACAATAAAACGACTGCCCTCACCCAGTGTGCTTTCCACCCGCAAACGGCCGCCCATCAGCTCGACCAGCTGGCGCGAGATGGTGGTGCCCAAGCCTGTACCGCCGAACCGCCGACTCATCGACGCATCGGCTTGGGCAAACGGCTCGAAAATCTTCTCAAGGCGGTCAGCCGCAATGCCGATGCCGCTGTCTTCGACGATCAAGCGGATCGCGCCGGGTTCACCCTGCACATGCAGGCACACTCGGCCTTCACTGGTGAACTTCACCGCATTTCCCAGCAGGTTGGTCAGCACCTGCTGCAGGCGCAAGGCATCGCCCCGGTAGAACTCCAGTAACTGCGCTGGGTAATCGAGCTGCAAGGTAAGGCCTTTGTTCTCTGCGCTCAGACGTTGCGTGGCGCATACCTGTTCGCACAGTTCGCGCAAGGAAAAATCCAGGTCTTCCAGTTCAATCGCGCCCCGGTCCAACTTAGCGGTATCAAGGATGTCATTGAGCAAGCTGAGTAACGAGCGCGAAGCCTGCTGCACAGTCTGTAGATGACGGCGTTGATCGTCGGCCAATGGCGTGCCAATCAGCAGCTCAGTGAAGCCAATAATGGCATTCATCGGTGTGCGGATTTCATGGCTCATATTCGCCAGGAAGCTACTGCGCGCAGCGGCAGCGGCTTCAGCACGGTCGCGAGCGGCGCGGGTTTCCTGCTCCATGAGCCGGCGCGGCGTCAAATCGGTGGCCAGTTTCACCACTTTGAAGGGTTTGCCATCCGTGTTGAAAATGGGGTTGTACGTGGCCTGAATCCAGACTTCACGCCCGCCGTTACCAATGCGCCGGTACTCCCCGGCTGAGAACAGACCTTTGGCCAGGTCGACCCAGAATTGCCGGTAATCCTCGCTGTCGACATACAAAGGGTCACAGAACAGGCTGTGGTGCTGGCCCAGCACGTCTTCACGCTGGTAGCCAAACAGGTCCAAGGCGTTGTCATTGATCGCCAGCACATGGCCTTGCAGATCAAATTCAATCAGCGCCATGGCTTTGCTGATGGCGTTGACCTTGCCTTCGTACTCGGCGTTACGCAACTTGGTTTCAGTTTGATCAAGCAGTACGCCGTCAATCCAACGCGGGATACCCTGTTCGTCGAACACGGCGCTGCCACTCTCCCAGATCCAGTGCTCTTCACCATTGCGATCAAACAGACGGTACTCAACGGTGTAGTTACGCCGCTCCTCGATTGCGGTCATGACCTCATCGGCCACCGGCTGCAGGTCATCCGGGTGGTACAGGCTAGCGATGGCCTTGCGCTTGCTGATGAAGTCATCTGCGCTCCAGCCCGTAAGAGCTTGCACTGCATCGCTGATGAAAATCATGGTCCAGTCGGCATCGAGCAGGCAACGAAATGACACACCCGGAATGTTGCTGATCAACGAGCGATACTGCTGCTCGCGCTCACGCAACGCCTGCTCCATTTCAATCCGCTCACTGATGTCCGTGACGAACACCACGAACAAGGGATGCTGGCCGGAACGGGTCACCCCGATACTGATGCGCACCGGTTTTTCCTGGCCGCTTCGAATAACGCACAGCAACTGCTGCTCAGCTTTCGGAAGGCTGACCTGACCGGTTTTCACATACGTGTGTATGTGCTGCTCAAAAATGCGGGCCTCGGCAGGGTTAAGCAGTCTGGCCATCGGCATGCCGACCAGCTCATCCACTGACCAGCCAAACAGACGCGCGGCGGCGCGGTTAACCGAACGGATCGTGCCTGTGTGGTCAATGGTAAGAATGGAGTCCAGCGCGGTATCGAAGATCGACCGCAGGTGATGCTCGTTGGCACGCAGTTGCTGGCTCAGGTAGCGATAGCGCAGCAGTGCATTGGCAGCTACCACGAACACGGTCAGGGCGACCGTGATCAGTGAAATCGCACTGCCCAGGTACAGGCTATCGACCATGGCAAACGGCTGCGCCGACTCTGCCACTCCAACAAAGCGGGCAGCCGCCATACCGGTGTAATGCATGCCGCTGATGGCCAGCCCCATGACCAAGGCACTCAACAAAAGTGCTATGAGCGATGGCAGACGATTCTCCAAACCAAAACGCACCCACAAGGCAAGAATCGCCAGGGCAACCGCCACCAGAATCGACAGGGCAAACATCCAGGGGTCATAACGCAGCAATGGCGCCATCTGCATCGCGGCCATGCCGCTGTAATGCATCGCACCGATGCCCGCCCCGACTAATAACCCGCCCACGCAGAGCTGCAACACGCTCAGATTTCGCCGCGCCAGAACGGTCAGCGCAACCCAGGATGCGCCCAGGCTTGGCAGCATCGACAATAGGGTTACGCCCAGGTCAAAACGTACTTCGGCACACAGCTGGAATGCCAGCATGCCAATAAAATGCATTGCCCAAATACCGGCTCCCAATGCCAGCGAACCGGTGGCGATCGTGACCTGTCGCCACCAGGCTGAATCACTGTCACGGGCTACGCCGGCCAGTTGCAGAGCCATGCCCGACGTGAACACAGCAATGCACAACGACATGAGTACTAAGAGCGGATCATGATTGCTGAGGACCAGGACACTGGGGTCGGCGTTGACGATAAACAACTGATCAAAAAACGACATATCACCCCAGACTGCATTGGATGCGCACACACCACTGGCGCAGTGACAGCATCACAAACGAGCCTGCCCGGCCTGTCAATCAAGCACCGACAAAAAAGCCCGCCAATGGCGGGCTTTTTTATATCCGCTTGGATTAGGCGGAGAGTTCAACCAGTAGCTTGTTCAACCGCTGCACATAAGCGGCTGGATCTTTCAGGTTGTCGCCTGCTGCCAATGCCGCTTGGTCGAAGAGGATGTGGCTGAGGTCGGCAAAGCGATCTTCATCGGCCTCACCATCGAGCTTCTCGATCAGCGGGTGGCTTGGGTTGAATTCGAAGATCGGCTTGGAGTCCGGCACCTTCTGCCCGCTGGCTTCAAGGATCTGGCGCATCTGCAAGCCCAGGTCCTGCTCGCCAATAGCCAGGATGGCGGGCGAGTCGGTCAGGCGATGCGATACGCGCACTTCGGCAACCTGCTCACCCAGCGCAGTTTTCAGACGCTCGACCAGGCCTTCTTTGGCCTTGGCAACTTCTTCCTGGGCCTTCTTGTCTTCTTCCGAATCCAGCTTGCCGAGGTCCAGATCACCGCGCGCCACGTCAACAAACTGCTTGCCGTCGAACTCGGTCAGGTAGCTCATCAGCCACTCATCGATACGGTCGGTGAGCAGCAGCACTTCGATGCCTTTCTTGCGGAACACTTCCAGGTGCGGGCTGTTCTTCACCTGAGCGTAGGATTCGCCAGTCAGGTAGTAGACCTTGTCCTGACCTTCGGCCATGCGCGCGATGTACTCGCCCAGGCCAACGCTCTGCTCGCCATCTTCGGTGCGGGTGGAGGCAAAACGCAGCAGACCGGCGATCTTCTCCTTGTTAGCGAAGTCTTCCGCCGGGCCTTCCTTGAGCACCTGGCCGAAGTTCTTCCAGAAGCTCTTGTAGTGCTCAGGCTCGTTCTTCGCCAGCTTTTCCAGCATGTCCAGCACGCGCTTGGTCAGCGCCGATTTCATCGAGTCGATGATCGGATCTTTCTGCAGGATCTCACGGGAGACATTCAGCGACAGGTCGTTGGAGTCAACCACACCCTTGATAAAGCGCAGGTACAGCGGCAGGAACGACTCGGCCTGGTCCATGACGAATACGCGCTGCACGTAGAGTTTCAGACCACGCGGTGCTTCACGCTGATACAGATCGAATGGTGCACGCGCCGGGGTGTAAAGCAGCGAGGTGTATTCCAGCTTGCCTTCGACCTTGTTGTGGCTCCAGCTCAGCGGGTTCTCGAAATCGTGGCCGATGTGCTTGTAGAACTCCTGGTATTCCTCGTCCTTGATCTCGGTACGTGGACGGGTCCACAGGGCACTGGCGCGGTTGACGGTTTCCCACTCAACTTCGGCAGGCTTGTCCTTCTCTTCGCCGTGGAATTCCTTCGGCAGCTCGATCGGCAAGGCGATATGGTCGGAGTACTTCTTGATGATATTGCGCAGACGCCAGCCATCGGCGAACTCGTCTTCAGCCGCTTTCAGGTGCAGCACGATGCGGGTACCGCGCTCGGCTTTTTCAACGGTGGCAACTTCGAACTCGCCCTCGCCCTTGCTCGACCAATGCACACCTTCGCTGGCCGGGCTACCGGCGCGACGACTGAACACTTCAACCTTGTCGGCAACGATAAAGGCCGAGTAGAAGCCCACACCGAACTGACCGATCAGGTGCGAGTCTTTCTTCTGGTCGCCGGATAGGTTCTTCATAAAGTCGGCGGTGCCCGACTTGGCGATGGTGCCCAAGTGAGTGATCGCGTCTTCACGGCTCATGCCGATGCCGTTGTCTTCGAGGGTAACGGTCTTGGCGTCTTTGTCGAAGCTGACGCGAATTTTCAGCTCCGCGCCGCCTTCGAGTAGCTCAGGCTTGGCTAGCGCTTCGAAACGCAGCTTGTCGGTGGCATCCGATGCGTTGGAAATCAGCTCACGAAGGAAGATTTCCTTGTTCGAATACAGCGAATGGATCATCAGGTGAAGCAGTTGCTTCACCTCGGTCTGGAAGCCCAGGGTTTCTTTTTGAGTTTCCACACTCATGCTCTCTTACTCCACGTTGTTGACGAAGCCGCAGTGCGGCGGATGTCATACAGGTGGGGGCATGTTGTGGGATTTCAAGTGCTTGCTGCAGAACCTGTTTAGGATCTAGCGAGCTAGAGACCTGCAAGGCGCTACGTTAGTAACAGCCTACGGCTGGTCAAAGCGGCAAGAAACGTAGCGTAGCGCAGTAACAGCCGTAGGCTGGCCCACAGGGTGAGCGCAGCGAATCAAGCGGACTGGGCTCGCACACGAGTGTACTGTTGTACATGAGCATTACTCGCTTCACTCGCCCTTCGGGTCGCGCTAAAGCGCGTTAGCCGCAAGCGGCTTCTGAGGCTGTTTTTAACGCCGCAGGGCCGACGCGCAGCAGATCGTAAATAGGTTCTCAGGGCTCAAGCAACTCGATACGGGTAATCTCTTCCGGCTGCAGGCTGAAACTGACTTCACCCTGCCCGCTCATGCGCTGGCGCAAAGTGATCCGACCGTCCTGATCGATACCCTGAAAGCGACCTTCGGCACTGTTTCCGCGCTCAGTGGTGGCTCGCATGCTGAGGTTTTCATAGCGGTTGGGGTTGCGCAGCAAGCCATCAAGGCTGAAACGTACACGCCGATCCAGAGGCCGACTGACGCGCTCCGGAACGACTGCCGCCACTGCTACCGGTTTGGCCTCGGCAACCGGCGACGCAACGGCGCTAGGTAACGGCGGAAAACTATCGGCAGCGACTTGCCAGCCACGCTTATCCTGCTTCTGCAGCAGGATCGGCAACTGCTGCAGCTCACCGTTGATCCGCGCCTGGACGTTCAGATCAACCCTCTGCAGTGGAAAGTTCAGGTTACCGATTGGCAGCAATTCCACCCGGCGAGTGGCAAAGCGGCGCTCCAAGTAGTCCTGAATCACATGGCTGACGGTATCCACCGAGTCGAACTGGCGATCGACTTTATCGCCCTGATAACGCAGGCCATTGCGGAACAGCTCAAGCTTGCCGCTCAGGGTCGTTTTGAACTGCGGCGGCAGTACCAGATGGAAATCACCGGCCAGCTTGTTCGGCGGCACCGGCTGCAAATCCAGGTGCAAGGTGTAGCCTCGGCTCAAGCGCCGCGCTTCGGGCAACTCCTGCTCAGGCAATAACCAGCTGATTTCCACTTCCGGCAGTATGCCTTCATCGGCCGGCAACACATCGAACCGCACCGGGCCCGAAGCGACGCTGGGTAGACGAATTACCAGTTCGCTTTGGGCAAAGAAATCCTGCCCCTCACGCAAACTCAACACGCCATCAATCAGCTCAGCCTGTTGCGGCGAAAAGGGGCGGCCATTCAACTGGCCACTTAGCACAATCGCTAATTCGGCGGGTGCTTGCACTTCAGGCTCAAGCCACTTGAGGCTGAAGATGGCTTCCAGACGTTGCGCATCATGGCTGGCCAGCAAGGTCAGGCCGACCACCAGCGGAATAATCCCCAAACTAGCCAAGGCCAGCGCTGGCTGCGCCGAACGCCAATGGCGCAACACATACAGCAAGGTGAACGGTGGCAGGAAACTGGCCCAGCCCCACAGCAGGCCGGTAGCAAAGGCGCGCATCACCAGCCAGACCAACCCGGCGAGTATCAGCAGCAAGCCACCCAGAATCAGCAGCGCATCCATTCAGTAATCCTTAGCGATGGTTAAACGAGGGGTTATCCGCCTGGCCGGCATCCCTCAAGGTTCATCGACCTTAAAGTGCGCCCGCGCCGTAGCAATCGGCTCGGTCTGATTGGTTTGCCACGCGGTGATGGCCACGTTGGCGACCCGGCGACCCTGGCGCCAAACCTGGCATTGCACGAAGGTGTCACGATAATGGCCGGCACGAAGGTAATCTATCGAGAAGTCGATGATTTTCGGCAAATGTGGAATACCCATAAACATCAGCAGATGAAGCATTGCCGAATGCTCCATAAAACCGGCGATCACCCCGCCATGCAATGCGGGCAAGGTCGGATTACCGATATTGTCCTGGTTGGCCGGCAGGCGAAACACCATGTCATCACCCAGGCGCAGACACTCGATGCCAAGCAATTTGGCGTAGGGAATCAAGCTGATCAGTGAATCGTAGTTATTCTGCTCGTGGGCTTCGCGCACCAGCTGGTTGAGATTCAGCGTGCTCATTGGCCAGCACCCTTGGCAGTGCGTTGCAGATCAGCAGGTTTACCCATGCGCATGAAGGCGCCAACCACATGGGCTATCGGCTCATCGGGATTGTCCTGATAGGCATAGCCGCGGGTGAAGATGATGTTCTCAGTTACTCGGTAACATTCAGCGAAACCAAATACATCTTTGTTCGGCTCAGCCGGGCGCATGTAATCAATGCGCAGGTCGAGGGTTGGGCAGATTTCGAACTCTGGCAGCACACACACAGTGGAAATACCGCAGGTGGTATCCATCAGCGTGGTGATGGCACCACCGTGGATCACTCCGGTTTCCGGGTTACCAACGATCTGAGGACTATAAGGCAAACGCAGGATCAGCCCCTGTGCATCAGCGCTGTGCACACTGATGCCGAGCACCTGGCAATGACGCAGGACCGATAGAAAACGCTGCGCCCGCGCAACAATAGGAGAATCGCTCATGACTTCAGACTCAGGACAACTGTACAAAGGGTGAGCATGATACTCGCAGACACCAGGCCCGGCACCACGGAGCCGACCTGCTGACGAGAACTGCCATTAAATTAATAGGGAACTTCGGCGAAACTGCGTTGTTTAATGGCTATGCCCGGGCCACCCGGCATTGATTTCTACACTACAAGGAGTACTAACCGTGCAAAAGCCATTCACCTATGCCCTGCTTCTCGCCGCCATGCTCGGCCTGGCAGCTTGCGAGAAAACCCCGGAAGACAAAGTAGAGTCAGCCAAGGAGTCCGCTGCTGAAGCCATTGAATCCATGGGTGATGCAGTTGAAGAAACCGGCGAAGCCATTGAGCAGAAAGCTGATGAAGTGATGGGCACCGAGCCAACCACTGGCGAGAAAATCGAAGACGCTGCCAATGATGCAGCTGACGCTATCGAAGATGCTGGCGATGAAGTCAAAGATACTGTTGACGGCCAATAAGCCTTCCAGCTGAAACAAACAAGCCCGCTTAATGCGGGCTTGTTTGTTTATGGCGCAATCAAAGCGCTGGGGTAAGCATGAGCAGCAGGCTGCACAGCAGCCCAACCACCCAGACCAGACTGCGCTGCCAGTGCAGGTCGGCCCAGTAGAAGAGCAGATAAAGCACCCGCGCTACAACGAAGATCACCGCCAAGACATCCACCAGAACGCCGTGGTTATTGGTCACATGGGCCATCAGCACGCCGACGGCAAACAGCGGAAACGCCTCGAAGCTATTCAAGTGCGCCGCCAAAGCACGCGCGCCAAAACCGGTCAGACGCGCTTGCTGGGCGCGCGGATGGTGGTTGTCGTAATGACCGTCACCCTCCTTCGCCATGGCCTTGGCCACCGGGGCCTTGGCAATAAAGATCAGTAATGCGCTGATAAAAATGCACCAGAATGGAATGCTCATTCGCTTTTCTCCTTGGGCGATTCGAATGCCGGGGTCTGGGTGTAGACCATCACTTCCAGCACATCGGAGTGAAACTCGCGGCGGTACAACACCAATACCACACCTGCGCTGACCAGCATGAAAAACCATGGGTTGATAAACCAGGCCAGGGTTGCCATACCGAAGTAATAGGCACGCAACCCCTGGTTGAACTGGTTGGCGGCCATCGAGATCACCCGCGCGGTGCGTTCGGCGAAGGCTTTGCGCTCCTGCTCAGTGACATGTCGCTCCCCCACCATCGGCGCAGAACCCACCAGTACGGCGGCGAAGTTGTACTGGCGCATGCACCAGCTGAAGGTAAAGAAGGCGTAGACGAACACCACCCCCAAGCACAGCAGTTTGACTTCGGACAGCTCGCGGCTGGCGGCCTGGACAAACGGCAGATCGGCCAGCAGCGATACTGCGCGATCAGAGGCGCCGAGCACGGTCAGAATACCGGCGAGGATGATCAGCGTACTGGAGGCGAAGAACGAGGCGTTACGCTCCAGGTTGCCGATCACGTTGGCATCGGCGATGCGGTTATCGCGTAGCAGCATGCGGCGCATCCAGTCTTCGCGGTACAGGTGCAGCACGCTGGCCAGGCATGGCGTGGTACGACCCTTGGCCTGGGCATAGCGGGTGTAACCGGCCCAGCAGACGACGAACCAGAGAACGGCAAGCAGGTGCGGTAGGTAGTAGTCACTGATTGGCATGCAAACTCCTTGTTAACCTGCGCCGATTATAGACAGGCCTGGCTTTCAGCTGGCCAACAAAAAGGCCGCTCAGTGAGCGGCCTTTTGTAACCAACAGAACTTAGGCTGCGGCGGTCTTCGGCGCACCTAGCGCGCGATCCACCACAAAAGCCAGGACCAGGGTCAGCAGCACCGGCAACAGCCAGCCGAGGCTCTGGTCCGCCAAAGGCAGTTGGCTGAAGAAGTTCGGGATCAGCGCCTTGCCGCCGGCTGCGGCAATCCCGTCAACCAGGCCAAACACCAAGGTGACCGCCATCACCGGACGGAACACCCGCGCCGGTGAACACCACAGATCATCCAGCAGACTCAGCGCCACCAGCACGATGGCCAGCGGGTACAAGCCGACCAGTACCGGAATCGAGAAGCTGATCAGCTGGGTCAAGCCCTGATTAGCCACCAGCAGGCTGAACACGCCAAACGCGATCACCACCGTGCGATAGGAAACCGGCAACAGGCCGCTGAAGAACTCGCCACACGCCGTCAGTAAACCCACAGCTGTGGTCAGGCAGGCCAGGGTAATCACTACGGCCAGCAGCAAGCTGCCTGCAGTACCGAAGGTGTGCTGCACATAGGCGGTAAGAATCTGCACGCCATTCTGCGCTTCACCGGCAATGCCCTGGCTAGTCGCACCGAGGTAGAACAGCGCCAGATAGACAAGCGACAGGCCCACTGCAGCGATCAGGCCGGCAATCACCGAGTAGCGGGTAATCAGCTTGCCGTCGGTCACGCCATGGTCGCGAATCGCGGTGGCAATCACGATGCCGAATACCAGTGCGCCGAGAGTATCCATGGTCAGGTAACCCTGCAGGAAACCCTGCACAAAGGGCGTGCTCTGGTAATCAGGCGATACCTGGCCGATCTCCCCCGCCGGGATCAGCAGCGCAGCGCCGCCCAATACCAGCAGCGCCGCCAGCAGCACCGGGGTGATGTACTTGCCGATGCGATCCACCAGTTGCCCCGGATTGAGAGACAGGAACAGCACCGCAGCAAAGTAGGCTAGGGTGTAGAGCAACAGCGCCGTGCTGCTATTGCCGCTGAACGGCGCGACGCCCATCTCGAACGACACCACCGCAGTGCGCGGCGTAGCGAATAACGGGCCAATGGCCAGGTACACAGCGACCGCAAACATTATGCCTGCACGCTTGCCTAGCGGCGCGGTGAGCAGCGCCATACCACCACCGACGCGCGCCAAGGCAACGATGGTCAGCAGCGGCAAGCCGACACCAGTGAGTAGAAAGCCCAGCGCTGCCAGGCCGATGTTCTCGCCCGCCGCCATACCGGCGCTGGGCGGAAAGATGATGTTGCCGGCGCCCAGGAACAGCGCAAACGTCATAAAACCGAGGGCCAGGAGATCCGAGCCTTTCAAACGAGTCATAGAAGGGAATACCACAGGCAGAAGGTTAAAAGTTCCGAGGGTTTCCCGATGGATCGGGGGAAACGTCACCCAGCCGGTTAAGCGGGGCCACTGCAGCACCCTGAGCCGCTTGTGGCGGAGCAGGCGCTAATCGTTGCAAGCCTAACGAAATTGGCACGCCAGCGGCACTGGCACAGGTCAGGCTGTCGGACTGGTGAAAAAAGCTGTCGCATCGGCAACAGTTCATCCCTGGCCGCAATAAAAAAGACCACCCAAAGGTGGCCTTTTCTCAGATCAAAAAGCCTTAGGCTTTTTTCACTTCCCAACCGGTCAGCTCGGCCAGGGCCTTGCCGATGTCAGCCAGGGAACGCACGGTTTTCACACCAGCGTCTTGCAGGGCTGCGAACTTCTCGTCTGCAGTACCCTTGCCGCCGGAGATGATTGCGCCGGCGTGGCCCATACGCTTGCCCGCCGGAGCGGTTACACCAGCGATGTAGGACACTACTGGCTTGGTCACGTTGGCCTTGATGTAAGCAGCAGCTTCTTCTTCAGCCGAACCGCCGATCTCACCGATCATCACGATCGCTTCGGTCTTCGGGTCTTCCTGGAACAGCTTCAGGATGTCGATGAAGTTGGAGCCTGGGATCGGGTCACCACCGATGCCAACGCAAGTGGACTGACCGAAACCGGCGTCAGTGGTCTGCTTAACAGCTTCGTAAGTCAGGGTGCCGGAACGCGACACGATGCCTACTTTACCTGGCAAGTGGATGTGGCCCGGCATGATGCCGATTTTGCACTCGCCCGGAGTGATCACGCCTGGGCAGTTCGGGCCGATCAGGACCACGCCCAGCTCGTCACACTTGACCTTGGCTTCGAGCATGTCGATGGTCGCGATACCTTCGGTGATGCAGACGATCAGCTTGATGCCGCCCATGGCCGCTTCAAGGATCGAGTCCTTGCAGAACGGAGCCGGAACGTAGATCACGCTGGCGGTGGCGCCAGTTTGTTCAACTGCTTCACGCACGGTGTTGAACACCGGCAGATTCAGGTGAGTGGTGCCGCCTTTGCCCGGAGTCACGCCGCCAACCATCTTGGTGCCGTAGGCGATGGCTTGTTCGGAGTGGAAAGTACCCTGCGAGCCGGTGAAGCCCTGGCAGATAACTTTGGTGTCTTTATTGATCAGGACGCTCATTACTTGCCCTCCGCAGCTTTGACGACTTGCTGAGCAGCGTCGGTCAGGCTGGTTGCCGCGATGATGTTCAGGCCGCTTTCTGCCAGGACTTTAGCGCCCAGCTCAGCGTTGTTGCCTTCCAGACGGACGACAACCGGGATTTTCACGCCGACTTCTTTCACTGCGCCGATGATGCCTTCGGCAATCATGTCGCAACGAACAATACCGCCGAAGATGTTTACCAGTACGGCAGCAACGTTGCTGTCGGACAGGATGATCTTGAAGGCTTCGGTCACGCGCTCTTTGGTTGCGCCGCCACCTACGTCGAGGAAGTTGGCTGGCTTGCCGCCGTGCAGGTTGACGATGTCCATGGTGCCCATGGCCAGGCCAGCACCGTTGACCATGCAACCGATGTTGCCTTCCAGCGCTACGTAGTTCAGTTCGAACTTGGCAGCGTGGGCTTCACGCGGATCGTCCTGGGACGGATCGTGCATGGCGCGCAGCTTCGGCTGACGGTACATGGCGTTGCTGTCGATGTTGATCTTGGCGTCGAGGCAATGCAGATTGCCGTCAGCCTTGATCACCAGCGGGTTCACTTCCAGCAGAGCCAGGTCATAGTCCTGGAACAGCTTGGCCAGGCCAACGAAGATCTGAGTGAACTGCTTGATCTGATCACCTTCCAGGCCCAGCTGGAATGCCAGCTCGCGGCCCTGGAACGGCTGAGCGCCGACCAGCGGGTCGATGGTCGCCTTGAGGATCTTCTCAGGGGTATCGTGGGCTACTTTCTCGATGTCCACGCCACCTTCGGTGGAAGCCATGAACACGATGCGACGGCTGGAACGGTCAACGACCGCGCCCAGGTAGAGTTCCTTGGCGATGTCGGTGCAGGACTCGACCAGGATCTTGGTCACTGGCTGACCGTTGGCATCTGTCTGGTAAGTCACCAGACGCTTGCCCAGCCAGTTGGCGGCGAAGGCTTTGGCGTCTTCTTTGTTCTTAACCAGCTTCACGCCGCCCGCTTTACCGCGGCCACCAGCGTGGACTTGAGCCTTGACGACCCACTCGGTGCCACCGATTTTTTCGCAGGCTGCTGCGGCTTCTTCCGGGGTGTCTACCGCGAAGCCCTTGGATACGGGCAGGCCGTATTCAGCGAACAGCTGCTTACCCTGATACTCGTGGAGATTCATGCTTGTCTACCGTCTTCGTTTAGGTATTGCGCATACGGTGCTGCACTTGTGATGCCGCACCACCTGTGACTGCTTCTGGAGCAATCCGGCTAACGTTCCGCGCAGAACCTGAGGTCTACACGGGCAGTCGGCCGTGGTTCTTCCTGTTGAGCTGCACCTTCACCGCTACACAACGCCGGTGAAGGCATCCGCTCAAACAAACAACGACTTAACGCTTCTTGCGATTGGCGATGTGGATGGCGTGGCCATTCACTGCCAGAGCAGCTTCATGCAGCGCTTCGGACAGCGTCGGATGGGAGAACACCATCATCCCCAGATCCTCGGCGCTGGTGCCGAATTCCATACCAATTGCACCCTGCTGAACCAGTTCGGCAGCGCTTGGGCCAATCACGTGTACACCCAGAACGCGGTCGGTGTTGGCATCGGCGATCACCTTGACCATACCGCCGGTGTCGTTGGCCGCCATGGCGCGACCGCTGGCAGCGAACGGGAAGGTGCCGACGTTAACGGCAACGCCTTCGGTCTTCAGCTGCTGCTCGGTTTTACCAACCCATGCGATTTCCGGGTGGGTGTAGATAACCGACGGGATCAGGTCGTAGTTCATCTGGGCTTTGTGGCCGGCGATGCGCTCGGCAACCATGATGCCCTCTTCCGAGGCTTTGTGGGCCAGCATCGCGCCGCGTACCACGTCACCAATGGCGTAAACACCCGGTACGCTGGTGGCGCACTGGTCGTCAACGAAGATGAAACCACGCTCGTCCATGTCAACGCCGCTGTCGGCAGCCAACAGGTCGGTAGTCACCGGACGACGACCAACAGCAACGATCAGCTTGTCGAATACGATCTTCTGCTCGCCTTCGGCGTCGGTGAAGTTGACAGTGACCTGCTTCTTCTTCACTTCCGACCCAGTAACGCGAGCGCCCAGACGGATGCTCAGGCCTTGCTTGGTGAAGGTTTTCAGCGCTTCCTTGGCGATCTGCTCATCGGCAGCCGGGAGGAACTTGTCCAGTGCTTCCAGCACGGTCACTTCAGCGCCCAGACGCGCCCACACCGAACCCAGTTCCAAGCCGATTACGCCAGCGCCGATCACGCCCAGCTTCTTCGGCACGCTCTGGAATTCCAGGGCGCCAGTGGAATCAACGATCACGTCCTGATCAACCGGAGCTGGCGGGATGTCGATCGGCTTGGAGCCGGAGGCCAGAATCACGTTCTCTGCTTCGACGATCTGCGTCTTGCCGTCGGAGCCAGTGACTTCAACCTGCTTGTTCGCCAGCAGCTTCCCGTGACCTTCGAGCAGGGTCACGCCATTGGCTTTGAACAGCGTGGCAACGCCGCCGGTGAGGTTTTTCACAATATTGGCCTTGCGACCGATCATCGCAGGCACGTCGATGGTCACGCCCTTGGCTTCAATACCGTGAATTGCGAAGTGATCCTTCGCCTCATAGTATTTCCAGGAGCTGTCCAGCAGCGCCTTGGACGGAATGCAACCGACGTTCAGGCACGTACCACCTAGCGCAACCTTGCCCTCTTTATCCTGGTACTTCTCGATGCAGGCAGTCTTCAAGCCGAGCTGCGCTGCTTTGATGGCCGCTACATAGCCGCCAGGGCCGGCACCGATGACTACCACGTCGAATTTCTGGGTCATAACGTATTCCTTCTCGAATAAACCGGACGGCCCTGGTTAGAGAGCCGCCGAGGGAGAAACTGGCTTTTAGATGTCCAGCAGCAGACGCGCCGGGTCTTCCAGCAAGTTCTTGATGGTCACCAGGAAGGTCACGGCTTCCTTACCATCAATCAGGCGGTGATCGTAGGACAACGCCAGGTACATCATTGGACGGATTACCACCTGGCCATTCACGGCCATCGGACGCTGGATAATGTTGTGCATACCCAGAATCGCGGCTTGCGGCGGGTTGACGATCGGCGTCGACATCATCGAACCGAAGGTGCCGCCGTTAGTGATGGTGAAGGTGCCGCCAGTCATTTCTTCGATCGATAGCTTGCCGTCTTTGGCTTTCTTGCCAAAGGTGGCAATGCCGTTCTCGATTTCAGCCAGGCTCATCAGCTCGGCGTTACGCAGCACAGGAACAACCAGACCACGGTCGCTGGACACGGCAACGCCGATGTCGGCGTAGCCGTGGTAAACGATGTCTGTCCCATCGATCGAGGCGTTGACTGCTGGGAAACGCTTCAGCGCTTCAGTGGCAGCCTTGACGAAGAACGACATAAAGCCCAGGCGCACGCCGTTGTGGCTCTTCTCGAACAGGTCTTTGTACTTCGAACGCAGCGCCATGACTTCGGTCATGTCGACTTCGTTGAAGGTGGTCAGCATGGCCATGGAGGACTGAGCCTCGACCAGACGCTCGGCGATCTTGGCGCGCAGGCGGGTCATCGGTACACGCTTCTCGGTGCGGTCGCCGGTGGCGAATACCGGAGCGGCAGCGGCTGGCGCGGCTGGCTTGGCGGCAGGTGCAGCAGCAGGCGCGTTCTTCTTCGCGTCAACGGCAGCCACCACGTCTTCCTTGGTGACACGACCGCCTTTACCGGTGCCGGCGATGCTGTTCGGATCGATACCATTTTCTTCGGCAATCTTGCGCGCAGCTGGGGACAGGATCTGATCGTCGCCCGCAGCAGCGGCAGGTGCAGCGGCAGCAGGTGCAGCAGCCTGAGCGGCAACAGCCGGTGCAGGAGCAGCCGCGCCGCCCTCGCCCAGGGTACCGAGCAGTTCGTTGGACAGAACGGTGTCGCCTTCATTCTTGATGATCTGCGCGAGGACGCCGTCGGCCTCGGCCAGCACTTCGATCACTACCTTGTCGGTTTCGATGTCAACGATCAGCTCGTCGCGCTTGACCGCATCGCCCGGCTTCTTGTGCCAAGTGGCCACGGTGCCGTCGGCAACCGATTCCGGGAAAGTAGGGGCTTTGATCTCGATAGCCATTGTGTGTGGTTCCTTAAATTCGGTTTCTTCTAGCAGGCGACCCAGTTGGCCGCCTGTTGCGCGAAGGCGTTAAACAGTAAAGGCGTCTTGCAGGAGTTTTTCCTGCTGTTCGGCGTGCATCGATGCATAACCACAGGCAGGTGCAGCAGACGCATCACGACCGGCGTACTCGAGGAACAGCGCTTTCTTGTGCGCTGTCGCCACGCGACGCATGTGATGCTGGCTGCAGTACCAGGCACCCTGGTTCATCGGCTCTTCCTGACACCAGACGATGTGCTTGAGGTTCTTGTACGGAGCAATTGCCTCGGCCAGATCATCTTCCGGGAACGGATAGAGCTGCTCGATACGCACGATGGCGATGTCTTCGCGGCCTTCGTTGCGGCGCTTCTCCAGCAAGTCGTAGTAAACCTTGCCGCTGCACAGAATCAGACGCTCGACTTTCTTCGGATCGATTGCATCGATCTCCGGAATCACGGTCTGGAACGAGCCTTCGGCCAGATCTTCCAAAGTCGAGATGGCCAATTTGTGGCGCAGCAGCGACTTCGGCGTCAATACGACCAATGGCTTGCGCAACGGGCGAATCACCTGACGACGCAGCAAGTGGTAGATTTGCGACGGGGTGGTCGGTACGGCAACCTGCATGTTGTGCTCGGCGCACAGCTGCAGATAACGCTCCAGACGCGCCGAGCTGTGCTCAGGCCCCTGCCCTTCATAACCGTGCGGCAGCAGCATGGTCAGACCGCACAGACGGCCCCACTTGTGCTCGCCACTGGAAATGAACTGGTCGAACACTACCTGAGCACCGTTGGCGAAGTCGCCGAACTGCGCTTCCCAGATCACCAGCGACTGCGGCTGGGTGGTGGCATAGCCGTATTCGAAGGCCAGCACGGCTTCTTCCGAGAGGAAAGAGTCGTACAGGTCGAAACGCGGCTGACCCTGGTAGAGGTTTTGCAGCGGCAGATGAGTGCCGGCATCCTTCTGGTTGTGCAGCACCGCGTGACGGTGCGAGAAGGTACCGCGGCCGATGTCCTGGCCGGTCATACGGATTGGGTGGCCTTCGAACAACAGGGTGGCGTAGGCCATGGTTTCGGCGTAGCCCCAGTTGATCGGCAGTGCACCTGCACTCATCTTCTGGCGGTCTTCGAGAATTTTCGCGACCTGGCGCTGCACGACGAAGCCTTCCGGAATTTCCAGCAGCTTGTTGGACAGCTCCTGCAGGGTTTTCAGCTCGAAACGCGTGTCGTGACGCGCGGTCCAGGCATGGCCCAGGTACGGACGCCAATCGACGAAGAGTTCCTTGTTCGGCTCTTTGACCAGGCTTTTGACCACATGCTGACCGTTATCCAGCGCGGTACGGTACTCGTCGATCTTGGCCTGCACCTCATCTGCCGACTGACGCGCCGCAGCGGTCAGCACTTCGGCATACAGCTCACGGGTGGTGCGCTGCTTGGTGATTTGCTGATACATGATCGGCTGGGTGCCGCTCGGCTCGTCGGCCTCGTTGTGGCCGCGACGGCGGTAGCAGACCAAGTCGATGACCACGTCACGCTTGTACTGCATGCGGTAATCGACAGCCAGCTGGGTCACGAACAGCACCGCTTCCGGATCATCGCCATTAACGTGCAGGATCGGCGCCTGAATCATCTTGGCAACGTCTGTGCAGTACTCAGTGGAACGCGAGTCCAGCGGGTTGCTGATGGTAAAGCCGACCTGGTTGTTGATCACGATGTGGATGGTACCGCCCGTCTTGAAGCCGCGAGTCTGCGACATCTGGAAGGTTTCCATGACCACACCCTGACCGGCAAATGCTGCGTCACCGTGCAGGGAAACCGGCAGTACTTTCTCGCCAATCGCGTCGTTACGACGGTCCTGACGGGCACGTACCGAACCTTCGACCACTGGGGAAACGATCTCCAGGTGAGACGGGTTGAACGCCATCGCCAGGTGCACTTCGCCGCCAGCGGTCATCACGTTGGAGGAGAAACCCTGGTGGTATTTCACGTCACCGGACGACAAGCCTTCGGTTTTCTTGCCTTCGAACTCGTCGAACAAGTCGCGTGGGTTCTTGCCGAAGGTGTTGACCAGCACGTTAAGACGGCCACGGTGGGCCATGCCGATAACGATTTCCTTGGTGCCGTAGGAGCCGGAACGCTGGATCACTTCATCGAGCAGCGGAATCAGGCTCTCGCCGCCTTCCAGACCGAAACGCTTGGTGCCGGGGTATTTGGTGCCCAGGTACTTTTCCAAGCCTTCGGCTGCGGTCAGACGCTCAAGCAGGTGGCTCTGCACGTCAACCGAGAATTGTGGACGACCGCGCACGCTTTCCAGGCGCTGCTGGAACCAGCTGCGCTGCTCGGAATCAACGATATGGGTGAACTCAGCGCCAATGGTGCGGCAATATGTCTGCTGCAACGCATCGCGAATTTCGCGCAGAGTAGCCTCTTCCTTGCCAATGAACAGCCCACCGGTACGGAAGGTGGTGTCCAGATCGGCATCGGTCAGACCATAGTGATTGATTGCCAGATCAGCCGGGACAGGACGCTTCCAGAGGCCAAGCGGATCGAGCTGGGCAGCCTGATGGCCGCGCATGCGATAAGCCTGAATCAGGCGCAGCACTTCGACTTGCTTCTTTTCGTGCTCACTGCTGACGCTACCAGCAGACACCGGTTGGGCGCGGCGCTGGTTTTTGGCGAGCAGGACGAAATGATCGCGAATCGTTGAATGCGATACGTCTGTGGCGGCGCTGCCGTCAGTCGGCAACTTCTGGAAGTAAGTGCGCCACTCTTCTGGCACAGCGTTGGGATCGTGCAGGTAAAGCTCATAGAGCTCTTCCACATAGGCAGCGTTACCACCGGATAGGTGGGCACTGTCCCACATGCGCTGCATCACGCTTTCTTGCATGCTTGGTCACCCTCGGTAAGGGGACACCACCGGCGAAGAAACCGCATGGCTGTCAGTCCTGAAGCAGCGACTGGTAAGCCACTACGGATCCCGCAGATAGTCCGGGCACCAGCCCGGATGCCCCTGCTGGTCGTCATATTTTTCAAATTAGGGCCACCGCTTTGTGAGCAGCAGCCCTGGCTAAAACTACGGCGCTGGGTTGAAAGCAGCGCCGCAGGTGTTACAGGTCTAGCAAACAACCGTGAATCAGGTACCGCTTTGCAGCAACATGTTACGTACGTGGCCGATTGCCTTGGTCGGGTTAAGACCCTTAGGGCAGACGTTCACGCAGTTCATGATGCCGCGGCAACGGAACACGCTGAACGGATCATCCAACGACGCCAGACGCTGTTCGGTCTGAGTATCACGGCTATCAGCCAGGAAACGATAAGCCTGCAGCAGTGCAGCTGGGCCGAGGAACTTGTCAGGGTTCCACCAGAACGACGGGCAGCTGGTAGAGCAGCACGCGCACAGAATGCACTCGTACAGACCATCCAACTTCTCACGCTCTTCCGGCGACTGCAGACGCTCGATGGCCGGAGCAGGCGTGTCGTTCTGCAAATATGGCTGCACCTTCTCGTACTGCTTGTAGAAGATGCTCATATCAACAACCAGGTCACGAATGACTGGTAAGCCAGGCAGCGGCCGGATCACAAGCTTGCCACCTTTAAGGCCGGCAACCGAAAGCGGCGTGATGCACGCCAGACCATTCTTGCCGTTGATGTTCATGCCGTCGGAGCCACAAACACCCTCACGGCAGGAACGACGGTAAGAAAAGCCTTGATCCTGCTCTTTGATCAAAGCCAGCACGTCGAGGACCATTACATCCTTGCCGCCGGTATCGACCTGGAAGTCTTGCATAAACGGCGCTGCATCTTTTCCCGGGTTGTAGCGATAAACACTGACTTGCAACATATCAGTCACCCTTAATAAGTCCGGACCTTGGGTTCAAACGCCGGTACTGTCTTCGGCGCGAAATTGACGGCACGCTTACTGACGCGCTTATCCTCTGGAAGATAGAGGGAGTGGCACAACCAGTTTTCGTCATCACGCTCTTCAAAGTCTTCGCGAGCGTGAGCCCCACGGGACTCTTTACGGGCCTCCGCAGCGATCGCAGTAGCCTCAGCAACTTCGAGAAGGTTTTGCAGTTCCAGCGCCTCGATACGCGCAGTATTAAATGCCTGACTCTTATCCGCGATCTTGACGTTCGCGATGCGCTCACGCAGGTCGGTCAGTTGTTTGATGCCTTTTTGCATGTATTCGCCGGTGCGGAACACACCGAAGTAGTTTTGCATGCAGTTCTGCAGTTCTTTACGCAGCGGTGCTACGTCTTCACCTGTGGTGCGCTCGTTGACGCCAGCCAAACGCTTGAGCGACAGCTCAATGTCCGTCTCGGACGCGCCACGCGCATCTACGCCTTCTTTAAGCGCTTTTTCCAGGTGGATACCGGCGGCACGGCCGAACACCACGAGGTCAAGCAACGAGTTGCCGCCAAGGCGGTTTGCGCCATGAACCGATACGCAAGCCACTTCGCCCACAGCGAACAGACCGTCGATGATCTTGTCGTTACCGTTGGCATCCTGGGTGATGGCCTGACCATGGATGTTGGTCGGTACGCCGCCCATCATATAGTGGCAAGTCGGCACAACCGGGATAGGTGCAACAACCGGATCAACGTGTGCGAAGGTCTTCGACAGCTCGCAGATACCCGGAAGACGGCTATGAAGCACCTCCTCACCTAGGTGATCGAGTTTGAGCATCACGTGATCGCCTTCTGGACCACAACCGTTGCCGGCGATGATTTCTTTAACCATCGAGCGTGCAACAACGTCGCGGCCAGCCAGGTCTTTGGCGTTCGGAGCATAACGCTCCATGAAACGCTCGCCGTGCTTGTTGATCAGGTAACCACCTTCACCACGGCAGCCTTCGGTTACCAGCGTACCGGCACCTGCGATACCGGTTGGGTGGAACTGCCACATTTCGATGTCCTGCACCGGAACGCCAGCACGCAAAGCCATACCAACACCGTCACCCGTATTGATCAGGGCATTGGTGGTGGAGGCATAAATGCGACCAGCACCACCGGTAGCCAATACTGTGGCTTTGGAACGGATATAAACGGTTTCGCCGGTTTCGATGCAGATGGCGATGGTGCCAACTACGGCGCCGTCCTGGTTCTTCACCAGATCGACCGCGTACCACTCGTTGAGGAACGAGGTGCCAGCTTTCAGGTTGGCCTGGTACAGGGTATGCAGCAGGGCGTGACCGGTACGGTCAGCAGCAGCACAGGTGCGCGCAGCCTGAGTCGGGTTATTCGGGCCTTTGGACTGACCGCCGAACGGACGCTGATAGATGCGACCCTGCTCGGTACGGGAGAACGGCAGCCCCATGTGTTCCAGTTCAAATACGGCTTCCGGACCCACGGAACACATGTACTCGATAGCGTCCTGGTCACCGATATAGTCGGAGCCCTTGACGGTGTCGTACATGTGCCAGCGCCAATCATCGTTCGGGTCGGCCGAAGCGATGGCACAGGTGATACCACCCTGAGCGGAAACAGTGTGCGAGCGGGTCGGGAAGACCTTGGTCACGACTGCAGTTTTGTGACCACCCTGAGCCAACTGCAGTGCAGCGCGCATACCCGCGCCGCCGCCACCAACAATGATGGCGTCATAAGAAAGAGTGCGAATGCTTGTCATGGATCAGTTACCCCAAAAAATCTGCACGCCCCAGACGAAGAACGCGAACATGGCAACGCCACACGCGGCCTGGAACAGAAAACGCACGACAGTAGCCCACTTACCCAGGGCCATCGGCGTCAGGTAGTCGGTGGAAATTGTCCACATGCCAACCCAGGCGTGAACGCTAAGCGCCACCAGAGTCAACAGACTGAAGATACGCATTGCGTTATTGGAGAACAGCGCCTGCCATTCGGCATAACCCAGACCCGGGTTACACACAACAAAGCCAAGCAAAAACAGCACATAAGCCGCGAGGACGACAGCAGACACACGCTGCGCCATCCAGTCATAAAGACCCGAACGCGAGAAATTCGTGACGTTGGTTACCATATCCACACCCCCAGCAGCACGATCACGATCGTCGAGACGACGAGAACGATTTTCGAACCCAGCTTGCCGCCTTCCAGCGTCTCACCGATGCCCATGTCCATGATCAAGTGGCGTACACCGGCCACCAGGTGGTACAGCAGAGCGGACAACAGACCCCAAATCACAAACTTGGCCAGCGGGCTGGTCAAGCACTCTTTCACCTCAGCAAAACCTTCTGCAGATGCCAGCGATTTGTCGAGCCCGTACAGCAGCACAGCAATGCCGAAAAACAGAATGATTCCAGAAACACGGTGAAGGAATGACGTAACGCCAGTGATAGGAAGTTTGATCGTCCTAAGGTCGAGGTTTACAGGTCTTTGGCTATTCACGGCTTTTTATCACACTGAGAGCCCCTAACTATCAGGGCAAAGTTGTCGGGAGGTGCACTGGTCAGGTACCCATCACCCAAGGAGTGACAACTACCAAAAGACAGGCTAAAGCCCTTGGTAGCTGGGCGCAGAGTATAGACAGTTAGGTTACTAATGACAACGCAAAGCCCCCTACCTAAAAGCGCATTGCGTACCTTTTATAAATGGCGTAAAGAACCACTTTAAAAGCCCGAAAACCACCCGCAAACCCTTCTGCCGCCTGGGTTTTCGCAAATTGACATTCGAATTTATCTCACTATAGTGGTGCGGGCCCTGCGTGGGGGGCAGTCAGATGATTTCAAGCATAACTAGGAGGCCACACATGGCTGACAAAAAAGCGCAGTTGATCATCGAGGGCGCAGCCCCCGTCGAGCTGCCCATTTTAACCGGCACCGTTGGTCCCGATGTAATTGACGTGCGGGGCTTAACCGCCACGGGCCGTTTCACATTTGATCCTGGCTTTATGTCCACCGCCTCGTGCGAGTCGAAGATCACCTATATCGACGGCGACCAGGGCATTCTGCTGCATCGCGGCTACCCCATCGAACAGCTGGCAGAGCAATCCGATTACCTGGAAACCTGCTACCTGCTGCTGAACGGCGAACTGCCGAGCGCAGAAGAAAAAGCCAAGTTCGTCAGCACCATCAAGAACCACACCATGGTTCACGAGCAATTGAAGACCTTCTTCAACGGCTTCCGCCGTGACGCTCACCCGATGGCCATCATGTGCGGTGTAGTCGGCGCCCTCTCGGCCTTCTACCATGACTCGCTGGACATCAATAACCCGCATCACCGCGAAGTATCGGCCATGCGCCTGATCGCCAAGATGCCAACCATCGCCGCCATGACCTACAAGTACTCCATGGGTCAGCCGATGATGTATCCGCGTAATGACCTGAACTACGCGGAAAACTTCCTGCATATGATGTTCAACACCCCGTGCGAGATCAAACCGATCAGCCCGGTGCTGGCCAAGGCCATGGATAAGATCTTTATCCTGCACGCCGACCATGAGCAGAACGCCTCTACCTCCACCGTACGTCTGGCCGGTTCCTCAGGCGCCAACCCGTTCGCCTGTATCGCAGCCGGTATCGCCGCCCTCTGGGGCCCGGCGCACGGCGGTGCCAACGAGGCAGTGCTGAGCATGCTGGATGAGATTGGCGATGTTTCCAACATCGACAAATTCATCGCCAAGGCCAAGGACAAGAACGATCCGTTCAAACTCATGGGCTTCGGTCATCGCGTTTACAAAAACCGCGATCCGCGCGCCACCGTGATGAAGCAGACCTGCGACGAAGTACTGAAAGAGCTGGGTATCAAGAACGATCCACAGCTGGAACTGGCGATGCGTCTGGAAGAAATCGCCCTGACCGACCCGTACTTCAAAGAGCGCAACCTGTACCCGAACGTCGACTTCTACTCGGGCATCATCCTCAAAGCTATCGGTATTCCGACCAGCATGTTCACCGTGATCTTCGCCCTGGCGCGGACCGTCGGCTGGATCTCGCACTGGAAAGAAATGCTCTCCAGCCCTTACAAGATTGGCCGTCCGCGCCAGCTGTACACCGGCTACCCGCAGCGCGATCTGAAGAAGTAATTCAGTTCTCGCCGCACAAAAGGCTGCCCTCGGGCAGCCTTTTTTATTGCGCTGAATAAGCCAGCTTTATGGCTGTTCAGCCAACTGACGCAGCCCCTGCAAAGTATTGAACGGCGCATCCACGACAAAGCTGTTGGCCAACCAGGCCGGTACGCTGCCACCCGGCTCGGAATGAACTTCGTAGATCACCTCGATTTCGCCCTCGCGCGGCGTAAGGCTCCAGAAGCCCTCCACCTTGCTCACCCTCACAAAGCCTTGCTGCAGCGGCAAATAATCGGCAACCCCATGCAGAGTGCGGGTCACTCGGCCATCGGTATCACGCGTGGTAGTCACCTGCAGGATGGAATCACGCGGTTGCACTGGCCAAGGCGTGTGGAAGCGGCTGTAGGCCCAGCTCAGATCCCCCTCATGCTTGAGCAGTTTCTGCTCGCTGCACGCATGAATCCAAGCGCAGGCCGCGCTGACGTCATCCTGCAGGGCCAACAAGCGTGGCATATCCACTCGTATACGAGTGACACCGCGAAACGCCTGAAAACTTGAGCCTGGGATCTGCTGCAAATAGACCTGAATACCCGCTTCATCCTTAACCAGACGCCATTGCGCCGCCTGCGCCCCGCTCACCGCCAGCAACGCGGCAATACCCAAGAGCAGCCCTTTAAACCGCACCATCACGCCTCCAGCAGCCCAATAACGTTGCGCCACAGTATCAGACTGCAACGGCCGTGCTTTGCTCCAGCCAGCCAATCAACTGCAGCGCCTCTGCCGTATTGCTGCCGCATACATACTCGGCAGCATGAAATGCAGAACACACCGCAGGTCGCTCAGGCCGGCCAAAAATCAGGCAGTAGTTGTTCGCATCCAGCTGCACGCAGCGCACACCCGCCGGCTTGCCATCAGGCATACCTGGGATAGGGGAACTGATCGAAGGAGCGATGCAGCAGGCGCCGCAGCCGGCACGGCAATTCATGACAGGAAGACCTCAACATCACAGCACAGGGCATAGGCCGGCGATTCTACGTGGGTGCAGACGGCTTGGCAGCCGTTCATCCATAGATTCAGGCGAGTGGTAAACGCAGACGAAACTGCGTGCCCTGCCCTGGCGCGCTGCGTACCTGTAGATCAGCGCCGAGAATATCCACAGCCAGCTGGTGGGTGATATGCAAGCCAAGCCCGGTGCCTCCGCGTCCGCGCCGGGTGGTAAAGAACGGGTCGAAGATCTTCCCCAGCACCTCCTCGCTTATGCCGTCGCCGTTATCGCTGATTTCAATCACGCATTCGCAGCGCATCTCATCATGCTCAACCCTGACCGTAACCACGCCGTTCGTGCCCGAATCGAAAGCATGGATGAGCGCATTGTCGATCAGGTTCTGCAGGATCTGGCCCAGAGGCCCCGGATAGCTGTCGAGCATCAGGCTCGGCGGTAGCTCCAGCTTTACCCGATGGTTTGACTGCTTAAGCTTGGGAGTAAACAGCAGCATGACCTCACCGACCAACTCGACCAGATCAAAGCAACGTCGCTCGGTACTCGCACGGTCACTGGCCAGTTGCTTGAAGGCCCGGGTTAGCTGCGCCATGCGCATCAAACTATTGAGGATGATCGCCAGGCCTTCATCATTGCGCTGTACAAAGCGCTCCAGCGCCGAACGCTGCAACCCTTCACCGAGGCTCTTTTGCAGACTCTGATTACCCTTATCCAGAGTTGAGGCAGCCATGCTGGCGGCACCAATCGGCGTATTCAGCTCATGCGCCACCCCCGCGACCAAGGTGCCCAACGAAGAGAGCTTTTCCGCCTGAAGCAAGGCGCCGCGCGTGCGCTGCAGCTGATCAACCGTGTCACGCAGCTCCGCATTACGCTGCAACAGTGCCTGACTACTGACCTCCAGCGCCTGGCGCACCTGATCACGCTCGAACTCCGCCAAGCCGAGGCGCAACACCACCAGTAGCCCAAGAGAGAGCATCACGCAGACAAACAGCAATACCTGCCAGAATACTTGCCCGCGCAGGCCCTGAATTTGCTCCAGAGGCAGGTGCGAAACCAGTAACCAGTACTCACCTGTTGCCGCGTCCTGGCCACTGCCCTGGTAGGGATCGAACTTATTAAAGGCCCAGTAACCACCACTGTCGCTAAACACACCATCGTGGGCAGCCTGCATCCGCCGCCAGCTATCCGGAAAGCGGCTGGCCAGCGTTGCCTCAGGCTTGCCCAGAGCAAAACCCCAGGCATCCTGCTCATCAGCGGCGAGCATCCAGTAGCCTTCGTGGTCGACCAGAGTCAGGTTGTTACCGTAACTCTTGGACACCTCGGCCAGACGCTGCAGCAGCACTTGCCCAAGGTAATTGAGGATCAGGATGCCGCGGCGCTTGCCCTCACCATCGAAAATCGGCTCGGCACCCCGCAGAGTGGGCTTGAGTGGTTGTTCGACGCTGCCCATATCAGCGTTCAGGTCAAAACGTGAGAGGTAGAACGCGCCCTGAGGCAGGTTCATGGTCTCGACGAAGTAATAGTGCTGCGCCTGGTTGTGCAATTGCGCCTGATCACTTGTCAGCGGCTCGCCATTGCGCCAATCAACCCGCACCTGCTCTGCACCACGCTCATCCAGCCAGCGAATCTGGTCATAAACCATGCTGCTGCGGGCGAACTCGACAAACAGTTGACTCAGGGCGTGCCGGTTATCTGCACTTGGGTTCCGCAGCACCTCAGCCAGTAGTGGCTGTTGGATGAGAAATTGCAGATTGCCGCGCAAGGTCGCCAGGTGCCGATTGAGCACGCCAACGCCCTCGTTCAGACTGACCTGCTGATCGCGCAACAACGGTTCAAGTCGCGCATCCAGCAAGCGCTCGTAAAGCAGTGCCATCAGCAGCAGAATCAGCAGCGTCCACGGCACAAATAGCAGCAATAGGTTGCGCCTGACCGGCTGCGACAACAGCCTGGCGCGCCTGGATTGCTGCATCAGGCCGTGCACTCCGGCCAGTCACTCAACCAATTGAGTAAATCAGCGCAGGTCATCGGCTTGGCAAACAGATAGCCCTGCGCCTGCCGGCAGCCATGCTTGAGAATCCAGTCGGCCTGCTGTTGGGTTTCGACGCCTTCGGCAATGACCCGCATGCCAACCCGCGCGGCAATCTGGATCACCGCTTCGGCGATCATCTGCTGGTCGCTGACCTCACCGATTTCCAGAACAAAACTGCGGTCGATTTTCAAGCGATCGGCAGGCAACAAACGCAGGTAGCTGAGCGATGAGAAACCAGTGCCAAAGTCATCGATTGCCACCTCCACGCCCATGGCCCGCAGCGCACGAAGCTTTTCACAGACGGTGTCGAAGGTGCGCATGGCCACCGATTCGGTAATTTCCACTTCAATCTGCTCAGGCAGCACCCCGGCCACCTGCAAGTGCGACTTAAACTGCTCAATGAAGTCATGCTGCAACAGTTGCGGTGCCGAGACGTTAACCGCAACGCGGATGTGCGGGTACCCCGCATCAGCGAGCTGTTTTGCCGCCTGCAGCGCGAGACGCATCAGTAAATCGCCCAACGGCAAGATGTAGCCCGTGGCTTCAGCCAGAGGAATAAAGCTCAAAGGCGGAACCATTTTGCCATCAGTTTTACGCCAGCGCGCCAAAGCTTCCACACCCGTGACGCGGAGCGTTTCAAGGTCAATTTGCGGCTGCAATTCAACACTGATTTGGCCGGCGTCCACCGCATCACGCAAGGCCAGCAACATGCGATAGGACTCTGCATGCGCACCTTGCAGCCGAGGGTCGTAGACGCCGTGCTGGTCATGCCCCAAGCGCTTGGCCTGTTTCAGGGTCAACAGCGCATCCTGCAGGGCCACACTGGCGCTGCCGGTAAAGTCAGCTAGGTGCATGGTCACGCTGCTCAGGCTGTGCACCTGGCCCAACTCATAAGGGCGTTTATGCCGGCGAAACAATGCCACCACGTCTGCGGCATTAACCTGGGTTTGCGGGCCGAGGATGGCAAACAGGTCATCACGCACTCGGGCAATCAGCACCTCATGGGTGAAGGCGTCGCGCAGTTTCTTCGCCACCAGGCCGAGAATAAAATCGCCATAACCGGTGCCAAAGGCGGTGTTGGCACCAGAAAAATTATCGATATCGATAAGCACCAGCACGCGCTGATCCTTGGCCTCCGACTTCAGCGTCATGTCCAGCATGCGAATCAGCGCATTGCGATTGGGGATCTTCAGCAAGTCGTCCTGATAGGCCATTTCTTCCAGGCGGCTGAACAGCGCAACGTTGTAAAGGCCACGGCTGATACTGACACTGAACACCTTGAGCAGCTCCAACTCGGTGTCATCCAGAGCCCTTGCACTGTCGATATAGCAGGCGTAGTCAGAACCGGCCTGAAAGCGCGGAAAGAACAAGACCGTGCAATCGCTCAGACGCAGAGTCTGCTGCGCCCGCAGGCATTGGCGCACCGCCGCCGCGACCTGCGGCTGCAGCACGTCGAGATTGGCGTCGATGCTGTCGAAGAAGCGCCCGCTGGCGCTGACAATCCGCGCATTCGGCTCGGTAGTGGCGTCACCCTCATCGGCGCGCACGCAGACAATGCCCTCGGTCTGCAGGTCAAGCAGTGAGGTGATTTCCGACAGAATCTTGGCCGACAGCTCGCGGGTACTCTTCGAACAAAACAGTGCATTGCTCGACTCGACAATCATCTGCAAGCCACGCCGCGCGCTAGCTACAGCCCTGAGCTGCGCATAACCGCGCACCGCTGCGGTGAGCACCGTCAGCAAACGCTCGGCGCTGAGTTCACTCTTGGTCCAATAATCGTTGATGTCGTAATCACGCATCACTTCATGAGCCGGCGCCAGGCCTGGCTCACCAGTGAGCATCACCACGCGGGTTTCGCGATTGCCGATCACCTCACGCAGCGCCTTGATCAGGCGCAAGCCGGCGTCTTCGGTCTCCATCACCACATCGAGCAACACCAGGGCGATGTCATGGTGCTTGGCCAGCAGCATCGAGGCTTCACGGCAGCTGAACGCCTGGATCAGTTCAATACGCCCGCCCAGCAGCTCCAGCTCGCTCAGGGCAAAAGCGGTGGCGCGCTGGAAGTCGGCGTCATCATCAACTGCCAGTACGCGCCATACGGGCTGGCTGGTGGTGCTGGGAAGGTCGTCGCTGAATGCAAATTGATCATCCATGAACAGTGCCCGCATGCCTGAAAAGTGAGAACAGTGCCGAATCCATACTGGCTTTGAACCCAGTATAGACGGCCGTACTCAGCTGCCAGTTAGCGCTTGTTCAGGCGGGCCAACAGACTGGACGTGTCCCAGCGGCCGCCGCCCATGCCCTGCACATCGGCATAGAACTGATCGACCAGCGCGGTGACCGGCAGCTGCGCGCCATTGCTGCGCGCCTCGGCCAGCAAAATTGCCAGGTCCTTGCGCATCCAGTCCACGGCAAAACCATGCTCGAACTCGCCGGCCAGCATGGTTTTGTGGCGATTTTCCAGCTGCCAGGATTGTGCAGCGCCCTTGCTGATCACCTCCATCGCGCCATGCGTATCGAGTCCGGCACACTCCGCGAAATGCAGCGCCTCGGACAAGCCCTGCACCAGCCCGGCGATGCAAATCTGGTTGACCATCTTAGTCAACTGGCCGCTGCCGGCTTCGCCCATCAAGCGGGCCATGCGTGCATAGGCCTGAATGATTGGCTCAGCTTTGGCGTAGGTCGCCGCCTCACCGCCGACCATGATGGTCAACGCGCCGTTCTGCGCCCCAGCCTGACCGCCGGAGACCGGCGCATCGAGAAAACCCAGTTGGCGGGCAGCGGCCTGCTCGGCCAATTCACGTGCAACCTGCGCCGAGGCGGTGGTGTGATCGATCAGCACCGCACCAGCCTGCATGCCGACAAAGGCGCCCTGCTCGCCCAGCACAACACTGCGCAGATCATCATCATTGCCCACGCAGACCATCACAAACTCGGCACCCGCGGCCGCTTCACGCGGGGTTGGCGCGTGGCTGCCGGGGTATTCGGCGGCCCATTGCTCAGCCTTGGCGGCAGTGCGGTTGTACACACACACTTGATGCCCGGCACCCGCCAGATGCCCAGCCATCGGGTAACCCATTACGCCCAGCCCGATAAACGCCAACTTTGCCATATCCACCTCTACCGTCGAGCGTCCTTTACCGCACGCTTCTGATTAACTGCATACCTGCGCCATACAGCGGGTACGAACCTGGCTGCAAGCATGCCCGCCACCTGCAATCAACGCCAGTACAGCCATGTGGCAAAACTGTATGGATGCACCGAGCAACAGGCTTTACCCGACGCTGAAACTGCTTCCATACTGACTGCACGCTAAGGAGGGCTCATGCAGCACTGGCTGGTCATCGACCTAGAAGCCACCACCGAAGAAGGCGGTTGGCCGATTACAGACATGGAAATCATCGAAATAGGCGCCAGCCTGGTCAACGCGGGCGGCCATGAAATCGAGAGTTTCCAACGGTTTGTGCGACCTACCCGACGCCCACACCTGACCCACTTCTGCCGTCAGCTCACCCAGATCAACCAGGTCCATGTTGATGCCGCCGCGCCGCTGAGTGCGGTATGGGCACAATTCGAACGCTGGCTGCTGACCCATCAAGCGCAACTGGCGGGCTGGGCCAGCTGGGGCGACTACGACCGCCGCCAGTTTGAACAGGAATGGCGCGCCCATGGGCTGGAGAGTTACCTGAGCCAGATCCCGCACATCAACCTGAAAAAGCGCTTCGCCGAAGCCCGCCAGCTGCCCAGCCCGATTGGCTTGAAAATGGCGCTGAATCTCGCCGGCCTGCAGTTCCAGGGCCAGCAACACCGCGCCCTGACCGATGCGCGCAATACCGCCCGACTGCTGCCACTGGTTTTGCCTGCGCAAAGCAGATGACGAAGAAAAAACGCTTGGGCATACTGGCGGGCCTTTTTCTATGGCCTGTCGCTACTGGCGGCCAGCCTTTTTAATCCCCTATCGAGGAACTGCAGATGTTCAAGGTCAATGAATACTTCGACGGCACCGTCAAATCCATCGCCTTCGGCATGGCTGAAGGCCCGGCTACCATTGGCGTGATGGCTGCAGGCGAGTATGAATTCGGCACCAATCAGCTGGAAATCATGCACGTGGTCGCCGGCGCCCTGACCGTGAAACTGCCCGGCAGCGACAACTGGGAAACCTTCACCAGCGGCAGCAAGTTCACCGTACCGGCCGACAGCAAGTTTCAGCTCAAGGTGGCAGCAGATACTGCCTACCTGTGTGAATACCGCTAAGCCTTAGCCGTGGTGCATAAAAGCCGGCCCCAGTGGCCGGTTTTTTTATTACTGGATAGATAACCCAAAGGAACAGCCATGCCGCGCTCAACGCAATTCTCCCTGGTGATCCTGCCGATCATATTGCTGCTGATCGCCATGACCTCGATCCAGAGCGGCGCGTCCCTGGCCAAGGGGCTATTTCCGGAGATTGGTGCAAGCGGCACGACGGCCCTGCGCCTAAGCCTTGGCGCGCTGATCCTGTGCATTTTGATGCGGCCCTGGCAAGCCAAGCTGACACTGAAGTCCAGCCGTTCCCTGCTGGCTTACGGGCTGTCGTTGGGCGGTATGAACCTGCTGTTCTACCTCTCGCTGAAAACCATCCCCCTGGGTATCGCTGTCGCACTGGAGTTCACTGGCCCGCTGGGCCTGGCGCTGTTGTCGTCACGCCGTTTGGTGGATTTCGTCTGGATTGCTCTGGCGGTTTTCGGCCTGTGGCTGCTGTTGCCAACCGGGCAAAGCGATGTACCGCTGGACCCGGTCGGCATGGGCCTGGCCCTGGCGGCCGGGCTGTGCTGGGCGCTGTATATCGTTTTCGGGCAAAAAGCCGGCGCTGAGCACGGCAAGCAGACCGTGGCACTCGGCACCATCGTCGCGGCCTTGCTGGTGTTCCCGATTGGCCTGTGGCAAGCCGGCAGCGGCCTTTTTTCACTGGACCTGCTGCCCGTCGCCCTCTGCGTCGCCGTGCTGTCCTCAGCCCTGCCCTACAGCCTGGAAATGGTCGCTCTTACCCGCCTGCCCGCGCGCACTTTCAGCATCCTGATGAGCATGGAGCCGGCGATTGCCGCGCTTTCTGGCCTGCTATTCCTCAGCGAGCGCCTGACCCTCAGTCAATGGCTGGCGATCAGCGCCATCATCCTCGCCTCGGCCGGTGCAGCGGCGACCATACGCCCCAAAGCCAAGCCGCTTTAAACAGCGGCCTCCGCCTCGTTACTGAACTGCAACTCGGCTAAACGGGCATACAGCGGGCTGTTGCTGACCAGCTCGCTGTGCGTGCCAATCGCCGCCAGCTTGCCGTGCTCGATAACAGCGATGCGGTCGGCGCTTTTGACCGTCGCCAGGCGATGGGCGATCACCAGGGTGGTACGCCCTTCCATCAGCGGCGGCAAGGCTTGCTGAATCAAGTGCTCGCTCTCGGCGTCCAGCGCACTGGTCGCCTCGTCGAGCAGCAGAATCGGCGCATCCACCAACAATGCCCGAGCAATCGCCAAACGCTGACGCTGCCCGCCGGAAAGCCCTAAACCGGCATCGCCCAGGTGAGTCTGGTAGCCATCCGGCAGCTTCATAATAAATTCGTGGGCATGCGCCGCTTTGGCCGCCGCTTCGACCTCAGCCAGGCTGGCAGTGGTTTTGCCGTAACGGATATTGTCCTCCACCGAGCCGAAGAACAGCGCCGGGTTCTGCGACACCAGGGCAAAGCTACTGCGCAGTTCGCGAGGGTCGAGCTGCTGGATCGGCACACCATCAATCAGGATGCGGCCCTGCTGCGGGTCGAAAAAGCGCAGCAGCAGATCAAACAGCGTCGATTTACCCGCACCGGACGGCCCGACCAGGGCCAGGGTTTCCCCCGCTGCAACCTGCAGATCGATACCGTCCACGGCGAAACTGCCGGGGCGCGACGGGTAGGCGAAGCGCAGCCCTTGCAGTTGGATACGGCCCTGCACGGGCTGCGGCAGGTGCAGCACATCAGATGCCGGCGGGGTGATTTCATTGCGTGCCTGCAACAGTTCAGCGATGCGCTCGGCGGCACCGGCAGCGCGTTGCAGCTCACCGATTACTTCGCTCAACGTGCCGAAGGCCGAGCCGACAATCAGGCTGTAGAACACAAAAGCCGCAAGCTCACCGCCGGAAATCCGCCCAGCGATCACATCCATGCCACCGACCCAAAGCATCACCCCCACCGCGCCGAGCACCAGCACGATCACCACAGTAATCAGCCAGGCACGCTGGGCAATCCGCTGACGCGCGGTGTCGAAGGCGGCCTCAGCGGACAGGCCGAAACGGCGTTTGTCCTCATTCTGGTGGTTGTAGGCTTGTACGGTCTTGATCTGCCCCAGCACCTCACCAACGTAGCTACCAACATCCGCCACCCGGTCCTGGCTCTGCCGCGACAACGCACGTACACGGCGGCCGAATATCAGAATCGGCGCGACCACCAGTGGCAGCGCCATCAACACGATGCCGCTGAGCTTGGCGTTGGTCACCACCAGTAGCACACTGCCGCCGACCAGCATGATCAGGTTGCGCAGCGCCATCGACAGCGACGAGCCGATGACCGATTGCAGCAGCGTGGTATCGGCGGTCAGGCGTGACTGAATCTCCGAGCTGCGGTTGCTCTCATAAAAGCCCGGATGCAGTTCAATCAGGTGGTTGAATACGCGCTTGCGGATATCGGCGACAAAGCGCTCGCCAATCCACGACACCAGGTAGAACCGGGTAAAAGTACCGATGGCCAGCGCCAGTACCAGCACGAAGAACAGCCCAATCGACTGCTGCAAGGCCGCCGGCGATTGAGTCGCCAGGCCCTGATCAACCAACAGTTTGATGCCCTGCCCCATCGACAGGGTGATGGCGGCGGTAAACATCAGCGCCAGCAAGGCCCCAAACACGCGACCGCGATACGGCGCAATAAAGCGCCAGGCCATGCGCAAGGCATTGCGCTGACGGGAAGACAGGATCGAAAGCATGAAAGCTCGCTGGGGCGCTGACGCCCGTTAATGAGGAAGCGATTGCGGCGTTTCCGCCCGCCAAGCCAGCCAACACAGCGCCAGGGCGGCGAGGTTGGTGCTCAGCGGATTGAACGCCTGCAGCAGTAGATGGGGACTGAATAGCGCCACATCAAGCAGCAGCCCAATCAACAGCAGGCCGGCCAGCAACAAGGGCCAGCGCTGACGCCGCCACAACAGCAATAAACCCAAGATGATTTCCGCCAGACCAGCGATGCGCGCCACCCATTCGGGAACCGGCAGGTTGTGGACTTGGATCATCACCAGCTCATCCGGGCTTAACCAGAGAATCTTCGGCACCACGCCGTGCCAGATAAACACCAGGGCCAGGGCGATACGCGCTAGCCAGGCGATCTGCCGTAAACGCGGATCAGTCATGCAAAAAGCGCCGGGCATGATCGGCGTTTGGTATGAGGCAACTGTCGTAGCGGCCAAATAGCCGGTAGCGATTTAGCGCAATACGGTCATAGCACCAGTCACGTATGGGCCGCGGAATCAGCCGCAGCCAGGCCAGCAAGCGCCATGGCTTAGGCAGTTGGTCGACGATGCGCAGCACCGCGTCCGACCGCAGCAGCATCTGGTCATTTTCGATCAAGGCCATGGTATCGAAACGCTCGGTGGGCAAACCGCCCCAAGCCAGTAGCGCCTGGCCCTCGGCCGACTGCACCGAGGCCAAACGAAAGCGCTGCTCAACGTCATGGCGAATCAGAAACTTCGCCCAGCCGTTGCACAGCTTGCACACCCCGTCGAACAGCACCACGCGCTCGCCAGGCTGGATAAAAGGTGGAGACATGCGCAACTCCTTTGTGCAGCCCTCAGGCCTCGGGAATACGGTATTGGCCAGTAATCTTGAAGCGAAAGAGGATGTCTTCTTCCTGGGTGCCGCGGCCGATATTGTGCAGCACCAGGGGCACGCCGCTGCCGGCCTGGCGGTCGCTGATAATGCCGATATGGGTCAGGCCGCCGCCGAGATCCCAGGTGACGATATCACCAGGCCGATAGCGCTCGGCATCCTGGCCAAGCGGCAGCGCCCAGCCCTGACGTTTGAACCAGGTCATTAAGTTTGGCACACGGCGGTGGTCGATATTGCTGTCGGGCCGGCTTAGCCCCCAGTTTTTGGGATATAGGCGAAAGTTCGCGCGCATGTCCTGATGCAAGGCCTGCTGCAAGTCGAGCCCCTGTGCGCGCAGGGCGCGGATCACCACATCGGTGCACACGCCGGTATTTAACGGTACATCGCCATTGGGGTAACCAAGGCGGCGATAGGCCGGGTCATAAGTGAGCGTCACCCCGACCTGCTGCCGTGCAGCCAGCACCAGTTTGTCCGCCTCGATGGCCTGCGCAGCAAAGGTCAGTAGCCCAATCAGCAACGCACCCACGATCCGCATCGCGACCTCCTATCGACTCAGGGGATACAGCAGTTCTTCCTTATAACCGGCCCACACACGCACGGCATCGGGAAAGGCATCATCCAGCGCAACATCACCGCTGTCGACCAGCAGCGGGCGGCCTTCAAGCGTACCGAGCTTACGTTTGGTGGCGACTACCCGCAGGTTATCCAGGCCAATCGCGCGCAACACCCGTGGGCTGATCTGCTGGTTGCCGCGACCGATAATATGGCCCTGCCCGCCAATGGCGGTGACCAACAGACGCGCTGGATGACCGTCAATCAGCTCGAACAGCTGAGCCTCGGTTACATCGCAGGCCAGCAGCTGGCCGTTTTCGACCACATCGACGCCGAGCAAGGTGGTCTGCATACCGAGGTTCTGCGCCAGACCATGTAGGGTCGAACCCGGGCCGAAGACATAACGCACGTCGGCTTCCCAGCTGTCCTGCAGCCAGTCGGCCAGATCATTTAGCACCAGCTCTTCGGACTCCACGCCGCCCTGTTTGACCTGCTGCACATAGCCGCCTTCCTGCGGCACCGTCAGTTCGCCGTACCAGCGTGCGGTTACGCGCCCCTCACGCAGGGCGCTTTCATCAATATCGCGCACTTCACCGCTGCTCAGGCGCACCAAGCCGCCTTCGATAAGCCTCGCAGTCAATTCGCCGGCAGCGCGCGGGCTGATGGCGTAGACCCCGGACTGAATCTTCACCCCGGCCGGAATCCCCAATACCGGCAGGCCTTCACGTACGGCGGCGCAGATATCCCGCGCCGTACCATCGCCACCGGCGAACAGAATCAGCGCCACGCCAGCACCCTGCAGCAGCTCAACAGCTTGCCGGGTATCGGCGGCGCTGCTCGGACCAGCCGGTAGCTCACCGACCACACGGTGGGCAAAACCCATCTCGCTCAGCAGGTCAGCGCCCATCGCGCCGGGAAAGGTGACGAATTCCAGGCGCTCACGCAGCGGCAACAGCACCTCAAGGGTAGTTTGCGTACGCAGCGCCGACTTGGCCTCAACGCCCAAAGCCAAGGCCTGCTCGGCCATGCCGTCACTGCCCTTGAACCCCGCAGGGCCGCCTAGCCCGGCCAAGGGGTTGATGATCAAGCCAATATGGAAAAGCCCCATAAAACCCTCTAATTCAATACCTGCCTGCTCAATACCTGCCGGCCCTGGCACAGTGCCTGCAATGGCTAACTTGCCCTGTGTCTTGCGGCGGTTTTCTGCCGTCGCAGTTGTCATAGCGCCTTCATCTAACACTCATAAAATCGCGCTAACCGATGAGGAGACAAGCCATGCACAGCCAACAACAGAATTCGCAAAAAACCACGACAATGCCGATTGGCGGCTTTGTCATCGACGCCCAGGGCCGCGAAATCCCGATCACCGAAGAGATGATCCAGAAGGCCTGCAACGCGTTGGAAAAAGCTCAACAGCAAACCACCAAGCGTAAATAAGTTTCCCGCCAGGGCAGCATTCGCTGCCCTTCGCTACAGCTGATTCAACCTCGCACCCAACGCCTGCACCAGGCTGGCCAACGCCGGCGCACTACAGTTCACGCCCACCGTCAACCCGTCGATTTCCCGACGCATCGGGTAGTGTTTGCGCAGCCAGTCAAAAGCCGCACGCCGGGTTACCGCATCGCCCTGCAGGCTCCGGCGAAAATCCGCATCATCACGACGTGGGTCATACACTGCACGGCAGATACTAGCCAAGGCCCAGGCCGGATCAGCGCTGGGGTCGATAGTCAAATCACTCAGCCATGGCGCGGGCATCAGCTGCGCCAGCTCGGTAATAGGCTCAACGCCAAGGTGCTGACACAGCGCCTGATAGATCTGCGCCGTGCCGCGCAGCTTGCCGTCCAGGCTGTAGCCGGCAATATGCGGCGTGGCGATGCGGCACAACGCGGCCAGCTCGACATCGGCCTGTGGCTCGCCTTCCCAGACATCCAGCACCACCTGCAGATCGCTGCGCTGGGGCAGCAACTCGCGCAATGACTGGTTATCCACCACCGCGCCACGGCTTGCGTTGATCAGCCAGCTGCCTGGCTTGAGTGCGGCCAAGCGTGCGTGATCGAACAGGTGATAAGTCGGGTGCTCACCCAGACGTTCCAGCGGCGTATGCAAGCTGATCACATCGCACTCGGCTAGCACCTGCTGCAGACTGACGAAATCGCCGCCCTCAACGGCCTGACGCGGCGGATCGCAGACCAGCACACGCCAGCCCAGACCTCGCAGCACCTTAAGCAGACGGCTGCCTACCTGCCCCGCACCAACCACCCCATAGGTGCGCGTAGCCAGATCAACACCCTGCTGCTCAGCCAATACCAGCAGGCTGCCCAGCACATAGTCGACCACACCACGAGCATTGCAGCCCGGCGCGCTAGCCCAAGTGATACCGGCCTGTTGGAAATAGTCGAGGTCCAGGTGATCAGTGCCGATGGTGCAGGTGCCGACAAACTTGACTGCCGAGCCGTCTAGCAGCGCGCGATCAACCTGAGTTACTGAACGAACCAGCAAAAGATCCGCATCAGCTACAGCAGCCGCATCAATGCTGCGGCCGGGCAAGCGGCGAATCTCGCCAAAACCGGCGAAGAACTCATCAAGCAGGGGAATGTTTTCGTCGGCGACTATGCGCATGGCTGTGCTCCGCAAATCAGGCCGGCATTCTAACCTGCTTGCACCGCTTGGCTACGTTGAGTAGCGCAATGCGCCTGTCGTACTGAAACACTGTGCAACAAGGTTTCCTGACCAAGCCGTCAGGGCGTAGACTGCACGGTTTCCTGATACCAGCTGGATACTACTTTTCATGCTTGCCCAAACCCGCTTGCAACGCGCCAGCACCGAGTTCTACAGCCTGCTGAAGCTCGCAACGCCGATCATCATTGCCCAGTTGGCTAATACTGCCATGGGCTTCGTCGATACCGTGATGGCCGGCCGGGTCAGCCCGCAGGATCTGGCCGCGGTGGCGCTGGGCAACTCGATCTGGGTGCCGGTATTTCTGCTGATGACCGGCATTCTGCTGGCCACCACGCCCAAGGTTGCGCAGCGCTTTGGCGCAGGTGCGCATACCGAGATCGGCCCATTGGTGCGTCAGGCGCTGTGGTTGGCCCTGGCGGTGGGCATCGCGGCGGCGGTGATTTTGTGGAACGCAGAAATCGTCCTCAGCCTGATGAACGTCGACCCGGCGCTGATCGAACCCGCCATGGGCTACCTGCGTGCTGTGGCCTGCGGTTTTCCGGCTGTGGCGCTGTACCACGTGCTGCGTTGCTTCAGTGACGGCCTCGGGCATACCCGGCCGAGCATGGTCATCGGCCTGTGCGGCCTGGCGCTGAATATTCCGCTCAATTACATCTTTATCTACGGCAAGCTCGGGCTGCCGGCCATGGGTGGCGTCGGCTGCGGCTGGGCCACCGGCCTGGTGATGGGCTTTATGTTCCTGAGCATGCTCTGGTGGGTGAAGTGGGCGCCGTTCTATCAGGCGAGCAAAATCTTCAACCACTTCGAATGGCCGCAGTGGCCGGTGCACAAACGCCTGCTCTCGGTCGGCTTGCCGATTGGCATCTCGGTATTCGCCGAATCGAGCATCTTCGCGGTGATTGCTCTGCTGATCGGCGGCCTAGGCGCCACCGTGGTGGCCGGGCACCAGATCGCCCTGAACTTCAGTTCTATGGTGTTTATGATCCCGTATTCCCTGGGCATGGCTGCCACCGTGCGCGTCGGTCAGGCGCTTGGCCGTGGCGAGCCGCGTGAAGCGCGCTTTGCTGCCGGGGTGAGCATGGCGGCGGCATTGGGTTACGCCTGCCTGTCGGCTAGCCTGATGCTGCTATTGCGCGAAGAGATTGCGCAGATCTATACCCCAGACGGTGCAGTAATTGCGGTAGCCACCACGCTGCTGGTGTATTCGGCGCTGTTCCAGTTCTCTGATGCCATTCAGGTGACGGCTGCCGGCGCACTGCGCGGTTATCAGGACACCCGCGTGACCATGATCCTGACCCTGTTCGCCTATTGGGGCATCGGCTTGCCGGTGGGTTATGCGCTCGGCCTGACCGACTGGTTCGGCGAGCCCAGCGGCCCCAGCGGGCTCTGGCAAGGCCTGGTGGTAGGGCTGACCTGCGCCGGCGGTATGCTCGCCGTGCGCTTGGCCGGCAGCGCGCGCAAACGTATTCGAGCCGCTAAGATGGCCTGATGAACGCCCGCCTGCTGTTTCTATTCACTGCGCTTTGCCTGTGCGCCTGTACGCCCGCTGATGACGGCCTAGCCTTGCAGGCAGATTATCTGCAGCGTTTAAGTAACGCCTTGGATGTCGAACCGGCAACCGCTTTCGACTCCAGCGAGCTGACCCGTTACCGCCTGCCAGCTCGCCGCGAACGGCTGATAGAAATTGCCGAACTGCGCATCAGCCTGCTGGACCTGTTGGTCGATGTGCGTCGCTGCCCGGCGCTGCAACAGCAGATCAGCCAGCGCAACAACAGCCTCGGTAAACAACTGACACCCAGCAGCCGCCTGGCTTACGAAGGCGATCTGCTGCGCGCCCTGGACGCCTGCAGCGCACACCTGCGCAGCCAGGACGAGCAACCCCTGCGCAATACCCTTCAACAACTGGCGCAAGAAAAACGTGCGCAGCTGCCCGGCGTCTTCTGGAATGCCTTGAATGCCAGCCCGGAGATCGAGCGCTACCTGCGCTTTGCCGAACAGCCGCTGCCGCCAAATGCCAGCGAAGATAACGCGGCGCTGGAAGCCCTGGCGCAGCTGGCGGCCATCGGTAGCGCGCTGCCCGCAAGGTTGCCGCCGAGTACCGAACAGCTTGATCCGCTGTTCTTTGCCCTGCACGCCAGTGACCAGGGCGGCCAGCTGATCAGCAGCCTGGCCAGCCTGACCCACAGCCTCAACCAGGGCAGCGCTATGCTGCAAAGCCGCCAACAGGGTCGACCGCTTTGCCCCACAGGCAAGGCCACGGAACGTGCGCGCACCCTACAGAACATTTTCGTCAAGTATTACGCCGGTGGCCTGCAGCCCTACCTGGCGCTCGTGGATCAACGCAGCCAAGCCTGGAGCAGCAGCCTTCGCAGCCTCAGCGGCGTTGCGCAGATACCCCCAGCGACGCGGGAATACCTGCAGCAATTGAGCAGTGACGAGGCGTCGTTATGGGCGGACTTTCAACAGGCCACCGCACGGCATGTGCGCAGTTGGCAGGACGTGCTGAACAGCTGCGGCCTGGCGCCCGGTCAATCGGGATGGACGGGCCAAGCTGCCAGCGTCGACCAGTAGGCTTCGGACAATAACTCACGCCCCGCCAGCAGGTGGGCCAGGTAATCGGCGCTGGGCAACAGCCCTTCTTCACGAAAGACCGGGTTGGCGATATACACCCAGGCCGGCTGCACGCCGTGGGCCGCGACAATCGGCAGGCATTCGCGGCTGTAATAGATCGGCGTACCTTCAAAGTGATCCAGCTTGGCGATCTCACCAGCGTCGGCCAGGCGATACAGCACACCTTCCACCCGCCCCTCGCGCTGGTGACGGATATTGGCGTAGGCCCGCCCCGGCGCCCGATCCGCCGCCCGCTTGTTAAAGCACAGGCTGTAACCGGGGAGATGACCCGGCAGTGCCTCCAGCACCGTCATGCCGCGCGCCTGCATACGTGCCAGGTTCATATTCGAGCCGTAGGCGAAGTACCACTGCATCAGTCGAGTTTCTTGCGGATTAAGTACAGGTAGGTCGCGCCCTCTTCGGCCTGCTCCACCAGCTCATGGCCAAGAAATACGCAGAATTTTGGAATGTCGCGGCGGGTCGAGGGGTCGGTGGCTATCACTTTGAGCAGGCCGCCTGCCTGCAGGTCGCGCACCTTGTTGTGCAGCATCATCACCGGCTCGGGGCAATTGAGCCCGGTCGCATCAAGGGTAGCATCGGGAATGGCGGTGGTTTGCAAAGACATCGGCTGGCTCCAGTAGCAGGCCGCTATTCTCGCGCAAAGCTGACCCAAAGGTCATCTAGCGCCTGATGTAAAACACCTGTGTAGCGCGATTGGCCCGACAACAGGTCAACACAACCTTGGATGGGCAGGCAGCCACGCCCTGATCAGGCAGGCTGATCAGCGTCCACCATTCCAATAAGAGCCATTCATGCGCCTTGCCCTTCTACTTGCCACCCTGCTGCTCAGCGGCTGCGCCGCCCGTGATCAACTGCCGGACTTCAGCGCCACCGCGCAGCAGGATCTACCAGCCACCCACTTTGACGCAGTGATCCATGGCCGCGATGGCACACGGCTGTCGGCCACCGTATTCCAGCCTGCACTGAAGGCTGGCGAGCAGGCTCCGGTCATCGTGCACACCCACGGCTGGGGCGGCTGGCGCGTCACCCGGCCGAACGGCTTCTACGGCACGCAGATGATGTCCGGTCGCGCCGCAGTGAAAGCCTGGCAGGCTGGCTACTGGGTAATCAGCTACGACCAGCGCGGCTGGGGCGGCAGCGAGGGCGATATCGAGATGATGGACCCCGACTATGAAGTGCAAGATGCCCTTGCAGTAATCGACTGGGCCGCCGCCAACCTGCCACGCCTGAGCATGGACGCACCGAATGACCCCAAGGTCGGTATGCTCGGCGAAAGCTATGGCGGCGCCGTGCAGCTGCTTGCGTCAGCTACGGACCCGCGCATCGACGCGATTGTGCCGATTGCTACCTGGTACGACCTAAGCGAAGCCCTGGCCCCGGACAGCCACCTGAAAATCGGCTGGACAAGCGTGCTGCTCAGCCTGGGCCTGTCCACCGGTTATGACCTGGGCAAGTTCGTCCAAGCACCCTACCTGAAAAGCGCTGATGGCCGTATGCGCGAACCGGTGCGCGACGAACTCAAAGCCCACAGCTTGACCAGCTACTGCGCACGAGGCCAGCGTCCGCAGGCTGATGCCTTATTGATTCAAGGCATGCGCGACACCCTGTTCCCGCTCAACCAGGGCCTGGCGATTCGGGATTGCCTGCAACAAGGCGCCCGTGATGTGCGCCTGCTCGGCATGCAAGGTGGGCATATTTTGCCGCCGCCCATGCAACGCTGGAGCGGCCTGCCGCCGTTCAATAACGAAGCGGTGCTGAACTGCGATGGCCGGGCGATCAACCTCTACCAGAGCATCATCAGTTGGTACGAAGACAAGCTGCGCGGGCGCAGAGGTGTGGCAGCGAGCATTCCCGATTTCTGCGTCAGTCTCGATCTGGATCAGGGCGTGGCTCTGCAACAACTGCCGGCTAATCAGCGGATAGAGCTGCCGGCCACGTCGATTCGACCGCTTAGCAGCGGACTGCTACAGCCGTCGCGGTTTATCCCGCTGCAACAGGTACAGACGAGCAGCGCACTGGTTGGCGTGCCCCGCATGCATCTGGAAAACGCCGAAGGAATGCCAACGCTGTTTGCCGCCCTGGTGGTCAAGCGCGCCGATGGCAGCAGTGAGGTACTCAGTGAACAGGTCACCCCGTTCAATGGGCAAGCCAGCACGGAACTGGCTGCCGTTAGCGCAGAGCTGCAAACGGGCGACACCTTGGGCCTGCGTATCAGCGGCTTTAGTGGCCAATACCTGTTCAACGGTTCCTGGCAGCTCTCAAGCAGCACCCTGCAAGGTAGCGTCGAGTGGCCGCAGCTGCTGCCGCTACAGCCGCAACTGACCAGGCATTGAGGGGTTATTTACCTAAGCGGCGCAGGTGACAAGTGACTTCTTCACGGTCGTGGTAGAGCTGTTTGCAGGTAATCGACACCTTGATCTTGCGCTCGGCAAAGCCATCTTCCAGGCGCTGCAACAGGCGACGGACCTCGGCGTAACGCTGCTTCATCGGCAGCTTGAGGTTGACCACCGCCTCCCGGCAATGGCCATCGCCAATCCAGGTTTCCACCATTGCCGCAGTCCGCGCCGGTTTCTCGACGATATCGCAGACCATCCAGTCCACCGGCTGCTTGGGCGTCCAGGTGAAGCCATCGACCATCAAGTGGTTGACCAGACCCGTGTCCATCAGGCTTTCCGCCATCGGCCCGTTATCAATGGCCGTCACCAGCATGCCGCGCTTGACCAGCTGATAGGTCCAGCCACCGGGTGCAGCACCGAGGTCAACCCCGGTCATCTCATCGGACAGGCGCTCATCCCACTGCTCGCGGGGGATAAAGGTGTGCCAGGCCTCTTCCAGCTTGAGCGTCGAGCGGCTCGGCGCTTCGCGGGGGAACTTCAGCCGAGGAATGCCCATAGGCCACAGCGCCGAGTTATTCGCCTCGGCCATGCCGACAAACACCTCACGACCACTTTTGAAGGTCAACAACAGGCGTGGCTTGTGTGCATCGTCGACCAGCTTGCCGGCCTTAGTCAGGGCGTTGCGCAGCGGCGCCTCGAACTTCTTGCAGAAATTCGACAATTCCTTGCCATCGTTGGTGTCCAGCACTTCCAACCACAGGCTGCCGAATACCGGAAAATCTGCCAGATGGCCGAGCAGCACGCTGATCCGGTCCAACTCTGGCAGGTTGATAAACACCCCGCGTGCCCACTGCCGCGGGAAGATCAGCTGATTGAAGCGCACACCGCGCATCAGGCGCTCGGCACCGTCCTCCTCAGTGCAGATAAATTCCGCGCAGGCGGTACTTGGCTTGGCCTTGGCATAACCGGCAACGTCCAGGCGCGCGGCGTGCTCGGCGATCTCCGCGCACACCTCATTTTCAAAACCCGGACGGCAGTGCAACAACAACGTATTCATCAGCGACTCTCCTCAAGGCGCGCATCATAGCCGAGTCACCCGCCCGTGCTTGCTTTGCATCGGCCTTTTCCTGATCTGCAGGTTAGACTGGCGCCACTGCGCAAGGCTCTAGAGCCTGCCAACCGCTCATCGGCCGCCCCAGCAAAACAACGTGTCACACGGCCACAACCAGTCCCTTGTCGGTTACGCCTGGATTCACGGGCTAAACTTCCGCCAGCAACGGCCGAAGCACCGGTAACGTTTAAAGGAATAAAAAACGCCATGCGCAATAATCAACCTATTACTCAGCGCGAGCGCACCTTCCCCGCGCAGCAACGACTGATTTCCACCACCGACCTCAAAGGCCAGATCAGCTACTGCAATGACGCCTTTGTCGAGATCAGTGGCTTTAGCCGCGATGAGCTGATTCGTGCGCCACACAACCTGGTACGTCACCCGGACGTGCCTGCAGCGGTGTTCCAGCATATGTGGGACACCCTGAAAAAAGGCCGGCCGTGGATGGGGATCGTCAAGAACCGTTGCAAGAACGGTGACCACTATTGGGTCAATGCCTACGTCACGCCGGTGACAGAGAGCAACCAAGTCGTGGGCTATGAGTCAGTTCGGGTCAAACCAACGGCCGAGCAGATTCGCCGGGCCGAGGCGTTATACCAGCGCATCAACAGCGGCAAATCGGCCATTCCTGGCAGTGACCGCTGGCTGCCAATCGTGCAGGACTGGCTGCCATTTATTCTGGTCAGCCAGATCGGCTTCCTGATCGGTGCCTGGCTCGACTCCAGCTGGGGATTTGCCCTGGCAGCGGCGCTCTCGGTGCCGCTCGGCCTGGCCGGCTTGAACTGGCAACAGCGTGGCCTCAAACGCCTGCTGCGCTTGGCCGACCAGACCACCTCCGACCCGCTGATTGCGCAAATGTACACCGATAGCCGCGGCGCCCAGGGCCGCCTGGAAATGTCCATCCTCAGCCAGGAAGCGCGCCTGAAAACCTGCCTGACGCGCTTGCAGGACACCGCCGAACAGCTCACCCAGCAAGCCAAGCAGGCCGACACACTGGCGCACAACAGCTCCGCCGGGCTTGAGCGCCAGCGCAGCGAAACCGACCAGGTGGCCACTGCGATCAATGAAATGGCCGCCACCACCCTGGAAGTGGCGAGCAACGTCGCCCGTACCGCAATCGCCACCCAGGATGCCAACCGCCTGACCAGCGCCGGTCGTGGCATTGCCGCAGAAACCCGCGCAGCCATTCAGCGTCTGTCGCAATCGGTGGGTGATACCGGTGAAACGGTGACCCGCCTGGCCCAGGACAGCACTGAAATCGGCGGAGTGGTCGATGTGATCAAAGGCATTGCCGACCAGACCAACCTGCTCGCCCTCAACGCCGCCATCGAAGCAGCGCGTGCTGGCGAAATGGGTCGAGGCTTTGCCGTGGTGGCCGATGAAGTGCGCTCACTGGCGCAGCGGACCGCCGAATCTACCGGGCAGATTCACCAGTTGATCGCCAAACTTCAGCGCACCGCCGAGGAGGCGGTGCTGACCATGGAAATCGGCCGCAAACAGGCTGACGAAGGGGTTGAGCGTGTGCAGCAGGCCGATGAGGCTCTGGCCGGCATCAGCGACGCGGTGGCTAATATCACCGACATGGCCAACCAAATTGCCGCCGCTGCCGAAGAGCAGAGCGCGGTGGCTGATGAGGTCAACCGTAGCATCACCACCATCGCCCAACTAGCCGACAAGACCGCCGGTGAAGCACATGACACTGCCTTGCTCAGCGAAGCCCTGACGGCCACAGCACACGGCCAGTACGCGCTGGTAGAACGCTTCAACCGCTAAGATGCAACCGCGCACTGCCCCGCAGTGCGCGGTCTTCCCCGTTTACAAGTTCTGGTAGCGGTTCATATCCAGCACGCCAGCTTCCAGCGGTTCGGTTTGCTGGATATACGCCGACATATCGTGGAAGTAGCGCCAGAACTCCGGATGCGTACGGCGAATCCCCCAACGCTCGACGACTTTTTCGAAGGCCGCTGCGTCACGCGCCTGCTCCAGCGCCGTGACAAATTCCGCCGCCTGCTCCACCCGCACATTGAAGATAAAGTTCGGGTAGCTGCTGAGCACGCCCGGATACACCGTCAGGGTATCCAGCGCCGGCTGGTAGCGCAGTTCCTCACCGAGCATAAAGGCCACATTCGTGTGCGCACGATTGCGCAGCAGGCTGTACACCTCACGCTGGCCATCGGCCATTTCCACCCGCAGCAAGGTAGCCTCTGGCAGTTGCTCGATCACCTTGAGGGTGCCCGCAGGTTTTGCCGTCAACCGACTCAGAGACTGTTCGGCGCGCTGTAACTCGGCATCCAGCTCAGGGCGATGACAATACGCACCCGTGCAGCGGTTGATCGGGTCGGGCCGGGCATTCAGGCTGCCGTAGCGCTCCAGCAGCGTTTCGACAAAGCTGCGTTTAGGGTCGCTGTCAGGCAAGCGCAGGGCGCTCGGGCTTTCGCTGTCGATGGCCTGGTAATCCAGCCAGATCTTCAGTTTGCCGCTGCTCTGGTACCAGTCGCTGAGATAGCCCTGCCGCGACTCGGCTGGCATCAAGCGCAGAAAGTTGACCTCGGCGCCGTTGCGGATCAAATCGAAGTACAGCCGCGTTTGCGCCTGGTGCGACACGTTGCCGAACACATCGAAATTCACCACCAGCTGGTAATAGGTACGCTCCAGCAGCGGGAAATCCAGCCACCAGATGGTTTGCGGCACTTCGCCAATCAGGCCTTTGCGCACCGACGCACTGTCGTGCTGGCGAAAAATCGACAGCAGTGCGTTGTCGTTACCGGCCCAGATATGCGACCAACTGGGCGCTGGCGCATCGGCGTAGCGCTGCATACGCAGCGCTTCATACTGATTGCGCTTGTCGCGGTAAGTCCGCCACAGACCGAGCGTGTCGCCGATGCTGTCCAGTTGACCCGGCATGGCCAACAACTCCTTGGCCTCCTCACGGTACTCAGGGTCAGTGATATAGAGGTCATGCTGCGGGTCCTGGAACACCGCCCAGAAATTATCGCGAATCACGTCTGTGGCAATCTGTCCGCGGCACACCGGGCCGCGAATAAAGGTGCGCACAAAGTATTCAGCGTTATCCAGCATAAATTGGTAACGCGCCTGGGCCGGAATCGCCGCAAAGGTCTCAAATGGATTGGCACGGCGCTGCAGGCCATAACCTGGCACCGCGTCAGCCTGCCAATCGCTGGCAAAAAACAGTTCGTTGACCCGCTTCAACTTGGCTGCACTGAGGCCATAGGTGATGTGGGTCTTATGCACAATCACGCCCTGAACGGGGATCAGGCGGTAGTAGAACTCAGTGCCGGGGTCATCATTGGGCAGACGCGTGGCGATGATGTCCGCAGGTTTACCAGTAGGCGTGCGTGAACGCACCATCTGGAAGAAATGCCCCGGCTCACCGCCGGTGAAATGCAGATGGGCCAGAAACAGGTGCTCGTAGAGCCAGCGTGACACCAATGCTTCGCGGGCGCCTGGAGCGTTCATAAACGCTTCCCAGCTGGCGATTTGCTCTGCCTCCGCCGCGCTGGCCTGCAGCGCCTGCTCATCTACCGGTGCCCCCTGCGCCAGCCAAGCCTGCAGCGTCTGGTAGTCGGCATCACTCAGCCCGGTCACTGCGAACGGCATGCCGGCTTGCGGATTTTTCCGAGCAAACGCCTCAAATTCCTGAGGAAGCGGACATTGGTTGACCCGGTTGATGCCGATATTCAGCTGCGCCGGTAATTTGCTGTTGGCGGCAAACGGCTGCTGATGACCCAGTTCCAGCATGCGGGCCATCAACGCGGCCTGACTGCCCTGCTGATCCAGCACAGACACAAAGTCCTTACGCCGCCACGCGGCCTCACCGTGGGCATCAACAAACAGTCGCGTAGTGGCCTGGGCCTGGGTGCGCGTGCCGTTGTAAACCGCCGCCTTGCTGGCACCGCGCTGCACGCCTTCGCCACTGCCTAGATTGAGCTGGCAGGCCGCGTCGTAGCAGGCATGGCAAGCCACACAGTGCTGAGTAAAGATCGGTTGAACATCACGGCTATAGGAAATGGGTTCGGCCGCTTGTAATGAGCCAATGAACAACAAACACACAGCGAGCAGTAAGCGGCAGACCATAGAAACGTCTCTAAAATGGCTTAAATGGCGATTCTAGCTGGCCCTGGGTCACCTAGGCCAACCCGTGAACATGAGCAAGATTCATGTAAAAGCACAGCCCACTGCAAAAGCGTGCAGCTTTGTTATCATCGCGCATCTTTTTTTCACGCGTCCCAGGTAGTTCTCTCCATGTCTCTGTCCGATCGCAGTGCCCGCCTCAATGCCCTTCAGCAAGCCCTGAAGGAACGCATCCTGATCCTCGACGGCGGCATGGGCACCATGATCCAGAGCTACAAGCTGGAGGAAGAGGACTATCGCGGCACGCGCTTCGCCGATTGGCCAAGCGATGTAAAGGGTAACAACGACCTGCTGATCCTCAGCCGCCCGGACGTCATCGGCGCTATCGAGAAGGCCTACCTGGATGCCGGCGCGGATATTCTGGAAACCAACACCTTCAACGCCACCCAGGTGTCTCAGGCTGACTACGGCATGCAAGCGCTGGCCTATGAGCTGAACGTCGAAGGCGCACGCCTGGCTCGGCAAGTGGCCGATGCCAAGACCCTGGAAACCCCGGATCGCCCGCGCTTTGTCGCCGGCGTTTTAGGCCCGACCAGCCGCACCTGCTCGATCTCCCCGGACGTGAACAACCCCGGCTACCGCAACGTCACCTTCGACGAGCTGGTGGAAAACTACGTGGAAGCCACCCGCGGTTTGATCGAAGGCGGCGCGGACCTGATCCTGATCGAGACCATCTTCGACACCCTCAACGCTAAAGCGGCGATCTTCGCCGTGCAGCAGGTGTTCGAGGATGACGGCATTGAGCTGCCGATCATGATTTCCGGCACCATCACCGATGCATCCGGCCGCACCCTGTCGGGCCAGACCACCGAAGCCTTCTGGAACTCGGTGCGCCACGCCAACCCGATCTCTGTGGGTCTGAACTGCGCCCTCGGTGCAAAAGATCTGCGCCCGTATCTGGAAGAGCTGGCGGCTAAGGCCGATACCCATGTCTCCGCGCACCCCAACGCCGGCCTGCCGAATGCCTTCGGTGAATACGACGAAACCCCAGCGGAAATGGCTGTGGTGGTCGAAGAATTTGCCGCCTCGGGCTTTTTGAACATCGTCGGCGGCTGCTGCGGTACCACGCCTGCGCACATCCAGGCGATTGCCGAAGCAGTGAGCAAGTACCCGCCGCGGGTGATTCCGGATATCCCCAAGGCCTGTCGCCTGTCGGGCCTGGAGCCCTTCACAATCGACCGCAACTCGCTTTTTATCAACGTCGGCGAACGCACCAACATCACCGGCTCGGCCAAATTCGCCCGGCTGATCCGCGAAGACAACTACACCGAAGCCCTTGAAGTCGCCCTGCAGCAGGTGGAAGCCGGCGCCCAGGTGATCGACATCAACATGGACGAGGGCATGCTCGATTCACAGAAGGCCATGGTCACCTTCTTGAACCTGATCGCCGGCGAGCCGGACATCTCCCGCGTACCGATCATGATCGACTCCTCCAAATGGGAAGTCATCGAAGCCGGCCTCAAGTGCATCCAGGGCAAGGGCATCGTCAACTCGATCTCCATGAAGGAAGGCGTCGAGCAGTTCAAGCATCACGCCAAGCTGTGCAAGCGCTACGGCGCCGCCGTGGTGGTGATGGCCTTCGACGAAGCCGGCCAGGCCGATACCGCTGCGCGCAAGCGTGAAATTTGCCAGCGCAGCTACGACATTCTGGTCAATGAAGTGGGCTTCCCGCCGGAAGACATCATCTTCGACCCGAACATTTTTGCCGTGGCCACTGGCATCGAGGAGCACAACAATTACGCGGTCGACTTTATCGAGGCCTGCGCTTACATCCGTGACCACCTGCCCTATGCACTGAGCTCAGGCGGCGTGTCCAACGTGTCGTTCTCCTTCCGTGGCAACAACCCGGTGCGTGAAGCCATTCACTCGGTGTTCCTCTACTACGCGATCCAGAACGGCCTGACCATGGGCATCGTCAACGCCGGTCAGCTGGAAATCTACGACGAGATTCCCAAAGAGCTGCGCGACGCCGTGGAAGACGTGGTGCTCAACCGCCACGATGGCGCCACCGAAGCGTTGCTGGCCATCGCCGACAACTACAAGGGCGACGGCAGCGTCAAAGAGGCCGAAACCGAAGAGTGGCGCAACCTGAGCGTCGAAGAGCGGCTCAAGCACGCGCTGGTCAAAGGCGTGACCACGCACATCGTCGAAGACACCGAAGAGTTCCGTCAGCAGTGCGCGCGCCCGATCGAAGTCATCGAAGGCCCGTTGATGGCCGGGATGAACGTGGTCGGCGACCTGTTCGGCGCCGGCAAGATGTTCCTGCCCCAGGTGGTCAAGTCCGCGCGAGTGATGAAGCAGGCGGTCGCGCACCTGATCCCCTTTATCGAAGCCGAAAAAGGCGACAAACCAGAAGCCAAAGGCAAGATCCTCATGGCCACGGTCAAAGGCGACGTGCACGACATCGGCAAGAACATCGTTGGCGTGGTGTTGGGCTGTAACGGCTACGACATCGTCGACATGGGCGTGATGGTGCCGGCTGAAAAGATCTTGCAAACCGCCATTGCCGAGAAATGCGACATCATCGGCCTGTCCGGCCTGATCACCCCGTCGCTGGATGAGATGGTCCACGTCGCCCGTGAAATGCAGCGCCAGGGCTTCCACCTGCCGCTGATGATCGGCGGCGCGACCACCTCCAAAGCCCACACCGCGGTGAAGATCGAGCCCAAGTACCAGAACGATGCGGTGGTCTACGTCACCGACGCCTCGCGCGCGGTCGGCGTGGCCACGCAGTTGCTGTCGAAGGAATTGAAAGCCGATTTTGTCGAGCGCACCCGCCTGGACTACATCGAAGTACGCGAACGCACCGCTAACCGCAGCGCCCGCACTGAGCGTTTGAGTTACGCCAAGTCGGTGGAGAACAAACCCAAGTTCGACTGGGCGACCTATCAGCCGAGCGTGCCGACGTTTACCGGCGTGAAGGTGCTGGAGAATATCGACCTCAAGGTGCTGGCCGAGTATATCGACTGGACGCCGTTCTTTATCTCCTGGGACCTGGCCGGCAAGTTCCCGCGCATCCTCACCGATGAAGTGGTCGGTGAAGCCGCCACCGCACTGTATGCCGACGCCCAGGAGATGCTCAAGAAGCTGATCGACGAGAAGCTGATCAGCGCCCGCGCCGTGTTCGGCTTCTGGCCGGCCAACCAGGTCAACGATGACGACCTGGATGTGTATGGCGACAACGGCGAGAAGCTGGCCACCCTGCACCACCTGCGCCAGCAAACCATCAAGCCGGACGGCAAACCGAACTTCTCCCTGGCCGACTTCGTTGCGCCGAAAGACACTGGTGTCACCGACTATGTGGGCGGCTTTATCACCACCGCCGGCATTGGCGCCGAGGAAGTGGCCAAGGCGTACCAAAACGCCGGCGACGACTACAACTCGATCATGGTCAAAGCCCTGGCCGACCGCCTGGCTGAAGCCTGCGCTGAGTGGCTGCACAAAGAGGTGCGTACCCACTACTGGGGTTACGACCCGGAAGAAGCACTCTCCAACGACGAGCTGATCAAGGAAGCCTACAAAGGCATCCGCCCCGCTCCCGGCTACCCGGCCTGCCCGGACCACACCGAGAAAAAGACCCTGTTCACCCTGCTCGACCCGGCGGCCGAATTCAACAAGGCCGGCGCCAGCGGCGTGTTCCTCACCGAACACTACGCCATGTTCCCCGCGGCTGCGGTGTCCGGCTGGTACTTCGCCCATCCGCAGGCGCAGTACTTTGCCGTCGGCAAAATCGACAAGGATCAGGTGGAAAGCTATACCGCACGTAAAAAGCAGGACTTGAACGTCAGCGAGCGCTGGCTGGCGCCCAACCTCGGCTACGACAACTAAGCAAACCCCATAAAAAAGCCGCCTTAACAGGCGGCTTTTTTGTCACAACCGAATGCTTACTGCTGCAATTCCTGCTCGGTAAACATATCGCTAAACAACATGCTCGACAGGTAGCGTTCACCGGAGTCCGGCAGGATCACCACGATGGTTTTGCCCTGCATGCCGGGTTCGGCGGCGATACGCAGGGCAGCCGCCATGGCCGCGCCGCAGGAGATGCCACAGAGGATGCCCTCTTCGCGCATCAGGCGCAGGGCTACAGCCTTGGCGTCGTCATCCGTCACCAGTTCAACCCGGTCGACCATGGCCAGGTCGAGGTTGCCGGGAACAAAACCAGCGCCTATGCCCTGGATCTTGTGCGGACTGGGTTTGACTTCATCACCCGCGATGGTCTGGGTGATGACAGGCGAGCCAATCGGCTCGACCGCTACCGACAAAATCGGCTTGCCCTGGGTCTTCTTGATGTAGCGCGAAATACCGGTGATGGTGCCGCCAGTACCGACGCCAGCAACCAGCACGTCAATCGCGCCATCGGTGTCGTTCCAGATTTCCGGGCCAGTGGTCTTTTCATGGATCGCCGGGTTGGCCGGGTTGTTGAACTGCTGCGGCATAAAGTAGGTGGCACTGTCAGAGGCAGCAATTTCAGCGGCCTTCTCGATAGCGCCCTTCATGCCCTTGGCCGGCTCGGTCAGCACCAGCTCAGCACCCAAGGCCTTGAGCACCTTGCGCCGCTCCAGGCTCATCGAAGCTGGCATGGTCAGCAGCAGCTTGTAGCCACGCGCCGCAGCCACAAAGGCCAGACCGATACCGGTATTGCCCGAGGTTGGCTCGACAATCGTCATGCCTGGCTTGAGCACGCCGCGCTCCTCGGCATCCCAGATCATGCTGGCGCCAATGCGGCACTTTACCGAGTAGGCGGGGTTACGCCCTTCGATCTTGGCCAGAATGGTTACGCCCTCTGGGCCCAAACGATTGATCCGAACCAGCGGGGTGTTACCGATGGCTTGTGCGTTATCTGCGAAGATGCGGCTCATGGCGAGGTCCTTGTTCATGCGTTACCGAGTAAGCTCCCAAGCCTAAGGCCCGTTCGTGTGGCAGTCCAGCCATGTACACAGCTCGGCGGAAACCTATTGTGATTGGATAAGTCTGTTTCTGTATGAGAAAGCGCTACGCACTGCCCCTTTGGACTCTGCTCACCCTGGCCATCACCCTGCTGGCCCTGCATATCGCCCTGCCCTGGCTGCTGCGCGATTACCTGAATAACCAGCTGGCGAATATGGGCGATTACCGTGGGCAGATCAGCGATATTGACCTGGCGTTATGGCGCGGGGCTTATCAGATCAACGGCCTGAATATCGTCAAACTCAATGGCCAGGTACCGGTGCCGCTGCTCGAAGCCCCGGTCATCGACCTGGCCGTCAGCTGGCGCGAGTTGTGGAATAACCGTTCGATAGTCGCCAAAGTGGCCTTCGAGCGGCCGCAGCTGACCTTTGTTGACGGTGGTAACGCCGCCAATTCACAGACCGGTGAAGGCGTCGACTGGCGCGCCCAGCTCAGGGGCCTGCTGCCGATTCATATCAACGAAATCCGCGTAATCGATGGCAACTTGGCCTTTCGCAACTTCACCGCCAAGCCGCCGGTCGACCTGCAGGCCAGCGAGATCAATGGCAGCATCCTCAACCTGAGCAACGTCAGCGTCGCAGACAATACGCGTCCCGCCAGCCTGCAGGCCACCGCCAAGGTGTTCGAGCAAGCCCCTGTGCAAACCAGTGCCAATTTCGACCCGCTCGGCCAGCTGGACGACTTCGATCTGCGCCTGCGCATCACCGATATCCAGCTCAAGCAGCTCAACAGCTTTACCCGCGCCTACGCCGATTTCGACTTTGCCGCAGGCCAAGGCGACTTCGTCATGGAGCTGGATGCCCGCCAAGGCAAGCTCAAGGGTTATGCCAAACCGCTGCTGCGCAACATGGAAGTCTTCGACTGGCAGCAGGATGTCGCGGCCAAGGACAAGAACCTACTCACCGGAGCCTGGGAAGCCCTGGTCGGCGGCGGCAGCTGGCTGCTGAAAAACCAGCGTAAGGACCAGTTCGCCACTCGGGTGAACATTGAAGGTGACCTCAAAACCTATGACATCAGCCGCTGGCAGGCGTTTAAAGCGATCCTGCGCAACGCCTTTGTACGCGCCTTCAGCAGCCGCTTTGATAACCAGGAACAGCAACAGTAGCCAGGTGACCCGCCATTCAGTGACTGAATAGCCCGTCTACGTTCACAGTCACCGGGGCTGCGCGTTATAGTCCACTTTTCAAATACTGAACCCGCGGGTATGGCCCTGCGCGTTACCGTTCGAGGATTTACCGATGAAGTTCGAAGGCACCCAGTCCTACGTCGCCACCGACGACCTCAAGCTCGCGGTTAATGCCGCCATCACCCTGGAGCGCCCATTGCTGGTCAAGGGTGAGCCGGGCACCGGTAAAACCATGCTGGCCGAACAACTGGCCGAGTCTTTTGGCGCGCGCCTGATCACCTGGCACATCAAGTCCACCACCAAGGCTCACCAGGGCCTGTACGAGTACGACGCGGTCAGCCGCCTGCGCGACTCGCAACTGGACAGCGACAAAGTCCACGACGTGCGCAACTACATCAAGAAGGGCAAGCTGTGGGAAGCCTTTGAGTCGGAAGATCGGGTCATCCTGCTGATCGACGAGATCGACAAAGCCGACATCGAGTTCCCCAACGACCTGCTGCAAGAACTCGACAAGATGGAGTTCTACGTTTACGAGACTGACGAGACCATCAAGGCGACTAAACGCCCGATCATCATCATCACCTCGAACAACGAAAAAGAACTGCCGGACGCCTTCCTGCGCCGCTGCTTCTTCCACTACATCGCCTTCCCGGATCGCGCGACCCTGCAGAAGATCGTCGACGTACACTACCCCAACATCAAGAAGGACCTTGTCGCCGAGGCGCTGGACGTGTTCTTCGACGTGCGCAAGGTGCCGGGCCTGAAGAAGAAGCCATCCACCAGCGAACTGGTCGACTGGCTGAAACTGTTGATGGCCGACAATATCGGCGAAGCCGTGCTGCGCGAACGCGACCCCACCAAGGCCATCCCGCCTCTGGCCGGTGCGCTGGTGAAGAACGAGCAGGATGTGCAACTGCTTGAGCGCCTGGCCTTTATGAGCCGCCGCGCTAGTCGCTAAGACTCGGCTGCCGACCGGGAGGCGAATCCATGCACAGCGGCAGTTGCCTTTGCGCTGCAGTGAAATACCGCATCGATACGCCTATCGAGTCGGCGACTCATTGCCATTGTTCGATGTGCCGCAAAGCCCATGGTGCGGCATTCGCCACTTACGGCAACGTGCGACGCAAGGATTTCCACTTCACCCAAGGCGAGGAGTCACTGGGCATCTACCAGTCTTCATCGGGGGTGACCCGGACATTCTGCAAGCACTGTGGTTCGAGCCTGCAGTGGTATAGCAAACAGCCCCACCCGAACTGGCTGTCAGTCGCGCTGGGCACGCTGGATACACAAGTGGGTGAAATCGCGCAGAAGCATATTTTTCCGGAATCGAAGGCCGACTGGTACGCCATCAACGATGGCCTGCCATTGGAGCGGCGCTCCTAGCGCCATAGTCAGTTGAATTTACGAGGGCGCAGCCATGCTGCTCAACCTGTTTAACGAAATGCGCGCCGCCAAGGTGCCGGTGTCGGTGCGTGAGCTGCTCGACCTGATCAACGCGTTGAAACACAACGTGGTGTTCGCCGATATGGACGAGTTCTATTTCCTCTCGCGCACCATTCTGGTGAAGGACGAGCGGCATTTCGACAAGTTCGACCGCGCGTTCGGGGCCTACTTCAAGGGCCTGGAAAACCTTAATCAGCATATCGAGGCGTTGATCCCTGATGAATGGTTGCGCAAGGAGTTCGAACGCTCGCTGACCGACGAGGAGCGCGCCAAGATCGAATCCCTCGGTGGCCTGGACAAGCTGATCGAGGAATTCAAGAAGCGCCTCGAAGAGCAAAAGGAACGCCACGAAGGCGGCAACAAGTGGATCGGCACTGGCGGCACCAGCCCGTTCGGCTCCGGCGGCTTCAACCCGGAAGGTATCCGCGTGGGTGACGCCGGCAAGCGCCAGGGCAAAGCGGTCAAGGTCTGGGATCAGCGCGAGTACAAGAACCTCGACGATCAGGTAGAGCTGGGTACGCGCAATATCAAGGTGGCCCTGCGCCGCCTACGCAAGTTTGCGCGCCAGGGTGCTGAAGACGAACTTGATCTCAGCGGCACCATCGACCACACCGCCAAAGACGGCGGTCTGCTGAATATCCAGATGCGCCCGGAACGGCGTAACGCGGTGAAATTGCTGATCCTGTTTGACATCGGCGGCTCGATGGACGCTCACGTCAAGGTCTGCGAAGAGCTGTTCAGCGCCTGCAAGACCGAGTTCAAGCATATGGAGTATTTCTACTTCCATAACTGCGTGTACGAGTCGGTGTGGAAGAACAACCTGCGTCGCACCTCTGAGCGCTTCTCCACCCAGGACCTGCTGCACAAATACGGCGCGGATTACAAAGTGGTGTTCGTTGGCGATGCAGCCATGGCCCCTTATGAAATCACCCAGGCCGGCGGCAGCGTCGAGCACTGGAACGAGGAGCCGGGCTACGTCTGGATCAAGCGCTTTATGGAAAAGTACAAGAAGCTTATCTGGATCAACCCCTACCCCAAGGACACCTGGAGCTACACTGCCTCGACCAATATCATGCGTGAGCTGCTGGAAGACCAGATGTACCCGCTGACCCTGCAGGGGTTGGAAGACGGTATGAAGTTTCTCTCCAAGTAAAACCAACGGGCCCGACAGGGCCCGTTGTTCGTTAGGGTGCTTTAACTGAGATTGGTATCGCTGCCAGTCAGGCAGTCGACAAGCGCCGCAGCAAACCCCGACAACAGCTCGCGCTTGCGCACACAAACCTTCAAATCGCGCTGCGCCCAGGGCTCTTCCAGCTCAATCACGGCCAACTGCGCCCCAGCGGTTACCGCACTGCGCGGCACCAGGCCGATGCCAACGCCTGCGCTGACCATGCGGCACACCGCCTCAAAGCTGCGCACTTGAATCCGCACCTCGAGGTGCCGCCCCAATGCGGCGGCTGCGTTCATGGTAAAGGTGTGAATCGCCGAGCCTGAATGCAGCATGACAAAGGGATAATCCAGCACCTGGGCAAACAGGCTGCTGACCTGCACAGCGAGCGGATGATCGACCGGCGCAATCAGCACCAACCGGTCAGCTCGGTACGGGATCAGCTCAACCTCCGCGTCCGCAATCGTCCCCGCCACCACGCCGACTTCCACCTCGCCGCGCGCCACCGCCATCAGCACCTGCGGACTGGTGTGTTCTTCCAGGGAAATACTGACTTGCGGATGACGCTGCAAAAAGCTCGAAAGGCTGTCGGGCAGAAAGGTATGGGTGGCGTGGGTATTGGCCCACAGGCTGACATGGCCGCGTACGCCTTTGGCGTAGGGCGTAAGGTCAGCGTGCATCTGTTCGAGCTGAGCAAACACCTGGCGCGCATGGCGCAGCAGCGCTTCACCGGCACGGGTCAGGCTGACGCCGCGTGGTTCGCGGAGCAGCAGCGGCGTGCCAATCGACTCCTCCAGCACGCGCATGCGATGGCTGGCCGAAGACGCGGCCAAATGCACGCGTTCGGCACCGCGGGTTAAATTCTTTGCTTCGGCAATCGCCACAAACAGGCGCAGATCAATCAGGTCGTAATGCATTGTGTTAGTTAAATCCGAACGATTACTTATGAAAAAGCCAATTCTATAGCGATTCTAACCCCATCATCATTCGGCTCAGCACAACTCTTTAGGGATTACCCACATGCCATGGAAAACCTGGTCTGCTGAACGATTGGGCATTGCACTCGCGGTGCTCGCCGCATTCGGTTTCTCGTTCAAGGCGATCTTCGTCAAGCTGGCCTACGCTGCTGCGCCCGTGGACGCTGTTACCCTGCTGACGCTGCGCATGAGCTTTGCCCTGCCCATCGCGTTGTGGGCCACGCTGTGGCTGTGTCGCGCAGCGCCGCCGCTCACGCGCAAAGACTGGGGCATGCTGATTGCCCTGGGGCTGCTCGGTTACTACGGGGCCAGCATTCTTGATTTTATTGGCCTGCAGTACATCTCGGCGGCGCTGGAGCGGTTGATTCTGTTTATCTACCCAACCATAACCGTGCTGATTGGCGTACTGTTTCTGGGCAAGCGTCTGGAGAAACGCCAGATTGCGGCGCTGCTGCTGACCTACGCGGGCATCGGCCTGGCGTTCGCCCACGACCTGCACGTAGCAGAGGACCTGCATACGGTGCTGATCGGCGCCGCCTTTATCTTCGGCTCTGCAGTGTCCTACGCGCTTTACAGCTCGGGGGCCGAGGTGGCCATTCACCGGCTGGGCACCATCCGCTTTGCTGCCCTGGCGATTATCGTGTCCACCTTTGCCACGCAGCTTCACTTCCTCGCCACGCAACCGTTTTCTGCACTGCAGCAGCCGATGGAGGTGTATGCGTACAGCGCGGCGATGGCGATTTTCTCCACCGTGCTGCCGATATTCTGGCAATCGGCTGCACTGCGCCTGATTGGCTCGGCGCGTACCGTGCTGATTGGCACACTGGGGCCGATCCTGACGATTGTCTTCGCCTGGATGCTGTTATCGGAGCCGGTGTCGGTTGCCCAGTTGGCAGGTGCCGGACTGGTGCTGGCGGGGGTCTTGTTGGTGTCGCGGCGTAAAACAGTGTCCGTTCAGCCCGCACCTGCTACCGAGGATGCTCACGCTAACAAGCAGGCACTCGCCACACCGGCGTCACCTGTTAAGTAGGTTTAGAAGCGGCAGAAACATCAAGGGCTCTTACGAGCCCTTGATGTGATCCAACTTAGCGCCAGTGCCGCTGCTGCACCTTCTGACTGCGGCCCGCACCAAACAGCATGCCGACCAGCAGCGCCAGGCTTTCCAGCAGCCAGGCCAGCAACATCGCGCAGGCAATGCCCCAGGCGATGGCCTCGGGGGCCAGCAGCACCTGGTAGCGGTAAGCGGCGAAGGTTTCTTCCAGCAACTCATGGTCTGCGGCGGTAGCCAGATGCCAGACCTGACCGTACCAGGGCCCTTGCATCGCCTTGGATTCGCGCTCAAGGAATGCCGAACGCTCAACCAGGGTGCCCAAACTCTGCGCATCGCTGCGCATCACGGGGTCAGCGCTGGCTTGGTAATGGCCAACCAACGCGACCAGATCCCCCTTGAAAAAACGCTTTGCAGTCTCCCGAAAGCCTTTAAGCCCTTGCTCGGATTCAATCCGATGGGCTTCAACGCGCTTGCTGTAGTCGTCGATAAACCCCGGCACCTGCACCCCAACCAGCAAACCCAGGGCAAACAAGGCCAACCGCAGATAGCTTCTAAACATGTCCCCTCCCCCAATTCAGTCCGTTAGGCCTTGCGCCACGCATTCACCACCGCGCCACAACCGCCACTCGCCCGGCTGGTATAGCGTCCAGCTCTCGTTATCGGTCAACGGCTCAGTGGCCAACACGCTGACCACATCATTGGGCGTGGTTTCCGCCTGAAAATCCACCTGCATATCGGCATCTTTCAAATGCGCTGGGCCAAACGGCGCCCGCCGGGTGATATGCGCCAGCTTGCTGCTGCAGAAGCTGAACAGCCAGTCGCCATCACTGAGCAGGCAATTGAATACGCCGAGCTGACGATAGCCCGCACAGGCACTGACCAAAGTAGGCAGTAACCGCTCTACCGCAACCGGCTCGGGAAAGGCCTGACGCAGGCGATTGAGCAAATCACAGAAGGCCGCTTCGCTGTCGGTGTCGCCAATCGGCCGGTAGTTATCCAATTGCGGGGCAAAATCGGCCAATTGGCCGTTGTGGGCAAAGCACCAGTTACGCCCCCACATCTCGCGTACGAACGGATGGGTGTTGGCCAGGCAGACGCGGCCGACATTGGCCTGGCGGATATGGCCGATCACCACTTCGCTCTTGATTGGATAGCGTTGTACTAACTGCGCCACCTCTGACTCGCTGCTAGCACGCGGGTCCTGAAACAGGCGCAGGCCGCGCCCCTCGTAAAAACCGATGCCCCAGCCATCGCGGTGCGGGCCGGTCCGCCCGCCGCGCTGCATCAGGCCGGTAAAGCTGAAAACAATGTCGGTCGGCACATTGGCGCTCATGCCCAGCAATTCACACATTGCGTAACGCCTCGCGCAGCTGCTGCGCTTCAATTGCCAGACGCGCCTCGATGCGTTTGCGCGCCAGCGGCAGAAAACGCGTCAGAGCGCGCCACAGCAACGGCATTACATCGCCGCTGCGTCGTGGAATCAGGTGCAGATGCAGGTGTGGCACATGCTGATTGGAGGTCGGCCCGTCGTTGATCAAGAAATTGATGCCCTGCTCGCCATAGCCGGCCGCTCGCAGGGCTGCAGCCATGCGTTGCGCCAGCTGCAGCAACTGCTCGCTGGCCGCAGTGGAAAGGTCTTTAAGAAACGGCGCGTGTTCGCGGCTGACAATCAGCACATGGGCCGGGCGCAGGGGGAAGATATCCAGCAGGACGATAAAGTGCTCGTCCTCATAAATACGCTCGGCAGGCAATTGCTCGGCGGCGATTGCACAGAACACACACGTCATAAGCCTCTCCTTAATCAACAACCCAGCATGCTGAACGGCTGGCTGCGTTGGCACAAGGCCGGCGGCGTCAGGCAGCGCCGCCGCGGCTTACAGGCGGGGTTCAACTCGCAGGCGACGGTCGCCGCGGGCATCGTATCGGGTGTCGCCAAAATCCTGTTCATCACGCGTCATCATTTCGCGCAAGGTCGGCTCATCGTCGGCAGCCGGTGCTGGCCCCTTACGTGCCTGCCACCAACGCTCAATGGGCCAGCGCACCGCGACAAACAGCAGATAAAGAGTAAACATAATCAACGCGTACATGCTCAGGTCCGCCACTGCACGCCAGGCGTTATTGCCCACATCCAGCAACAGGTCCATGGCAGTAATTGCCACCGCAGGGGCGAACTGCTCCTTACCAGGGTCGACCACGGTTGGGCTGAACAGCAACACCAACACCAACACGCGCAGCGGCTCACGCAGGTAGCGCCACATCCAACTGGTCAGGCGAAACCACACCAACAGGCAACCAAGAGCGGCCAGAAGATAGGCGCCCCAGGCAAGCAGGTAGTCGTTTTCAGTCATAAAACACACATTCTCTGGCATTGAAGACCGTGCGGCGCATGCACATAAGCACGTAGATTTCAGCAGCCGACGGTCAAAGTGGCGCTTATGATAACGGCTTTTGCCTGCCTCGGCGTCCCCGCTGTCGGCCGCCATCCACAGGAGTTGTTTCATGCCACAAGCCCCCATAGCCCGTGCCGATAACGCTGCAGACCCGTATCGCTGGCTGGAAAACCGTGACAGCGCTGAGGTGCTTGATTACCTCAAGGCGGAAAATACCTACCTGGAACAACAGCTCAGCGACCAACTGGCGCTGCGCGAAACCTTGTTTCAAGAGATCAAAGGGCGCATCCGCGAAACCGACCTGAGCCTGCCGTCGCCGTGGGGGCCGTATCTGTATTACCAGCGCACCACGGCGGGCGACGAATACCCGCGGCATTACCGCTGCCGCAAACCCGCCGATGGCTCGCTGACGGTCGATGAGACCAGCGAACAGCTGCTGCTCGACCCCAACGACCTGGCCGATGGCGGCTTTATCTCCCTCGGCGCTTTCAGCATCAGCCCTGACCATCAGCGCCTGGCCTACAGCCTGGATACCAGCGGCGAGGAAACCTACCAGCTGTTTGTCAAAGAGCTGGCCGAAGACCGCCTGATCGAGCTGCCGTTCGAGGAATGCGACGGCAGCATGACCTGGGCCAATGACAGCCAGACCTTGTTCTTCGGTGAACTGGACGATACCCACCGGCCGCACAAACTCTACCGCCACCGCCTTGGCACCGACGCAGCCGAACTGGTGTTCCACGAGCCGGACGGACGTTTCTTCCTCAGCTGCTACCGCAGCAGCTCCGAGCGCCAGCTGATCCTACAACTGGGCAGCAAAACCACCAGCGAAGCCTGGGTGCTGGACGCCGAAACACCGCAAGCCGCGTTCAGCTGCGTGGTCCCGCGCGAAGAGGGTCACGAATACGACGTCGACCACGGCGCTCTGGATGGCCAGTGGCGCTGGTTTATCCGCAGCAACCAGCACGGCATCAACTTCGCGCTGTTTACTGCATGCGACGCAACGCTGAACCGTAGCGATTGGCAATTGCTGCGCGCCCATGACCCCGACGTGATGCTGGAAGGCGTTAGCCTCAATCAGCAAGCGCTGGTGCTGAGCCTGCGAGAAGGCGGTTTACCGATTATCGACGTGCAGCCGCAGGGGCAAGCGGCCTACCGCGTGCAGCTACCGGACGCCGCCTACAGCCTGTATGTACAGGACAGCCTGGAGTTTGACAGCCCCGCCATTCGCCTGCGCTATGAAGCGCTCAATCGCCCGGCGCAGGTGCGTCAACTGGAACTGGCTAGCGGCGCGCAAGTGGTGCTCAAGCAAACCCCAGTGCTCGGGCCGTTCGATGCCGACGACTATGTCAGCCAGCGCCTATGGGCCACTGCAGCCGATGGCAGCCAGGTACCGATCAGCCTGGTGGCCAAACGCGAAGTGCTCGGCACCTCTGCCCCGCTCTATCTGTATGGCTACGGCGCTTATGGCGAAAGCCTCGACCCCTGGTTCTCCCATGCGCGCCTAAGCCTGCTGGAGCGCGGCTTCGTGTTCGCCATCGCCCATGTGCGTGGCGGCGGCGAGCTGGGTGAAGCCTGGTACCGCGCGGGTAAACTGGAGCACAAGCAGAACTCGTTCGGCGACTTTATCGCCTGCGCCGAACACCTGATCAGCAGCGGTTATACCAGCGCGCAACAGCTGGTGATCAGCGGCGGCAGCGCCGGCGGTCTGCTGATGGGAGCAGTGCTCAACCAACGTCCCGAGCTGTTCGCCGCCGCTATCGCCGAAGTGCCGTTTGTTGATGTGCTCAACACCATGCAGAACCCCGACCTGCCGCTGACAGTCACCGAGTACGACGAATGGGGCGACCCTAGCCAGCCCGAAGTCTTCGAGCGGATCAAAGGTTACGCACCCTACGAAAACGTCCAGGCCCAAGACTACCCAGCGATTCTCGCGGTGGCCGGCTACAACGACAGCCGCGTGCAGTACTGGGAAGCCGCCAAATGGGTGGCCAAGCTGCGCGCGCAGAAAACCGACCACAACCTGTTACTGCTGAAAACTGAACTGGACGCTGGCCATGGCGGCATGAGCGGTCGCTACCAGGCGCTCAAAGATGTCGCCCTGGAATACGCCTTTATTCTCAAGGTACTCGGCCTGGTTTGACTCGCCACCACCGCGCTGCCGCCTGCTGTCAGGCGGTTAAGCCGCGCGACAAACGCTCAGAGTCATTCGCACTAAACAGCGGACGTTTAGCGCGAAAAATTACTTGACCGGTCATGCAGATTTAACCGGCCTGACGTACAAGTTCAACTACGCTGAATTGCACGCTGGCTTACTGCCATCCCCCCATTTCGCTGCCTGCTCACCATGGACGGTCTGTGATGAAAAACTGGAAGATCAGAACCCACTTATTCCTGCTTGCCGGCTGCCTGCTGCTGGGTTTGCTCTGTGTTGGTGGTCTGGGTTTGTATGGTTTGCAGGCCACCGTCAAGGGGCTGCAAACGGTGTACCTGGACCGCGTGGTGCCGCTGCGCGACCTCAAACTGATTGCCGACCTCTATGCCGTCAATATCGTTGACGCGACCCACAAGGCGCACAGTGGCGAATTGGATGAAAAAACGGCGCAACGGTTGATTGAAGAGGCGCAGGTGCGAATTGAGGACACCTGGAAAGCGTACTTGGCCACCGAACTGATCCGCGAAGAAAGTCAGCTGATTGAGCAAATCAACCCGCTTATGGAACAGGCACGACAACCACTCAATGAGCTACAGAACCTGCTTAACCGTGGTGATAAAGCAGGCATTGATGCCTTTGCCAGCCAACGTCTTTATCCATTGATCGACCCACTCTCTGAGAAATTCGCCGAGCTGATCGATGTGCAACTGCTCGAAGCAAAGCGCCAGTACCAACTGGGTGAGGCCGCTTATGCGAGCAACCTCAAACTGAGCATCAGTGTGCTGCTGATTGCGCTGTTGATTGGTCTGGCCCAGGTCATCTATTTCATCCGCTTGATGAGCCAGCAACTGGGGGCCGAGCCCGGTGAGCTGGAAGAAATCAGCGCACGGATTGCCGAAGGTCGCCTGGGCGGCGGCAAGAGCTTGGGTAACCAGGTGATGACCGGCGTGATGAAATCGGTGCAGAGCATGCGCCGCGGCCTGCAGGATATGATCGGCAATATCGGCGAAGCCTCCGAACAGATCGAATGCGCCACCCTGCAACTGGCCGCGTCCTCCGAACAAGTGCTGACCAGCGCCAACGTGCAAAGTGATACCGCGTCAGCGATGGCCGCCACCGTCGAACAACTGGCCGTAAGCATCAATCACATTGCCGAAAACGCCCAGCAAACCTATGACATGGCCAAGAAAGCCGGTGACATGACCGATGCCGGCATTTCTGTCATGGCCCGCGCCACCACAGAAATGCACAAAATCGCCGAGCTGGTTGCTGAGAGCGCGCAGGATGTCGAAACTTTGGCCGCGCAATCGCGCAACATCACCGCCATTGTCGACGTAATCCGCGGCATTGCTGAGCAAACCAACCTGCTTGCCCTGAATGCCGCTATCGAAGCGGCACGTGCCGGTGAGCAAGGTCGCGGTTTTGCCGTGGTCGCCGATGAAGTGCGCAGTCTGGCCGGGCGTACCGCCCACTCCACCACGGAAATCATCGCCCTGGTCGATGCCATTCACAGCGGCATGCATAAAGCAAAAATCAGCATGGCCGCTGGCTGTGAACGAGTGAGCATCGGTACGCAGTTGGTCGATCAGGCGGGCAATTCGATGACGGGCATTCGCCTGGCGCTGAATGAATCATTGCAAGCCGTCAGTGTGATTTCGCTGTCACTGCAAGAACAACGTGCGGCCAGCGAGCAGGTGGCTATGAACGTGGAACTGGTGGCGCAAATTGTTGAGGAAAACTCTGCGGCACAAGGCGGTATTGTTCAGGCTATCCAGTCCCTGCAGGCCATGTCCGGGCGACTGCAGGGTGTGATGCGGCGCTTCAGTTTCTAACCGGCATGGCGACTCGGCGGCACGTAACAGGTATCGCTGGCAGGTACCTTGGCGGGCGACCAAGGTCAATTTGTTCGACCGAAGTTACCCTCCCCCTGCGGCATGTTCGACGGCCTCACGCCCAACGAACTGCTCAGCGCTGCCTACTACTTCAAGGCTAGTAAATGAACCGGACGCAAGCATCTGCCGCTACGGCGATCCTAGTACCTGTATGTGCATCATCCATGCGGGTGCAGCTTCGGTTCGCCAAATCAATTCCAACAGCAAAAACATCGAACTGACTCGGCTGCGCAAGGGCCGCGCGTTTGGCGAGATGGCAGTACTCGACGGCGAGCGCCGCTCGGCCAGTTGCATCGCTGTAAGTGATTGCAGCCTGCTGATGCTGGCCAGGGGCTCACTGGACAAGCAGCAGCTCTAGTCACCCGCCACTCACTCGTTGGGCTTCGGCACCGGTTGGGTATTGCGCTCGCGCTGCTGTTGCAACAACGGCACATCCTGATCGCTACGCGGCTGGTTGGATTGTGGCTGCGGCGTCTGCTTGAGCAGTGGCGGATTATTGCGGGCCGGGGCGGGTAAATGCTGCGGCGCCACCTTGGGATAGGGTTGCGGCGTGGCGGTACCCGGGGCACCTGCTGCTGGTTCTGTGCTCGGCATTTTCGGTGGCTGCTGGGCAAGCAGCGAGGTGCTGGCCAGCGTGGTCATCATCAGTAATAGGGTTGTCAGGCGCATGGTGCTATCTCCGAGGGCAGTTATCCTCTTGGGCAGCAACCCTGCCGCTAAGTGCCGCATGGGCAGTTCTCACTGACCGCCGGCACGGCTAGACTGATCGCACAGCCCAGCGTACGAGAATCCAGATGAGCAGCGACAAATCCCCCTCCGCCACCGGCAAACTTGACCGCATCCTCGCTGAGGCCCAGCGCTCGCGTGAAGAAGGCTACCGCGACAAGGCGCTGAAGATGTACCCGCACGTCTGCGGCCGCTGCGCCCGCGAGTTCTCCGGCAAGCGCTTGAGCGAGCTGACCGTGCACCACCGCGACCACAACCACGACAACAACCCGCAGGATGGCTCCAACTGGGAGCTGCTGTGCCTGTACTGCCATGACAACGAACACTCGCGCTACACCGACCAGCAGTATTTCAGCGAAGGTTCGCTGAGCACACCGAAGACGGCCCAGGCGACCCACAACCCCTTCGCCGACCTGGCTGCAAGGCTGAAAAAGCAGTAACGCACGGCTGTCGAAACCCGTTTGCTGACGGTCTAAGGGTTAGTCGTATCGTCAGCAAGCTGCCCCACAGAAAAATCTGCCCGCTGCCATACAGGTATACTCGCGTCTTTTTTGCCGCCCTCCTTGGCGTGGCGCCAAAATCCCCTCGAAAATTCTGTGCGAGTGCCACCGTGGCCAACAAGAGATACGCCTGCATCGGCCTGTTCAACCCCAAATCCCCGGAAAACGTCGGCTCTGTGATGCGCGCAGCCGGCTGCTATGGCGCCGCCTCGGTGTTCTACAGCGGTAAGCGCTATGCCCGCGCCCGCGACTTTATTACCGACACCCAGCGTATCTATATGGATATTCCGCTGATCGGTGTGGAGGATCTGCAGCAGATCATCCCCATCGGCTGCACGCCGGTGGCCGTGGAGCTGGTCGAAGGCGCACGGCCGCTGCCGCAATACACCCACCCCGACCGAGCCATCTATATCTTTGGCCCCGAAGACGGCTCGCTGAGCAAGGAAGTGCTCGACTGGTGTGAGGACGTGATCTACATCCCCACCCAGGGCTGCATGAACCTCGCAGCCACCGTCAATGTGGTGCTCTACGACCGTATGGCCAAAGGCATCAACACCAAGTCCGGTCCCGGACTCAAGTAGACCGCAACCCTGTGCTTACAACCCTGACTTGAGCCGGCTAAAGGCGCGAGTTAATGCGCGGTTGAACGCCTTGGCGTTGTCGTTCTTGGTGTATAGCTGCGCGCGCACAGCGGCCGGCGGATAGGTGCCAGGGTCGGCGAGGATGGCTGGATCGACTGTGGCATTAGCCGCTGGCACCGCGTTGGCGTAGTAGATGGTGTTGGTGATGGCACCGATGACATCGGGCGCCATCAGGTGATCCATCAACGCCAGGCCCGCCTCTGGGTGCGGCGCATCCTTGGGAATCACCATCGCATCGAACCAGATCAGCGTGCCTTCACGCGGGATGCTGTAGTGCAGGCTGTAGGGCTTGCCCGCCTGCTCAGCCTGGCCAGCGGCAATCGACACATTGCCGTTCCACGACATCGCCAGACAGGTATCGCCGTTGGCCAGGTCAGTGATATTGCGGTCGTTGTCGAAGTAGCGAATCGACGGCCGCACCTTGGCCAGATGGGCTTCGGCCAGTTTCAGGTCGTCCAGGCTCTGCTGGTTGATATCCAGACCCAGGTAGCGGAACGCGGCAGCAAACACCTCATTGGGATCGTTGAGAAAACTCACCCCACAATCGGCAAACTTGGCCACCACCTGCGGATCCAGCAGCATGGCCCAGCTGTCGGTGGGCGCATCGGCCATGCGCTTGGCGATGGCCTGCTGCTGATAGCCAAAGCCCGTAGTGCCCCACACATACAACCCGGCATAGCGATTACCCGGATCAAACGCGGCCATGTGCCCAGTGAACTCCGGATCAAGCCCTTTGAAATGCGGCAATGCAGCTTTATCCAACGGTTGCAGCGCGCCACTTTTGATCGCCCGCTGCAGATGCTGGCCAGCCGTCAACACCAGGTCGTAGCCGCTGCGCCCGGTCAGCAGCTTGGTTTCGACGGTTTCCAGCGAGTCGAAATGATCGACCACCACTTTGATTCCGGTCTTCTGCTCGAAGCGACTGAGGGTGTCCGGTGCCAGGTACTCACCCCAGATAAACAGATTGACCTGCTTCGGCGCTTCGGCCGCCAGCGCCTGAACGCTGGCCGCCAGGCCAATCGCGAAGCCCAACAGGCTGACATGCAGTTTCATCGAAGCCTCCTAGGCGCGCTTAGGCGCGGCGTATTGCGGCATGGTGATGCAGGCGACGTTGCCGCCACCGAGGAGGATTTCCCGGGAGTTTTCGATACCGATAATCCGGTGCTTGGGGAACAGCTCGGCCAGGGTGGCTTGGGCCACGCGGTCGCAGGGGTCGTTGAAAAGTGGCACGACGATGGCCGAGTTGCCGGCGTAGTAGTTGATGTAGGAGGCGCAGATCTGCGTGCCGGCCTGACGGGTGTGGGTGGATTCATCCTGATCCAGGCCTTCGGCTTCTTCGGCCGTCCACTCCAGTACGCGAGGTTGCGGCAATTTGTGGATCTGCAGCTCGCGGCCTTGGGCATCGCGGGTGCTGCGCAAGATGTCGTAAGCCTCCTGGTAGATTTCCCACTGCGGATCATTACGGTCATCGGTCCACTGCATCACCACCACACCGGGGCGGACAAAGCAGGCCAGGTCATCGATATGGCCGTCGGTTTCATCGAACTTGCAGCCGCGCGGCAACCAGATCACCTGCTCGGCACCGAGATAGTCCTGCAGACGGCGAGTCATCTCGCCCTTACCCAAATGAGCGTTGCGGTTGCGGTTAAGCAGGCACTGCTCGGTGGTCAGCAGGGTTCGCTGGCCATCGGTCTGGATGCCGCCCATCTCGGCAATAAAGGGCGCGCGATAGCGGTCATAGCCTTCGATTTCGAGGATTTTCTGCGCGATCTGGTCGTCCTTGTCCCAGGGGTAGTACAAGCCGCCGTCGAGGCCGCCGTAGGCGTTGAACTCGAAATCCACGCCGCGGACTTCACCGCTGTCGTCATTGACCAGAAAGGCCGGGCCGCTATCACGAAACCAAGTGTCGTTGCAGGTCATCTCCACCACCCGCACATGGGCCGGCAGCTGACGCCGGGCGTTGGCGTACTGGCTGGCCGAGGCGCACACAGTCACCGGTTCGCTGCTGGCAATTGCCGTGACGATATCCACCCAGACCTTCTGCGCCGGCTTGGCGCCGTTGCGCCATACGTCCGTGCGTTCCGGCCAGCCCAGCCAACAGCCGGCCTTAGGTTCAAATTCGCCGGGCAGACGGAAGCCATCGGCTTTAGGGAGAGAAGTCAGGGAACGCGCCATCGGATGCACCTTATGCCTGTGGGGAAGATGGCCACACAGTACGCGGCGCGTTGGCCGGGCTTCCAACGACGATTATTGCGGAATAGCTGAATTCAATTCATCAGTCAGTCAGGTGATCACCCAGCCAATCTAAGAAGTGCGCCACCGCCGGCTTCTCCAGACGAATGCGTTCGCAGACCAGCGCATATTGCCCAAGCGCCGCCACACTGGCGTTGAACGGCCGCACCAGACGGCCGCAAGCCAAGTCTTCTGCGGCGGTAAGGTTATCGCCCATGGCCACGCCTTGCCCTTGCGCCGCCGCTTCCAGCGCCAGGCCGGCATGCCCCAGATACAGATGACGCGCGGGCTGGATATCACCGGCATGGGTGGTCAGCCAGGCGGTCCAGGTTTTGCCGTCCTGATCATCGTGCAGCAGGCCGTGACGGGCCAGGTCACGCGGATGTTTAAGGCCGCCCTGGTTGAATAGGCTGGGGCTGCACACCGGAAAGAACTGCAGGGTCGGCAGCGGCCGTACAAAGTAAGCACTGGCATCCTCAGGCCCGGTGCCGTAGGTGATTGCCAGGTCGATATCCGGGCTCGGCAGACTGGCTTCCAGCGGCTGGTCGTGTAGATGCAGGGTGATCTGCGGATAGCGGTCGCTGAAGTCGGCCAGACGGCTGACCAGCCATTTCTGCGCCAGCTCGGGGGTTACCGCGATACGCAGCACCGCCTGCGAGCCGGGGTCGCGCAGCTCCTCACACGCCTCGCCAATCAGTTCAAACGCTTGCTGCAAGCGCTGCAGCAAACGCCGTGCGGCTGGCGTCGGTACGACTTGGCGACCTTCGCGGGTAAACAGCGGCGTGCCGAGTTGTTCTTCTAGCTGACGAATCTGATGGCTGACTGCGCTGTCAGTAACGCACAGCTCAGCCGCCGCCCGGCCGAAGTGGGCGTGCCGGGCGGCGCACTCGAAGGTGCGCAAGGCGGTGAGGGACGGTAGGCGGCGCATGCTTACTCAGGGCGTGGGCTAGCGCAACAGCTTGTTGTCCAGCGTCTTCGAGGCGCTACCCATGACGTTCTCGCTGATCTCGATAAAGTCTTTGGTACTGGCTTTGTCGAGGCGCATCAGGCCGCGGGTCACGTCATCCAGCGAACGTGGCTGGGTGGTGCCTTTGGTGGCCTGGCGGATTTCCCGATCCAGCTCCTGCAGCAGCAACACCGCACGGGCGGTGACCGGGCCGCTGGAGTTGTTGGTGCGCAGGCTGTCCACCGGCTTGCTCCAGCGAATCAGCTGCTCGCGGATTTTCTGATAACGCTCCTCGCTGAGGCCGCCGGCGCGGCGCATCAGCTCAATGGCGTAATACTCCGCCAGGCCTTCGGTGATCCAGTCACTGCGATCACGGGCGCGAATCCGGCTGAACACATGCACCAGCTCATGCACCAGAGAACTGGTGCCATTCTCACTGACCAATGGACGGTCCGTGTGCATGTAGTAGGAGTTGGCTGCCGACAGGCCGCCGCGCCACATCGGGTCACCGGCGCCGACAATCAGCAGCTTGGCCGGGTCGCGCGGGAACACGTCCTGAGCATGCGGCCAGACGAAGGTCAGCAGGGTCATCACGTCCATGCGGCGCATGCCCTCGCCCACTGGCGCGGCGATAGCCACATCGGTTTCACCCAATTTGGCGCGGCGCGTGCCAACCTTGCCGGCCACCATCCAGCCAGTCGGGCGATCGAACTTGCGCTGTGGGTTGTCGATGCGGAATTTGTTCTTGCCGATGCGCGGCCAGCCGGTTTCGACGCTCTTCCAGCCCTTGGGCAGGTCGAATTGCAGGCGCGAGACCAGCTCGGTTTTATCTTCCTGGCGCAGCTTGACCGCCGGCACCAGGTCATCGCCGCGCAGCAACGCCCAGTCCGGGGTGATCCGCGCATCAAAGCGACCCGGGCTGCGCTCGTTATTGATGCGCACACGGTAGCTAAGGGTCGACTTGCCTTTGCCCGGCTGCCAGGTGCCTAGCTCAGGGCTGTTTTGCGTCCACTGGCCATCGGCCTTGAAATCGCTGTAGGCGCCCTGCTCGCCAAGGTTGAAGGCCAGACTGATCACCTGCGCGCCGTCTTCCAAGGTCAGGCTGACCTCGGCCTGCTCCGTGTCTGGCAGAAAGCGCACGCGATAATCCAGATCGACCTTCTTTGCCCAGACTGGCGTGCTCAGGCTCAGCAGAACAACGGACAGCAGCAAACGGCGCATCAACATGGCAAAGCTCCACAGTGCAAATCATTGATTCAGGCGAGTTTAGGCTGGCATTCACAGGCGAGGTTCAGCCAGCGCGGAAAATCATGTGGTCTTCCCACTCATCCTCGGCCACGCTGTTCTCGCTGAGCATGCGCCCAGCCTGGGAAATCCGCTGTTTGTGCACCTGCTCCGGGTCGCCGCAGACCAGGTGGTGCCAGAGCAACAGATCCTTGCCTTCGCTGACCAGGCGATAGGCACAGGTCGGCGGCAGCCACTGGAACTGGTCAGCCTGGGCCGGGGTGAGCTGGATGCAGTCCGCAACGAATTTGCGTCGGTTGCTGTAGTCGGTGCAGCGGCAGGTCTGCAGGTCCAGCAGTTTGCAGGCGATGCGCGTGTAATAGACGCTGCCATCGTCCTCGTCTTCAAGCTTTTGCAGGCAGCACAGGCCGCAGCCATCGCACAGCGACTCCCACTCGTCCTGATCCAGCTGTTCGAGGGTTTTACGTTTCCAGAAGGGTTCGACTTTGGCGGCCATGGCGAGGGTACAGTGAGGGGTGAAAAGGCCGGCAGTCTAGCGGCTGGGGCAACAACGGCCAAGGGCGGCGAGCCGAATGGTTAATTAATAACCACGAACAAAGTCCACGTGCCCGCGCAGTGCATGACCGGCCTTCCAGCGCGCCAGGTTATCGACAAACAACTTCACCAAGAGATGAGGATCAGTCGGCGCCGAGCTATGTCCGGTAAGCAGCAGACGCGGCGCATCCCAGAAGGGATGACCAGCAGGCAGCGGCTCTTCACGGCAGACGTCAATTACCGCGCCAGCCAGTTGCCCCTGCTCCAGCGCACTGACCAGCGCTTGATCGACCACCGCCACACCGCGTCCGGCATTGATAAACAACGCACTAGGCTTGCAGGCGGCGAACAGCGCGGTGTCATAAATATCGCGAGTGCTCGGTGTATCCGGCAGCAGGTTGATCAGGTAATCGACCTCGCCCACCAGGCTTGGCAGCTCGTCGAGCCCGACCACCTGGCGGAACGGCGGAAGATTGCGCGGACTGCTGGCGATGCCTAGTAGCTCGATGCCGAACGGCGCCAGAAACTGCGCCACGCTCAGGCCTATATCACCGGTTCCTACGATCAGTACCTTGCGCCCGGCCAGGCTACGCGGCAGACGATTGTCCCAGCGCTGCTCAACCTGAGAGGCCAGTGCAGCAAACAGCTGGCGCTCATGGGCCAGCAGATGGCACAGCACATACTCGGCCATCACCTGGCCGAAGATGCCCACGGCACGGGTTAACGCGTAATCCGTTGGCAAGTCCTTGGCGAGCAGCGGCGTAATGCCCGCCCAGGTCGATTGCAGCCACTGTGGCCGGCTGCCCTGACGCAGCAAAGGCGCGAGCAGATCCGGCTGGCCAAGCCATAGCGGGCAGCTCGCGGCGTATTCGGCCAACTCGGCCGGCTGATCACTGCTGCACAACTCAAGCTCGGGTGCCTGCTGGCGCAGCAACTCGGCATACAGGCCGTGTTCGGCTTCGGCAACCAATACACGCAGTGGGGCATTCGCAGTGGCGGGCATAGCGGTTACATCGGGTCGTTACGGCGCAACAACTCATCCGGCAAGTGTTCGATGTACTCGTCTTCCGGCGGTGGCATCTGCAGGTGGTAGCCCTGCTCGTCGAGGTTGGCCAGCACCTTGTGGATGTCTTCGCGAGCCAGAACGCGCTCGGGCGTCAGCACCATCTCGAAGGCCAGGGCTGGAGGGCCGAAAGCCAGCAGCAGGTTTTCCGGCACGCGCTTGAGGCCATCGCTGCGCAGCACATAGAGGTACATCTCATTCTTGCGCGGGCTTTTATAGATTGAGCAGATACGTTTCACGCGGACTCTCCGGTTGCAGCCAGGCAATCCAGCAGCGCCTGGCCCATCAATTCACGCCGCCAGCCGCGCAGCGACTCCGGCAGCTGATAAGGCCCTTTGGGATAGCCGGTTTTCAGCAAGGCTTCGAGGGTTTTCTTGCGCAGCATCAGCTCCGGGGCGATGTTCAGGCGCTCGCCTTCACGTTGACCAATGGCACGCAGCTTTTTCAGCAGCGACGCGGCCTCAAGCGGCAAGGGCTCAGGCAACGCTTCGGGCCACGTCTCAGGCGGGGTTGCGGCGGCTTGCTGGATCAATTGCAGAATAAAGTCGCCGTCCTGACGCACAGTTTTCGGGTGCATGTCCTCGATCCGCGCCAGCGCCACCAGGTTATCCGGCTGGGTGCGCGCCAGTGGCCACAACGAATGCTCACGGATAATCCGGTTACGCGGCTGGTTGCGTTTGCGCGCCTGCTCTTCACGCCAGGTGCACAGCGCTTTCAACACCGCAAGCTGTTGCCGGTTGAGTTTCCAGGCCAGCTTGGCTTCGCGGTAGGCCAGCTCGGGATCGACTTCGCGTTTGAGGTTGCTGACCAGCTCGGCGCCGTCTTCCAGCACCCAGGCGTATTTCTCGGCAGACAGCTGCGCCTTGAGCTGCGCATACACCTCGGCGAGGTGCAGCACGTCTTCGGCCGCATAGCTGACCTGAGTGGCCGACAACGGCCGCTGCAGCCAGTCGGAGCGGGTCTCGCCCTTGGGCAGTTCGATATTCAGCACCGCCTGCACCAGGCGCGAATAGCCCATGGAGAAACCCAGGTTGAGGTAGCCGGCGGCCAATTGGGTATCGAACAGCGGCGTAGGCAGGCTGCCGGTCAGGCGCAGAAAGACTTCCAGGTCCTCGCTGCAGGCATGCAGCACCTTGACCACGGCAGGGTCCTGCAACAGATCGGCAAAGGGCGCCCAGTCGCTGATCAGCAGTGGATCGATCAGGTACGCCCGCTCGCCCTCGCTGACCTGCAGCAGGCCGGCAATCGGGTAAAAGGTGTCGACCCGCATAAACTCGGTATCGACCGCCACAAACGCCAGCGTGCGCCAGGTTGCACAATGCTGCGCCAGGCTGGCGTCATCACCAATCCACTGAATATCAATCGCCACACAGCTCTCCCATCAAGAATGCCGCGCAGTATATATGCCCAGGCACTGTGCCGGGCATTTGCCGGCCATTTACCCCCGGGCATCACAGATGCGAATGAACCCTGTAATCTGGCCGGCGCTTGCATTTGCTTACCTTCATCACAGGGAATAAAAAAATGAAGAAACTGCTTGGCCTGCTTGTGGCCTTGATTGCGGCGGCGGCGATCTACCTCGCCGTCACGCCTAGCCCGATTGATCCGCTGGCCTGGGAAGCCCCGGCTATCCCGCCGATGACCGGCGTACTGGAGCCCAACGACACGCTGATGAAGGCCGAACTGCTCGGCCGTGGCCAGGTGCATGGCCCGGAAGACACCGCCGTAGATGCTCAAGGCCTGGTGTATACCGGCCTGCATGACGGCAAGATCGTGCGCATCAAAGCCGATGGCAGCGTGGAAACCTTCGTCGACACCAAAGGCCGCCCGCTGGGCATGGACTTTGACGCCGCCGGCAACCTGATCGTCGCCGACGCTTACAAGGGCTTGCTGAGTATCGACGCCCAGGGCCAGATCAAGGTACTGACCACCGAAGCCGAAGGCGTAGCCTTCAAGTTCACCGACGATCTGGATATCGCCCGCGACGGCACCATCTATTTCAGCGATGCCAGCCAGCGTTTCGAACAGCCCGACTATCTGCTCGACCTGCTCGAAGCCCGCCCCCATGGCCGCCTTCTCAGCTACAACCCGGCTAGCGGTGAAACCAAGGTGCTGCTCAAGGACCTGTACTTCGCCAACGGCGTGGCGCTGTCGGCCAATGAAGACTTCGTGCTGGTTAACGAAACCTACCGCTACCGCATCACCCGTTACTGGCTGAGCGGCGAAAAGGCTGGCACCCACGACATCTTTATCGACAATCTGCCGGGCCTGCCGGACAACCTGCAAGGCGACCGTAACGGTACCTTCTGGGTAGCCCTGCCAACTCCGCGCAAAGCCGATGCCGACATGCTGCACCGCTCGCCCTGGGCAAAATCGCAGCTGGCTAAACTGCCGCGCGCCTTCTGGCCCAAGGCCGTGCCTTACGGCTTTGCCATCGCCCTCAATGAACAAGGCGAAATCACCCAGAGCCTGCACGACACCAGCGGCACCCACCTGCGCATGATCACCTCGGTCAAGCCGGTGGGTGATTATCTGTACTTCGGCAGCCTGGATAATGACCGGATCGGCAAGCTGAAAATCCGCTAGCCCTGATGGGCCCGCATCCAAGCTGCATAACAGCTCAGTGCGGGCCCGTTTGCGCAAAAAAAACCTGCCAAAAAACCCAGCCCAGCCTGTACGAAGACTGTTTTACTGATCTAAATCAGCGTCCGCCGTATGCCGAACTTTTGCCTGCTTAAATCACTGCTATCGTGATAATTCCCACCTTCTCTGCAGGCTTTTGTCATGGATATAAACGCCCTATTTTCTCAAGTTCACAGCTTGCCCTGCATTCCCAAAGTCGCTCAGGATCTGATCCAGCAGTTTGATAACCCCCACACCAGCCTCGACAGCATCGCCCGCAACATCTCCCTCGACCCCGTGATTGCCGCCAAGGTGCTGCGTTTGGCCAACTCCGCCCGCTTTCGCGGCGCACGCGAGTCCGCCAGCGTTGAGGATGCGGCCATGCGACTTGGCTTCAATACCTTGCGCACCCTGGTGCTGGCATCGGCGGTAACGGGTGCCTTCCAAGCGCCGCCGGGTTTCGACCTCAAAGGTTTCTGGGCACACAGCTTCCAAGTCGCCAGTATCAGTCGATTGCTGGCCAAAACCCGGGGTGTCGCCGTTGAAATCGCCTTTACCTGCGGAATGATGCACAACATCGGGGAACTGCTGATCCAGACCGGTGTGCCTGAGCTGGCAGAACGTCTTAACCAGAACGGCAAGGATGTGGGAGCAGCCCAGCGGGTGGCGTTGGAAACTCTGCAACTGGGCTTCGGCTTCCCTGAGGTGGGCGCTGAACTGGCTCGGCGCTGGCAGCTGCCGGAACTGATCCAGCATGCCATCGCCTACCAGAGCCGCCCTTTCCAAGCACCGGTAGACATGCCCTTGCCGCGCGTGCTGGCTCAGGCTGTATCGATTGCCGAGGCGCTGCGCGAACACCCGGGCGCCATGTCCAAAGCGGTGGACACGCTGCAAGGCCCGCTATTCGAAGGGCTGGATGTGCCAAGTCTGTTGGATGAACTGCCCGCTGTTCTGGATGCCGACAAAGGCTTTGCCGAGTTGCTTGGCTGATCCAAACACCACTGAGCGCCTGGCTGCGCTCAGTGGTGGCTACCACTACTTGCTGGCAATCCAGATGGTATGCCGGGTGCCCTTGTTGCCATGGGCATAAACCTGCACTTCTTCGACCTTGAAACCGGCCTTGCGCACCTTATCGCTAAAAACCCGATCGGCACTGGCCGACCACACTGCCAGCACCCCTTTGGGTCGTAAGGCCTGGTAACAACGCTGCAGGCCCTGGGCCGAATACAGCCAGCTATTGCGCTTTTGAGTCAGGCCTTCTGGGCCGTTGTCGACATCCAGCATGATCGCGTCATAACGCTGATCAGCGTTCTTTAGGCAATTAGCCACGTCGTCCTGAATCACCCGGGTACGCGGGTCAAGGATTGGATAGCCGGCCTTAGCACCCAGTGGGCCACGGTTCCACTCCACCACGCCCGGAACCAACTCAGCCACTTCCACTTCGGCGCTCTTGCCCAGATTCTGCAACGCGGCGGCCAGGGTAAAACCCATGCCCAGGCCACCGATCAGCACACGCGAATCCGGCCGACCGGCGACCTTCTTGCAGGGGATCGCCGCCAGGGCATCTTCAGAACCATGCATGCGCGTGTTCATCAATTGGCCGCCATCGCCGCCGGCAATCTTGATCACGAAATCCTCGCCGTACTCGAACAGGCATAAGGCACCTGAGCCATCAGGAATCGGGGCGGTATCGAGCAGTACAAAACGCTTCATGGGTCGCAGCAACCTGGGTCAGCTAAAACGGGCATGCAGCATGCCCATAAACCACCAAAGATGCAGCGCCCTGTCGGCAGAAATTCTTCTGCGCATGCGGTCTCGACAGCCCAACGCCAGGGTTTATGATGCCGCCTGCCCTAGAATCTGTTCAGGATCTCGCGAGCTAGAGTCATGCAAGGCAAAAACAGGCGAGGAAGCGGAGTGTACTTTTGTACATGAGCATTCCGAGCCTGTTTTTAACGCCGCAGGGCCGACGCGCAGCAGATCGTGAGCAGGTTCTTATTTACCCACAGGATGACTGTATGCCCCTCGCCCAACTGATCAGTGCCGCCCAGCTGCAGCAACGCCTTGATGAGCCCGACCTGCTGATTCTCGATTGCCGTTTTGCCTTGGATGATCTCGCCTACGGCCAGCGTAGCTACACCGAAGGGCATATTCCCGGCGCGCAGTTTGCCGATCTAGAGCGTGATCTATCCGGGCAGATCCATAAAGGCATCACCGGCCGTCATCCCCTGCCAGAACCGGCGCAACTGCTGCAGCGCCTGCGCGAATGGGGCCTGAACAATCACAGCGAAGTGGTGCTGTACGACGACGGTCCGGGCGCCTTTGCGGCACGTGCCTGGTGGCTGCTGGTGTGGTTAGGCAAACGTGAGGGCGTTTACCTGCTTGATGGCGGCCTCAAAGCCTGGCGCGAAGCAGGCGGCGCCTTGACTCAGAACCTAGCTACGCCAACGCCAGGGGCATTCAATGGCAAAGCGGACGCCCACTTGGTGGTCAGCGCCGCCCAACTGCAGCAGCGCTTGGGAGATCAGCAAATGACACTGCTGGATGCGCGTGGCCTGCCGCGCTTCAGGGGCGAAGTCGAACCGATCGACCCGATCGCGGGGCATATCCCCGGCGCGCAGTGCGCGGCGTTCACGGACAACCTCGACAGCGACGGCCACTTCCTCAGCGCAGAGCAGCTAAGCCAGCGCTTTGCATCACAACTCGGTGAGCGCCAGGCCAGTGAACTGGTGGCCTACTGCGGCTCCGGTGTGACAGCCTGCCATAACCTGTTTGCCCTGTGCCTCGCCGGCTACCCGCTGGCGCCGCTGTATGCCGGCTCCTGGAGCGAATGGATCACTGACCCTGCTCGCCCAGTAGCCACTGGCGACTGATTTCAGTTCAGGCAGGCTGGCCGCGCGACTCATGCTCGCCAGCCGTGCTTAAGCACCAACTGGAATATAGGCAATAACCGAAAGCCGAAAACAATTTAAAAACAGCCCTTTACAGTAAAAAGGTCGCACTACACTTCAACTTGAGCGGCTAACCTCGCTCCCGGTGGGGCCTTTATCAGAATAAGTCGAAGCTGCCAGCGCCCCGGCCCCATCGGTCACCTTTCGCCGAGGGCTATATGGGAATTGCCGCCTGCGAGTTAAGCCAGTACGTCATCCGCCCTACCCTGCTCTATCTGGGCCGCCACTCCACCGCCGCCGAGGCCTTGTTGCTCGGAGCCGCCGCCAGCCAATCCGGGCTCGGCTCCGCCCTTGATGACAAACACGGCCACGGCCTCTACCGGATCGCCGCGCTGCGCCATCAACAGCTCTGGGATCAGCACCTGGCGTTGGATCCGGACCTCGCCAGCCAAGTACGCGGCCTCGCCAGCCAGCATGCCTTCCTCGCTGCACCGCACTTGGAACTGACCGTTAACCTGCGTTATGCCACAGCGATTGCATGGATGCTGATCGAAGCTGAGCACCGCGAGCTGCCAGCCGCTGATGATCTGCTGGGTATGGCGCACGTTTGGCGCCGAGTGTTCAAACCGCACGGTCGCACCAAAGACTTTATCGCAGCCTGGCAACGCTGCATCGGCAGCCTCAGCCAAGTGGCTTGAAGCCTAACGGGCTAGCAGATTGTCTGACAACATCCACGCGATTAGCAGAAAATAGCGTCATGATAAAGGCATAAAACCGCTCTATCTCGGGAACTTCAAAGGCTTGGCAAGGGTCATGGAAAGTTGCTAGTTTCCGCCCCCCGCTAAACCCTAGGAGTCCTCCGTGCCTAAAAGAGTCGTCAAGACCTGCCTGTCAATTGCCTTCATTTCTGCTGCCAGTCAAAGCGTTGCCGGTGGCTTTGCCATCAATGAACAAAGCGTCAGCAGCATGGGCACCGCTTTCGCAGGTCGCTCGTCGTCTGCCGATGATGCCAGCACCGTATTCGGCAACCCCGCTGGCATGGCCCGCATAAAGCGCGAACAAGTCAGCGGCGGCATTGCCCTGATCCACGCTAAAACCGATATCGACAACACCAGCGGTTCTGCCCGCGGCAGCAATGACGGCGACATGGTTCCGTTTATCGGCGCGCCCATGGGCTATTACGTCAAACCGCTGGACGACAACTGGAGCTTCGGCCTGGGCCTGTATGTGCCGTTCGGCCTGGTGACCGACTATGAGCGCAGCTTCCAGGGCCGCTATCACGGCGACCGTAGTGAAGTGCGGGTGATTACCCTGCAGCCGACCCTGAGCTATCGCTTCAACGAGCAACTGTCGATCGGCTTCGGCCCAACCATCAACCGCATCGACGGCGAGCTGACTTCGGCCATCGAAAACCCGTTCGCCGGCGGTGACGGCAAGGTCGAAATCAAGGGCGATGACACCGCGCTGGGCTACAACCTCGGCGTACTGTTTGAAATCACCCCACAAACCCGCTTCGGCCTGACCTACCACTCCAAAGTGGACTACCGCCTGAAGGGTGACACCACAGTCTCTGGCCCAGGCGTTATTGCAACTTCGGCTGGCACCTACGATGCGTCACTGGAGCTGACCACTCCGGAGTCGGTGGATGTCTCCGTCACCCATGAACTGAATGCCGACTGGACCCTCTACGCCGGCAGCACCTGGACGCGCTGGAGCCGTCTGGAAGAAATTCGCGCAAATAACAAAGGCGTCGGTGGCTTGTTGGCGGGCAAGCTCAGCAGCATCAGCGAACCGCAGAACTGGCACGACACCTGGGCTCACGCCGTTGGTGCTGCCTACAAGCTGAACCCGCAGTGGACCCTGCGCGCCGGCCTGGCCGTGGACCAATCCCCCACCAACAACACCGACCGTTCGCCGCGCATTCCTACTGGCGATCGCACCATCGTCAGCCTGGGCACAGCCTGGAGCCCGAATGATGACGTGACCATCGACCTGGCCTACTCCTACCTGATGGAAGACGACGCACATATTGAGCGCGACGACTACAGCGCCACCTACAAAAACACCGCTCACGGCCTGGGCGCTCAGGTGACGTACCGCTTCTAAATCACCCTGCAGTTTGGGTTACACTCGCGCGGCGCATACAACAATAAGAAGAATGGTCTGGAACCGTTCTAACGTCGCGTAGCGACTGCCCGCGGGTGGCCGCCATGGATGGCAGGCCATGAAGCCGCCTGAGACAGCCCTGATGACCACACTCTGCACTGCCCTGCCCGAACAGCTCAGCCTGCTCCTGGTGGACGACCACCGTATTTTTCTTGATGGCCTCAGCCTGGCCCTCGGCCCACTCTGCGCCGACCTGCACATTCGCACCGCCGAATCCGCTGCCGCCGCCGAAGCCTGCCTGCAACACACCACCTTCGACCTGATTCTGCTTGACCTGCGCTTGCCCGACCTGCCGGGCCTGGAGTTGCTGCAGCGTTGGCAACAACAAGGCCGCATGACCCCGGTGGCAATCCTCAGCGCCAGCGATTCGAACCTGGATGCTCAAGCAGCCTTAGCCGCCGGTGCGCTGGGCTTTATTCCGAAAAGTGCCAATAGCGATGAACTGCGTCAGGCAGTAACCCGCGTACTGCTGGGTGAAACCCTGCCCGCACCGCAAACGGGCGACAAACCGCAGCTCACACCCCGGCAGATGGAAATCCTCCAGCTACTCGCCGAAGGCTTGCCAAATAAGTCGATCAGCCGTCAGTTGGGGGTCTCCGAGGACACGGTGAAAACCCACCTGAAATCACTGTTCCAGGAATTTTCTGTGCACACCCGAACAGCCTGTGTCAGTGCGGCGCGGCAACGGGGCTGGCTCTGAGCTCTGCGGGCAACAGCACTGCCAGCGCTTGGCGCAAACGGGCTGGCAACAGCGGCTTACCGAGCAAAGTGACATGGGCACGGGTGCAGCGCTCTTGCAGGTCAGCGCTGACATCGGCAGTAATCAGCAACGCTGGGAGCATGCGTCCGGCTTCTTCACGTAACCGCTCGATCACGCGCAAGCCGTCCTCGGTAGCGGCCAGGCGGTAGTCGCTAATCAGCACCTGCGGCTGCGCCTCACGCAAACACTGCATGGCCTCTGCGGGGTTGGCGCAGGCCCAGACATCACAGCCCCAGCGCTGCAACAAACCGGACAGGGCTTCACGCCCTGCGGCGTCGTCTTCCAGTAATAACACCCGCCCGCTCAATGCTGCGGCAACGGCTGCAGGTGGCTGCCACTCACCGGCTTCAGCTTGCGACAGTTGCAGGATAAAACGCGCTCCGCCGCCAGGGCTTGAATCCAGCCGCAGCGGATGCCCTAGCAACTGCGCCAGTTGCTGAACGATGGCCAGACCCAGACCCAGGCCACGTTCGGCATTACGCCCAGGGTTATCCAGCTGGCGGAACTCTTCAAAGACCTGACTCTGTTCTTCTTCACTCAGGCCCTGGCCGTCGTCACCGACCTCCAGCTGCACTACGCCCTGCTCGACACGGACATGCAGCCAGACTTGCCGCGCCTGGGCATGCCGCAAGGCGTTGCTCAGCAAATTGCGTAGCACGCGCTCGAGCAGCAGCGGATCACTGCGCACCCAGAGCTCCGCGCATTGCAGCTGCAGCTCGACACCCTGAGCATCGGCCTCGGCGCGGCTTTCACCACTCAGGCGCACCAGCAAGGGACGCAAGGCAAACACCTCCGGTTTGGCCTGCACGCCGCCGGGCAAGGTCAGACGGGTGTAATCAAACAGCGACTGCAGCAGTCGACTGAGCTGCTCCACAGCAATCGCCAGGCGGCTGCTGATGCGGTGTACGTTGGGATCCTGATTTTGTTCCAGCAAGTGCTGGGCATACAGGCCCATCGCGTTGAGGGGCTGGCGCAGGTCATGGCTGGCCGCTGCCAGCAGGCGCAGCTTACGCGCGTCGTCCGCTTCCGCACGCTGCCTCGCCAGATCGAGCAATCGCAGATTAAGCCAAGCACCGCGCTGGCCATGCTCTTGCAGGTACGCGCCGACACTGCCGATCAGGTTGGCGCAAAACAGAAACAACCCCTGGTAACCCAATGCCACGCTTCCACCCGTGACAACCCACCCCAGCCACAGGAACAACCCGCAGACGCCCCAGGACGCCAGGCTCACCGCACGAAACGAAACCCCCAACAGCACATAGCCAAACAGCAGCACCAGAAACAGCCCGTCATAGGGCATGGCCACACCCTGGCTCCAACACAGGTGAATAATCACCGCAACCGAAGCGCCATTGAGTGCATAGGCCGCCACATAGGCCAACAAGGCGCTTTGCGGTGGCGTATGCGGGCGGCGACAGTAGAAGAAGGCCAACAGCGCACCGCACATCCCCAACAGCCGCATGGGCAGAGTTGCCAGGCTGGCGTTGAGGGGCAGTAACACCAGGTCAAGGGCGGTGTAGACCAGTTGGAAGATGACTGCCGTACTGATGATCAGCAGCAGGCGGCGGCGAATACGCAGCACCCGATGGTCGAGAAACTCATCCTCCAGAACACCAGTAAAGCGCAGCCGCCGGTAACCACGCCGCTGCTGGGCCAACAGCAGCGACTCCTGACGCTCCAGGCTCATGCCTTACAACTCGGGGGATTGATTTTCCTGCTGCTTGGCGGCGATGGCGTCATAGGTTTCCACCCGGTGCTGATCTTCGGCGCTGAACAGGCGCTGACGTAACCGTTGCTGCTCCTGCTGCTGATCCGTAGCACTGAGGCCATTGGCCTGCAATGCGGCAAGTTCCTGCTGGTAGGTGGCATAACGCTGTTGCCAGGCGCGCTCATTGCGCTGTTCGTCGAGTACACGCTCGACCGTGGGCGGATCATAGGTCAAGGCAAGCAGCTGGCGCACCTGCTCTTCACTGGCGCCGTCTTGCCAGAGCTTGTCGGTCTGAACTTGTAGTGCTTGCGCCTGCGCCTGGCGCTCCTCACTGGCGCGCATGGCCTCGGGTAGCTGCGCACGCAGACGCTCTTGCGCCTGAGCCTTGGCGTGCTCACTGAGATCAGTACGGGCCATCAAGGCCAGATTATCCAGGGTGTAGCGGCCATAAGCCTCTTCCGCACCAAACAGGGCCTCGGCAGCGGCACTGGAAAAATGCGCCCGGCGTAACTCGGCAAGCTGTTCAAAAGCCCGCTGCAACGCAACAAGTTGGCCATCTGGGGTGCTTTGCTGGGCCGTGCTCAAGGGCTGTTGCAGTAACGCCAGGCTGGCGCGTTTGTAATCCATGTAGTCGCCGAGCAGGCCAATAAACTGGCCGAGGGCAGGCTCCGGCAAACGCCCGCGGGCGTCGGCCAGCATTGCTTCGACCACCGTTTCCAACCCAGCCTGATCCGCGGCACTAAGGAAGTAATCCAGATAATCGCGCAGCGCCAGGTTCAGCTGCAGATTGCCGGCGCTGTCCGCCTTGAGTTCACCATCCACCTCCGTGTCCTGCAAACCCGGCAGGCTGGTCGGCGCACGAGGGACTGAGCGCTCTGATTTAACGAGGGGTAACTGAGAGGGGGTGACAACAGCTAAAGGCGCCGAAGCAGTGACCGGCATAGCCGTCGCACCGGGTGAGGCAGCATCTGGCCACTGCCAATACAACGTAAAGCCGGCAACGCTGCCGGCCAGGAGTAAAAGAGGAACCGTTGATCGTAACGACATGGCCATATGACCTCCAGAATGCGGGCTGCAGGACGCAGCCCGCTGAGGTGACGGTCAGACGCCTTTGCTTTTCAGGCGGTTGGCATGTTGGCGGTACAGCGAAACTGGATCGGTCCAGCCACGTACGCCGAACAGGTGATTGATCGCATCCACATGGTTCATGTTGTAACCATCACCAATGACCTGCCCCAGGTAAGTTGAACAGACGCCAACCAGGCCGTCGTTCTTCTCGCTGCCAAACGCCAGGCCGGTGATGGCCAGAAACGGATCAACCGCATCAAAGACGTTGGTGTACGGGGTATTACCGGTCCATGAGTAGTAACGAATGTTGTGCCCGCGCACGTTGTGCACTTCGGTGGACTTGGCGCAGTAGCTGCTGCTGTTCACGCCCCATGGGTGACGGCCATTGAGTGCCGTGGTGCCTGCGGTGGTGAGCGTCTTCAGGGCCGCCAAGCCGTTCTGCGGGTTGTTGTTACCCGACAGCAGGTTGATCAACGAACCGATGGCGTTGGCCAGGCCATTGGCCCCGCCTTCGATGGCGCTGTTCGCCGGGATCACACCGCGCAGCACGTCGGCCACTTTCGAGCCTTTGTTAACGCCATTGACCGAGGTCACCGACGCCACCAGATCCGGACGTAACGAAGCGGCCACGCGCGAGGTTGGCGACCCCTGGCTATGACCAATCAGGTTGACTTTGCCGCCATTGGCGCTGGCCCACGGCACAATCTGCTGCGCCAGAGAGGCGCCACGTTGCTCACTGTCATTGAGCGCAGAAACACTGGCCACATAGACCTTGGCGCCATCGCGTTCAAGGTTCCAGGGGATGGTGTGGAAGTAGTTGATCAGACCGCCGATGGTGTCAAAGCCGGTCACCCCGTGCACCAGCACGATTGGGTATTTGGTCTTGGTGTAGTTGGCCTGAGCCTCAACCGCGCCGACCAGGGCGCATACAGCTAGAGCAGAAGTAATAACGCGACGCATGGGTGCCTCCTTATTTTTCTTGTTGGCACGCCGGGAGAACTGCGTCCGGCGTACTCACAACTTTAAGGAGGTGCTGCGGTGTGGACTATCGCCCAGATGGGTGAGGCACTCACCCATCTGAGTATCAGCGCTGCGAAGCCATGGCCTGCTCGACGGCGGCCAGGAATGCCGGATCATCCGGCGTGGTGCTGCTGGGGAAGCTGGCGATCACCTTGCCCTTAGCATCAATCACATACTTGGAAAAATTCCAGCGTGGTGCTTGGCTTTGTGCGGCCAACTCTTTGAACAGCGGCAGCGCCTCACTGCCTGTCACACGTTGAGTTTCACTCATGGGGAAAGTCACGCCGTAATTGACGTAACAGACTTTCGCCGTTTCTTCGCTGTTGTCTGATTCCTGACGAAAATCATCAGAAGGCACGCCAAATACCTGTAAGCCTTGGGCTTTGTAGCGTTGATACAGCGCTTCAAGGCCTTTGAACTGCGGCGTAAACCCGCAGAAGCTGGCGGTATTGACCACCACCAGCGGTTTACCGGCAAACTGGGCACACAGATCTATACGTTCCTCGCTGCGCAACTTCTGTACTTCGCCTTGCAGTAACACCGGGCACTCATCAGCCTGCGCAGGGATAACCCAGGTACTCAGCAAAGCGACAACCAGCAGGGTAAAACGCCACATCCGAATCACTTTGAACCCCTTTCACGACGCCGTAATTGCTTTAACACACACCCAAACCCAGCTGCAGAAAAGCCAGACCACTTTGTAACCAACCCCACCAGGCCAGGCCCAAAGCCAACATGCCGCCCATCACCAGCGCGGTATTCCAACCGTAATCGGTGTTCATGCATTCGCCTCCTGTTGTTGCAAGCGCGCCACGGGCAACTCACGTACTGGCCAGTTGAGTGCGGCGGCCAGCAAACTCAGCAGCACGGCAATCTGCCAGACCAGATCATAACTGCCGGTGTGGTCATACAGATAGCCGCCCATCCAACCGCCGAGAAACGCCCCCAGCTGGTGGAACAGAAACACAATACCACCGAGCATCGACAGGTTGCGTACGCCAAACATCGTCGCCACCGTGCCATTGGTCAACGGCACCGTCGACAACCACAGCAAGCCCATGGCCACACCAAAGGCGTAGGCGCTCCACACCGTCAGCGGCGTCACAATAAACGCCACGATCACCACCGCGCGGGCCAGATACAGCGCACTAAGCAGGCGCGGCTTGGACATCCGCCCGCCCAGCCAACCGGCAATGTAAGTGCCAAAGATATTGAACAAACCGACCAGCGCCAGCACTGTGGTGCCGACCAGCGCGGGCAGATGCTGATCGACCAGATAAGCCGGCAAATGCACGCCGATAAACACCACCTGAAAACCGCAGACGAAAAAGCCCAGCGCCAACAGCCAGAAGCCGGAATGGCTGCAGGCCTCGCGCAAGGCCTCGCCCAGGGTTTGCTCTTGGCCGGTGAGCGGCAGTGGCGTGTCCTTGAGCATGGCTGCCAGCGGTATGATCAGGGCCACCAACAGGCCCAGCGCCATCAGCGCTACCGACCAACCGAGCCAGCTAAGCAGGCCCAGGGTGCCAGGAAGCATGACGAACTGGCCAAAGGAGCCCGCTGCCGCCGCGATGCCCATGGCCATGCTGCGTTTTTCCATCGGTACGGCGCGACCCACTGCACCGAGAATCACCGAGAACGAAGTGCCGGACAAACCAATACCGATCAGCAACCCGGCGCTCAGCGACAGGCTTAGAGGCGAGTCGGCCAGGCCCATGCAACCGAGGCCAATGGCATACAAAATGCCGCCGACAATCACCGTGCGCTTGGCGCCGAAGCGGTCAGCCAGGGCGCCGGTAAAGGGCTGGGTCAAGCCCCATATCAGGTTCTGCAAAGCGATGGCGAAGGCGAACACCTCACGCCCCCAACCGAACTCGGCGCTCATCGGCGGCAGGAACAAGCCAAACCCATGGCGAATACCCAGTGACAGCGCCAGCACCAGCGATGCGCCCAGCATTAACCAGCCACTGGTGCGCCATAACGAAGTCATACGGTGTCCTATGCGGGGCCTGGCCCGCTCTCGATAAATCGGCAAGATGACGCAGGTATATACCCCTACCCGCGCTGGCAACAGCTACAGCTGCTCGGCAATCCGGTGTTACAGATTGCACGCTGAATTGACCATGCCGACAAGCCGACCATCGGCTAATCGAACCGCAGCGGCGCGTCGCTGGCGCGCTGAGCAAAAAACTGCAGCAACGCATCGTGGTAATGGCTGTACACCTCAGGCGGCAGCCAACGCTGGTAAATCGCCAGGGTGCTGGCGGGCGCGGCGGAAACCTCGCGAATCGCCTGATCGAGACGCCGAGCCATCTGCGCGCCCCATGGTGTGCGCGAGCAATAGATGCCCACCGTCACCAGTTCAGCGTTCTCGCGCAGCGGTAAGCTGACCAGCGCATCACTGAGACTGAAATGGCGCATTACCTCGGTGTAGATCACGGGGTAATCGAAGACATAATCCAGACGGTGATGGCTGACCATCAGCAGCAAATTCTCGCCGGCCAGGCTACCGCCTAGCTCAGGGATGCGGCCTTCGGCGTGCGCTTTAAGTAGGCGATCACGAATCGGCGCGGGATAGACGCGACTCTTGGCCAGAGCCCCTCGCAAATAAGGATTACCGAATAGCCAGTCAAGGCTGACCTGACCGTCTTCGATCAGCAGTTGATCCAGGGTTTGCCTGCGTACCAGCACATGGATCGGTGTGCTCGCCACATAGGGTACGAAGTAACCCAACTGGTCGCGTTCGGGGCTCTGCAGCTGGCCACTGCTGCACAGTTCACCCTGCTCGCTCATGCGTTGTTCAACCCGAGCCATGGGTAAAACCTCAAAACGCATCTGCAACTCGGGTAGACGGGCGGCCAGCAGTTGCATGACCTCGTACAGCACGCCATCAATCACCTCACCGTCACGCACATTGAAGGCGCCGGGTATCGGTACAACGCCCCATACCAGCTCCTCGGCCTGAATGGTATCCACACAGGGCACGATCCCAAGCAGTGCCGTCGCCAGCGTCGAGTAAAGCAACCTACGCCCCATGTCCATCCCTGCTGTGTCTTGCTGTCCTTACACGCTAGCAGGCTAACGCCACAACCACCGCGCACTCGGCGATTTCCAGCAGAGCTCCAGCGGTATCACCGGTGGTGCCATCCAAACGCTTGAGCATCAAGCTGCGCAGCAAGATAAATACGCCCCCGGCCACCAGCAAGGCGAGCAAAGCCGACCATCCAAACAGCAACATGGCCAGCACATTGGCAACCAACACCCAGGGCAGTTGCCGGCGCGGAAGGTGTTCGGCCAAGGCCTGACCGAGGCCGCCGGCGCGCACATAGGGTGTGGTCATAAATAGCAGCGGCAATAGACAACGCGCCAGCCAAGGCACCAGTAGCAACAGCAATCCGGCGCCGCTCTCCAGCAAGGCCACCAGCGCGGCGAACTTGAGCAGCAACAGCAGCACCAGCACCACCACTGCGATCGGTCCGCTGCGAGGGTCTTTCATGATCGCCAGGGTGCGCTGCTTATCGCCAAAACCACCGACCCAGGCATCGGCACTGTCGGCCAGGCCATCCAGGTGCAAGCCGCCGCTGATACCCACCCACAGCGCCAGCAACAACGCCGCCTGCAGCAGCACCGCGCTATCGCCCAGCAAGTGTTGCGCAGCGAGCAACAACAGGCCGATCAACAGCCCCACCAGCGGATAGAACAACAGCGAGCGACCGACCTGCTTAGGCGTCGGCATGCCGGCCAGGGTCACGGGCAAACGGGTAAGGAACTGCAGGGCAATCCACCAAGGCGTCATGCGCGCTCCCACAGCTCACCTTGTTCATCCAGGCACAGTTGATAGCGCTCGGCATGACCCACAGCAACCTGCAGCAGATCATTGCGCGGCAAGCCACGGGCACGCGCCAGCAGCAGGCGAATCACCCCGCCATGGGTGACCAGCAACAAGCGCTCGCCGGCATACCGGGCCTGCAAGCGTTGCAAGGCACCCAGTATCCGCGCCTCAAAGGCCAGCAAGGTCTCGCCTTCGGGCGGGGTGAAACCATAGGGATCGTTCCAGAAACGGCCCAACTCTTCTGCGTTGGTCTGCATCAGCTCGGCGGTACTGCGCCCTTCCCAAGCGCCGAAATGCAGTTCCTGCAGATCAGGCTCCAGACTGAGTGGCACGCCATGCTGCGCGGCCAGCTCTTCGGCAAAACGCGCGCAGCGCTGCAAAGGCGAGCTGATCAAGCGATCCCAGCGGCTGCCGTCAGCCACTGCCGTGCGCAGCTGCGCCCAACCGGTTTCGGTCAGGGCATCGTCGAGGCTACCGCGCAGGCCGCCGCCCAGTTCGGTTTCACCGTGACGCAGCAGTTCCAGATAGACCGTCATAGCGGACGCTCGGCTACCGCCGCCTCGGCAAAGGTGGCCATGTCGTTGTGCAGGCTGCAGGCCAGTTGCAGCAGTGGCACCACCAAAGCCGCGCCACTGCCCTCGCCCAGACGCAGGCCCAGATCAAGCAGCGGCTCGGCCTGCAGCGCCTTGAGCACCCGCTGATGGCCGGGCTCGGCGCCGCTGTGAGCAAACAACAGCCAGTCGCGGCAAGCCGGATTCAGGCGCACCGCCATGAGCGCGGCCACGCTGCAGATAAACCCATCCACCAGTGCAGTGATGCCCCGCTGCGCGCAAGCCAGATAAGCGCCGCTCAGCGCCGCAATCTCAAAGCCGCCGAGGCGCTGCAGGATATCGATGGGGTCGCTGATCGCCGGGCGATGCAAGGCCAGGGCTGCCTCGATGACCTTGGCTTTATGCGCCACACCCGCGCTATCCAGGCCGGTGCCGGGGCCGACCAACTCTTGCGCCGGACACTCCAGCAGCAGGCAGGCCATGGCTGTGGCGGCAGTGGTATTGCCGATGCCCATCTCGCCGCCGATAAACAGCTGGCTGCCAGCTTCACAGGCACGCTGCACGCTGGCTTGGCCGGCAGCCAGGGCCTGCAGTAACTGCGCGGCAGTCATCGCCGGGCCTTGGACGAAATTCTGCGTACCTTCACCGAGATGCAAATGACGCACGCCGCGCAGCGGTTCCAACAGCAGCGCGGTACCCAGGTCGATCACCTCAAGCGTCGCGCCCAATTGTTTGGCCAGTACGCTGATCGCCGCACCTCCATTGACGAAGTTGCGCAGCATCTGCCCGGTGACGGCTTGGGGGAATGCCGAAACCCCTTCAGCGACCACACCATGGTCACCGGCAAAAATGCTGATCCACAGCCGGTCGACCTGCGGCCGCTGGCTGCCTTGCATGGCCGCCAGCTCAATCGCCAGCTGCTCCAGCTGGCCGAGGGAGCCGGCCGGCTTGGTCAGCTGCTGCTGCCGCGCCTCGGCGGTGTTGCGCGCAGGCCTGTCCAACGCCTGACAGCCTTGCTGCCACCATTGCTCACTCACAGCGCCTCTCCTTTGAGAACCATCGGCAGACCCGCCACGGTAAACACCACACGCTCACAGCGTTCGGCCAGGGCCTGGTGCAACCAGCCGGCCTCATCAACATAACGCCGGGTCAGCTCGCCCAGCGGCACCACGCCCAGGCCGGTCTCATTGCTGACCAGCAGTAGCCGCCCCGGCAAGTCGCTGAGGCAATCCAGCAACGCATCGCGCTCGGCGCTCAGGCGCGCCGGATCATCGAGCATTAACAAGTTGGTCAGCCACAGCGTCAGGCAATCGACCAGCAGACACTTGTCGGCACCCGCCTGTTCGCGCAGCACTCGGGCCAGAGCCAGCGGTTCTTCCACCAGGCCCCAATGCACCGGCCGACGTTCGCGGTGATGTTGAATACGGCTATTCATCTCACCATCCAGAGGCTGACTGGTGGCGATATAAGTCACGGCCAGGCCGGATTCGGCCGCCAAACGCTCGGCGAGACGACTTTTGCCAGAGCGGGCACCGCCGAGAATCAGTTCATGCATGACCTACTCCACATAACTCGCGCAGCCGGGCCGTATCCAGATGCGCCTCGACCAGATCAGCCAGGCGCTCGATATCACGCTCACGCAGGGCGTGGTAATCCACCGACTGCACGTCACGCAGCCCCGCCCAGCGCAGCAAGGCGCTGCACGCCTCCGGGGTTTCAAACAGGCCGTGCAAATAGGTGCCGAGCACCTGGCCATCCGCGCTAAGCGCGCCGTCGCTGCGACCATCATCGAGGCGCACAGCCGCGTTCAACCCCTGGCCAGAGCTGACCCCAGCATGAATTTCGTAGCCACTGACCGGGGCATTTTCCAGACACAGCTGGCCGCGTACATTGCGCAGCTGCTTCTCCGGCTCCAGCACCGTGTGGAAATCCAGAAGCCCCAACCCAGGGCTGAAACCTGCCGCGCCTTCCAGCCCATGCGGATCATCAATCTGATGGCCGAGCATCTGCAGCCCACCGCAGATACCCAGTAACTTGCCGCCATAGCGCAAGTGTTTGTTAAGGACTGCCGGCCAGCCCTGCTCACGCAGAAAGGCCAGATCGCTGCGTACGCTTTTCGAGCCGGGCAAGATAATCAGGTCGGCCGCAGGAATGGCCTGGCCCGGGCCGACAAAGGTCAGCTCAACCTGCGGATGCAGGCGCAGCGGATCGAAATCGGTGTGGTTGCTGATGCGGGGCAACACCGGTACCACCACCTTGATCCGCTCGGCCGTCTTGGCGCTCTGGCGAATATCAATGGCGTCCTCGGCCTCCAGATGGAAATCCATCAGATAAGGCAATACGCCCAGTACCGGTTTGCCGGTGCGCTGCTCCAGCCAATCCAGCCCCGGTTGCAGCAAGGCGATATCGCCGCGAAAGCGGTTGATCACAAAACCCTGGACCCGCGACTGTTCGCTCTCGGAAAGCAATGCCAGGGTGCCGACCAGATGGGCAAACACCCCGCCCTTGTCGATATCGGCAATCAGAATCACCGGGCAATCCACCGCCTCGGCAAAACCCATATTGGCGATATCGCCGGCGCGCAGGTTGATCTCCGCTGGCGAACCGGCGCCCTCCACCATCACCACCGGATAAGCGGCGCTCAGACGCTGGTGCGACTGCAGCACCGCCTGCATCGCCACCTTTTTGTAATCGTGGTACGCCACAGCATCCATGCTGCTCAGGGCGCGGCCGTGGATGATCACTTGGGCGCCGGTGTCGCTATTGGGTTTGAGCAGCACCGGGTTCATGTCAGTATGCGGCGCCAGCCCGGCGGCCTGGGCCTGTACTGCCTGGGCGCGACCGATTTCGCCACCATCGGCGGTGACCGCTGAGTTGAGCGCCATATTCTGCGGTTTAAACGGCACCACGCTAACGCCCTGGCGCTTAAGCCAGCGGCACAGTGCGGTGACCAGGGTGCTTTTGCCAGCATCGGAGGTGGTGCCCTGCACCATCAGTGTGCTCATGCCAGCTCTCCAGCGAAGACCGCCAGCGCCTGCTGCAAACGCTGCCAGCCGGCTTCATCCGGTGGCAAACCAAACCGCAGGCTCAGCGGCTTTTCAAACAGGCGGGTAAGGATGCCTTGCAGGGCGAGAAACTCATGCAGCAAGGCAGCCTGCGGTGTGCAACAGAACTGGAACAACGCGCAACCACCTGTGGGGCTGAACCCATGCGCAGCCAACAGCGCCGCCAGGCGTTCACCGTCGGCGAGTAACCGCTCACGTTGCGCCTGCTGGCCGGCAATGTCCTGCAACAACGCCGTGGCCACCACGCGGCTCGGTCCGCTGATGGCCCAAGGGCCGAGCAATTCGGCCAGTTGCGCCAGCAGCTGCGGTTGCGCCAGGACAAAACCCAGACGAATGCCCGCCAAACCGAAAAATTTGCCAAACGAGCGCAGCACGATCAACCCGGGCAACTCACTGAACGCCGCCAGGCTGAATGCCGGCGCGCAATCGATAAAGGCCTCGTCCACCACCAGCCAGCCGCCCCGCTCGGCCAACCGCCGATGCCACTCCAGCAAACGCGCAGGTTCAATACAGCGGCCGGTGGGGTTATTCGGGTTGACCAGCAACAGCACATCGATGCGCTCCAGCGCTCGCTCGATGGCTCCTTCGCTGAGTTCCAGCAAACGATGCCCTTCGCGCTGCCAGGCCGCCGCATGCTCGGCATAAGCGGGTGAAACAATGCCCACAGTGACGTGCCGCAGCAGACGCGGCAGCGTCTGAATGGCGGCTTGCGAACCCGCCACCGGTAGCAGGTTGGCGACGCCGTAGTAATCACGCGCAGCGATTTCCAGACCGTCCTGCTGCTCGGGCAAGCGTGTCCAGGCACTGGCCGGAATGGCGGGCAAGGGCCAGCCGTAGGGTGCAATGCCGGTGGACAAATCCAGCCACTCCGCCAGGGCTATGCCATAACGCAGCGAGGCTGCGCGTAGCCGGCCACCATGTTCAAGCATAAAACAGCCCCCACAGCAGTAGCAGCGCCAGCCACAGCAGCACGCCGCCGTAGACCAGATTGACTGCCCGTTCGATATCCCTCGCCCGGGGCGGCGGCCCCGCACCCAGATCAGGCCGCACATGCACCTCACCGTGATATTCCGCCGCACCGCCCAGGCTCACGCCCAAGGCCCCTGCACCCGCTGCCATCACGGGGCCAGCATTCGGGCTGTCCCACAGCGGCGCCTGAGTGCGCCAGCAACGCAGCGCCAACAGGGTTTTACCCAGCAACGCGTAGGTCAAGGCGACCAGCCGCGCAGGCAGATAATTGAGTGCATCGTCGATCTTCGCCGCGGCCCAGCCGAAGCGCTCAAAGCGTTCATTGCGATAGCCCCACATGGCGTCCAGGGTATTGCTCAGGCGATACAGCACCACGCCCGGTGCGCCAGCCAAGACAAACCAGAACAGCGCGGCGAACACCGCGTCGCTGCCGTTTTCCAGCACCGATTCGCTACCCGCGCGGGCCACACCCGTGGCATCCAGCTGCGCAGTATTGCGGCTGACCATATAGCCAACCCGCTCGCGGGCCAGGCGCAAATCCCCCAGACGCAGCGCCTGCGCCACTGGCATGGCATGCTCGCCCAGGCTTTTCAGACCCAGGGCGGCATACAAGGCAATGATCTCCACCGCCCAACCCAGCCCGCTGATCTCACTCAACAGCCAGGCCAGCAGGGTCAGCGGCAACACCGCCAGGCACCAGGCGCTGACGCCATGGCTGCGCCAACCGCTGCCCGCCGGATTGAAGCGTTGCTCGATACGCTCGGCCATACGACCAAAGGCCACCAGCGGGTGCCAGCCCTTGGGTTCGCCAAAAATCGCATCCAGAACGACTCCGGCGCAGGTACTCAGCACCAGGCTCATGGCGTGCCCCACTGATTCTCGAACAGCAACTCGTTGAGCGGCCGAGGCTCAGCCCACCCCTGCTGCACCAGCATCGGCGCCTCATAGAATTCCGTCACCGGTCCCAGGCACAGCACCGCCAATGGCTTGCTGCCGGTCGGCATGTTGAGCAGATCCGCCAGGGCTTGGGGCTCGAACAGCGACACCCAGCCCATGCCCAAACCCTCTGCGCGGGCCGCCAGCCAGAGGTTCTGAATCGCGCAGGCCAGGGAGGCTAGGTCCATCTCCGGCAAGGTGCGGCGGCCAAACACATGGGCCTCACGCCCGTCCATCAGGGCCACCACCAACAGTTCGGCGCAATCGCGTATACCCTCGACTTTCAACCGCATAAATTCATCGCTGCGCTCACCCAACGCCTCGGCGGTGCGCGTGCGCTCCTTCTCTACCAGGCCGTGGATCGCTTCGCGCAAGGCCGGACGGGTGATGCGAATAAATCGCCAGGGCTGCATCATGCCCACGCTGGGCGCCTGATGCGCAGCTTCGAGCAAGCGCGCGAGCAACTCGGGTGCCACCTCGCCACCGCTGAAATGGCGCATATCGCGCCGTTCAGCGATGGCGCGGTACACCGCCGCACGCTCTTCGGCACTGAAAGCCTGCTCACTCATGCCGGCGCACCGGGACAAAACAACGCGGCAGCGGCAACCGGATCGGACGGCAGATAGAAGTGAATATAGGAGGCGGTCATCCGCCCCTGGCGATAGACCGCCTCACTGGTGCGCTTGTAGTTCGGGCACTCGCCACGGGTAAGCGGTTGCAGTTCGCTGCTGAGCGCCGAGTAGTGAAAACTGTGGCCGCGCAGCAGCCCTTCCGGCAGCTCAGCCTGTTGCAGGGCCATGGCGGTCATGCGTGGTTGCAGGGTCGCCTCGCCGTTTAACAAACCGAGCATCTGCCCGCTGGCGCCCTGTTTGTCGGTCAGTTTGTCGAGCAGGTAAAGCATGCCACCGCACTCGGCGTGGATCGGTTTGCCTGCCTCATGGTGAGCGCGGATTGCCTCGGCCATGGCCTGGTTAGCTTCAAGCGTGGACAGGTGCAACTCCGGGTAACCGCCGGGCAGGTACAGGCTGTCGATATCCGGTAACTGTTCATCTGTAAGCGGCGAAAAGAACGCTAATTCAGCGCCCAGCTCGCGCAGCAAATCGAGGTTGGCCTGATAGAGAAAGGCAAAAGCGCTGTCGCGCGCTACGCCAATGCGTACGCCCTTAAGCAACGGCGCGGGCCTGGCCTGTTCGGGCGCGGCGAAGCTGACTGGCGGCGGCAGACTGGTATCGGCACTGGCAGCCAAGGCATCGGCGGCGGCATCCAGACGGGCATCCAGGTCGAGCAGTTCGCCCGCCTGAACCAGGCCGAGATGGCGGCTCGGTAAACCGACCTCGGCGCTGCGCGGTAGCGCGCCGTACCAGCGAATCGAGGCTGGCAGCGCATCACGCAGAATCTCGCCATGCCGCGCACTGCCAACCCGATTACCGAGCACGCCAGAAAACGGCAAATCCGCCTGGAAGGTCGCCAGTCCATGGGCCATAGCGCCAAAGGTCTGCGCCATGGCCGAACCGTCGATCACCGCCAGCACCGGCACACCAAAGTGCCGGGCCAAATCGGCTGCCGAAGGCGTGCCATCGAACAGGCCCATCACCCCTTCAATCAGAATCAGGTCAGCCTCACCCGCCGCCTCCCAGAGCAGACGACGACTCTCGGCTTCACCGACCATCCACAGGTCGAGCTGATACACCGGCGCGCCGCTGGCGCGAGCAAGAATCATCGGGTCAAGAAAGTCCGGGCCGCACTTGAACACCCGCACGCGCTTGCCCTGGCGTGCATGCAAGCGCGCCAAGGCTGCGGTGACCGTGGTTTTACCCTGACCGGAGGCCGGTGCAGCGATCAATAACGCGGGGCAAGAGTGGGCGCTGTTCAAAACTCCACGCCCTTCTGCGCCTTAACCCCGGCCTTGAACGCATGCTTGACCAGGCTCATCTCGGTCACGGTATCCGCTGCCTCGATCATCCCCGGCAACGCGCCACGACCGGTTACCACCACATGCTGTAGCAGCGGCCGCGCTTCGATGTCGGCGAGCACCGCGTCGAGTTCCAGATAACCGTACTTCAGGGCGATATTCAGCTCGTCGAGCACCACCAGACCGATGGCCGGGTCATTCAGCAGCTGCGCCGCCACCGTCCAGGCTTCGCGCGCCTTGTCGATATCACGCTGGCGATCCTGGGTCTCCCAGGTAAAGCCTTCGCCCATCACGTGGTAGCTGACTTCATCGGGAAAACGGCGAAAGAAGGCTTCTTCGCCTGTGCTGGCTGCACCCTTGATAAATTGCACCACGCCCACTTTGAGGCCGTGGCCCAGGGCGCGGGCAACCATGCCGAAGGCGCTGCTGCTCTTGCCCTTGCCATTACCGCTGTGCACCAGCAGCAGGCCGTACTCATCCTGGGCCTGGGCAATCTTTTCATCGATAAGGGCTTTCTTGCGGGCCATGCGCGCCTTGTGCCGGGCGTCACGTTCAATCGATTCAGTCATCGCATGCTCCACCGCCACAGGGCGATCTGGCTGGAAAAAGCATGCGGGGATAGGGAAAGCGCGGGCCTGCGCACAGCGCACACCACACGCCAGCCATCGCCCTCCGCGATGCCGTGGACTGCAGCAGGCCGGTCTCCGGGCTTGTGAGCGAGCCGAATGGCTCACGACCGCACCTTCCCATGCATCACGCACAGTGGTTCTTGCGGCGTTTGACTCACTTACCGTTGCGGGGGCAGCGTCGGAATAGCGGGCGTTCACACGCACAGCGCACCGACTTCCCTGTTTCACCCCGCACACGCAATGCGTTGGGGGCACCTGCTACAAGGCGCGAAGGTTAGAGAGTTCATGATTAAGCGTCAAACGAATGCGCCATTTGGCGCAGACTGCTTAAGCCACCAGGGTTACTTGGCCTGACACTTCATCTCGGGCGAGCCATAGCCCCACACCACGGTCGCCTCCCCCTGGTGCTCCCAGAATGATTCGTTGCGCCCCTGATATTTGCTGCCGCTGGCTGCAGGCTGCTGATACATCAACGACACGCTGTCAGCAAACTCGGCCACCAGGGTCCCAGGCTCGGTGGGGTAGTAGGTGACGATGACTTCCTTGGCCGGCAGACCATCGCATTGAAAACGCACCGGACCGGTCCCTTTCAGTAACGCGTAGCGCGCCTGCAATTCGGCAATCCGCAGGCGATAGCTCTCGGCTACGCACTGCTCACGGTCAGCGGCCTTCCAGCAGTCATTGCGGCCTTTTATCCAACCTCTCTGCTCAGCCTTGAGTACCGGTGGATGCTGGTTTATGGCCTTGGCCGACGCCTGCTGATAAACATTCGACATTTTCTGATCAAGCTCGGCCAGAGCAGGCGCCTGACAAATCAGCTCCTCGATACTGCCAGCCTCAACCTTGGTACAGCTGAACGATGGCTCAGCCGCCTGCAGGGTCGCTAACGGCAGGCCGAGCAGAGCTAAAAGGGCAAAACGCTTAGGGGTAAACATGCTGATTCCTCGTCCGCTTTACGTTGGTTTTTAATAGCCGTATCCAGGCGTACACCCTGCTTGCGACAAGCTGCATGCTTCGTCAGCTAAGGCCAGACCAGAGCACCTACCACTGCCCCTTGAGTACCCGCCGGGTTGCTTCACGTACCGTCAGCGGGTAGTCCGTATTCATGTACCAGACTGCCGGGTGCTCGGTGACAGATAGCGCTCGCTGATCCGGCGGCAGGTTGGTACGCAGCAGCAAGATCACATCACTGCTGACCCAGGGATGACGGTACCAGTAGTGATGCCCGACGATATCAAAGCCGCGCTCGCTGCTATTACCGGAAACATCCAGCAGAGTGACATTGTTCAAGTGCCGCCTGCGGGTGAACTGGTGCAGGCTCTGCTCGGCCCGACTGCTGCCAATCCGCGCGCCACCGGGCATCAGGCGCTGCGCGTAATCCAGCGCCTCGTCCTGATCGGACACGGTGATCATCACCTGTTCAGCGACGCGACTGATTGCCGGCAGACGCCCTTCAAATACTTCCTCGGGGACATCCGCAGCGGCAAACACCACCGCGCCAATCCGATAACGCGCCTGTAACTGCGCGGTATTCAAATCCGGATGACGATTCTGGAACGCCTGCAACGCCAGAGATGCCACGCGCCCACCGGCGCTATAGGCGATCAGGTTGATCCGCTCAGCAGCGGTATGTCGCGCCAGCAGCTCGATCAACTGCGCCAACGCCTGGCTGGAATCACGAGCGCGATTCACATCGATGCCGAGCAGATAACTGGCAATGTTCTGGTGTGACGGCCAGTCGAACGCCAGACCGACAAAGTCGCGCCCGGCAAAATGCACAAGCTCGCCCGTCAGTTCACAGGCATTGGCAAAATCCACTTTTGCACCATGCACATAGATGATGATTTCCTTGTCGCGGGCCTTGTCCAGCGCCAGATTGATCGCATCGACATAGCTCTGCACCGCCGGCGCCAAAGGCACATCAACCGGCCGCTGCACCGGCAGTATCGCTGTTTGCTGAGCCTCAATCAGACTCAGTGGCAGCTCACGCGCGCGCAGCTCGCTGACCGAAGCCGAATGCAATTGCGACCAATCACTCTGCTGATCGCCCAAACGCACCTGGGCACGCCCCAGTTGCAAGGTTGGACTGACGCGATTGCCATAGCCCACGCCCTCTGGCGCCCGAGTAGTGGCGTAGAACAGTGCCACATCGGGCACCCGTTCTGCCGGTGACAAATGGGCGAAAGGATCGATAGCAGCCTGGTGATAAATCACCGGCGTACTCATCAGCATCAGCGGCGTTGGCCCAGCACAGGCGCCCAACAACAGAGCAAGGCATACATATGACAGCGCGCGTAAACAGGTCATCGGCAGTCGCCACTACTAAGAGTTCAGAAGGTCATCACAAACAAGCAGCAAGCCTAGCCGCGATTCAATGTCTGGGCATAAAGCCCGCCGGCTTGCTGGCCAGCCACTCGACAAACGTACGTAGGCGTTCGTCGCTGAGCAGGCTGTCGCGATTGTTATAGGTCAGCGCCAGCTCCTTTTCGCTGAACAGCCGGTGGATCTGGTTGTGGCAGGCGCGGCAGACCCAGAGCGTGGCGCTGATGCGCTCGCTTTTGCCGAAGCGCTTCTGCACATAAACCTTGTTGTGCAGCGCCTTGGGGATCAAATGGTGACGCGTCAAAGCGGCCGCACGGGCGCAGAGCTCGCAGGCATCAGGTTGTTCGGGCAGACGAATCGGTTCAGGCATACGGGTTCAGCGTTTACGGCACAGGCTCAGACCGTCGCCCAACGGCAACAGGGACAGGTCGATGCGCGGATCATCACGCAGCGCCAGGTTAAGCGCCTGAATGGCTCGGGTGTCGTCGCTTTCGGGGTTCTGCTCAAGCACACGTCCGCTCCACAGGGTGTTATCGAACAGGATCAGTCCACCCTGGCGCACCAGGCGCAGGGCATGTTCCAGATAGGCGAGGTAATTGGCCTTGTCGGCGTCGATAAACAGCAGGTCGATACTGCCAGCCAAACCTTCAGCTTCTAGCTCCACCAGGGTCTGTAGCGCCGGCGCCAAACGCTGTTCGATACACCCACTCAATCCCGCGGCGCGCCAGTAATGCTCAGCTGTGGCGTTGTATTCGCCGGGAATATCACAGCAGATCAGCCGACCACCCTCAGGCATGGCCTGGGCCATGCAGATGGCGCTGTAGCCGGTAAAGGTGCCGACCTCGACAATCCGCCGCGCTCCCGTCAGCTGCACAAGCAAGGCCATAAACTGCCCCTGCTCGGGAGCAATCTGCCAACGCGCCGTACTCAGCTGCGCGGTTTCCTCACGCAGACGTTTGAGCAGCGGTGTTTCACGTAGGGAAACATCCAGCAGGTATTGATACAGGGTGGAATCGAGATTGAGCGTTCGGTTGGTCATGCCTACTCCCTCTGCAAACCAAAGCTGTCAGGGGTTGCGCGCCAGTTCCGGGGTGAACACGCGCTTGGCATTCAGATAAGTGCGTTGCCAATACGTATTGCTCAGGCTGTCCAGGCGTACGGTGCCGCCGCTTGAAGGTGCATGAACAAAACGGCCATCGCCGACATAGATACCCGCGTGACTGACCTGGCTGCCGCCATTAGTGGCGAAGAACACCAGATCACCACTTTGCAGGCGATCACGGCCGACAGTCGGGGCGCGCATGCTGATCAGCTCGCGGGTCGAACGTGGCAGTTTGATGCCCGCCGCATCGCGGTAGACATAGCCAATCAGACCGCTGCAATCAAAGCCGCCATCAGGGGTATTGCCGCCGTAGCGATAGGGTGTCCCGACTAAACCGAGGGCACGAAAAAGCACATCTTCAGCATTGCCGTTAAAGCTGCTGATAGGCGCATGCACAACTGGCTTGGGGGTTGGCGTGGGGGCATTGCTGGCGCAGGCGCTGAGCAACGCGGCAAGCACAATCAAACTGAGACGGGTGATAGCGGTCATGGACGAGCGATCCTGAGCCGGGATGCACCCTACTCTGCCGGCTTGCACATCGTAGTGCAAGCTTTAGCTTTGCTTGGCAGGTTGTTGAAAATTATCGAGATAGGACGGGAGTGTCAGTTAATCGCAGCGACCGAACAGATTCAGTCGCTATTCACGAGATCAAGGGTGACGTACAACCGACTCGCTTGGCGCCAGCGCCAGGGCACGCTTGGCCTCGATAAAGGTACGCGACCAGTAACGATCATCCAGACTATCGACCCGCACGCCGCCACTGCGGCTGCTGCTGGAGTGGATAAACTGGTTATCGCCCATATAGATGCCGGCATGGCTGACGCGGTTACGGCCACTGGTGCTGAAGAACAGCAGATCACCCGGCTCCAAGTCATCACGCGACACCAGCGGTGCGTCGATATTGATCATGTCGCGTGACGAGCGTGGCAGTTTCATGCCCAGCTCTTCCTTGAACAGATAACCGATAAAGCCGCTGCAATCGAAGCCGGATTTCACCGAGCTGCCACCGTAACGATAACGGGTACCTACCAGCGACAGGCCGTGAGTCAGGATGCTGTCAGCCAGTTGCGGCAGTTTGTAGGATTTGTCTTCAGTGAAGTCGCCCAAAGCCGCTTCTTTGGCTTGTTCGTCAAACTCGGCAAGTTCTGTCGAGGAGAACACCGCAGGCTGGGTTGCCAGCTCTGGCTGTGGGGCATGGTTGGCGCAGGCGGCCAGAACCAGGGAGAGTGCGATAGGCACGAGGGGTGCGAGGCGTTTGAGCATGGGCACGACCGTGTCGGTGAATTTCACAAGAGCGTGACTATGCCCTCTATGGCATGCATTTGCAAATTCTATGGCTCTAAATGTGACTCAGTAGTTCCGGCAAAACATCTAAAGCCCGCCCTTGCAGATGAACATCCACACGAGCGCTCAAGTCGGTTCGCTGCGGGTTAATTTCCACGGTAAAGCCACCCGCCTGGCGGGTACGCAGCAGTGGCTCGACGATATACGGGAAGCTCGCGCTGGTACCGATGCTGATCACCACCTCAAAACCTTTGCGCACTTCGGTATAGAGCGTGTCGATGGCCTGCTCTGGGAGCATTTCCTCGAACAGCACCACGGGCGGACGCAGCACCCCGGCGCATTGCCGGCATTTTGGTGGCAGCGGCCGTTCAAGGTGTTCCGCCAGCTCGGTATCGACAGCGCCACAGGACTGGCAATACAGCGGCGCCAGCTCGCCATGAATCTCGATCACGCGCTGCATCGGGCTACCAGCGGCGCGGTGGTAGCCGTCGATATTCTGGGTGAGCAGCCAGCACTCTGGCTTCTTGCGCTGCAGCTCGGCAATCGCGTGATGTCCCGCATTGGCCTGGGCGCCCAGGCAGGCCTTACCCAGCTCCGCCAGGTATTTCCAGCACAGCGCCGGATCACGCTGCAGCATCGAGCCCGACAACGCCGCCTCAATCGGCAAGCCTTCGGCTGTGTGACCGTTATACAGGCCGCCGAGGCCGCGATAGGTGGGCAAACCGGAATCGGCGGACAACCCGGCACCGGTAATCAGCAGGATACGCTCAGCCTGTTTGAGCTGCTGTGCGACCTGCTTGATTGCCCGCTCCATCACTAGCCCCTCAGTGGTTGACCGTATGCGCCAGCATCACTGACAGCTGGCACAGCGGCCGCCCGCTCTGCTCCTGCCATTGGTTGAACGCGGCCTGCACGGCGGCCCGCTCTTTTAGGCTGGTCGGCACCTTGTCGATAATATTCTGCGCCTTCAGCGCGGCAACCATGTCATCACTAGGGACGAAGGTGTCCTTGCCAACCATGCGCAAGAACCGCGGTGCGGACAGTCCGCCTAACTGACAGCCATGTTTGGCCAAATACTTCCACAGGCCAACGATATCGCTCACGGGCCAATCAGCAATCAACGCACCAAAACTGCCCTTCTCCTTTTGCACATCAAGGATGAACTGGGCATTGCGCGGCACACTTTTGAGCTTGCCCAGGTGACGGATGATGCGCGCATCCTGCATCAGGTTTTCCAGGCGCTCGGCGCCCATCAGCACCACTTTCTCCGGATCGAAACCGAAGAACACCTGCTCGAATGCAGGCCACTTGGCATCGACCAGGCTGTGCTTTAGGCCCGCGCGGAACACCCGCAAGCTGAGCACTGAGAGGTAGCGATCATCACTGATCGCGCGCAGCTCATCAGCTGTGCGCGGCTGCGGCAGGATCGACTCCAGCGCAGCGACCGAGCCGAAACGGTTCAGGCAGTACTCATGCAGCCATTTGTAATCACGCATCGGGCATTCCTTGAGGCGGAAAACTGCTGGATCAGAGGTTCATCACATCAAGGAAGCGCGGTGTGGCGCTGTCGTCGATCTTCAGGCTCTTGAAGTCGAACAGGTTGCGGTCAGCCAGCTGCGACGGCACCACGTTCTGCAGGGCACGGAACATGATCTCGGTGCGGCCCGGCGACTTGCGCTCCCAGTCCTGCAGCATCTCCTTGACCACCTGGCGCTGCAGGTTTTCCTGAGAACCACAGAGGTTGCACGGAATGATCGGGAATTCCTTGAGCTGGCTGTAAGCCTCGATATCCGCCTCATTGCAGTAAGCCAGCGGGCGAATCACCACGTTGCGGCCGTCGTCGGCGCGCAGCTTGGGCGGCATGGCCTTGAGCGTGCCGCCGTAGAACATATTGAGGAAGAAGGTTTCCAGGATGTCGTCGCGGTGGTGACCTAGGGCCATCTTGGTCGCGCCGATCTCATCGGCAAAGGTGTACAGCGTGCCGCGACGCAGGCGCGAGCACAGCGAGCAGGTGGTCTTGCCTTCCGGGATCTTCTCCTTGACCACCGAATAGGTGTCCTTCTCGACGATGTGATACGGCACACCGATGGACTCCAGATAGGCCGGCAACACATGCTCGGGGAAACCCGGCTGCTTCTGGTCCATATTCACCGCTACGATCTCGAACTTGATCGGCGCGACCTTCTGCAGGTGCAGCAGCACGTCGAGCATGGTGTAGCTGTCCTTGCCGCCAGACAGGCAGACCATGACCTTATCGCCGTCCTCGATCATGTTGAAGTCGGCAACGGCTTCGCCGGCCTGACGACGCAGGCGCTTTTGCAGTTTGTTCTGATTGACCGAGAGGGTGCCCATGGTGCGTTGGAGTCCGGAAGTCGTTGAAGAGGCGGCATTTTACGCAGAAAGCGTGACGTGCCCTACCCCAGAGTTGCTGAAATGCTAGGCTCGACCGATGAATGACGACTTCGACCCGGGCCTCGACTTGCCCGAACAACTGCACCAGCTGCTGCGCGCGGTCCCTGAAGGCCTCGGTGAATACCAGCTAATCCAACAATTGAAAGCCCGCCAGTGTGTGCACATCCCCAATCTGCCACTGACCGACAAGCTGGTGCTATTCCGCACCCACTTTCTGCTGTTCAACGCCCTCTACCGGCTGCGTGAACGGCTGTGGACGACGCAGAGTGGTTACCTGCAGATCAGTGCGCTGAATATCCAATTGCTGCCCTATCAACCCGGAAGCGCGGAACTGAGCGAACACGACCCGCTGCGTGACTATTACCTCGATCTCAGCCAGCTCAACGACACCGACGAGCAGGATGTAGCCAAGCTGCTATTGAGTTTCTGGACGCGCATGCAAGGCAGCGAAGAGAAACAGGCGGCGCTGGAGCTGTTCGAGCTCGAAAGCAGCGAACAGACGCTCAATATCGCCATGATTAAGCACCGCTACCGACAACTGGTGAGCCTGCATCACCCTGATCGCGGCGGCAACACGGCGCGCCTGCAGTCGATCAACAAGGCCATGGAAATCCTCGAACGCTATTACGGACGTGCTTGAGAGTCCGATTTGCTCTAACACCCAGCCTTTGCCAATTGCGACCTCTGCCTATACTGCGACATACGGTCGCATAGGTTCGGCCTTGTACCTGATGACGCTGCACACGCGAATCAGGCGCTGCGCTGGGGGGCGACCGCTATAAAAACAGGAGGTCTGGCATGATCCATCACGTTTGGGGGCTATTCACCCATCCTGACCAGGAATGGCAGGAAATCCGTGGCGAAGAAGAAACCATCAGCCACATGTATCTCACCCACGTACTGATTCTCGCGGCAATTCCCGCAGTCTCGGCCTATATCGGCACCACCCAGGTCGGCTGGGCAATCGGCGATCGAGCGCCGGTGATGCTGACCGAAGCCAGTGCGTTGCAAATGACCGTCATGACCTACCTGGCGATGCTTGCCGGGATCGCAGTGATGGGCGCGTTTATCCACTGGATGGCACGCACCTACGATGCCAGTCCGAACCTTACGCAATGCGTGGTATTTGCGGCTTATACCGCTACACCGCTGTTTATCGGTGGCTTGGCGGCGCTCTATCCACACCTTTGGCTAGCCATGGTGGTGGGCACGGCGGCCATCTGTTACACGGTTTATCTACTCTACGTCGGCATACCGACTTTCATGGGCATACCCGAGGATGAAGGCTTCATGTTCTCCAGCTCGGTGCTCGCTGTAGGTTTGGTGGTGCTGGTGGCGATGATTGCCAGTTCGGTGATTCTCTGGGGCTTTGGGGTCGGCCCGGTCTACACTAGCTAACGCCACACTTGATGACACAAGACGAAACCACCTGCGGGTGGTTTCGTCGTTTCAGAGCTGTGATCACTGCGCTGCTTGGGCATAATCGCAGCCCCGATCCTGATCACCGCACTTATGTCTGAACACCTTCTAAGCCGCGTAGAACAGTGCTACCAGCAGGCTGAAGCCTTTTTCAAACGCCCCTTTGCCCGCGCCGAGGTGAGTTTCAAGCTGCGTGGACAAAAGGCCGGTGTGGCTCACCTGACGGAAAACAAGCTGCGCTTCAACCCGCAGCTGTACCGGGAAAACCGCGAAGACTTTCTCAAACAGACCGTGCCGCATGAAGTGGCGCACCTGATCGCGCATCAGCTGTTCGGCCTGAAGATTCAGCCCCATGGAGAAGAATGGCAGTTGATCATGCGCGGCGTGTATGAGCTGCCGCCCAATCGATGCCACAGCTATGCGGTTCAGCGGCGCACGGTCAGCCGTTATATCTACCGATGCAGCTGCCCTCAGGGCGAGTTTCCGTTTTCAGCCCAGCGTCATTCCCTAGTCAGCAAAGGCCGGCGCTACTTCTGCCGGCGTTGCAAGGTGACCTTGAGCTATACAGGCGAGCAGCGCGTCGAATAAGCCGATGTTGGCATTAGAGGACGTAACGCAACACCGCGATAAAGTGCATCAGGCTGCCGCCCATAACAAACAAGTGCCAGATGCCATGCCAATGGCGGAAGCGGCTGTCATAGGCGAAGAAGATGATCCCCACGGTGTACAGCACCCCGCCACCGGCCAGCCAGATAAACCCTTCCATGCCCAGGGCAGCGATCAACGGTTTGACCGCAATCAACACAATCCAGCCCATCACGGCGTAGATCACAATCGACAACACGCGCGCCTCGGAGCGTGGCTTGATCTCCTGCAGCATGCCAATGATTGCCAGCGTCCAGACAATGCCAAACAACGTCCACCCCCAGGCACCTTCGAGGGTGATCAGGCAAAACGGCGTATAACTGCCGGCGATCAGCAGGTAGATCGACAGGTGATCAAGCTTGCGCATCAGCACTTTCGCCCGCCCCTGCACGCTGTGGTAAAGCGTGGAGATGCTGTAGAGCAGCACCAGGGTCAGGCCATAAATCGCCACACTGATGATCGTACGCAGCTCACCGTCCAGGCTCGCCAACACCAAGAGCCACACTGCACCCGCGCAGGCCAGAAGCGCCCCGACCAGATGGGTCCAGGCGTTGAAGCGTTCCCCGTGATACATGTTTTCCGTTCCCAAGCTGCCCGATGGCGAAAATGCATCAGGCTTATGCCGGAAAACTCAGCGTTTGACGAGTGTCAGTGTGCATCCCGCAAGTGACGGGATTGCGCTAACGCCTGCATCACTCGCTCAGACCACCACTTTAGCTGCCTTGAGCTGGGCGATCTGCTCGGCGCTGTAGCCCAGCTCTGTCAGTACTTCTGCGGTATGTGCACCCAGGGTTGCGCCGATATGCCGGGGCGCGGGCAAGCCACTGGAGAATTTGATCGGGCAGGCGATCTGCGCCTGTGGGGCGTTGCCTGCACGCGGAACTTCGGTGACCAGACCGCGCGCCTTGATCTGCGGATGTTCGACCGTTTCACTGAGGTTGAGCATCGGCTCGACGCAGGCATCCAGGCTGGCGAATACCTGACTCCACTCTGCAAAGTCGCGCTTCTCGAACTCGATTTCAATCTCACGTTTAAGCGCTTGCTGATCCTCCGGCTTCTGCGACAGCCCGCGCGCAGCCAGCTCAGGGCGGCCGATGGCGGCGCAGAACTGCTGCATAAACTGCGGCTCCAGGCTGCCGACCGAGAACCAGCGGCCGTCGCGGGTGCGGTAGTAGTCGTAGAAGCTGCCGCCATTCAGCGCCTGGTTTTCCATCGCCGGCTCCACGCCAGCGGCCAGATAGCCCGCGCCGGCCATGCCATGCAGGCTAAAGGCACAGTCGGTCATGCTGATATCCACCTGCTGCCCCTGCCCCGTGGCCTGACGCTGGATCACCGCCGCCAGCAGGCCGATCACCCCGTGCAGCGAGCCGCCAGCAATATCCGCCGCCTGAATACCCAGTGGCAGCGGCCCGGTTTCACGGCGCCCGGTGTAGCTGGCGATACCGGCCAGGGCCAGGTAGTTGATGTCATGACCGGCGCGGTCCTTGTACGGGCCGCTCTGGCCGTAACCGGTAATCGATACATAGATCAGCTTCGGGTTGATTGCCTTGAGCGCTTCGTAGCCCACACCGAGTTTATCCATCACCCCAGGACGAAACTGCTCCAGCACGATGTCGTACTCGGCCACCAACTGTTTGACCATTTCCACCGCTTCAGGCTTTTTCAGGTCTAGAGCGATGCAGCGCTTGTTGCGGTTGAGGTAGGCGTGACTGGCCGATACGCCGCCGTCATGCGGCGGCAGTACACGCACCAGATCCATGCGCGAAGGCGACTCGACCCGCAGCACTTCCGCGCCCATGTCGGCTAGCAGCAGCGAGGCAAACGGCCCAGGCAACAGGGTGGAGAAATCCAGCACTTTCAGTGACGACAGCGGGCCTTGCATAACAGCTCCTCAGGGATCTCAATCCCGTAGCCCGGATGCAATCCGGGGAATATCAACAGACTCCCGGATTGCATCCGGGCTACTAAGCGCTCACTGCCAATGCAGCGGCTGCTTGGCATCCAGCTCACTGAGCTGATCGGCAAAGCGAGCTTCCAGTACGTTGCGGCGAATCTTCATGGTCGGGGTCATGCAGCCGTTGTCCACGGTCCAGGCCTCACGCACCAGCACAAAGTGACTCACCCGCTCATGCGCTTGAAGCTGCGCATTGATCTGTTGCAAGGTCTGCTGCAAGTCCGCGGTGACTTGCTCACGCGATTGCTCGCGGGCCGCCGGCGACAGCTCGATCAGCGCCAGCGGCTGATCAAGATTGCTGCCCATCAGGCACACCTGCTCGACCCAAAGGTTCTTGGCAATCTCACCCTCAATCGGCGCCGGGGCGATGTACTTGCCCTTGCTGGTCTTGAAGATGTCTTTCACACGCCCGGTGATTTTCAGGTAACCGGCCGCGTCGACCTCGCCCTTGTCACCGGTGTGCAGCCAGCCATCGGTGATGGTTTCGGCGGTTTTCTCCGGGTCCTGGTAATAGCCCAGCATCAGACTGGGGCAACGCAGGAGAATTTCGCCATTCTCGGCGATGCGCAATTCATTACCTGGCATCGGCCGGCCCACGGTGCCAAAACGCACCTGCCCCGGCCGGTTGAAACAGCCATAGGCCAGGTGCTCGGTCATGCCGTAGCCCTCGCAGATGGTGATGCCGATGCTCTGATACCAGTCGAGCAAGGCACGTGGAATCGCCGCCGCGCCGCTGACCAGAATGCGTGCACGATCCAAGCCTAGGCCTTTGCGAATCTTGCGCGCCACCAGGCCACCAATCAGCGGAATACCTAGCAGCCGTGCCAGCTTGGGCTGCGGCAGTTTTTCCAGCACGCCCTGCTGAAAGCGCGTCCACAGGCGCGGCACGGAGAAGAACACAGTCGGCCGTACATGGCGCAGGTCACAGGCAAAAGTCTCCAGCGACTCGACAAAGGCCACCCGTCCACCGCTGTACAGCGCATTCATCTCTACCAGAAAACGCTCGGCGGCATGCGACAGCGGCAGGTAGGAGAAATACTGATCCTGCTCGGTAATCTGCAGTTCCTTCACCGAGCGCCCGCCGGCAATGGCAAACGCCTTGGCCGAGAGCATCACGCCCTTGGGCTGGCCGGTGGTGCCGGAGGTATAGAGAATGCTCAGCAACTCATCCGGTAACTGCGTATGACCATCGCGTAACGGCTGGTGCGCTGCCAGCAAGGCATGCCAGCCGTGATTGGCCTCGATGGTCGGGTACGGCATGGCGATACGCATGACCTCGGCCGGAATACCCGGCGCGAGCTTGGCCGGCTCATCCAGTTTGCCGAGGAAGATCGCCTTGCACTGCGAATGGCGCAGCACATAGTCGATGCTTTCCGCCGACTGCAACGGATACAACGGCACGCTGATAAGCCCGGCGAGCATGATCGCCAGGTCGGCAATGATCCACTCGGCGCAGTTCTTCGCCAGCAACGCCACCCGATCCCCTGGCATGCAGCCCAGCGCGTGCAAAGCCGTGGCCATTCGCCGCGCCTGGTCGTCCACCTGAGCCCAGGTGAAGTCATGCCACTGGCCGTTTACCGGCTGGCTGAGCCAGACCGCATCCGGGCGTTTTTCAACCCAGAGCGCCAGGCGCTCCAGAGGCAGTTGATCGGTCATCGCAATCCCTCGTTCTTATTGTTGTACCGACATGAACGTTAGCGTTTGAACAGCTTCCCTCGGTAAAAAATATCCTACGGCCTAAAGGCGGCGACCCCGATAAACCGCCGGGATCGCCAGGTGGCGGCGCGTGCTCTACAACTTCATGCCGCGGCTGATGATCTCTTTCATGATCTCCGAGGTGCCAGCGAAGATGCGCTGGATGCGCGCATTCGCGTACATCTTGCAGATCGGGTATTCCCACATATAACCCCAGCCGCCGTGCAGTTGCACGCCTTCGTCGACCACCTTGCACAGCAACTCGGTGGTAAACAGCTTGGCCTCGGCAGCTACTTCCGGTGTGAGTTTCTTCTCGTTGTGGTCGGCTACGCAGCGATCTACAAACACCTGCGCCACATCGATCTGCGTGCGCATTTCGGCCAGCTTGAAACGGGTGTTCTGGAAGTGCGAAATCGGCCGATCGAAGGCCTTGCGTTCCTTCACGTAATCGATGGTGGTCTGCAACGCCGCCTCGGCCGCCGCCACTGCGCCGCAGGCGTTGGTTAGGCGCTCCTGGGCGAGCATGTTCATCAGGTAGAAGAAGCCACCCTTGGCGTCGCCCAGCAGGTTGGCCTTGGGCACCTTGACGTTATTGAAGAACAGCTCAGCGGTGTCCTGACTCTTCATGCCGAGTTTTTCCAGGTTCTTGCCGCGCTCGAAACCTTCCATACCGCGCTCAACCAGGAACAGGCCCATGGCGTGTTTGTTATTTGGGTCGGTCTTGGCAGCCACGATTACCACATCGGCCAGCAGGCCGTTGGAGATAAACACCTTGGAACCGTTGAGTACGTAATGGTCGCCCTGATCCACCGCGCTAGTGCGCATACCGGCCAGGTCGGAACCAGCACTCGGCTCAGTCATCGCCACCGCGAGGATCAACTCACCACTGATGATGCCCGGCATGAAACGCGCCTTCTGCTCGGCATTGCCGTACTCGGCGATATAGGGGCCGCACAGTGCGGAATGCAGCGGCAACATAAAGCCCGGCTCGTTAATCTTCGCCAGTTCTTCGCACATGATCTGCTCATAGCGGAAGTCCTTGAGCCCAGCGCCGCCGTACTCCTCATCGGCCCAGGGCAGCAGAAAGCCCATGTCGCCGGCCTTCTTCCATACCTCGCGGCTGACCACGCCGGCGGCTTCCCACTCATCCTGATGCGGGACCACTTCCTTTTTCAGAAAGGCGGCAAAAGCGTCGCGGAACATGTTGTGTTCGGTGTCGAAAATAAGGCGCTGCATGCGGGTGTGCTCCCTGAGCTGAAGTCGTGCAGCAGGTTAGGCTCCACGCCCCTGCCGCCTCAATGACCCATGCGCTCAGCCTGGATTGACTCATTCGGTCATCTCACGCGCGGCTTGCCGGCGTTTGCCAGGTATAAAAAAGCCCGCCATTAGGCGGGCTGAATGACAGCGTATTTCCCTCAGCTCAGTTCGGCCTTGGCCGCTACTGGAGCAGGCTGCTCCTTACCGCCGCTGCTCAACTCGCGCTGCAGGGTGTCTTCATCCAGTTCCTTGCACCACTTGGCCACCACCAGGGTTGCCACACCATTACCAATCAGGTTGGTCAACGCGCGGGCTTCGGACATAAAGCGGTCGATGCCGAGGATCAGCGCCAAGCCGGCAACCGGCAAATGGCCTACCGCCGACAGCGTGGCCGCCAGCACGATAAAACCACTACCGGTGACCCCTGCCGCGCCCTTGGACGCCACTAGCAACACCAGCAACAGGGTGATCTGATGAGTCAGGTCCATCGGTGTATCCGTGGCCTGGGCGATAAACACCGCCGCCATGGTCAGGTAGATCGATGTACCGTCGAGGTTGAACGAGTAACCGGTGGGGATTACCAGGCCGACCACGGACTTCTTCGCCCCCAGTTTCTCCATCTTGGTCAGCATGCGCGGCAGCACTGATTCAGACGATGAGGTGCCGAGCACAATCATCAACTCCTCACGGATGTACTTGATGAACTTGAGGATGCTGAAGCCATGGCCACGCGCTATACCGCCCAGCACCACCAGGATGAAGAACAGGCAGGTGATGTAGAAACAAATCATCAGCTGGCCCAGCTGGACCAGCGAACCGACACCGTACTGGCCGATGGTGAACGCCATGGCACCGAACGCGCCGATAGGTGCAAGCTTCATGATCATGTTGATGATGCCGAACATCACCTGGGCGATGCGCTCAATGAACTCCAGCACCGGGCGGCCATAGTCGCCCATGCGCTGCAGGGCGAACGCAAAGATCACCGAGAAGAACAGCACCTGCAGGATGTCGCCATTGGCGAACGCCCCCACCACGGTGGACGGTATTACATTGAGTAGAAAGCCGATGGTGCTCTGCTGCGCGCCGGCGGAGGCATAAGCGGCGATGCTGCTGGCATCCAGGGTATTCGGGTCAATGTGCATACCCACACCCGGCTGCGCCAGGTTGACCACAATCAGACCAATCACCAGGGCGATGGTGGAGACGATCTCGAAATACAACAGCGCATACCCGCCGGTCTTGCCAACGGCCTTCATGTCTTGCATGCCGGCAATGCCACTGACCACAGTGCAGAAAATAATTGGCGCAATCACCATCTTGATCAGTTTGACGAAGCCATCACCCAGCGGTTTGAGCGCCACACCGGTTTCCGGGTAAAAGTGGCCGAGCAGAATGCCGATGGTGATGGCAGCCAGCACCTGGACATAAAGCATTCGGTAGAAGGGTTGACGGGGTGCTTCGAGCGTCGTGGCGGTCATGGCAGGGTCCTCCATGGTGTTGCGGCGCATCATCCATCGACGCTCGCAACACCCTAAATAAGCGCTAACCCCTTAACAGAGGGGACTTGTTATCGGCGCGTTCAGCGCAGCCTTAAAGTCCCTATCGCAAGCCCCGTGCCACTCCATGAAAAATAATTAAATCTTTAAATATCAATACTTTATGAAAATAACCGGACTACCAAAGAGCCAGCCTGGCGGATTCCCGCACGATCATCTGCTCCGGTTTGGCGGATATCCCACGCCCTGCCCACCGCGTAACCTGACTTAAGCGACAGCGGCCCCAGCAAAGGGTTTGCTTGTTGCGCAGGCCAGCGTCTGGCTACCATCGGCATACTTTCAAGGAGCCCCCATGCGCGAACGCACCATCGCCAGCCACTTTGTCCGTGCCGCCTTACGCGGCGCCGAACGCCAGGGCCATGACTGCACGCCACTGCTGCGCCAATTGGGTATCCAACCGGCGCTGCTCGACGAACCCCGTGCGCGGGTCGCACCTGAACAGTTCGCCCACTTGGTGCAGCTGCTGTGGGAAAACCTTGATGACGAATACCTCGGTTTTGGCCGCCTGCGCAGCAAACGCGGCACCTTCGCCATGATGTGTTACGCCATCATCCACTGCCATTCACTGGAAAAAGCCCTGGGTCGTGGCGCGCTGTTCTACAGCCTGTTCCCGGAAGCGCCGGCTATCAGCATTCAGCGCGAAGGCGACTGGGCACGCCTCAGCGTGGACGACTCCACCCTGTGGGATCCCGACCACTTTCTGGTGGAAAGCCTGCTGGTGATCTGGCATCGCCTCGGCAGTTGGCTGATCGGCCAACGCATCCGCCTAGAAGAAGCCACCTTCACCTACAGCCAACCCACCCACGCAGGCGAATATGAACTGCTATTCCCCTGCACACGGCGCTTCACGGCCGGGCGCACCAGCCTGCTGTTCCATGCACGCTATCTGGCCATGCCGCTGCTGCAGGACGAACGCACCCTCAAACAGTTCCTCCAACACTCTCCCGCCGACCTGCTGGCCCGCCCGGATGGCGGCGACAGCCTGATCAGCCAGATCCGCCGCCTACTCGGCCGCGACTGCAGCAACTGGCCGGACCTGGATGCCGTTGCCCAGCAATTGCACATGAGCCCGCAAACGCTGCGCCGGCACTTGCGCGAGGAAGGGTCGAGTTTTCAAGAGTTGAAGGATCATCTGCGTAGGGACCTGGCGATTTATCACCTGGGCCGTGATGAGTTGGCGATTCAGGATATTGCCGAACAGCTGGGGTTTTCCGAACCATCGGCGTTTCATCGGGCGTTTAAGAAATGGACGGGGCTGACGCCAGGGGCTTATCGGGCGCAGGAAGGGTGAACCTTCAAATCACCTGAAAGTGCTGTGCCCATTAATTAAACCGCAGAAAACATAGCGCGACGCTATCTAGAGGTGGAGTGGTCTCAATGTTTAAGGGTTAATGCCAAACCCCAAAAGCGACCTTTCACAGCATCAACGCCCGCAAATCCTCTTCATTTACTGCCAATGCTTAGCGATGCATAACCTCTGCAGTCGAATGGCGGGCAGCGCATTCACCGTCTAGTCAATTTCCACACGATTGCGGCCACTAGCCTTGGCTCGATACAGCGCCAGATCCGCGCGCTGGTACAGACTGGCGGTCGTGTCGCTGGCATTGCTGAAGCTCGCACCCAGGCTGGCGGTCATGACCTGGGCGGGGTTTTTAAGGTGCTCAATCGCAAGTTCGTCGCTGATCTTTCGGCGGATGCTTTCGCAGGTACTGGCCAAGTAGGCGCTATCCGGGTTGCGCAACACCATGGCGAACTCCTCACCACCCAGACGCGCGGCAAAGTCGAGATCGCGACGCGGATGGCTGGCCAGCACGCCAGCAATGCGCTGCAAGGCAAGGTCTCCGGCCGGATGGCCATAGCAATCGTTGTAAGCCTTGAAGTGGTCGAGATCGAGCATGATCAGCGCGATACGCGTTTGCTCACGCAGGGCTTCCTGCAATGCACGCTGCAACAACAGATCAAAACTGCGGCGGTTGTAAAGTTGGGTCAGGCCATCGGTATCGGCCATGGTTCGCAGGTCGCGTTTGGTTAGAAACAGCACGCGCATTGAGTGCTCCTGGCAGTAACCAGCCGTTGCGGCGGCAATGGTCGCTAGCGTCAGGTAGGCCAGGGACGTCAGGTATTGGATAGGCGATTCGCCTGAGGTGGTCAGCTGTAATGCCAGGCCGGTACATAAAAGCGTGGCGATGCCCAAATAGAGGCTGTTGCGGTAGCTATAACCGATGGGCACGAAGATCACTATCTGGATCAGCATCATGCCCTCCAGGCCATAGGGCAGTTGCATCTGCTCCAGGCCCTGGTGATATATCAGCGTCACCAGCAGCATGCCCAGGCTAAGGCAGCCAAGGCCGATAGGTATCCAGCGATAGCCAGTGGCAACATCCGGAGACTTCAATACCCGGTAGGCAGCAAACACAATAATCAGCAACGCACACAGACGCACCAGCATAACCGGCAGGGTTATCGGGTTGGCGCCAACGCTGTAGAGCAACAGTAGATCAAAGGCGAAGAAGGCCAAAAAGCTGGCTAGCAGTAGGCATATAGCCACGCGCCGGGTTTGCCGGTAGCTGCGATAAGAGAAATCACGGTATTCGGCCTCAAGCTCAGGCTCGAAGAGGCGTAAGGCAAAACCTGTTGCTAACCGATCTACAGCGGCGACGTGGTGATTGGCAACGGCTGATTCAGCTTGAGACGGCATGGCTGACCTCGCAGCGAGCCTTATCGGCTGGCCTATGGCGAAGGTTTAAGGAAATTTCACTAACGCTGACAATAGCCGACCAGTGCGATTATTAGAGCCATTCATCTCTGCGCTTCTGCCTCTGCGCATCCACACGGGCTTGTTTCAGTCGCTGAACCGTACACGAAAACTCGCGCCGCCCAACGCCGAATCCTCCAGCAGCAACTCCCCATCGTAGCTTTCGATAATGTCTTTAACTACTGCGGTGCCGATGCCCTGCCCCGGATGCTGAGCATCCAACCGCTCGCCACGGCGCAGGATGCGCTCGCGCTGATCAGCCGGTACACCGGGCCCGTCGTCTTCGACGCAGAGTTCAAGCACACTGCCCTGCTGACGCACGCTCACGCGCACCTGGCCGAGACACAGGCGGTAAGCGTTTTCCAGCAGGTTGCCGAGCAACTCCAGTAACGCGCCGCGTTCCATAGGCAGGTGCTGCTCGCTGGAAAAATCGCGCAGCATCTGGACCTGCTTGTCGCGGTAGACCTTATCCAGCGCACCGCAGAGCGTATCGAGTAAAGGCGCCAAATGTGTGCTGTGGCGGATCAAGCCGCTTTTGCGCAGGCTGGCGCGCTGCAGTTGATAGCCTATCTGCTGGCTCATGCGTTCGATCTGCTGTTGCAGCACCTGCGACTGATCGCGGTTCTGCAGCTGCTTGTCGATCACTTCAGCCACGCTTTGCAGCACGGCCAAGGGGGTTTTCAAGCTGTGGGCCAGGTCATCCAGCGAATGCCGGTAACGTTCGCGTTGCTGGCGTTCACTTTCCAACAGGCGGTTGAGCGAGCCGGTCAGGCGCAGCAGCTCGCGCGGGTGCTCTTCACTCAGGCTGGCACGGGTGCCCGCCTCCACTTGATCCAATTCGGCGCTAAGCCCGCGCAGGCTACGAAAGCCCCAGGTCAGGCCAAACCACAGCAACCCCAGCAACACCAACAGCGCGCCACCGAGCCAGAGGTAGAGCTGGCCCATAAAGCCGTCGTACATGGCCTGGTAATCGCTGGCCGGCTGCATGGTCACCACGCTGAAGGCCGCGCTCTGACCGCGCAGCAGGTCGATTTCTACGTCGTAGACAAAGAACTCACGGCCTTGAGCATCAGTGATGCGCACAAACTCGTGACCACGGCCGTCGTAGCGTGGGCGATAGTCGACGCTTTCATCCAGGGAAGAACGGGACTGCCAGACCAGCGTGCCCTGACGGTCGTAGATAAAGCCCAGCAGCTTGGCTTCCAGGCTGTCGAATTCTTCAGCCGGTAGTTTCTCCGGCATGCTCAATCGGCCCTGCTCGTTGCGTGCAGCAGAAACCAATCCAGCCGCATCCGAGGCCAGGCGTTTTTCGATGGACTGTTCAAGGGCGATCACAAACGCGCCGCGCAAGGCCGGCAGCAGCGCCAGCATAAACAGTACCGCCAGCACGGCCGTGCCGAGCATCAGGCGTAGGCGTAGAGACTCACCGCGACGGCCGGCGACCGGTTTGCTCAACTCGGCCTCGCTCATCGGCAGCGCTCGGTAAACAGGTAGCCTTGGCCGCGCACAGTTTCGATGGGTTTGAAATCCAGCTGACCTTCAAGTTTGCGACGCAGGCGGCCGACCAATACTTCGATCACGTTGGGGTCGCGCTCTTCATCATCCGGGTAGAGCTGCTCGATCAATCGCTCCTTGGCCACCACCTGCTGCTGGTGGCGCATCAGGTATTCGAGAATACGGTACTCAAAGGCGGTCAGTTGCAGGGCTTCGCCATCGAGCAGCGCCTGTTTGCGGTTGAGGTCGAGCAGCAGCGGCCCGGCGGCAATACTCGCCTGGGTAAAGCCCGAGGCGCGGCGCAGCAAGGCGTTCAGGCGCGCCTCCAACTCTTCGAACTGAAAGGGTTTGACCACGTAATCATCGGCACCGGCGGCCAGGCCTTCGACCTTGTCCTGCCAGTTGCCACGGGCGGTGAGAATCAAAATAGGGAAGCTCTTGTCCTGACTGCGCAACTGACGAATCAGGTCCAGCCCGCTCATGCCGGGCAGGCCGAGATCGATCACCGCCAGGTCATGGTTGTATTCCGCAGCGCGGTACAGGGCTTCTTCGGCATTGGCCACGGCATCGACCACATGGCCCTGCTCGCCCAGCCGGCTATAGAGGTGGTGACGCAGCAGCGCTTCATCTTCCACGACCAACAGTTTCATCCTGCACATTCCTCCCATAAAGCGGCCGGGCATGCTGCCCGGCCCTTTTGGCCTACCTGCTGCTTAGAACTTGTAGTTGGCACCCAGGTACAGCTGGCCGCTGCTGTGCAGGTCCAGCGAGCCAGCCTTGCCTGCGCCGTGTTGCGCCATTTCGGTGCTGGCATTGGTGCGCAGGTAGCGGTAGCCGGCTTCAATCGAGGCATTCTGGTTGATGTCCTGAAGAATGCCAGCCTGCAGGCCGAGGGCAAAGCCGATATCGCTGTCACGCTTGAAGCCTTTGCTCTCCTGCTCCAGCTTGACCAGGCCAGCGGTGGCACCGCCGAACAACTTGGTGTTGTAGTCGCCAACCGGCAGGAACACATCGTAGCTACCCAGCAGGTTCTGCTGACGCAGCTTGTTGCCGCGATCAGTATCCGAGACATTCTCGTAGGTCATGTAGTAACGGTTTGCATCGCTGACCTGACCGGCGCGTAAGCCCCAGGTGCCAGTGTCGTTGATTACTTTGTCGAGCTTGGGGCTGTTCAGGTTGCTGTTGAGCGCGCTGGATTTCTGGATGTTGTTGTCGGTCTGACCCCAGGTCAGGCCAACAAAGTTGTCGCCGGCATTGGCCGCAGCCGCAGCGAAGGTCAGGGAAGTTGCCAGGGCCAGTTTGCTAAGAGTGCGGTTCATGGTGTGTCCTCAGTGGTTAGTCGGTGTTGCTTAACTCGAGGTTCATGTTGCCTACCCCAAGCTGAACGCCCACTGAACCCTTGCTGAACAAACGCTGAACGCCCTCTTACAACTTGCGCGCGTTAACACCGGCTGCGACAAATAACACGGCCAATATCGCCAGCATTGGCAGCCAGCCGGCGTGCTCCCAGATATACCCAGCGGCGTAGCCAATCACGCTGGAGCCCAGGTAGTAGGCGCACAGGTACAACGCCGATGCCTGCGCCTTGGCGCCGTGCGCACGCTGCCCCACCTGGCCGCTGGCCACCGCATGGGCGGCAAAGAAGCCCAGGGTGAACAAGGCCAGCCCCGCCACCGCAGCGCTTAACCAGGGCGTGGCACACAGCGCCACACCCAGCAGAATGATGACGATACCGCCCTGCATCACCTGGCGTGCGCCCAAGCGTGGCACCAGTCGCCCCGCCCAACCGGCGCTGACGATTCCCAGCAGATACACCGTAAACAGCAGACCGATCAGGCTGGAAGACAGGTTGAACGGCGCCGCTGCCAGACGAAAACCGACGTAGTTGAACAGCGCGACAAAGCCGCCCATCAACAGAAACGCCAGGAGAAACAGACGGCGCAACTCACCATTACCCAGGTGCGTAGCAAAGTTGCGCAACAGGCCGCGCAGTGACAGCGACTGCGCGGTGAAATGCCGCGACGGCGGCAGCAGCCAGACAAACAGCACCAACGCCAACAAGCCCATGCCGGCAATCCCGGCCAAGGCCAGCGGCCAACCGCCTAGATCACTGAGCAAACCAGCAAGCAGGCGCCCGAGCAAACCACCTAACGCGGTGCCACCGATATACAGGCCCATCGCCGCCGGCAATGCCTCGGGATCGAACTCCTCGCCGACATAGGCCATGGCCAGCGCTGGCAATCCACTCAGGGCCAGGCCAAGCAAGGCGCGCAGCCAGAGCAGGTGATCCCAGCTGTCGACCAGCGCACAGGCAATCCCCAGCAGCGACGCCAGGCCCAGGGCCGCCACCATAACCGGCTTGCGGCCCCAGCTCTCGGCCAGCGCGCCAGACACCAGCAGGCAGATGGCCAGGCTCAGGGTGGTCAGCGATAACGCCAGGCTGCTGCCCGCCGCCGATACGGAAAAATGCGCGGCCAGCAGTGGCAGCAGCGGCTGCACGCAGTAGAGCAAGGCAAAGGTGGCAAACCCGGCACAGAACAGCGCCAGGGTCGCGCGCCGGTAAGCGGAAGTGCCACGCATCAGGTGCGCAGAGGAATTGGCAGCAGGCATCGGCAGGCTCACAGAAAGGCTCTAAATCAGCCGTCCTGGCAGATTAGCACGCAGCCAGCCGGGCTGGTTTTGCGCACGGTGCATAGCCATTGTGCTTAAGGCGATGAGTACAAAGCCTGCCCAGTGACAAACGCAGCGCAAAAAAAACGGGAGCCCAAACGGGCTCCCGTACTCATTCTCAGAGAAATGCCGGAACAAGCCTCACGCCTGCGCCAGCTACAACCTCACCTGCGTCCCCGAAGAAACGCATGCCGCAGTGTGGCGAAAAAGCCTCGGCAACTCCGTTTAGCTTTGTTGCCGCTTTGCAAAGAAATGTAAACGCCCGCGCCGGCTGGCCGTAAAAACCGCCGCGCGGCAGAATAGGCCGATGAATACAGCCTACTTGCCATCCTGCTGCAGCCCGCTGAATGACCACTGGCCACTGCCGCATACGCTGCCGGCGGTGCAGCTGATCAGCACACGCTTTAGCCCCGAGCTGCTGGATGCAGAGGATTTCAGCCGCTGCGCCATCGAGCCGGTGCGCGGCGTGGCCAAACGCCAAGCCGAATATCTGGCCGGTCGGCTATGTGCGCGTGAGGCCTTGATGCGTTTGACGGGCATCGCCGCCACGCCGGCCTGCGGTGAAGACCGTGCGCCGCAGTGGCCACTAGGCATGGTCGGTTCGATCACCCACGGCAGCGGCTGGGCCGGCGCCGTGGTGGGTAACAGCACGGATTGGCGCGGCCTGGGCCTGGACATCGAGCAGATCATGCCAGCCAGCCGCGCCGAACGCTTGGCAGCGGAAATCCTGACGCCCTCCGAGCTGTTCCGTCTGGAAACCTTACCGAGCGAACAACGCGCCCAACGCATCAGCCTGACTTTTTCGCTCAAGGAAAGCCTGTTCAAGGCGCTCTACCCGCAAGTGCTGCAGCACTTCTACTTTCAGGATGCCGAGCTACTCAGCATCGACACCGACAATAACGTGCGTATGCGTCTGCTGATTGACCTGCATGCGGACTGGCCCGCTGGCAGTGAGCTGGCAGGCCAATTCGCCGAGTTCGACGGTTATCTGCTGAGCCTGGTCAGCATCCCGCGCTGATCTGTCGAGCGCGGCAGCCCAAAGCGCTAGGCAAATCCGCTAAACTCGGCCGATTGCCGTCTGGAGTGCCCTATGCGCGAAGATTTGAATCAAGGCCTGATTGAGTTCCTCAAGGCCTCGCCAACCCCTTTTCATGCCACCGCCAGCCTGGCTCAACGCCTTGAAGCGGCCGGTTTTCAGCACCTGGACGAGCGCGCCAGCTGGCACACCGAGGCCGGCGGCCGCTACTACGTGACGCGCAACGACTCCTCGATCATCGCCTTCAAGCTAGGCAAGCGCGCGCCACTGGAAGGCGGTATCCGCCTGGTCGGCGCACACACTGACAGCCCGTGCCTGCGGGTCAAGCCACAACCAGAACTGCAGAAGCAGGGTTTTTTCCAGCTCGGCGTTGAGGTGTATGGCGGTGCCTTGCTGGCGCCCTGGTTCGACCGCGACCTGTCGTTGGCCGGTCGTGTCACGTACCGCCGCGATGGCAAGGTGGAAAGCCAGCTGATCGACTTCCAATGCCCGATTGCCGTGATTCCCAACCTGGCCATTCACCTCAACCGTGAAGCTAATCAGGGCTGGGCAATCAACCCGCAGAACGAGCTGCCGCCAATCCTCGCGCAGCTATCCGGCGATGAACCGGCCGATTTCCGCGCGCTGATCACCGATCAACTGGCCCGCGAACACGACTTCAGCGCCGATGCGGTGCTCGATTACGAACTGAGCTTCTACGACACCCAGAGCGCGGCAGTGATTGGTCTGAATGGCGACTTTATTGCCGGTGCGCGCCTGGACAACCTACTGTCTTGCTACGCCGGGCTGCAGGCGCTGCTGGCAGCGCCGGATGAAGAAAGTTGCGTGCTGGTGTGTACCGACCACGAGGAAGTCGGTTCCTGCTCGGCCTGCGGCGCCGATGGCCCGATGCTCGAACAGGTGCTGCGCCGCGTGCTGCCGGACGGTGATGCCTTTGTGCGCACCATCCAGCGCTCGCTGCTGGTCTCGGCCGATAACGCCCACGGCGTACACCCCAACTATGCCGACAAGCATGACCAGAACCACGGCCCCAAACTCAACGCTGGCCCGGTGATCAAGATCAACAGCAACCAGCGCTACGCCACCAACAGCGAAACCGCCGGGTTTTTCCGTCACCTGTGCCTGGAAAATGAAGTGCCGGTGCAGAGTTTCGTCACCCGCAGTGACATGGGTTGCGGCTCGACCATCGGCCCGATCACCGCCAGCCAGCTGGGCGTGCGCACCGTGGATATCGGCCTGCCGACCTTCGCCATGCACTCGATCCGCGAACTGGCCGGCAGCCATGACCTGGCGCATCTGGTGAAAGTGCTGACGGCGTTTTACGCCAGCGCTGAGCTGCCATGACGCTCATTATCTAAAAGCTCACGACATTGTAGGGTGGATGAAAAAGCGCCATCCGCCCTACGCTGTTACCGTCATTCCGGGACCTCGACGCTCACATGCAGAGCGTCGTGGCGCCAGAACTCCAGATCGCAATCAATCAGTCGGCCATGCTGGTCGCGGTTGATCCGCACAATGCGCAGCGCGGGGCTGCCCACCGCTACTTTCAATGCAGATGCGGCTTCGCTGTGCAACGCCGTGGGCACCATATCAAAACGCACCCGGCCGTAATGAATGCCGTATTCGCTGGCATACAGCTCGGTCAGCGAACGGGTCAGGTCGAAATCCAGGATGCCGGCGAAGTAATTCGGATTGAGGTAGTGCTCGACATAGAGCACAAGGCGACCGTCAATCCGTCGTGCGCGGCGGATCTGGTAGACGCTGGACAACGCCGGCAAAGCCAGTAGCTGGCAGATCTCGGCGCTGGCCGGAATCAGCTTGGCGCTAAGCACTTCGGTGGCCGGCACCCGACCCTGCTCGCCGACCATGGCGTGAAAGTGGCTGCGCACCAGCGGGTTATAGGCCACGCGCGGCGGCGAAACAAACCAGCCGCGACGCTCCTCGCGATAAATCAGCCCCTGAGCCTCCAGCTGGCCCAGCGCCTCGCGCAGAGTAATGCGCGTGGTATCGAATACCTCGCTGAGCTTACGCTCGGCCGGCAACTGACTTCCCGACGGCAACAGACCGTGTTCGATCTGCTCTTCCAATGCCCGGCATATAGCTGTGACTGCCCGCGGCGCTTCATCGCGCATCAAGACCTCCAAAATTGGACTAGTCCAGCCCCATTTCGGGGCATCAACATGTGAATGCAGCAGTAAAAACCATGTTTCAAGTTTAAGCAGTCTTGATGACCACGCCATGACAACTTTCTTTCAGCGCCAGTAAAAGCTGATAAAACTTGGGCTGCAGGCCATACATGACTGAATTTATTCATGGTCTACGCTAGTGGTGCGCCAGTTTGTGCAACCCGGCTCGAGCCGGTAAATGACCAACGTACATAAAACTGTCATTTAACAAGCCTAAATTGGCCTGGGTCTTGCTGATCTAGACCAGAACTTTTCACTGCACGCACTTCAATCGCAAAGGAGTTTCCAATGAAACAACTGCTGCTGGCTTCACTGATGGGCTCAGCCATCGCCCTGGCCACCTCGGCCATGGCTGCTGAAACGGATTTGCAAGCACTGGAAAAGGCCGCGCGCGCTGAAGGCGCGGTGAACAGTGTGGGTATGCCGGACAGCTGGGCCAACTGGAAAGACACCTGGGCCGACCTGAACAAACTGTATGGCTTGAAGCATATGGATACCGATATGAGCTCGGCCCAGGAAATTGCCAAGTTCGCCGCTGAAAAAGACAACGCCACCGCCGATATCGGCGACGTAGGCGCAGCCTTTGGCCCCATCGCCGTGCAGCAGGGTGTAACCCAGCCCTATAAGCCGAGCACCTGGGAACAGATTCCAACCTGGGCCAAGGACACCGACGGCCACTGGATGCTCGCCTACACCGGCTCCATTGCCTTTATCGTCAACAAGCAGCTGGTCAAGGACATCCCACGCTCCTGGGCTGACCTGAAAAAGGGCACCTACAAAGTCTCTGCCGGTGATGTCAGCACCGCCGCACAAGCCGTAAACGGTGTACTGGCTGCCGCCATCGCCATGGGCGGTAATGAAAGCAACGTGCAACCGGCGCTGGATTTCTACGGCGAGCTGGCCAAACAAGGCCGTCTGTCGCTGGCCAACCCAACCATCCAGACCCTGGAAAAAGGCGAAGTAGAAGTGGGCGTGGTATGGGACTTCAACGGCCTGAGCTACCGCGACCAGATCGACCCAAGCCGCTTCGAAGTGCTGATTCCTTCCGATGGTTCGGTGATTTCCGGCTACAGCACCATCATCAACAAGTGGGCGAAAAACCCCAACGCGGCCAAACTGGCGCGTGAGTACATCTTGAGCGACGCCGGCCAGATCAATCTGGCAAAAGGCAACGCCCGGCCTATCCGTGCCGAGCACCTGACCCTGCCAGCCGAAGTGCAAGCCAAGCTGCTGCCGCAGGAGCAATACGCCAAGGTACAGCCGATCAAGGATGCTGCTGCCTGGGAAGCCACTTCCAAAGCACTGCCGCGTCTGTGGCAGGAACACGTCATCATCAATATGAACTAATGCAATCTGGCCCCGGATACACTCCGGGGCCGATTCGGTTGCTAAGGCTTTCAATCATGTCGCACAACGTCATCCTCGTGGTTCTGGATGGCTTGAGCTATCAGGTGGCTCAGCACGCGCTGGGGCATCTGCAGGCTTACTGCCAGGCTGGACGCGCCGCGCTGTACAAGCTCGACTGTGAACTCCCGGCCCTGTCACGCCCGCTGTATGAAGCGATTCTGACCGGTGTTGCGCCCATCGACAGCGGCATCGTCAATAACGATGTCTCGCGCCTGTCGACCCAGCGCAGCATGTTCCACTACGCCCGCGACGCTGGGCTGATTACCGCTGCGGCGGCCTATCACTGGGTCAGCGAGCTGTATAACCGCTCGCCATTCCAAGCGGCGCGCGACCGTCACACGACAGACGCCAACCTGCCGATTCAGTACGGCCACTTCTACTACGCCGATCATTACCCGGATTCGCACCTGTTTGCCGACGCGGAAAGCCTGCGCCTGCGCCATACGCCCAACCTGCTGCTGGTGCATCCGATGAATATCGACGACGCTGGCCACAAGCACGGCCTCGACAGCGCGCAGTACCGTAACAGCGCGCGCATGGCCGATGTGTTGTTGGCCGAATATATTCAGCCCTGGCTAGATGCCGGCTACCAGATTCTGGTAACCGCCGACCACGGCATGAACAACGATCGCAGCCACAACGGCTTGCTGCCGGAAGAACGCGAAGTGCCGTTGCTGGTACTCGGCAGTGCCTTCAGCCTCGATCCCAACGCTCAGCCGAAACAGCTGGCGTTGTGCGGCACGGTCTGCGAACTGCTCGGTGTAGCCCACGACAAACCTGTCTGCCGGGAGCTTCTAGCATGATGTCTGCCCTGCGCGGCAAATGGCTGGCGCTGCTGTGCCTGCTGCCCTTTGCCCTGTTCTTTATCGCCTTTCAGATCGCCCCGCTGCTCTGGGTGGCCAGCAACAGCCTACACACCGCTGAAGGCTGGGGCCTGGGCAATTTCCAGCAGGCCTTCTCCTCACCGTTCTACCGCCAGGCGATGCGTCACAGCCTGGAAGTGGCGTTCTGGTCGAGCCTGATCGGCATCAGCATTGCCATACTCGGCAGCTACTCGCTGCGGCAAGTCGACAGCAAGCTGCGCGACTTCGTCATGGCGTTTTCCAACATGACCAGCAACTTCTCCGGGGTGCCGCTGGCCTTCGCCTTTATCATCCTGTTGGGGTTTAACGGCGCACTGACCATCCTGCTCAAGCAGGCGGGGATCATCGAGGATTTCAACCTCTACTCGAAAACCGGCCTGATCGTGCTGTACACCTACTTCCAGATTCCCCTGGGTGTGCTGTTGCTCTACCCAGCCTTCGACGCCTTGCGTGAAGACTGGCGCGAATCGGCTGAATTGCTCGGCGCGAGCAACTGGCAGTTCTGGCGGCATATCGGCTTGCCCGTCTTGACCCCAGCGCTGCTCGGCACCTTTGTGATTCTGCTGGCCAACGCCCTCGGCGCCTACGCCACGGTGTATGCGCTGACCACTGGCAACTTCAATATTCTGCCGATTCGGATTGCCGCCATGGTTTCCGGCGACATCTTCCTCGACCCGAATATGGCCAGTGCCCTGGCGATGATTCTGGTTGGCCTGATGACCCTGATCACCATCGTTCACCAATGGCTGCTGCGCCGGAGCTACCATGTCCCACGCTGAAAAACGCTCGCCGCTGTTCCACCAGCTGGTGGTCTACAGCCTGCTGCTGATCCTTTTGCTGCCGCTGCTCGGCACCCTGCTCTACTCGTTCTCCACCAGTTGGTCGGCCAGCGTGCTGCCTAGCGGGCTGACCTTCAAGTGGTACCTGGCGCTGTGGAGCGATGCACGCTTTCTCGCCGCGTTTGGCCGCTCGCTGCTGGTTTGCCTGGCGGCGCTTGCGCTGTCGCTGGTGCTGATTCTGCCGCTGCTGTTTGTGGTCAGTTATCACTTCCCCAAGCTCGATGCGGTAATGAACGTGCTGATCCTGCTGCCGTTCGCCATCCCGCCGGTGGTGTCCTCGGTCGGTCTGATGCAGCTATTCGCCGGCGGCCCACTGCCGATCCTAGGTACGCCGTGGATTCTGATTGGCTGCTTCTTCACTATCGCCCTGCCCTTTATGTACCGAGCCATCAGTAACAACCTGCAGGCGATCAACCTGCGCGACCTGATGGACGCCGCCCACCTGCTCGGTGCCAGCACCTGGCGCGCGGCCTTTATGGTGGTGCTGCCTAATCTGCGCAAGGGCTTGATGGTCTCGGTGTTTCTCTCCTTCAGCTTCCTGTTTGGTGAGTTTGTGTTCGCCAACCTGCTGGTCGGCAGCCGCTATGAAACCCTGCAGGTGTACCTCTACAACATGCGCAACGACAGCGGTCACTTCACCAGCGCGTTGGTGATTTCCTACTTCATGTTCGTGCTGCTGATGACCTGGGCGGCCAACCGCCTTAATAAGGACAAGTCATGAGTTATCTGAGTATTCAAGGCCTGCACAAGCGCTACGGCGATACCGCGATCTTCAGCGATATCAACTGCGAGATCGCCAAGGGCGAATTCATCACCCTGCTCGGCCCGTCCGGCTGCGGCAAATCCACCCTGCTGCGCTGCATCGCCGGCCTGACCGGGGTCAATGGCGGGCAAATTCTGCTCGACGGTGAGGACCTGGTGCCCGTTGCCCCGCAAAAGCGCGGCATCGGTATGGTGTTCCAGAGCTACGCGCTGTTCCCCAATATGACCGTGCAACAGAACGTTGCCTTTGGCCTGCGCATGCAGAAGGTAAAAGGCAGCGAAGCAGAACAGCGGGTCAAGGAAGTGCTGGAGCTGGTTGAGCTGAATGACTTCGCCGGCCGTTACCCGCAGCAACTGTCCGGTGGCCAGTGCCAACGCGTGGCTCTGGCCCGTTCGCTGGTCACCCGCCCACGCCTGCTGCTGCTCGATGAGCCGCTGTCGGCGCTGGACGCGCGGATTCGCAAGCACCTGCGCGAGCAGATCCGCAGCATCCAGCAGGAGCTGGGCCTGACCACCATCTTCGTCACCCATGACCAGGAAGAAGCGCTGGTCATGAGCGACCGTATCTTCCTGATGAACGCCGGTAAGATCGTCCAGAGCGGCGACGCGGAAACCCTTTACACCGCCCCCGCCGACGCCTTTGCCGCCGGGTTTATCGGCAACTACAACCTGCTCGACGCCGATACCGCCAGCCGCCTGCTGCTGCGCCCGGTCAACAGCCGCGTGGCAATCCGCCCGGAGGCCATCCAGATTGGCGCCCAGGGCAGCATCGAAGGGCAGATCCGCAGCCATCGTCTGCTCGGTAACGTGATCCGTTACCGCATCGAGGCGCGCGGCGTCGAACTGCTGGTGGACGTGCTCAACCGCTCACCGGCAGACCTGCACGCCAGCGGGCAACGCATCAACCTGAACATTGAAGACAACGCAATCTGTGAGGTGGCCTGATGGCCCTGGCAATTTTCGACCTGGACGAAACCCTGATCGGCGGCGACTGCGCCAGCCTGTGGACCCAGGAAATGGTCAAGCTCGGCTGGGCCGACGCCGACAGTTTTATCGCCCATGAACAGGAGCTGATGCGCCAATACGCCGCCGGCAGCCTGGCCATGGAAGACTACATGGCCTTTACCCTGTCGCCGCTGGTGGGCCGCACGCCGGAAGAAGTCGCCCACGTGGTGGAGCCCTTTGTCGAAGACGTGATCGAGCCGATTTTCTATAGCGACGCCACCCGCTGCCTGGCCAACCACCGCGCCGCCGGTGACCGGCTGCTGGTGATTTCCGCCTCGGCGCATTTTCTGGTCAGCGCCGTCGCCGCACGTTTGAAGATCGAGGAAGTACTGGCCATCGACCTGGAAGTTCAGCACGGCCACTACAGCGGCCGTACCCAGGGCGTGATGACCTACCGCGAAGGCAAGGTCACGCGCCTGCGTGATTGGCTGCAAGAGCACGGAGAAGCCCTCGACGGCGCCTACTTCTACTCCGACTCACGCAACGACCTGCCGCTGCTGCAGGTGGTCGACAAGCCCTATGTGGTCAACCCCGACCCCACTCTGCTTGCGCACGCGCAGCAGGCCGGTTGGCCGATCCTTAACTGGCGTTGATTGAGGCTGGATGTGGCGCGTAGGGCTGTCTACAGGCTATAACGCGTCACCTCACCGCCACGCGCCTGATTTCATGCCCAGCAATTCCCCCCTCGTCGCCTATCAGCAAGCCATCGACTGTGATGGCTTTCAATCCGATCCAGCACAGTGGCAGGCCGCCCAAGCCTTGCACGATTGCTATCAGGCCTTGCACCAAGACGAACCCTTGGACTCAATCAACGGGGTGTATCTGTGGGGGCCGGTGGGCCGTGGCAAGACCTGGCTGATGGACAGCTTTTACAAAGGACTAAAGGTCCCTGCGCGGCGCCAACACTTTCACCACTTTATGCGCTGGGTGCATATGCGCCTGTTTCAGCTCACCGGCACGCCGGACCCGCTGCAGGCGCTGGCTGTGGAGCTGAGCCGCGAGGTGCGCGTGCTGTGCTTCGACGAGCTGTTTGTCAGCGACATCGGCGATGCGATTATTCTCGGCCGGCTGTTCCAGGTGATGTTCGAACAGGGCGTAGTGCTGGTCGCCACGTCCAACCAGCCGCCCGAACTGCTGTATGCCGAAGGCTTTAACCGCGAGCGTTTTCTGCCTGCGGTGGCCGCCTTGCAGCGGCATATGCAGGTGGTGAGCATCAACGGCGAGGAAGACCATCGCCTGCACCCAGGCGCCGCGCATACCCGCTATTGGGTTGCCACGCCTGGGCTGCCCAGTGTGCTGAGCCGGACCTTCAGTCAGTTGGCCGCAGGTAGGCCCAGCAGCGATCCACCGCTCACGCTCGGCAACCGCAGCGTGCAGACCCTGCGCCACTGCGACGGCGTGCTCTGGTGCCGCTTTGCCGATCTGTGCGAGCAGCCCTTGGCCGCGCCGGACTTTATCGCCCTGTGCGACCGCTTCCAGGCCATTCTGCTCAGCGAAGTACCCAACCTGAGCAGCCCGCAACGCGCGGCAAAGATTGCCCGTGGTACCGAGGATGGCGTCGAGCGGGTGCAGGCCGGTGACCGCCAGCTGCCCGCCCTGTCGGTCAAGGATGACAGCGTGCGGCGCTTTATCGCCCTGGTGGATGAGTGCTACGACCGCAAGGTGCCGCTGTACCTCGAAGCCCAGGTGCCGCTGGCCGAACTCTATACCGAGGGCTACCTGAGCTTCGCCTTTCGCCGCACCCTGAGCCGATTGCAGGAGATGCAACTCCAGCGCTTCGGCGCGTAATGCTTTGGGGCTTTAAGAATCTTTTTGAAGTCTTGCGAGCTAGAGCCATGCAAGGCAAAAGCAGGCAAGGAAGCGGAGTGTACTTTTGTACATGAGCATTCCGAGCCTGCTTTTAACGCTGCAGGGCCGACGCGCAGCAGACTGTAAGTAGGCTTAGGCCTGCATGGCCCAGCCGTGCACATTCATCGCCGCCTGGCGAAGCGCCTCCGAGCGGGTCGGATGCGGGTGGCAGATCAGCGCAATATCTTCGGCCGAAGCGCTGAACTCCAGGGCCACACAGTACTCGCCGATCAACTCGCCGGCGCTGGGGCCGATGATATGCACGCCAAGAATCTGGTCGGTGCGCTCATCGGCCAGCACTTTGACGAAGCCTTCGGCCTCGTGGTTGATCTTCGCCCGGCTGTTGGCGGTGAAGGGAAACTTGCCGATCTTGTAGGCGCGCCCTTCGGCCTTCAGTTGCTCCTCGGTCTTGCCCACGGTGGCGACTTCCGGCTTGGTGTAGATCACCCCGGGAATCGCCTCGTAATTGACCTCGGCAGCATGCCCGGCGATGCGTTCGATACAGGCGATGGCTTCATCTTCGGCCTTGTGCGCAAGCATCGGTCCGGAGGTCACGTCACCGATAATCCAGATGCCCGGCACGCTGCTGCGGTGCTGCTGGTTTTCCAGCATGCCGCGCTTGTCGGTGGCGAGACCCACGGTTTCCAGCCCCAGGCCGGCGGTATAGGGGCGGCGGCCAATGGCGACCAGCACAAAGTCAGCCTGTAGTTGCTCGACCGCGCCGCCAGCAGCGGGCTGCAGGTCAAGGGTTACGCCGTTGGCCGTGGCCTTGGCGGCGCTGACCTTGGTTGCCAGTTTGAAATTCATGCCCTGCTTGCTCAGGGTGCGCTGCAGGGTTTTCGCGGTTTCGTTATCCAAGCCTGGGCAGATGCGGTCGAGGTACTCCACCACCGTCACTTCGCTGCCCAAACGCCGCCATACCGAACCCAGCTCCAGGCCGATCACCCCGGCGCCGATCACCACCAGGTGCTTGGGTACTTGCGGCAAGGCCAGTGCACCGGTGGAATCGAGAATGCGCTGGTTATCAATCGTCACCCCTGGCAGCGGCGTCGGTTCCGAGCCGGTGGAGATCACAATGTCCTTGGCCTGCAACTCACGCACACTGCCATCGGCGAGAGTCACCGTGACCTTGCCCGGCCCATTCAAACGGCCCCAGCCTTTGATCCACTCGACCTTGTTCTTGCGAAACAGAAACTCGATACCCTTGGTCAGGGCCGTTACGCTCTCATCCTTTTGCTTCATCATCTGCGCCAGATTGAGCGTCGGCTTGACCTCGATACCGAGGTTGTTGAGCTCACCGCTGGTCGCCGCCTCATACAACTCCGAGGCATGCAGCAACGCCTTCGAGGGCATGCAGCCGACATTCAGGCAGGTGCCGCCCAGGGTTTCGCGGCCCTCGATGCAAGCGACTTTCAGGCCCAGTTGCCCGGCGCGGATGGCAGCGTTATAGCCGCCGGGGCCGCCGCCGATGATCAGCACGTCATAGTTGCTCATTGAGTTACTCCTAGGCTGCAGAGGTTTAGCGAACCAGGGCCGCGTTCGCTGCCGGCCGTGGCCGCAGCAGGTGGAAGGCGCAGAACGCCGCGACGGCGAATAAACTGTTCAGCAACACCATAGGCCAAGCCGAGCCATCCGCCAGCAGGCTAAGCAAGACGCCGCTGCAGGTGGCGCCGGCCATTTGCGCAAAGCCCATAAAGCCTGCGGCCAGACCGGCGCGGTGGGCATTAGGGATCACCGCGCCAGCCACCGATGCCGGCAGCAACATGCCACCACCCAAGGTGACCAATACCTGGGGTAACGACAGGCCAAGCAGCGACAAACCAAACAGCAGATAAATCGCCAACGTGGCCAGCGCTCCGCTCGCCACCAGCGCCGCGCCTATGCCGACTATCTTCTCCGGGCCCAGCTGCAAGATGCGCCGCTGGGTAAACAGCGCGCCGGCGATCAGCGCCGAAACAATTGCCGCAAAGGTGATGCCGTATTGCGCCGGGCTCAGCCCGAGCAGGCCGATATACACAGCCGAGGAGCCGGCAATTACCGCAAACATCGCGCCATAGGTACAGGCCAGCGTCAGGGCCAGCGCGCGAAACGAGGCGGAGCGCAGCAGATCGGCATAGTTGCCGGCCAAGCTGCTCAGTTGCCCAGCCTGAGGGTCGAGTTGCCGATTGCTTTCACGGTACAGGCCCAACACCGCAGCCACGATGGCAACGCCGATCAGCAGTGCCAAGGCAATCGGCGCACGCCAGTCGCCATACAGCGTCAGCACGCCGCCCAGCATCGGCGACAGGACGATGGCGCAGAGCATGCCAATTACCGTCAGCGCCAATGCAGGCCCAGCCTGCGCCTGCCACACATCGCGGACGATGGCCCGCGCAAGCCCCAAGCCCCTGCAGCACGCGGGCGGCAATGAATTCGCCCATGCTGCTGGCCAGCAGCATCCACAAGGTGGCGAGCAGATAGACCAGCAACCCGGCGATCAGCACCGGACGCCGGCGATGCGATCCGACAGCGGGCCGAGCAGCAACTGGCCCAGACCAAAGGCGGCGACGAAAGCCGATAGAGCCAGCAGGCTGCTGCCGGGGCGAGCCGTCATGATCAGCTCGATAACGCCCAGGCTGGGAATGATCAGCTGAGTGGAAATCTCTCCAAGGGCGGTCAGGGTCACCAGAATCAACAGCAGGCTGCGCGACGGCAAGGGATAGCGATGCATGGGCGTGGGTCCTGTGATCACGGGCTGGCGTGGCTCGCCAAACAATAACATTTTGACCATAATATAAATAATTAAATTATGCTTGTAATTTCAACCCCCACAGCAGACGAGGCCTGATCCATGAGCATCCCATCACGCGAAGAAAAACTGGCTGAATGGCTCGCCGCTGAACAGGTCATGCGCGCCAGCCTCGGTGCATCCGGCAGCATGAGCCTGGCACAGGTTAGCGAACTGTTGCCGCAGGAGTTCTTTGACGGCATCGGCCGCGGTGAACTGCCCTCGCCGCCCATAGGCCATCTGCTGGATTTTGTTCCGCTAGAATGGTCATCCGGGCGCTTTGTCTTCCAAGGCACACCGGACGCGCGCCACTACAACCCGCTGGGCAGCGTGCACGGCGGCTATGCGGCCACCCTGCTCGACTCCTGCATGGGCTGCGCCATCCACACCCAATTACAGCGCGGCCAGGGTTACACCACCACCGATCTGCGCATCAGCTACATTCGCGCCCTCAGCACCAAGGTCGGGCCGATCCGCGCCGAAGGCCGCATCGTGCATATCGGCCGCACCACGGCGCTGGCTGAAGGGCGCATTTACGATGTCGACGACCGCCTTTACGCCGTCGGCTCAACCACCTGCCTGATTCTCAGCATGCCTGGGACATCGCCTACTCCCGGCACTGAAACACCGGGTCGAAGCGAGTAAGATGGCAGGCAACATCTGAAACCAGCGGCCAGGCACTCCATGCGATATTCCGAAGACCACAAAGCCCAGACCCATCAGCGCATCATCGAAGAGGCCGCGCGCCTGTTCCGCCGCGACGGCGTTGGCGCCACCGGCCTGCAGCCGCTGATGAAGACCCTCGGCTTGACCCATGGCGGTTTCTACGCCCACTTCAAATCGAAAGATGAACTGGTGGAAACCGCCCTGCGCCACAGCGCTGACAAGCTGATGGCGGTCACCAACGAGATAGCCAACAGCGATAAACCGTTGACCCACCTGATCAGCGGCTACTTGTCGTCCGCCCACCGTGCCAACCCGGGCGATGGCTGCCCGCTGCCGACCATGTCCGCCGAGCTGGGCCAGCGCGGCGCACCCAGCCCAGTGACCGATGAGCTGATCCGCGACCGCCTGCAAGCCATCGAGGCCGGTCTTAGCGTTGAGCATGCCGATGAGCAGAGCGTGCTGATTCTTAGTGCCATGGTCGGCGCCCTGCTGCTGTCACGCAGCGTCAGCGACCCGAAACTGTCTGACCGGCTGCTGAAAACCACCCGCCGCCTGCTGATCGAACAGAACACCGGCGACGCGGCCCCAAGCGCCTGATTGCAGAAAATCAGTGCCACACAGCAAAGGCCCTGACTGTCTCCAGCCAGGGCTTTTTGTGTTGTGGCCAGCGATTTACTTGTAACGAGCAGCCGCGCTGCTGTGCGACAGGTTCGGGGCCAGCTTGCCGCGAGCATCGGTAAAGGCCTGCCAGTCAGCGGCATCAGGCAGCGATGGAATGGTGATCAGCTCGCCCTGGTCGAAACCGGCCAGCGCCGCATCAACCATTTCGCCAACCTCCATGATCATGCTCGCCGGCAGTGCCGAATCATCCATTCCGCTGCGCTCCCAGATTTCGGTGCGGGTAATACCGGGCAATACGGCCTGCACCTGCAGGCCCTGCGCCTTTACTTCACCGTTGAGGGTCTGGGTCAGGCTCAGTACATAGGCCTTGGTGGCGCTGTACACGGCATTGAACATTTCCGGAGCCAAGGCCACCACCGAGGCGATATTGATGATTGCTCCACGCCCTGCGGCCCTAAAGTTGGCAGCGGCTGCGGTGGACAGGTGAGTCAGCGAAACCACGTTGAGCAGAATCATCCGATCAACGGTGTCGAGATCGGCCTCGGCAAGCTGACCGTTCATGGCCATACCGGCGTTGTTGACCAGCGTGCTGATGGTCTTGTCGGTACGCAGGCGCTGGGTAACGGTATGCAGATCAGCCTTGTCAGTCAGGTCGGCCTTCAGCGTTTCGATCTTTACCCCGTACTGCTCGGTCAAGCGCGCAGACAGCGCCTGCAAGCGCGGCAGATCGCGGGCAACCAACAGCAGGTTGTAACCGCGTTGCGCCAGGCGCTCGGCGTAGGTGGCACCAATGCCTGATGAAGCGCCGGTGATCAATGCAGTGCCTTTCTCGTTATGTGTGCTCATGGTGCGTCTCCTGGCTGTGCGGGGGTAGGTGGTGCGTCTGGAGGTATAGTGCGCCAAATTATATTACACACATAATATAAATATTATATTTCGATCATAATAAAAACTATCGACAGCTATGCCGCAAACGCCTGGGACGTAAAAAAACCCGAAAGGATCGCTAACCGCCTGATGGCATAGCACAAAAAAGCGGACAACCCGCAAAGGTTGTCCGCTCTGGTGCGACGTAGATCGTCGAGCTTGTTAGCTGCGGATCAGATGATCGAAGGCACTCAGGGAGGCCTTGGCGCCCTCGCCCACAGCGATGACGATCTGCTTGTACGGCACAGTCGTCACGTCACCGGCAGCAAACACACCCGAGATATTGGTAGCACCCTTGGCGTCGACGATGATTTCACCGAAACGCGATAGCTCGACACTGCCCTTCAGCCAGTCGGTGTTAGGCAGCAAACCGATCTGCACGAAGATGCCTTCCAGCTCGACGCTGTGCAGCTCTTCGGTGGTGCGATCCTTATAGACCAGCGCATTAACCTTCTGACCATCACCTTTGACTTCGGTGGTCTGCGCGCTCTTGATCACAGTAACGTTGGGCAGGCTGTGGAGTTTCTTCTGCAGCACGGCGTCGGCACGCAGGGTGTCGGCGAACTCCAGCAGGGTCACGTGAGCCACGATACCGGCGAGGTCAATCGCTGCCTCGACGCCGGAGTTACCACCGCCAATTACTGCAACACGCTTACCCTTGAACAGCGGACCGTCGCAATGCGGGCAGAAGCACACGCCCTTGGCCTTGTATTCCTGCTCACCGGGCACACCCATCTCGCGCCAGCGCGCGCCGGTGGAGAGAATCAGGGTTTTGGCCTTGAGACTCGCGCCATTGTCGAACTTCACCTCATGCAAGCCGCCTTCGCTGCTCGCAGGAACCAAGGCGCTGGCGCGCTGCAGGTTCATGATGTCGACTTCGTATTCACGCACGTGCTCTTCCAGAGCGCGCACCAGTTTCGGCCCTTCGGTTTCCTTCACTGAAATGAAGTTTTCGATCGACATGGTATCAAGCACCTGGCCGCCGAAACGCTCGGCTGCAAGGGCGGTACGAATACCTTTACGCGCTGCGTAAATAGCTGCAGCAGAACCGGCTGGGCCACCGCCGATCACCAGCACATCGAAGGCTTCCTTCGCGCTCATCTTCTCGGCATCGCGGTTGGCGGAGCCAGTGTCGATCTTGGCGAGGATTTCCTTCACATCCATACGACCGGAAGCGAACACTTCACCGTTCAGGTAGATGCTTGGCACGGCCATCACCTGACGACGCTCGACTTCCTCCTGAAACAGCGCACCGTCGATCGACACGTTGCGGATATTCGGATTGAGCACCGCCATCAGGTTCAGTGCCTGAACCACGTCCGGGCAGTTCTGGCAGGACAGCGAGTAGTAGGTCTCGAACTCGAACGAACCTTCGATGCTCTTGATCTGCTCGATGGTCTCGACATCCAGCTTGGACGGATGGCCGCCCACCTGCAGCAGCGCCAGTACCAGCGAGGTGAACTCGTGGCCCATGGGAATGCCAGCGAAGGTCAGGCCAATGTTTGCGCCTGGACGGTTCAGCGAGAACGACGGACGACGGGCATCGCTACCATCAGTCTTCAGGGTGATCTTGTCGGTCAGGCCGACGATGGTTTGCAGCAGCTCGAGCAGTTCCTGGGATTTCGCACTGTCATCGAGGGACGCGACGATCTCGAACGGCAGGGTGACCTTTTCCAGGTAGGCCTTCAACTGGGTTTGCAGGTTAGCGTCCAACATGGCGGATAGTCCTCAATGACAAAAATTCTGGGCAATAAAATGCCCGGGCGGATCGCGCCCGGGCATCGGGCACCACTAGGGTCGGGTTGCGACCCTGACAGCGCTAAGTACTCCCCACCCAGGGCCTGAGCCCAGGGAGGGTGTTGGCAGATTTAGATCTTGCCAACCAGGTCCAGGGAAGGAGCCAGAGTCTTCTCGCCTTCTTTCCACTTGGCTGGGCACACTTCGCCTGGGTGAGCAGCGGTGTACTGAGCAGCTTTCAGCTTGCGCAGGGTTTCCGACACGTCACGAGCGATTTCGTTGGAGTGGATTTCAACGGTCTTGATCACGCCTTCCGGGTTGATCAGGAAGGTGCCACGCAGGGCCAGACCTTCTTCTTCGATGTGCACACCGAAAGCGCGGGTCAGGGCGTGGGTTGGATCACCAACCAGCGGGAACTGAGCCTTGCCTACAGCTGGCGAAGTTTCGTGCCAGACTTTGTGGGAGAAATGGGTATCGGTGGTGACGATGTAAACTTCAGTGCCGGCATCGCGGAACGCAGCGTAATTGTTGGCAGCGTCTTCGATCTCAGTCGGGCAGTTGAAGGTGAAGGCAGCTGGCATGAAGATCAGTACCGACCACTGGCCTTTCAGGGACTGCTCGGTCACTTCGATGAATTTGCCGTTGTGGAAAGCGTTAGCCTTGAACGGTTGAACTTGGGTGTTGATGAGATTCATCTCTGATTCCTTGTTGAGGGTTAGAAATTTACAGGGCGCATCTTAGCGCCTTGTGCAAAAAAAGCTTATTGATTGCCGCCATGATTCCGATTGATTAAGCCAATCGACCCTAGGCTTCACTCCAAGGTTGAGTCTATGACCAGCACCAGCTTGCCGTTGACCTGATTGCTCGCCAACGCAGCAAAGGCGGCCTCCGCATCTTTGAGCGCATAAGCCTGCTGAAGTTGCGGGTTAAGGCGCCCTTCGGCGAAAAGCGGCCAGACAAATTGCTGCAAATCGCGCAACAGATCAGCCTTGAATTGCTCATCACGATTGCGCAGGGTCGAGCCGATCAACGCAATGCGCTTGCCCAATACCACCGCCAGATCGATCTCAGCCTTGCGTCCGCCGAGCAAGCCGATGTTTACCCAGCGGCCATCCACAGCCAGCAAATCCAGGTTAAGCGCGGCGTAGCTGCCGCCTACCGGGTCGAGAATGACATCGAACGGAGCAAAATCGCGCAGGGCCTGCAGTTGCTCTTCACCGCGCAGTACCCCGCCCTGAGCACCCAGGCTTTCGCAGTAAGCCAACCGTTCAGCAGAGCCGACGCTGACCCAGCAAGGGCTGCCAAAGGCTTTACACAATTGAATGGCTGCCGAACCCACGCCACTGGCACCGGCATGTAGCAACACCTTCTGCCCGGGCTTCAACGCTGCCAGCTGGAACAGATTGAGCCAGGCTGTGGCGTACACCTCCGGCAACGCTGCCGCTTCGGCCAACGTCATGCCTTCGGGCACCGGCAAGGCGTGCCGTGCATCAACCACGACCTCTTCGGCCATACCGCCACCGCTTAACAGCGCGCACACCCGGTCGCCTACTTTCCAGTCGCAACCGGCACCCACTTCGCTGACGATACCGGCGCACTCCAACCCAAGCACCTCGCTGGCGCCAGGCGGCGGCGGATAAAGCCCAGCCCGCTGCAACAAGTCGGCACGATTCAACCCGGCAGCCGCTACACGGATGCGAATTTCCCCTACATCACAGGCCGGCGCGGGGTGTTGCGCCCATTCCACACGGCCTTCAACGCCTTGCAATGCCTTCACGCTGCCTCCATAGTGCATTTGAACCGAGCCCGGCGCTGACCGCCGGGCTTTTGCATTGCGCCGATGGAACCTGGCGCCCTTAAAGACGGCCTAATATGCGTTATCAACTGCCCACACGTCGAATTAGCATGAAGCGATCCCTACTTAGCGTCACCCTCGCCTTTTCGTTTGCCCTGAGCGCTCTGCCGCTCGCGGCGAAAACCACCAGTGACGACTCCTGGGAATACCTGCAGCCTGACCGCGAACAGGTTATCGCCAGCCTCAACGTCGTGGAGTTGTTGAAGCGCCATCACTACAACAAGCCACCGCTTAATGACGAGCGCTCGGAAAAGATCTATCAGGGCTACCTGAAGATGCTCGACCCCTCGCGCAGCTACTTTATTGCTTCCGATATCGCCGAGTTCGATCAATGGCGCACGCGCTTTGACGACCTGTTGAAAAACGGCGACCTGCAGCCAGGCTTTGTCATCTACAAACGTCACTTGGAGCGTTTGCAGAGCCGCCTGCAGTTCACCTTGAATATGCTCGAAAACGGTGTCGACACGCTCGATTTCAATACCGACGAAACATTACTGATCGACCGCGAGAACGCCCCCTGGGTCAAAGATCTTGCCGAGCTCGATGACCTGTGGCGCAAGCGCGTTAAAGATGAAGTCCTGCGCCTGAAAATCGCCGGCAAAGAGCCCAAGGCGATCCAGGAGCTGCTGACCAAGCGTTATAACAACCAGCTCGCGCGCCTCAAGCAGACCCGCGGTGAAGACGTGTTCCAGGCTTACATCAACGCCTTTGCCATGTCCTACGATCCGCACACCACCTATCTGTCGCCGGACAACGCGGAAAACTTCGATATCAATATGAGCCTGTCGCTCGAAGGTATTGGCGCCGTACTGCAAAGCGACAACGAACACGTCAAGGTTGTGCGCTTGGTACCGGCTGGCCCGGCAGAAAAGAGCAAGCAGATCGCACCCGCCGACAAAATTATCGGTGTAGCCCAGGGCAGCAAGGAAATGGTCGACGTGATCGGCTGGCGTCTTGATGAAGTGGTCAAGCTGATTCGTGGTCCGAAAGGCTCACAAGTGCGCCTGGAGGTGATTCCAGCGAGCAATGCGCCAAATGATCAAACCAGCAAGGTTGTCGCCATTACCCGTGAGGCTGTGAAGCTGGAAGAGCAAGCTGCGAAAAAGTCCATTCTCAATCTCAAACACGATAACCGCGACTACAAGCTCGGGGTTATCGAGATACCGGCGTTCTACCTGGACTTCAAAGCCTTCCGCGCCGGCGACCCGAACTACAAAAGCACCACCCGTGACGTCAAACGCCTACTCACCGAACTGGAGAAGGAAAAAGTCGACGGCGTGGTGATTGACCTGCGCAACAACGGCGGCGGCTCGCTGCAAGAAGCCACAGAACTGACCGGACTGTTTATCGACCAGGGTCCGACCGTGCTGGTACGCAACAGCGATGGTCGCGTTGACGTACTGGCCGACGAAAATACCGGCATCTACTACAAAGGCCCCATGGCCGTGCTAGTCAATCGCCTCTCGGCCTCGGCTTCAGAGATTTTCGCCGGCGCGATGCAGGACTATCACCGCGCGCTGATTCTCGGTGGCCAGACCTTCGGCAAAGGCACCGTGCAAACCATCCAGCCTCTCAACCATGGCGAACTGAAGCTGACCCTGGCCAAGTTCTACCGCGTATCCGGGCAGAGCACCCAACACCAGGGTGTGATTCCCGATATTCGCTACCCGGATATCATGGACACCAAGGAAATCGGTGAGAGCGCTCTGCCCGAAGCCCTGCCATGGGACAGCATCAAGCCGGCGATCAAACCGGAGTTGGACCCAATCAAGCCGTTCCTCGCCGAACTGCAAAGCCGTTTTGAAGGCCGTACCGCCCAGAACCCGGACTTCACCTTCGCCCGTGAACGCCTGCAACTGGCGCAAAAGCTGATGGAAGAAACCACCGTCAGCCTCAATGAAACCAAACGCCGCGCTCAGCAGACCGATATAGAAGGCCAGCAGCTCGCCATCGAGAACAGCCGCCGCAAAGCAAAAGGCGAAAGCCTGCTAAACAAACTCAAGGAAGAAGACGAAGACGCCCTGCCGGTTGAAGATGAGAAAACCAAGCCGGAAGATGACGCCTACCTCGCCGAAAGCGGACGCATCCTGCTCGACTACTTGGGCTTGAATACGCGCCTGGCAAAACAGTAAAACAGCGAGCGTCATCAAAGGGTCATCAAACTGTCGTGAAATGCGGGGACTGGTAGCAATGCCAGTCCCCGTTTTTTTATGCACAGAGAGCCGCCATGATCGTCACCGAGCAGTTCAGCGCGTTGGACTCCATCCTCGCCAATGGCGACCTGCACAGCTTGTTTCAACCGATTTTTTCGCTCTCCGAACGACGCATTCTGGGCTACGAAGCCCTCAGCCGCGGCCCGTCCAACAGCGCCCTGCACTCGCCGATCAACCTGTTCGCTGTGGCGCGCAGCGCAGGCCGCCTGAGTGAACTGGAGTTGCTGTGCCGCAAGAATGCCTGCCAGCGATTCAGCCAGCTCAAGCTTGACGGCAAACTGTTCCTCAACGTCTCGCCCGACTCGCTGATGGAACCCAAACACCAACCGGGGCGCACTTTACAACTGTTGCAAACCCTGGGCATTCCGCCGAGCCAAGTGGTGATCGAACTGACCGAGCAATCGCCCACTGACGATTTCGCCCTGCTCGACACCGCACTCCACCACTACCGCGCCATGGGCTTTTCCATCGCCCTGGATGACCTTGGCGCCGGTTATTCCAGTCTGCGTTTGTGGTCTGAGTTGCGCCCGGACTACGTAAAGATTGATCGCCACTTTATCGACGGCATTCATCAGGATGCGGTCAAACGCGAGTTCGTCGGCTCGATCCTGAAAATGGCCAAAGCCTCCCGTGCCCAGGTCATTGCTGAAGGCATCGAACTGCCCGAGGAGCTGGCCGTACTCGCCGAAATGGGCGTCGACCTGCTGCAAGGTTATCTGCTCTGCCGCCCGCAGGAGCAGCCGCCGCGTGATGCCCTCAATCTATTGCCTAGCACCACCAGCAGCAGCCCACTCAGCGAAGAGTCCAGCGACCTGCGTGGCCTACTCAACACACAACAAGCCGTGGCCCTGAGCACACCGACCAGCGAGGTGCTGGAACTGTTTCGCGCCCAGGCCAACCTGAACTCGCTGGCAGTGCTCAACCCCGCGCAGCAACCCGTCGGTATCGTTCACCGTCACTCGCTGGCCGAAGCCTTGCTCAAACCCTTCGCCAACGAGTTGTTCGCCCGCAAACCGATCAGCCGCCTGATGAGTGATGACTACCTGGCGGTGGAATGCAGCCAGTCGCTGCAACAAGTCAGCCGCCTGCTCACCAGCCGTGCCCGCCAACGTATCGAAGAAGATTTCATCATCATTGAGGACGGCGGCTACATCGGGCTCGGCCGGGTGATCGATGTTCTCAAGCTGATCACCGAGCTGAAAATCCAGCAGGCCCGTTATGCCAATCCACTGACCCTGCTACCAGGCAATGTGCCGATCCAGCAGTGCCTGACTCGTCTGCTGCAACAGTGTCGTGAAGTGGTGGTGTGCTATGTGGATATCGACAACTTCAAGCCGTTCAATGACATCTACGGCTATGCCAAAGGTGATGAGGTGTTGCTGAGCCTGGCGCAGTGCCTGAATGACCGAGTTGATCCGTCGCGGGACTTTGTCGGCCACATCGGCGGTGATGATTTTCTCTTGGTACTCGGCTCGCAGGACTGGCGCGCGCGGCTCAATCGCCTACTGGAGGATTTCCAGAGCCAGTGCCGACGCTTCTACCGTGAAGAAGACCTGCATGCAGGCTGCTTTATCGCCCATGATCGCAGTGGCAAACGCCAGGAATATGCCCTGCTGTCTTTGTCTCTAGGTGTCGTTCACGTCCACCCCGAGCAGTGTGCGCAATTGGATGCGAGCCAGCTGGCGGCAATGGCCTCAGAGGCCAAGCGTCATGCCAAGGCCGTGCCGGGCTATAGCCTGCATATCATCGACACCCAGGCGGATTCGGCAGCCTGATGGCAGTACCTGGAGGCAAGATCAGAGGCCGCTCAGGCGATTGGATAACGCCGCGAAATGCTCGGCTTGCACCGCATCAGCGTTGACACCCGCAGCACCGCTGCGGTACAGCTCAGCCAAGCGATAGGCAGCAGCTGGGTGCCCCGCCTGCGCAGCCAGCGTCCACCATTCAACAGCCTTGGCGGCATCTGCCGCCTGCTGAGCATCACCCGATAGATTCAACACACCCAACTGGTAAGCGGCCTTGGCATCGCCAGCCTTGGCCGCCAAGCTGAGTAACCGTCGACCCTCGTTGCGAGCGCCCAAGCCTTGGCCACGAAACAGCAGGATATGCCCATAGAAACTTTGCGCCTGGGTATCGCCCAACGCAGCCATGCGCGCAAACTGCCCTTCCATCCAACGCCAGGCCTGCGGCTGCTTAACCAACCCGCTCCAGTGGAACAGGCGGCGCGCAATCAGATAGCCGATACGGGCTCGCAGTGCGCCGAACATCAGGCCTCTTCCGGGTAGCTGAACTCGAACACACGCGCCACTTCAGCAGCATGCCAGGAGGCAGCAGCTATGCCATCGGATGCACCACTGAAGCGGCCCAGACGGCTTACACACTCGAAGAAGCCAGTACGCGGCAAGCGGCTGGCTCCCTGACTGATCACCAGTGCACTGCGCAACGGGCGCTCGGCTCGCGCATCCAGTGCCGCCAGATGCTCCAGCGCGGCGGCTAACGTCTGCATTGCAGGGCTAGGCAAGGCCAAGCGCTCGATCAAGGCACGGTAGGTAAGCAGGTGACGTTGACGCTGGGCATCTTCAAGCTCACCGAGCAACGCCTGCCAGTGTTGCCGACTGATGCTTACGCTCAAGACTGTGCCTCCCAACCAGCAACGCCAAGATGCCAGGCCAGCGCACGCTGGATGGCCGCGTCGGGCTGGCGTTCGCCGCTCTCGATCATGCCCAGGTAATGCGGGCTGATGCCGACATTGCGTGCCAGCTGCTCAGCACTCATACCTTTGGCCTCACGCAAGGCTGCCAGCTGATCCAACGTCGGCTTGTTGCTATCGGCTACCACAGCGGCTGCCTTAGGCACCTGTCCAGCAGCCTGCAGCAAAGCCTGATACTGCGCCCAGGGCAGCACTGCATATTCAGGCTGGCCATCGCGCTCGATCACTTGCACATTCATCTGTAAATCTCCATGCAGAGCACTTCCATCACTCTCGGCAACTCCAGAACAGGCGGCCATCTTAACAGCCCGGCACGATAAAGAGCGTGATCTATACTGCCATCAGGTTATCAAGCGGTAGCTGGGGGCTGGTTTGCGCACACTGATAACAATACTGTTGATTAGCTGCGTTGGCTGGGCCTGCGCAGATGAGCTGCGCTGGGGTTTCGCTACGGCTGATGGCATGCCCTATGTCGATGTCCACGAGCAGCAATTACGTGGTGGTTTCATCTACCAGCTGGGCCAATTGGCCAGTCAGCAGCTGGGCTTCGACGCAGCATTTGTTGAAACGCCAAATAAACGCATTGATGAATTTATGCAGCGCGGGCGTATCCATGTGATCTGCAACAGTAACCCGCAATGGATAGACAAACCGGAGCGCTATCACTGGTCAGCCCCACTCTACAGCGAAGAGGACGTGCTGCTGTTGCACAGTCAGCATGCACCAATCAGCAACCTGCACGAACTCCACGGCAAGACCGTAGGCACTCAACTGGGTTACGTCTACAGCGGAGAACTGATGGAGGCGTTCGCCAAGCAGCAGATCATCCGCCAGGATCTGCGTGACCACAGTGCCGGGCTTAACCTGCTGCGCAAACAGCGCCTAGACGCGATCATCGACATGCGCCGGCCACTGCGCTTCCAGCTGGACAAACGCGCTGATACACCGCTACGGATAAACCCCTGGGTAATCGAACGCTATGACATGCACTGCACGTACAGCCCTCAATTGCCGGTCAGCGCTGAGTTACTGGACAGAACACTGCAAGAGTTACGCGACAAGGGCATGATCGAACAGATGCTCAACAAAATATAAGCCTTCGCCCCGCTACTCCACACGTCCCTGCACTGGTGTCAGCGACTCATCCAGCTCTGGTAGCCGTTCAACAACCCGCAGCACTTCAGGTGCCTGCGCCGTTCGCCACTGCTGAAACGCCGCCAGTTCCGTCTGCCAAGTACGCAACACCCAGGCCAGCACTGCCAAATCATCAACCAGGCCGATGCCAAACAGCCAGTCGGGCATAGCATCAAGCGGCGTCACGAAGTACACCAAAGCCGCGACTACGGCCATTAAGGCACGCGAGTCGATGGCCCGATACTCACCGCGCCACCAAGCCAGGCAAAGCGCCTGCAGCAATTTCAGCTGATCGGCCAACTCCGCAAAGCCGCTGCCAAGTTTTTCACGCTTTCGGGCGACGGATAATAGCAATGCCGGTAACCGTCCAAGCTTGAGGAAACGCTTGGCTAAAAACTGGTAACGCGCGAAATTCTTCGGTGCTTTCATCGCTTTCTCCCGGCAACCCGCGCACGGGCTGGGCTGGCCATGGTTATCCACTAAAGCTGTGGATAACCTTGTGAACAGTTTCTCGATAACCCTGGCAAACGCCCAGCCCATGCGGCCTCGCCATAGATCGAACATTTTTTGCCCACACAGTAAAAAATCATATAAATCAATAAGTTAAAAATGGCAAAGGGTTTCTATAAGAAAGTTACCCTAATCCGTCACGGCTAATTTTAGAAATGTGCATAACCGTAACACCACCCCCATTTCAAACACCCACTGAGACACTCCAGTCAAGCGAAAAGTGCCGAAAGCAGCCTGCAAAAACGACAACGCCCCGTCGAGACGGGGCGTTGTCAGGAAACGCTGAAAATTACTCTTGAGCGGCGGCGTCTTTGATCGCAATCAGCTCCAGATCAAACACCAGCACCGAGTTGGCTGGAATGGCCGGAGTCGGGCTCTGCTCGCCGTATGCCAGCTCGCTTGGGATGTACAGCTTGTACTTCTCGCCAACATGCATCAGCTGCAGGCCTTCAACCCAACCTGGGATCACGCCGTTAACCGGCAGATCAATCGGGCTGCCACGCTCAACCGAGCTGTCGAACACGCTGCCATCGGTCAGCTTGCCTTCGTAGTGAACAGTCACCACGTCAGTGGCTTTAGGCTGAGCGCCGTCGGCCTTCTTCACAACTTCGTACTGCAGGCCGGAAGCGGTGGTGGTCACGCCTTCACGCTTGGCGTTGTCTTCCAGGAACTTCTTGCCGGCTTTGGCCGACTCTTCATTCAGAGTAACCATGCGCTCTTCGGCACGTTTTTGCAGGAAGGCAAAGGCTTCGATCAGCTCTTCGTCTTTCAGGCGCTGTTCTTTCTTGCCAATGGCGTCTTCGATGCCTTGAGCAACGGCGTTGGAATCCAGGTCATCCATGCCTTCCTGAGCCAGGCTTTTGCCCATGTTCAGGCCGATACCGTAGGACGCTTTCTGTGCTGGGGTTTCCAGGGTGATTTCGCTGGTTTGCGAATCGCAACCTGCGAGAACCAAACCTACCAGGGCGACCGCCGCTGCTAAACGATGCTGTTTCATGCTTGTTCCTTGTCCGGTGCGCCCTAGGGCAAATGGTGTGAAAGCGCGAGCTTAGCAGGCTGCCGCGATCACTGGCTACCGTGTTAGGAGACAGAAAATGCTTATAAGTTCAGATGTTTAGCTGATTATTCAGAAAGGATTTTGCGAGGTATTGCGATATGTCACAGAGGGGATGAAGCGAGGATAAAAATGGCGCAGCGGACGGGACTCGAACCCGCGACCCCCGGCGTGACAGGCCGGTATTCTAACCGACTGAACTACCGCTGCGCGTAACTTCAAAAAGCGAGTTGGTGGGTGATGACGGGATCGAACCGCCGACCCTCTGCTTGTAAGGCAGATGCTCTCCCAGCTGAGCTAATCACCCTTCACTCTCGAAGTGGGGCGCATTCTAGAGAGCGATCCGCACCTTGGCAAGCACTGTTTTGAAATTTTTTTATTGATGCAGCAAAGGCTTAGCGCAGACTTGGCCTCAAGCACCACTCGGGGGAATAATGCGCCCCGAATGCAACGCACAGGTTGCCCAACGGGTCATAGCGCTGCGGCCAACCTGAAACAGCACCCACATAGGGTACTGACGACTTGTGATACCTGCCGCTGCCGGCGGGTCTGTTAATGGAGATACACCCTCTTATGTGGTTCCGTAACCTGCTGGTTTATCGCCTCACCCAGGACATCCCGTTTGATGCCGAGGCACTCGAAACGGCCCTCTCAGCCAAACCGGCCCGCTCGTGCGCCAGTCAGGAACTCAGCACCTACGGTTTTATCGCGCCCTTCGGCAAAGGCGGCGATGCACCGCTGGTGCACGTCAGTGGTGATTTCCTGCTGATTGCCGCACGCAAGGAAGAACGCATTCTGCCGGGCAGCGTGGTGCGCGATGCGCTGAAGGACAAGGTCGACGAGATCGAAGCCGAGCAGATGCGCAAGGTCTACAAGAAGGAGCGCGACCAGCTCAAGGACGAGATCGTGCAGACCTTCCTGCCGCGCGCCTTTATCCGTAAATCCGCCACCTTCGCCGCTATCGCCCCCAAGCAGGGACTGATCCTGGTTGACTCGGCCAGCGCCAAGCGCGCAGAAGACCTGCTGTCGACCCTGCGCGAAGCCATCGGCTCGCTGCCAGTACGTCCACTGACCGTGAAGATCGCACCAAGCGCCACCCTCACCGATTGGGTCAAGGTCCAGCAGGCCGCTCCAGACTTCCACGTGCTCGATGAGTGCGAACTGCGCGACACCCATGAAGATGGCGGCGTGGTGCGCTGCAAACGCCAGGACCTGACCAGCGATGAAATCCAGCTACACATGAGCTCCGGCAAGCAGGTCACTCAACTATCCCTGGCCTGGCAAGACAAACTGTCCTTCGTCCTCGACGACAAGCTGGTGGTCAAGCGCCTGCGCTTCGAAGACCTGCTGCAGGATCAAGCCGAACAGGACGGTGGCGACGACGACCTCGGCCAGCAGGACGCCAGCTTCACCCTGATGATGCTGACCCTGGTGGACTTCCTCCCGGCGCTGTTCGAAGCCCTGGGCGGCGAAGAGATTCCGCAGGGGATTTAAACCATTGCACAGCCGCAGAGAAATAGACCACTGGTCCTCTGCGGCTTGCCCTACCCCTGCCAATGTGCAAAATACTGCACAGCGTGAGGACGACCTCACCACTCTGCGAGTGATCACCACGGGACGGCCCCTCTATCTGTTTTGGAGGTTCGTATGTCCTGGTTCATTCTGCTGCTAGCCGGCCTGTTCGAAGTAGGCTGGGCTGTTGGCCTGAAATACACCGACGGTTTTACCCGCCCTCTCCCCACTCTCCTGACTGTTGCGGCGATCATCGTCAGCCTGGCATTGCTGGGCCTGGCCATGAAGGAATTGCCGCTGGGCACCGCCTATGCAATCTGGACCGGTGTCGGTGCCGTGGGCACGGTGATTGCCGGCATCATGCTGTTTGGCGAGGCCGTGACGCTGCTGCGTATCGCCAGCGTGGCGCTTATTGTCTGCGGCCTGATCGGGCTAAAACTCAGCCACTAAGCCGCCAAAGCTGCACAAAAAAGCCCGCCAAATTGGCGGGCTTTTCCATCTCTGTGGTTTAACGTCGCTCACCGCGCAACTCAGCCACCTGGGCCTGCAGCAACTCGCGCTTGACCAGCTCGGGCGCAACCGGCTTACCGGCCACCAGGGTGATGCGCGACCACAGGCGCTTGAACAAGCCCTTATGCGGATCACGACTGAAAAAGCTACCCCACAAGCCCTGCAACGCCATGGGAATCACCGGCACAGGGTTAGCTTCGACGATGCGCTCGATGCCATTTTTGAACTCATTCAACTCGCCGTCGGTGGTCAACTTGCCCTCAGGGAAGATGCACACCACTTCGCCATTGCGCAGGTATTCGGCGATTTTCTTGAATGCGGCGTCATAGATCAGCAGGTCTTCGTTGCGCCCAGCAATCGGCACAGTGCCGGCGGTGCGGAAGATAAAGTTGAGCACCGGCAGGTTGTAGATCTTGTAATACATGACAAAGCGCACCGGCCGGCGCACCGCGCCACCGATCAGCAGTGCATCGACAAACGACACGTGGTTGCACACCAGCACTGCCGCACCTTCATCTGGGATCGCCTCCAGCCCCTTGTGCTCAACCCGGTACATCGAATGACTGAGCAGCCAGATCATAAAACGCATGGTGAATTCGGGAACGATCTTGAAGATGTAGCTGTTGACCGCGATGTTCATCAGCGAAATGGTCAGGAACAGCTGCGGAATCGACAGCTCGGCGACGCTGAGAAACAGGATCGAGACAATCGCCGAGATCACCATAAACAGCGCATTGAGGATGTTGTTGGCGGCAATCACCCGCGCCCGCTCATGCTCCACCGTGCGCGACTGGATCAGCGCATACAGCGGCACGATATAGAAGCCGCCGAACAGACCGATGCCGAGGATCGAGCCGAGAATCCACCAGGCCTGGCCAATGCTCAGCACCGCCAGCCAGTCATGCGCCACCGCTGCTTCGGGGAAGCCGCCGGAAAACCACCAGAGTAGAATGCCGAACAGGGTCAGGCCGATGGAGCCGAACGGCACCAGGCCAATTTCCACCTTGTGCCCACTCATGCGCTCGCAGAGCATCGAGCCCAGCGCGATACCGACCGAGAACACGGTAAGAATCAGCGTGACCACGCTTTCATCGCCGTACAGCCACTCTTTGGCATAGGCCGGAATCTGCGTTAGGTACACCGCGCCGAGAAACCAGAACCACGAGTTACCGACCATCGAACGCGACACGGCCGGGCGCTGACCCAGGCCAAGCTTCATCGTCGCCCAGGACTGACGCAGGATGTTCCAGTCCAGTTTGAGCTGCGGCATGGCCGCCGAGGCGGCAGGAATACCCCGGCTGGCCAGATAGCCGAGTATCGCCACCAGCACCACAGCCACTGCAACGATATGTGCATAAGCACTGCTGGCCATGATGATGCCGGCGCCAATGGTGCCGGCGAGGATGGCCAGGAAAGTACCCATCTCCACTAAGGCGTTGCCACCCACCAGCTCCTGCTCTTCAAGGTGCTGCGGCAGGATCGAATACTTAACCGGTCCGAACAGCGCCGACTGGGTGCCCATGGCAAACAGCACGGCAAGCATCAGCGGCAGATTGCCGATGACCACACCAACAGCACCCAACAACATGATGATAATTTCGGCGAACTTGATCTTGCGGATCAGCGAGTCCTTGGCGAATTTCTCACCAAACTGCCCACCCAGAGCCGAGAACAAAAAGAACGGCAGGATAAACAGCAAGGCACAGAGATTGACCAACAGATCCTTGTCAGCGCTTGAGCTGATTTTGAACAGGATGGCGAGAATCAGTGACTGCTTGAAGATATTGTCGTTGAAGGCACCCAGCAACTGGGTCAGGAAAAACGGCAAAAAGCGCTTTTTACCCAGCAATGCGAATTGAGAGTGTTCGGTCATCGTCCGTGTACCTGTCTAGAGTGGCCAGTGTTAGGCATTTGACTGCAAGAGCCCCCGACAAAGCCACAGCGAAACATGCCTTTTGCTGCATTTTCTACAAATCCAGGCGGCAAATAACCCTGCTTACAGGGGTAACTGACCCAACAACCAACGCACCATAAAGAACACCAGCAGACCACCGCCGATGGTAGCCAGCAGATGCCGGGTCAACGCAGCGATGGCAATAGTCGCCAGCCCGGCCAACAGGTAGGCATTGTCCAGACTGAACGCCCACTGCTGGCCATCGGGGATCAGCATGCCCGGCAGGACAATGGCACTCAGCACGGCAGTCGGCACGTAATGCAGCCCCTGCCGCACCAGCGGCGGGAAACGCAGATCGGGAAAGGCAAACAGGCTGTAGCGAATCGCAAAGGTGATCAGCGCCATGCCGAGAATCAGCAGCCAGGTATCCATCACGCGCCCTCCCCGGCAGTCACCGACGGCTTACGACGCTCAAGCCATACACCGATCGCAATGCCACTGAGCGCAGCGGCCATCAGCCCCAGCTTGTAAGGCCAGGCGTGGCACAGCAGCGCCACCGCACCGGCTACAAGAGCGGCAGCAATCTGCGGCTGATTGCGCAGCGCCGGCACCACAATGCCGATAAAGGTCGCCAGCATGGCGAAGTCCAGCCCCCAGCCCGCCAGGTTCGGTACGTTCTGGCCAAACAGTGCGCCTACCAGCGAGCTCGACACCCAGGACAGGTAAAGCGCCAACGCCACGCCAGCGTGATACCACTGGCCGTGATCGGTCATGCCGCGCGCCAGATAACGCCGCTGCACCACGGCGAAGGTTTCATCAGTCAGGCCGAACGCCAGCGGCACCCGCCAGCGCTGCGACAGCTTGCCGACATAAGGCTGCAATGCGGCGCTATAGAGCACATGACGTAGATTGACCACCAGCGTGGTGAGCAGAATCACCACAGCGCCGCTGCCCAGTGTCAGCAGGCTGATGGCAATAAATTGCGCGGAACCGGCATACACCAGCAGGGACATACCCAGCGCTTGCCCCAGGCTCAGCCCAGCCAGGCTGGCCAACGCGCCATAGATCAGACCAAACGGCAGAATGCCGACAATCATCGGGATGCTGTCGCGACACCCATAGAGAAACTGCTGCAAACGGCTCATGCGCCCTCCTTTGCTGCATAGCCTGGCGCATCCCGATCGCGGCGTATTGAACAATCTTGCGCTGCAATAACGCCGCAGGCTGACCTGCCGCAATACAGCCTAAACCCCACTGGCTAGACTGCCAGCATTACCCGCCCAGGATCTGCTCATGCCGGAAGCCCTCGACACCTTGCTGAACTTCGCCAGCGCCCTGGCCGCCGGCCTGCTGATTGGTGCCGAGCGTGGCTGGCAGGGGCGTAATACCGAGGACACCCAGCTGGTAGCGGGGATTCGTACCTTCGCCCTGAGCAGCCTGCTCGGCGCCTTTGCCATGCTGCTAGGCGAACACTTCGGCGTGGTGGCCTGGGCGGTGATCTTTACCGGTTTCGCCCTGCTGGTAGTGGCTTCCTACTTTGGTGAACTGCAACGCCTGGGCGACTTGGGCCTGACCAGCGAAGTAGCGCTGCTGATCACTTTTCTGCTCGGCAGTCTGGCCATGGCCGGTTATGCAGGATTAGCGGCGGCCGGCGCAGTGGCGGTGGCACTGCTGCTGAGCCTCAAGCAATCCCTGCACGGCGCCCTGCAACGGCTCAGCGAGGCGGAAGTTTCCGGCGCACTGAAGCTGCTGTTTATTTCCCTGGTGTTGCTGCCAGCGCTGCCCAATCAGGGTTACGGCCCGTGGCAAGCCTTCAACCCCTACGCCATCTGGTGGATGGTGGTGCTAATCGCCAGTATCGGCTTTGCCGCCTATGTGGCGATTCGCCTGGTAGGTACGCGTCATGGCCTACTGATCACCGCGCTGCTCGGCGGCGTGGTGTCGTCCACGGCGATGACCGTGACCCTGGCGCGCCTGGCTCCGGGACGTAATCTGCAGGCGATTCTGGCCTGCGGCCTGCTTGCCACCTCGGCGCTGATGTTTCCACGGGTGTTGCTGGAAGTCGGCCTGGTCAACGCCAGCTTGTTGCCGCAGCTGATCTGGCCGCTCGGCATCGCCACTCTGGTGTATACGGGCGGCGCGCTGCTGTACTACCGCCGCGCCGGAACGGAGAGCGAAGAACAGGCCGAACCACCGCTGAAAAACCCCTTCGAGCTGGGCCCTGCGCTGCGCTTTGCCGCGTTGCTGGTGTTGATTTTGTTGATGGTCGAAGGCGCGCAGCGCTGGCTTGGCGATGTCGGCGTCTACCTGGTGGCACTGCTCTCGGGGCTGGCCGATGTGGATGCCATCACCCTGTCACTGGCACGCAGCGCCAAGGGCGAATTGCATGCTCAGGTAGCGGTGCAGGGGATCTTTCTCGCCGCGCTCAGCAACAGCCTGGTCAAAGGCTTTCTGGTCGCGCTGATCGGTGGCCGCAAGCTGGCGCTGATGACCCTGCCGGTGATGACTGCCGGTCTGCTGGCCGGCGCGGCGGCATTACTGCTGCTTGCATAGCAGCCCCTGCAATACGGCAATACCCCCCCTAACCAAGGGCTGGATTTACTTTGCCAAGCGGCTCATCTGCCCGCGTACAACCCGCGCATAGCCCTATTGCAGAGGGGTTCCAGCCTCCCCAGTAACACCGTAACAGGCCCTGCTATTAGCCCAAAAGTTGGCTAGGCAGATTCCACCCGAGCGTCCAACACTAGCCGAGACATCGAATGATGCAACGGTCAGCCATGACAATCCGGAGACGCCGCATGCCCATTGCCCTCGCCTTTATCACCCAGCGCCACTCACTAACGCTCGCTCTGCATCGGACGGTCGTATGAACGCGCCAGCAGTGCTGCCATATAAAGAGCGGCAGGCCGAACAGCTTTGGATTCAGGGCGATGGTGCGCAGCTGGCGGCCTACCGCTGGGGTAACCCGAACAGCCCGACTCTGCTGCTGGTGCACGGCTACCCGGACAACCACGAAATCTGGCTACCCCTGGTGCGCGAGCTGGCAGGTGATTACCAGATCATCGCCTACGACGTGCGCGGCTTTGGCGCATCGGATATTCCACGCAAGCGCCTGGACTATCACCTAGAGAAACTGGCGAATGATCTGGAGGCGGTGATCAAGGCCCTCAGCCCCGATCAGCCGGTGCATCTGGTGGCCCATGACTGGGGCTCGATTCAGGCCTGGGAGGCGGTCACCGAGCCACGCATTCAACCATTACTGGCCTCCTACACCAGCATCTCCGGGCCTTGCCTGGACCATGTCGGCCACTGGATGCGCGACAAGCTCAAGCAGAAGACGCCGAGCTCGCTGCTGCAGGTGCTCGGCCAGTTGCTCAGCTCCTGGTATATCGCGATGTTCCACACCCCACTGCTGCCCGAGCTGACCTGGCGCCTGGGCCTGGACCGCGCTTGGCCAAGGCTGTTGCTCACAGTCGAAGGGCTGCGCAATGTGCCAATCAGCAGCAGTCAACGCTCGGACGGTGTGCACGGGGTCAAGCTGTACCGCGCCAACTTTATCCGCAGCTTGTTCACCCCACGCCTGCGTCATACGCAAGTACCGGTGCAGCTGATCGTACCGACCCGCGACCGCTTTGTGCGGCCGCAACTGTTTGATCAGTTGCAGCACTGGGCACCCAGGCTGCAGCGACGCGAGGTCAATGCTAGCCACTGGCAACTGTTGGTGGAGCCGCAGCAATTGGCCGTATGGCTGCGTGAGTTCACCGCACACCATCCTGCGACTGCGAAGCAAGAGCGGCTAAACGCGTAAACCGCACATATGACGGGAATCCTCAGCCTCATTTATCAGTTCGGCACAGCGGGCAGGTTCGGCGCTTGCAGGGGCAACAGAGGCGCTACTCGCTGGCTTCATCCAGCACCATCACTCCGGCCGCCTGTTCGAGCAGTTCAACAGGCAGACTTTTGCTGGCGCGGGCGCCGAGCAGCTTGAGGTTTTCCACCCGACTGATGATATTGCCGCGCCCCTCACAGAGCTTGTTGCGAGCGCCGGCATAGGCTTTATCCAGTTGCTGCAGGCGCGCGCCCATTTCATCCAGATCCTGAATAAAGGCGACGAACTTGTCGTACAGCGCCCCAGCGCGCTCGGCAATCTCGCGGGCGTTCTGGCTCTGTCGCTCCTGCCGCCACAGGCTGTCGATCACCCGCAAGGTAGCCAACAGCGTGGTCGGGCTGACGATCACGATATGTTGATCAAAAGCCTCCTGAAACAGACCCGGATCGGCCTGCAATGCTGCGGCGAAGGCGGCTTCGATCGGCACGAAGAGCAAGACGAAATCCAGGCTGTGCAGGCCTTCCAGGCGCTGGTAGTCCTTGAGCGACAAGCCTTTCAAATGGCTGCGAAGCGACAGCACATGCTGCTTGAGCGACAGCTGTCGGCTGGCGTCGTCCTCTGCGGCAATATATTGCTGGTACGCAGTGAGGCTGACCTTGGCGTCCACCACCACTTGTTTATCGCCTGGCAACTGAATCAGCACATCCGGCTGAAAGCGCTCACCATCGGCACTCTTCAGGCTGACCTGGGTCTGGTACTCGCGGCCTTTCTCCAGGCCAGCGTGTTCCAGCACGCGCTCCAGCACCAATTCGCCCCAATTGCCCTGGGTTTTCTGCCCTTTGAGGGCGCGGGTCAGGTTGGTCGCCTCATCGCCCAAACGCTGGTTGAGCTGCTGCAAACGCTCCAGCTCTTTACCCAAGGAGAAGCGCTCGCGGGCTTCCTGCTGATAGCTTTCTTCCACGCGTTTTTCAAAGGATTGGATGCGCTCCTTGAGCGGATCGAGCAACTGACCGAGCTGCTGCTGACTGGTCTCGGCAAAGCGCTGCTCGCGCTCATCGAAGATTTTCCCGGCCAGCTCGGCAAATTGCGCGCGCAGCTCATCGCGCGAGCCTTGCAGGTCGCTCAGGCGCTGTTGATGGCTGTCCTGCTGTTCTTTAAGTTCGGCGCTAAGGGCCGCACGCTGGGCATCCAGACGGCGGATTTCAGCTTCCTGCTGCTCGCGCTGATTGCTCCAAGCCTGAGCGGCTTCGCGGGCGATCTGCCGCTCCTGTTGCAGCAAGTCGGCTTCACGACGCAGCGCCGCCAGTTCGGCCTGCTGATCGGCCTTGATCTCACTGATCTCGGCGACTTCCTCGCGACAATCATCCAGCTGCGCCGTCAGGCCGGTCTGAGCCAGCTGCGCATTATTCAGACGCTCTTGTAGCAGGCTGAATTCCAGCTGCTGACTGGCCAGGCGACGTTGCAGCGACCAAGCCATATATAGAATAGGAAGTGCCGCGGCGGCAAAACCGAGCAGCGCAGGTGCCAGTGCGGTAGAGAGGTCGATGGGCATAAGCAGCTCCGCAGAAAAGTACTGGCAGTATAACCAGTACTCCAGACTGCGTCAGAGCTGTTTAAGCAGTTGCTGCGCCTCTGGCGAACCCTGTCCCGCTGCTAGCTCCAGCCAATGACGGGCCTGTTGCGGTTCATTGTTGCGCGGCTGGCTATACAGCTGGCCGAGTTCCAGCTGGGCGCCCATATCGCCGGCGCGGGCGGCCTGGCGCAGCAGCTCAAAACCCATGCGCCGATCACGCGGGTTGCCGCAATCACGGCAAAGCATTTGTCCCAGCCGACTCTGCGCCTGCACCACACCCTGCAAAGCAGGCTGCTTAAGCAGGCGACCGGCGAAACGTTTGACGCTGGGGGCGTGACCGAGGCGAGGACTGTCCAGCAGCCAAAGCGCCACACGGGTTGGCAGGCGAGGAACCGAGGTTGAAGCGATAGGTAGTCGAGTGATTGCGCGAGGCATAAAAAGCAGCGGTAGCCGGGAAGGCGCGCAACTCTACTCCTTTTTTCAGCCAGGTAAAGTCTTGCAAAAAAGCGCTGACTGGCGGTCTAGAGCAAGCGCTCGGGTTAATCCACAGAAGCTGTGGATAACTTCGTGGATAACATGGGAGCAAGCGGCCTCAGCGCCTATGGCGTGGGGCCCAAGGTCAAACTGGTGATTTTTTCACCAGCGTAAAAAATCCATATATTTCATTGACTTATAAAATCAATAAAAAGAATCAAGGGTTTACGTCAAGCACTGCATCTTGCTTGACAAGGCGCATCGCAATTGTGCACAAGTTGCTGCGTCACGCCGTCGCACTGCCCTTTTTCAGGGCAAAACGCCCTGAAAAAGCCGCCCCGTCTAGGCCGGACGTGGCAGGCGTCCCTCCACTTGATAGGCGTCGAGACGAAAGACTCTGGGAGTATCCGGAATCTGGGCATTCTTGAATGCCACATAGTCGCCGGTGGTTTCGCATAACCAGCTCAACAAATTACGCGGGCGCTTCTCCAGCAACGCAGCGGGCACAAACAGCGCCACGTTTTTGCCTTGCAGCGGACAGCGCGCCGACCGGTATTCAAACGCCTCAACACCTGCTCCGCGCATCGCCGCGCCTAGGGCCTGGCACGGTTGATAAGCACTGGCGTGACTCAGCTCAGCCTGGAAGTCCGCAAACGGCGGATGCTGCAACTGAATACCGCGCTCAACCTGATAGCGCGCCTCGAAGGTGCAATGCTCGGAAAGGATGCGCCCACTCGGCGGCGCGATGCTCATACCATCCCACAGCAGAAAACGGTAATACGCGGCCTCGGCCATGGCGGTGTCGATACGCAACGCGCCATAGAACAGGCTCGGCTCATGCACCGAACCAAAGCGCGAGCCCCAGCGCAGCGGCGGATAACGAAATGGGGTTTTCAGCAGGTAATGCAGCGGCTCGGCGCTCTGCGGCAGCGGCGGCTTGCTGGTTTCCAGCAGCTCTTCGAGCAGCGCTTGTTCGGCAAGGGTATCGACCAGTTGCAGCGTGGCGACCTGGGCCTGGCTCTCAACCAAGCGCACCAGGCGCCCGCGTAAGGGTTTGATCTGCTGCGGGCCTTGGCAGCGTTGCCAGATATCCATGGTGGCGTTGTCCTTAACTTTTATTATTGTTGGCTACTGCGCTTACCGGTTACGACTCAACCCTTGCCACGAATCGCATCGAGATACTCCACCACCCGCACCAAACCCTGTACCTGCATCATCAGGGATAAGGGCGTTGCATCCAGATGACGGTTATCGGTGCGCAGAAAATGCTGCATATCCGCCAGGTTGCCGCCGAACAGGGCAAACAGTGAGCGGTATACACGCACCAGCAGCAAGGCCAGCTCACCGGTCTTACTGTGCACGCGCAGACCACCCTCAGCCCAGCGCGAGATGGCCGTACGGTGTACGCCAATAATTTCCGCCAGTTCCTGCTGGGTCAGGCCCAGCTGTTCACGGGTATTGAGCAGCGCTTTGGCCAGCACCGCATCGGCGTCGGCAACCGGTCGAATCAATGCGCTCATCACGGCCTCCTACTTTCATAATGTCTGTTTACAGCAAAACTACCACTAAATGCTGTAATTACACAGAAGAGAATAACCCGTGATTGGCAGCCTGCCAGACATGGGTTAACGTCCTGCCACGCAACTCCCCACTATGGATCAGTGCTTATGCCCAGCCGGCGCACCTGGCTGCGACTTATCAGTTGCCTGGTTTTACTGCTCATATTGCTTGGCGTTTACGGCTACCTGAGCCTGAATCGTCTGCTCGAACGCGAGCAGATCGATAATCTCGAATGGCGCGGTCTGGGCCTATCCACCCAGGGCATACAGCTTGAACAGCTCAGTCTGCAGCACCCTAGCGGCGCAGTGCAGCTGCAACAGGTGCAATTGCACTGGAGCGGATTCAGCCTGGCGCTGCCCTTCTGGCAGCAGGTGCATATCACCAGCCTGCACCTGAATCTGCCCTCTCAAGCCGAGCCTGCATCTGAAGACAGCACGGATTTTGAGGTGCCGCTTGAGCAGCTCTCTGCCGTTATCAGCCTCTTGCCGCAACGCGTGCAGATTGATGCACTGCAGATCGAGCTGCCCTGCGCCGCCACGCGCTGCCAGCTGCTGGGCGATCTGCAACTACTTAGAGACATCTCGCAGGTTGATGCGCAACTCAACCTGCAACATCAGCAAAACCAACTGAGCTGGCACGCGCAGTTGCAGGGCGACGCCACAACTTCAGCGCTGCAGCTCAGCCTGACGATCAATCAGCAACGGCAATTGCAGCTCAGCAGTAGCCTGCAACAGAGCGCCGCCGGGCAACTCTGGCAAGGCGATTTCACCGGTGATCTGCAGCAAAGCGCGGTGCTGCAAAGCTGGCTCAGCCAATGGCTGCCCAACGCCGCAGGCACACTGCCTGAGGCTCCGGCGGCAGCGCAGCTGAAGGCAAGCTGGCAACTGCAGCTTGCCCCTGGCCCACTTAACCTGGCGCAACTGCAGCAGGCCAGCGGCCAGTTGCAAGCCAGCGCCAACCTGCCAGAGCCCTGGCCCATTCCCGCTATCGGTCAATTGCAGGGCAGCTTCGATTTGTCCGCCCAGGCGCTGGATGGGCAGTGGCTGGCCGATAGCCTGAATGCCGACCTCAACCTCAAGCAAATTGCCAATGACCTTATCAGTGGCGTACCGGCAGAGCTGCATCCCGAAGCGCTGCAGCTAACAATCCAGTCCACCGAAACGCCCGAAAACTTGGCTGCACAACTGGTTGATCGCGCCCTGCCCCTGCAACTGCTGCTAAAGGGCCAGGGGCGTAGCCAATTCGAGCTGCGCGGTACGCTGGCCCTGGCAAATAGTTTGCCCTGGGGCTTGCAGCTGCTGGACGGCAGCCTTAGCGCATACACCCAGGCATTTCAGTTGGAGAGTTGGAAGATCGGCGCGCTGCAGACGCAGTTGCAACTCGACGCTTTTCTGGATGCACAGCAGCTGGATCTCGCCCTGGGCAAAGGCTCACAGCTCAGCCTGCAGCATCTGCGCAATGCGGATGTGCAAGCACAGCAACTCAAGGCCAGCAGCAGCGGGCTGCAACTGCAGGCACAACTGGCGGCGGGCAAGCAGCTCGACTGGCAGCTAAAAGGCCCGCTCGACCTCAGTGCGCAGCTGCAACATAGCCAATTGCAACCCCAGCGCTGGTACTGGCAAGGCCCCGTGAATACCAGCCAACTGCAAGCGGAGCTGAACGGCACACTGCGCAACGATGCCGGGCTGCAACTCAAGCTGCAGGCGCAACACAGCAGCGCCAAGGGTCTGAGCCTGCAAGCACAACTGGCGGAGCTGTTTCTGCGCAGCGGCAACCCTTTAAAAGACAGCTTCACGGCCTGGCCAGCCCTGCTGGACTTGAACAACGGTCGCCTGAATGCCAACGCCAGCCTGACCCTCGCCAGCGATCAACAGCTGCCCACGGTCAAACTCGAACTGACCGGCAAGGGCCTGGGCGGGATTTATGACCGCACCGCGCTGGAGGGTTTGAATAGCCGCATCACTGTGCGAGTCGACCCCAAACAACTGCAGCTTGAGTTGAGCGAGCTGCGCCTGGCCCAGGCCAACCCCGGCATACCGCTGGGGCCGCTGCAGCTCAGCGGCCGCTACAACGCAGCCCTGCAAACACCGACCCAAGGCCAGCTACAGCTGCGCCAGGCCGAAGCAGCGCTGATGGGCGGCACGCTGCAACTGGCACCCGGACAATGGAGCCTGGCCGCCGAATCGCTGCTGTTCCCTGTGCAGGTGCAGGGCCTGGAACTTGAGCAGCTGTTTATCCTCTATCCCACAGAGGGCCTGGCCGGCAAAGGCACCCTGGATGGCGAATTGCCGCTGCAGATCAGCAGCCAGGGCGTGACCATCGAACAAGGCCAGCTGGCAGCCCGGGCACCCGGCGGGCAGTTGCAGTTTCACTCTGAGCGTATCCGCGCCCTGGGCCGCAGCAACCCAGCGATGCAGCTGGTGACCCAATCGCTGGAGGATTTTCGCTTTACGACTCTGAGCAGCCAGGTCAACTACGATCAGCAAGGCAAGTTGGCGCTGGCCATGCGCCTGGAGGGGCAGAACCCGGACATCGAACAAGGCCGACCGATCCACTTCAATATCAACCTGGAAGAAGACATTCCGACCCTGCTGGCCAGCCTGCAACTGACCGATAAGGTCAGCGATATCATCAAGCAGCGTGTGCAACAGCGTATGCTGGAACGCAATGCCAAAACGGCCCCGACAGAGCCATGACCAAGGAGAAGCGCCATGCGCTTGCGTAGTTGTTTCGCCGTCCTGCTACTAGGGCTGCTCAGTACGGCCTGCACCCCGACCGTACAGCTGGCGATGCCCAATGAGCCGATCAACATCAACCTGAATGTGAAGATCGAGCACGAAATCTATATCAAGGTGGATAAAGCCCTGGACAGCATGTTCAGCGAATCCAGCGGATTGTTCTAAGGAGCCCAAACATGAATATCTATAAGCGCCTTGCCAGCCTGTTACTGCTGCTCAGCCTGAGCCTGCCGGCCGTAGCCCTGAACCTCAACGAAGCTATGTCGGCCCTGAGCGACGCCAAAGCCAGCGGCCAGTTGGGCGAAATGCCTAATGGCTATCTGGGCGTGGTCAGTAACGGTGGCCAGGCCTCCGAAATCGCCCAGTTGATCAACCAAGCGCGGCGCGCTGAATACCAGAAGCTGGCAGCGCAGAACGGCATCCAGCTCAGTGATGTGGAAGCGATTGCCGGGCAGAAAGCCATCGACAAAACGCCGACCGGACAATACATCCAGCTTGAAGGTAAGTGGCAGCGCAAATAGCTTGCCGCAAGAACCAACAAGGAGCGCATTGCGCTCCTTGTTTGTTTTACCTAGAGCCTACTTACGATCTCGCGAGCTAGAGTCCTGCAAGGCAAAAACAGGCGAGGAAGCGGAGTGTACTTTTGTACATGAGCATTCCGAGCCTGTTTTTAACGCCGCAGGGCCGACGCGCAGCAGATCGTATGCAGGCTCTCAGCGCTGCTGAATCAACGGCTGCCCCGCTTTCGGTTTGAAGTACAGCGTTTCACCGCGAGTGAGGTTGGCCAGGCTGAGATGATCCTTGGCCACTTCAGCTTCGATCGGCTCGCTCTGCCCGGCAACTTTAAGGGTTACGCGGGTGATTGCGCCGAGCAGGCGAATGTCGCGTACTTCACCGGCCTGGTGGCCTGCTTCGGCTTGGCGCGAGAGGTGAATCTCGTGCGGACGGAACAGCACGTGGGTGTCGTTGCCGACGTACAGGCGGTTGGCATCGCCGAGGAAGTGATAGACGAAATCACTGGCCGGCTTCTCATACACCTCGCCCGGCGAGCCGATCTGCTCGACCACGCCTTTGTTCATCACCACGATGCGATCAGCCACCTCCATGGCCTCTTCCTGGTCGTGGGTGACGAATACCGATGTCAGGTGCACCTCTTCGTGCAGACGCGCCAGCCAGCGGCGCAGCTCTTTACGCACCTTGGCATCCAGCGCGCCGAAGGGTTCGTCGAGCAGCAGCACTTTCGGCTCTACCGCGAGGGCGCGGGCCAGGGCGATACGTTGACGCTGGCCACCGGAAAGCTGCTCGGGGTAACGATCCGCCAGCCAGTCAAGCTGCACCAGATCAAGCAGATCGTGGACCTTCTTCTTGATCACATTCTCGTTCGGCCGCTCGCCCTTGGGCTTCATGCGCAGGCCGAAGGCAACGTTGTCGAACACGGTCATATGGCGAAACAGCGCGTAGTGCTGGAACACGAAACCGACGTTACGGTCGCGCACATCGTGGTTGGAGACATCTTCGCCGTGGAACTCGATGCTGCCGCTGTCCGGCGTTTCCAGGCCGGCGATGATGCGCAGCAACGTGGTCTTGCCGCAGCCGGAGGGGCCGAGCAAGGCGACCAGCTCGCCACTCTGGATATTCAGGTTGATGTCGTTCAGCGCTTTGAACGCATTGAAATTCTTGCTGACGTTAGAGATTGCAATCGACATGACTTATTCCTCGCCAGCACTGGCTTTCAGGCGGTTGATACGCGACTCGCTCCACTGCTTGAGCAGCAGGATAAACACCGCCAGCAACAGCAGCAGGCTGGCGACGCTGAAGACAGCAACGTGGTTGTATTCGTTGTAGAGAATTTCGACATGCAGTGGCAGCGTATTGGTGTAACCCCGGATATGCCCGGAAACCACCGACACCGCGCCAAACTCGCCCATGGCCCGCGCAGTACAAAGCACCACGCCGTAGATCAGGCCCCATTTGATATTGGGTAGGGTCACGTGCCAGAACATCTGCCAGCCGTTAGCGCCGAGCAGGCGGGCGGCCTCCTCTTCCTGGGTGCCCTGCTCCTGCATCAGCGGGATCAGCTCACGGGCGATAAAGGGCACGGTGACAAACACCGTGGCCAGGACGATGCCCGGCAAGGCGAAGATGATCTGGATATCGTGCTCGCGCAGCCACGGGCCGAAAAAGCCCTGGGCGCCGAACAGCAGCACGTAGATCAGACCGGCAATCACCGGCGACACCGAGAACGGCAGGTCTATCAGGGTGACCAGAATGCTCTTGCCACGAAACTCATACTTGCTCACGCACCAGGCGGCGGCCACGCCGAACACCAGGTTGAGCGGCACCGAAATGCCCACCGCGAGCAGGGTCAGCTTCAACGCACTGATCGCGTCAGGTTCGAAGATCGCACCAAAGAAGGTGCCAAAGCCGTGCTTTAACGCCTCACTCAGTACGATAAACAGCGGCAACACGAGGAACAGCACAAACACCAGCCAGGCGCTGATGATCAGCAGACGACGACCGAGCACATTGCCGCGTCGTGCGGCGTTGGCAGAGGCTGACGCGCTTAGGGTTACAGAAGACATGGCGACCTCCTCAGGACTTGGCAATCTGGCGCTGCAGCAGGTTGATCAGCAGCAGCAGAATGAAGGAGACCACCAGCATCAACACGCCAATCGCGGTGGCACCGGTGTAGTCGTACTGGTCAAGCTTGACCATGATCAGCAGCGGCAGAATTTCGGTTTTCATCGGCATATTGCCGGCGATAAAGATCACCGAACCGTACTCGCCAACGCCACGGGCAAACGCCAGGGAAAAGCCGGTAAGCCAGGCAGGCAATAAAGCCGGCAACAGCACATGGCGAAACACCTGCAGTGGTTTGGCACCGAGGCAGGCAGCAGCCTCTTCGACCTCACGCGGGATGTCTGCCAGCACCGGCTGAATGGTGCGCACCACAAACGGCAGGGTGACAAAGGTCAGCACCAGGGTGATGCCGATGGGCGTGTAGGCAATCTTGAAGCCCAGGTCGGTGGCGAACTGGCCGACCAGGCCGCTCGGGGCATACAAGGCGGTCAGGGCGATACCGGCAACGGCGGTGGGCAAGGCAAAAGGCAGGTCGATCATCGCCTCTATCACCTTGCGGCCTGGGAAGGTGTAACGCACCAGCGTCCAGGCCAGTAATGTACCGATAATGCCGTTGATCACGGCGGCCGCGAAGGCAGTGGCAAAGCTCAGTTTGAGCGCAGCCAGCACCCGCGGTGCGGAAATAATCGCCCAGAACTCAGCCCAGGTGAGCTGAGCGGCGTGAACGAACATGGCACCCAGAGGAATCAGCACCAGCAGGCTGAGGTACACCAGGGTGTAGCCCAGCGTCAGCCCGAAGCCGGGTATGACGGGGGAAGTACGACGAGACATGATTTGGCCTTGTGCTTGTTAAGCGACGATCTAACGACGCGTTGCGAGCGAAGGTCAGACAAGGCGAAAGCCGGCGAGGGACGCGGAGTTTACGGGCTGTAAATGAGCAGTCCCGAGCCGGCTTTCAACGCAGTATGACCGAGCGCAGTAGCGTCACTGCGCCTGATAGATCTGATCGAACACCCCACCGTCGTTAAAGAACTTCGGCTGTGCGGTTTTCCAACCGTTGAAGTCCTTGTCGATGGTCACCAGCTTCAGTTCCGGGAACTGCTTGGCGAACTCACCGGCAATGGCCTGGTTACGCGGACGGTAGAAGTGCTTGGCGGCCAGACGCTGACCTTCATCGCTGTACAGGTAGTTGAGGTAGGCCTCAGCCACTTTGCGCGTGCCCTTCTTGTCGACGTTTTCATCGACTACAGCCACCGGCGGCTCGGCCAGAATAGACAGTGACGGTGCGACGATTTCGAAGTTGTCGCCGCCCTCTTCTTTCAATGCCAGGAAGGCTTCGTTTTCCCAGGCCAGCAGCACGTCGCCGATCTGGTTGTTGACGAAGGTGATGGTCGAACCACGGGCACCGGTGTCGAGTACTGGCACGTTCTTGTAGAGCTTCTCGACAAACTCTTGGGCTTTCTCTTCGCTGCCGTACTTCTGCTGGGCGTAGGCCCAGGCGGCGAGGAAGTTCCAGCGCGCACCGCCGGAGGTTTTCGGATTCGGGGTGATCACTTCAACACCCGGCTTGACCAGGTCATCCCAGTCCTTGATGCCTTCCGGGTTACCCTTGCGCACCAGGAACACGATGGTCGAGGTGTACGGCGTGCTCGATTGCGGCAGACGCTCCTGCCAGTTTTCCGGGATCAGCTTGCCGAGCTTGTACAGCTCATCGATATCACCGGCCAGGGCCAGGGTTACCACGTCAGCACGCAGGCCATCGATTACCGCACGGGCCTGCTTGCCCGAGCCACCGTGGGACTGCTGAATAGTGATGGCTTCATTGCCCTGGGCTTGCCAGTGCTTGTTGAACGCGGCGTTGAATTCACTGTACAGCTCGCGGGTCGGGTCGTAAGACACGTTGAGCAGGGTTTCAGCGGCGGCCACCGAGCCTGCAAAAATGGCGCTGGCCAGGGCAGCGAGGGCGAAATGACGAATGGACATGATGCGGCTCCTACTGGGACAAATACGGGGTTGGCGTTCAATGGGTCGATGCTCTCGCCACCTGCCGTGGCTATCCGGCGTGGTGCGCGTGGGCTCGACTCTTTTCATTGCACACCCTCCGGTGGTCCGGTCGGGCTTTGCGGCGTGTGGCGTTCGGGGTGTCAGTTAGCTGCTCTTGTTGCTCTGAGCGTGTGGGCGAAACTTCTCTTTACGCTCGATCTGCACGACCTGACCGTTGTGCACGGTGATTTCCACCGAGCCGAACTTCAGGCCATTCAGCGCAGCCTGGATCTCACGCAGGATGCTGGCGTCGTACTGATCTTCAAGGTTCTGCAGGGTTGCGGTCATGCTGATGCTCCATGAAATAGCCCCTATAAGCGGCGAAGAACAGCCGTAGTCAGTAGGCGTGGAGCGGATAGTAGAGAGGCCTTTATATTCTTAAAAATACCATTTAATAACATTTATATATCTTTTATGAATATAAAGAGTCACACCCTCTGCTCACCGAAAAAAATAGCTTCAGGCATAAGCAAATAATTTCTTATTCTTTTTGATATTCAAAAGCCCTCCCTACACTGCAGCCATTCACATCTGCAGGAGGGCGCACGATGCGCAACCAAACTATCCGTTACCTGATAGTGCCGGGCTGGCAAGGATCGGCAGACGACCATTGGCAGAGCCACTGGCAGCGCAGCCTGCCGAACAGTGCGCGGGTGGAACAGGCCGACTGGCTAAACCCCAAGCGTGAAGACTGGGTCGCCGAACTGCAGCGCAGCATCGCCAGCGATCCGCGTCCGACCATCCTGATTGCCCATAGCCTGGGCTGCATCACCGTGGCGCATTGGGCAGCTCATGCCCCTGTGGAGTCGCTGCGCCGGGTGCGCGCGGCATTGCTGGTCGCCCCAGCCGATGTCGAACGGACCAACTGCCCGCCAGCGCTGCAGAACTTTGCGCCGATTCCGCAGCACTTATTGCCCTTCCCCAGCCTGTTGCTCGGCTCGGACAACGACACCGCCGCCAGCGCTGCGCGTGCTGGCGAACTGGCCCGTAACTGGGGCAGCGAGGCGGTGGTCCTCAGCGGCGTCGGGCATATCAACGTGGCGTCTGGGCATCAGCGCTGGGAACAGGGCTTTGCCTACCTGTATCGTTTACAAAGCCGTATCGAGCGGCACGCGCGCCGAACTGCCTAAGAGTCACGGCTAGTTAAACCCCAGGCCCCTTGGCCAGTTCGGCTTGCAGCCAATCGACAAATACCTGGGTCAAACGCTGGCGACGTTTACGCTCGGGCAGCACCAGGTAGTAACCCAGTTCCGAATGCGCGACTTCATCGCCCATGCGGCACAACAGGTTCTGCGTCAGCAGTTCATCGACCAGATGCCGCCAGCCGATGGCCACGCCCTGCCCGGCGATGGCTGCCTGAATCAGCAGTGTGTAGTTATCGAAACGTAGGCTGCCGGGGCTTGGGGTTTGCTGCAGGCCGAAGGCGCGAAACAGCCCGGCCCAATCGAACCAGCGCGAACGGTTTTCCGGGCGCAGGTGCAGCAGTGGCAGGCTGGCCAGTGCTGCAGCTGGCAAAGGCAATGTTTGCCCCTTGAGCAACTGCGGGCTGCACACCGGGAACACCTCTTCGCGAAACATCAGCTGCGCCTCGGCGTGCTTGAAGCGCCCGTCGCCGAAGTTGATCGCCACATCAATCTCCGTCGGCAACGTGCCCTGATCACGCTCGCTGGTAATCAGGCTGACATCCACCTCCGGGTGCAACTGATGGAAGCGCTGCAAGCGCGGCATTAACCAGTAGGCGGCAAAAGCAAAGTCGGTGGCCACCTGCAGCACCTCATGCTGCTGTTGCGCGGTCACGGCCTGCAGACCGGCATCCAGACTCTGCAGGCCATCCTGCACATAACTCAACAAAAGCTCACCGGCATCGGTCAGGGCAATACCCCGGTACACCCGGTCGAACAGCCGCGTGGCTAGCTGCTGCTCTAGCCGTTTGATCTGCTGGCTGATCGCCGGTTGGCTGGTGCCCAGCTCACTCGCAGCGGCGGTAAAGCTCAGCTGGCGGGCGGCGGACTCGAACACCCGCAGCACATCCAGCGACACGCCATCGATGCGTTCAAACATAAGCTCAGGTTATCCAATGCATCTGCTGACAGCAGGTTTACCCAGCTTTTGCTAAGCCGGATGATCAAGCCAGCACTGTCGCATAAATCTTTTATATGGAATACCGGCTGCCATGAAACGCCCGAACATCCTCTTTATCATGGCCGATCAAATGGCCGCGCCGATTCTGCCGCTGCACGATGCCGCCTCACCGATCCAGATGCCCAACCTGATGCGCCTGGCCGCCGACGCTGTGGTGTTCGACGCCGCCTACTGCAACAGCCCGCTGTGCGCGCCGTCGCGCTTTACCCTGGTCAGCGGCCAACTGCCCTCGAAGATCGGCGCTTACGACAACGCTGCCGACTTCCCCGCCGATGTACCGACCTACGCCCATTACCTGCGCCGCCTGGGCTATCGCACCGCGCTGTCGGGCAAGATGCATTTCTGTGGCCCGGACCAGTTGCATGGCTATGAAGAGCGCCTGACCAGCGACATCTACCCCGCCGATTACGGTTGGGCGGTGAACTGGGATGAGCCGGATGTGCGCGCCAGTTGGTACCACAACATGTCTTCCGTAATGCAGGCCGGGCCGTGTGTGCGCACCAACCAGCTGGACTTCGATGAAGAGGTGGTGTTCAAGGCCCAGCAGTATCTGTATGACCACGTCCGCCGCGACGGTGATCAGCCTTTCTGCCTGACCGTGTCGATGACCCACCCACATGACCCTTACACCATCCCGACCGAGTTCTGGGACCTCTACCGCGACGAGGACATCCCGCTGCCGCGCCAGCACATCGATCAGGCCGAGCAAGATCCGCACTCGCAACGCCTGATGAAAGTCATCGACCTGTGGGACAAGCCGCTGCCTGAACAGAAGATCAGGGACGCGCGCCGCGCCTACTTCGGTGCCTGCAGCTACATCGACAGCAACATCGGCAAGCTGCTGAAAACCCTCAAGGACTGCAACCTGAGCGACAACACCATCATCGTGTTCTCCGGCGACCACGGCGACATGCTAGGTGAGCGCGGACTCTGGTACAAAATGCATTGGTTTGAAATGGCCGCCCGCGTGCCACTGCTGGTGCATGCCCCCAAGCAGTTTGCTGCGCGCCGAGTAAGCCAGAACGTCTCGACCATGGACCTGCTGCCAACCCTGGTAGAACTGGCCGGCGGCACGCTGCAAGCCAACCTGCCGCTGGATGGCCGCTCGCTGCTGGCACACCTCGAAGGTCGTCAGGGGCATGATGAAGTCATCGGTGAATACATGGCCGAAGGCACCATCAGCCCGCTGATGATGATCCGCCAGGGCGAGTGGAAATTTATCTATTCGGAACACGACCCCCTGCTGCTGTTCAACCTGCGCCAAGACCCGCAAGAGCGCGAAAACCTGGCAGAGTCCGCCGAGCACCAAAGCCGGCTGGCTGACTTTATCAACCAGGCCCAGGCGCGCTGGGACATGCAGGCTATTCATCAGGCCACCCTGGCCAGCCAGCGCCGCCGGCGTTTTGTCGCCAGCGCCCTGACCCAGGGGCACCTGACCAGCTGGGACCATCAGCCAATGGTCGATGCCAGCCAACAGTACATGCGCAACCACATTGATCTCGACGACCTCGAACGTCGCGCCCGTTTCCCGCAACCCTGATTGCAAGCCACTGCCGCGTTGATCCAAAAACTAATAATTCAAGAGGACATTGCCATGCACACACTTCGCACAGCGCTTATCGGTAGCCTGTTACTGGCCGCCAGCAGCTATACCTTCGCCGAGGACGCCAGTTGCGCCACGGTGAAACTGGGCGATCCGGGTTGGAGTGATATTGCCGTGACCAATGGCATCGCCAGCTTCCTGCTCGACGGCCTGGGCTACAAGGCGCAGCCGCAGACCCTGGCCGTGCCGATCATCTTCGCCGGGCTGCAGAAAGGTCAGGTGGATGTGTTCCTCGGCAACTGGATGCCGGCGCAGCAGAGCAACTACGACAAGTTCGTCAGCAGCGGTGAAGTCGAGCAACTGGTGGAAAACCTCGGCGGCACCGAGTACACCCTGGCCGTGCCCGCCTACGCCTATGAGGCTGGGGTGAAAACCTTTGCCGACCTCGATCAGCATGCCGACAAGTTCAGCCGCAAGATCTATGGCATCGGTTCCGGCGCACCGGCCAACGAATCCATCCAGAAGATGATCGCCGCCGACGAATTCGGTCTCAAGGACTGGAGCCTGGTCGAATCCAGTGAGCAGGCCATGTTGGTGCAGGTTGGCCGCGCAGTGAAACGCGAGCAATTTGTGGTGTTCCTGGGCTGGACCCCGCACCCGATGAACGTGCAATACGACATGCGCTACCTCAAGGGCGGCGAGAAGTACTTCGGTGCCAGCGGCAGCGTCAACACCCTGGCCCGCAAAGGCTATGCCGTGCAGTGCCCGAATGTCGGCAAGCTGCTGAGCAACCTGAAATTCACCCAGGAAATGGAGAACGCCATCATGGATAAAGTGCTGAGTAAGCAAGCCAGCAACGATGAGGCAATCAAGGCGTGGCTCAAGGCCAATCCAGCGGTGGTTGCTGGTTGGCTTGAGGGCGTAACCAGCCGCACGGGCGGTGATGGTCTGGCGGCAGTTAACGCCAAGCTTTGAATCGGCCGGCTTGATTCCCTAAAGTAGACGAGCCGCTGCTGTGCAGCGGCCTTGTCCATCGCCTGCACAAGAAGCCTACGCATGCCACTGCTCCGCCTTCAGACCCTGCTGCCCTTTCTGCGCTGGCTGCCACATTGCAGCAAACGCAGCCTCGGTAAAGACCTGCTGGTGGGGCTCAACGGCGCCATCCTCGCGCTGCCGCAATCCATCGCATACGCCCTGATCGCCGGGCTACCGCCGCAATACGGCTTGTACGCGGCCATCGTGCCGGTGCTGATAGCCTGCTTGTGGGGCTCCTCCAGCTTTCTGATCTGCGGCCCCACCGCCGCGATCTCCATCGTGCTGTTCAGCAGTGTCAGCCCAATGGCGACACCGGGCAGCGACCACTTTATTGCCCTGATTCTGCTCCTGACCCTGCTAGCCGGTATATGCCAATGGCTGCTCGGGCTGCTGCGCTTCGGCGCGCTGGTGAATTTCGTTTCGCACTCGGTGGTGCTCGGCTTCACCCTGGGCGCCGCCCTGGTGATCGGCATCGGCCAGTTGCCCAACCTGCTCGGCCTGACGGTTACCAGCCAGGCCACCGCGCTCACAAGTCTACTCAGCCTCGGCGAGCACCTGGCCGAGAGTGACTGGCGCACCATGGCCGTAGCGCTGTTCACCTTGGCCATCAGCCTGTTGTGCAGGCGCTTGTGGCCGCGGGCGCCGGCTTTACTGATCGGGATTGTGGCCGCCAGCCTGCTGGTCATGGCCTGGCCGGGGCAGCTTGGCCACGTTGCACTGGTCAGCCGTTTTGCAGGAAGCCTGCCGCCCTTCGCGCTGCTGGAGTTCAACCTCACCCACATCCTGCAACTGCTGCCCGCGGCCGTGGCCTGCGGTTTGCTCGGGCTGGTCACCAGCCTGTCGATTGCCCGCGCCCTGGCAGATAAATCCCAGCAACTGTTCGATGCCAATCAGGAAGTCCGCGCCCAGGGCCTGTCGAATATCATCGGTCCCTGGTTCGGCGGCTCGCTGTCGGCCGGCTCCTTCACCCGCTCAGCACTCAACCAGCAAGCCGGCGCCTGCTCGCCTATGGCCGGGGTGTTCGCTGCCCTGCTAGTAGCATTATTCGCCTTGTATGGCAGCCGCCTGTTTGCCTATGTGCCAATTCCCGCCATGGCGGCGAGCATTCTGCTGATCTGCTGGGGACTGTTCGACCTCACCGCCGTCAAAGCCCTGAAGCGCGTGAGCCGCAGTGAGTTTCTGGTGATGCTGCTGACCGTGCTGGCGACCTTGGTGCTGGAGCTGCAAAGCGCCATCTACGCCGGCGTACTGGCCTCACTGATCGTCTACCTCAAGCGCACTTCACAGCCGCGCGTGCGCCAGTGGCAGGACGGCGAGCAGGAATGGCTGTGTATCGAAGGTTCGATCTTCTTCGGTGCCTGTCATTACCTGCAGCAACGCCTGCAACGCAGCGGTGCAGCGTGGGTAATGATCGACGCGCGGCATATCAACTTTATCGACTACGCCGGCGTCACCATGCTGCACCAGGAAGCACGCCGCCTGCACAGCCAGCAGCGGCATCTGGTGTTGCACCACGCACGGCCACAAGTGATCGACGAAATTCGCAAGCTGGAAGGCCCGGAGCGCTGCCCGGTGCAGTTCGCCTAGCCGCCTGGAAAAGCTGCCAGACAGTGGTGTACAGCCGTGCAGGTCGGAAGGGCTCCGACCTGCGCTTAGCTGACCTACAAAGGCTGCAGGTCAGAACATGGCATCAGCGTTGTGATGCCATGTCATGGCTGATGATGATTTCCACCCGCCGGTTCATCTGCCGACCTGAAGCCGACTCATTACCGGCAACTGGCATGCTCTCGCCCTTGCCCGAAGCACCCAGGCGGCTTGGGGAAACGCCCTGATTGGTCAGGTAATGCATCACCGAGTCGGCGCGACGTTGCGACAGGCTCAGGTTCATTTCTTCGCTGCCGACGTTATCGGTATGCCCTTCAATCAGTACTTGGCGCTCAGGATGCTGGCCGAGAAAAATCGCCAGCTTGCCGAGGTTATTGGCCGTACCCGCACGTAACTCCGAGCGCCCGGTAGCGAATAGCAGATCACCCAGGGTCATGACCAAGCCACGTTCGGTTTGCTTGGCATTCAGCTCATCAATCTGTTGCTGCAACTGGCTGTTCTGCCGCTGCGCCTGGTCGGCCTCGCGGGTGCGCGAATCCAGACGCGCGCCTTCACGCTGCTGGCTGAGGATTTTGCGCTGATCCTCGTAGAAGCGTGTCTGCGCCAGCGCCGTGGCAATTTCCACTTTGCGGTCAGCCATCACCACCAGATGCTGGCCCAAGGCCTGCTCTGCGTCCTGATCCTTACGCGGCTGTTCGGCAACGATCACCGCATCTTCAGCGGCCTTGAGCGCGACAGGCGCGCGAGTATTCAGCTGTGGATCGGCTTGCAAGCGGGTGAGCTTGCCGCGCACATCGGCGGCGCCTTCCGGCATGCTCGGTTTAGCGGCGCAGCCGGCCAGCGCAAGGCTGATTGCGCTGACCAGCAGCAGGTGCTTCGCGTTATGAGCAAGGTTCATTGTTGAGCTCCCGTGTTGCGTTGCATTTCCTGTTTCAGGCTGTTGGTGCTTTTCTGCATTTCGTCATTGACTACCTTGGCTTTGGTCGCCTGTGACTTGGCCAGGGCCAGCTCGGCCTCTACCCGCGACTGATCTGCCAGGCGCTCGGCGAGCAGCATCTCCTCACGCTGCACAGCCATATTCGCGGCGGTCAATTTTTCCCGAGCGACACCCAGCTCCGGTGAGGCGTAATCGGCCACGCGGGCCTGTTCGGCATTGCTGATCGCCGATTCGGCAGCTTGCAACGCCTGGCTTGGCGGCAGGGGCGGTGAAGCGCAGGCGCTGAGCATCAGCAGCCCGGCGCAAAGGCCGGCAAAACGCAACGCAGCCATGCCATCAACGATGGATGAAGTCCTGTTCATAGGAATGTCCTCAAAAACAATTACGGATAAGCACGCCACAGCTTTCGCCGCACACGGGCCCAGGTGGGCTAAGCCACAGCGCTCGGTCAGCGCGGCAGACAGCATTCTTGGTCGCCAGATCAATGGCCTATGGCATGGCGCTCTGCGCCAGGCTCATGGCAATCAGCAGACTGCTCACGGCAAGGACGGCATAGGCAATGGCAAACGCCAGCAAGAGCGGGCGGTAGTGGATTTTCATGGCGCATCTCCGACGATTAATGCACAGGCAACTGCAGGCTAAACGCCACTTTGAAACACGGCACTCACGCCACGGCTGCAGCTCGCCTGGAGCGACAATCGCAGCTCGGCGCAGTCCTGTCGGTACGCTGGCGCGCATAGACCGCACAATCGCGGGTATCGCGATACGCCCTGCGTACGCAGGCGCACAGACACGTCCATTTACGCGTCTTAAGCTTGCGTTCGGTCGTCGACGACGGCTCACGATCAGGAGCAGCAAGATGGACCTCTATCGCCACCACGTTTCAGGCTTCTTTATCCAACGCAGCACCGCTGAACAGGCACTGGCCCAGTTGATTCAGCGCGGCATGCACCACGAACAGCTGGAGATCGTTGCAGGCAACGCCGATGCCCCACCCGCTCCTGCACCGCAGGGGAAAAGCAACAAGGTGCTCAAGGACATGCTGGTGGACATCGCTATTGGTACCGGTATTGGTATCGGCATTGGTGCCTTGATCGCGGTGGCGTTGATCGTCAGTGAAGTCAGCCTGTTCCACGCCAGCCCGATCCTTGCGCCCTTCTCCCTGATGGGCATGGGGGGCTTTATCGGCGGTTTTCTCGGCAGTGTGATCGGCGCCTCATCCGGCGCTGGCCAGCATCACGGACGCTTTGCCAAGCTGGTGAGCAAGGCGATTACCCACGGTGATGTGGTACTGGTGGCACAGACCCACAACGAGCAGGAGACCCGCATGGCACGCGAGGTGATCAGGGCCACATCCGGCCTGGTCAAGGACATCAACATGGCCGCTGCACCCGAGCTGCAGCAGCAACGTTGAGCCCAGGTCCTTACTGAGTCAGGGTCAGCAGAATATCGGCATACCAGGTGCAATTGAGCCCTAGGGCCTCGTCCACCTCTAGATCCCGGCTACCCAGATCAAGCCGCGCCGAATGCACGCCCAGCAGCACCCATGGCAACTCATCTGTCTCGCTGTCCGGTATGCGCATTACCACTGGCGCACCACTAGTGCCGCGGTGTGTGCGGGCATCGGTAAGAAAGTACCCCTGGCCCTGAAAACGCAGGCCGAATGACGACGCCACCACAGCATGCCGCACCACCGCGATATGGTGCAGGGTGTCGTGAAAACCCAAGGGGAAACCCACCACCAGCAAGGACGTACCGACCTCGACCGTGGTTTGCGGCTGCAGCAGATGCTCCGGGGTAAAGGCGTGATAGACCATACCCTCAGGCAGCGCCTTGCGCTCGATCTCCAGCACCGCCACATCAACCTCACCAGCGCCATCGCAGCCCTGACGCCAGAGGCTCTGGCAATCGCGATAGAGCGGCATGGAGAAGCCGGTGGTCTGCGCCACATTGTGCAAATCGGTGTGCACTTCGATCTCTATACGATCGGGAAAATGCTGGCTCGGCTCATCAATCATCACGTGCCGACTGGTTACCAAGAACAAACGCTCATCGCGGGCGAAGTAAAAGCCGCTGGCGTTGGTCAGCAACTGCTCCCCGGCAAAAGTACAGACGCGTGCAGCCGTCAGCAGCACAGGTTCGATCATCGACATTGCGGCATATCCTTGAATTGACTGCAGGCATGCCAGAACAGGCCCATGAGGCTCTAAACAGAGCAATTGCCACGCCACTTCACCTACGGCGCGGCAATCAGGCTATCGGCGCAGCGCCATGGCGTCGGTACGCAAACCCGCATAAGCGCTGTAGCGCACCGACTGGCGACCTCAGCTTTGACAGGCTGGCATCAGCACAATTCCGCTCTGACCGCGCAACCGGCCCAGCGCGGTAAACTCAGGAGCACCACACATGAGCAGACCCGTTGCCGAAATCATCCAGAAAAACTGGCGCAAACTGGCCGGCCTCGCCCTGATTGTCTGGGACGAGCTGACCCTGGATGAACTGATCAAATCCGAAGGCGACGCGCAGAAACTGACCAACCTGGTGCAGCAGCGCTACGACATGCCCCGCGAGGACGCCAGCAAGCAGGTCATGAGCTTCTTCGAAAGGCACCGCACCAGCTGACAGCGCGCCAACGCTGGCAAGCAAGCGACCGCCTCACTTCAAGCGATAGCGCGCCAGCTCAGCCGGCGTCAGCACGCGCATGCGCCGCGGCTCGGTGCTGTTGATCGCCGCAAGCAGTTCCGGCGGAATCTGCATTTCCTTGAAATAGGCGGTTTGAGTGGCGCGGCTCGGCCCGAAGGCAGATGCCGAATGCACCGAATCACTGCCCGCATAATACGGCCTGTGAATCCCCACATAACCGCGCACGCTTTTGCCATGCCCCGCCGCCAGCAGGTACACGCAACTGCCCTGGCACACCCCGGTGGACGGCACCAAAGCGTCGAAGCCGGTTTCACGCAGCAAACGCCCCATGCGAATGGCCTCGGATACGCTGCCGCCGATGCTGTCGAGCATGACGATTTTCTTCGCGTACTTGCCCGGGTTGGCTTTGATGCCCTTGAGCAGCGCCTCGTAATCGCCCGGCGCAATATCCTCGGAGACCTTGGCCAGCAAAACCCGCCCGAGCGTCTTGTGCTGCCCGGCCTGCACCTCGACCTTGGCCAACGCGGTGCTCGAACACAGCGCTGCCACGCAGATAATCACAACCTGAAACACAGTACGACTCATAAACCCGGTAAATCCTTAAGCGATGCGGTCAACGGATGGGCGAAGATACCTGTTGCCGAGCAATCGCGCATAATTTGCAGCATTGGGAGCATGCCTCGACAACCCGGCCTGCCCTACCAACCTGTAAGCAACGCCGCTACCACCTGCTCAAGTGAGAATTACCGTGGCCCCGATGTTCAAAATCCAGCACCGCACTCCTGAAATCTACCGTCAGCAAACCCGCCGCAGCACCCTGACGATAGCGGCAATCTTCGTCGCCCTGGCCATGCTGCTGTCGAGCAGCGCTGTGCTGCTATTCGGCACCCCAGGCGGCGACAACTTCCGCTTGAACCTTGGTGGGGTTATCGCCGCATTAGCGCTGACCGTGGTCCTGGTGCGCGTAGTGCTGTGGCCACAGCCCTTTATGGCCGCTGCCGTGTACGGCTGGCGCCTGAAACGCAGCCTGATGCGCGTGACCAACCTGATGCACCACGTCAAAGCCGGCGTCGCCGCACGCGACCCAGCCGCCATGCAGCTCCTGCGCTTCTACCACCTGGGCCTGACCCAAATGCACCAGTTGGATGGCAACTCCAGCACCCTGAGTGAAGCGGTGGCGGAAATCAACCAACACCAGGAACGTATGGAAGAACTGGGTATGGATATTGACCAACTGCAACTCAATGCGGACTGGCTTGATGCTGTGAAAAAGATCCAGCCCTTGCCCCGCTAACCTGCAAGTAAGCGCTGGCCGATGGGCAACAGCATAAAAAGGACAGGCTTGGAGAATTTTTAGGACTGTATACCCTAAAATCTAAGCCCACAAAAAAGCCCGCTGGTATCTATCAAGACTCCAGCGGGCTTTGCTTACTTCAATATGGCGGGAAGATAGGGATTTGAACCCGTCTGTGAGCGTTCCAGTCCGTGCCAAACCCGCTCAATACGCGGCTTCTGCCCTCCTCGCCTGCTCGTTTCGGCTCAATTCGGCACAGTGTTTTCGACACTTTTTCGACACATCCGCAACTTGATCTAATCAGGGCAACTGCAAACAGGGTGCGTCATGGAAACCTCTGCAAGTCAGTCGCCATCATTCCATGAACCAAGCCAGCGGGTGTAGAATTTGGCAAAAATTGGCAAGAGGCATACCCAATGAGCACCATGAATATCTCCCTGCCAGACACACTCAAAAGCTTTGTCGATGAGCAAGTGAACCAACGCGGTTACGGCACCAGTAGTGAATACGTACGTGAACTGATTCGTAAAGATCAGGATCGTCAAAACCTCCGTGGCCTTCTGCTTGCCGGTGCAGCATCTGCTCCAGCCGCTCCAGCCGATGCTAACTACTTCGAATCGCTCCGTGCACGTGTGCGGAACGCTCAAGGATGAAGCAAAAGCCCGTCATCCCGCGTGAGCTAGCAAACCGAGACGTAGATGGCGCGATTGCCTACTACTTAGAGCAACAGGCCGAAAAAGCCGCACTAGGCTTCATTGACGCCCTAGAGCGAGCGTATAAGCAGATCAGCCGCCACCCTACTTCCGGCTCTGCTCGCTACGCCCATGAGCTAGACCTACCGGGCATTCGCTCCTGGCCACTCCAACGCTATCCCTATCTTGTTTTTTACGTCGAGCAAGATGGCCATATCGATGTTTGGCGCATTCTGCATGAAATGACAGACATACCCCAATGGCTGAGCGGCTCAATAGAAAACGACTCACCACAGTAAGTCCTATATCGACGCCACACCCACTTTAAATAACGGCACTATTATTGAAAGTTAAGGAATCAAAAATTGATCAGTGGAAGATTGCTAAAACGATACGACATGCCAGTCGCACTCGGCATAACACACCTGACCACAGTAGCCTTCCTGCTTAGCAGCAGTGAAGACACGCCTACATGGGTCGCCTCATACGCCTATTTCTTTGCTTTAACCTGCATCTTGCTTTGCAGGATATTCCAGCCTACAAAAGGCTTTCTCTCTGGTATTGCCGTTGCGACTTTTTTGGCGACCATCATCAGGTCAATAAATGAAGCATCTACCAACCTACACGGCCCTGGCGTCGACTTTCCGCTAGGTTTAATGGGTGCAGGTGCTGGCGCAATTGCTGCCCTCATTTATTCCAAGAGCAACACTGGCCGGGTCATTGGAAGCGGATTCGCAATTGGATGCGTAGGAACCTTGGGCGGCTATCTTCTGAGTATGTTTTTTGCGTGCAACACAGTGCTGTATTGCGGCCCTGCATTTTCATGGGGCTTTTAGCTTCCTGACCCGACCAAAGCACCTTGTCGCCGAGCCAGTCGCTGAAAGCAGAGACAAAAAAGCCCGACACTTGTTCGGGCCTTTCATCAATCTGATGGGTAACGGTGGAATTTGAACCCGTCTGTAAGCGTTTCAGTTCGTGCCAAACCCGCTCAATTCGGGGCTTCCGCTTCCCTCACCAGTTCGTTTCGCCTCAATTCGTCGCAGTGTTTTCGACACTTTTTCGACACCTACTCAGCAACGGCACGCTCATGTTGCCTGGATTAGCGCTGCACGCTTTCCAGAACGCCGCCAGTAACATCAACAATCATGTCACTTTCGTTGTAAATCACGCCTGACCGATTTTCCTCAACAATGAGATCAAATCCATTTGCCTTACCGTAGCTGGCAACAATTTCTCTAGCGCGAATTTCAGTTTTTTGAGCCACGCTACGCTCATACACCTGTCTTGCCTGACGAAGCTTCTCATGAGCCTGTACTTTAAGATTCAAGTCGGCAATTAGTTGATCATCGTCTATAGCGGTTAAACATTTTTGATATGCACCACTGGCCTCAACCCGATCACGGTGTTGTTGAATGTAATAACTATCACCCTCCGCCGAAGAAAGAAAAACATTAGGCTTCTGAGGAATCATGCTCTGAGGCAAGTGCAGTTTCTTGCAATTTTCAGACGCACTACTCTTCAATCGTGCAACCTGATTTCTAATCCTCATATATTCATCTTCCCCATTCCGCACTGCTTCTAGCTCAGCTGGGTATGGATTCTCAGCAGCCACTACGTCTTTGACTACCTCACGCACTTTATTGACATCAACAGTCGCCCACTTCACAGGCCGAAGGCTAGATAAATTAATATCGCAACCAGAGACAGCGACAACTGCCAAACACAGGGCTACTTCCTTAAACATATATCCTCCCTTGATTTATTTGATTTTCAACTGTGCTCACTCAACCCATCGGACTAAAACTGCTTGATGCTGAGCAATAGCGTTGCTTCATACGATCACTATGATCTTTTCGATCATTGTCGTAGCGCGCTCGCCATGTTTTGCATTCTTCGTGGTAGTGCTGCTTAGCCGCTTTGCGGCATTCGCGGTAGTCGATTGAGCCTTTGCGGTGGTTGGCGCATACGCTGCCGCCATCAATGTAGTTATTGACAGAAATCCACTCGGCTAAGTAGTTGGTGCCGCCATTCCAGCTCTTGATCCACTTCGAGGTTCGCTCTCGGCTTACCTGGCGCTGCTTTCGTTCGCTGACAGTTGGGGCGGAGGCTATTTGTGTTGGGGGTGGTGTGTAGGTGTTAGCTGGTTGCTTGGGCCTGTAGTTATTGTCGTTAAAACTGTTCTTCGCCCGTTCTGTCGCGATGGCTTCCATCCGCTCCATCCACTCGATCTCAGCCTTACTTGCTGGCGGCTGAACAACCGGTTGAGCAGGTTCTAGTGGCATAGATGGTAAACGGATTGGCTCAGCAGGTTCGCTGTATGCTGGGGCCTGGGCTTGAACTGGCTGTTCGCTGAATAGCGGTTGACCATTAACGCGAATGGCCTGCTTAAGCTGGTTAACGTCGATGACGATTGGCTTGGCAAATAGCGCGATCAGCCCCCATGTGATCGCTGAGCCAACGCCCAGGATGACGACCGTACGCCATGGGGATTGCTTCTTGTTGTTGCGGATATAGTCTGGCGCATCATCCCAGTCGCTTTTCATGCTGCTTCCTTGCAATGAGCCTAATATCAGAGAAAAAACGCCAAAAGCAGAAATCCAAAACAGGATTTAACTTAACCCAAAAGCAAGGAAGATATATCCGCACTTTTCGCCACATGCTTGAGCCGCAACCTTTCAAGCAATATCCTGGAGAATTCTATCCTTCGGACTACTGAGTCATGACATCCTGCTTTCACTATCAATAACTTTATATGCTCTGGAATCCCATCAATATCGACCAGGCTAATTCTTTGATTATGGCAATCATTCAAAATCACATCGACCAACTCATCATCAAATTTGTTCGAAGGTTGATTCCCGCTACGATAAAAATCTAACCACTCATCACCATAGATACTATGAGTAACAGCAAAGAAACTTGCATAGTCATTTCCTTCTTTGTAAAAAGTATACGCCAGCCCAATATTTGCATTCGAGCCTTCCCCATCTTCATCATCTTCAATGCTGTCTTCCATAATGCAGATAGCGCAGTACATTTTTCTCAATAATTTTATGCAACCATCTTCCTCATCAATCAAACCTGTAAAATCTTTTATGAAGTTTTGCAGCCTCGGAATTATCCATACCTGCTCAACTATATCGCTATTGATGTCGTAAGCCATGGACATCACAGAATCCCAGGTATTAACAAAGAATATCTTGTCAAACACCTCGTATTTTTGCGCACTTGCATTGGTAACTAAAAACAAAGCCGTGAAATATTCTTGAAAAGAACGATGTGTAAATGCAAAGCCGAGTCCATCTCTTTGCATAATGCAGACACTATCCAATAAGTCACTGAGGAAATCATTGACATCCACACTTACACCGCAAATTCTTATTGCTTTATGCAAATACTCAAACAGCTTCTCCTCCTCAAAATAATATGCTTTTTCTGCGTAACCCAGTACACAAAATGCAGAAAGAACCTTTTTAAACTCATCCAAAGGCAATCCTGAACACGACTTCCTCTTATAAAGACTTTTTAGCGAGTCATGCTTATTAAACAGCGTAAGAAATGCCTGCTCGTAAAACAAATGAATCTTATTTGGTATTTCTGCAATCTGCTCATAAGTTAGCAACATCATAGTAAGGAGCAGTGGATTACTGGAAAAGCTCTCATGATCTTCGTAAAGATTTTCATCTAACGCAATTAAAAACTTATCTTTTAATTCTTGATCGTATTCTAACTGACCAATCAAGTTTAGCGCTTTTTTCTTAGTTAATGGCTTAACGCCATATCTATAAAATTCCTCCCAAGAAGAAAATCTACTATCCGGCCTACTTGAGATAAGAATCAATATCTTGTGATACTTATTCGAAAGTTCAATAATCTCCTTCTCGTAAACAAATCTTCTATCACCATTAATCTCATCAAAACCATCAAATATAAGCAAGAACCTGCCTTTGCTCAAAGCATATTCCAGCTGTTGCCGATCAAATGAAGGTTCTATATCAGAAAGCATGCTCACTACATAATCTATGAGACTGCGATTGCTCTCACTATTCAAATGACGCAGCTCAACAAAAATAGGAATGACCCCCATTTTCTTTTCGAGCACTTCAATAAAAATGCTTTTGCAAAAAGTAGACTTACCCGACCCTGCCGTACCACTTACAATAATTCTTTTATTTGTCTTTATTTGTGTTAAAAAATCCTGCTCACTAATCGTCCGAAACTCCAGAACCAAATCTGTTCGAACATAGAAATTCTTAATGCTAACTGGCCGCTCGCGATACAATAAAGTTTTTGTCTTCGAATACCGCTCATAACTTCTCTCTAGGTACTTAGGAAGACAAACACCCAAGTTAACTTCAAGTTTAGCTAACGTCTCTCTACCAATATCTTTGGCCCCCTTTAACATTGATGAGCACAAATCCGTCACTACACTAGCTGTAATTTCGTTGATATTTAAATCATTCATAAAATTTATGCTCATTCCTTTAACAAGTATCGGCCTTCCTACGCGTATACCAGCATTTAGCTATTTCTTTTGAGATCACTATCCCGCGTTTTGATCGGGTAAGTTTGAACCAGCCTCTGCGGAATCCGGACTAATCTGACCGGCCTCTGGGGCAACCTGTCCACTTACTACCCACAAAGCAAACTGAGGGAAAAGCTTCACAATAGCCTCAATTTCTTCAGCCTTGATCTCACGATTTCTCGCAGTGTTCTTGAGGTTATTCCAGGTGTAACGACTGATCCCAGTACGCTGCTCCAACTCCGGCAAGCGAATTCCTGAGCTCTTCAAAATAGTTATAACGCGCTCTTTAATCATAGCCACTTGATCTATAGGTGATGTATCCAATATGGATCAACAGTGGCATTATCCGTTTCGAGACTATCCATTTCGGATAACGCAATGCTGAATAACTGGCATTGAAACGAATAGTGACGGAACGAGCATGGAACTGGAAGAGCTGGAACTTTCGAAGCTGATAGGCCCGCAACAGGACGTTGAAACCGTCGAATCTTGGGCGGATCGCAACGGCCTTACCTACGGCACTGCACGTGCCTGGGCCATGAAAGGCGTAGTGCCTACGGTGAAGCTCGGTAAGCGCCGCATGGTGAATAGCACTCTGCTGCGCTCCTGGCTGCTGGAACAGGAGTGGACGGCATGAGCAACGGGCCTTGCGTCGTTCAAGTAGCCAGCTACCACGGCAAAACCCGTCAGAAGCGCTGGCACCGTTGCTTCCGTGGCGACTCTCGCCAGGAATGCCACCTCTTTATAGATATGGCTGTGGCTGAGGTGGTTGCAGACGACCCGCTGGCCTCGCTGCTCGCCCAGGAACAGGCCCGCGAGAACTTCCGCATTTACAAGCTGTGGGGTATGGCATGAGCGCAGACCTCTATAGCAAAGAAGCCTTCGCGGCCTTGGTTGGCGTGCCTGTGGAAGTGGTCGCTGGCTGGATCAAGCACGGCAGAGTTCCCAGCGTGAAACTCGGCAAAACCCGGTTGGTGCGTTTTGTGAGGGTGAACCCATGAGCCGCACAGACGCGCAATTCAAGCTGCGCATGCCTGCTGCACTGCGCGCCCAGGTCGAGCAAGCCGCCAAAGAGGCGCGCCGCTCTCTGAATGCTGAAATCGTCCTTCGCCTTGAGGCGAGCTTTGCCCAGGTAAAGCAGGAGGTTTCTCAATGATCTACGCCAGCTCCGGTTACCCAGGCGAGGGCATGAGCTATGACGCCATTCAGCTACAGCAACCAGCAGCACGCCGAGAACTGCGACTGCTCTGTCTGCTGGTCAAAGGCCGAGATGGCCAAGCCCGATCCTTGCCCGTCCACACCCTGCGACCAATGCCGCCCTGCGTTTGCCCGACCCGTGCGCACACTCAAGATGCGCCTCGTCGCTGGTGCCTGGATTCCCTTGCTGTCCCAGTGGGAAATAACCCCGGCCTTTACCTGCGAGAAACACACGCCAAGCGACCGACCGCCCAAGTATTGGAGCGTTGTGGCCAACATCGGCAAGCCGGTGCCTTTCGTGCCGCTGCACGAACCTTTCGAGCTGACGGGGTGAGCCATGCAATGGATTGAAGTTATCGCCCTGTCTTTGTCCTTCATGTGCGTGGGCATATTGATTGGCTATTCCTTCGGTCGCGTCGCCCAGGCACGTGCTGTTAAGGCTGATCCATTTCTTGCTTACACCCGCGCTGAACTCAAGGGTTTCACTTGCGGCATGCTCGCGGCACTGGTTGCCATTCACAGCAAGCCAGCCCCGCCCAGTAGGTCGCCGCCTGTGTCCGGGGCTGGTTTACCAGTCGCGGGCGCAGGTGGCGAAACGGGATGACAAGGGCGAGGCCCTTGGTGTTTCGACTTAATACATCAACAACATTGATGTGTGCTGAATCCAAAAAGCTCAATTAGTTTCAATTCAGCACAATGTTTAACGCCAAAACTTAAACAATCAAAAGATTTCATAATGGTTTTAATCGCTGCAAAAACTGCGTATTAATAACTAGGCAATTCCACCGCAAGCCGCGCCACACCTAGCAGATAAAGAACTTTAGCAGTTCTTCTGCTTGGGATTACTCGGCCTGCAATAAGGCAAAACCGCGCACTAACGCGCAACTAAGCGAGGAAACAAAAGATGGCACGTTCAACTATGGAAGTTGCATTTCTCGGCACTCAGCGTTTCGACGGCGAGAACGGCCAGAAGTACATCAAGGTGTTTTATGGCGATGAGCCGGACGGCAAAACCGAGCACGGCCTTTCGATCATCGGCATGGCAGCTGAGGAAGATGCAGCCGAAGAAATCTTCGCCGCGGGCACCCGCTTCGAACCGCTGCAACTGGTGCGCATCACCTTCGACGTTGCCCGTGGTGGCCAGAACAAGGGCAAAAATCTCGCCCTGCACATCGAAGCGGTAGACAAGCCAACCGCCCGCGCTGCGGCTCCACAACCCAACGCCCAGCAGCAGGCTAAGCCCGCTGACCCGGCCAAGGCCTGAGGCTGACTGCCGTGCTGATCCGTGACCGTGTGCTGTGTGATGAGTGCCTAGGCCCAATGGGCCAACTGCACCACATGCCTGTCGATCACAGCGACCACTTCACGGACAACAGCACGGCCCCCGATTACTGCGTGTGCCCTGACTGCAAAGACGCTTTAACCGCTCAACCTTTACCGGCTGACGACTAAGCGCCTTGCAGCAGGCCACGCACAACCCCGGAGGCATCAGGTATGGCGAGCTACTTAGCCAACATCACCTTGGGCGACCTCTGGGCGCTCCAGTTCATTCAAGGCGTCGTGACCATCATGGCCCTTGGTTTGATTCACGGGCATCAGAGGTAACGGGCTATGGCTTTCACCTGGGGGCAATACCTCGTTATCGCTGGGCTTCTCGTGGGTTCCCTGGGTATCGGCGTCGCCTGGGGTGCTTTCCGGCTCGGCTGGAAAGAACTGATAGACGCATCAACAAGCTGAGGATGTACCTATGTACCAAAGCAAAAAAGAAGTCGCCATTCGTGGCGGCCAGCTCGTACAGCAAGAAGGCACCAGTGTCGGTAAAGCACTGGGCGGCAAAGCCGTGGCTCTCTTCCTGACCGGTTCCGCTGCCTTGACGGCGGGTTCTGCCAATGCGGCCATCACCGTTCCACCTGAACTGCTCGACGTATTCACCGATCTGGCCACAGCCTTCGGCACCCTGGTGGCTGCCGGTGCCATCCTGTTCGGGGTGATTCGCGGCACCTTGGCTCTGTTCAAACTGGCTCGCAGCGTCTTCGGCGCAGCTGGGGCTTAACAGGCCAGGAGGCTAATAGATGCGCGCGGCTATTAGCCTTCGTTTGCTGCTTGCTCTCACCCTTATGGGGTGGGGGCAATTGGCGTTTGCTGCTGTTAAGTACTATTCCAATGCTGGAGATGCTTTTTCAGCATGTCAGGCTGATGAGAGGTCAGGCACTTATCCGGGTTCTTTTTGCCAATACTACCCAGCGCAAACCATGGCAGTCCTTGTTAGCAATATTGGTAGTTCTATTCATAGTTACCGATATTCTGGCTGTCCATCCGGTGGTGCTCCAACCGGTCCTGGCGGTCTATGCGTAACGCCTCCGCCCCCCAAAGACTGCTCCGCCCACAACGGCAAATTCATCATTGCTGCTGTTTCTGGCTCTCAGGCTGGAAGCTCTTTTTCAACCCCTGGCACTGTTTCAATAGACGGTGCTCGGTATGTTTCTGCCCCTGACGGCAAAACTCGTTGTAAGCCAAATTTTGACGGATCTGGCACGGCTATTTGCGCCGCCCGATATGGCGGTGATGGCACCTGTATGCCCGCTGGTCATTCCTCATCTGATGATTTAACCCCAGGCACCTTTGTCGACGTCACCGATACTTCAAGCGGCGAGCAAAAGTGCTTTAGCTTTGGCGGGAAAGAGCTGTGCTTGTCACCCGACAACGCCGGTTGCGATGTCTATAACGGCAATCCCTGGTGCTACCAAACCGGCGATAACTGCGGTGAGGTAAACGGCACCTTTGTCTGCTTCCCCAAAACGGCCCGTCAGTGCACCTACGCTAACGGCAAGATGGAATGCATCGAAACCGGCAACCCTCCAGGCTCTAAGCCGCCGTCTTACATCCCGCCGACTTCCTCCGACCACCCTTACAACGGCGGCAACGCCGATGGTAATGACAAGAACGACCCGAAAGCCCCTGGCACTGGGAGTGACACGAACTATGTCGGTGGTGGTGGCCCACCCACTGATTTGAGCCAAACCAATGATGAGCTGCGTGGCCTGGGCGACAAGCTCGACGAATCCACCGGCCTGCTTGAAGACATCCGCGACCTGCTGACCGGCGAAGGCGAGGACGACTCCGGCAACTCTGATGGTTCTGCCGCCGATGCCGAATCCGAAGGCACTGCCGTTGGCAACGCCATTGGCGAGTCCATCACCACACACATGGAAGCCGTCGACGAAGAGCGCAACGAAGAGGTTGAGGGCGTTCTCGACGAACTGCCCAACCAAGTCAGCCAGTGGTTTGGCGCGGACGGCTCAGCCGTTGGCCTCGACTTTATCGACAACATCCTTCCTACACCTGTGGCCTGTGCCGATTACATCGTGCCGCTTTCCCTCAATGGCTACACCGCCAACATCCGCATGCCGGTCTGCGCCCTCATGCCCTACAAGCCGATTTTAGAGTGGGTCATCTATTGCCTAACGGCCATTGGTGCGTGGCGCATTGGGTACTCCGCACTGCGCCAGGAAGACGCTAAAGCCGCTAAAGGAGGTTTCTAATGGGCTGGTTCCTGAACTTCTTCAAGAAGCTGTTTCCCACCGCATTCTCCTGGCTGGCCAAGTTCCTGCTCGGCCTGATCATGCCCATCCTGGCCCCGATTATTCAGGCGGTTGCCGCACTGCTGCGCAAGATCGGGATCTTCCTGCTGATCATCGCCGCCATCGGTGCGGCCATTGCCGTGCTGGCTGCGGGTATCGACTACGTGGTGTCGGGCATTGGCTCTTTGGTCGCGCCCGATCTGGTGATCGTTGGCCGCATGTTTCTCCCCAGCAACCTGTCGTTCTGCATTTCGCTGCTGGTGTTTCTCAAGCTCAAGTCTCTGGTTTTCTACTGGGTGACCAAGCTCTCCGAAAAACTCATACACACCTGAGCACTGCCATGGCCGTCTATATCGTGACCGGCAAACTCGGTGCCGGAAAAACCCTGCTGTGCGTGATGCGCATCCTCGACTACCTCAAGCAAGGTCGCCGTGTGGCGGTGAACGTCGATGTGTTCATGGACAAGCTGTGCAAGCGCGACAACAAACATTCGCGCCTTGTTCGCCTGCCGGATCTGCCAACTGCTGATGATCTCACTGGCCTGGGCGTTGGCTGCGATGTGTACGACGAAGAAAAATTCGGCGGGATCTTCCTCGACGAAGCTGGTGTGTGGCTCAACTCGCGCGACTGGAACAGCGGTGGCCGTACCGACTTGCTCAAGTTCTTCCTGTTCCTGCGTAAACGCCGCTGGGATCTGTGGTTGTGCGTGCAAAACGTCAACGTCATCGACAAACAGATCCGCGAGTCGATTGCCGAGCATGTCGTCTATATCAACCGCCTAGACCGCATAAAGCTGCCGTTTCCGGTCGGCCCACTGCTGCGCGTGCTGTCCCTCGGCATATTCAAGGGTCGCTTGCCGAAGATGCACCAAGCCATCGTCAAGTACGGGGCCAAATTCAACTCACCCAAGGTCGATGACTGGTTCTACCGGGGGCACGACTTCTACAGCTTCTACGACACCACCCAGGAATACGACAAAGCCTACGACAAAGGCTCCTACTCGATGCTGCCGCCTGGGTACTGGCGTCGCCCTGTACCTACTGCCCAGCGCAACGCGGGGTTCTATATGCGCACCACAAAAATCTTCTTCAAACGCTTCGGCGTGATCAATGGCTTCGCGGCTGGTGCCCTGGTCGCTCTAACCATCAGCGTGCCGGTGTTCGGCGGCATTGCAGCATCGCACCGCTACGCCCAGGCACCCACGCCCCATATAGCCAGCGTCACCAGTCAGCCCAGCGGGCAAACCCTCACGACTGAGTTTGAGGGCTACCGCATTGCGACCTACGGCGAGCTGTCCGGCGAGACCTTCTACATCTTCGTTGACCCAGAGGGCCGGCGCATCAAGTCCGAGGATCTGTTTAACCGCGATGTGCTGGTCAAGGATCGCGGCCCACGGGAAGCCCTGTTGGTTCGGGGCGATGACTTTCTCTCCATCTACAGGTGATCCCATGACCTCCCGCGTACACAACTGGTTCTGCCTCTACGTCATATTCTGGCTCAGCGCATTCCTGCTGATTGCACCACCTGCGCACTCCACTGAGCGCGTCGAACTGTATGACGCCACCCTGCAGGATTTTGTTGAGTGGTCAGCTGTTCAGCTCAACAAGTCGGTGGTGGTCGGTTCGGATATCCGCTCTGCGCCGGTCTCCATCTTCGCCACCTACAGCAGCGACAAAGAGCTTGAGCAGCTTCTGGAAAACGCGGTGCAGTCGTCCGGCTTTCACTTCTCCTCAACGCCGACCACCATCCGCATCAGCTCTCAGCAGATCCCGCAGTCACCCGAGCTGGTCACCGAAGTGATGCAACTGCAGCACCTGCAGGCAGACTTTGCCGAACAGTCGGTTCGCGATGTACTCAGCTCCCGTACCGATAACAGCGAGCCGTCATCCACCCAACTGATGGTCACGCCTTCACCGACCACAAACGCCATCATCGTCACCGCTACCGCCCAGCAACTGGAAGCGATACGGCAAGTCATCACCGAAATCGACCAACCGCGGCGACAGGTGGAAATCACCGCGGTTATCGCTGAGCTGTCCGATGATGACTTCACCGCGCTCGGCCTCAACGTCAGCGGGCAAACCGACCGCCTCGACCTGGCTGGGGCCTCGTTGCGTGCAAGTGATAAATCCGACCTTGGGTTTAGCCTGACCTTTTCAGGCCCGACCATTTCGGCATTCTTGCAGGCCATCAAAACCAGTGGTAGCAGCCGTCTACTGTCCACACCTCAGCTGCTCACCCTCAACCGCGAAGCCGCCTCCATCGTCGTTGGCCAGAACGTCCCGTTTATCACCGGCCAGACCACCAGCGGCTCCACACCGGCCTCCGATCCGTTTCAAACCATCGTGCGCCAGGATGTAGGCGTGTCCCTTGAGGTCACACCCTTTATCACTCCAGCCGATGCGATAGAGCTGCAGGTTAACCAGTCCGCCTCCAGTGTTTCCGATGACAAGACCGCCGCCGACATCATCACCAACACCAGACGGGTGTTAACGCGCGTACAGCTCAAGGATGGGCAAGGCGTGCTGCTGGGTGGTTTGCGATCACAGCAAAACGACAAGTCCGTCGCCGCTGTTCCCATCCTCGGGGATATCCCCTACCTCGGCCGGATCTTCCGTTCTGAGTCTGAGCGGGTGCGCACAACCAACCTCGTTGTCCTCTTGACCGCCCGTATTCATCGCCTGGGGGATTCCGTGGTGGTGCCTGATACGACGAAGCCCTGGGTGGATCTATCGCTCTGGCGGCCCGGCGAGGGTTTACGCGCAGCGGGAGACCTCGCCGGGCGCGCCGAGAGCGCCCGGTGACGTCCCTGTAACACGTCAGATAAATAAGTTTAAACAGTCTCAATTCGTCACTATTTGGAGCAGTAGAAAATGACCGTAAAAGATCAAATTCGGGTAGACCGCAAGTTCAAAGAGTCGGCAACTGGTCGCGTCTTCTTCGACCAGAAAACGGCCAAGATCACCGATCTGACAAAAGTGCGCTTGCTGCGCTGTGGCGTCGATACGGTGCGCCAGTTGTATCGGGGCATGATCCGTCCGGAGATCATGGCGCTGTTTGAGAAACCAGGCACCTTGGTCGACTTCGCGGGTCAGCGCTGGCACTCCGGTCGTGTAGGCCGTGACTCGGGCTACCAGTACAAGCTGCAAAACGCTGACCTGGGCATCATCCTGTTGGTGAAAAACTTCAACGCCAAGCTGGACTGCATCGGTCCACACCTGAAAATCGAAGTGTCACCCCATGCAATCGACAGCCTATCGCCTGAGCGCCTGCAGGCTCGGTTAGATTTCTATGCGTCTGAGGTCATGACCCATGTTGAAATCAATCAGTGTGCCGTCCACCTTGCGCTAGACCTCCAGGGCTGGACACCTCCCACTGATCTGGTGGCTCGCATGCACTGCAAAGCACGTGTGCAGCGTGACATAACCGGCATCAACGAAATCAACTGGGCTACCAAGTCCAGCACCTACGGACGTGGCGAAACCTCGATGTTTGGCTCGGCCAACGGTGTCCAACTCTGTATCTACAACAAGACCGAACAAGCCCGAGCTACTGACAAGCTCGACTACTGGGAAAGCGTCTGGAAACGTCGCGACAGCTTCGACGAAAAAGACCCTGACAACTACAACCCAGACCAACCGGTATGGCGTGTAGAACTGCGCTATCACCACTCAATCATCCAACAATTCGCCAGCGGCTCGCTTGATGTGAGAACCGGTGAGGCCATCGACACCATTTCGTTTGCAGCGTTTGCCGGGCATCTGGACGGCCTGTGGCGCTATGGCCTGCGCCAATTCAAGTTGCTCGACCGCCCTGGTTACTTCTCCCCTATCTGGACACTCATTCGCGAGGATGTGCGCGTGGATCTACCTGTCGATTCCCTGCTTGAGGACACTGAATACAAGCGCTACTACAAGACCTCCCGTGGCTTCTCAGGCAAGAACGTCGAACTGTTCCTGGGCAACTTCGTCAGCCTGCTGGCAAGGGAACGGGTGGGTGCAAAAAAGGCGTTTGACCGGCTGCAAACCTGGGAATGCTGGCCGGTTATTCGTGATCACTACGCTGCCAAAGACATGAGTGAATACGACATCTACAAGCACATCAAAACCCTGCTGGAAGAACGCAACGTCAGGTGGGGGCGTGCGGTGTAATGGCTATCGAACAACAACCTGACGGACGCTGGAAGGTCGATGTAGAACCGATCAAGGGCAAACGCTTTCGTAAGACCTTCAAGACCAAAGCTGAGGCCCAACGCTTCGAGGCAACGTGCCGTGCCAAGGTCATAGATGCCCCTGCTTGGTCTCCAAAACCCAAGGACAGACGCCGCCTGAGTGACCTGATCGACCGATGGGCAACACTGCATGCGCATACCCTTTCAGATGGTGAGGCTCGCCGCCGTTTGCTTGATACGCTCGCAAAAGACCTGGGCAATCCGATAGCTATCAAACTGACGGGTAATGAGTACGCCGAGTACAGAACCAACGCGCTCAAGGCCGGTGCCAACCCCAAGACCTTAAACAATCGCCTGGGCTACCTGCGCTCTGTATTCAACGTGTTGTTTCAGCTCAGCGACATTGATTATCCAAACCCGCTGGCGCGTGTCCGCCCTCTTCGCCTGCAGGAAAAGGAACTGGCCTACCTGACCGATCAGCAGATCGAAAAACTGTTTGCCACAATCCACAGCTATTGCCGGACGCCTCACGTCGCCATGATCGCGGCAATCTGTTTGGCTACTGGCGCTCGATGGGGAGAGGCTCAGGCACTGACACCTGAAAAGGTACGCAACCAGCTGGTTACGTTCGTGAACACCAAAGGCAAGCGCGTCCGCTCGATTCCGGTCGCCCAGGAACTAGAACAGCAGATCCACCGGCACTTCAAACAGCACGGCCAGTTCAGCAACTGCCTCAACAGCTTTGATAAGGCTCTAGCTGAATCTCGCTTACCTGTACCGGCTGGCCAGTCATCGCACGTCCTGCGGCATACCTTCGCCAGTCACTTCGTAATGAGCGGCGGTAACATCCTCACGCTGCAGAAGATCCTGGGCCATACAACCTTGGCCATGACCATGCGTTACACGCATCTGGCACCTGATCATTTGCAGGATGCAATCAAATTAGGGCCTGTATCTGACTATACGAAGCTGCTTGGAGAAGGAGTTGCTATGCATGGTGTGCCAGCTTGAATAGCCAGCACATCCATCAGGCATTCACTGACGAGGAACAAGCTCGATATCGTGAATCTGCTCTTTACCTACGCTTTTGGTGTAGATGTTGTAGCCGGGAGCATTCACAAAAATTACGTGGCTAGGGATGAACGGCCCTGTCAGGTTATAGGCACCCATGGCATTCGTCGTGGCGCTGACATTGTTAATGGTCACTGACGCCGACGATATAGGGTTACCTGTTGGCTTGTCTCGCACTACACCACTGATATTCATACATCCGGCAAGCGTAGCGATAAGAGGAATGGTCAGGAATAGGTGTTTCAGGGACTTCATACAAATCATCCTTGGTTTAAAAAGTGCTGATCATTAGCACTTTGCCATCACATGTCCACTCTTAGAAAAGACTTTCGACTTCATACCTCAGCCATAACCGATGACCTGTGCTTTCCTATGCGGCGTGCATTGTTTAGCATGCATACAACGTATATACGTTGTAGATACGAACTGACTTAGAGGTATCGCACCATGGCCAAAGAAGCCGTTTTCAATTTGAAGTTGGAACCCGAGCTACGCGAAGGATTCATGGCAGCAGCTCAAGCTGCACACATGCCGGCCTCACAAGTGATGCGTGACCTCATGCGCGATTTCATCCGCCAGCAACAACAAGCCAAAGAGCATGATGAATTCTTGCAACGTAAGGTTGCTGCAGCCAGGGTATCGGTCGAGGCTGGCCGTGGTCGATCGAATGATGATGTAGAAGTAGAATTCGCCGCTCGCCGTGCTAAGGCTCAAGGGAATTAATGAAGGTTATTTGGACACCCGAAGCTCTTCAGGATCGTCTGGATATCTGGGAATACATCGCCGCTGATAACCCCGTCGCTGCCGTACACATGGATGAACTATTCAGCGCTGCTGCGTCCACCCTTGCTGACTTTCCGCAAAGAGGGCGACTGGGAACGGTTGTCGGCACCCGCGAGCTGATACCCCACGAGAACTACCGCCTTATCTATCAGACCGAGAGTGACGGTGTCTGGATTCTTGCCCTAGTGCACGTCGCCAGAATGTGGCCTCCGCTCCAAAGCTAACCCTACCCACCTTTCGACACTTCTTCGACACTTGCCCAGCCTGAAACGAAAAAGCCCCCGAAACTCTAGGAATTTCAGGGGCTTAGACGATCTATATGGCGGGAAGATAGGGATTTGAACGCTAGTAGTAAACTTTGTACACCGCTGCAGGCCGCAGAAAACCTAGACGAAAGAATTCCTTAACGGTCTAGAAAGGCCCAAGGCGGCCTCACTTTTGCCCAAATTTTGCCCAAAAAATCTATTGCTATCGTGCGTCTAAATTAAAGGCCGACTAAAGGCATATCCTGCAGGATCTGGCTCAGCACCGCGCGCAGCTTGCCCGGTTTGACTGGTTTGTTGAGCAGAGGCACACCCATGCCGTGCAGTTCACGACGGCACTGATCGCTGCGATCAGCGGTAATCATCACCGCGGGAATCGTCACCCCGAAGTGCTCACGCAAGTGCTGCACCACCTGGCTGCCGACCACCCCATGGTCGAGGTGGAAGTCGGCCAGGATCAGCTCCGGTGCCTGCTGGCCAAGCACCTGCAACGCAGTGGCCTGATCGGTGGCGGTCAGTACTTCGCAGCCCCACTGTTCCAGCAGTGCTTTCATGCTGTGCAGAATGCTCAGCTCGTTATCCAGCACCAGCAATCGCCGCCCTGGCAGCGGATCCCCCAGGCGCTGTTGTGGCGGCATCGGCGCTGCCAATGTACGCGACTGGCTGCCGCTGGCCAGTGGCACCTGAATGCTGAACACCGAGCCACGTCCTGGTTGCGAACGCACCTTGATCGGGTAACCGAGGATGCGTGCAATCCGTTCGACAATCGCCAGGCCCAAGCCCACGCCCTTGCGCTCGGCGGCGCGGCCGACATTCAGCTGATTGAACTCAAGGAAGATGCTTTGCAACTGGTCTTCGGCAATCCCCGTGCCGCTGTCCCATACCTGCAACTCGACATACCCGCCACGCTTGCGCCCGCCAAGCAGCACGCGGCCCTGCTCGGTATAACGGCAGGCGTTGCTGAGAAAATTACGCAGGATGCGCGTGAGCAGGCGCAGGTCGGTATTGAGCAGGTGCTCGCCATGGCGTACGCGCAGTTGCAACCCGGCTGCAGCTGCTACCGGCTGAAACTCCGAGGCCAACGGCGCAAGCAGTTCGTCGAGGCTGTAGACATCCAGATCGGGCTTGATCGCCGCCTGGTCCAGGCGGGCAATGTCCAGCAGATCGGTGAGCAGGTCTTCCGCGCCTTCCAGTGCCTGGTGAGTACGTTCCACCAGGTTCTGCTCACTGGCCGGCAGGCTGCGTTCGCGCAGGGTCGAGATCAGCAGACGTGCGGCGTTCAACGGCTGTAGCAAGTCATGGCTGGCGGCGGCCAGGTACTTGTCCTTGCTGCGGTTGGCCTCTTCAGCCGCATCACGCGCCTCGCGCAGGGCCTTCTCGATTCGTTTGCGCTCGACGATCTGCTGCAGCAGGTTGCGGTTGGCTTCCTGCAACTCACCGGTGCGTGCGCCGACCCGTTGTTCCAGTTCGTCATTGAGTTGTTGCAGGCGTTGCTGGGCCTGTTTGCGCTCGGTGATATCAGCGACAAAACCTTCGAACAGACCGTTCTCATCGGGTTTGAGCAGCAGGTTCATCAACACGTCGATCACGCTGCCGTCACGGCGGCGCAACTGGGTTTCATAGCCAAACAACCCGGGCTCATGAGCCAGCACGCTGCGTATATGTTCCAACTCGGCGACACCGCCAACAAACAGGTAGTTGGCCAAGCCCGTCAGCGACCAAAGCACCTGTTGCGGATCGTCGTACCCCAGCATGCGCGCCAGGGCTGGATTGGCGGCCAGCAGCCCGTCCTGCAGACTGGCCTGGAAAATCCCGTGCACAGCATGTTCGAACAACCATTTGTAGCGATTGCGCTCGGTTTCCAGCTCTTCCAAACGCGCCAGCAGTTCGGGGTAATGGCTTTTGCGTGCCGAATGACTGCCCAGGCCCAGCAGGCCGGCCAGAGCCTCGCTCTGCGACTGCGGCAAATCAGAGGGCTTCGCCATACACAACCTCGACATCACGCTGACTGGACTCACGCGGGTTGGTCAGGATGCACGGGTCTTCCATCGCATGCCGCGAGAGGAACGGAATATCGGAACTGGAAACCCCATGCAGCTTGAGGGTTTCATGAAAGCCCACCGACTTCTTGAACGTCACCAGATGCTCTACCAACCGCTGGCGGATCTGGTTGTGGTTGAGCCCGCGCACATCGATACCAAGGGTTTGCGCAACCATGCTGAAACGCTCGGGTGCCGCGCTGTAGTTGAACGCCACCACATGCTCGACCAGCGCTGCATTGCACATACCATGAGGCAGATCGAGAAAGCCGCCGAGGCTATGGCTCATGGCATGCACCGCGCCGAGAATCGCGTTGGAGAACGCCAGCCCGGCCTGCATGCTGCCGAGCATGATCTTCTCGCGCAGGGCGATGTCGTCGGGGGTGGCGATCATCTGCACCAGGTTGCCATTGATCAGGCGCATGGCCTCCAGCGCATGGGTATCGGTGAGCGGACCGCTGCCGGTGGAAACAAACGCTTCGATGGCGTGCACCAGCGCATCGATACCGGTACAAGCGCTGAGGAACGGGTCCATGCTCAGGGTGGTTTCCGGGTCGATCAGCGACACATCCGGCACCACCGCCTTGCTGACGATGGAAAACTTCATCCGTTCCTGCTGATTGGAGATGATCACGAACTGCGACACGTCGGCCGAGGTGCCGGCGGTGGTCGGGATCAGGATCAGCGGCGGGCTGGGCACGCGGATGGTGTCTACGCCTTCGAATTCAAGAATGCTGCGGCCATGGGCCACCGCAATGCCGATACCCTTGGCGCAATCCATCGGGCTGCCGCCACCGATGGCAACGATCACGTTGCAGGCGTTGGCTCGGTAGATTTCCGCGCCGAGCATCACCTCTTCCACCCGTGGGTTGGGCGACACATCGGTGTACAGGCAGTAGTCGATATTCTGCGCCTGCAGGCTGGCTTCGACATCCGCGACCCAGCCGGCGGCAACCACGCCGGGGTCGGACACCACCAGCACCTTACGCGCACCAAAGGTACTGGCGTAGTTGGCAACGTTGTGCCGGCAACCGGCACCAAAAATGATTTCCGGTGAAACGAATTTACGTAACTGGCTGAGGGTGTGGCTCATACAACGGCCTGTTCTTGTTGTTATGGAATAGGTTAAGCGAGGTATGCGCCAGCCTACTGCATTGCTCGGTTTATGCAATGCGACCTGCGCTCAGCTCAACTGCTGATAAAACCCATATTCGGCACACAACGCGGCGGCCAGATTGGCGGCCTGACGGAAACCGTGGCGTTCGTCGGCGAACAGCTGATATTCCACCGGCAACCCACGCTGGCGTAATGCTTCGACCATGGCCTCGGTCTGGCTCGGCACCACCACGGCATCCAGCGCGCCCTGGAAGAAAATCACCGGAGCCATGATCCGCTCGGCCTGCACCAGGGGTGTGCGCTCCCGGTAACGTTCGGCATCCTGTTCCGGGTCGCCAATCAGCCAGTCGAGGTAATCCGCCTCGAACTTGTGGGTCTGCCTGCGCAGCGCCAGCGGGTCACTGACGCCATAAAGACTGGCGCCACCACAAAGCTGCGGCAACTCGACCAAGGCCCGCAGCGCGCTGAAGCCCCCCGCGCTGGCACCGCGTACGAACACGCGTTGCGAATCGATACGGCCCTCGCGCGCCAGCGCATCGATAGCGGCGCGAATGTCCTCGACCTCCAACTCGCCCCACTGGCCAGCCAGACGCAGGCGATAGGCGCGGCCGTAACCGCTACTGCCACGGTAATTGAGGTCGAGCACGGCGTAGCCGCGCAGGGTCCAGAAGGCGATACGCGGGTCGAACACCGGGTAGCAGGCCGAGGTGGGGCCGCCATGCAGAAAGATCACCAGCGAAGGACGCTCTCCGCTTGATACGGGCGAGTAAAAAAAACCGTGGCTGCGCTCGCCTTCACCCACAACGCAGTTAAATGACTGGGGGCGGGACAGCTGTGCTTCACTCAAGGGCTGCTCGCCACCGGACAGTATTTGTACAGCGCCATCACTACGCCGAATCGCCAGCACCGCCGACAGACGATCCGGTGCGGCAGCGATGCAGTAAAAATGCTCGGCATCGGCGGCCAGACTGCGAAAACGCGTGAAATGCTCTGCGAAGTGCCGCTCGTAAGGTGCGCTGTGCGCACTATCAGTCTCGAAAGCGCACCCTACCAGTACGCCTGTGCCTTGCTCGAAACGCGTCAGCAGCAGTTCGCCGTTTTCCAGCGGCAGGTAGGTTCGGCCACCCAGCTGCCAGGGCGCGGGAGCATGATCGAAGGGTGCAGCGCATGCATCATGCTGTCTATCAACACACCAGGGCTGCCACCAACCCGCCTTGTCGCTCAACACCCACAACCGGCCCTGCCCATCGAAACGCGGCTGCTGCAAGGATTGATCACGGTCCTGCCCAGCCAGCACCTGGGTGCGTTCGCCCGACTTACGTTGGCACAGACGCGTGGCAACCCAGGGCTGATCGGGGCGATCCCACTCGATCCAGGCCAACCGCTGGCCATCACCATCGGCCACTGGCGCGGCGTAAAAATCAGCGCCTTCAACCAGTACCTCGCGCTTGCCCGTCAGGCCAATGCGTACCAGGCGATGTATCACCGCTCCGCCTTCATGGCTTTCCTCCACAGCCAGCAGCGCCTGCCAGGCGGGCACAAAACACAGGTCGCCATAACGGCAGTTGGGCGAGTCGGTCACCGCGCAGGGTGCGCCATACGCACCACCGCCCTCGGTGATATCGATCAGGTAAACCTGCTGATCATTTTCATTGACGAAGGCCACGCCCTGCTCCGTTGCACAGCATGCACCGCCGCCGTATTCGTAAACCCGGCTGCGTACGGAGAACCCCGGCGGCGTCAGTTCAGTCACGACACCATCACGGCAAAAGAACAACCCACAACGTGCCAGCAACGGATCAAACGCCACCCACAGCACTCCGCCGAGTGCAGCGTGCAGTTCGGCGAAGTCAGCGCTGGCCGCTGCGGCCTGTTCGGCGCTCCAGATCGCGTCGGGGTCGGTCAGGCCTTGCATATGATCCGCGAGGCCTTATCATTGCGATACTGCAGGGCCTCCAGCCCCAGCGGCGCGTCATCAGCCTGCTGGCGCGCGGCGAGAATCACGCCATGCTGCGCCGACTTGCTGCACACTGGGTCGGCGTTGCTGGCGTCGCCAGTGAGCATAAAGGCCTGGCAACGGCAGCCGCCGAAGTCCTTGTGCTTCTCGTCGCAGCTGCGGCATGGCTCGGGCATCCAGTCGTCGCCACGAAAGCGGTTGAAGCCGAATGAATCTCGCCAAATATGTTCGAGACTGTGCTCGCGCACATTGGGAAACTGCACCGGCAGCTGCCGCGCGCTGTGACAGGGCAAAGCGGTGCCGTCCGGGGTGATGTCGAGAAACAGATTGCCCCAGCCGTTCATGCAGGCCTTGGGTCGTTCCTCGTAGTAGTCCGGGGTGACGAAGATCAGCTTGCACGGATGATTCTCGGCCGCCAGCTTGTCGCGCCACTGGTTGGTGATGCGTTCGGCGCGCTCCAGTTGGGCGCGGGTCGGCAGCAGCCCTGCGCGGTTGAGTTCGGCCCAGCCATAGAACTGGCAGGTGGCGAGTTCGACGAAATCCGCCTCCAGCTCCAGGCAGAGCTCGATGATCCGCTCGATGTTGTCGATGTTGTGCCGGTGGGTGACGAAGTTCAGCACCATCGGGTAGCCATGGGCCTTGACCGCACGGGCCATGGCCAGCTTGTGAGCGAAAGCCTTCTTCGAGCCCGCCAGCAGATTGTTCACTTCCTCGTCGGCGGCCTGAAAGCTGATCTGGATATGATCGAGCCCGGCGTCGGCGAACTCGGCGATACGTACTTCGGTCAGGCCGATGCCGGAGGTGATCAGGTTGGTGTAGTAACCCAGGCCGCGCGCCGCGGCGATCAGCTCGGCCAGGTCCTGGCGTACCAGCGGCTCACCGCCGGAAAAACCCAGTTGTGCAGCACCCAGTTCACGGGCCTGGCGGAATACCTCGATCCATTCGGCGGTCGACAACTCTGCGCCCTGCTGGGCGAAATCCAGCGGGTTGGAGCAGTACGGGCATTGCAGCGGGCAGCGATAGGTCAGCTCGGCCAGCAGCCACAGCGGTGGCCCTGGTTCATGACCTGCCTTAGCGAAGCTCGATCCAGAACTGAGCATGGGCCACCTCCATGAAGGCAAGAATGTCTTCGTCGATCCCCGGCACATCCGGGAAGCGCTGGTGCAGGCTGTCGATGATCTCGGCCACCGAGCGCTTGCCATCGACCTGCTGGAGAATCTCGCTGGCACTGTCGTTGAGCTTGATCATGCCTTCCGGATAGAGCAGCACATGGCAACCCTGGGCCGGCTCGAATTGCAGGCGAAAGCCTCGGCGAATGGCAGGGATAGTGGGCAGGATGGTTGCGGTCATAGTCTCGGCTCCGTTGCGGTGCGCGCGGCGCGCCCTACATAACGTCCAACCGTAGGGTGCGCCGTGCGTACCGCTTGTCTGTGGCTCATAGCGCAATCCCCCGATGCCAGACGCGCTCGGCGGTCACCGTGTGATACGGCGCGCGCTCCAGCTGGTAGGCCATGCTCATGGCGTCGAGCATGCTCCACAGGACATCAAGCTTGAATTGCAGGATTTCCAGCATGCGTTCCTGGGCTTCACGGGTGCGGTAGTGTTCCAAGGTGATACGCAGGCCATGCTCAACATCGCGACGCGCCTGCTGCAGCCGCGTGCGGAAATAGCGGTAACCCTCGGCATCGATCCAGGGGTAATGCTGCGGCCAGCTGTCCAGACGTGACTGGTGGATTTGCGGGGCGAACAGTTCGGTCAGCGAGCTGCTGGCGGCTTCCTGCCAGGACGCGCGGCGGGCGAAATTGACGTAGGCATCCACGGCAAAGCGTACGCCGGGCAGCACCAGCTCTTGCGACAGCACCTGCTCGCGCTCAAGGCCCACGGCTTCGGCCAGGCGCAGCCAGGCTTCGATACCACCCTCCTCGCCCTGCGCACCGTCGTGATCAAGAATGCGTTGCAGCCATTCACGGCGGGTGTCGCGATCAGCGCAGTTGGCCAGGATCGCCGCATCCTTGAGCGGGATGTTCAGTTGATAGTAGAAGCGATTGGCCACCCACCCTTGAATCTGCTCACGGCTGGCGTGGCCGGCATACATCGCCTGATGAAACGGGTGGTGAATGTGGTAGTACGCGCCCTTGGCGCGCAAGGCCTGCTCAAACTCGGCAGGGCTCATGGCGGGTTGGCTCATCAGTATCTCCAATACGCGTTGCCGTAGTGTGTGCCCTGCGCACCCGCATTCTTTGAGGTGCGCACGGCCTGGGCGCGCTACAAAACGATGCTCATGCCATCGAACGCGACCTCGATACCGTGCGCGTCAAGTTCGGCGCGCTCAGGCGAATCCAGGTCGAGAATCGGGTTGGTGTTGTTGATATGAATAAGGATCTTGCGTGCAGATGGCAGGCCATCAAGCACCTCGATCATGCCACCCGGACCGCTCTGACACAGGTGGCCCATCTCGCTGCCGAGCTTGTCGCCCACTTCGCACAGGCGCATTTCGTCATCGCGCCACAGCGTGCCGTCCACCAGCAGGCAGTCGGCACGGCGCATCCAGGCCAGCAATGGTTCATCGACCTGACCCAGACCGGGGGCATAGAACAGCGTGCCGCCGGTGCGGCGATCCTCGACAAACAAACCAATGTTGTCGCCCGGATGCGGGTTGCCACGGTGCGGTGAATACGGCGGTGCACTGCTGCGCAACGGCACGGCCGTGATCGACAAGTTGGCACAGGCCGCAATGCTGAACGGCTCGCCATCGAGGGCAATCAGGTTGTGCTGCAAGCCGCCATTCCAGTGGCTGAGCATATTGAACAGGGGAAAGCCGCTGGTCAGGTCCTGATGCACCATCTCGCTGCACCAGACCTGATGCGGGCAGCCTTCGCGCAGGGTCAGCAGGCCAGTGGTGTGATCGATCTGGCTGTCAAGCAGGATGATCCCGGCAATCGCGCTGTCGCGCAGCCGACGCGCCGGGTTGAGCGCAGGAAAGGCTTCGATCTGTACGCGGATATCCGGAGAGGCGTTGCACAGGATCCAGTCTTGGCCATTGTCACTCAGGGCAATCGAAGACTGGGTACGTGGCTGCGCCCGTACGCTGCCCGCGCGCACGCCACGGCAGTTACGGCAGTTGCAGTTCCACTGGGGGAAGCCACCGCCGGCGGCGGAGCCAAGAATCTGGATATGCATGGACGCTTCCGATTGCGATGCCGATGGGTATGCCTGTTGGGATGCCCCGGCAATGCCGGGGCAAAACGGCTCAACGATTGGCGAAGTACATGGTCACTTCGAAACCAATACGCAGGTCGGTGTAGGCGGGTTTAGTCCACATGGCGCGGTCCTCTTCTTATCGACGCCGGCGAATTCCGGCCCCTTCATTAAGCCCCCCGACCGGCAGCAGCCAAATGGTACTTTGGGATGAATTTCTGCTGACATTGGTAGCGTTTACGGGCCCCGGCTGATGCCAACCGACGTAGGGTGCGCCGCGCGCACCGTAATAGCTGAAGTACTGGCCTGTGGTGCGCACGGCGCACCCGACAGGTACATGCTTGGCACGGCGCAATAAAAAACGCGGCCGAAGCCGCGTTGCGATAGTGACCTGCTGCAGCAGTTATCTGCCCAGACCACAAACAGATCTCGCCGACCGGCGAATCGCAGGAAGGAGCCCGGCGCACTGGAGCGGATACGCCGGGGTTACACGAGTTAGAAGAAGCCCAGCGGGTTGATGTCGTAGCTCACCAGCAGGTTCTTGGTCTGCTGGTAGTGGTCGAGCATCATCTTGTGGGTTTCACGGCCCACACCGGATTTCTTGTAGCCACCGAACGCGGCGTGCGCCGGGTACAGGTGGTAGCAGTTGGTCCATACGCGACCGGCCTTGATTGCCCGACCCATGCGGTAGGCGACGTTGATGTCGCGGCTCCACACGCCTGCGCCCAGGCCGAACTCGGTGTCGTTGGCAATCGCCAGCGCTTCGGCTTCGTCCTTGAAGGTGGTCACGCCGATCACCGGGCCAAAGATTTCTTCCTGGAACACGCGCATCTGGTTGGTGCCCTTGAGCAGGGTCGGCTGGATGTAGTAACCGTTGGCCAGGTTGCCTTCGAGTTTCTCCACGCCACCGCCGGTGAGCACTTGGGCGCCTTCCTGCTGGGCGATCTCCAGGTAGCTGAGGATCTTGTCGAACTGCTGCTGCGAGGCCTGGGCGCCGACCATGGTGTCGGTGTCCAGCGGATCGCCACGCTTGATCTGCTTGATCTTTTTCATGACCTCGACCATGAACGACTCATAGATCGATTCCTGCACCAGCGCACGCGACGGACAGGTGCACACTTCGCCCTGGTTGAAGAAGCCCAGCACCAGGCCTTCAGCGGCCTTCTCGATAAATGCCGGCTCGGCATTCATGATGTCGGCGAAGAAGATGTTCGGCGATTTGCCACCCAGTTCGACGGTGCTCGGGATGATGTTTTCGGCGGCACACTTGAGGATATGCGAGCCCACTGGAGTCGATCCGGTGAAGGCGATCTTGGCAATGCGTTTGCTGGTGGCCAGTGCTTCACCGGCTTCACGGCCGAAGCCCTGGACGACGTTGAGCACACCCGGCGGCAGCAGGTCGCCAATCAGCTCCATCAGCACGGTGATCGACAGCGGCGTCTGCTCGGCCGGTTTGAGCACGATGGCGTTGCCAGCGGCCAGAGCCGGTGCGAGTTTCCAGGCACCCATCAGCAGCGGGAAGTTCCACGGGATGATCTGCCCGACCACGCCCAGCGGTTCATGGAAGTGGTAGGCCACGGTGCCTTCATTGATCTCGGCGGTGCTGCCTTCCTGCGCGCGGATGCACCCGGCGTAGTAGCGGAAGTGGTCAGCGGCCAGCGGCACGTCGGCGTTGAGGGTTTCGCGCACGGCCTTACCGTTATCCCAGGTCTCGGCCACGGCCAGCAGTTCAAGGTTGGCTTCGATGCGGTCGGCGATCTTCAACAGAATGTGCGAACGCTCCTGCACCGAGGTCTTGCCCCAGGCATCGGCAGCGGCGTGCGCAGCATCCAGCGCCTTGTTGATATCGGCGGCGTCGGAACGTGGGAACTCACCGATCACCGAACCATCCACCGGGCTGGTGTTGCTGAAGTACTGGCCACTCAGCGGGGCGACAAACTCACCATTGATGTAGTTGCCGTAGCGCGGTTTGAGGGTGATGACGGCGCCTGGCGTACCGGGTTTGGCGTAAAGCATGGGATTGACCTCTCTTGTTGGCGGAGCCTGCCCCCTGGGACGTGGAGCAGGTCATGGTTCGATCTTAGGAAGCGCCCTGCTCGACCGGTATGCGCCCATGGCACAAAACCTCTCGTCATTTGGTAGTAGAGCCGTAAAGCTCGCCCCAGAGCCGCGCACCGTCCCGGTTCAGGGCAGCTGCCGGCTAAACGCGCGGCCATCGGCATCCACCCAACGCAGCAGCAGCGGTGTCTGCCCAGCGGGCAGCAGCACCCTCCAGTAAGGGTTGGCCGCCAAACCCTCGAAAGGCTCGATGCGCAGCAGATTGCCGTGCGCCCCGCTGACCTCAAAATGTGTCGGCAAATGCCGGGGCAGCAGTTGACCATCCACGCTCGGACGCCGCCCGGTTTCCATTGGATGGCGCAACAGGCTGCGCAACTCCAGACCACGCCCCTGCGGTTCCAGCCAGGCCTGCAACGGCCCTAGGTTGCTGCCTGGCTGAGCGCTACTCGGCGACAGGCAACTGCTGTTCAACACCTCCACCGCCTGCGCCGCCAGCCACACACGCCCGCGCCCATCACGGGCCAGTACGATCAGTTGCTGACTTCGCGGCAGGCGCACACGGGTCGACAGACGCAGCGGCGCGTCCCAGGCCTGCACGTGCAGCGTGGCGATACGCGGATCGTCTTCGCCGCTGCGCAGCAGGCTGAGCGATACCGGGGGCTGGGCATCCTGCAGGGTCAGGTCAATGGCGACAAACGCGCCATCCTCGACCCAGGTCGGCACGTCCAGGCTCAACCCCTGGGTTTGCACCTCATGGCCCTGCAACCACTGTTCAACGCTGTGCTGTGCCTGGACCCAGGGCTGCGCAGCTACAGGGCCGGCCAGCACCAGCAAAATCAGCAGGCGCAGGGTCATGCCAAATGCCCCCAGGCATCCATGCAGATGCTCTGATACCAGGCCTCGGCCAGCGCCGCTTCCTGGGCCCGTAACCCGGCGGGCGGCTGCAACGGGCTGAGCGTCAGGCTGCCTGGCAGCTCGATCAGGTGCTGCTCCTGTACGCCGTAATCAGCCGCAATCGACACCGCCTGACCCGGTGCCAGCGCGCTGTAACAGGTGTTGCGCCAGCTCGCGGTTGGCGGCTCCTGGCCGGCCAGATCTGCCAGCAAGGCCGCCACTGCCACCTTGGCCTGAGCATTAGCGCTGTAGGCTGACTTGGGCATGGGCGCGGCGATGCAGGCATCCCCCGCCACATAGATGTCACTGGCCTCGCGGGCTTGAAAGGTGGTCGGACGGATCGGTACCCAACCGCTGGCATCGACCAGGCCACTGCGAGCAGCGATTTCGGCAGCTTTCTGCGGTGGAATCAGGTTGATCACCGCCGCGCGATGGCGCTGGCCAAACTCGCAGAGCAGCTCGCGCCGCCCAGCATCGGCGCGCACAACACGGCCATCGCCAGCACGCCCAACCCACTCGATGCGCTCGCCATAAAGCGCCTGCCAACCCTGCTGAAACAGCGCCTGCTTGGAGAAACTGTCCTTGCTGTCGAGGATCAGCACCTTGCTGCGTGGCTTGGCCTGGCTCAGGTAATGGGCAATCAGGCTGGCCCGCTCATAGGGCCCCGGCGGGCAGCGATAGGGGTTGTCCGGCACGCTGATGATCACCAGGCCACCATCGTCCATGGCCTGCAGTTGCCGGCGCAGCAGAGCGGTTTGCGCGCCAGCCTGCCAGGCATGCGGCAGACGGCTGGCGGCATTGCGGTCGTAGCCCTCGATGGCCTGCCAGTCCATGTCGATTCCGGGCGCCAGCAACACCCGGTCATAGCGCAGGCGCTGGCCGCCCTGCAGCACCACCTGCCGGGCCTGCAGGTCAATTTCCCGCGCCCGTTCGCGCACATGCAGCACCTGTTGCCGTTGCAAGGCGCGGTAATCCTGACGCAGGCTGTCCAGCTCACGCAGCCCGGCCAGTACATGGTTGCTGAACGGGCAGGTATGAAAGTCAGATTTCGGCTCAATCAGCACCACGTCCAGCTGCTCGGCCTGACGCTTCAGGTAACGCGCCGCCGTAGCACCGGCAAAACCGCCGCCGATCACCAACACCCGCGCCCGGCCGACGCGGGCTTGCAGCGCCCCCGGCAACAGCCAGGGCAGCATGGCGGCCCCGGCGAGCAATTGACGACGTGTAAAGCCCTGCATGCTTCCCCCTGCACCGAAAAACTCTGTGCGCGCATAAAATCGCAACAGAGCCTATCTGCACGCTGAAGCACAGCCGTAAACCAGACCATGCTTCTTTGGTCGTAAGTCATTGACACCAAAGCATGAAAACAAAAATGGCCGGTCTAGACCGGCCATCCTGTACAGGCTATCCGCCAATCAACGTTTGGCGACCAGCTCCTTGGGCAGTTTGAAGGTCCAGAGCATGCCGCCCTGGTTGTAGTTCTTCACACGCTTGGCCACTTCGCCGCCCCACAGCGGCACTGCACCACCCCAGCCGGAGAGCACCGAAACATACTGCTCGCCGTCCATCTCCCAGGTTACGGGCGAACCCAGCACGCCGGAGCCAGTCTGGAATTCCCAGACCTTCTCGCCGGTCTTGGCGTTGAAGGCCTGCAGGAAACCTTCCGGGTTGCCGGTGAACACCAGGTTGCCCTTGGTGGTCATCACCCCGCCCCACAGCGGTGCGTAGTTTTTCTGCCGCCAGACTTCCTTGCCGGTTTTCGGGTCGATGGCGCGCAGTACACCGATGTAGTCCTCGTTCAACGGCTTGATGGTGAAGCCAGCACCAAGGTAGGCCGCCCCCTTCTTGTAGGCGATGTCCTCGTTCCAGATGTCCATGCCCCACTCGTTAGACGGCACGTAGAACAACCCGGTGTCCTGGCTGTAAGCCATCGGCATCCAGTTCTTCGCACCGAGGAAGGCGGGTGCAGAGAACACGCTCGTGCCCTTCTCCTTCGCGCTTGGCGAGCCGGGACGGTTGCTGTCGTCGTAGATCGGCCGGCCATTCTTGTCCAGACCCTTGGCCCAGGTGATCTTGTCGACAAAGGGGAAGCCGCGGATGAACTTGCCGTTGGTGCGGTCGAGCACGTAGAAGAAGCCGTTACGGTCAGCGGTGGCTGCAGCCTTGATAGTCTTGCCGCCGTCCTGATAGTTGAAGGACACCAGCTCGTTGACACCGTCGAAGTCCCAGCCGTCATGCGGGGTGGTCTGGAAGTGCCACTTGATGCTGCCATCGTCCGGGTTCAGCGCCAGGCGCGAAGACGAATAGAGGTTGTCGCCCGGGCGCAGGTGCGAGTTCCACGGCGCCGGGTTACCGGTGCCGAACAGCAGCAGGTTGGTTTCCGCGTCGTAGTAACCGCCCAGCCAGGGGGCGGCGCCACCGGTTTTCCACAGGTCACCCGGCCAGGTCTTGCCGGCTTCACCACCGCTGATGCCGTTTTCAATCGCCTTGCCGTCCTGGTAGACGTAGCCCATGTGACCTTCCACGGTCGGGCGACTCCACAGCAGCTCGCCGTTTTTCGGGTCGTAGGCTTCGATCTTACCGACCACGCCGAATTCGCCACCGGACACCCCGGTGATCAGCTTGCCGTTGACCACCAGCGGTGCCGCCGTGATCGAGTATCCGGCCTTGTGGTCCGCCACGTTCTTGCGCCAGACCACCTTGCCGGTATCCTTGTGCAGAGCCACCAGCTTGGCATCCAGGGTGCCGAAGATCACCAGGTCGCCATACAGCGCCACGCCACGGTTGATCACGTCGCAGCACGGGCGAATGTCATCCGGCAGGCGCGCATCGTACTGCCACAGCTCGCGCCCGGTGCGGGCATCGACGGCAAACACCCGCGAGTAGGACGCGGTGACATACATCACGCCGTCCTTGATCAGCGGCTGCGCTTGCTGGCCACGCTGCTTCTCGCCACCAAAGGACAGCGTCCAAACCGGGCGCAGGTCCTTGATGTTGTCTGTGTTGAGTGTGGCCAGCGGGCTGTAGCGTTGGCCTTGCAGCCCCAGGCCGTTGGTGACGATCTGGTCGGTGGTGGTGGCGTCCTTGAGGATTTCCTCATCGGTCACCGCCAGGGCGGCGGCGGACGGCATCAGCATCGCCGCGCACAGCGCGGTGAGGAGGAAAGGCTGGCGAAGACCGGTGTGTTTCATTGCGGCTACCTCTGTGGGTTCATTGTTATCACCGGGAATTTTTCCCGATCTGCCACAGATTCTTGGCTGCCCAGCCTCCCCCAACAATTGAACGCAGTACCGATTTAGCTACTCCCTTGGTAGCAATACCGCCCGTTTTATCGCTGCCTGACGCACCTGCCACGCAGGCAATTTTCCCGCCCGGATGTGCACCCACACCGTACCGGCACATGGCCTGGCCGACTTAAGTGCTAGCCCAGCCCCCTGAAAAGAGCATACCCAGCCCCCGGCCCAGCCGTTAGAAAGCTACTCCCCCACGCTAAGGAGCAAGCCATATGGGCCGCACCACCCCACTCAGCCACCTGTTGTTGAGCAGCCTGCTGCTGGTAGACCTGGGCAACCTTGCCCAGGCCGAGCCCATCAAGATCGGCCTCAACTACCCACGTACCGGCAATTACAAGGATGAAGGTCTCGAGCTGCGCCGTGGTGCACTGCTGGCCGTGGACGAAATCAACCAAGCAGGTGGCGTGCTCGGCAAACCGCTGGAGCTGCTCAGCAAGAACACCAGCTCGCAGGCCGACAAGGCCGTCAGCAATGTCGATTACTTCGCCAACCAGGACGCACGCATGGTGTTTGGCGGCGCCACCAGTGAAGAGGCGATAGCCGCCGGGCAACGCGCCCGCGAGCGCGGCCTGCTGTACTTCGCCACCCTGAGCTATGCCAATGAAGTGACCGGCCTGGCCGGCCATCGCTATCTGTTCCGGGAGTCCAACAGCGCCTGGATGAGTGCACGGGTGCTCGGCGAATACCTGTCCTGGCATATGCCACGCCAGCGCTACCACTACATCATTGTCGATGACGCCTGGGGCCGCAGCATGGAAAACGCCCTGCGCCTGGCCACCAACAGCACCGACCGCGCACGCCATGGCCGTACTGCGCTACCCAGTGGTCTGGTGCGCCGTGAGCAGTACCTGGCGGCGCTCAATAAAGCGGCCCGCAGCGAGGCGGATATCCTCGTGCTGGTGCTGCTCGGCGAGAACCTGCAGCGCAGCATGCGCATGGTGCACAACATGGGCCTCAAGCAACGTACGCAGATCATCGTGCCCAACCTGACCAAGAGCGTGGTGCAGCAGGCCGGGCCGCTGGTGATGGAGGGCGTGATCGGCACCGAAGCCTGGACCTGGAACCTGCCCAGCCAGGACAACATCGCCCAGGGCCAGCAATTCGTTGAGCGCTATATCAGCGATTATCAGGAGTACCCCGGCAGCACCAGCGCCTCCGCCTACTCCATCGTCAAGCAATGGGCCGATGCCGTGCAGCGCACGCAAAGCCTGGACAGCGAACGGCTGATCAGCACCCTGGAAGACCACAGTTACCAGTTGCTCAAGGGGCAGCAGCAGTGGCGCGCCTTCGACCATCAGAATGTGCAGAGCATCTATGCGGTACGGGTACGCAAGCGTGACGACGTGATGCTCGACCCGTTCAAGCAGCACTACTTCGACATCATCCACCATATGGACGGCGACCAGGCCGCGCCGAGCCAGGATGAGTGGCAGCAGGAGCGCGGCGAGGAATTGCAGCTGCGCTAAGCCAATCATGTGTTGCCAGGGACAACCCGTAGGGTGCGCTGCGCGCACCGGGATTCAACGTCTGCGCGGACATACCCCCAATTAGACGAGTAATGACTTGTGCGCACGGCGCACCCTACGAAGCAAGAGCACCTCACGTCTGTGTCGATAAATACAGACGTACCACACTCGTGGTACAGAGCCACCGCATCTGGGTATCGCAGTTTTTCTTAGCGATCCACCCGCTGCATCGCGGCCTGCTCATAACGCGGGTAGAGATGACTGACGCTGCGGATCAGCTCATAACGGCTGAGGTTTACGCCGGCAAAGCGTTCCGGGATGGCGGTGCGGATCAGTTCATTCATTTCCGCGCCCTGCTCGGCACCGCTGCGCATGACGCCGTCCAGCCAGCCGAGGTAATCACGCATCTGGGCAAAGGGCGCAGCATCGCTGGCCAGCGGGCCATGGCCGGGCACGATCTGCTTCCAGGGCAGGTGCTGCAGCTGGTCGAGATCCGCCAGCCAGGTGGCCAGGCTCGGTGTGCCGGGTGTGGTCAGGGCACGTTGATAAAACACCAGATCACCGGCAAACAGCACGCCGCTCTGCACATCGAGAATCGCCAGATCAGCCCCGGTGTGGCCGCTCAGGGCCAGCAGTTGCAGCGTCCGCCCGCCTACCTCAAGCATTCCCGGCTCAAGGCTCTCAGTGGGCAGCAGCACTTCGGTGCCGCGCATCCAGTCGCCCACCAGGCGGTACATGTTCTCCGCCATGGTATCGCCCTGCTCTACCAGCAACGCGGTGGTGCCGGGCAAGGCGGCAATCGGCACATCGCTGAAGGCCTGATTGCCCAGCACATGGTCGGGATGATGATGGGTCAGCATGACCTTGAGCAGCGGCTTGTCAGTGACGCGGGCAATCGCTTGGCGCATCACCTCGCCGTAACGCCGCGACGGCCCGCTGTCGATCACCACAACGCCTTTATCGGTGACGATAAACCCGGTGTTGACGATATTGCCGCCATTGGCCTGGGAGAAGTTGTCCGTGCTGCCTTCAAACAGCCACACGCCATCGGCAATCTGCCGGGGCTGTAGGTCGTAGGCGAGCGGATTGGCGTGCACGCAGGCGCTGGCCAGCGCCGCCAGTATGAGTATCCAGCGCATAAGCACCTCGCGATAAGACGGGCAGCGCCGTGCTGGGCTGCCCAGGGCAGAACCGCCATTTAGGGCGCGAGGCGGACCTCGCTGATCTGCACCAGCGGCTGGCTGTCGGTAAAGTTCGGCAGATCGCCCATGATCCGTGCCGCGTGCGGGGCAAAGCTCTGCTCGAACACCGCCACGCTGTCGAAATACAGATGCCCCATGGCGATATAGGGCGCGGCCTCACCGGGCGTGGCGCTGGCCAGGCCAGCGTCCACGGCAATGCCTTGGCACGCGCTGCCCAGGCATTCGCGCACGATCGCCATATGCTGCTCGCAGTAATAGGTCATGTCGAAACGCACACCGGGAGTATTGGGGTACAGCACGCTGACTTTGATCATGGCAGGTCCTTGTGGCTTTCAGAGTTCGGCTTTGAATTCATTGCCGTTGTTGTCACGCAACCATAGCTCGGTCTCGACGTTGCCCTTTACATCCAGGCTGATGGTCGGGTTTTCGCTGACGGCGGGAAACAGTTCGAGGCTGGCCAGGGTGTTGCCGCTGCGATCACGCAACTGCGCCTGGTTGAGAAAAAATTCCGGAATACCGCCGACCAGGCCGTTGTCCATCGGGTGGGCCACCTGCACGCGAAGGCGGTTGGCATAAGCCAGGACAAAGCGCTTGCCGAGCACTTCACCCAGATGCTCCTCCCAACCGGCCTGGGCGCGCACCACACTGGGGGCTGTGCAGCCGCCACCGGCAGCATCGATTTGCGTCGAACCGACATGCCAGAGCCCGTCACGGGTCAGTACCGCCACCCGCAGCGGCGTGGCCTGCTCGACCCGAATGCGGATGGCCAGCCGTGGCAGCACCTGCTCACCCGGCTGGAAATCGAAGATCTGTGGAATCGGATTGAGTTCGGCCCAGGCCAGCATGCGCACCACCTGACCGTCGAAGGCACTGGCGTCGATCTGAATCGGCACCTGCCGCGCGTCCTCGGCAAACGGCGGCGCGCTGAGCTTGACCCGCTCATCGAAAACAAAGGCTTCGCCGCCCAGCAGACGCTCGTGGTAGTAGTCCCACATCACCGATGTGACCGGGTCGCGCTGGCTGCCCCAGCTGTCCCAGGGCACGGCAAACAGCGCCAGCAGTAGAAATGAACGCCAATCCAGTTCCATCCCACACCTCCCGGTGCCGTTGACCTGCAGCCCTACTCAACCTCCTGGTACAACCCCGGCAACTCATAACGCAGACCGTAGTGGCCATAGATACGCTTGAGCTCCCCGGCGAGAATCAGCTCTTCGAGCTTTTCTTCCAGGGCATAGGCCAATTGCCGATTGCTTTCATGCACCGCCATGCCGATGTCCCAGACCTGCTTGCCCATGTCCGGGTAAGCGTTCTCGGCCAGCGCCAGTTGCTCGTCAGCCGCCAGTTTGAGCTGCCAGTCGACCTCGCCGCGCAGCGCCATCACCGCATCCACTTCACCGGCTTTCATCGCCGCGAACGCTTGCTGAACATTGCTGTAGTGATGGGTCTGCTGGCTGAGCATGCCGTCTTTCACCGATGACAGATAAAAGGACGGCACGCTTTCCACCTCGACACCAATGGGGTGGCGCTGAAACACCGCCACACTGGGCACCGCGTCCAGCCGGCGGCGGTCGAATGCCACCTGCCAGCGCTCACGCTGATACGGGCCGAACATCACCACCAGTTCGTTGACCAGCTCGCCGAACTCGTTGCTCTTGTAGGAAAACTCGCGGTCATAAGGAACGCGCAGCATCACATCGGCCAGTTCGTGCGGACGCAGGTAATGCCCGCGCCAGATGTAATCACGCAGGTCATCATCGAGCTTCTCGCCCGGCGGTGCCCAGATCACTTCAAGCCTGAGCCCCAGACCTGCGGCCAAAGCCTCGGCGACCTCATAGTCGACGCCACGGGATTTCCCGTCCTGCTGAAAGCTGTAAGGCGCGAAATCCTGATACAGCGCCACCTTGAGCACACCGGACTCGACAATCGAGTCATAGCTGCGCACCTGCGCCTGCAGCGGCGTACAGACCGCCAGCAGTGCAGAACACCACAGCCCCAGCCACACCAGTCGCCGAGCCATGCCGATTACTCCTCGATGGCCACGCTCTCCAGGTAACTGCGCACGGCCCACAGCGCTTCCTGGCTGAGGTAGTCGGCCATTTTCGGCATATACACCCGACCATCACGCACGGCGCCATTGATCACCCGCTCCTTGAACCACTCATCGCCGCTGATGCCGGCTTCGAGCAGGCGCAGGTCCGGGGCAATGCCACCGGATTTGGCTTCCAGGCCATGGCACGCCGCGCAGTTCTGGTTGTAGGCCGAAGAGCCAATTTCGATGGCGCGCGGGTTGCCCCGGTAGGGGTTCTCATCACGCCATTCTTCGCCCAGCGGCTCCAGACCGTCGGTCTTCACCGCCTGGGGCACCACATCACCATGCGCCCAGAGGTTGGCCGAGAAGGCCAACAGCAGCAGAGCAAAACCGGTGTTCTTTTTAATTGTCATGTTCAAGGCCTCATCGAATGCACGCACACAGCTCGTACGGAGCTTGCTTGCGAGCATCTTAGAAACAGCGCCGCGCCCGCCGAATGCTGCTTTGGTGGCCCGCGACTAGTCCCTTGGTAGTAGGGCTTGCGACCCCATGACAGGTGGCTTTGGCAGCAAGGCTAAGTCATGTCCAGTTTGGGCATTCTTCCCGGCGCAGGCGGGAGTTTTTCCGTTTCGGCGCAATCCCCGTGGTTCCACTATCGGCTCGCCAGGTCGCCAACAGCACAGGACCTGCAACCTTCACCACCACGATGGGAAACCACAACCATGACAACAAGATCGTTACCCAGCATGCCGCGCCCCGTGGCACTTGCCGTCCACAGCCTGCTGCTGGCCGGTGGCCTGGCCTTGAGTGGCAGCGCCCTGGCCAAGAATGTCACCTGGGACGACATCGCCAACGACCACACCACCACCAACAACGTGCTGCAGTACGGCATGGGCACCAACGCCCAACGCTGGAGCCCGCTGGCCCAGGTCAACGACCAGAACGTGTTCAAACTGACGCCCGCCTGGTCCTTCTCCTTCGGTGACGAAAAGCAGCGCGGCCAGGAGTCCCAGGCCATCGTCCATGACGGCGTGATCTACGTGACCGGCTCCTACTCGCGGGTATTCGCCCTCGACGCGAAAACCGGCAAACGCCTGTGGACCTACAACCACCGCCTGCCGGACAACATTCGTCCGTGCTGTGACGTGGTCAACCGCGGCGCTGCCATCTACGGCGACAAGATCTACTTCGGCACCCTCGACGCCCGCGTCGTCGCGCTGAACAAAGACACCGGCAAAGTGGTGTGGAACAAGAAGTTCGGTGACCACGCCGTTGGCTACACCATGACCGGCGCGCCAACCCTGGTGAAAGACCAGAAGAGCGGCAAGACCCTGCTGATCCACGGCAGCTCCGGTGACGAATTCGGCGTAGTCGGCAAGCTGTTTGCCCGCGACCCGGACACCGGTGAAGAAGTCTGGATGCGTCCGTTCGTCGAAGGCCACATGGGCCGCCTGAACGGCAAAGACAGCACCCCGACTGGCGACGTGAAAGCACCGAGCTGGCCGGATGATCCCAACCACCCGACCGGCAAGAAAGCGGCCTGGAGTCAGGGCGGTGGTGCACCGTGGCAGAGCGCCAGCTTCGACGCGGAAACCAACACCATCATCATCGGTGCCGGCAACCCGGCCCCGTGGAACGGCTGGGCACGCACCAGCGAAGGTGGCAATCCGAAGGACTACGACAGCCTCTACACCTCTGGCCAGGTTGGCGTAGACCCGACCACCGGTGAAGTGAAGTGGTTCTACCAGCACACCCCGAACGATGCCTGGGACTTCTCCGGCAACAACGAACTGGTGCTGTTCGACTACAAGGATAAGGCCGGTAAAACCGTCAAGGCTACCGCCCACGCCGACCGCAACGGTTTCTTCTATGTAGTCGACCGCGCCAACGGCAAGCTGCAAAACGCCTTCCCCTTCGTCGACAAGATCACCTGGGCCAGCCATATCGACCTGAAAACCGGTCGCCCGGTGGAAAACGAAGGTCAACGCCCACCAAAACCGGAGCCGGGTGAAGCCAAAGGCAAATCGGTAGAAGTGTCGCCGCCTTTCCTCGGTGGCAAAAACTGGAACCCGATGGCCTACAGCCAGGACACCGGCCTGTTCTACGTGCCGGCCAACCACTGGAAAGAGGACTACTGGGCCGAGGAAGCCAACTACAAGGCGGGCTCCGCTTACCTGGGCATGGGCTTCCGCATCAAACGCCTGTTCGAAGACCACGTCGGCATCCTGCGGGCAATGAACCCGACCACCGGCAAGGTCGTCTGGGAGCACAAGGAAAAACTGCCACTGTGGGCCGGCGTACTGGCCACCAAGGGCAATCTGGTGTTCACCGGCACTGGCGACGGCTACTTCAAGGCCTTCGACGCGAAGAACGGCAAGGAGCTGTGGAAGTTCCAGACCGGCACCGGAATCATCTCCCCGCCCATCACCTGGGAACAGGATGGCGAGCAGTACATCGGCGTAACCACCGGTTACGGCGGAGCAGTACCGCTGTGGGGCGGCGACATGGCCGAGCTGACCAAACCGGTCGCGCAAGGCGGCTCGTTCTGGGTATTCAAGCTGCCAAGCTGGGATAACAAGACCACACAACGCTGATCGCAACTCGCATGACGCACCCCAGGGTGCGTCATGCGCACGCGCTTCCAAGCAACCACCTGCGTTGCCCCGTGGTGCGCACGGCGCACCCTACCCGAGGACTCGCCATGAATTACCTGCCTCTGCTTCTGCCCATCGTACTGCTGGTGCTGGGTACCGAACTGGTCAATGCCGATGAGGTGCTCACCGTCAACGGCTGCCGCATCGAAGCCGACAGCCAATGCCCCAAAGCCAACCTGCAAGGTGCCAACCTGAGCAACCAGGACATGCGCCGTATGAACCTGGAAGGTGCCGACCTGCGTGGTGCCGATTTACGCCATAGCCGCCTGGATCTGGCCAACCTGGAAAAAGCACAACTGCAAGGTGCCGACCTGACCCGTGCCAGCCTGCAACAAAGTCAGCTGCGCCTGGCCGACTTCAGCAACAGCACCCTGGTAGCCATCAACGGCTGGGCCATGTATGCCCAGGCGGCAAAATTCAACGCAGCCGATATGCGCGCTGCCAACCTGGAATTCGCCCGCCTGTCTGCCGCCAAACTGCACAATGCCAACCTGCAAGCGGCCAATCTGGAAATGACCTGGCTAAGCAAGGCTGACCTCAAGGGCGCCAACCTCAAGGACGCCAACCTGCAAGAGGTCAAACTCTCAGGCTCCAACCTCGCCGACGCCGACCTAAGCGGCACGCGCACCCACTACGGCAACTTCCAGGGCGCCAATATGGAAGGCTGCACCGCCTGCCCCGATGGCTGGGAATAACCTCACGCTAACGCCCCTCCTACACCCCCCCTTCCTCTGTAGGAGCGGGCCATGCCCGCGAACCTCTACACAGCACAAAGCCGTAGCCCGGCTGCACTCCGAGGAGTTCAGCCGGGCTACCTATTCTTTTATCTAGAAAAACGGCTCAGGCGCTTTCCAGGCCCAGGCGGATGACCCCGGTATCGATGGCCAGATGCACCAGCTCGGCCTGGGAGCTGACCTGCAACTTGCTCTTGAGCAAGGTCAGGTAGTTGGACACGGTCTTACCGCTGATGCACAGCCGCTCGGCAATCTGCCGGCTGGGCATGCCTTTGGCCAGCATCACGAATATCTCGAACTCGCGCTGGGTCATGCCGCGCAGGCGCGGATCACTGCTGCCCTCGCCAAGTGGATTGCAAGCCAGATGCGTGGCCAGCCCCTGCTCGATATAGGCATGTCCGGCCAGGGTACGTTTAACCGCTTCAACCAGCACCTCGGGTGAGGACGTTTTGGTCAGATAACCCAGTGCACCGGCCTCCAGGGCCTGACGAACCAGGGGCAGCTCATCGTGCATGCTGAAGAACAGCACCCGCAGTTGCGGCAAACGCTGACGCAGCCGCCGGGTGGTTTCCAGACCGCTGATCCCGGGCAGGCCGATATCCATGATGACCAGATTGGGGATTTCCTCCTGCACCATCTGCAGGGCCTGTTCGCCATCGCAGGCCTCGCGCACCTGCACCTCTGGTAACAAGGCCCGCAGCAGGCTGGCATAGCCCTGACGGACCACCGCGTGATCATCGACCAGCAGAATCTTCATAGCTCGGGCTCCGGCACTATCAGGGTCAGGCACAGTGCCCACCCCGCTTGAGGACGGCTGTGTACGCGCAGTACGGCACCCAGGCTGCGCGCCCGCTCGTGGATCGAGCGCAGGCCGATGCCGGGACGCTGCGGCAGTTGCGCACCACAACCATTGTCACGAATAAACAGACGCAAACGCTGCCCCTGATAATGCAGGCGCACGCGCACTTCGCTGGCCTGGGCGTGCCTGGCGACGTTGGTCAGGGCCTCCTGCACCAGCCGGTACAGATGCGCCTTGGTCGGCAGTGGCAAACTTGGCAGCCGGCGGCTGAGCGAAACCTGGCACTGCACGCGCTGTGCGGCCTGCCAGTTATCAGCGAGCAGTTGCAGCGCCTCGTCCAGTTCAAGGCGCTCCAGTACCACCGGGTAGAGATCACGGATCAAGGCGCGAAAACCGTCCTGCAAGCGCTGGCAGTGGTTGTCCAGATGCTGGGCGGTCAGGCGCACCTGCTCGGGCTGAGCGGCCACCGCTTGCAGCAGGCAGGCCTGGGCACGGATACCGCTGAGGTACTGGCCGAGGTCGTCATGCAGGGTCTGCCCAAGACGGGTGCGCTCGCGCTCTTGCAACGCCATCAGCGCTTGAGTCAGTTCGGTATTGTCGGCCTGCACCTGTTGCAGGGTGGTGGCCATGGCATTGAAATGCCCGGCCAGTTGCCGTGCCTCTGGCAGGCTGTGAGCCGGCAGACGCGCATCGAACTGGCCCTGAGTCACCTGTTGCAGACCGCATAGCAACTCATCCAGCACGCGCAGGCCACGGTGCACGGCCCAGCGAATCGCCACCAGGCTGATCAACAGCGCCAGCAGGCAGAGCAACAGCAGTTGCAGAAGCGAATCCCAGACTTCATCGATTTCATCCGCCGGATCGACGGCAATCTGCAACTGTCGGCCATCGGCCAGTTGCACCACACGCGGGCGGTGTTGCTGCGGGAACAGACGCTGCCCCAGCCATTGTTCAAGCGACAACTGTGGCACGGCGGCAGGTGCTGGTAGCCACTGCACCCGCACATGCCGCAGGTTGCCGGTCAGCCCGCTGTGCAGGCTGGCCGGGTCACGCTGAGCCGCTTCGTACAGGTACTCGACCACCGCCTCGGCAGCCTGCACCTCACGCTGTACATCCTCGCGGGCCTGGCGCAGCAGCAACGCCAGGCCCAGCACCGTGACCAGTGCAAAAAACAGCGTCACCAGCAGGTAGATGCGCCATAGAACGGACACGTTACTTGACCACGAAATGACCGAGCATGCCCTTGCCTTCCAGGCCCTTGGCATAGAAACGGAACGTGCCGGGCTTGATCGGTACGAAGAAGATCTCCGCCTCGCCGGCTTCCTCAAACTCCAGTTCGGTAAGGGTGATGGCCTTGATCTCCACGCCACCGGCTTCAACCTTGCGCAGGTAGATCGAGGTGGCGAATTCCGGAGCCTGGAAAGCGTACTCCTTCAGCCCGCTGGCGATGATCTTCAGTTGGTAGGCCTTGCCAGTTTCCAGCTGGTATTCGCTTTGCGACAGGCTGTAATCGCTGGCTTCGCTGCCCAGCAGCAGATCCGGCAGTTTCTCGGTGCGACGGGTCAGGTCGCCGGCCGCATAAATGTTGTCAAAACCGATCAGGCTGCTCAGCAGAATCAGCGCCAGGGCGAGTGTTTTGAGCGTGCTCATGGAGGGTACCTGTTCTTGTTTTATGGGATGGGATCATCCTAAAACGCTGACGCACCCGCCGACTTACTACCTTGGTACTGGCGTACTGGTACTTTGGGCATATTTCCCGAATACCGGGCTGTTCCTATGCTGGCAACACCTATCCAGGAGTTGCCCATGCGTCGGATCAGCCACCCCCTCATGCTCTGCGCCGCCGCGTTGTGCAGCCTGGCAACGCCCTGCCTGGCCAGCCCGACAACCGACACCTTGCAGGTGCGTATCGCTTACCTGGGTTACACCCCGGCAACCGGCCCGGTGCTGTCCAACGTCATCCCCGAGCCGGCCGATACCGGCCTGCGCGGGGCCGAGCTGGCGATTATCGACAGCAACAGCACTGGGCGTTTTCTCAAGCACAGTTACCAGCTCGACGTAGCCGAACGAGGCGACAACGACAGCCTGCTGGCTGCAGCCCGTGAACTGCACGCACAGGGCCTGCGCCTGTTCGTGGTCAATGCGCCGACAGCAACCCTGCGCCAACTCAGCCAGGCGCTGCCCGACAGCCTGCTGCTCAATGCCGGCAGCGCCGACGACAGCCTGCGCCACAGCCAGTGCCTGAACAATGTGCTGCACACCCTGCCCAGCCGCACCATGCTCGCCGATGCCTTGGCGCAGTTTCTCGCCGTGCGCAAATGGACGCGCTGGCTGCTGGTGACCGGCAGCACCGAGGACGATATCGCCTACGCCGCCGCGCTCAAGCGCGCCGCCAAACGCTTCGGCCACAAGATCGTCGCCGAGAAGCCATGGAGCTTCGACAACGACCAGCGCCGCAGCGCCCAGGCGGAAATGCCGCTGTTCACCCAGACGGCGGAATACGACGTGGTGCTGGTGGCCGACGAGCGTGGCGACTTCGGCGAGTACCTGCCCTACAACACCTGGTACCCGCGCCCGGTGGCCGGCACCCAGGGCCTGATCCCGACTGCCTGGCACAAGACCGTGGAAACCTTCGGTGCCGCGCAGTTGCAGAAACGCTTCGAGGCCCACGCCCAGCGCTGGATGAACGACCGCGATTTCGCCGCCTGGATGGCCGTGCGCAGCATTGCCGCCGCGGTGACCAAACTGCGCCAGAACGACGCCCAGGCAATCCGCACCCTGGCCTTGAGCGAGCAGCTGCCGCTCGATGGTTTCAAGGGTCGCAAGCTGAGCTTCCGCCCGTGGAACGGCGAACTGCGCCAACCAATCCCGTTGGTACAGCCACGCGCGCTGGTCAGCACCTCGCCACAGGATGGTTTTCTGCACCCCAACAACGAAATGGACAGCCTCGGCTATGACCGGCCGGAAGTGAGCTGCGATCTGGCAGGCAACAGTAATTGATGGTGCGCGCGGTGCACCCTACCGCGCGTAGAACCGTAGGGTGCGCCGCGCGCACCACCCACACAACTTGCAGCCCAAAACAACAAGAGGATCAACCCCATGCGCCTGACTCACCTTGCCTGCGCCATTGCCCTTGGCCTGACCAGCCACACCGCCCTGGCGGCCACCGCCTATGTGTCCAACGAGAAAGACGACAGCATCAGCGTGATTGATCTGGACAGCCTTGAGGTCACCGCCACCCTTGAAGTAGGCATGCGGCCGCGCGGCCTGCTGCTGTCTTCCGACAACAAGCTGCTGTACATCTGCGCCAGCGACTCGGACCGGGTACAGGTGATGGACCTGGCCACCCGCACCATAATCAAGGAACTACCCTCGGGCGCCGACCCCGAGCAGTTCGCCCTGCACCCCAACGACCGCTGGCTGTACATCTCCAACGAGGACGATGCACTGGTGACCGTGGTCGACACCCAGAGCGACGAAGTGCTGGCGCAGATCGACGTCGGCGTCGAGCCGGAAGGCATGGCTGTCAGCCCCGATGGCAAATGGGCGGTCAACACCAGCGAAACCACCAACATGCTGCACTGGATCGATACCAGCACCCAGCAGTTGGTGGACAACACCCTGGTCGATCAACGCCCCCGCCATGTCGAATTCGACAAGACCGGCAAACGCCTGTGGGCTTCAGCCGAGATCGGCGGCACAGTCAGCGTGATCGATGTGGCCAGCCGGCAGATCGAGAAGGTGCTGAACTTCCAGATCAAGGGCGTGCACCCGGACAAGGTCCAGCCGGTCGGGGTCAAGCTGAGCGACGATGGCAAGTACGCCTTTGTCGCCCTCGGCCCGGCCAACCATGTGGCCGTGGTCGATGCCAAAACCTATGAGGTGCTCGATTACCTGCTGGTCGGCCGCCGTGTCTGGCATATGGCGTTCACTCCAGATCAAAAACGCCTGCTGACCACCAACGGGGTCAGCGGTGATGTGTCGGTGATCGATGTCGACAGCCTCAAGGTGACCAAGTCGATCAAGGTCGGCCGCTACCCTTGGGGCGTGGTTGTCACGCCATGAGTGCACTCCAGGTACAGGGCGTGAGCTTCGCCTACGGCCCACGCCAGGCGTTACAGGAGGTCGGCTTCAATGTAGCGGCGGGCAGCTTCAGCGCACTGCTGGGGCCTAACGGTGCGGGCAAGTCGACGCTGATCGCCCTGCTCACCCGGCTTTATGACCTGCAACACGGCGACATCCACATCTTCGGCCACAGCCTGCGCTGCGAGCCGCGCCAGGCATTGCGCCAACTGGGTGTGGTGTTCCAGCAGAGCACCCTGGACCTGGACCTGTCGGTGCAGCAGAACCTCGCCTACCACGCCGCGCTGCATGGTCTGGGCAAACGCGAAGCCGGCGCGCGCATCGACGAGGAACTGGCCCGCCAGCAACTCGGCGAACGCCGCCACGAGAAGATCCGCGCGCTGAATGGTGGCCACCGCCGTCGCGTCGAGATAGCCCGCGCCCTGCTGCATCGGCCACGCCTGCTGCTGCTTGATGAAGCCAGCGTCGGCCTCGACCCGGCCAGCCGTCTGGCGCTGAACCAGCATGTGCGCACGCTGTGCAGCGAACAGCAACTGGCGGTGCTGTGGACCACCCACCTGCTCGATGAAATAGCGACGGGCGACGACCTGCTGGTTCTCAACCGCAGCCGCCTGGTCGCCCAGGGCCCAGCCGGCGAACTGGGTGATGATCTGGCCGCCAGCTTCAACCGACTCACTGCGCCAGCACCACAACCGATGGAGGTTGGTCGATGAATGCCTACTGGTATTGCCTGCAAGGCATCGTGCAACGCGAATGGCTGCGTTTCGTGCTGCAGCGCAGCCGCTTCTTCAGCGCTCTGGTGCGGCCATTGCTGTGGCTGCTGGTGTTCGCCGCTGGCTTTCGCGCGGCGCTGGGCATCGCCATCATCGCGCCCTACGACACCTACATCACCTACGAAACCTATATCGTGCCGGGGCTGGCCTGTATGATCCTGCTGTTCAACGGCATGCAGGGTTCTCTGTCGATGGTCTACGACCGCGAAATGGGCAGCATGCGTGTGCTGCTGACCAGCCCACTGCCACGGGCCTTTCTACTTGCCAGCAAACTGCTGGCGATTGCCCTGATCTCACTGCTGCAGGTGTACGCCTTTCTCGCCATTGCCTGGTTCTACGGCGTGCAACCGCCCGTCTGGGGCCTGCTCGCTGCGCTGCCGGCGTTGCTGCTGGTGGCTCTGCTGCTCAGCGCCCTCGGCCTGCTGCTGTCCAATGGCATCCGCCAGTTGGAGAACTTCGCCGGGGTGATGAATTTCGTCATCTTCCCGCTGTTTTTCCTCTCATCAGCGCTCTATCCGTTGTGGAAGATGCGCGAGGCCAGCGAGTGGCTGTACTGGCTGTGCGCCCTCAACCCCTTCACCCATGCCGTGGAACTGGTGCGCTTTGCCCTCTACCTGCGCTTCAGCCCCCTGGCGTTGGCCGTATGTCTGGGCCTAACCCTGCTGTTCGCAGCGCTCGCGGTGCTGACCTTCAACCCGCAACATGCAGCCCTGCGCAAAGGCAGCTAGGCATATCAGGCACCACGCATATCTACTACTTTGGTACTGGTTTTCATCTCCAACGTAGAATTCCCAAAGCATCGGCATTGCCCTGTAATAGATCCATAAAAAGAATCGAGAACAAAGGCGATGAAACACTGGCCAAAGGCCCTGATATTGCTTGCCAGCCTGCTACCGACCAGCGCCGTACTGGCCGATACCCCGTTGTTTTCTGCCGATGGCTACCGCCTCAGCCATTACCGCAGCCCCACACCGCTGACCCACGAACACGCACGCACCCTGGACACCGTTGCTCTGCAGCAGTTGCTGCGTGAACAGCCTGGCACTCGGCTGATCGACGTTTATCGCCAGCAATGGCTGCACGGCCAGTTCATCGAGGATGAAGTGCACGCCAACCTGCCTAACAGCCTGTGGCTGGCCAATACCGGCGACGGTGAGCTGAGTCCGCAGTGGCAGAATTACTTCCAGCGCAGCCTGGCCCAGGCCAGCCAGGGCAATCGCGCCTGGCCGCTGGTGTTCTACTGCCGCTCCGACTGCTGGCTGGGCTGGAATGCGGTAAAACGCGCCCATCATCTGGGTTACACCAACCTGTACTGGTACCGTGACGGCATCGACGCCTGGCAACAGGCCGGCCTGCCCCTGATACCCGCACAACCACTGCCCTTGCTGCGTTAAACCATGCGTTACGGCTGCAACCCCACCATAATCAAAACAACGAGGTGATAAGGCCATGTACAAAATTCTGATTGCCGATGACCACCCGCTGTTTCGCGAAGCCATCCACAACGTCATCAGTGACGGCTTCCCCGGCAGCAACATCATGGAAACTGCCGATCTCGACAGCGCCCTGGTAATGACCCAGGAACATGACGACCTCGACCTGATCCTGCTCGACCTGAACATGCCTGGCATGCACGGCCTGGGCGGGCTGATTAACCTGCGCAACGAGGCGCCGACCATTCCAGTGGTGATCGTCTCGGCCGAGCAGGACAAACAGATCGTCCTGCAGGCGATTACCTACGGCGCGGTCGGTTTTATCACCAAGTCCTCGCCACGGGCGCAGATGACCGATGCCATCCAGCAGATTCTCAACGGCAACGTCTACCTGCCGCCGGACATCATCCGCACGCAGAAGAGCGGCTCGCAGCGCAGCCACGCCGACCACCACAGCTTCCCGCCGGAACTGCTGCAGGCACTGACCCGCAAACAGCTGCTGGTACTCGAACGCATGACCAAGGGCGAGTCCAACAAACAGATCGCCTACAGCCTGGACATCGCCGAAACCACGGTGAAGGCCCACGTCTCGGCCATCCTGCGCAAGCTCAATGTGCACAACCGGGTACAGGCCATTCTCTCGGCCGGGGATATCGACTTCGCCGCTTATCTGCGCCGCTGAACCGCACCCACAGCCATATGCGGCAACGCCCACGGAGGGCGTCGAGTCGCCAGCTACTACTCACCTCACGCTCTCACTACAAGGCTTAGCGCATGTCTAAAACAGCACTGATCATCGTCGACCTGCAGAATGACTATTTCCAAGGTGGCAAATGGCAGCTCGAAGGCAGCGAAGCGGCCGCCGCCAATGCCGCACGCCTGCTCACCGCGTTTCGCGCCAAGGGCTTGCCGGTGGTGCACGTGCGCCATGTATTCGCCAGCAGCGATGCGCCCTTCTTCGCCCCAGGCTCCAAGGGTGCCGAGGTCTACCCACTGGTGCAGGAGCAACCGGGCGAGGCCGTGCTGATCAAGCAGCAGATCAACAGCTTTCGTGATACCGAGCTCAAACAGGTGCTCGACCAGGCCGGAGCCAGTCAGGTGCTTATCTGCGGGGCCATGAGCCACATGTGCATCGACGCCGTAACCCGCGCCGCACATGACTTCGGTTACAGCTGTGCGGTCGCGCATGACGCCTGCGCCACCCTGGCCCTGGAGTTCAACGGGGTGAGCGTGCCGGCCAGCCAGGTACACGCCGCCTATATGGCCGCACTGGCGTTCGCTTATGCCAAGGTGGACACCACCGACGCCCTGCTCGGTGATCTGGCGTAACCATCAGATGCGATATGCACCGGCCTGCTTTTCCGGCCGGTGCATCCACGAACGAAACGGCAACCAACCCTAGCCAGCCGCGCCGCGATCCAGCAAATGACTCATCGCCGTCTTCAGTTTCATCGGTCGCACCGGCTTGTGCATCAGGGTATGGCCCAGCTCACGCATCTGTTGTTTGAGTTCGTTGCTGTAGTTGGCGGTGATCATCAACGCGGGCAAGGGTGAGCTGCGACGGGCGTTGATCTGCGCCACGGCATCAACACCGTTGTGGTCGTCATCGAGGTGGTAGTCGGCGATCAGCAGGTCGGCATCGGCATGGAAGTTGTCGACCTGGCGTGCCAGGTCCTCTTCGGACAAGGCCGTCACCACCTGACAGCCCCAGGCTTCCAGCAGCGTGCGCATACCGGCACAGATGGCGGCATCGTTATCCAGCACCCAGATGCGCGAACCGCTAAGCCGCTCCACCAGCGGGTTGGGCGCTTCCTGCACGGCACGGGCACGCGGCGCGAGGCTGGTCAACGGCACTTCGATGGCGAACATCGAACCCTTACCCTGGCGCGAGGTCACGCGAATGCGGTGGCCGAGCATGCGGGCGATCTTCTCGACAATCGCCAGGCCCAGCCCCAGGCCACGGTCCTGCTTGCGGTGGCTGACATCACCGCGTTTGAACTCCTGGAAGATCTCGCCGAGTTTGTCATCGGCGATGCCGATACCGGTGTCCCACACCTCGATCGACAGGCTTTGCCGGCGCCGCCGGCAACCCAGCAAGATGCGCCCGCTGGAGGTGTAACGGATGGCATTGCTGAGCAGGTTGCGCAGAATCCGCGCGAGCAACTGAATATCGCTGCGCACCAGCGCCGAGCTGGGGATGAAGTCCAGGCGCAGGCCTTCGCTGCCGGCGATCTGGTGGTATTCGGCGGCCAGGTTTTCCAACAGTTCGCCAACCGCGAACGGAGCGATATCCGGCTTGATCACCCCGGCATCGAGTTTGGAAATATCCACCAGGGTGCCAAGCAGGCTTTCCACATCTTCCAGCGAGTTGCTGACATTGCGCACCAGGGCGGCGCTGTCGGCGAGGTCGCGTTTTTCCAGCAGTGCACTGGTAAACAGCCGCGCCGCATTGAGCGGCTGCAACAGGTCGTGGCTGACGGCAGCAAGAAACTTGGTCTTCGACAGGTTGGCCTGCTCCGCCTCGCCTTTGGCCTCACGCAGGCGGGCTTCCATTTGCGTGCGCTCATCGATCTCGCGGCGCAGCTGGGTGTTCAGATCGGTCAGTTCGGCAGTGCGTTCACGCACCCGCTGTTCCAGGTGCTGGTAGGCCTGATGCAGGGCTTCGGCAGTACGCCGGCGTTCGGTGATGTCGCGGATCAGCACGAAGATACCGACCACCTCACCGCTGGCCTGACGGTTGGGCACATAGGAACGCAGCATGTAGCGCTCCTGACCATGGTGATTGGTTTCGGCAAATTCAAAGGTCACGCTTTCGCCAGACAGCGCCCGTTCGATAAACGGCTCCAGCCGCCGGCAATGCTCTTCGCTGTGCACCACCCGCAGGCTTTGCCCGAGCATCGCATCACGGGGCCAGCAGTACCATTCCTCGTAAACCTTGTTGGTGAACTGGTAGACCAGATCCGCCGTGAGGTAAGCAATCAGCGCTGGCACATGGTCGGTGATCAGGCGAATCCAGCGCTCGCTTTCGCTCAGTGCCTTGGCATGGCGGTGGCGCTCGGTGATGTCGGTGAAGGTGTTGACGAAGCCGCCGGTGGGCAGCGGATGGGTGCGCACCTCCAGCATGCGCCCATCGAACAGGCACAACTCCAGCTCCGCAATCAGCCGACCGTTGGCATCGCGACTGGCCGGCGTCAGCAGTTCCAGCTCGCTCTCGGCCATTACCTCGGCAAACGGCCGATGGGCACTGATTGGCGCCAGGCCGCAGAGGTCGAGAAAACGGTGGTTCCACAACTCCAGCTGGCCCTCGGCATTGACCATGGCCATGCCTTGGGACAGGTTGTCCATGGCCCGTTGCAATAACCGCGACTTCTGCGCCAGGGCTTGCTCGCGGCGCATGGTTTCGTTGAGTTTGACCTCGGTGATGTCGGTGTAGAGGATCACCAGCCCGCCCTCGCGAGTCGGCCGTTCGCTGACCTGCACCCAGCGGCCGTCCTGCAGGCGGTAGAGCATGTTGTCGTCGCGATTGCCGCGCTGCTCCTCGACCACCAGGCCAGTGCTCTTGCTCAGGCGCTTGATCTCGGTCAGGCGCGTGCCGGGGGTGATCCGCGCCCGGCTGCCGGCCCAGAACGACTTGAAGCGGCTGTTGAACAGCACGATGCGCTGCTCGCGATCAAACAGCACGAAGGCATCGGAAATACTTTCGATGGCATCGATCAGGTGCTGGTGAGCCGTCTCTGCCCGCAGGCGCGCGTCGCTGAGCAACTGGTTGCTGGATTTCAGCTCGGCCATGGCCTGGTTGAGGGCATCGGTGCGCTCACGCACCTGCTCGGCCAGCACCACCGAATGCTGGAACGCGGCGTAGGCATCGTCACCGCGTGAATGCACCGATTCGACCCGCTCGATCAGTGCGCTGTTGATCTGCCGGAGTTTGCCATTCTGCCGCTCCAGTTCCAGGCAACGGGCTTGCAGCTCGGCCACATCAGCCGCGACCGGGACGGCCAATGGCGACTCCGGTAAAGGTCTGGTTGATGTGCATGCCATTGAACTGCTCTCCGTAGGTGTTGAAGCCGATCACGTTCTGGCTGCGCAGAAAGGCCGACACCGGCTCGACCCCGTCGCGCCCTTCGATTTCCAGACGACGCAGAAAGCAGTCGCAGCCTATCGTCAGCAGCAACGGCCCAAGCCGCTCACGCAGGCCGTCGAACACCCCTTGCAGGTCCGGCAGCAATGGTCCGGGCTGCATGGCGGTGAGCACGATGCCGTTCTCCACCGCGCAGTAGAAGGTCAAGCTGAGGTCATCGTTGACCCGCTGGATGGAGCGTACGTAGTACTGGCCACCAATACGCACGGCCAGCGGGTGAGCGGCAAACAGGCGATGGTCGAGGGCCTCCAGCGGCACGCCGATCAGCTCGGCATACTCCAGCGCCGCCGGTGCGGCATTGAGCTCATAGACCCGCCGGCTGGTGCTGTCGGCACGGGTTACTACCAGCTTCTCGTCGCGCGGCAGGATGTGATGGGTGCTGAACACCTCGAAATCCAGCCAGGTATTGAACAGCACCACCACCGCGGCCCCTGTGTGGAACTCGCCGTTGTAGTAGACGTGGGTGTGGGTCAGGTGGTTGTCGTCGCCGGCCGAGCCGCCGAAGTGCGGAATGCTGCCGAAGGCCGCGCTCAGCGCGCCGAGCACCACTTCCTCGCGGCTGGACAGGCCGTCGAGCAGCGTCAGGGCGAAACTGTGACCCTTGATGGTGGCCAGTTCATTGTTGCGGCAATCACTGACCAGGCGCTCAACCAGCTGTTGCGCATCGATCAGGCTGAAGCGCTCCATCTCGTCGATCAGCGCGCTGGCAATCGAAAAACTGCGGTGATCAAAGCCGATGGCGCTGACGCAGCCACGGTCATAGCCCTGAGCAGTGATCTCCCCCGCACTGGTGCAGCCCACCAGGTTGATCCCGCCGAAGTATTGATCCAGGGCTTCGCCCAGGCTCTGCAGGTCGTATTCCGCCGAGCAGAAGAACAGTACGAAGCCAAGGTGCGGGTGGATCAGCTGACGGGCCAGTTCCTGCGCCACCAGCTCGACATCCGTGGCGTTGGCGGTGGCGGTCACCACACCTTCGGTAAGCGTATGCGGCATCGCGGCCCCCATGAGAAACACGGTTATTACTGGGGTTATTCTACGAAGCCGCCCCACCGCCCCACATGCCACTTGAGTAGCGCAGGACTAGTTCCTAAGTAGCGGGCCAGAACAACAGTGTCAGCACCAGCAGGCCGCTGTAGAAGCCGATCTCCAGGGTTTCACTGAGCGGCTGAATACGCCGTAGAGCCCCGTAGATATGGACGATGATCATCATCACAGCCACGGCGGCGAGCACCTCGAAAGTCGTGTGAATCGCCTCGCCAGTCAATGCGGCGCGCAACATCAACGCTTCGACAATCAGGATAAAAGCCCCCAGGCAGCGCCCGAAATACACCGCCAGGTGGGTGTGGCTGGGCAGCGACCAGCCCATCAGACGGGCCCAGACCAGCGGGATGCAGAAAATCGGTAATGCAAAGACCAGGGTGGTGGCCAGAGTCAGCCACAGCAGGTATTGCTGGGCATGTGCACTCCATAAACCGAGCATGGTGTCTTCCTTGGTGTCTTCCTTGGTGTCAGGTGGGGTTACAGGCAACGCATCAGCACGAGTGGCAATGCGAGCAGTACGCTGCTGCAGGGCAGCAGAATCAGCAGGGCATCCAGGGGCATGGCAACCTCCAGGTAAAAGCCGGGCAAGGTTTGCCCGGCCTGTGCTGCATGCTTACCAGCTGAGAACGGCACCCACCGCGAAGGTGTTGGTGTCCTCACCCAGACCGCTGCCCTCGGCGGCATCGATCTCGTACTGGTTGTACTCGGCCACCAGCTTGAGGTTGTCGTTGATGGTGCGGAAGTAGGCAATGCCGCGAGTCTCGTAGTCGGCGGCCGTACCCAGGCCGTTGCCGTCATCCTCGGTTTTGCCATAGGACAGCGCCACGCGGTTTTTGCCGAAGGTGTAGGAGCCCTGCAGCAGGTAGCCTTCGCTGTCGATCTCGCGCAGCGTGGCTTCACCGGCGTTGTTGGTGAAGAACGGGTTGATCCCTTCAGCCTGGAAGCCCGACGCAGTGACCGAGAAGCCGGCCATCTTCGCCTGCACGCCGTAACCCAGGCCTTGCGAGGTCACGCTGTCGACGGCCTTATCGGTGTTATCGGAGGTTTGGTAAGCGCCGTTGAGCCAGGAGTAGATGGTCGCGTCGCCCACATCGAACTGGTAGCTGACCTCGGACTCGAAGCGCGGCTCTTCCTGGTAGGACTTGCCCACGGCGCTGTCATCGTTGGTGTCCACTGGGTCCATGATGCCCACGGCCACGCGCAGGCCTTCTGCCAGGTTGTTGTTGCGGTAGGTGATCTGCGACGTCGGGAACGGATACGGGTAGCCGGTGCCGATGTTGCCGAACGATACGCCGTTGCCATCCACCAGGCCCAGGGTGTCGCTGACGTTGCCATAACCGGCCAGCAGTTCGTCCAGGAAGATGTTCGAGCGCGAGAACAGGCCGAAGTCCTTACCCACCAGCACCTCGCCCCACTCCGGGCTGGAAACGGTGCCGTAGAACTGACGCACGTCGATGGCGGTATCAGTGCCGTTGGTTTCGCTGTCGTTGATGGTGACCCAGAACGACGAACGCCCGCCGAGTTTCAGACCATCAATCTGCTTGCCAAAGTTGAAGCCGATCCAGTTGGGCAGAAAGCCCATCTTCACCCGCGATTGGCGGCGGTCAAACTGATCGCCCTCACGGTCGACATCGCTGCTCACATAGAAGGCGTTGATATAGCCATCGGTGGAAAAGGTGGTTTCGTCCTGGTCATACAGGACGATCTCGGCAGCTGCATGTTGTGCTGTCGCCATGGCGACGGCAGCAGCCAGGGTCAGAGGCAGAAATCGGGTGCTGGCGATCTTGTTGTTGTTCATAACACTCTCCGCTGGATGGGACGACCGGCAACGGTCAGTCGGGTCGGAGGCGATTATCGAAAAGCCCTGATAGCGGCCATACGCTGCCATGGCCTTGATTGCCTGCTGCTTTGGCGCGTCCTGGAGGAGCTGTCGGAACGGTGTACGACCGCCGCTCCCAAAGACCCTGCCCGCAAGGATACCCACCCAAGGTCGTAGACGGACTAAGCCCTGCTCAGATGAACAATGGCGGCATGGGTACGGGTGAGAAATACATGGACGCGAACGAACCCGTCCGCAAACGGGCTGAACCCGAGAGGCGCGCAAACGTAGAGAAGGAACGTGGCGAGAAGCAGCCCTTAGATGTGAGCGGGCGCGGGCTCGTTGCTCAGCACGTACCAGCCCGCAGAAGCCTCAAGCAGCGCCTGCTGAGCCTGCTGCACGGCCTCCAGGCTGAGCGACTGCAACGCCTGTTGCACGGCCTCGCCATGTGCATCTGCAAGACCGGCCAGGTGCGCCAGCCAGGCTTGCTCGGCCAGCCCGTCACAGCTGCGCGCCTGCACCTGCCACTGGCCACGCAGTGCAGTAATCGACGCAGCCAATGCAGCCTGATCCAGCCCAGCCAGCCAGGCACTGCGCGCCTGCAGAAAAGCCTGAATGTGCTGCAGAATTTCTCCAGCCTTGCACCCCGGTGATTGCACACCGAACAGCAACCCGCGTCGCCCCTGGACCTGCCGGTAACTGCAGAACACCGCATACCCCAGCTGCAACTCACTGCGCAGACGCTGGTAGAACGCGCCCTGGTGCAGATGCGCCAACAGCCGCCAGCAGGCCTCGGTAGCGGGCGACTCATCCACTTGCGGGCAGAACAGCAGCAGCGCGCTGTCCCCGGGCGCGGTCCGTGTTCGCCAATACAAGCCAGATTGCAACGGGGCAACGAGCGCAGACGGCCAGAGCGCTGAGGTGCTGAACAGGCGCTCAATCCGTAACTGATCCGGGCGATCCAGCCCTACCCCGAGGGCTTCGATGCGCATCGGGCGATAACGCTGTTGCAACGTAATAGCCACCTCGCCCGCAAGCGCTTGTGCTTGACCTTGCATCAGCTCGGCAGACGCCGCCAACAACTGGCGTATCGGCATACTCGGCGCCTCAGCCTCCGCAAGCGCCGACCACTGCGCCAGCGCAGGCTGCAACAACGCCGGCATCAAAAGACCAACCGCCGCGGGAATCAACCTGGCACTGCCTTGCACACGCACACTCAGGCTGGCGGCCTCTGCCTCCAGACTCAGGCTGATACCGACGTTATGCAGATGCTGGGTCACGGCCCGCAAAGCGGTGTGCGCCAGGTTGAGCAATACGCTCGCACCCAATGGCTCAGCAAAACAGCAACGCGCCTGCCACACCGCCATGGCCGCCGCCGGCACCCTGTAATCAACCGGCGTCGCTAGCCAGCGCCATGCCGCAGGCACGGCAAGCTTCACCGTCGGCAACTCGACCGCTGCCAGCAAGGGGTTGCGTGCCGGCAACTGCCAACGACCACGCAGCACTGGCAGCGGCAGCGCCGGCTCGGCACGCATCTTCAAGGGGAAACCCGTACCAGGCCAGGTTGGCAGCTCGCGCTCATCCGCCAGCAGCACACAACGGCGCTGCGGCTCTTGCAACTGCTGCAACAGCTGGCAAATCGCCCCGCCATCATCAGATGCGGGAGCTTGCCAGTCACGGGCCAACGCCAGTGGTGTCATGCCACACAGGCGCAACTGGCGAGTCTGCTGATACGCCTCATGCCACGCCAGAGGATCGGCCTGCGCACTGACAAAGGCCAGCCAATCAAGCAGCAATGCCACCGCCTCATTCGGGGCAACACCACCGCGCATACTCAACAGCAACAAGGCTTGTCCCGCATGGCAGTACAACACCTGGGCACGCGCCACTTCGCCCAATCCACTCTCACGCAAGCCGGCATTCAAGCCTGCCGGCGCTTCATCCAATAGCCAGCCGAGCAGCCAATCAAGTGCGCTGTCCGCACGCGCTTCAGGCAACTCCAGGGCAAACCCCAGATGCAGAGTGGCGGCTGCACTCGGCAGGTTCAATCGCAGCCGTTCAGTGCGCAGCGGTAACAGTGGCGCCAGCCGACTGCGAACGACTGCCTGCGCCTCGGGCAGCAGCGCCCCATGGCGTTGCGACAGAGCCGTGAGATCCGCCAGTGACAACGGCGCCACGATGCTTAACTGACAATTGCCAGCGTGGTAGAACGCCTGATGAAAAGCCCGTAGCGCCTGCTGGAACGCTGCATCAGTAACCGGCAACGTGTCGCGATTACCCGCCTGAAACACAGCGCAACGATGCCCTTCGGCCAGGGCTTGCCCCAACGCAGCGCCAAGCAAGGTGTCGACATCCTGGCTACGGGCAATGAATTCGGCATGCACTACTTCTCGCTCGCGCAGTTGCTCGGCCTCTTCCAGCAGCGGCCGAGCCAGCATGTCCAACAGCCGCACCAGCGCCTCTTCCAGATAAAAGGTCGGTACCTCACAGAAATACTCGGTGTAATGCGCCTGCGTGGTGGCATTCACCTGGCCGCCGCACGCCTGCACAAAGGGCATCAGGCGTTGCTCAGCGGTAAATCCGGCGCTGCCAAGAAACAGCAGGTGCTCCAAAAAATGCGCCAACCCCGGATATTCCAGCGGCTCATCATGGCTGCCGGCATGTACCTGCAAACACAGAGCCGATTGGTTTAGCCAAGGAAGGCTGAACAACCTGACTGATAACCCGTTATCTAGGCGCAAACAAACGGGGCTCATATTCTGGAGGGAGTAACAATCGATTACATCGGACATAACGGGCAAAGCCGTAGGACGTAGGTTTAAGAACCAGCATTGACCACATCAAGCTGAGGCACAATAGTTCTTTGGAACTAATCAATACAGGCCGATTGCAGCTATTCGCCCCTGTAAACCAGCTCAATCGATCACTGCGCGCTCAGTTAACAAAACGCTGAGCACAGGAATAAGTTCACAAATGTGAACCTTCCATGCGCCAGAACGGTGTCCCAAAGCTTCAGCCATTTGCTCACTGCTGGTTTAAGTTCACAAAAGTGAACTTTTTATCCACTTGAACGCTTTTTAATGACCAGTCCTCATCCTTCCCTGAATAAAGTTCACATAAGTGAACTTTTTCTGCATCTAGCATCAAGGATTTGAGCAAGCACGCAATCGGGCCATTTTTTCGCTTGTCAAAACCCACTGTATCGTGGAAATATTAACTCGTAATGATGACCCATGTGCGGACATCAACCCTAGCTGGTGGCACCAGCACCTCAATTCGTTCACTTCCGGAACTTATAGGCGTGATCACCACCTTGGCAGAGTCATTTTGCCAACCATGCGGCAGTATTGTTTGCGCTCAGCATGCATCACACGCCAATTTCATCTCCGGCCTTAAAGTCACGGTGCGATGTCCTGACGTTCGTCAATGACCATAACCGCGGTCTTATCGCTACTCCGAAAAGATTCCAGTTCGACAACAAGCTGTTTAGACCGCCATCCTAGCCATAGTCTCGACTGTCGTTAGAAGATGACTTGCCCTAAACAGAGACGGCCTTGGTCGGGAAAGCTCAAAGCCACGCCGGTTATAGCTTTCACCAATCAGCGCCCCAGACATTCCTACTGACAATCACCTGTTTCTAGCTAGGCTAGACGGTGCCAACTCATACGCTGCGTCCAAAATGGACCTCTACCTGACAAGTAGACCTGTAGCTATGCAGACCTAAAAAGCTTTGCGGCTGTTTTTGTCAGGTAGCCAGCCTTCCCGCCGCCCGTTTCGGGCCTTCAGGGCCATGCATTGCAAAGGAGTGCCTATCGGCGCTCCACAGTTTCGCTCATCAGCCAGTGCGCATATCGCGTTAACACTAAACATCCCCGGCGGGAGTTGGCTGACTGCTTTTCGTTCTATCCGGACAACCACTTTTCAGAATGTTCGCCTTTAACTAGGCAAGGAGTATCCATGTCAAAAAATCACGGTTCACGTGACAGTAGAAACTTCGGCTTTGGCCGCAAGCTGCATTACGCGATCAAAAATTGCCTCCGCACACATTTCGCAGATGGGCATTACGCAACAGTGCAAGCACATTCAGAGCGCTGCCGCCTTTTCTGCGACTGGCTGTTGTCATCGCATCAAATTGCAGATGCTCGTCTTATCAACCAAGAAGTTTTCTATGCGTACGCTGCCCATGTTCGCGGCTTGCTAGAAAACGGTGACATCTCCGTCAGCACGGCAACAAATCGAATTTCCAGCGTAAATGTGGTTATGAAGATTCTTCGTGGCGACACCAAAGTTCATATTTCCAAGATTGGAAAAGTACTCGGAGAAAAGCGCAGCCACATCAGATCCGTCGCTCCGCACGGAATGATTTTTGAACACCTGAACCCATTGATTGATGACCTGATCAAGACCGACTTTCCGCGAGTGGCTGCAATAATCCTGCTAGCTAGGGTTACAGGTATGCGACTGAGAGAAGCCATCCTTGCAGACCTTCCCCGCTTAGCGCGGGAGGCCTCGAAGTTTGGAGAGATCAACATCCAGGACGGCTGCAAGGGCGGCCGCGGCGGTGCATTTGCACCTCGCTGGGTACCCGCAACGGACATTGTGCTTTCAGTGATTGAGTTCGCCAGAAGCGTTTCGCCACCAGGAAGTCGAAACTTACTGTCCCCTACCGAAAGTTACGTTGATTTTTTGAGGGGCACAGTTAACCCCTCACGCAATACCCTCAAGGCCCACGGCATACCACGCTTTCATGACCTGCGCGCGGCTTATGCCTGCAGCCGTTATAAGGATTTAGCTGGAGTTCAGGCCCCCGTGTGCGTATCGGACGATGAATCACCAGTTCTATCGAAGTCGAGCAATCGAGAGGCACGACAGAAAATCAGCCGTGAGCTAGGGCACGAAAGACTGGATGTCACCAACGCCTATCTGGGTAAGCACTCGTCATGAGCATCTGTATGAAAGCATTTCTTGGCGGAGTGCTCAGAGGGTCCGCTCACACCAAAAATCGTCACATCACGCAGGCCAACTGCATTCAAAAGGCTATTGCCGATCGCTGGCAACGCCATCACCCCGAACAATGGCGACTCAAGCACATCCACTGGTTCCTCGATATCCATCTCAAAAACTCATCTCAAGAAACTCGGTATAGGTATTGGCTGACCCTGCAAGTGATTTTGGTGCGGCTAGGAAAAGCTCGAGATTGGGAACCTCGGCTTCAGGGCAATTGGATAAGCCGTGCCGGCTCCAAAAATGTCTAGTCGCTGTAGCAACAGTTGCATTTTCAAAAGCCCTGACACGATGCCTATGACCTCATACATCACAGCTCATAGGAGATCAGCATTTGATCATCGTCATTGGTAGCAACAAAGGCGGCGTTGGCAAAACAACGCTTGCCACCAACTTGGCCGTAGCATTTGCAATCCGGATGAACAAGGTGGTGCTCGTTGATGCGGACCCGCAGGGGTCAGCTCTTTACTGGGGCTCAGTAAGGCAGCAAAGACAACACACACCACTTGTTCATGTCGCACAGCGACGAGGAAACCTGGTCGACGCTCTGAAGGTTCTAAGCCGCCAAAACCAGGTTGTAATCGTTGATGTGCCCGGCAGAAACAGCCCTGAGCTGATCAGTGCAATGTCCGTTGCGGACATAGTCATTTCTCCTCACGCTTGCAGCCAACTGGACCTGGAGACCCTGCAAGAATTAGAGGACCAGGTCCATGCTCTTCGGCCGTTGAATCCAAAAATACGGGTGTTGATTTACCAATCGATGGGGACGACCAACCCAAAGATTCGACAACGTGAACGAAGTGATTTTTGCAGCTATGTCAGCGTGTTTGAAAACCTCCTGCTAGCAAATTCATCAGGGTTTCAACGCTTGGCATATCGCGAGTGTATCTCCGAGGGAATTGGGGTTCTCGAAAGTAATAACCCCCTTGCAGCTGACGAGATTCAGCAGCTGCTCACGGAGATCCTCAATGGTTAATCCTCCTCGAAAACCAGTCCCACTGGCCGCCGAAGTAGATGCCCTTTCACGGACACTCGCCGACAGGTCTTACAGCGGAACAGACGGTCCATCAAAATCGCAGATGCGCCCCATAACGATCAATCTGCCCACTTGGATGATCCATCAGCTTGAGGAATCGGCACTACAGAATAAACGCAGCAACGCATCCAACAGATCTGTTAGCGCACTGGTTCGGTTCGCACTCATCGAGTCAGGCGTACTGGCCGGGAATGTACAACGGGAGATGTGACCTCACAGATCACAGATCACAGATCACAGATCACAGATCACAGATCATATTTTAGGCATGTCCACGGGAAGCCAAGATGTGCGCAAAATTGAGCTTAAACATAAAGGAAGCACTGGCTTTTCTTGTCGGGTTCGCTGCAGTGGCAGTACCTGGAACCCTGTTCTTACTCAGTCTAGAAGTCCAGGTCGCGACTTGGAAGCTTGCAGCCCTCATCACTGCGGAGTTCGCCAGTGGTGAGGCTATGCGCTCTGGTTTTCGCTATCTGAATACAAGAGGTAGAAACGATGAATACAGCTGACGGCATGAGTGACGAAGAGCTCGACACTTGGGCAGACATTTTCTACCAAGCAAAAATTGGCGGAGTAACAGCGGTGACTTTCAGCCAATTCCTCAGCTGCCCGTTCATTCACCTGAGCTCAGAGCCTCACAAGGTGGATAGGCCCGAGAAAGGAAAGCGATGCCTCCGCCTGGCGTACTCGACGAATTGATCACCAAAGACCAGCTTTAGCATCTAGGAAAATCACACTTAATTGATCCGCTAGACAATACAGCACATTGAAGCCGTCACCGCACCGACGGCAGTTCACCCCAGCGGCACGTATAGCCGGGGGATTTCAGCTGCTGCTTCATCGCCCAACTGCCGCTGGCAGGCACCCGCGCCAGGCGCACGGTGCCTCGGCCCATGGTGGTGTTGATCTTGTCCAGGGCGGTCATTAGCTCGGCGCTACGTGGGCGTGGCTCGGGGGCGAACAGGTCGCCTTGTAGATGTGCCGGGTTTACGAAGTGCATCAACACAACACCAGCCTTCTGGTAACGGTAGCCCGGCAGGTAGATGGCCTGCACGCCGGCCAAGGCCGCCTGGATCAGGTCGCGGGTGTCGTTGGTGGGATATGGCAGCGGCACGTTAGCGGTGCGCGAGTAGCGCTTCTCGTCAGGGTTGAACACACCAGTGCGGATATACACCTGCATCATCTGGCAGGCATCGCCTTGTTTGCGCAGCTTCTCGGCCGCCCGGCTGGCGTAGGTGGCCACTGCTTCGCGCAACGGCTCCAGCGCGGTCACCCGTTCGGAGAATGAGCGGCTGCAGGCGATAATCTGTTTCGGCTCCGGCCCTTCGTCCAGGCCATAGCATGGCTCACCGCGCAGTTCGCGGATGGTCTTCTCCACCACCACGCTGAATAGTTTGCGCATGCTCTTGGCATCCTGCTGGGCCAGGTCCCAGGCGGTGGTGATGTTCATGCCCGCCAGGTGCTTTTGCATCTGCCGGCCAACGCCCCACACCTCGCCCACTGGCGCCGCCTTCAACAACGCCTGTTGCTGCTCTATGCGTGTGGCGACCACAACGCCACTTTGGCTGTGCTTCTTCGCCGCCCAGTTGGCCAGCTTGGTTAAGGTTTTGGTGGTGGACACCCCTACCCCAACCGGCATGCCCGTAAGCCGCTCAACCTCAGCCTTGATGAACCGCCCATAAGCCGCCAACGGCCGGTGCACGCCGGTAAGGTCCAGGAAACTCTCATCGATGGAATACACCTCCATCCGTGGCGCCATTTCGCGCAGCACATTCACTACCCGCGCCGAGATATTGCCGTACAGCGCGTAATTGCTGCTGAACACCTCAACGCCGTGCGGCTCGATCAAGTCGCGGATCTTGAAGTAAGGCTCGCCCATACCGATGCCCAGCGCCTTGGCCTCGTTGCTGCGGCTCACCACACAGCCATCGTTGTTACTCAGCACCACCACCGGCAGGCCACGTAGATCTGGACGGAACAGCCGCTCGCAGCTCACGTAGAAGTTATTGCAGTCCACCAGCGCATAGACTCTGGGCATACTTATACCCCCGGCATTTTGTGGATGCAGTGCACCACCACGCCAAAGATCTCCAACTCTTCATCTTGGTTCAGACGGATGTCCTGGTAAGCCGGGTTGGCCGCACGCAGCACCGGTAAGCCAAGCTCAAAGGACAATTGCTTGCAGGTGAATTCTCCGCGCACTACAGCCACTACCACCATGCCGGCCACGGCACTCAGGGAACGGTCCACCACCAGAGTGTCGCCGTCGTAAATCCCCAGGCCGTTCATACTGTTGCCCAACACACGCAGAAAATACGTGGCCGCTGGGTGGCGCACGCATAGGTCGTCCAGCGAGAGATTGGCCTCAATATGGTCCTCAGCGGGCGAAGGAAAACCTGCTGAAATGCGGCTCAGGAAGAAAGGCAGCCGCAAACCTGGCCTGTCAACGCGGCCGAAAACTGTCATGGGCATGGGAAGTGACCTGCAAGAAATACTGTATCTACATACAGTATTATGCAAACCCCACACTGGCAACAGCAGCAGACCGGAGGCAAGCATGTGCGGAGGTGTTGAAGTGGCTGGGCGCTACAGCGCGACGGGCAAACCCATACGGATTTATTTCCCCAACCCCAAGGCCGCGCTGCCTGTGCTGCAGGTCGATGGCAGCGTGGAGTGGATTACCTGGGGCCGCCGCAAGGAACAGCCAGGCCACCTCCCTGCCACCGGCTGGGCGCGAGACGACTCCATCACCACCGGCAAATGGGCACGCTACCACCCACAGCCGGTGCAGATAGTCGCAGAGCGATTTATGGAGAAGGACGAAGCCAAGCAGTCCCATTGGTTTGACCTGGCAGAAGGCCAAACCATCGAGGCATTGCTACTGCAGCAGGGAGAAGAACGGCGGGTGTATGTGGTTACTACTGCTCCTCCAATAGATGCCCGCGACACTCACGATCGATGGCCAAGAATAAGCGCCTTACATTAGTAGTTTGCTTGTTTACTAATCACTTGCTCCAACGCGCTTGCTGCATTTACCACTCGACTGTACATTTCTCTAGACACAGAAAAATCTCGGCCATGTACTAACGCATTACGATAACGGATCAACTCAATCAAAGTGCTCGCAATGTCCGGGTCAATGTACCCCCCATCTTCCATCGCCTTAACCACCTTAATATTACTGATCCTATAACGCTTAGGAGGCCAGTTGTTTTTAGTGTAACTAACACCAGGCGAACCATCAATTGGAACAGCCCGATTAGAAACATTAAGATAATTATCATAAAAATAAGCCAGATGACTCTCGATACAATTGAAATGATAAAGAAAGCTAACCACATCACCAGGAGAACCTTGATGATTAGGCGAGTTACTTAACCTTTCTTTTTCTTCACGCGCGCCACTGCCATCTACTTCATCAACCACATCAACCACATCAACCACATCAAGCGTATCAGCAACTTCTAATGAAACCTCATCAACAGGCGTTAACACTGGATCATCGGAAGATCCTACGTTATGGAAAATATTAGGTACGGCGATATTTCCGTCTACTGTCAACGCACTCTCTAAATCTTTCTTGATCTTGTCGCTTGCATCTTCAATTCTGTGAGGCCTCATTGCGTCACGAACAAAAAAACCGGTAAAAATAAGTGAAATAAAGAACGTTGCAGAAGCAATATTTTTCATAGCCTCTCTAAGAAGTGAGTCAGGATGCTCTCTAAAGACGATAGCTAAAATTGAAAAGAAAATTGCCAGCAATGACACTACCGTCAGAAACGTAATAGATGAATACTGCGACTCCTTAATACTGGTTAGCGCTTCAGCAATAGTCTCATCCCTATCAGCGAGCCGATCTTGCTGATTCTGCAAAAATATATATCCAGTGATTGTCAAGCCATAAACAGCAGCAACAACTTGAGCTAGAGAAGAAAATATATAAAGCGTTTGATTTTCGCTAAGACTTACAACTGGATAAAATAGCCCTACCCCCACCCACCCGCCTACAATAAAAAAAGCAGAAATATACATATTAAAACTTTTTAGCATACTTTAAAATCTTCTTATTAATTAATTCAGCATCTAATTACGCAAAACCAAAAATATTTTTCGTAATTAAAAATGACATATTTCTACAACGGATCGCCCACCAACACCGCAGCCCCGGTATCACCTTCACAGCCGTCCTGGGGCATCCACTCCAGGCTGGCGGTTTTGTGGTCGAAGCTTACAAACAAGTTGCGGTCGATGCATTCGGCCATCGCGCCTTTGGCCACGGCGTGTAACAGAGTTTCGGTCCACTCCACTACTTCGTAGTTGAACACCTGGGCCTCGATGTCTTCACCTTCGTCGTGGTGCAGTATGTTGGCAAAGGCTTCGCTGCAAACAGTCTTGGCCTGGTTGCAGCGGATCTCGATGGCATTGCGGCCAGGCTGGTCGTAACCCGCCACAGTCTTCCAACTTCCCCATATCAGCAAGTCGCCCTGGTGCTCCTGCACTGTTAGCGGGGGCACAGTGATGATATGGGATTGCTCAATTGGCGCAGGTGCGGCGTACCAGAGGGCCGCATATGCGGCCACTAAGGCAGAAGCGAGGGAGACAAGCAGGTATTTAATGTAGTGCATGATCGAATCCTTTCGAAAGTGGTGCCGTCCTGGCCAGTAGGAGTCTAGTTCATGTGGCAGAAATAACAAAAAATAGCGGAGGTGAATTCAGATTCACACAAATAAAACTACCCCTCCCAAATTATTAATTAGCAAAACTTAAGCACACTCAATCAATACGATGTGCTAAATCAACCAGTGCAAAATAAGTATTTATCACATTGTGGTGATTAGAAAAATCTATCGCAATACTAGTAATATACTTCTCTTCATGACCTGTCTGGTTTCTCAGATGCTCAGTTTCCGCGCCACTGCCTGCTGGAAAAAATCTCATGTAGACCCGAAAAATATCGTGCACATTTTGATTTGAATGATTGAAGTATAAGTATGTACCAGGAAATTTTCCCTTTATTGCTTCACAGGCACCTTGGACATCCCCCTGCCCCCTAGCCAACATGGAGTAATATTCCGGGCACTCTGACTTTATAAAAACAAGGTATGAAATAAAAAACAAATGAAGTCTATGCCCTTCCAAGCTATTACTTATAGCAACTATTTGCCTAAATAACTTGTCAAGCTCCCTCAAGGTTACATTAAATGTCATGGCAAGCGCCAAAAATAATACCTGTTGCTTATTTAAATTTTTCGGCCCGGATAAAACTGTATTGGAGAGTGGTTCAACAGGTGGACGACCAGAATAAAAACCTCGCTCTGATACGCGATCTATAGAATACTGTAGCTCAAATAATTTATCTTCATCAAAAACAGGAGCACAGGATTTAATCCATGCTGACTTATCACTATTGTCTAACGTAAACTCAGCATCAAAAAAACGCTTTATATACTTATCAGAAGCAAAACCTTCTCCATAAACAGCACGAACAGAGTGAAGCAGCTGACTTGTATCAGTTGCAATAATGAAAACACAATCATCAATATCAAAAAAATGCTTAACTCGTTCTAACAACTCAATGGCGAAAGTCGGGCGGCAACGATCCAGCTCGTCAATAAATATGTATGCCGGCTTTTTTGGCGCATCCCCAGAAACCTTATCAGAAGCCCATAACAACAGCTCCCTAAAAACAGCTTTAAAATCATTTACGGACTGGAGAGTTTCCTTGTTATTCTCGATCAGTTTTTCGACGGCTTTCTCCGCTGCATCAGCTAAGCTTTCAGAGTCAACAACCTCAGAAACTACGCCTATATCAACACCAGTAAATTTTTTAACAATACCTTTTGCTAAAACAGGAGTAGCCGCAACTATTGCCTTAGATGCACGCTGAGTAAAGTTACGAATCTTATCATTCGCCTCCCCAGCTCCACCGCTCATTTCTGAAAGCTGCTCTCGTATAGATGCAACTAAAGAAACAAATGCATCACCCGAGTAATCATTTTCCCAAGCATTAAATTTCACACAAACGCGATCTTTAGAAAGCTGAAGTTTCCAATTATTCAAAAAAAAAGTCTTCCCAGTCCCCCAAGGAGAATTAATATTTAAAACTTTAATGGGATAATTACTATCCAAATACTTAGTCAAAAAATTAGCAACACGCATTCTATCCATACTGTCTTCAGCCCACGGAAGACTTTTTTCATCACTCATAAACGCTCCACACCAATCATGCAAAAAACTAACAAGGCAACTCGCCGGTAGCAAGGAACGCTTCAAATTCAAATTCATTCATAATAAAAGCACCAGACTCTCTCGCAGATTCAATTTTTGAAGGCCCAGCGTTATAGCCAATACATAAAATTGAAAGTAATTTGGTAGGTGTTTTCATTACTCGAAGGCCGTTTTCAACAGCTTTCGCCTCAAGCGATTTTCGATCAGTAGATTTAAAACCTGTAAAAAGAATTTGCGGGCGCTGATCAAGTGCAGCTTTCGGAAGAGGTTGAGGGGCCGGAGAGGCTTTTTCGAACAACAGTTGCTCTTCACCACTGAGGTATCGCTGCACACGATCCTTTCGGAAGGTACGGGGAATATAGTCAGTTTCAGAGCGCCCCTGGATATACAGGCTGTTCTCTCGCCAACGAGTCAGTGTCCACTCAGCGGTTTCCCCTTTGGCGTTGGTATAAATGAACTTGAGCATCCCTACTCCTCATTTTTCCGCTAACTAGTCTTTAGGTTCATCTCAGCCATGGCAGCAGCCATCCGGGCCATAGCGGCGCGGTCGGCTTCGGGTAGGACGCGAAAATGCGTCAATACAGAGGACTCTTCAACAGTGAGGCTTGCAGACGGCAGCGGTTTGCGTTCGCCAGTCACGACATACAAAACGTCCACACCATGAGCAGCCACCGCCTCTAGGTAGTCGGCACCGGGGAAGCGCTCGCTACTTTCGTACTTCCCCTGGGCATTAGCTTTAACACCGCCAATCTCGCCAAAAGCAGCTTGAGAAAGCCGAAGACGCTCTCTTTCCTCACGCAGCCGCTCACCAATTCCACTCATTTGAATAGATAATCCCGTTTACACCACTCGCATGAGTGGCACTCTGTGGCCAATTGAACGCTTTTGAATGGTTTTGAATCATGCACGCGACCCGTACTCCAGCACAAGCAAAGGCCTGGCTCGATGAACAGGGCAAATCCATAAAAGAGTTTGCCGACGAGAAAGGCCTCGACCACGCCACTACCTACCAAGTGCTGGCAGGAACGAAGAAAGGAAAGCGAGGTGAAGCACACCGCGTTGCTGTAGCCCTCGGCATCAAAGAAGGCGTAGTCGCACAGTAGTGCGGCGGGCTCAAGGGGAAAACGAGAAGATGAAACGCCCGATTCTTGATAGCCGCCGCAAGGTCATCAGCGCTGTTATCTGTGCCTACCCCGGTGGCCGCGACTGCGCCGCCGCCCGCTTGGGCCTGGGGTTGAAGAAGTTCGACAACCAGGCCTACGAGAACGCAGGCCACCGCCCGCTAAGCGACGACCAGGTGCACATTCTTGAACAGGCTAGCTATCGTATGCGAGGCATCAGCAAAACCTTCTGTTATTACAAAGCTACTTTTCAAGATTTCCTCCGTCACCTGACCCACGAACGGTACGCAATAGGCCATTTTTCAACGTTTTCCTTCGGCATCATGATTTCAAGCAATGCTGATCGGCATGCTTGTTGATAACCAAATAGGAAGTGAAAAATGATTAAAAATGCAATTAACCTCGTGACTAAAGGTATCTGCGAGGCCGTCAGCATGAAAATTCATACTGTGGGTATCGACCCAATCTGTTTTGGACTTCGCACCGAAACTGATGAAGACGGTCAAATTATCGCTCACTGGAAAATTTCGACCACTGGGACGGATGGCAACCTCTACATCGATTTCTTGGATGACGTGAACGACTCTAACGAGGTCATTTTGGATCACACGCTCGAAGATTTCGGCATTGAGCTCACTGCTGAGCAAAAAGAAATTTTTCTCGAGTTCGAACCAAAACTCGGCGTTATTCGTCGCATTTTGCACGCACAGGAAAAGCTTGAGAGCCTCCAGGATGAGATCCACTGCTAAGTAGCTGCACTGCGGCTCTGATACATTTTTCGTATCAGAGCCGCACAGCACATAAAAGCGACTGCCCTTCGCGCTTAATTAACCGCCGCCATCAAAGCTCTACGAATCGGATTGATTCCAAACCTGCCCGCAACACTCCTTCCCGACACTTGCATAACCCACCCCCTATGGTCAGCTGTTACGAGCATTGCTGAGCCTGCTTGGTAACGAGCCAGCATCGCGAAAACTCTCGATAAAACACGTTATCAAGAGCTGTTGCCGTTATCGATTTAACCAGCGACAAAGTCACTTTAGCGAAAAGGGCGTGACCGGTTATGCAGTCAGAAAAGCGACTTTGGGCCAACAATCATAAGGAGCTGATTGAGGCGCCCTCCTCCGTTATTTGTTTGGTTTCTGAATGGCTCGCTAACCTCGACAACCAGCAGACACGGCGCGCCTACAGTTCCGATATCCGGGACTTTTTTGCGTTAGTCGGCGCGCGCTCAGTCGAGGACTTACTTGAAATATCACGTGGGCATGTACTGGTTTGGCGCGCAGCCCTAGAAAAATCAGGTTTAACCACAGCCACACGCCGGCGAAAACTTGCAGCTTTGGCATGCTTATTCGACTACCTGATCGAACGAGATCCGCGCTACACACGCAACCCTGTCCACGGGATCAAACGTCCACGAACTGAATACTACGAGGGCAAGACCCCTGCTTTGAGCAGCGCCCAGGCAAAGTTACTTCTCGACGCCCCCAACCTGCACTCAGCAAAAGGTTTACGAGACAGGGCCATCTTGGCGGTGCTGCTTTATCACGGCCTGCGGCGCCAAGAAGTTGCTTCTCTACGCGTGTGCGACCTGCAGAAGCGGGATGGTTTGCTGCATCTACGAATCCACGGCAAAGGTGGCCGATTGCGATACATCCCTCTTCACGGTGATGCAGAGAACAGCATCAATCAGTACCTAGGAGGTGCTTGCGTCGAGAGAGACAAAAGCTGCTTTATGTTTACAAGCCTTCGAGGCAGCAAAGCTGGCAGGAGCCTGAGCGCTGATGGCATCTATAAGCTTGTATGTCACTACGCGCTGCAAGCCGGAATAGATGTGGCTGGATTAGGCGTACACGGCCTGCGTGTTACTGCGGCTACCAATGCGTTAGAAAACAACGCAGATATTGCTCAAGTCCAGCACTGGCTTGGACACGCGAGCATCAGCACCACCCGACTGTATGATCGCCGCCAAAACCGCGCGAGCGACTCACCCTCATTTAAAATTCAGTACGAACTCTGAAAATATCTGGTCATGGCACCAAAACCAGCACTCTTGAGCGGGTTGCATATCCGAGAAGTCATGCTCACCTGAAGGCCCTATTTGTTGAGGCCATCAATCATGTACAGAACATCAGAAGAAGTTCGCGCAGCACTTTGGAGACATCTGCTCTACAGCAGCCAGTCGATTGTGATCGTGGTATCAGCAATGACAATTCGTTTGGGTTACTTGGAATATCCCCCATCAACGTCAGCACCTCAATTGATTGAAATAGCCTTGTGGCGACTCGCCTTACTCCTGTCTTTTCAATCGGCCCCGCTGGCATGGGCTGTGTTTCTCTTCAAAGGCTACAAGCACCGACGGCTATTAATCCCGCTCCACGAATCCATGAAGTTGCTGAGGTTACCGCTAGCGACATGGACATGTGTGTGCCTGCTCACCAGCACCGTTCTGTGGCCAATGCTGCGCGCTTGAAAGTCGCGTCTCTCTACCTTCATTAATACTTTGTCAGCCTAGGTGCGCCATGTCCCGAACTATCCTAACTGCCGTTTTCATAACCGTCCTGAGCGGTTGCGGCCTGCTCCCTCGAACCGGTACACCATCAGTGGCATTGCAAATAGCGGATGCGATGAGCATTCCTGCCTATGACATGTCACGCACCGAGCATGAAGAAACCTTTGCAGTGACTGGGTCTAGCGGTCGCAATCTTGATCACTCAGTGAGCGGCGCTGCACAGCTGATTGCATCCGGAGATCCAACAATGTTGCTGTTGAGTGGATTAACTCCGGGGAGCCCTACCGCGCGAATACAAATCGCCGCATGGGTGCCTGAAAGCCTGGCATCCACTCCAAGGAATGCTGTGGCTGCCGCTTCACAGGCCTATATAGAGGCGCGCGCGGATGTTTACAGCAAGGATGAGCATGGCCGGGAAAAGTTACTTTCGACCAAGGTTAGGCATGTGCTCGGCCAACCATTCGGTGAAGGTGGTTTGATACAGACCTATGCCCAACTATACGATCTGATTGCCGACCATTCCCCAAGCCTGGCGCCAGCCCCTTCATTTATGCCGGAATACGGTATGGCTTATGGCCCTATTTTCTTGGATGCCTGGGGAACACCTGCAAATGCAGAACACATCCGATTGATTACTGAGATGTCTAAGGCGTTGCCATCCTGGTTCTACATCTATAACCCTGGCCTGCAAGGGGTTTCCGCTAGGTCAATCCTAAACCAGGGACAAAAGCTACTTTTCGTTGAGCCGTAAACGCTAACTGTCACGACGTCTGTGGCACTGCAAATTGGCAAGTTTGCATCGAAATGGCCAAGCCTGGGAGTGTATTCCCAGGCTGCTTGCATATTCAAAATAATGGGGAAACTGGAACCGTAACCCAAACGGAGCCATACCCATGTCACTCGAAGAACAAATCACTTTTACCCCCGACCAACAGGTTCACCTGAATGCTTGGTCATCGGTTTACATCGATGCTCAGATACAGCAAAAGCTCGGCATTACGCTCTCACAATTCCTGATAAACCCGGGAAAGTATCTTTTCCTAGCATGGCTGACAGCCCCTCACATCCCGACGAATAACGGTTTCTTACCGCTGTTACCTGCTCAGGTAGCAGCTAGCCGGCGTATTCATCAGCGATGGGCAGAAGAGGACGAGGACGAATAAGTGCAGAACGCGAATATTGAATCTAGAAAAACGCCAAAAACAAAGGAGCCAAACTCATGTATGTAATCGCTGCATTCATCATATTCATAGTGGGTTGCGCCCTTCTCGCCGATTGGCTCGCAGGCGACCTAAGGAAGCGCAAGCACGAAGAATGGCTGCGCTTCCCTACTATTGAAGAGTACGCTCGGAAAACTCAATTGAGCCGCATTCAATGCTTGCACTGCAGGTCATGCAGCATCCGGCAGTATGGTCTTGAGGCACGTAATGACAAACGCCGAATACATGCATGCAATCAGTGCAACACGAATCTATATAGAACGACACGGGGCTAATGAAAAGCTGTTTTCCTTACTGTCCCAGTGTCGGTGAGGAAAACTGTTTAAAGGTGCCTATGGCACCTGAAATGCCTGCAGTGTTGCAGCTCAAGGCTTTTGGCTATTTAGTCTACGTTCAAGCAGCTTAGCGAACAAAAAACCTACGGTTCCGATCAAAGCAACCGCCAATACTGTACCCAAAATAAAGTAACCAACAGGTTCCATGCTACCCCCATGATCCAGCTCGATGGATTGATAATGCCTCCAGCATACGCCCCTCTCTGAAAAATGCTGATCTACCCAACCTACGGCCAACCGAAACCAGATAGAAAGACTCTTTTGGAAGCCGAACACCACTAAATCACCCAAGAATCTCATGACGTATCCGACAATCTAGCACTAGCCGTCAGCTGGGGTCATGAAGGGCTGCATTCGACCGATTCTGTTGAAAAAGTAGGTTTCGACGGCAGCCAGCAGATCAGGTGTGCCTGCTGCCGAAGTGGCTGCAAGCCACTTCAAGTTGCCTTTCGGCGTTTCACTGAGCGTCCTTGCTCAGGTTTGAGGGTTAATTTGAGGGTTTCTGCCCGCAGCAGGCTTACCTATCCTGTGAGCGGTGGCCCTTGAGGCAAAAGCTTGGCCATGCGTCGCAGGTTCTGCACCGTCGCCGCCAAAGTGAATTCGTCAGTGGCACCTGTCAGGCCACGCAGTCGTAAACGGTCGAGTTTCATGATCCGTTTGAGGTGGGCGAACAGCATCTCCACCTTTTTTCGTTCGCAGCGAGAGACGAGGTATTCCGGTGTCTTGGCGATGCGCCTGGCCACATCGCGGGCAGCCTCATGGATGCTGCGGACGATCTTCCGATTCGGCGTATTGGGGCAACATTTCGCTTTCAAAGGACAGGCGGTGCAGTCGGTTTGGCTGGAGCGATAAATGATGGTGTTGGCCTTGGTCACCCGCGATCTTTTATGGGTGAAGGCGCGCCATTCACTGCGTAGTGGTTTGCCGGCTGGGCAGCGGTATTCATTGGCTTCCTGATTCCAGTGAAAGTCGTTACTGGAGAGGCTGTCGTCTTTGCGCTCAGTCTTGTCCCACACCGGCACATGCGGCTCGATGTCCTTCTCTTCGACCATCCACGCCAGCATCGGGGCAGTGCCATAAGCGGTGTCGCCGATAAGGCGTTCCGGTGTGAGGTCGAACTGCGCTTCGACACGCTCGACCATCGTTCTAGTCGAATCGACTTCGGCGGTACGGTGCGCCGGGGTAGCTTCCACATCCATGATCACGCCGTGCTCAGTGTCGATCAGGTAGTTCGTGGAGTAGGCAAAGTAGGCCGGGCCGCCTGGCGCTGCTGTCCAACGGGACTGAGGATCGGTGAGCGAAATTTTCTTGGGAAGAGCTTCAGCCAGCGCCTCTTCATCAAGGGCTTCGAGGTACTCGCGCACGGCGCGGCTGCTGAGCTTTGGATCGTTCCAATCGACCTCATCTCCCGCCACCCCACGTTGCCGGCTGGCATCAGCCTTGATGATGCTGGCGTCGACGGCGAAACCTTCACCCTTGACTAGGCCGGCTGTCATGCAGCGCCGCAGCACCTCATTGAATAACCAGCGGAATAGATCGCTGTCACGAAAACGGCCATGGCGATTCTTCGAGAAGGTCGAGTGATTGGGGACTTCGTCTTCCAGGCCCAGCCGGCAGAACCAGCGATAGGCCAGGTTCAGGTGCACTTCTTCGCACAATCGCCGCTCGGAACGAATGCCATAGCAGTAGCCGACGACCAGCATGCGCACCATCAACTCCGGGTCAATCGAGGGACGCCCGATGGGGCTATAGAAATCCGCCAGGTAGGCACGCAGATCACTAAGATCCAGGCACTGGTCGATGCTGCGCAGGAGGTGTTGGCCCGGGACGTGATCTTCCAGATTGAACGAGTAGAACAGGCGCTGCTGTCCTCCCGGTAACTGTCCCATCATGCTGTTCGCCCCCATGCTCGCTGACAGAGCAATTTTGCCAACGGCATGGGGAGGTCGCTACTTTTTCAACAGAATCGACCATAAGCAGCCACTCGGATGCGCCTACAAAGCGAGGAGCAATTCAGCTTTCGTCAGTTAGCGGATGTGGTCCGGATATACCTATTGGTCCACTGATGCTTGCACAGGTCGCAACAGTAGTAATCACTGATATCGAAGTCTGTTTTCACCACCTGCCTCCATGACATCTCCCTAGTGTTGCGATCCATCACATGCTCCTGACTGGAGTATGTCCCCCTGAACTTCTCATCAGTCTTGAAGATGCGGACTAGGTTGGAGTTGCATTTATCGCAGCGGTTGTCGTGCAGTCCAGAAGAGATCGCGATGTAACCAACTACGCAGAAAGCTACTAGGGCAACCACAATCAAAAAGTTCCTCAGGGCCTCGTTGTGTTGATCGTGGGCCATGAGAGAGCCGAAGACTGCAGGCGCGAGAATAAAGAGCGCTAGAAGCGCAGCAATGGTTACTTTCTTGCGGTCAATAATCTGCGAAGCGTGCTGCTTGAGAGCGGCAACCTGCTGTTGCTCGGCCTCTCGTTCCAGCTTCTGCTTTGTCTCCAGCGCCGCCTTAACATCAGATTCATGGTAGCGAATCACATCGATATTCGACTTTTTGATGCCAAAGGTCAGGGTGTCTTTATCATCGGCCGTCAGGCTTGGCCATACGTCTAACTGCCACTCGCCCACAAAACAGGTCACATCGAACTCATGCGCGTCGAACTCGAATGTCACAATCTCCCCATCAAGTATCTGCTTCTCGAATTCATCCTCCTCCGCCAGATCTTCGTCGTAGGTCTGCACCTTCACGGTAACTGGGAGGTCAGAGTGCCCTTGCAATTTGTCACGACGCTTTACCGAAAAGTGCACTTCGCTCTCCCTCGCTCTTCAACCCTAAATGACGAGGGATAGTAACTTTGTTCGCGCGCTGGGTATATTCCAGAAGCTGCTCTGTAGCACCCGGCGCTTGGCTTTTCGATAGATGCCAGCAACAACCCCGCATATCTGTCCTCTGTGATCATATGACCGCCGCAGCAAGGCTATTACTCGGCCAAGGCCCGGGCGTGCACCGTAAAAATCTGATCAAGCTGCCCGAATCGGCAAGCCGACACTGCAATATCAGGTAAGAGTTCGACGACTTCGTGGAGATGGCAGCTCTGGCTATGGCCAACTGAATCGCCCCGATTTTCCTAGAGATCTCGAAGCCTCAAAGGAGGCACCCTCAGGCAAGGTTTGATCAGTCCGCTTTTGGCCGATAGCTGCCTGATTCAAAAGGCTCCTATCGACCCAAAGCGGCCGGTGGAGACGGGCAGAAAGCGGTAATCGAGCGCCTACAAAACCAAGGCCGATTCAGCATGCTAACTTACAGTCCGCCCTGCAATTTGCTCAGCTAACTCAGGAGAAAGTCCCTTTTCTATCATTTTCCTTACGTAGTCGCCCTCAGCATCCCCAGATGTAGCTCTGTATCCCCCATTATTTATTACACCAAGGACCCATGCAGCTGGCGCACCTCGAATTTTCCGCCCTTTTAACGCCCTCGTCAGCAGGGATACAACCTGCCTAGCTTCTGAATCAAGGAGCTTCTCCAACATACGGTCTATCGAACGCCTGTCCTCGCCACTCAGACAACTAGGCAACTCAAAGCGCCGTTCGGGTTCAAATGGTTGTTCATGTAGTGGTTGTTGGCACGACAAGCTCGCGTCACCCCCCCCATGCTGTTCATCTGCCACCCCCGTGCCCGCCAAAATGTCGCAACCAACCACATCTCGACTCACCGGCGACACTGACAGAAGCTCTGTGGACTGGTTATCTAGCCGAAGGGTATAGACACTGGACATTTGACGCCCCGTTATGCAGTAACGATAGGAAACGCTCAGAAACCCTCCTTCCTCTAGTTCCTTAATGGTTCTTTGCACCGTACGTACAGACACATCGCACATCTTAGCTACTCGCTTAATCCTCGGCCAACAAACTCCGTGGCCATCAGCGCTTTCAGAAAGAGCTAACAGAATTAATTTACTAGTTGGCTTCAGCTTTTTCCCCCAACCCCACTTGTATGCACGAATGCTCATTGTGCACCCGCCACAGCAATAGAATTAGCAAACCCAAATACGCGAAAAATAACGTGACAAACAATTGTTCTACGCACAGTCGTTAGTCTGCGAGCTAGAACAGTATGATCAACTAGAGTTCTCCACGGCCCTCCCCCAAGCCAACTCAAAGACTTTGTCAGTGGAAAAATTTTTAACAGTGGAATTTCGTAAGTATCAATTATCAATCTGCGGAACTTTTTCATAAGGCCTCGCCCACATCTGTATTTAAGTAGGGCAAGTACCAACTCAATGATTGCCCTCCTGCAGATTATTGGCTTCGTCAATAGCTGTTTTGTGCTGAATTACGTCCCGCCCCTGGGGCTAGATAGCAGCGCCAAAATTGTGATAGGCGAAGTTGGACCACCTGGTTACAAGCCCTCGTCCGCTCTAGTCCTCCCCCTCAAAAACCTCACTCGGCCACCCACAACATTGATGTGCATACGCCAACACAAACCAAACACTCGCCCATACCCAAGCCCATGCCTTGCATTTTCTGAAACTCAGGCAAGCTGGGTATCACTTAGTAACCACAAAAGGTGCTGACCTCGTCTATCTGTACCCAAAACGGGACCGGATAGCCCCCCCAAACCCCTTTTATTTCTCCAGCATCAGTGGAAACAGATGACTAAGGAGAAATCCAAAAATGAGAAGTTCGGAGAATGATAAAAAAATGATTTGCCCTGGAGAGTGGTTCCGGCAGGAGCTGCTGGGCCCGGTATTCGGGATCAGTACAGAGGCCGCCAGAAAATATCGTGCCAATGGCCTCTGGTTAGAAGGTCGGCATTGGCGATGGGATCCAGCACGGAGAATTGTTTTTAATCGCAAAGCAATAGAAGCTTGGTTAGGAGGGGTGCTTTGACTGATAAGCTACCAAGAGGCGTAGAGCATATCGGTAACCAGCTACGGATCTCGTTCATGCTGCATGGCAAACGATACAGAGAACCTCTGCGCGGAATCGTCAAGATAAACAAAGCAGCTATTGCCTATGCCGATAACAAGCGTCGAACCATCCTGACCGAAATTAAAGAGGGACGTTTCGACTATTTAGCTCACTTTCCGGACTCACCATGTGCCGCACGATTTACAGGTATAGAGGGGGCAAACAAAAAACGCACAGTCGAGGATGGAGTTCAGCGTTGGCTAGAAGTACAAAAGGCAAAAAGAGCGAGCTGCACTTATATAAATTATAGAAGTAAGGCAAAACATCTGCTGACACGAATGGGGCTAAGGCGAATATCGGACATCACCAAGAGCGACCTTGAGTTGCTCCAAGCATACTTGCTCAAAAGCGGCCTTTCGCCCAAAACGGTTAATGACGTATTCACTGTCGTTCGCGGCGTCTGGACAGATGCTTTCGAGGACGGAGTGATCGCATCTAATCCACTTGAACGAATCAGCAATATAGAGCGCGATGCTGATTTGGAATCAGCCTTTCCGTTTACAAGAGATGAGCTAAAGCGTCTTGCTCTGGGCGATCCTGAAAGGTTGCCCGATGTACGAATGATCGTTTTCAACTGCTGGGCAGGACTTTCAGTGTCAGAACTAATCGCCCTGGCTGTGGAGGATATCGATTTAGAAAAGGGCACACTTCATGTCAGGCGCGCTCGCGTTGCACAGGAATATAAGGTTCCCAAAGAGCGTTCTCGAGCAAGAACCCTCGAACTGATCGCACCAGCGCTTGAGATGCTAAGAGAAATCAGTGCTGCACTTGGCCAGCAAGAAGCAATCGAGATAGAAGTGGTCCAAAGGGACAACATAATCCGTAAGAAGGAGAAGATTACTTTCCTGTTTCGTAACTCGGTCAGTGGAATCCCCTGGAGTGGTCAAACCCTTAATGCGTGGTTCGAAGGACACCTCAAGCGCTGCGGAATCGCTCACCGGGGACCCAATCAAAGCAGGCATACGTTTGCCAGTCAGGCTTTATCTAGTTTTGTACCCATGGAGTGGGTCGCCCGCCAGCTAGGGCATACCGATACAACGATGGTTAAGAAGCACTATGGACGCTGGATACCGCGCGACACAAAAAGCATGGCCCACTCAGTCTCAAAGATGATGGGATTTTGATGGCTAGAAGCGGTTTAGAGCGGACTGAGGCGAAGTGGTTTTGTCCAAATTTTGCCCAAACGCCAAACCAATTAAACAAAAAGCCCCTGGAATCTATAAAGATTTCAGGGGCTTAGAGTATTTCGATATGGCGGGAAGATAGGGATTTGAACCCTAGGTACCATCGCTGATACAACGGATTTCGAATCCGTCCCGTTCGGCCACTCCGGCATCTTCCCGTAGCGGCGCGAATGATAACAGGTGAAGTGCGTTTGGCGAACCCCAGTTTTGAAATTTTTCACATACTTTCAGATGCTTGCGATCAAAGGCTGTGAGCAACTGCGGAACCTGACTGACGGGAGGCTAAACAGTCGCCCACAAAAAGGGGCGCCGTAGCGCCCCTCTGTGTCGCGCTTACGCGCGTATTGCTGCGGCTTAGACGGTGAGACGCGTCAGGGCTTCGCGGTATTTGTCGGCGGTTTTCTGCGCGACGTCGGCGGGCACTGCTGGGGCTGGCGGCTCTTTGTTCCAGCCGGTGGATTCCAGCCAGTCACGCACAAACTGTTTGTCGAAGCTTGGCGGGTTTGTGCCTTCTACATAGCTGTCCGCCGGCCAGAAGCGGCTGGAGTCCGGTGTTAGGGCTTCGTCCATCAGGGTCAGGGTGCCGTCTTCGTCCAGGCCGAATTCGAACTTGGTGTCGGCGATGATGATGCCGCGTGTGGCGGCGTATTCCACCGCTGCGCTGTACAGGGCAATGGCGGTGTCGCGCACTTTGGCGGCCAGCTCGGCGCCGATGATCGCTTCGCATTGCTCGAAACTGATGTTCTCGTCGTGATCGCCCACGGCAGCCTTGGTCGAGGGTGTGAAGATCGGCTGCGGCAGTTTGGCCGCTTCTTTGAGGCCCGCAGGCAGTTGAATGCCGCAAACGGTGCCGCTCTTCTGGTATTCCTTCCAACCGGAGCCAACGATATAGCCGCGCACGATGGCTTCCACCGCGACTGGCTTGAGGCGCTTGGCGACTACCGCGCGGCCTTCCACCAGAGGCAGTTCGGCGGCGGGGACGATGTCTTCAACCTTGTCGCCGGTAAAGTGGTTGGGCACCAAATCCTTGAGCTTGTCGAACCAGAAGTTGGAGATGGCGGTGAGGATCTTGCCCTTTTCCGGGATCGGCTCGTTGAGGATCACGTCGAATGCCGAAAGGCGGTCGGTGGCGACCATCAGCATACGTTTGTCGTCGATTTCGTATAGATCACGGACTTTGCCCGAATAGATTTTCTTCAGACTCAGGGTGGTGGCTGTGCTCATGTCGGAATTTCCGCCGTTGGTAAACAAAACAGGCGAAACCCGCCGGGTTTCGCCTATTGGTGTTGCCGGTGCAGCAGTTTCCTGCTGTCAGCCAAGGTTTTCCTGGATCAGGTCCAGCACCTTGCGCGCCACGTCGGCGGGGGCAATGGTGTTGAGGTCTTTTTCCACGGTGACCTGCACGCTGTCGCCAACGGCGGTCAGACGTACCTGATAGCGCTCGGCACGGGCGTCGATTTCTTCCTTGCTCGGCGCACTGCCAAATACGCTACCGAAGAAGCCAGGTTTTTCGTCCGGCTTCTGCGCGCGCTCGGCCAGGTTGATGTAGTACACACCCAGGCTGCGGTTGATGTCGTCGATGCGCACATCTGCCATTTCCAGGGAGCGACCCACACCGGACCAGGCACGGTCGAAATCAGCACCCAGGCTCAGCACCGGGTTACCGTTGCCGTCTTCGGACAGGCTTACGCGGTTCGGAGCATCGTAATCACGAGCAGCCAGCAGGGAGACCGAACCACCCTGCTCGGCGCTGCGCGCCAGGGTCACGAGCATTTCATCGAGCAGCGCGGCATCCAGGCTTGGGTTGCTGCTACGGTTAGTGAAAGCAACATCGGCGGTGCTGCCAGCTGGACGCTCGGCGCTGACCACGAAGATTTCGCTGGTATTGCGCTGCACGCCTGGCTCGATACGCACCCGCACGCGGGTTTCGGCATCTGGATTCACGCCGGATACGCGGCTGCTCAGACGACGGGTCATGGATTCAGACAGGGCATCAAAACGCTGCCAGGAGGTGCTGAATTCGCCCGTTTGCGGACGCTCTTCTGCAATCTGGAAGCCGTTGTCAGCAAAGAACTGACGCGCCACAGGCCAGACTTCGGCCGGTACGCGCTGCGCCACAACCCAGCGCGACTCGCCGCTCTTTTGCAGGCTGAACTCGCTGGCATCACCGGCCACAGCCAGAGCTTGCGGGCGCGGCACGGTAAATTCGCCGGTATCGGTGGTGGTGGCAACTTGCTGCGGCACGGGCAGCAGTGGGTCGATACGCTTGGCGTCGACGTTTGGCGGCATTTGCATCGTGGCCGTCTGACGGGCTTCGAGGTAGTCGCTGCCACGGTCACGGAAATAGCCGTTTTCGCCATAGATCCAGCCGCAACCGCTGGTACCAGCGATGATCAGGGCCAGGGCAGAGAGTCCGGTGAGTCGCTTCATGCGTAGTAATTCCTCAATTAAACCAATACGCCGGACTGGCGCAGGGCCTGACGCAGCGGTTCATGACAACGTGGGCTGAGCCAGGTCAGTGGCAGACGGATACCGTCTGGCATCAAACCCATTTCATGCAGAGCCCATTTCACCGGAATCGGGTTGGATTCGATAAACAGCGCCTTGTGCAGCGGCATCAAGCGGTCGTTGATGGCGCGGGCAATCGCCGCTTCACCGCGCATGGCTGCTGCGCACAGATCGCTCATCGCGCGCGGGGCGACGTTGGCGGTTACCGAGATATTGCCCTTGCCGCCCATCAGCATCAGCTCAACGGCGGTGGCGTCATCGCCGGAATAGACCAGGAAATCCTTGCTCACGCGATCCAGAACTTCCTGGCCGCGCTGCAGGTCGCCGGTGGCTTCCTTGATACCGATGATGTTGTCGATCTTGGCCAGACGCTCAACGGTTTCCGGCAGCATGTCACAGACCGTACGGCCCGGCACGTTGTAGAGGATCTGCGGGATGGCAACCGATTCGGCGATATGGCGGAAGTGCAGGTACAAGCCTTCCTGAGTCGGCTTGTTGTAATACGGGGTGACCAGCAGGCAGGCGTCGGCGCCGACATCTTTAGCAGCGCGGGTCAGTTCGACTGATTCACGGGTGGAGTTGCCACCGGTACCGGCGATGACGGGAATACGTCCGGCAACCTGATCGACCACACGACGGATCACTTCTACGTGCTCACCCACGTCCAGCGTGGCGGACTCACCTGTGGTGCCGACCGCGACGATGGCGTTGGTGCCCTCTTGCAGGTGGAAATCCACCAGTTTGCTCAGGCCGTCCCAATCAAGACCACCTTGTGCATCCATGGGCGTAACCAGTGCCACCATACTGCCCGCAATCATGCAACCGCTCCTGCCGGAAAAAGAGAGCGGTAATGGTACTGGGGCCACCTGCCTTGCACAAGCGAAGTACCTCGGCAACGCGTATACAATCTTTCTCAGGCAAACGCGGCACATTCCACATCGCCAAGCCCTGCCGGCATTCCCCTGAGCGGTGCTTTTCGCTACCCTTCCGGCTTTGATCGGTGCTGTATAAACAGTCCGACCGCTTATTGTTTAGGAAGGCTGCATGTCCACCCCCCCAGTTCGCGAACAATTCCTGCTTATCAGCGCCCTTGGTCCCAACGCCATGGAGCTGACCAACGTGCTCTGCCGCACCAGTCACGAGAACCGTTGCGCCGTGGTCAGTACTCGCCTCAGCCGACATGGTGAGTACAGCGCACTGGTCTTGCAGATATCCGGCAGCTGGGATGCACTGGCTCGCTTGGAGTCAAGCCTGCCGGCGCTGGCGAAGAAGCACAGCTTCTCGGTCAACGTGATTCGCAGCGCCGCCTCGGAAAGCCGCCCACAGGCGCTGCCTTATGTGGCGTATGTCAGCTCGGCCTACCGCCCGGACATCCTTAATGAGCTGTGCCAGTTCTTTCTCGACCATCACGTCGAACTGGAAAACCTCACCTGCGACACCTACCAGGCACCGCAGACCGGCGGCACCATGCTCAACGCCACCCTGACCGTGACTTTACCAGCCGGCACGCAGATCAGCTGGTTGCGTGATCAGTTCCTCGACTTTGCCGATGCGTTGAATCTGGACGCCTTGATTGAACCCTGGCGTCCGCAGAACCCATAAAGGAGCAGCACGATATGGCCGTAGTACTCGACACCCCGGTTGCAGATTTTCAGGCAGAAGCCACCAGCGGCCAGACCGTAAAGCTGTCCGCACTCAAAGGCCAGCAAGTGGTGATCTACTTTTACCCGAAGGACAGCACGCCGGGTTGCACCACCGAGGGCCAGGGTTTTCGCGACCAATACCCGGCCTTTCAGGCAGCCAACACGCTGATCTTCGGCGTTTCGCGCGACGGCCTGAAGTCCCACGAGAACTTCAAGTGCAAGCAGGAATTCCCCTTCGAGCTGATCTCTGACAAAGATGAAGCCGTTTGCCAGCTGTTCGATGTGATCAAACTGAAGAAGCTCTACGGCAAGGAATACCTGGGCGTGGACCGCAGCACCTTTCTGATCGATAAAGAAGGTGTATTGCGCCAGGAATGGCGTGGCGTGAAAGTACCCGGGCATGTCGATGCGGTACTGGCCGCGGCCCAGGCACTGAATAAAGCCTGAATCGCGCGCGCAAAAAAGCCGGTCAATTGACCGGCTTTTTATTGCCTGCAGATTAATACGCCGTTATCTGCTCACTGCGTGGCCAGGCATCGATCACCGCCTTGAACAATGTGGCCAGCGGGATGGCGAAGAACACACCCCAGAAGCCCCACATGCCGCCAAACAGCAGCACGGCGCAGATGATCGCCACCGGATGCAGATTGACCGCCTCGGAGAACAGCAGCGGCACCAGGACGTTGCCGTCCAGCGCCTGAATGATCCCGTAGACCACCATCAGGTAAATGAACTGGTCACCAAGCCCCCACTGGAACAGCCCGATCAGCGCCACCGGCACAGTGACAACCACAGCGCCGATATATGGCACTACCACCGACAGACCGACCAACAAGGCCAGCAGCGCGGCGTAGTTAAGCCCCAAGTAGGCAAACGCGATGTAGGTGACCACACCACAGATAATAATTTCGATCACCTTGCCGCGAATGTAGTTGGCAATCTGCTTGTTCATCTCCTCAGCCACTTGAGTGATCAACGCACGTTCACGCGGCAGATAACCACGAAACCACGCACTGATCAGCTCGCGATCCTTGAGGAAGAAGAACACCAGAATCGGCACCAGCACGAGGTAGATCATGATGCTGACCAGCATCGGCAAGCTTGATAAGGAAAACGACAGTGCCCACTGGCCAAACTTGCCAACCTCACCCCGCACGCCCTCAATTAACTGCAGCACCTGCACATCGGTAATCAGCGTCGGGTATCGCTCCGGCAGCAGCAGAAACAGCGACTGCCACTCGCCAAGCATGCGCGGCAGCTCATTGAACAAGGTGCTCAACTGTTGCCAAAGCAGTGGCATCAACACCAACAGAAACAGCCCTAGCATGCTTAAAAACAGGGTAAACACCAGCCACACCGCCACCACTTGCGGCAAGCGCAGACGTTCAAAGGCATTCACCAACCCCTGCATCAGAAACGCCAGCACCAAGCCGGTCAGCACTGGAGCCAACATCCCACCTAGGTTCAGGATCGCGGCAAAGCCCAACACCAATAAAACCGCGAGCACCACCGCCTGCTCATCAGAAAAATAGCGATGCAACCAATCCTGAAACACCTTGAACATCGTGACTCCTTACTTGGGCAGCGCCTTCACAGGCATCCCTATGAACCGCACTTGTCGTCGCAGCTGCTAGGCCTTGCGCAGCCAATAGCGATACACACCACTATCGACCTCTTCACGCAACAGACTATGCCCGGCCAGGCTGGCGAAGGCACGGAAATCCCGCTGCGAGCCGGCATCAGTGGCCTCAACCTTGAGCACCGCGCCACTGGCCAGGCGGTTTAGCTCCAGCTTGGCTTTGAGTAAAGGTAGCGGGCAGTTGAGCCCGCAGGCGTCCAGTTGCGCGTCGAAGTCCTCGGCACGCCATTGCATATCAGTCATTGAGCCACTCCAGGAAGGCCGCAAGGATACCCAAGGGCGTACAACCCTGGCCAGCACCGCCGCCAGCCAGCTACAGTAGCGCCTTTGTTCGACACGAGCTTTGTGCATGAGCCTTCTGCGCCCTACCCTGTTGACGCTGGCCTGCCTGCTGGCAGCCCCCGCCACGGCCAGTGACCTGCCCTCCCTTGGCGATGCCAGTTCCGCCATCGTTTCCCCACAGCAAGAGCACCAGCTGGGCCGCGCCTGGCTGAGCCTGGTTCGCGGCCAGGTCAGCCAGCTCGACGACCCACAGCTCAAGGACTTCGTCGAAACCAGCGTCTATCGCCTGAGCGAAACCAGCCAACTGCAGGATCGACGCCTGGAGTTCGTTCTGCTCAACAGCCCACAGATCAACGCCTTTGCCGCGCCCGGTGGAATTGTCGGGGTCAACGGCGGCCTGTTTCTCTATGCGCAGACCGAAGCCGAGTACGCCTCGGTTATGGCTCACGAACTGGCCCATTTGTCACAACGCCACTTCGCTCGAGGGCTAGAAGCACAGCAGCGCATGCAGATCCCGGTGATGGCCGGACTGCTCGCTGGTATCGTCGCAGCGGCGGCTGGCGCTGGCGACCTGGGCATCGCCGCCATCGCCTCGACCCAAGCAGCAGCGATGCAGGAACAACGACGCTTCTCTCGACAAAATGAGCAGGAAGCTGACCGCATCGGCCTGGTCAACCTGGAAAAAGCCGGCTTCGATCCGCGCGCCATGCCCAGCATGTTCGAGCGTCTGATGCGCCAGTACCGCTACGATCGCAAGCCGCCAGAGTTCCTCCTCACTCACCCGGTGTCGGAATCGCGCATCGCCGACACCCGCAACCGCGCCGAGCAGTACAACGCGTCAGGGATCACTGACAGCGTGCGCTACCAGCTGATGCGCGCACGCGTGCAGCTGATCTACGAAGAAACCCCAGGTGTCGCCGCCAAACGCTTTCGCAACATGCTCGACGAGAATCCGCAGCTGGAAGCCGCCCGCTATGGCTTGGCGATTGCGCTGATCAAGAGCGGACAGCACAAAGAAGCCCGCGAAGCGTTGCAACCCCTGCTCGCCAAATCCCCCAACGACGTCACCTACAACCTGGCGCACGTTGAACTGGATATGGCAGCCAATCGTCTAGGCGATGCACAAAGTCGGATCACGCGCTTGCTGACCCTTTATCCGAACAATTACCCCGTCAACCAGGCGCATATCGATCTGCTGATGAAGCAGGTGCGCACTCAGGAAGCCGAGCGCGCCCTCGACGACATGCTGAAAAGTCGCGGCAAAGATCCGGATGTCTGGTATCAGGTAGCCGAAGTGCGCGGCCTGAGCGGCAATACCATCGGCCTGCACCAAGCCCGTGGCGAATTCTTCGCCCTGGTCGGTGACTACAACCAGGCCCTGGAACAGCTCGACTTTGCCAAGCGCCGCGCCAGCAATAACTTCCAACTAGCCTCACGCATCGACGCCAGGCAGCGCGAGCTGATGGAAGAACAGCGCATCATCGAGCAGATGCTTCGCTAGCACTGCGCGCCCTAGAGACGAAAAAGCCAGGCAAATGCCTGGCTTTTTTATACAGCTCGCTTAAGCGTTGCCGCTCAGCTTGAGCCGCGCGGCCTGGGTAAAGTCGAGCATACGCTTGAGCGGCTTGATCGCTTTGGGGATCAATGCCGGGTCGACGAATATCTCGTTACTACCCTCACGCAAGCACTCCAAGGTGCGCTGCAGAGTATTCATAGCCATCCACGGACAATGCGCGCAGCTACGGCAAGCAGCGCCGTTGCCGGCGGTGGGCGCGGCAACAAACTCCTTGTCCGGACACAGCTGCTGCATCTTGTAGAAGATGCCGGCGTCGGTGGCTACGATAAAGGTCTTGTTCGGCAGACGCTGCGCAGCGGCGATCAGCTGACTGGTAGAACCCACTGCATCGGCCAGATCGATCACCGCTGTCGGCGACTCGGGGTGCACCAGCACGGCGGCATCCGGATACAGCGCCTTCATATCTTCCAGCTGCTTGGCTTTGAACTCTTCGTGGACGATGCAGGCGCCGTCCCACAGCAGCATGTCGGCGCCGGTTTTGTTCTGGATATAACGCCCCAGGTGCTGGTCCGGTGCCCAGATGATGCTTTCGCCGTTATCCATCAGGTGCTCAAGAATCTCCACCGCGCAACTGGAGGTCACCACCCAATCAGCCCGCGCCTTCACCGCCGCCGAGGTATTGGCATACACCACCACCGTGCGTTGTGGGTGCTGATCGCAGAACGCCGAAAACTCTTCCACCGGACAACCCAGATCAAGCGAGCAGGTCGCCTCAAGCGTCGGCATCAGCACGCGCTTTTCGGGATTAAGGATTTTTGCTGTTTCGCCCATGAATTTAACGCCGGCCACCAACACAGTCTGCGCCGGGTGCTGATTGCCAAAGCGGGCCATCTCCAGCGAGTCGGAAACGCAGCCGCCCGTTTCTTCGGCCAGCGCCTGCAGCACGGGGTCGCAGTAATAGTGTGCGACCAGTACGGCATTTTGCTTTTTCAGCTCTGCGGCGATTTCGCTGCGGTAAAAAGCCTCTTGCTCAGGCGTGAGCGGCTTGGGCTGCTTGGCATCGAGGTGTGCTTGTACCAGCAGGCGTTCGGAAATCTGGGTCATGTCATCAGGCTCTGAATATGCTTTCAGTGCAGCGAGTATACCGCCTGCATGGCACGGCGCAGACAGCTTACGGCCAGACACAGGTAGTAAATTACGGATAAAAAAAAACCTGAAAATTCTTTTATAAGAACTTTCAGGCTTCTTTAACCTTCCGAAGAAGGGAATATGGTGGGTCGTGTGGGATTCGAACCTACGACCAATTGGTTAAAAGCCAACTGCTCTACCAACTGAGCTAACGACCCGACGCGAGGCGCATGATACTGATTTAATTCAGGAATTCAACACTTCGCGGAAAATTTTTTAGAAATAACGAGTGGGATCAACCAACCCGGCGGCAGTAAAGCCCGCTGCACGCAGACGGCAGCTGTCGCATTTACCGCAGGCACGGCCCTCATCATCAGCCTGGTAGCAAGAGACAGTCAGCGCGTAATCAACGCCCTGCTGAACGCCAGCCTGAACGATCTCGGCCTTGCTCATGGCCTGCAGTGGAGCCTGAATGCGAAAGCCCTGCCCTTCTACACCGGCCTTGGTAGCCAGATTGGCCATACGCTCGAAAGCCTCAACAAACTCCGGACGGCAATCGGGGTAACCGGAATAATCCACCGCGTTCACACCGATAAAAATATCCCGAGCGCCCAACACCTCGGCCCAACCCAGCGCAAGCGACAGGAAAATCGTATTGCGCGCTGGCACGTAAGTTACCGGAATGCCTTCGGTCGGGCTTTCCGGCACCTCGATACTGGAATCAGTCAGCGCCGATCCACCCATGCCATTCAGGTTCAGGCCGATCACCTTGTGCTCAACCACCCCCAACTGCCGCGCCACCAGCTCGGCCGCATGCAACTCGGAGCGATGCCGCTGACCGTAATCAAAACTCATGGTGTAACAGCTGTAGCCATCGGCTTTGGCCAACGCCACCACGGTGGCCGAATCCAGGCCGCCTGACAGCAGAATTACCGCTTTCTTATCGCTCATATCAATGTCCCGGCTCATCATTCCAGAGAATCTTGTGCAGCTGCATTTGCAGGCGAACCGGCAGGTTGTCGGCAATGATCCACTCAGCCAACGAACGCGCATCCAGCTCATGGTGACTCGGCGACATCAGCACTTCGCTAACGCGCTGATCCAGGCGGTACTGGATCAGCTTGCTCACCGCCCAGTCATAGTCCTCACGGGAGCAGATCACGAACTTGACCTGATCATTCGGCGTCAGCAGGTCAATATTCTCATAGCGGTTACGCGCCACTTCGGCCGAGCCCGGGGTTTTCAGGTCGAGGACCTTGCTTACCCGCGGATCGACAGCGGAAACATCCAAAGCGCCACTGGTCTCCAGTGACACCTCATATCCGGCATCACACAGACGCTTGAGCAAAGGAATGCAGTTAGGTTGCGCCAGCGGCTCACCACCAGTCACACAGATATAACGCGGCTTGTAGCCGGCCACCTGCAGGGCGATGGCGTCCAGAGACATGATCTCGCCACCACTGAAGGCATAGGCGGTGTCGCAGTATTGGCAACGCAGCGGACAGCCGGTCAGGCGAACGAACACCGTCGGCAAGCCGGCGGTGCGCGTCTCGCCCTGCAGCGAGTAGAAAATCTCGGTAATGCGCAGGGTATCTTGCATATCAGCCACGGGCGTGACAGCTAAACAGGCTGTCCGCCTCCGTTGCGGGAAAAGGGGCGCGGATTGTATACGAAATAGATTAAGGGTGAAATTTTTAACGTCGCGCGGCGACGGACAGAGACTGACCGCCAGGATGGCTGACCATAAAAATCTGGGAAATCTTTAACGCTACTCAGCAACCACCCCGTGGGGGAAAAGCAGTAATGGCTGCCAATAAAAAACCCGCGCTAAACGCGGGTTTCTTGATCAAGCATTCAGCTCTTAAGGCAAGCGCTGCAAATCACGCTGCGCCAGCTGAGCTGCCGAGCTGCCTGGGTACTGCACAATTACTTGCTGCAGAATGCCCTTGGCTTTGTCACTGTTGCCCAGACGCTGCTCGACATCAGCCAGCTTGAACAGCGAATCCGGCACTTTGGCATGGCTCGGGTAAGTCTGGCTGACCCGAGCAAAAGCCTGGCCAGCGCCCTGTAAATCGCCCTTAGCCAGGTTTACCTCGCCCAGCCAATACTGCGCGTTGCCGGCGTACTGACTGTTGGGGTATTTGCGCAGGAAAGCGGCAAAAGCCTGACTGGCTTTGTCGAAGTCCTTTGCTTTGATCAAATCAAAGGCCGCTTCGTAAAACAGCTTTTCCTTTGCTGGATCGGCCGGCTCATTACTGGCCGGCGCTTGTGCCTGCCCCGCCGCTGGCGGAGTAGGCGTACCACCGACATTAATTGCACCGGCAGTTGAAGAATTCTGGCCGACTGCAGCACCTGCTGCACCACCACTCACACGTCGATCAAGATCCTGATAACGCTCCAGGCTTTCTTGTTTCAGACGCTGAATTTCATTCTGTTGCTCTTCCAGCGTACCGCGCAGCTGCGCGATCTCTTCCTGCATCTGCTGTAACTGGTTGAACAGCATGCCCTGCGCCGTGACAGGGGCAGCAGCCCCTGTCGCGACGGAGGTGCCGGACGTACCGTAACCAGCAGGCGGGTAACTGCTGCCGTAACCGGCATTGTTATCCACCACGGGAACCTCAGCCCACGCCGCAAGCGGCAGGCTGAGCGCCAAAACGGTTAAAGCACGACGGCACGTACTCATATCGAATTACTTACGCAGTTCGACGCGACGGTTTTGAGCCCAGGAGGACTCGTCGTTGCCAGTGGCGATTGCGCGCTCTTCACCGTAGGAAACCAGTTCCAGTTGAGCTGGCGAAACGCCCTGCAGTACCAGGTAACGCTGCACAGCTTTGGCGCGACGCTCGCCCAGAGCCATGTTGTATTCACGAGTACCGCGCTCGTCAGCGTGGCCTTCCAGAACTACGCGAGCGCCATTGCCTTGCAGGTCTTTGGCGTGCACGTCCAGAGCGCGCATGGCCTCTGGCTTCAGGTCGGAGCTGTCGTATTCGAAGTAGAAGGTGGTGATAGCGCGCAGAGCAGCTTCTTCGCTCAGGCTGCCATCAACAGCGCCAGTGTTGGCACCGTAACCAGCGTTTGGATCGGTAGCGCCTTCGCCAGCAGCGTCGCCGCCTTTCGAGGAGCAACCAACTGCAACGGCCAGAGCCAGGCTCAGGGCAGCAAACTTACCAAATTTCAGCATTTCCATCATGTAACTCCTAATGAACCCCAGTGTGTTAAGCAGTATTTCAGACAGCAAAAAAGGTGTAGCACCGCATCAGTTCAGGTAAGGGGACCAAGAAGGCTCTCGAACTTCGCCTTGAGCGGTAGGAAGAGGGAGCCTCACGCGACCATTGGTGGACGCTAACACCAAGACTCCCCGGCCCTGCTGGCGGGTGGCGTAGATTACCATGGTGCCGTTGGGCGCGACAGTAGGCGACTCATCCAGACTGGTGTCTGAAAGTATCCGCAAATTGCCGCGCTGCAGGTCTTGCGCCGCCACTTTGAACACGGTGTAACCATCCTGGCGATGGATCATCACCAGGGTTTTCTCATCAGCGGAAAGTTTCGGGTTGGCGTTGTAGTTACCGATAAAGGTCACACGTTCTGCCGAACCGCCGTTGATATTGGTCTTGTAGATCTGTGGTTTGCCGGAGCGATCCGAGGTGAAGTACAGGGTCTGACCGTCCTTACCCCAGAATGGTTCGGTATCAATCGATGGCTGATTGGTCACACGGCGCAGCTGGCGAGAGCCCATGTCCATCACATAGATTTCCGGGTTGCCGTCACGTGACAGCACGAACGCCAGACGGTTACCGTCTGGCGACCAGGCTGGCGCGCCATTCAGGCCTTCAAAATTGGTGATCTGCTCGCGGCGACCGGTATCGATGTGCTGCACGAAAATGCGCGGACGCTTCTGCTCGAAAGAGACGTAAGCAATACGACGACCATCCGGAGCGAACGACGGCGAAAGAATCGGCTCGCGCGATTGCAACAGAGTCACTGCACGGGCGCCGTCATAGTCGGAGCGCTGCAGCGTGTAACGGGTGTTGTTAACCGCAAAACGCTCGGCTGTTACATACAGCATACGCGTCGAGAACGCACCCTTAACGCCGGTGAGCTTCTCGAAGGACTGGTCGGCGATATGGTGCGCCATGTCACGCAGCTGATCGACACCGCCACCCACGCTGCCGGTCATGACCTGCTGCTGAGTGGTGACGTTGAACAAGGCGAACTGGATCTGCAGACGACCAGCGTTCGGCACAATGTTGCCAACCAGTACGTACTGCGCCCCCAACGCTTGCCAATCGCGGTAGATCACTTCAGCCGCCTGAGTCGGCAGGCTGATCATGTTCTGCCGAGGAATCGGCTCGAATACCCCGGAATTGCGCAGGTCATTGCCGATGATTTCAGCCATATCCTCGGGCAACACACTGCCGCCCTGCCAGCCAAACGGCACTACGGCGATGGGGGTGGCACGGTCCGTTCCATTAACAATCATCAGTGGATCAGCGGCCTGAACGGTGCCGACCAGTATGGTCAGACCGAGCAGAACAATACGCATCAGGGTATTCACAGACCTAAATCCTCCGGTTTGAAGACAGCGCGACGCTGCCGGTAAAGGCGATCAAAAGTGGCGCGATCCAGCTGTTGCATTTCGGCAATACGGCCGACGTTACGCACCGCCTGTACAGCAGAGTTATCAAATGGCGAGTCGCCACTGGAGCGCGTCACGCTTGCGTTAGTAATGGTGCCATCAGGCAGCATTTCGATCAGCACTTCTACACTCATGCCATTACGCGCAGATGGCGGACGCCGCCATTGCTGGCTGACCAGCATGACAATCAAATCATCCAGGCTACCAGCGACTTCATCGCCGACCGTGTCAGCGATTGCCTGCTGGCGCCCGACATCCTCAGAAAGCAACTCGGCCAATGCAGCAGCCTTCTTGTCTTCTACAGCTTTACGCTGCGCCGCTTCTGCCGCCTTTTTCTTGGCGTCATCCGCTTTTTTCTTCTTTGCAGCTTCAGCGGCGGCTTTCTTCTTCGCCTCTTCTGCCGCTTTTTTCTTTGCATCTTCAGCGGCTTTTTTCTTCGCCGCCTCATCCGCGGCTTTCTTCTTGGCTACATCAGCGAGCTTCTTCTGCTCAGCAGCCTTTTTGTCAGCCTCGGCTTTTTTGGCCTCTTGGGCTTTCTGAACCTCTTGCGCTTTCTTTTGTTCCGCAGCCTTGGCCGCTACTTTTTCCTGCTCAGCTTTTTTCTGTTCAAGCTGCTCGGTTTCGTACACAGGAGCGGTGGTTTTCTTGGTTTCGCCTGCAATCTTCTGATTGGTCTGAGTGGTGGCCTGGCTTTGTGATTGCAGCTTGTACAGGGTGGCTTGCACCACCGGTTTGGCCGGCGGCAGATCCGGGGCAAAGGCGAAACTGACGAACAACATGGCAAACATGATGACGTGCAGGCCTACAGCCCAGACAACCGGCCAAAACAGACTTTCCGAAGGCGAGCGTTCGCGCTGGTCGTGCATCAGGGGGCCTCAGTGATCAGCCCGACGTTACCCACGTCAGCCTGCTGCAAACCGCCCATGGCCGCCATGATGGTGCCGTAATCAACGGTTTTGTCGCCGCGCACAAACACCTGAACCTGCTTACCGGTGGCCCGGCTCTGGCTGATGATCGCCGTCACAGCCCGGGTCATCTCTTCCAATGTCAGCGCTTTGTCCTGGACTGTGTCGACATCGACTTCAGTGCCCATATTCCAGTAATAGGTCTTGTCGGCCTTGATCGAGATGGTCAACACCTGCGCGTTGTTATCTTGCGGCAGGGCTTCACTGCTGACTTTCGGCAGATCGACCTTGACCCCCTGGTTGAGCATGGGCGCGGTCACCATAAAGATCACCAGCAGTACCAACATCACATCGATGTAAGGCACTACGTTCATCTCGGCGACGGGCTTGCGTCTGTTGCGAATTCTGGCCATGGCTTAAAACCTTTCGTAAAGAGTGCCTAAGGCTTAGTCGTCGCTGGTGTGGACTTTGCGGTGCAGAATCGCCTGGAACTCATCGGCGAAGGTGTAGTAACGACCGATCAGCATTTCGCCACGGGCAGCAAAACGGTTGTAGGCGATAACCGCAGGAATCGCAGCGAACAGACCGATGGCAGTGGCGATCAGCGCCTCGGCAATACCAGGCGCCACAGTGGCCAGGGTTGCTTGCTGCACCTGAGCCAGGCCACGGAAGGAGTTCATGATGCCCCACACGGTACCGAACAGACCGATATAGGGACTGGTCGAGCCAACGGTGGCAAGGAACGGCAGGCTCTGCTCAAGCTTCTCTTCTTCACGCGAAATGGCCACACGCATGGCACGTGCCACCGCGTCCATCACTGCATCCGGATCGACACCGGCCTGCTGACGCAGACGCGAGAATTCTTTAAAACCAGCGCGAAAGATCTGCTCCAGACCTGAGTCCGGGTCCGGGTTGCTGCCCGCTTGGCGGTAAAGCTTGGACAGGTCAATACCCGACCAGAAGCGCTCTTCGAAGTTATCCAGCGCGCGCTTGGCTGCCCGCAGCAGCGCAGTGCGCTGAAAGATCATGACCCAGGACATGACCGATGCGGCCACCAGTGTCAGCATTACCAGTTGTACTACCAGACTGGCGTTGCTGATCAGACTCCACATTGACATGTGGTCAACGGCGTTGGCTTCCACGCTTACTCTCCTGCTCTAGATGTACCCGCGCCGCCCTGCCCGGCAAAGGCCGTGTGCAGAGCTTGGGGAATAGCCCGGGGTTTCAAATTGTCGGCGCGCACACAGGCCACCATAAACTGCCCTTCACAAAGCAGCGCATCATCCGTTGCTCGCCTGACCTGTTGACGAAAACGCAGGCTGGCACGGTTCAATTCAATCACTTCAGCGCTCACCAGCAACTCATCGTCGAGCTTGGCTGGCGCGTGGTAGCGCGCTTCAGCCGAGTGCACAACGAACAACAGGCCCTCCTCGGCCAACGTCGACTGGAGAAAGCCCAGATCACGCAGGCGCTCGGTACGAGCCCGTTCCATAAATTTGAGGTAATTGACGTAGTAGACGATGCCGCCTGCATCGGTGTCTTCGAAATAAACCCGACAACAATGGGTGAACGGCGTAACTCCGTTTTGCGCGCGCATACTCTAGTGCCAGCTCCCGATCTTGCCAATCGTCTTCGACAAGTATTTTTTCTTAGTCATCATCACGCCCAAACAAGTCCGCCGTGGGCAGTTCGCCCATGCGCTTGGGTATATTCAGGCCAAAGTGCAAGTAGGCATGCCGCGTCACAACCCGACCGCGCGGGGTTCGCATGATGTAACCCTGCTGAATCAGATAAGGTTCGAGCACGTCTTCGATGGTGTGGCGTTCTTCACTGATAGCAGCCGCGAGGTTATCGATGCCCACCGGCCCGCCGTCAAACTTCTCGATCATGGTCAGCAGTAAACGTCGGTCCTGGTGATCAAAGCCACGCTCGTCAACATCCAGCAGATTCAGCGCCAGGTCGGCGATCTCACGGGTGATATCGCCTTGCGCACGCACCTCGGCGAAGTCGCGCACACGGCGCAGCAGACGGTTGGCAATCCGTGGTGTACCGCGGGCGCGTCGGGCAATCTCAAAGGCCCCGTGGGGCTCGATGGGTAAGCCGAGAATCCCCGCCGAACGCATGACAATGGTGGCCAGGTCTTCGGTGTTATAGAACTCCAACCGCTGGACGATGCCGAAGCGATCACGCAAGGGGTTGGTCAACATGCCGGCGCGCGTGGTGGCGCCGACCAAGGTAAACGGCGGCAGGTCAAGCTTGATCGAGCGCGCAGCCGGGCCTTCGCCGATCATAATGTCGAGTTGGAAGTCTTCCATAGCCGGGTACAGCACTTCTTCGACAATCGGCGACAGGCGATGAATTTCATCGATAAACAGCACATCACCCGGCTCCAGATTTGTCAGCAACGCCGCCAGATCACCCGGCCGCTCCAGCACCGGGCCCGAGGTGCTCTTGATCGAGACATTCATTTCCTGAGCAATGATATTGGCCAAAGTGGTCTTGCCCAGACCGGGCGGACCGAAGATCAGCGTGTGATCGAGCGCTTCGCTACGGCCACGGGCCGCCTGGATAAACAGTTCCATCTGCTCGCGCACACTCGGCTGGCCGATGTATTCGGCCAGCTTTAGTGGGCGAATGGCACGGTCAACTTGCTCATCACGGTCACGCGGGGCAGCAGTAATCAGGCGATCAGCTTCTAGCACTAGACCATTCCCTTCAGGGCTCGACGAATCATATCTTCACTGCTCAAACCGTCTTCCTTAATAGCTGAGACGGCGCGACTGGCTTCCTGGGGTTTGTAGCCGAGCGAAATAAGTGCGCTGACTGCATCATTCTCCGCGCTTGTGACTGCACTACCGCCGCGAGGTTCCACCACCAGGTGCGACATGCCAGGCACGGCTTCCCAGGCTTTGAAGCGGTCTTTCAGCTCAACCAGCAGGCGTTCGGCGGTTTTCTTGCCAACACCCGGGATTTTCACCAGCACCGAGGTATCTTGCGCTTGCACACAACGCACCAGCTCATCGACCTCCAGCCCGGACATCAGCGCCAATGCCAGCTTCGGACCAACACCATTAAGGCGAATCAGCTCACGAAACAACTCACGCTCACGCTTCTCAAAAAAGCCATACAGCAGATGCGCATCCTCGCGAACCACCAGATGGGTATGCAGAGTCAGCGGCTCGCCCACTGCGGGCAAACGGTACAGGGTGGTCATGGGCACTTCCAGCTCATAACCCAAACCATTTATGTCAATAATCACATGCGGCGGCTGCTTTTCCGCCAAGGTGCCACGCAAACGTCCGATCACCGCAACTTTCCTTAAAAATGACGTTACAAACGAAGGCGACCAGCGCGCCGCTTGGCACCGACCAGGCCATGGGGAATCAGACTCTGCCGATGGTGGGCATGACACAAGGCAATCGCCAAGGCGTCAGAAGCATCGATCTGTGGCTTCTGCACCAGCTTGAGCAGGTGCATGACCATCATCTGCACCTGCTCCTTATCCGCGCCACCGGTGCCGGCAATGGCCTGTTTGACCTGAGTCGCGGTGTATTCGGCAATATCCAGCCCCGCCTCAATACCCGCAACGATGGCCACACCGCGCGCCTGACCGAGCTTGAGCGCTGAATCCGGGTTGCGCGCCATAAATACCTGTTCGATGCCCATGGTCACCGGCCCGTAGGTTTCGATCACCTCGCGTACACCGCGAAACACCACCTGCAGACGCTCTGGCATCGAACCATTGCCCGTGCGTATGCAGCCCGAGGCGACATATTCGCAGTTGCGCCCAGTATCACGCACCACACCGTAACCGGTGATACGCGAGCCGGGGTCGATGCCAAGGATCAAGGTCATGCCTTACCGCCCACTCAAGGCGCCTGCCAACTTGGCCGACACACTGTCTATTTATCCAGCTCGCGAGTATAGAGCCCGCCTGAGCCCGCGTCATCCGGCGCAAGTTATAAAAATGACCGCGCATCATTCATATCGGGTCACAGCGGCATGCCGCTTAGCAGCCTGGACAACCAGCCATAAAAAAACCGGAGTGCTCAGGCCAACAACCTGAACACCTCCGGCTCTGCTCTAGCCGCAAACACTCAGCCAAGCTGCTCCATGATCTCGTCAGGAATCTCAGCGTTGTGATAGACCTCTTGCACATCATCAAGGTCTTCGAGCATGTCGATCAGCTTGATGACTTTCTGCGCAGTTTCCAGGTCGGTAATCGGTGCACTGATCGACGGGATCATGGCGATTTCCGCCTCTGCAGCCTTGAAGCCAGACGCTCGGAGCGCCTCGTTAACCCCATGGAAATCAGCGAAGCTGGTGGACACCAGCGCTGAGCCGTCTTCGGCCATTTCCACATCATCGGCACCGGCCTCCAGCGCGGCTTCCATCAAGGCATCTTCGCTCACACCTGCAGCAAAGCTGATTTGTCCCTTGCGATCGAACATATAGGCCACCGAACCATCGGTACCCAGATTGCCACCACACTTGGTAAAAGCATGCCGAACTTCAGCCGCCGTGCGATTACGATTGTCCGTCATGGCTTCAACGATGATCGCCACGCCGCCCAGCGCATAGCCTTCGTAACTCAGCTCGACCACGTTATCGGCTTCGTTATTGCCGGCACCACGGGCGATGGCACGGTCAATTACATCGCGCGACATGTTGTTGGTCAGTGCTTTGTCCACCGCCAGACGCAGACGCGGGTTGTCCGCCGGGATCGGACCGCCATGCTTTGAAGCGACCGTTAACTCACGAATCAGCTTGGTGAATATCTTGCCGCGCTTGGCGTCCTGACGCCCTTTGCGGTGCTTGATGTTGGCCCACTTGGAATGACCAGCCATAACTCACTCCGGTTGTTTCATATTCGATTTCGAGGCGGGAGAGTTCGAGTCTCTCAGGCCGCTATAAAGAAGAAGCCTGGTAAACCAGGCTTCTTGTGACGCTTTATTCCGCTTTCGGCTGCTCGCGCAGGCGAATGTGCAGTTCACGCAGCGACTTGTTATCCACCTCACCCGGCGCCTGAGTCATCACACAGGCCGCGCTCTGGGTTTTCGGGAAGGCAATCACTTCACGGATCGACTGCGCACCGGTCATCAGCATCACCAGGCGGTCAAGGCCGAAGGCCAAGCCACCATGGGGCGGTGCGCCGAATTTCAGGGCATCAAGGAGGAAGCCGAACTTCTCCTGCTGCTCGTCTTCGCTGATGCCCAGCACGCGGAACACGGTCTGCTGCATGGCCTTGTCGTGGATACGGATCGAACCGCCGCCCAACTCGGTACCGTTGAGCACCATGTCGTAAGCACGCGACAACGCAGCCGCCGGATTAGCTTCCAGCTCAGCCGGGCTGCATTTTGGCGCAGTGAACGGGTGGTGCATTGCGGTCAGGCTGCCGTCGTCGTTCTCTTCGAACATTGGGAAGTCGACGACCCACAGCGGCGCCCACTCGCAGGTCAGCAGGTTGAGGTCATGACCCAGCTTGATGCGCAGCGCGCCCAGGGCCTCGCTGACGATCTTGGCCTTGTCGGCACCGAAGAACACGATGTCGCCATCCACGGCACCGACGCGATCAAGGATCACGTTGATGTTGTCCAGCGGGATGTTCTTGACGATCGGCGACTGCAGGCCTTCGGCACCATTGGCGCGCTCGTTGACCTTGATGTAAGCCAGGCCCTTGGCGCCGTAGATGCCGACGAACTTGGTGTACTCGTCGATCTTGCTGCGCGGCATGCTCGCCCCGCCCGGCACGCGCAGTGCGGTAACGCGGCACTTCGGATCGTTGGCCGGGCCGCTGAACACCTTGAAGTCGACTGCTTGCAGCTGGTCAGCCACGTCCACCAGTTCCAGCGGGTTACGCAGGTCTGGCTTGTCGGAACCAAAGCGGCGCATGGCTTCGGCCAGAGTCATGTGCGGCAGCTCGCCGAACTCGACGTTGAGCACTTCCTTGAACAGCTGGCGAATCATCTTCTCGGTGATGGCCATGATGTCGGCTTCATCGAGGAAACTGGTTTCGATGTCGATCTGGGTGAATTCCGGCTGACGGTCAGCACGCAGGTCTTCGTCGCGGAAGCACTTGGCGATCTGGTAGTAACGGTCGAAACCGGCAACCATCAGCAGTTGCTTGAACAGCTGCGGCGATTGCGGCAGAGCGAAGAAGCTGCCGGCATGAGTGCGGCTCGGCACCAGATAATCACGCGCGCCTTCTGGTGTGGCACGGGTGAGGATCGGCGTTTCCACATCAAGGAAGCCGTTGTCATCCAGGTAACGACGGATGCTGCTGGTGATGCTTGAGCGCAGTTTCAGCTTGGCCGCCATTTCCGGACGACGCAGGTCGATAAAGCGGTAGCGCAAGCGGGTTTCTTCGCCCACGTCGGTGTATTCGTTGAGCGGGAACGGCGGGGTTTCCGCTTCGTTCAGCACTTCAAGCTCATAACCCAGCACTTCGATAGCGCCAGAGGCCATGTTGGCGTTGCCGGCACCGGCCGGACGCAGACGCACCTTACCGGTGATCTTGACCACGTATTCGCTGCGCACCTTGTCGGCGGTGGCGAAGGTCGCCGCGCGATCCGGGTCGAATACCACCTGAGCCAGACCTTCGCGGTCACGAATGTCGAGGAAAATCACCCCGCCATGGTCACGACGGCGATGTACCCAACCGCAAAGGGTGACTTCCTGGCCGTCCAGGCTCTCGTTCAGTTGGCCGCAATAATGGCTGCGCATCATGGTGGTGGTCGCTTCTCTTGAGTCTTGAATTCGTTGGGCCGCAATGAATGCGACGCTCGTGGGCCGGTCAACCGGCTGGCGCAGGCGCCATTTTCCGCAATTGTGCTGCCTTTAGGGGGCGCGAAACGATCAGCGGCGCATACGCAGCCCACTGTTCGCCCGACAAAAGCGGCAAAGCGCGAGATTATATATGGTTAAGCCGCCACTTGCAGCCGCCGCCCCACGCGCTTTTGTCAGCCCTTCCTATACTCAGGCATGCAGCTCTTTAACTGTCGATAAGTGGAGAGGCTTATGGCCACACCGAACCTGGCTGAAATACCCAGTGATTTGCTGGCTGACTTTCGCCTGGAATCCAGCGAACAATTCCAGCGTTGCGAGCAATTACTGATCGAGCTTGAGCACACCCCCGATGACCGCGAGCGCCTGCGCGAGCTATTTCGCCTGGTACACACCCTCAAGGGCAACCTGGGCTATATCGGCCTGGATTCGCTGATGAGCGTACCGCAAGCCATGGAAGATGTGCTGTCGTGCCTGCGCGAAGGCCAGTTGCACTTCGACAGCCTACTCGGCGATATCCTGCTACTGACCCTCGACCACCTGAAAGAACAGATCCGCCATGCCCTTGGGGGCCAAGCGCCACAGCTTAATCCGGCTCAAAGCAAGGCACTCAGCCGCTCTCTCAGCGCACTGGCTATCGCGCCAACAAGCCAACAAATCGGCATCCGCAGCGCACTACTACAAGAGCTTGATCCCAGCTCCAAACCTCCTGAGGTTGTTGCTGCAGACAACCCAGCTGCCGCTGATGTACTCAGACGCTACGGCATCGAACCCGACGCTGACCTGCTGTTCTTTGTCGACCTGATGCAAGCAAGCGAACGCCGCTCACACTTCTGGCAAGGTCGCGGCCTGCGCCAGCTTGACCTGGCCCTAGCGATCAACCAAATGGGCGGCAACCCAGAACAACCAGAGCAACTGGCCGCCGCCATTTGCCTGCACGACCTGGGCATGGCTTTTCTGCCACTGGAGATGCTGCACAAGGAAGCCAACTTTAACCGCGAAGAGCGCCGGCAAATGCAATCCCATCCGCGGCTCGCCTACGACCTGCTCAAGCGGATGCCACGCTGGGATGCTGCGGCTGAAATAACGGTGCAGCATCAGGAGCACGCCGACGGCAGCGGCTACCCTAAAGGCCTGAAAGAGATCGAAACCAGCCCCGGCGCCCTGATAATCAATATCGTCGACACCTTTGAAGCCCGCACCCATGAACGCGCGCACCAGACCCTGAATAAACGCCCACTCCTGCGCGCCATTTTGGAAATCAACAACCTCGCCGGGCGGCAGTTCAGCACACACTGGGTCGAGCTATTCAACCAGACCCTGCAACAGCACCCAGAACTGGCACATCGTTAACCCAAGAAAAATTGAACCCACACCCCTTAGTAGCCTCCAATCATCACTCGCATTGATATAAACCACGATAAAGCTCGGTAAAACCCATGGTAGTCTCTGCCCATTATGCGGGCAGCCAAACCCCGAGCCACCTGAGAGGAGAAATGGTATGGAAATCAATATTGGAATTGCCGAGCAGGACCGCGCAGCCATCGCCGAAGGCCTGTCGCGCTTACTCGCAGACACCTACACCCTGTACCTGAAAACCCATAATTTTCATTGGAACGTCACAGGCCCGATGTTCAATACCCTGCACTTGATGTTTGAGGGCCAGTACACCGAACTGTCGCTGGCCGTCGACCAGATTGCCGAACGCATTCGTGCCCTGGGGTTCCCAGCGCCCGGTACCTACGCTGCTTACGCCCGCCTCTCCTCGATCAAAGAAGAGGAAGGCGTACCAAACGCACAAGATATGATCAAGCAGCTCGTTCAGGGCCAGGAAGCTGTAGTGCGTACAGCCCGCGGCATCTTCCCACTGCTGGACAAAGTCAGCGACGAGCCCACTGCGGACCTGTTGACCCAGCGCATGCAGGTGCATGAAAAAACCGCCTGGATGCTGCGCAGTCTTCTAGCCGCGTAGGTAAATCATGCAAAAGGCCCGCATCTGCGGGCCTTTTGCTAGGCGCTTGCCCAGCAGCTGTTCTATGCTTTGGTCAATTGCAACTTGGCCACAGTGACGTGCATGAACAAACCCGCTAAAGCTCCCAGCATTCTGGAACTGTACCCCGAGGAAACCCGCGACGCAGCGGCGCTTCTGAAGAAGGCGGTACCGCTCATGATGCGCCATGACATCCCCCCCAACCCCGTGCATTACGCCCTCTGGTACACCTACAGCAAAGGCCTGGAACCTGAGCTCAACCGTCGCCTGGAAAAAACCGTCGCCGACTTTGACAGTTTCCCGCCTGAAACCGCAGCCAAGCTGTTCCGCGACTACATCATCAATGGTGAGCTCGAAGAGGCGCGCGCCGGCCAACAGCAGGTCATTGAGCTGGTCGACGACATCGAAGGCAATGTATCGCGCAGCATCATCGGCAGCCGCAATTATCAAATCAGTCTCGAGCACGGCCTAGCGGCCCTGCATGAGCCGGTCATTGATGACCTGCCCAATGTTTTGAATGAACTGCAGCAGAGCACGCAGTTAATGCAGGACCAGCAAGACAAATTCCTCTACCGCCTAAATGCCGCCCAGCAAGAGATCAAGAGCCTGCGCAGCCAGCTTGAACGCGCGCACATCGCCGCGACACTGGACAGCCTGACTCAGGTTTTCAACCGCAACGCCTTTAGCAAACTGCTAGAGCAGACACTGAGTACAGAACACGACGGTGTCGCACTGGTAATGCTCGATATCGATCACTTCAAGCAGTTCAACGACCAATACGGTCACCCCCTGGGAGATCGCGTCCTTCAGCACGTTGGCCAGTTGTTGCGCGACCTACTTCCCGCTCGTGCCATAGCAGCACGTTACGGCGGCGAAGAATTCTGCATCATCCTTCGAGATTGTTTTGATAACACCACGGCCTATGCCTTTGCCGAGCAATTGCGCCTGAAGATCCAGTCTTTACGCATCAAAGTGCGCCGCACAGATGAAGTACTCGACAGCATTACCGCGTCTTTCGGCTTCGCCCTTGCCGAACGCGGTGACACATTGGAAACCTTGCTCACACGTGCCGATGACGCGCTTTATCAAGCCAAGCGTGATGGCCGCAACCAGATAAGCCCCATACCAAGTGAAACAGCGCTTAGTGCTTGATTGAGAACCCCACCTCTTTGCTGTTAAATACGTGCCGTGCTGCTGACCTGCATCCATAGGTCAGCACATAGGCTGGTACCACGCGCTTTTACTACTCCCCTTGCAATGCCCAATACGCGCAGCCAGCCATTTCTGCTGACTCTTTGAATTAAGCGAGCCCATTGAACATGTTGAAAATTGTCCACCTTCTGACGGGCGCCCTCGCCCTGCTGCTTTCTTTTGCTCCCCACTTTGGCGACACGCCCCAACCACTCCTGGAACAACCCAGCGCACTGTGCCTTGCTCTGTTTGGCTTGCTGAACCTGCTGCTTGCTCCACAACTGCCTATTTGGCATGCCGGCCTGCGCCATCAAGCGCAAAACCTGGTCTCCGCATTACTGGTACTCGGCACTTTGCTGCAAGCATTGATTCTACTCGCCCCACTGCCAGTCATTGCCAACCAACCGGCCAGCCTGTTTAGCCTGCTTATTATCGCTGCCGCCGTAGCCGTTCACCTGGCGGCCAACTTGCGCCTTAAATCGCGCAACACCTCAAGCTCGCAAGATCTGGGCGACCGCGAAACAGGTACCGTTAAGTGGTTCAACACCTCGAAGGGTTTCGGCTTTATCTCGCGTGACTCGGGCGACGACATTTTCGTGCACTTTCGGGCCATTCGCGGCGAAGGTCACCGCGTACTGGTCGAAGGCCAGCGAGTTGAGTTTGCCGTAATGCAACGTGACAAAGGCTTACAAGCCGAAGATGTCATCGCCGCACTGCCTGCACGGCGCTAAATGCCACAACGCAAAAGGCCCGCTCATTGCGGGCCTTTTGCATTTATGGACAATCAATAATGGGGCGGCGGCGCCTCATCCTGAGTCATCCCGAACTGCGAACTCACTTCATCCTGACGCTTGATCAACGCAGCCACCTGCAGCTGCAAACGCTCCAGAAGCCGCTGTTGCGCCACCAGCGCATCATTGAGCGCCTGAATAGTATCGTCCTGAAAGGCCAACCGGCTTTGCAAGTCGTTAATGCGTTCGTCTATGTCCACCAGTCAGCTCTCAGCAAAACAAAAATCCCCAGTCAAAACCAGGCGTAAACGGTCTTTTAATACGGCCAATTGCTCAGGCGTGTATGGCTGCGCTGGATGCTTACCCCAAACAGGCGCCGGCCACGCAGCATCCTCGCGACGCCGAACGATGACATGCATATGTAGCTGACTCACCACATTGCCCAAGGTCGCGACATTCATTTTGTCCGCCGCAAAACAATCCTTGAGTACTTCGGCAAGGCCGTTGGTTTCCTGCCATAGCTGCAGCTGGTCAGCACCATCCAGCTGGAACAACTCACTGACGTCTTCACGACGTGGCACCAGGATAAACCAGGGGTACTGCGCATCATTCATCAGCAGCAGGCTGCATAACGGGTAATCCCCGACCCATACCGCATCTTGCTGCAAACGTGAATCCAGAACGAACATAACCATCCACCTTTTAGAAAACCCACTGACTCAGTATTGAACGCATTCGAACCCAGCACACAGCGATACTTGGTCAGCCACCTTACTGCCGCCCAGCAGTAAGGTGGCTGAGCAGGATACGCCGAAGCTGGAAACGTGACACCCGCGAACAGGCCCACCTCAGCGCACCAATAGACAGCACACCCCAATACCACCCCCAGCAAGCGCACCAAAACTGTTCCCTTCGGTAATCCTCACAGAACAGCCTCCTGTCGCACCACGAGCGCAGGACTGCAAGCAATTGAAAACAGAACAGAAGTAGCCCAGAAAAACGCCTACAAGCCAGATAAAAAACAGATGGAACCGCTAAAAAACCTCACGCAAACCGATGCAACCCCCGAAAACCTTGATCGGAAAGATCAAATCGAAGATAAAAATTCAGCTTTTAGGGTTTTGTGCACGACTATTGCTAGTCAAACTGTGACGAATCGACCTGCACCGTTTGGCAGCCCATGCGACCAACATTCAGGCGCAAAAATCCGTCAGCTTTGACTGTGATCACGCCAAGTGCATCTACAAAAATGCGACATGACTCATAAGCTTTTGCGACACAGCCGTGAAGAAATCGTAATGAATAGATTGCAACTATCGCCAACATTGGCAGCGTGCTATAAGTTACCGCCGACACAAAAAGAAAGAGTCGTCCATATAACAACCAGCCGGACGGCGCAACTTTTCTAAACCAAAGGAGCAATCACGATGCAAGTGATGAAGTGGAGCGTAATCGCCCTCGCAGTAGCAGCGGGCACCACCCAAATGGCAGTGGCTTCAAGCCAGTCCGAATCCAAGGGCTTTGTTGAGGACAGCAGCTTCAATATCTTCAACCGTGCCCTGTATCACAACCGTGATTACAAAAACGGCGCAAACACTACCACCGACAAAGCTTCAAGCAAGCGCAATGGTTACAGCGAAGAGTTCGGCCTGGGCATTCGCTTGATGTATGAATCTGGCTTCACTCAAGGCACCGTCGGTGTGGGTGTAGACGCTCACTCGCTGAGCAGCATCAAGCTGGACACCGGCAAAGGCCGTGCAGGCCTTGGTCAATTTTCTAAGAATGGCGCAGGCGAAGCTGAGGACACTCAGAGTGAAGTCGGTGGTGCAATCAAATTCCGTATCTCTGATACAGTACTGAAATACGGCAATCAGATTGTTGCCAGCCCTGTTTTTTCTACCGACGATGCACGTATTCTGCCTGAAGTAGCTACGGGTACTCTGGTCACCAGCAACGAAATCGAAGGCCTTGAACTGACAGCTGGTCGTTTCACAGCCATCAGCCGTCAAACAGCAACAGGCCGTGATGGTCGCAAACTGACTGAAGCCAATATTGTTGGTGCCAGCTACAGTTTTACTGAGAACTTCAGCGGTGCAATTCATGCTTCCGACGTCGAAGATCACCTCAAAAAGAAATACATCAACCTGAACTATAACCTGCCACTCGCAGACGAACAGGCTCTGAACTTTGATTTTAACGCGTATAAAACGGACGACGACGGTCGCAAACTATCCGGTAAAATCGACAACAAGATTTGGAGCTTAGCAGCCGCTTACTCCCTCGGGGCTCACACCTTCACTGTCGCCCACCAGCGCTCGTCCGGCGACACTTCCTATAACTACGGCATTGATGGCGGCGGTACAATCTACCTCGCAAACTCGATTCAAATCTCCGACTTTGATCGTAAAGATGAGCGCTCTTGGCAAGCTCGTTACGACATCGACATGGAGACCTACGGCGTGCCTGGCCTGAGCTTTATGGCTCGCTACGTAACCGGCGACAACATCGACTACGGCGTTGGCGTTGATGAAGGTGAAGAGAACGAATTCAACTTCGAAACCAAGTATGTAATCCAAGAAGGTGCAGCCAAAGACCTGTCGTTCCGTGTTCGTAGCGCTATTTACCGCGCTAACAACTCGCAGAATGCCAACTACGGCTCCGACAACAACGATTTCCGTCTGATCGTTGAATACCCACTGAGCGTTCTGTAATCCAGACCGTTTAGCAGGTAAAGAAAGCCCGACCTAGGTCGGGCTTTTTCTTATTTGCTGAAAACTTACAATGGCAACGCATAAGTCCCCGTTACATGCGCCACCAACTCCTCTTCGTTGCCCTGCGAATAAACAGACACTTCGCAAACAGCCTGCCTGCGACTCAATCTCAATATCCGAGCTTCGGCTAACAGATCAACTGGCTTGGGTTTAACCAGAAAGTTGATGTTCAAATTCGAGGTCACGGCCATCTCTACCCGACCGAGACTGCCTAGCACCACCGCATACATCGCCGCGTCTGCCAACGCCATAATGGTCGGCCCGGACAAGGTGCCACCTGGGCGAATCAGTTTGCTGTGAAATGGCACCCGGGCGAGCGCCCCATTGCCGTCCAGCCGATCGATACACAAGTTGATGTCTTCCGCCATCGGCAACCCTGCCCGAATCAGCGCCTGAACCTGTTCCGCCGTTAAGATCGACACACTCCCCTCCTTTTATAAGCACACGCCTGCATCCTGTACGCATCTGTATAGGCACCGTACAATGCGGGCCATTCAAAATCTCTTGCAACCGACAGAACAGCCAAATATGCGTACCAGCCAGTTCCTGCTCTCGACTCTGAAAGAAACCCCATCCGATGCTGTAGTGATCAGTCATCAGCTGATGCTGCGTGCCGGCATGATCCGCAAGCTGGCTTCCGGCTTGTATACCTGGCTGCCCATGGGCCTGCGCGTACTGCGCAAGGTTGAGAAGGTCGTGCGCGAAGAAATGAATGCCGCTGGCGCGCTGGAAGTGCTGATGCCCGGCATTCAGCCTGCAGAGCTGTGGCAGGAGTCCGGCCGCTGGGAGCAGTACGGCCCAGAGCTGTTGCGCATGAAAGATCGTCACGGCCGCGATTTCTGCGCAGGCCCGACCCACGAAGAAGTGATCACCGATCTGGCTCGTAATGAGCTGAACAGCTACAAGCAGCTGCCGATCAATCTGTATCAGATCCAGACCAAGTTCCGCGACGAAATCCGTCCGCGCTTCGGCTTAATGCGTGGTCGCGAATTTATCATGAAGGACGCCTACTCCTTCCACGTTGACCAGGCTTCGCTGCAGGAAACCTATGACCGCATGCACCAGGCCTACTGCAATGTATTTACCCGCCTGGGCCTGAACTTCCGCCCCGTGCAGGCTGATACCGGCTCGATCGGTGGTACTGGCTCCCACGAGTTCCACGTACTGGCCGACTCCGGCGAGGACGATATCGCCTTCAGCGACAGCTCCGACTACGCCGCCAACATCGAGAAGGCCGAAGCGGTTCCGCGCGAGAGCAGTCGCGGTGCGGCAACTGAAACCATGCGCATGGTTGAAACACCGGATACCAAGACCATTGACGCACTGGTACAAGGCTTTGGCATGGCCATCGAGAAAACCATCAAGACCCTGATGGTGCATGGCGCTAAGAAAGGCACCCTGGTTGCCTTGATCGTGCGCGGCGACCACGAACTCAACGAAATCAAGGCCGCCAACCTGGAGCTGGTTGCCAGCCCATTGGTTTTCGCCAACGAAGCCGAAATTCGCGCAGCCATCGGCGCCGGCCCTGGCTCGCTAGGCCCGGTCAACCTGCCAATCCCGTGCATCATCGACCGCTCGGTTGCCCTGATGAGCGACTTCGCTTCTGGCGCTAACATTGACGACAAACACTATTTCGGCGTCAACTGGGAGCGCGACCTGCCGCTGCCAGAGGTTGCTGACCTGCGCAACGTGCTGGCTGGCGACCCGAGTCCGGATGGCAAAGGCACCCTGGAAATCAAACGCGGTATCGAAGTCGGGCATATCTTCCAGTTAGGCACCAAGTACAGCGAAGCGCTGAATTGTCAGGTGCTCGGCGAAAACGGCAAGCCGGTCACACTGACCATGGGCTGCTATGGCATCGGCGTTTCCCGCGTAGTGGCGGCCGCTATCGAGCAGAACAACGACGAGCGCGGCATTCTCTGGAATGACGCCCTCGCACCTTTCCATATCGCCCTAGTGCCGTTGCGTTACGAAACTGATGCCGTGCGCGAAGCCACCGACAAGCTGTATGCCGAGCTTACAGCTGCCGGTTTCGAGGTACTGCTTGATGACCGTGACAAAAAGACCAGCCCGGGCATCAAATTCGCAGATATGGAACTTATAGGCATCCCGCATCGCATCGTAGTCAGCGATCGCGGCCTGGCCGAAGGCAACCTGGAGTATAAGAGCCGAAAGGAAACTGAAGCCCAGGCGGTACCTGTCGCCGATATCCTGAGCTTTATCCAGGCGCGCATCAGCCACTGATCTCAGCCCCTTTAGCAAGAGTCGTCATGTTCAAGCGAAACACCCTCAGCCTCATCGCCACCCTTGTGGGTGGCTGTCTGCTACTCAGCGGTTGCGCCAACCAGTTGCCGCAACGTAGCGAGCATGAGGAGCGCGTCGAGCGCAAATTGCTCGATCACAGCCTGCAGATTGATGTCGGTGAACCACGTGTATTGGAGCTGCCACAGCGCCGAGTACGCGTGCATGAGCAGAAAACCTTTGAGGTCACAGCGTTTGACGTGACACGTCGCTATGACCGCTACACCCCCTATCAGCCCTGGCGTGAGCTGTATGAAGTGCCATTGGGAGCACTGGCGGTCGTTGGCGGCATCGGTGCCAATGCACTCAATGTGGTATTGCTCGGCAGCCTGCCGGATACCGTCACCAAGGACTGGATCAGCTATGGCTTTGCTGGGCTCAATCCGGCAATGAACGTTGAATCCAACGGTCGCTCACAGCAGAACCTCGCCAGCCTTGAAGAGCACCGTCAAGATGCACGCCTGGAGTATTCCAGCCTGCCATGGGCCGAGCGCCCTGTGCGCGTCAAAGCCGGCGAACAGATCCATGAACTGCTCACCGACCGTAACGGCATCCTGCGCCTGAACCTGCTCGACAGCCCGTTTGCCGAAGAGGATGTAACGCGCGTCAGCACTCTGCTGCTGACGGTTGAAGATGATCAGGGCTCAGCGCGTGCTGATGCCTCCCTGTTAGTCAGTCGCACCTTGCGCGGCAAGCTTCAAGAAGCTCACGAGCTGATTTACAACGATCTTGAAGGCGACGATGTGGCTCAGTGGGTACACCGGGTTAAACGTCTTTCCGAGCTGGGGCTTGAGGAAGAAGCCAGTGAACTGGAGCAGAGCCTGATCGAGCTGACGCGCAACGATCCGGAACTGCAGAAAATCTTCCTGCAGGCCCTAACCAAAGACGCCGGCCGCCTGGTTGCCGACCCTGGCAACGACTGACACATTCATGCGGCAGCGCCTGATCTGCGCCGTACTAAGCCTGCTGCTCTGCGGTGCGGCGTATGCCGACGTGCGTCAGGCGCCTGAGCCGGAACTGCGCGCGCTGCTGCAACAGACCGTGGCCCAGGCGGACAGCTTTCAGGATCGTTTCGAGGCCGAAGTCTGGCTGCTGGATATGTCCACACGTCTGCGCCGCTATATTCCGGATGCTGAGGAGCGCCTGAGCCTGCTACGGCTCGTGCATCGTGAAGCCAGTAAGGCGGGCTTACGCCCTGATTTAGTGATTGCACTGATTCATGCCGAAAGCCATTTCGACCGTTTCGCCATCTCATCCGTTGGCGCTCAAGGCATGATGCAGGTGATGCCTTTCTGGAAAGCCGAACTGGGCCGGCCGCAAGATAACCTCACTGACACCGCCACTAACCTGCGCTATGGCTGTACCATCCTCAGCTTCTATCTGCGCAAGGAAAACGGCGATCTGAACCGGGCGCTGGCACGCTACAACGGCAGCCTGGGCAAGCACACCTACTCCGCCAAGGTGGTCGGTTTCTGGCACGACTTCTGGTACGTCAAACCCTGAGCTTATTTAGCGGCGTACGATAAATCCGGCGATCCCCTGTAACGCATGATTCTGCAGTTCCAACTGGGTTACGTCGGCAGCCTCGGGCCCCCGCTCTAACCAACTTGCCAGCTCAGCCACAGCAGCCTCATCGCCTTCAAACAGTACTTCGACCCGACCGTCGACCACGTTACGCACCCAGCCATCCAGATCCAGACGCTCAGCGTGCTTTGCAGTCGCGTGACGAAAACCGACACCCTGTACGCCACCGCTGACGTAACCATGCTTGCAAATGCGCGCCACGACTTAGCCCTCCGCCTTGAGTGCAGCCAAGCGAGCCGTTAAACCAGCCGCCGTCTGTTCACCCATTAAGCGCTCACGCATGCGCCCCTGATCGTCAACGATGTACGTCACCGGCAGCACTTCTGCACGCGGCAACTGATAGCGATCGGCCGGGTCCTGCGCCAACACCGTAAACGTAATGCCCATATCTTGCGCGGCCTTACTGAGTTTCTCGCCCTGCAACGCGTCGAAATTCACCCCAAGCACCTGCACAGACTGTTTCTTGAGTTGTTTTTCCAAGGCATTGAGTTCAGGAATCTCGGTACGGCAAGGCGCACACCACTGCGCCCAGTAATTAATCACTAACCACTGGCCTTCCAGGCGCTCAACCGCTACCTTTCGTCCATATTGATCGACGCCAATGTCTTCAGCGCAGCCGGCCAGAATCAGACCTATGCCTAGAACCGCAACAGCACGAATGATCGCCTGGAAATGCATTGCCATGCATTCGCTCCCTGATTCAATAAGGTTGATATGACGTTAGATGCCTTGCGCCTGGAAGTGCCAGACATCCTCGAAACCGAGGTCGCGCCATTGGCCGATCTCAACGAGCAACTGGCTCAGGCTCGCTTACAACCCGCAGAACTGGCCTTGCAGCAGGCACTAAGCCTGCTCTTCAAGCTCAACCGCAGCGCCATGACCTTACTCGAAAGGCAGCGCGCACTGCAAAGCTTCAGCGACCAGTACCGGCATTACAGCAAGGCCTATCAAGGCGAGAATCCCCCCACGGCATTATTCGTACACCTGTGCAGTGAATTGGCCATCGGTTTCAAACGCCTGCTCCTACAAATCCTGCAAGGCCGCCAGCCCTCACGTCCGCACCTGGCTTGGTGCTTGTATATGGCCCAGCATTTTCTCGCGCAAAGCCTGCTGCGCCACTACCAGCTGTATCAGGAGCCACCGCCCAGCCTATGGCGCGACAGCCACCTGCTGTACTGGATCGGCGAACATCAAAATTGCCTGGATGAGCCAGTGGCGGCAGCGTTTACACCGCAACCGGCAAACACCATGCGTGGCATCTACCAGCAGATGCTGCTGCTTGCACTGAGCAACCCGTTTCACCTTGCCGATGGCGAATGTGCGCTGCTGTTCGGCGCCCTATCGCCGCTGGCCGAGCTCGCGCGCTTGCTGCCCTGGGATGAGGACGATGAGATCGAAGGGCCTACCATCGACCTGACCGAGGCGCAGCCCTGCCTGAGTTATGCACAAACGCCAGAAGGCAGTGCCGACTATCTACGCCGCTTCGAGCTGGGTGCCTTGTTAGTGGCGCTGCATGAGCCAGCGCCATTGCAGAGCAAAGCGGAACGCCAGCTGTTGGAGCGTGTGCAGCAGCATTGGCTGGGGCGCCAACAACGTCGGCATACCCGTGCCGACCATAGCTCTGAATGCAGCCTTGCAGTTGGTTTACCGGCTATTCATGCGCAGCTACTAGAACAACGGCCTTTGCGCACCAGCGCACAAATGCTTGATGCCAGCGCGGGCGGCGCACGTTTGCTGTGCAATGCCGATCAGGCCGCGCAGCTGTCGGTTGGCCAACTGGTGTTGCTGATCACCGGCAGCGATACGCCCACCCTGGCCCTGGTGCGATGGCGCCATCTCAACAGCGAAGGTCTCCACCTGGGCCTGCGCTACCTTAAAGGCTTGCCGCGCTCGGTCTGGTTACGCCGCGCACCCAGTGCCCAGACCCACCCCGGCGTCCTACAGAGCACACCGGCACCAGGCAACGGCTGGCATCATGGGTTATGGCTGCCTAATGGACAGTTTGTTGAAGGGGAAAATGTCTGGCTGCAACTGGCCAGCGCGCACAACCAGGCGATCCTGCCATTGCCGCCCGCCAATCTGGTCACCGCATCAGTCACCCGCTACCCAATGCAGCTGGCATAGGCACTGGTACCAACACGCTAAAAGTGCGAGAAAGGTCACGCCGAACGTCTGCAGAGCGCACAGTTTCATCGGATGCCCCGCGCTTATACTTGCTCGCACTTACGCTTGCTGCGATCCGTTATTAGCCTGGAACACACCATGACCCAAGCCCTCGATAAGTTGGTCGGCCCCGTGCCATCTGCCATCGTCAACCTCGCCCGCTTACAGGTCACTCCATACGAAGGGCGCGTCGCTGAGTTCAACGTAGCCGCCTGGCTGCACCTGCCAGGGCTGGCCAACCTGCCCGTCTCCCTGTTGATCAGCTACCGCGATGGCACCACCCGCCGCGAAGTGATGGTCGACCATGGCAACGTCAACCAGCACAGCAAAATTCTGCTATCCAGCGTGGCTCGCCTGCCTGTGAAGCAGAAGATTGAAGAGATGCAGGTGCGCCTGCGCTCTGCCGTACCAGCGACCAGCCTGGTGGTTGAGGAGTTGTTTGTACAAGCCGTCGAATTGCCCCAAACCGATAGCCGCCAAGCACTCGCTTGATTGCCCCACCGCAGCACACAAGCCCCGCGCACTGACGCGGGGTTTTGCGTTTAGCGCGAGAGCATTCCTGCAGGCCCACACTGGGTGCCAGAATCAGGTCGCGTAACAGTTTCAGATGAGCCAGAAGAGTCGGGCTGCTCAGTCGGGTTGGAATTGACCAACGACTGCGGCCAGCTGCTGAAGCGCAGGCCGGTGATGCGATTAAGGCGCTCGAGGGCCTCTTGCGGATCACGCTGATACAGATGAATCACTTTGCCTTTATTGGCTGTCATAACGCCTTCACACTCCGCCAATCCCTGCCCTGCTGGCAACCTGATCGCTATCTGCAAGACAGATAGCCAGAAGCGTGCCAGCTTCCTTTTAACCGCGTTTGGCGACCTCCATGGTCGCCAGTGCCATCATGCGCCATCAGCACAACGCCGCAAACTGACGTTTTACGTCACTTTGCAGGCTCAGCCTCTGGCTGCAACCACGTCGCCAGGTCCTCACCAAATAGCGCCGTTTGCTCTTCCTGCAACTTCATCAAGCCATTGCGCAGCGCTGGATACCAGGCTTCATCAAGCTGTTCGGGTAGATTCTCAACCCTAGGCAACGGCCAAGGACTGTGGCTGAGCAGTTGTTGCAGCGAATAGTGGCCAAGATCACGGCTCAATACCCAGGAACCGGAACCGGTCGGGGCAATCAGTTTCTGCTGCTCGAGAAACACCAAAATCTCTTCCCATTCATGTTCCGCCAACGACCAGCCCTGACGCTGCACGTCCAGCAAGCGCACTTTCAAACCCGACTGCTGACGCTCATAGAACACCCGCAAGACGCCAAGGGCCATCAACAAGCGTGGTATTGCGCGCTTGCGCCATTGCTGGGAGAACCCCAGGTTGCAGACTAATTCAGCGCCAAACAGCACAATCAACCAGGACAGATAGATCCACAACAGAAACAGCGGCACCGTGGCAAATGCCCCGTAGATCAGCTGATAACCAGGAAACAGGCGCACATACAGGCCGAATAGCATCTTCGCCACTTCGAACAACACCGCTGCAAACAAGCCCCCCAGCAACGCATGGCGAACTGGTACCTGTGCATTCGGCACCGTCGCATAGAGCAAGGTGAATGCGGCCACACTGAATACCAGCGGCATGAATTTCAGCAGGGCCTGCGCCCCAAGCAAAGCATCCGGACCCGAGATCAGCGACAGTGACGTGAAGTAGGTGCTGATGGCAAAGCCACCGCCCAGCAGCAGCGGGCCCAAGCTGAGGATCGCCCAGTACAGCAAAAAGCTCGACACACCCCGGCGCGGCTGACGCACACGCCAGATGGTGTTGAAGGTTTTCTCGATCGTCACCAACATCCAGAACGCCGTCGCAGCCAACACGGCCACACCAATCCAGGTCAGCTGGCGCGCCTGGGTAGTGAAGTCACGCAGGTATTGCTGCAGGGTCTCGCCAGCTGAGGGCACAAAATTTCGGAAGATAAAGCTCTGAATCTGCTCGCCGGTATCCTGAAACGCCGGAATAGCCGAGAGCATGGAAAAGGTCACCGTCATCATCGGCACCACCGCAAACAGGGTGGTGTAGGTCAAGGCTGCCGCATTGCTGGTGCCTTGGTCGGCGATAAAGCGCTGCAACAGAAAACGCCAGAACTCCAACAGGTTGCTAACACGCTGCAGCATGCCCTCTCCTTAGCCATTTGCATCCCGACAACCTGACTCACAAGCGCAGGCGGGAATGCTGTTAGCGGTTAGAATAGCCGCCATCGAAGGTAATCGGCGACCCGAACATGACCGCTATGACGCTGTACCATAACCCGCGCTGCTCGAAATCACGCAGTGCATTGCAATTACTGGAAGACCGCGGGCTCAGCCCAACCATCGTGCGCTACCTGGAAACACCGCTGAGTGCCGACCAGCTGCAGGCACTGTTGGATAAGCTCGGCATCCGCGCACGGCAGCTACTGCGCACGGGTGAAGATGAATACAAGGCTCTCGGCCTGAGCGACCCGCAACTGACTGACACACAACTGATCGCGGCCATGGCCAGCCAGCCCAAACTGATTGAACGCCCCATTCTGGTCGTCGGAGACAAAGCCGTCATCGGTCGCCCACCTGAAAATGTTCTGGAGATTCTGCCGTGAGCACACCCTATATCCTGGTGCTGTACTACAGCCGCCATGGCGCCACTGCTGAAATGGCCCGCCAGATTGCACGCGGCGTAGAAATGGGTGGCCTCGAAGCGCGTGTACGCACCGTGCCTGCGGTCTCCAGCGAATGCGAAGCAGTGGCCGCGGATATCCCGGCAGAAGGCGCCTTGTACGCCAGCCTGGATGACCTGAAGAACTGCGCCGGCCTGGCACTCGGCAGCCCGACCCGCTTCGGCAATATGGCCGCACCGCTCAAGTACTTTATCGATGGCACCAGCGGCCTGTGGCTGACCGGCGGCCTAGTCGGCAAACCGGCCGGCGTGTTCACCTCCACCGCCAGCCTGCACGGCGGCCAGGAAACCACCCTGCTGTCGATGCTGCTGCCCCTGCTGCACCACGGCATGCTGATCACCGGGCTGCCTTACAGCGAAGCTGCGCTGCTGGAAACCCGAGGCGGCGGTACGCCGTACGGTGCTAGCCACCATGCCGGTGCCGATGGCAAACGCGCCCTCGATGAACATGAAACAGCCCTGTGCCGCGCACTCGGTCAACGCCTGGCGCAAACCGCTGCAAAACTGGAGAACACCTGTGGCTAAAACCGCAAAACCACTGCCGCCCCTGGAGTGGCTAGAGCCGCGCCTCAACATCAGCCGCATCGCCAGCCTGCTGAGCTTTTTTGGCCTGGGCGCATTACTGCTGGTGTGGAACCTGTGGTTCGCCAACGTGCCCAGCAAACTGCTCTGGGTGATCCTCGGCGTACAACTCGCGCCCCTGCTATTGCTGGCTCCTGGCCTGATCATCGGCAACGCCCGCGCCCACGCCTGGGCCTGCTTTGTGGTGAATTTGTACTTTATCCAGGGCGTACTCGCAGCCTTCGACCCGAGCAAGGCGCTGTACGGCTGGCTACTGACAGGGCTGAGCTTCAGCTTGTTCTGCGCAGCACTGATGTTTACCCGCTGGCGCTTTCAGTACGAGCGCAAGTTGGCAGGGGAAAACTAAGATAAACGCTGAGCTTGGCTGCACGCAGGCTCAGCGTTATATGGCAGGAGCTTTACCAGCCGAGGGTTTCTTTCAGGAAGGGAATGGTCAGCTTGCGCTGAGCCTGCAATGACGCCTGATCCAGGCGCTCAAGCAAATCGAACAGGGCGCTCATGCTGCGCTCGCCACGGGTCAAAATAAAACGTCCGACCTCATCACTCAAGTGCAAGCCACGACGCGAAGCGCGCAGCTGCAGGGCTCGCAACTTATCTTCATCAGAGAGTGACTGCAGCTGGAACACCAGCGCCAGGGTCAGGCGCGACTGTAAGTCAGCCAGCTGTACCTTTAATTCACGCGGCGAACCACTGGCCGCTAGTAAAAGGCGACGACCACTGTCGCGTAGACGGTTGAATAGGTGAAACAACGCCTCTTCCCAGTCACTTCGCCCCGCCACTGCGTCCAGGTCGTCCAGACACACTAGTTCGCACTGCTCCAGATTGTCGAGCAGCGCGGGGCCGTACTCGACCACCTCGGCCAGCGGCAGATAAACCGCCGGCTCGCCGCGCTGCTCAAAGCGCAAACACGCCGCCTGCAACAAGTGGCTACGCCCTACACCCTCGCCGCCCCACAGATAAATCAGGCTTTCCGTCCAGCCAGCATCCGCTTCACACAAACGCTCGACATAGCCCAACGCCGCAGCATTGGCTCCAGGGTAGTAATTGGCGAAAGTGGCGTCATCACGCAGACGCACACCTAAAGGCAGTTGTATGGGTGTCATGCTGGGTTGGGCGGCTCGTCGGAGCCGTTGGCTGGCTCACCATAAAGATCAGAAAGTTTATAGCCTTCTTCACGCTAAGTCATTGATGGATAACGCTAGTCTTTGCTGGCGGTTCGCAACCCCCTGCTCGTCCGGCTTTGGGCTATATCGACCAAAGCAGGCAAGTGTTTTCGACACTTTTTCGACACACACGCTAGACAGGCCCAAGACCTGCCAGTAGCTTTTAGCGCCTAAGGTGCTGTCAATCAGCCTTCTGTCTTGCCCGTTGTCGCTTTTCATCTTTACTGTGTCGCATTTTCTTTTTGCGACTGCAAGGAAATCAAAAGCTTATCGCACGACAAGGAATGTTATCGACCATACCCCATAAAAGTTATGGCACCAATTGGTGTCTATTTATAGTTAGGCGCTTACAACATGAGAAACCCAGAACGCATCGACGAGATGCTGGACTTAATTCGTGAAGTTTGGCAGAACAATCCGGATCTACGACTTGGCCAGCTAATTGTGAATGCAGCCCGTATGCGTGAGCCCGCAACCGAGAACATCTTCTATATCGAAGATGGAAGCCTTGCAAAGGGTTTAATGCGGTATCTCGAACTGGTTAAATCAAAAGATTAATTTCGTGCTCAAGGGTGTGCATCATATTTTTTGTAGGCTATCCGCGCGATTCAGTACAGCGTCTAACTAGTGGTTCAAACCGTTCGCTCCGCTCACTGGGACCGGCTAAAGCCGGCCCCTTAACCAAACGTTATAAGGCTATGGAGAGTCAGCGGTGTACCTGAAAATAGTTAACACTGTTGCCGTAAGCGTTATTGCTGCTGCCATTATTTTTTATGCGGGTGTTTTTTCAAACTCATTCAGTCAAAACATGTGCTATTCGGATATCTTGTCAAAGCTCGGCTCTGATGCGGAACTTGCTGCAAACGCTGAAAACCAAGAAGCCTTTAAAAGTTGGGCAAAATTTATAAATAACTTGCCTAATCACGGCTACGAATCCGATTGCAAAGAAATACTAAAATATCTGAACACCAAAACATTGCATGCTAAATAGCCGTATAACAATGCGCTCAAATCGCTCACTTCGTTCGCTGGGACCGGCTAAAGCCGGCCCCTTAGCTTAATCGTTAGGTAGCTCATGCCGAGACTTGCATGCCCATGCGGCTACATCCATAACCTTTCGCAAATCCCAGATGCCGGCTGGATAACGATTCGAGACGAGGAACTTGACTCAATCAGTTCCTCTGGCCTTGGGAGTGAAGAAAAACTTGATGCCTTATATTCAGCATCGGGCAGCATTTATGTCTGTCCCAACTGCGAGCGACTAATGTGGGCAAAAAAAGGCAGCGCCGAGTTTGTTACCTACTCCAGAGAGCAACCTAACTAGTGGTTCAAGTCGTTCGCTTCGCTCACTCGGGACCGGTTAAAGCCGGCCCCTTAACCAAACGTTAGGCATTCTATGAAAATAATCGTGGCACTAATCCTTATAACTATAGCGCTTCCAAGCTATAGCAACGAATCGACTCCGGCACAAAAAATAGCAATCGAAAATCTCCCTGCTGCACAAAGAGAAGCTATTCAGCAACTAGAAGCTGAGCTTGAGAAAGATAAGGGACTTTATGAAAATCGCCCATATACAAAGAAAGACCAGTCAAAAAATCCAAAAAAGCATGATAACTAACCATCAAGCTAATGCTTATTAAAAACCTTTACTATAGAAATTTGTGCAGTGCAGCCTAACAAGTGGTTCAAACCGTTCGCTGCGCTCACTGGGACGGGCTAAAGCCCGCCCCTTAACCAAACGTTAGAGGCTACGCATGCCAATCACCATAAATGTTCAGTGCACTTCACATAACGGACTAAAAACAGATTTGGTTCTGTTGAACGGCGCCGAACCCCATAATGGTATAAATGCTGGCCATACAACTGTCGACATTGAAACTTGGTTAAATATGAAAGCCATGTATAAAGGCCTCGTAGAGGGCGGAACAATATCAGTAGAGCCCACAGAAGAGCTATCAGCAATTGAGGCATTCAAATTAAACTGCTTTTCCGAGTTTGAGATACTGGGCATTCCCACAGTCAAAGCAGCCACCTTAAAAGGCAATCTTTCAACGGGGGTAAAGAATTTATTTGCCTTAGAATGGATTGATCTGAAAGAAGAAATTAAAACTTCAAAAAGAGACGAGCGCGAAGAAGAGAATTTGTCTATTGCGCGAAGAGCATTACTTGCCGCAGAAGAGGCCAACTCTATTGCATCAAAAGCACAAAAAGACTCTGTTCGGGCAAACATAATTGCTATAGTTTCTTTGGTACTTGCTACTGCATCTACAATAATAGCGGCTTGGGTAGGAGTAAATTTTGGCAACTGAGTCACGAAGCCTCTAACAACTGGTTCAAGTCGTTCGCTTCGCTCACTCGGGACCGGCTAAAGCCGGCCCCTTAACCAAACGTTAGCAAACAAAGGGAGCAACTTTGACAATTCGGAAATTCATAAATACTCGCATACGAATAGCTAGCGCTTCCATTTTTAGCGGCTTACTAATTTCAGCAGGCATAGCTCAGTACCAAATTGAAAACAACGGTGAGCCCTCGCCGCTAGCTTTCACTGCATTTATCATCGGTTTTATTACAATGCTTTCAATAAAGTTTTCTAGCAAATGTCCTGCTTGCAAAGGCTATGTAGGCTCTACACTAATGAATACTGGCAACTTCTTCTCTCTTTCTAAAAAAATACACCATTGCCCTTTGTGCGCAAAAAACATTAATGAACCTCTGCAATGAGCACTGGTAACATGCTAACAAATGGTTCAAATCGTTCGCTGCGCTCACTGGGACGGGCTAAAGCCCGCCCCTTAACCAAACGTTAGGCACTTCATGAAAAATATCCAAGTCTTCGATGGTGCCAGTAACGCTGTATATGACATTTTCTCGGCCACAGACGATGAATTCGCTTTGATATTTCCAACCGGCGAAGACGTAGCATTCATTGATGAGGTTTATGAGCGCCAGGATGCAGGCGCATTAAATTCGGCTTTTGAACGTATATGGGCTCGCCGTATCCCCAAGAATGAAGCAATGGGCATTCATGGCTTGCTGTTTTATGAGCTAGAGGAAAAGAAGCAATTTTATCCCACACGTCGCGACGAGGAGGCACAGAACCCAGATGGCACACGCCTACGCTGAGTATCGTGCCGTGAAGCGCCTAACAAGCCGCTCAAATCGTTCGCTTCGCTCACTGGGACCGGCTAAAGCCGGCCCCTTAGCTTAATCGTTATACGCTGGAGTCTCATGGACGAAATACTCAGCCTCATATTCCGCCTCATCGGATATGTAATCACCGAATTACTCCTAAGCACTTTTTTCTACGCTATAGGCTGGCCCTTTGTAAAAGCAGTAACCTTTGGAAAATATCCAAACCGTGAGTGGCTAAGCGGGTCAAAAAATGAGGCATATGTATGCTGTGTAGGAATTTGCGTATTCACTATTTTGTTAATGGCTGTCCTCGGCCAGTTCAACGCATAACAACTGGTTCAAACCGTTCGCTTCGCTCACTGGGACCGGCTAAAGCCGGCCCCTTAACCAAACGTTAGGTTTCACTACGCAGAATGAGCATGACTTCGAACCTAGAACAAAAAGTCACATCGGCAATTCATGCATTCTGTGAAGCTGCTATAGAGAAAGGTACATTTGCATCACCGGCGAAGAAAGACCATCAACTTCACAAAATAATGTCCACTGCAGTCAATGAACTGCGTACGCTTGGCAGCTACGGACTTTCAGCGCTAAAAGATATAATGCGGCATAAGTCTCCTCATGTTCGTATTTGGGCTGCAACTGAGATGCTAACAAATGGCGATGAAACAGCTAAGGCAGTTCTCATTTCTCTAGCTGCAGAGGAAGGGTTACTTGGAGCCAGTGCTAAAGCTATTCTTAATGAACATGTGAAAGGGCGTTTACGCTCTCCATTTTCTGTAAGTAAAACCTAAAAACTGGTTCAAACCGTTCGCTTCGCTCACTGGGACGGGCTGAAGCCCGCCCCTTAACCAAACGTTAGAGATTTATATGAATAAGCGTGCGCTCACACTAGGGCTACTCATAGCAGTCATAGCCAGTGTTATTTCACAAGCACTACTTCACGGTCTAAATTCGATCACAGTCAATGCAGCCATGTATATTCCTTACTACCTGAGTCCATTATTAACTACCTTGATAAAATCTACATCAATGCTTGCTTGGGCAATTCCTGGAGTTTGCATAGGCTACTTATGCAAGAGCAACCCAGTACAGCATGGAGCCATTCTGGGGATAATATATGGAGCAATACTAGGAGCAGCCCTATTCGCATTCAAAGCCTCTGACCTAATCAGCATCGGCGATCAAGCTGTTGTCGTAATAGCGTCTTTAACTGAAATAATTAAATACTCGGTACTTTTTGCACTAACAGCTCCTGCCGGTTATCTTTTTGCAAAGCATCGTGCAAATCTCTAACAATTGGTTCAAATCGTTCGCTTCGCTCACTGGGACGGGCTAAAGCCCGCCCATTAACCAAACGTTAGGCTTGCAGTAATTAAAGGAGTACCTGCATGAGAAAGAAAATAATTATAGCTGCACTACTTCTATCAGCATCGGGCTTTGCACAGGCTTCGTACGAAGTCGAGTGCGAGGGTTACAATGACGATACTTCAGCTTATGTATCAGGCACCTGCACCGATGGTGATTTCTCCGGCTATGACTCAGAGACCGGCGAATATGTATATGGCGACTGCGAATTTGATGGAGATCTGAACGGATATGACTCCGATACCGGGGAGCATGTTTCTGGTAGTTGCGAAGGCGAGTAGAGCTATACCGCTTAACAAGCAAATAAAATTCATGCCTTCGAGGCAACAGCCAGCCTAACAATTGGCTCAAGTCATTCGCTTCGCTCACTCGGGACCGGCGTAGCCGGCCCCTTAGCCAAACGTTAGACACTGCAAGGAAATTTTGTGGATACATCGACGAAGGATCGTATCGTTGCAGCAGCAACCCCTGTTATGGTTTTAGCCGCCTCATACGCACTCGCACCATGGTTAATCCTATTACTCCCTCCTGCGCTCTACTTTATATACAGGAAAATATCATTTAGCCTATCAAAAACCACGTCACTAAAATTTTTTGACTTAGTTGTTTCACTAATTTTAATAGGCCTAGGTCTAGGAGCAGTAATCGGCTCACTATCAATTGTTGCGCGCGACGGCGAATTTACAATACCCCTTGTATCAAGTGGGCTACTAACAAACATCCTGTCCATTATCGCAACGATATACTTGGTAGGAAGTTCGATCATGCTAAGCATCAAATCGTTTAAAGAAAAACCTCATACACCAAAGCTTTCAATGGGTATTTTTGAAGCCCTGAGAGGCAAGCGTACAAGCAGCATCTAACAACTGGTTCAAACCGTTCGCTTCGCTCACTGGGACGGGCTAAAGCCCGCCCCTTAACCAAACGTTATGCATATGAATATTGACCTTAAATTTTATCCAAGCCGTAAAAAGCTCCAGTATGCAGTCATGATATTACTTGTCGGAGTTATGACGACAGCGTGGGCTACCAAAGTCTCGCTTATACTTTCTTTTGTTACAGGGAGCTATTGGTCTTTTCTGTTACTCAAGAAAATTAGTAACAAGGCTGTAAAAATATCAGAAACACAAATAGTCATCTCCAACTTAATTGGCCGCTTCCAAATAACCAAAAAAGTCTTCCCCATGTCTAATTTTTACGGCGTAAGAAATAGAGTTCACTGGGGGCACTACAAACATTGCCAAACCGAGCTAATTGGTAGAAATGGTGTATTCCTGCCAATTCGAGTTGAGCTCATGACAGAAAAAATAACTCTCGAAGCAAGTGAGCTAAAAGAGAGTCTTGTAAAAGAATTTAAGCTGGAGTCATGCCGTGACTTCGAGCATGCATAACAACTGGTTCAAGTCGTTCGCTTCGCTCACTAGGGACCGGCTAAAGCCGGCTCCTTAACCAAACATTATAAGACTAAGGAAAGTCTACTGTGTACCTAAAAATAGTTAACACTGTTGTAGTAAGTATTATTGCTGCCGCCATTATTTTTTATGCTGGTGTCTTTTCAAATTCATTTAGTCAAAGCATGTGCTATTCCGATATCTTGTCAAAGCTCGGCTCTGATGCAGAAATTGTTGCGAACACTGAAAACCGCGAAACCTTTAAAAATTGGGCAAAATTTATAAATAACATGCCTAACCACGGCTACGAATCCGATTGCAAAGAAATACTAAAATACCTCAACACCAAAACATTGCATGCGAAATAGCCGTATAAAATGCGCTCAAATCGCTCACTTCGTTCGCTGGGACGGGCTAAAGCCCGCTCCTTAACCAAACTTTATACGCAGAGGCCATCCCTAACATGGAAGTAACCGTAAAAATCTTTGAGAACCGAATGGTTCTAACCGCGAACGGAAATACGGTTAACGTTGAACCATCAAAGCCGTTCACCAGCACACGCCTACTAGTCGGCACATTCATGCCCGCCGTCGAGTGCTTGAAAGAAGGCCTATCAAAGGTAGGCGCTACTGGTTTTCTCAAGGGAAAACCCAAGCTCCTAATCCTTCCTCAAGCCATGACCGAAGGTGGCCTATCTGAGATAGAGGAACGTTGCTTACTCGAAGTTGGTCTTTCTGCTGGAGCAGGCAAAGCCGAAATCCGTATAACTTAGGACTTATAAAAATTTATTAAAATCGTTCACTTCGCTCACTGAGACGGGCTAATAAATCCAAGTAAAAACACATAAAAACTCATTAACCGTTAAACCATTTTTCCGAAAAGTCACACCCCACCAACCCAAACATCGAGGCAACCATGATTTACCTTTTATTGATCGTAGCATTTATTTTCTTTGCAGCTATGGCACCTATAAAAACAACAATAACCTTCCTGGCTCTTTTGGCAGCAGTACTCTTCGTAGTAAAGATGTCAACAAAATTTGTTTCCGGCAACAATGTTAGCCTAGGAGAAGCATTTAAAGCTGTTGGACTATCTCTACTATTTGCCTGCATTGCGTTGTTTACACTGACAAGCTTTAGCAACACAACAGGAATACATAATTTTACAGGCACGGCAGCAATCATTGTAACAGGGCTTATTTTTAGCTCATATACAGCAGGTTTCAGCGTTGCGCTGGGGACAAAATTTGGTAGCAGCGCTGTTATAGCATCAATATCAACGGCCGTTTCTATAGCATTAATAGCGATTAGTGGTATTTGAATTATCAAACTATTAAAATCCACAAAAATACAACTCAAGCAAGTTTACGCCCCTATGAAACTGCCTTTATAAATCAGGGACACTTTATGCGCCGTATATTTACTTTTATTCTATTAATCACACTGACCGGATGTGATGTTACAAACAATTTAAAAGAAGGGATTGCGCAGTCACAACTGATCGCTCAGCGCCTAGAAGAAAGTACCGGAATCAAACCTCTAGTCACCGTCAACTGGACTAACGGCGCACTGTCGTATGTAAACTTAACTTTTCATAAAATCCCTTATGAAATTTCGCTGCCAGACATATCAAAACTGGCCAAAGGGGCAATAGAAAAAGAATTCAAGCAAATACCTGAACAAATCGTTATTTCTTTTGTTATTAATCCAACAGATTCATAAGCCGCCAAACATATAGTTCAGTTGCTCACTTCAGGAGTACTTGCCCCTAAAGTATGGCTATAAGCCTGGAATGATCCAGGCATTGGCACCGCTCCGGTTGGAGCTTGTTTTGATTTATTCGGGGGCGTCGTTCTGATCAGCCTTCTTTCTTAACTCTCCCTGTCCTTCGGGCGTACCAGCGCCTAGTCACTTCCTTGGTGATCGCTATCCCGCGTTCTGACTGGTCAAGTTTCGGTTGGCTTCGTCGTACTCGGGACTGGTCTGGCCGCTCTCAGGAGCAATCTGCCCGCTAACCAGCCAAAGCGCGTATTCGGGTGCAATCTCGACTATCACTTTGATGTCGTCTTCGTTGACCCGTCTCCCGCCTTTTCTGAGCGCATACCACTTCTCGCGGTCGATCCCGCTCAGCTCCTCCAGCCTCTTTGCTGTGAGCTTTTTATGCTCAAGTATTGCGACTATCCGCTCTCTCATATTCCGAATTCATCTATAAAAGCGGCAAATATTGCTGGTCAACATTAACCGTAAACCTATAATCGTCACTATTAAACCGGCAAATATTGCCGGCTAGTCGTTATCCAACAAAGACCAACATAGTGCAGGAAAGCCCATGGACTTGGAAGAAAGCAACCTCACTGCGAAAGGCACTCTACCGGCCCCGCCGGTTCTCCCTTGGCGCGAGTTCGCAGACTGGATTCACATGGCCGACGACCACAACACCGTTTGGGGTTGGATTCGTAACGGTTACCTGCCGTCGCACAAAGTCGGCAAACACGTAATGGTCAATGTAGCTCTCTTGACCACACAGCTACTGGAAAAGGAGTCGACCCTATGAACAAGGCCGACGACAGCCTGGGCCTGTGCAGCGTTAAGACCTTCGCCGAAATGAGCGGCATATCCATCGAAGAGGCCATCGATTGGGTGGACAACGGCACCGTGCCGAGCATGCGGCTGGCTGACTTCCGCATGGTCAACCTCGCCCGCCTGCGTGCAGATCTGCTCAAGGGCAAAACCGAGTTCAAAGCCGGGGACTACAGCCATGCCTAACCCAAGTCCTGCCCTGGATGCTGTCACTGCTGTGGGCTACATCGGCAAACCCGTCCACGTCGAGCTTGAGTGGAATGATGACCCCGAGCCGTTCTGCCGCTCGGGCTATGTCATCGGCATCGTCCTGCCGGTCAAGGGTGTACAGGAACAGGCCTATCTGATGGTCATGAGTCCTGGCGAAGACTTCCCCGTGGAAGCCTACCTAGAGGACATCCGCTCCATCCGCATTGCCGATCAGATTGAGGGCTTTAGCCATGCCTAGCCCAATCTCCCTGGATGCCGCTACCGCTGTTAGCTACATCGGCAAAACCGCCCTTATGGAACTGCGTTGGGAGGCTGAGCCGGAACCCATGTGGCAGCTCATGCACATCGTCGGCGTAGTCCTGCCCATGGAAGGTGTCTGCGACCACTCATGCTTTATGGCCGTGTATTACGGCACGTCCGACCCTTACCCGGAGCGGGTGTTCTTCCATGAAATCCGCACCCTTCGGGCGATACGGCACCGCGACCGGCAGAGTTCCGGCAACGTACTGGACCGTATGACCCGACCCTCTTCTTTGGCCGTGTCAGGGGCCGCGCTCCCGGCTCGTCGGAACAGCTCCACCGTTCCGTCGAACGGAAGCACGGGCGCAGCGCACCCTTGACGCGGATTACCTATGAACAGCCTGACAACGGGTGCATGGGGTAGCTTCTTCGCCCCATGCTCCCGAGCCCTCGGCGGCAAGAGCGGGATGACAAGGGCAGCGCCCTTGGTGTGCTTCGCCTTGTATCGCCAGCGCCACCCACAGCAACCCCCTGCGCTCGGCCCTGAGTGTTCCCGCCTGCCGCAACGCCCACTGCGCGCCCCCGATTTTCGTCCGCCCCTGCTCGCGCTAATCCTGCTGCTGATTTTCCTATCACCCTGGAGCGGCCGAGTAGCGCCTGTAGTGCCGGAAGGTATGCAGATAGGCCTATGGATGGAATCAGAGAAAGGATGCGAGCGCGCTGGCACGGGTGCACGCGAGGCACGAGCGCGCAGGTGCGCCGCGCGCTCGCTGACGTCCCTGTAACACGTCATATAAGTCCGAATGAAAGTGGCCATTACTGGTTAATAAAGGAAAAAACACATGAGCGTGAAAGACCAAAGAAGGCTTGATCGAGTGACCGGCCTGGAATGCAAAGACGGCCGCCTGTTTATCGATGCAGCCACCGCGGCACTCACTGACCTGTCAGGCGTTCGCCTGCTCCGTTGTGGCGTCGATACCGTGCGCCAGCTCTACAAGGGGCTGATCCGCCCAGAGATCATGGAGCTGTTTGATAACCCGGGCACTCTGGTCGACTTTGCGGGCCAGCGTTGGCACTCGGGCCGTGTAGGCCGTGACTCCGGCTACCAGTACAAGCTGCAGAACGCAGACCTGGGCATCATCCTGTTGGTGAAGAACTTCAACGCCAAGCTAGACAGCATCGGCCCCCATCTGAAAATCGAAGTGTCACCCCATGCAATCGACAGCCTCTCGCCTGAGCGCCTGCAGGCGCGGTTGGACTTCTACGCCGCCCAGGTGATGACCCATGTGGAAATCAACCAGTGTGCCGTCCACCTTGCACTCGACCTGCAGGGCTGGACGCCTCCCACCGATCTGGTGGCCCGCATGCACTGCAAAGCCCGCACGCAACGCGACATATCGGGCATCAATGAAATCAACTGGGCGACCAAATCCAGCACCTACGGACGTGGCGAAACCTCGATGTTTGGCTCTGCCAGTGGGGTGCAGATCTGCATCTACAACAAGACCGAACAGGCCAAGGCCTGCGACAAGCTCGACTACTGGGAAAGCGTCTGGAAACGTCGCGATAGCTTCGACGTTAACGACTCGGACAACTACAACCCCAAGCAAACCGTGTGGCGCGTAGAGCTGCGTTATCACCATTCCATCATTCAGCAATTCGCCAGCGGCTCCCTGGATGTGAAAACCGGTGAAGCCATCGACACCCGTTCGTTTGCAGCCTTTGCCGGGCATCTGGACGGCTTGTGGCGCTATGGCCTACGCCAATTCAAGTTGATGGATCGCCCTGGCTATTTCTCCCCCATCTGGACACTCATTCGCGAGGACGTGCGCGTGGACCTACCTGTTGATTCCCTACTCGAAGACACCGAATACAAGCGCTATTACAAGACCTCCCGTGGCTTCTCGGGCAAGAACGTCGAACTGTTCCTGGGCAACTTCGTCAGCCTGCTGGCAAGGGAACGGGTGGGCGCAAAAAAGGCGTTTGACCGGCTGCAAACCTGGGAATGTTGGCCGGTCATTCGCGACCACTACGCCGCCAAGGACATGAGCGAGCACGACATCTACAAACACATCAAAAACCTGCTGGAAGAACGCAACGTTCGTTGGGGGCGTGCCGTTTAATGGCCATCGAGCAACAGCCAGACGGACGCTGGAAGGTCGATGTAGAGCCGATCAAGGGCAAACGCTTCCGTAAGACCTTCAAGACCAAGGGCGAGGCTCAACGGTTTGAGGCAACGTGCCGCGCAAATTGCATCCAGGCACAGCCCTGGAACCCGAAGCCAAAGGACAAGCGCAAGCTATCCGAGCTGATTGAGCGTTGGTATGACCTGCACGGTCACAGCATCACCAGCGGGCGACGGCGCAAAAATACCCTTCTGCTAATGGCATCCCGCCTCGATGATCCGGTGGCAATCAGGCTGACAGGTAGTCACTTGGCACAACTTCGCCGGGTAGAACTGGAAGCCGGCGCCGTGGCCAAGTCGATCAACAACCGCTTCACCTACCTCAAGGCCGTATTCAACGAGCTGCGCCGCCTGGGCGATATCGACTATGCAAACCCGCTGGATACGGTAAAACCGCTCAAGTTCCAGGAACGGCAGTTGTCGTATCTTTCGATCAAGGAAATCCGGCTATTGATCGAATCGCTGGACAAGCTCAAACGCTCACCCAGTGCGCGACTGGTTGCTGAGGTCTGTTTGGCGACTGGTTCTAGATGGTCTGAGGCTGAGTCGCTGCTACCGGAACAGGTGCGGAATGATTCGGTAACCTTCATCAACACCAAATCGAAGCGCACCCGCACTATTCCAATCAGCACCCAGCTACAACAACGGCTGCACGCCTACTTTGAACAGCACGGACGCTTCACGTCCTGCATGCACTCGTTTCGGGCTGCTTTAAAGGACAGTGCAATCAAGCTGCCGCGTGGCCAGGCAACGCACGTGCTACGTCACACCTTTGCCAGCCATTTCATTATGAACGGCGGCAATATCCTGACCTTAAAGGAGGTGCTGGGGCATTCGTCGCTGACCATGACCATGCGCTATGCCCACTTGTCCCCTTCTCACCTGCGTGATGCGCTGCGTCTCAACCCGCTGGATGGTTTCGACACTTCTTCGACACACGAAAAACAGCGCGAAATAAATTCCTTATAAATCAATCGCTTTCAGGCGTAGCGCCATAAGTGTCCGATTGTTTATAGAAATCATGCAGATGACGCACTAACACCATGATCACCGCAGCCACAGGCAAAGCCAGAAGGATGCCGGTAAAGCCGAACAGTTGGCCGCCGGCCATGATGGCGAAGATCACTGCGACCGGATGTAAGCCGATGCGGTCGCCCACCAGCATCGGTGTCAGCAGCATGCCTTCGAGCATTTGCCCGACGATAAAGACTGCAGCGATGGCCACCAGTGGGTAAGGGTCCATGCCGAACTGAAACAGGCCGGCCGTCAATGCCGCACCGATGCCGACCACCACGCCCAAATACGGCACGATGCTGGCAAGGCCTGCCAGTACGCCGATCAGTAGCCCGAGTTCCAGGCCAATCACCATCAGCCCGGTGGCATACATCACACCTAGCGCCAGCATCACCAGTAACTGACCGCGCAGGAAAGCGCCGAGCACTTCGTGGCATTCGCCGAACAGCTGCACAACCAGGCCTTCACGACCGCGCGGCAACAAGCTGCGCAGCTTGGCGACCATCAGGTCCCAGTCGCGCATCAGGTAGAAGCTCACTACTGGAATCAGCACCAAGTTCGCCAGCCAAGCCAGCAGCGCCAGGCCTGAAGAGGTGGCCGTGGACAGTAGCATGCCGACGATATCGGTGGTTTTACCCAACTGCCCGGACAACGCGGTTTTCAGTTGATCGAAACGCCAGAAGCCTTCACTCAGCCCCAACTTGAGTTGAACCCATGGCAGGGCCTGATTCTGTGCCCAGTCGAGCATCTCCGGGATCAACTCGTACAAGCGCACCAGCTGCTTGCCCAGCATGGGCACCAATACCAGCAGCAGGATGGCCATGATCAGGGTGATCAGTGCAAAGACCACCACCACGCCCCAGGTCCGCGAGAGTTTCCAGCGCTCCAGACGGTCGACCAGCGGGTCGCCCATATAGGCCAGCAGCACGCCAATCAGAAATGGCGAAAGAATCGGCGCCAGCAGGTACAACAGGCCGCAAAGCAGCAGCGCCCCGACTATCCATATCCAACGATGCGAATCGATCATGCCCAGCGCTCCATATGCCAACGTTTTATCCAGAAATACTAAACCGCGAGGCCCGTTACATAAGAAAACCGCAGCTCGATAGCTGCGGTTTTCAAGTCAGGGACCGGGTGTAATAGCCGCAGTCTACCAGCGAAACCTCAGCACATTGTCAGGGGCTACAGCTGTGGCAGCGGGCTCAGCCGCAGTAGCCGGCGGCGTAACCGACTGGCTGGCATCAAGTGCAGGGGCTTCTGCCGACACTTCCTGCAAGCGCGCCAGGCCCAGTTGCGCACGTAATTGCTCTGCATTGGAATTCACGGCAAAGGTCAGTGTATCGCCCTGCACCTTGCGCAGTTGCGCCGCGAACGGCTCAAGAATGCGCTGCAGCTCGGCATAACGCGCCAGGTCAACGCCCTGCACTTCCACGGTCAGACCACTGGCCGCGCCGGCGGCGACAATAAAGCGTGGTGCCAGACGCTGGTTGACCGCCAACAGAATGGCATCGGCCAACGCGGCTTGATCGGCACCCTGCACAGTGCCCTGCTCCCGCTCATCGCCCAGCCAAAGGCGCCACTCGGCCTGCCATGTGCCGCTTGCTTCGCGTGCCACAACTGCCAGCAAAGCATCGGTGGCATAGCGCTCGGAGGCCTCACGAAGGGCACCAGGATCATTGGCCGTAAGGTTTTCCGGCACCGCCACCAGTTGCTCGGCAAGGTCAGCCAACGGCAGACGTAGTGGTAGGCCACGGTGCTGCGCGGCTTGATTGAACGGCTCAGCAGCGGTCTGGCCATCACCGAGCAGGCGACTGCCATCACTGGCATCGCTCAACCACCACAGCAGAATGCTCGGACGATTGGCGCCCCACAGCGCCAGGCCCGCCTGACGCAGGCTGCGGTCGGTGCTGAGTGGGTCAAAATCGACCAACAGTTTGTCGCCTTCATAGCCGTATTGACTGACGATCTGTTGCGGATCCTTGCGCAGCGCCGCCAGTGCGGGGCTCTGCGCCGCATCGGCTTTACCGGTCAGGCGCAACACCAGGGTATCCAGCGCGCGGCTCAGGGCGGCAGCACGTTCTTCCGGTTGCTGACTGCTGACCGCTTCGCGGACTTGGTACAGATCACTTACCGGCGCGGCAAACGCCGGCAGGCCGGACAGCGACAAACAAACTAGAAGCAGGCGAGCGGTCAAACGCATGGATGAATTCTCGACAGACGGAAAGTGGCGCGCAGGCCAGGTTTAACAACAGTTGTGACCAACCCACGCCACATAAGGAAGGCCGCGGTGGCTCAAGAGTGCGAGTTTAGGTGCTGTTAAGGCGCATTCCAAAGCCCTTTTCAGCCGCAGATAGCCAACAACAGCCAGATTTCGAGCTTAAACAGCCGCCCCAACAGCCGCAACCTTAGCGGGTGGCCGCTGCCGGGTAAGCCTGATAAAATCGCGCGCCTTCGCAGACCGCCGCCATAAGCGGTGGTGCCAATCCGAATTTCCCCTAAAGGCCTGGATCTATGAGCAAGCAACCCTCCATCAGCTACAAGGACGCAGGTGTAGATATCGACGCAGGCGAAGCCCTGGTCGAACGCATCAAAGGCGTTGCCAAGCGCACCGCGCGTCCGGAAGTCATGGGTGGGCTGGGTGGCTTCGGCGCCCTGTGCGAGATCCCGGCGGGCTACAAGCAACCGGTGCTGGTTTCCGGTACTGACGGGGTCGGCACCAAGCTGCGCCTGGCGCTGAACCTGAACAAACATGACAGCATCGGCCAGGACCTGGTCGCCATGTGCGTCAACGACCTGGTGGTATGTGGCGCCGAGCCGCTGTTCTTCCTCGATTACTACGCCACCGGCAAGCTCAATGTCGATGTCGCCGCCACCGTGGTCACGGGCATTGGCGCCGGCTGCGAACTGGCGGGCTGCTCTCTGGTTGGCGGTGAAACTGCCGAAATGCCCGGCATGTACGAAGGCGAAGACTACGATCTGGCCGGCTTCTGCGTCGGTGTGGTGGAAAAAGCCGAAATCATCGACGGTTCGAAAGTCGCCACCGGTGACGCGCTGATCGCCCTGCCGTCCTCCGGCCCGCACTCCAACGGCTACTCGCTGATCCGCAAGATCATCGAAGTGTCGGGCACTGAAATCGAAACCACCCAAGTCGACGGCAAGCCGCTGACCGACCTGCTTATGGCGCCGACCCGCATCTACGTCAAACCGCTGCTCAAACTGATCAAGGACACTGGCGCAGTCAAAGCCATGGCCCACATCACCGGTGGCGGCCTGCTCGACAACATCCCGCGCGTGCTGCCAAAAGGCGCACAAGCAGTGGTCGACGTCGCCAGCTGGACTCGCCCGGCGGTATTCGACTGGCTGCAGGAAAAAGGCAACGTTGATGAGCACGAGATGCACCGCGTCCTCAACTGCGGCGTCGGCATGGTGATCTGCGTAGCTCAGGATCAAGTTGAAGTCACCCTGCAGACCCTGACTGCCGCTGGCGAGCAGCCATGGGTAATCGGCCAGATCGGTGAAGCTGCCGAAGGTGCTGCTCAGGTCGTGCTGAACAACCTGAAACAGCACTAATGTCGGCACAGTGTAATGTGGTGGTGCTGATCTCCGGCTCCGGCAGCAACCTGCAGGCGCTGATCGACAGCATCGCCCATGACGGCAATCCGGCGCGTATCGCCGCGGTGATTTCCAACCGCGCCGATGCCTACGGCCTGGAGCGCGCCAAACAGGCTGGCATCAGCACCGCCGTGCTCGACCACAAGCAGTTCGACGGCCGTGAAGCCTTCGATGCCGCGCTAGTCGAGGCCATTGATGCGTTTAATCCGCAGCTGGTGGTACTGGCAGGGTTTATGCGCATTCTCACCCCCGGTTTCGTTCGTCACTACGCCGGACGCCTGCTGAATATCCACCCGTCCTTGCTGCCGAAATACAAAGGTCTGCACACCCATCAGCGGGCGCTGGAAGCGGGTGACAGCGAACACGGCTGCAGCGTGCACTTCGTCAGCGAGGAACTCGATGGCGGACCACTGGTCGTACAGGCAGTGGTACCGGTACAGTCGGATGACTCGTCCACCAGCCTGGCGCAGCGTGTGCACGAGCAGGAACATGTGATTTACCCGCTGGCCGTGCGCTGGTTTGCCGAAGGCCGTTTGCAGCTGGCCGCGCAGGGGGCGATGTTGGACGAGCAACTGTTACCGAGCACTGGACAGCTAATTCGAACGTAATCAAGGAGACACCATGGGTCGCGCCTTACTGTTCGCACTGACACTTTTGAGCCTGCCGGCACTGGCCGTCGAGCTGAAACCCTTCTCCGCAAGCTACACCGCCGACTGGAAGCAACTGCCCGTCAGCGGCAGCGCCGAACGCAGCCTTGAAGCGCTGGACAACGGCCTGTGGCAGCTCAATTTTGAAGCCTCCATGCTGGTCGCCAGCCTGACCGAGCAAAGTACCCTGCGCGTGGATAAAGAAGTCTTCCTGCCGCAGACCTACCTGTACGAGCGCAACGGCCTGGGCAAAGGCAAGAAAATCGAGCACGACTTCGACTGGAGCGCCAAACAGGTCATCGGCAGTGATCGCGACACCCCAGTGCGCCTGCCGCTGAACCGTGGCCTGCTGGACAAGTCGACCTACCAGTTGGCCCTGCAATATGACGTGGCCGCCGGCACCAAGAGCATGAGCTACCAAGTGGTCGATGGCGACGAAGTGGAAACCTACGATTTCCGCGTGCTGGGTGAAGAAACCGTGCGTACCAAAGCTGGCCTGATCGACGCCATCAAGGTAGAACGCGTACGTGACCCAACACAAAGCAGCCGCAAGACCATCCTCTGGTTTGCCAAGGACTGGGAATTCCTGCTGGTGCGCCTGCATCAGGTCGAGAAAGACGGCAAGGAATACCAGATCATGCTCAAGGAAGGCACAGTCGACGGCAAAGCCGTTGAAGGTCGCCAGGACTGAGTTATAGCGAATAAAAAAGCCGAGCTAAATGCTCGGCTTTTTTGTGGGCGGGTGTCTGTAGCTGAGGTTCGGCGCAATCACCACATCAGATCATCCGGTACCTGATAGGCCGCATACGGATCATCGGCATCCGGCGCTTCGGTTGGGGTGTTGAGCAGCACCACACGCTGGGCGTCGCGCTCCTGAATCTTCAGCGCGGCTTCACGCGGGATCACTTCATAGCCACCACCGTGGCGGACGATGGCCAGCGAGCCGCTGCTGAGCTTGTTGCGCATCAGGCTGTTGACCGACAGGCGCTTGACCTTCTTGTCGTCGACGAAGTTGTAGTAATCCTCAGTGGTCAGCTTGGGCAAACGCGAGACTTCAATCAGTTGTTTAATCTGCGCGGCACGGGCCTTCTGCTCGATCTTTTCCTGCTGCTGGCGATTGAGTTCCTGATCACGCGCGGCCTTTTCGGCCATGGCCTGCTGGGCGGCAAGCTTTTGCGATTCGTCCTTCTCGGCCTGACCTTTATGCACCAGGCGCTGTTGTTTCTGCTGCTGCTTGCCGGCCTGCTTGGCCTGCTTTTCATTGACCAGCCCGGCTTTGAGCAGCTGATCGCGTAGTGAGAGAGCCATAACCTACCTTTCCAACCATCAATTTAAAGCGGGCGTGCCCACCATCAGCGGGCAGACTGCACCCGCACAATCAGCAATTCGGGGTCAGCTTTTCCAGTTTTTTGGCTTCGCCCCAGAGCGCGTCCAATTCATCCAGGGCGCAATCTTCCATGGTGCGCCCCGCTTCGCGCAATGCCTGCTCGATAAAACGAAAACGCCGCTCGAATTTGGCGTTGGCTGCACGCAGGGCGGTTTCCGGATCGACTTTCAGGTGCCGCGCCAAGTTGCTGACCACAAACAGCAGATCGCCGATCTCCTCGTTGATCGCCTCAGGGTCGTTCTCGCTCATGGCTTCGAGCACTTCATCCAACTCTTCGCGCACCTTGTCGACCACCGGCAAGGCCTCGGGCCAGTCGAAACCGACCTGGGCAGCGCGCTTCTGCAGCTTGATTGCCCGGCTTAACGACGGCAGCGCCGAGGGCACGTCGTCAAGCAGCGAGAGTTGCTCGGGAGCGGCGGCTTTTTCGGCGCGTTCCTCGGCCTTGATCTCTTCCCAACGCTGCTTGACCGCGGCCTCTTCCAGCTTGGCCACGTCCACAGCGCCATACAGATCGCCATCGGGGAACACATGGGGATGACGGCGAATCAGCTTGGTGGTGATGGCATCAACCACCTGGGCAAACTCGAAGCGCCCTTCTTCGCGCGCCAGCTGGCTGTAATACACCACCTGAAACAGCAGGTCGCCCAGCTCACCCGGCAGATGATCGAAGTCACCGCGTTCGATGGCATCGGCCACCTCGTAAGCCTCTTCGATCGTATGCGGCACAATCGTCGCGTAGTTCTGCTTGAGATCCCACGGGCAACCATGCTGCGGGTCACGCAGCCGGGCCATCAGGTGCAGCAGATCGTCGAGTTGGTACATGGCAAATCCAGTTAGATCGTAATCGCCTCAGGAAACCCGATGGCGACGGGCTTCGATGATATTCGGCAGCTGCGAAATACGCCCCAACAAGCGCCCAAGCGCATCCAGCCCAGGAATCTCCACGGTGATCGACATGGACGCGGTGTTGTCGTCTTTGTTCGAACGAGTGTTCACCGCCAGCACATTGAGCTTCTCGTTGAGCAGCACCTGGGTCACGTCACGCAGCAGGCCGGAACGGTCGTAGGCCTTGATGATGATTTCCACCGGGTAGGTCTGCACTGGCACCGGGCCCCAGTTAACCTGAATAATCCGCTCCGGCTCGCGACCGGCCAGTTGCAACACCGAGGCGCAGTCCTGACGGTGGATGCTCACGCCACGACCCTGAGTGATGTAACCGACAATCGGATCGCCCGGCAGCGGCTGGCAGCAACCAGCCATCTGCGTCAGCAGGTTGCCGACGCCCTGAATCTGGATATCGCCGCGCTTGCCTGGTTTGAAGCCCAACGCCTTGCGCGGGATCAGCTCCAGCTGCTCGTTGACTCGATCCGGCTCGACCAGTTGCTGCGCCAGGTTGACGAGTTGCGCCAGGCGCAGGTCGCCGGCACCGAGGGAGGCGAACAAGTCCTCGCTGGTCTTCATATTGGCCTTCTCGGCCAGTTTTTCGAAGTCCACATGCGGCAGTGCCAGACGCTGCAGCTCGCGCTCCAGCTGGACCTTACCGGCGGCCACGTTCTGGTCGCGGTCCTGCAGTTTGAACCAGTGGACGATCTTCGCCCGCGCCCGGCTGGTGGTGACGTAACCGAGGTTGGAGTTCAGCCAGTCTCGGCTTGGCGTGCCGTGCTTGCTGGTGATGATTTCCACCTGCTCGCCGGTCTGCAGGCTGTAGTTTAGCGGCACGATCCGGCCGTTGATCTTCGCACCACGGCAGTTGTGGCCGATCTCGGTGTGCACGCGGTAGGCAAAATCCAGCGGCGTCGCGCCCTTCGGGAGGTCGATGGCGTGACCGTCCGGGGTGAACACATAGACCCGGTCCGGCTCAATATCCACGCGCAGCTGTTCGGCCAGACCGCCGATATCGCCCAGCTCTTCGTGCCATTCGAGCACCTGACGCAGCCAGGAAATCTTCTCTTCGTAATGATTGGAGCTGGCTTTAACGTCGGTGCCTTTGTAACGCCAGTGCGCACAAACGCCCAGTTCGGCCTCCTCATGCATGGCCTGGGTGCGGATCTGCACTTCCAGCACCTTGCCTTCCGGGCCGAGCACGGCGGTGTGCAGCGAGCGGTAGCCGTTTTCCTTGGGGTTGGCGATGTAGTCGTCAAACTCCTTGGGAATGTGCCGCCACAGGGTGTGCACAATACCGAGGGCGGTGTAGCAATCGCGCACTTCCGGCACCAGCACGCGCACCGCGCGCACGTCGTAAATCTGGCTGAACTGCAGACCCTTGCGCTGCATTTTGCGCCAGATCGAATAGATGTGTTTGGCCCGCCCGCTGATGTCGGCTTTGACCCCGGTGGCCTCCAGCTCAACGCGCAACTGACCCATCACTTCATTGATGTAATGCTCACGGTCCAGCCGGCGCTCGTGTAGCAGTTTGGCGATCTGCTTGTACTGCTCAGGCTCCAGATAGCGGAACGACAGGTCTTCCAGTTCCCACTTGATGTGGCCGATGCCCAGGCGGTGAGCCAACGGGGCGTAGATGTCGAACACCTCGCGGGCCACGCGCTGACGTTTCTCATCATCGGCTTCTTTAACCGCGCGGATCGCGCAGGTGCGCTCAGCCAGCTTGATCAGCGCCACGCGCACGTCATCGACCATCGCCACGAGCATCTTGCGCAGGTTTTCCACCTGCGCCTGGGAGCCGAGCACCAGGGAATCACGCGGATTCAAGGATGCGCTGATTGCCGCCATGCGCAGCACGCCCTCGACCAGTTTGGCCACCACCGGGCCGAAACGCTGATGCACCAGCGCCAAGGGCACCTTGCCTTCGCGCACGCAGCGGTAGATTACGGCTGCGACCAGGGAGTCCTGATCGAGCTTGAGGTCGGCGAGAATTTCGGCGATTTCCAGACCGGAGCGAAAACTCGACGCGCCCTCAGTCCACAGATTCTTCGCGGCATTGGCCTGCTGCTCAGCCTCACGGGCGAACTCGCAGGCCTCGCGCAGGGCTTCGCGATCCAGTGCCGGATCGACGCTCAGCACATGCCCGAGCCAGGCTTCAAGGTTGATGCTGCCGTCATCGTTGATCGGCTGATGCGCTCTGACCTGAACCATCTTGCTTACCTTCCCTACGGTGCGCGGCATGCACACCGAACAGTCGCCGCCTTCTATGAGCCGGTCGGTTTAACCACTTAAGGCGCACTCCCTGCGCGCCCCTGCAGCGCCGGGATACGGCGCTTCTATCTACTGCCTGACAAACAGCGCCATCGCTTCGACGTGCGCGGTTTGCGGAAACATATCGAGGATACCGGCACGTTCCAGCCGATAGCCTTGCGCCAGTAACTCAGCGCTGTCACGGGCCAGGGTCGTCGGGTTGCACGACACATACAGCACCCGTTTGACGCCCAACGCCGTCATTTGCTTGACCGCCTGCAACGCGCCATCCCGCGGCGGGTCCAATAGCACAGCGGCGAAACCGCCCTGAGCCCAGCTCGCATCGACCAGCGGGTTGGACAGGTCGGCCTGGAAAAAGTGCGCATTGCCCAGACCATTGCTCACGGCATTCTCAGCGGCGCGCTCGACCATCGCTTGCACGCCCTCCACCGCCACCAGCTCCCGCACCCGCTGGGCCAGCGGCAAGGCGAAATTGCCCAAGCCGCAGAACAGATCCAGCACCCGCTCATCGGCCTGCGGCGCCAGCCAGTCCAGCGCCTGCGAGACCATGGCGTCATTCACCGGCTGGTTGACCTGCACAAAGTCACCGGGCCGATACGCCAGGTCGAGAGCAAACGCATCCAAGCGATAACTCAGCTGCTGCGCTGGATCAAACGGCTGCGGCTCGTCCGTACCGTGCAACCAGAGCTGCGCATTCTGCGCCATGCAGAACGCCTGCAAACGGGCCAAGTCCGCTTCGCTCAATACAGCGGTATGCCTTATCAGCACAGCACTGGAGCTGCCGCTGAACAACTCGACATGACCAATGGCCTGAGGTTTATCCAACTCACGCAGCACCTGGGGTAACGCGCGCAGGATCGGCTGCAAAGGTTGTACCAGCACCGGGCAATCGCTGATGGCGATAATGTCCTGGCTCGCCGCTGCGCGAAAACCCACATCCAGGCGTTTGGCCTTGTTGTCCCAGCGCACGGCAATCCGTGCGCGGCGGCGATAGCCCAGCTCAGGGCCGACCAATGGCGCCGCCCACTCTTGCGGCTCAAGATTGGCCAAGCGGCTGAGTTGCTCGGCGAGCATGCGCTGTTTCAGGGCAAGCTGATCGGCATGGGGCATATGCTGCAAGCTGCAGCCGCCACAGACTTTAGCATGCACGCAAGCCTCGCTACGCCGCTCAGCACTGGCGGTGAGAATGCGCTCAACCCGCGCCTCGACTACCTTGCCGTGGGCACCCTGCACCCGCGCTTCGATCTGCTCGCCGGCCAATCCACCGCTGACAAACCAGGTACGCCCTTCGCTGAAAGCGATGCCCCGGCCATCGTTGGCCAGGCGCTCGATGGAGAGCTTCTGCTTCTTGCCCACCGGCACCTGGGGCGCCCGGGAACCTCCGCTGGGTTGAAAGCGCAGACCGCCGTCTTTCTTGGCCATCAGTTGCTCTTGCCATCAGTGTTCGGGGCGTCGTAAATGCCACTGGACAGGTAACGGTCGCCACGGTCGCAGATGATCGCCACCATCACAGCGTTCTCGACTTCCTGGGACAGACGCAACATCGCCGCCACCGAACCACCGGAGGACACCCCGCAGAAGATGCCTTCTTCACGCGCCAGACGACGCATCACGTCTTCGGCTTCTTGCTGGCCCATGTCGATAATGCGATCAACCCGCTCGGCCTGATAGATCTTCGGCAGGTACTCCTGCGGCCAACGACGAATGCCGGGAATCGCCGCGCCTTCCATCGGCTGCAGACCGACGATCTGCACGTCCGGCTTCTGCTCTTTCAGGAAACGCGAAACGCCCATGATGGTCCCGGTGGTGCCCATCGAGCTGACGAAATGGGTGATCTGCCCGCCCGTCTGCTGCCAGATTTCCGGGCCGGTGCTGGTGTAGTGGGCAATCGGGTTGTCACCGTTGGCGAACTGATCGAGCACTTTGCCCTTGCCATCCGCCTGCATCTGCAGGGCCAGGTCGCGGGCTTCTTCCATACCGCCGACCAGAATCAGCTGCGCGCCGTAGGCAGTCATCGCCGCCTTGCGTTCGGCGGTGGAATTGTCCGGCATGATCAGCACCATGCGGTAACCCTTGATCGCCGCGGCCATGGCCAGGGCGATGCCGGTATTGCCGCTGGTGGCCTCGATCAACACATCACCGGGCTGGATGTCGCCGCGCTGCTCGGCGCGAGTGATCATCGACAACGCCGGACGATCTTTTACCGAACCGGCCGGATTGTTACCTTCCAGCTTCAACAGCAAGGTGTTGCTGGTGTTGCCCGGCAGGCGCTGCAGGCGCACCAGTGGGGTATTGCCGACGCAATCGGCGATGGTTGGGTAATGCGGGCTCATGGCGAACGAGAGGATCCAGAAGCAAAGAAGACAGCCATGATAACGGCAAACTGCGCTCGGCCATATCAGCGAACACCACTACACAGCAGCAAAATTACCCCGCCAGGGCGAACAGCAACAGCCAGCACGGCAGCCCCAGCAACGGTCCGTACACCGCCAGGCGCGGTGCATAGGGCAATAGCAGCGCCAGGGCAAAGCCGCTCAGCGACAACATGCCGAACCAGCCCACCGGGCCCATTGCCCAGCCCCAGGCTTGCGCGCAACCCCACAGGCTGGCCACCAGCAGCAACCAACCAGTGCCGCGCAGAACGCGGCGTTGCAGCAACGTCGACGCCCTGCCCCAGACCTGTTTGTAGTGCCGTTCAAGGCCCTGACACAGCGCCAGCATGCTGCTGTAGGCCAGCAACAGACTGCCCAAGAATGCCGTCATCATCTCAATTCACCTGCGCCTGTGCGGGCCGCACCCGCCGCTCGCTGTGTTGCACCTGCGGCTGACGCAAGCGCCAGACACTCCAAGCCAGCAGCAGCCCCAGTGCCACCACCGTTACCTCCAGCCACAGGCGCATGCTGTCGGCCCAGGCCTGGCCATCGCTGAGTGCACTGAGCAGCGGCAACCCCAGGCACAGCAGCGCCGCCAGGCTCAGCTGCTCACGCCAGGCCTGCAGGCGCGGGCGCAGCCAGGCGTGCAGCAGGCTCAGCAGCCAGATTGTGAAGAAACCGCGCACCTCCCAACCGCCACGCTGGGCCAGCTCAACCGGCAGCAGGCGGTTGAGCCACAACAGGCCGATACAGGCCACGGACAGGCCGGCAATTGTCGCCACGTTAAGGCTTTCCACCAGGCGATAGAGCTGTTGCCCCCGGGGGCTTTCACTGGCGTATTTACGCCGCCGCTTGACGGTAAACAGCACCAGCCCGGTGGCGATCATGGCACTGCTGAGCACGCCGCAAACGAAGTACAGCCAGCGCATCGGGTAGCCGCCGAACTGCGCAAAGTGCAGGCCAAACATCACCCGTTGTACCAGCACACTGGGGCGCAGTTCTGGCGGTCCGGCCAGCAGCTCACCGGTCACCCCGTCAAACACCATGTTGTGGCCTTTGGTCAGGGCAATACGGTTACCCAGCACCCGGCGCATTTCGATATGCGCATCACTGCGACCGGGGTGCTCGATCACCACACCGCTCAGCGGCCCCATGCGTGCTTCGGCCTCGGCCAATAGTGGAGCCAGCGCCGTCAGCGGCGCCGGGTGAGTCGGCGCCTGACGCGGTTCCTCCATGACGTCGATGTGTTCGCGGTAGAACGCTGCAAAATCGCCTTTGTAGAGGCTGTCCAGCGCCGCCGGCATGTAGATCAGGGCAAAGATCAACAAGCCGGTGTAGGTGATCATCAGGTGAAATGGCAACAGCAACACTGCACTGGCGTTGTGTGCATCGAGCCAGGAGCGCTGGCCCTTGTTCGGGCGGAAAGTGAAGAACTCCTTGAAGAACTTCTTGTGAATGATGATGCCGCTGATCAGCGCCACCAGCATCGCCATCGCCGCTAACCCGACAATCCAGATACCCGGGTTGCGCGGCATGCTGAGGCTGTAGTGAAAACGAAAGAAAAATGTACCGCCGGCCGTGTCGCGCACCACCAAGGGCTCACCGGTGAGTGGGTCCAAGTACGTGCTGATGCCTGAGCGTCGGTCGCCCACCGTCACCCGCAAGGCAGGCATGCGTTCGCTGGGCAGGCTGATGTTCCAGGCGCTGGCATCGGCATGCTGGCGTTGCAGATAAGCCACGGCGTGCTCGACAGCCTGAGCATTGCTGACCGACGTCTGCTTGATCTCCGGCTGCATCCAGTGATCGATCTCCTGGTCGAACACCGCCAGGCTGCCGGTAAGAAAAATGGCGAACAACAGCCAGCCGAACAGCAGGCCACCCCAGGTGTGCAGCCAGGCCATGGATTGGGTCAGGGTCTGTTTCATGCCAGACGCTCCAGCAGGTGTGGCCAGAAGCCGATCAGCGCCAGCGGCGCAGCGGCCGGCACCACCACCCAAGCGCACCAGGCGCTGCGTGCGGCAAACGCCCAGAGAATCGCCAGGGTGTAGACGATGAATGACAGCAAGCTGGCGATCAGCAGGGCATCCACCCGATCCAGCGGCAACAGCTGCGCCAGGGCGGCGGTCAATGCGTAGGTGAACACATAGCCGCCCAGCAGCCCGGCCAACACCCGTGAACAGATCGGCCATGCCTGGGTTGTTTCACTGGCCTTACTCATCACTTCCCTCCTGCGCCAAACCAGCCGCCATGCGCAGTGCCGGCCGCAGGGATGCGGCCAGCATCGGCCCATGGCCCAAACCGGCAAATTCCTGATACGTCACCTGCAGCCCCGGCCAGCGCGTCAGGCGCTCGGCCATCTGCCGCGCGGCATCAGCCGGAACCGCAGCCATGGCCTTGCGCCGCTGCTCCAGCAGTGCGGGGTCGACACCGGGTCGGGCATGACCGGGCAAACCTTCGTCACTGCCGCGCAGGATCAACAGCTGGGCAGCGGCCCCGGCAAAGCCGCGTTCGGTCTCTAGCACCAGCCCGGATTGCCACCACAGCGACGGGCTGGCGGCGATATAGCGGCTAAAGCTGGACGGCTGAGTGAGCAGGGTGTTGAGCACGAACAGCCCGCCGAACGAATGCCCCCAGAGCGCCTGTTGCGCCGGATCAATCGGTTGCTGCGCGGCCACCTGCGGCATGATGCGCTGCTCTAGCAACGCCAGAAAGGCCGCGGCACCGCCACCCTGCACGCCATTGAAGGCCTGCATCGGCTGACCATCGCGACGTGCCGGGGTGTAATCGAGGGTGCGCGCCGGCACATTGAAGGGCCGCTCACCGGCATGCCCGATAAACACCAGCAGCGGCGGCGTCCCCGCCTCCAGTTCGGCCAGCCATTGCGCCTTCAGCGCCGCCAGCGCGGCATGGCCATCAAGCAGATAAAGCACTGGGAAACCGCTAGCCGGCGCCGCACGCGCCGGTACCAGCAGCTGCACTTGATAGCTGCGCTGGGCATCTGCCGACTGCACCTGAAACGGCTCAAGCCGTTGGTAACCGGGATAATCCGCAGCGTTCACCACGCTCTGCCAGAACAGACAGGACAACCACAACCAGCAGCGCTTCATGGCACTACCCCCAGCACTTGCCAGCCGGGCAAGGTGCGCTGCTCGAACTGCTGCACGCGCTCGGCGGCCTGCTCCACCGTTACACCGTGGCGGCGTAGCAGGGCCTGAATGGTTTCGCTCAGTAAGACGCCACGTAACTGTGGGTGCTCCAGCAACACACGAGCGGCAGCCATTTCCAGCTTGTCTGCCGGCACGCTCGCGCCCAGGCTCGGTGCGGCCAGGTGTGCGTAACCGACGCCCTGCAACGCTCCCTCAGCCAGCAGACGGTTGAGCGCTTGGCAGCGGCTGACATCCACCGGCGAGTGCAGCAACGGATGGGCATAACCCGCCCACATCAGCAGCTGCAGGGCGCCACTGAGCTGGCCAACCTGCGCCGCCAGGGCGGGCCGCCGCGCCAGCTCGGCAAAACTTTGCGGCCCCTCGCCAAGGGCCTGCAGCAGCGGCTGATACAACTCGGCAGCGCCCTGCAACGGACCGATGCGCGTTGAAAATTCCACCGCCCCCGGTGCCGGCGCTGCGGGTAATAGTGCCCAGCAGCTGTCCAGCAAAGCGTGCCGATGCGCCGCTGGCGTCAGCGTCTGATCGCCGCGTTGGTACAGGTCACTGCGCTGGGCCTGGTTACGCGCCAGGTCCTTGGCGGTTTCCCGCAGCGCCGGGTCACTCAGGCCCTGAATCGCGGCCAGGCAGTTAGCGGGCAACGACAGTGCATCGATGTTTTCAAGTGGAATAGCGCTGCCGATCAGTTGACAGCCAAGGCTGGCAAACTCTGCCATGACGTCTGCCACCGGCAACGGCTGCCAGTGCTCGCACAGCAGCTCATGAGCCAGATAATCCAGCCCCTGCTCGGCACTGCGCGCCAGCAGCCGGGCCATCTCAGGCTGCTCGACAAAATAGCCGGCGCCGCCTTGTTGCAAGGCCTGCAATGCGTCCAGAGCTGCCCGCACACGCTGCGGCGGTGAACCTTTGCTGTATTGCGCGTGCTGCCAGATAAACCGCTGAGCCGCCGCCAGCGGCGCCATGCCGGGCTGGCACATATAACCCAGGCACAGTAGCCCATTGGCGTTGAGGCGCTGCTCGACAAAGCCACGGATGACCGCACGCTGCGCGGGTGCCACCCAGCTGTACACGCCATGGGCCACGATAAAGTCGTAGCCCTCGCCCGAATGCGCGAGCAGCTCGGTGAAATCGGCTTGCACAAACTCGATGTTGCTCAACTGCGCAGCGGCGGCCAGTCGACGGCCATGGGCGATATGTTGGGGGTTAAAATCCACCGCCACGAACTGCCCTTCGGGATTGCTGGCGGCCAGCAACAGGCTGTTCAGGCCTTGCCCACAACCCAGTTCGCAATAGCGAAACCCCGACAACAGGCTGCTTGCGCGTTGCCCGAGGGCCGTCTGCAGCGCCACCAGCCAGCTGGGTGCTAACTGCGGCTGCACATGATGGGGATAGGGCAACTCGGCCAGATACCCCTGATTCCACACTTGCATTAAGCGTTCTCCTACACTGAAAAGGCTCCGCCAGGACACGCCTGACGGAGCCGAAACCCGCCGTAGCAACGGGTAAGGAGCACGATGACCTAGAAGGATGCGGTGACCGAGGCGAAGTAGGCACGTCCGGCTTCGTTGTAGGTGTTGGCCCCGGCTTCGGTGGCGTTGCCTTCGCGGTAGATGCGTTTGTCGAACAGGTTGTTGATCCCCATACGCACGCTGTACTGCTCATTGAAGGCATAGCCGGCGCTGACGCCCATCAGGCCGTAAGGATCGATGTCCTTCTGTGCCTGGCTGTCGATCGCCACGTTGCGCCGAGCGTTGTAGCTCGGGGACTCCTGGGTGCCGTAGTAGGTGCCGCTGACCTGCAGCGACAGCTTCTCGGTGGCAGCCCAGTCCAGACTGGTGTTGACGGTGTACTCGGGGATGATGCTCAGCGGCTCGCCGCTATCCTTGTCCTTGGACTCGATCATGTAGGTGAAGTTGGTGTTCCACTCCAGCGTAGGGCTGAGGGTGACGAACAGGTTGCCTTCAACCCCTTCGACCACCGCCTTGCCGGAGTTTTCCCAGTTCTGCACGCGACGACCGTTCGCCAAGCGGAACTCCGCGGTGTTGCTGGACACGATCTTGTTCTTGTAGTCGTTGCGGAAGTAGGTCGCACTGGTGCGCCAGGTACCCTTATCCAGGGCCAGACCGATTTCCTTGTTGATGCTGGTTTCCGGCTTCAGGTCCGGGTTACCGATCAGGTAGCAGCCGCCAGCGTTGGCTTCTGCCGCGTTACAGCCAAAACCCATGCTATAGAGCAGGTAGTTGGGGTTGGACTGATACAGGTTGGGGGTCTTGTAGGCCCGGGCGATACCGCCTTTGAGGGTCAGCTCATCGGTCAGTTCATGGGAGGCATTGAGGCTCGGACTCCAGTTGCCGCCAAACTCTTCATGGTCGTCATAGCGCAGCCCTGGGGTAACGATGGTGCGATCACCCACCTCGATATTGTCCTCGGCAAACAGGGCAAAGCTGTGCGCGGTGGTCTTGGTCTGACTGCGGTCAAAGCCAGGAACCGCCGGCACACCGCCGACACCCGGGTCCCAGGTTTGCGCGCGCATGGAGCCTGGGTCATTCAGGCTTTCATAGAGGTATTCACCGCCCAAGGTCAGCACCTGCGGCGCACCGACTTCCAGTGGCAAATTGACTTCGGCATTGGCGCGGGTGTTGCGCAGGCGCGACATGAACACTCCGGCACCTTCCGCCGGCGCGCCCTCACCGCCCCCGGCCAGGCCTTCATTGAGGCGCTCGTTACGGGTGTAGTCATAAGCCAGCGAGGCGGTGGAGCTGCCCCAGTCGTAACTGCCGTTATGGGTCAGCGCGTAGCTGCTGCGCTGGATGATGTTGGTTTCTTTGCCATACAGCTGGTTCACGAACGCGCCACCACCGTTAAGCATGGTGTCGCCGGCGTAGATGTTGCCCTGACGGCTGTAGGTGGCTTCCAGATCCAGGCTGTGATCGGGGTTCAGCTGCCAGCTCAGCAGGCCACTGATGTCCTTGTTGCGCACGCCTTCACGACCCGCCACCAGAGTATCGGCCCCCACCTGGTGTTCACCGTTGATGTCGGCATCATCGGCATTGGTCTTATTGGCACCGCCGTAGAGACGGAAGGCCAGACTGTCGTTCAGCGCACCGCTGAGGTTGAAGTTGGCACGCTGGCCGGTCCCTTCGGCATCGTCTTCCGGCTGGATCGCGTACAGGGTGACCGAACCACGCAACTCTTCAGTCGGCCGCTTAGTGATGATATTCACCACCCCGCCCATGGCCCCAGAGCCATAGCGTGCGGCGGCCGGGCCGCGGAGGATTTCGATGCGCTCGACTTCTTCAGCCGGCACCCAGTTAGTTTCGCCACGGGTGTCACGGTCACCGGTCCAACCGTAACGTACGGCGTTACGCGAGCTGGAGGGGCGGCCATCGATAAGAATCAGGGTGTTTTCCGGGCCCATGCCGCGCAGGTCGATCTGGCGATTGTTGCCACGGCTGCCACTGGTGCTGTTACCAGTCAGATTGACCCCCGGCTCGCGGCGGATCACATCGGAGAGGTCATTGGCCGGCGGACGCTTCTTGATGTCTTCAGCGGTAATGATCGACACACCCGGCGCCTGCTTGAGCTCCTGCTTGGCGGTGACCACAGCATCCTTGAGCTTGATCGCATCGGTGGGTTCGGCGGCTGCACTCAGGGCATCGACCTCGGCATCCACCACGTCGGCGGCAAACAGCGTGCAGGGGGAAAGACTGGCCGCAACGATGGCCAATGACAGATGACTGAGCTTGAATCGCGACTGCATGAACACCCTCTCCTGTGGCGAATGGTCCGCGTCCAGGCTCAAGGGCAGGCAGTCACACGCTACGCCAGCCCGACCGGTACGCGGGAACGGCGCAGATGCTACTAATTCTTATTTGTGAGTAAAGTTCATTTACAATCTATACACTTTTCAGCCGGAAATTCAGGCGCAAACCTTCACCCGTGTTTTCGGCCCACATCGCCCCGCCCTGCATCTGCATGGCGCTGCGGGCAATCGCCAGGCCCAGGCCAAAACCATCACCGCCGGGGCGAGCCGCTGACAAACGAATAAACGGCAGGAACATCTGCTCCAGCTGCGTAGCCGCCACGCCACCACCCTGATCCTCCAGCCAGAACAGCCAATCGCCCTGCTCCAAGCGCCCATCCAGGCTGATCATTGCGCCAGGGGGGGAATGCCGAATGGCATTGCGCAAACCGTTTTCCAGCGCCTGCGCCAGGCCATTGAGGTGCCCGCGCACGCAGCAGTGCTCAGGTAACAGGCAACGCAGCTGGGCCTGCGGCCAGCCACTTTCAAAACAGGCATCATCGGCCAGCAATGCCCACAGCGAAGGCAGGCTGATCGGCTCCAACTCAGGCTGCGGACGCTCTGTACCCAGCCAGATCAACTCCAGGGTGTCATCCACCAGGCACTGCATGCCGTTGACCTCTCGCTCCAGGCGCTGACGCAGCTGTGCGGCATCCAGGCCACTCTCACAGGCCACCCGCAAACGGCTCAAGGGTGTACGTAGCTCATGGGAAAGATCGCGCAGCAGCTGACGCTGCAGGCTGAGCATGCCCTGCAGACGCTCGGCCATATGGTCGAATGCGCGGCCCAGCTCACCCAGTTCATCCTGACGGGTACTGATCTGACTAGCCGTGCGCACACTCAGTTGCTCATCACGCAGGGCGTTGGCCTGCTCACGCAGGTGCTGCAACGGGGTAATCAGCAAGCGATACAGCAAGGCACAGAGCAGCAGCGCCAGCCCGCAGGGCAGCAGGCCGTGCACCAGCAACTGGGCGTGCCAGGTAAAACCCTGTGGCAGAAAACGCTCCGGCAACTCGATCACCAGTTGGCCATCCTGTGGTTGCTGCGGAAACGGCAAGGCAATGACTGGCAGGCCACTGGCGCGCTTACTCATCGGCCAGTCGATATGCCGCATGGCCGTAAGCCGCTCGGTTTCTGCCAGGCTCAAGGTCCGCGTGCCGAGGGCGCGCAAATCGCGACCAAGCACCGCCAGCCAGACTGACTCGCGCTGCTGCATCTGCGTCTGCCAGCGCTCGACGCCTTCAGCACCGGCACTGCGCCAGACCTGCTCTGCCTCAGCGGCATAGCCAAGCAGTTGCTGCTGCGCCGCTTCACTGAGCAGATAGCCGCGAAACTCGATACGCCCGCCCCAGGACCAGCTAACCCAGATGATCAGCAGGCAGAAAGCCATGACCAGCAAAGCCAGCCGCCAGAACAACGAGTGACGTCCCGGCATAGCTCAAACGCCCTCGCGGGTAAACAGATAACCTTTGCCCCACACGGTTTCCAGGCGCCCGGCGCTGTAGCCAAGAGCCAGCAACTTGCGCCGGATATGACTGATATGCATGTCCAGGCTGCGGTCGTGCCGTGAATAGGCGCGGCGCAGCACCTGCTGGTAGAGAAAGGCCTTGGTCATCAAGCCTTCCGGATGGCGCACAAACAGCTCAAGCAGGCGAAACTCAGTCTGGGTTAGATCCGCCCATTGCCCGCGCAGGCACACATCCGTGCGGGAATCATCAAACTGCAACTGCGGATCCAACCCCGGTGTAGTGAATTCACGCCGTTCATACGCCACCCGACGCAGTACTGCCTCGATGCGCACTTTCAGTTCATCCATGCTGAAGGGCTTGGGTAGGTAGTCATCCGCGCCCTGACTGAAACCGGCAATCCGGTCCTGTTCGCCACCCAATGCAGACATCAGAATAACCGGCACGCCGCGCTGCTCACGCAGGCTCTGCAATACCTGCAAGCCGCTGATGCCAGGCAGCAGGATGTCCATCAGGACCAAATCGAAGTCACCCTCGGCTGCCAGTCGCAGCCCTTCACTGCCGTCGCGACTGAGGGTGACGCCGTAACCGCTGTCCTGCAGATGCTGCTGCAGATGGCTGGCCAGCAGCGGATCATCTTCAACCGCAAGAATCCGCGCGGTTGGAAGGTTATAAGTGAGCACGAGCAATTCACCGATTCAAATGAGAATAATTCTACCTACTAAACACGCCGCACTCACCTACAGATTCTCGCCGGCTGAATCGCTACACTGCCAAAACATCACCCAAGGAGGCAGCGCGTGTTAAAGGATTTAGGCATTAAAGGTCGTGTGCTCATGCTCACCCTGCTGCCCACCAGCCTGTTGGCGCTGGTGTTGGGCGGCTATTTCACCTGGGTGCAATTGTCCGGCCTGCAGGGACAACTGCTGCAGCGCGGGCAGATGATCATCGAGCAGCTCGCGCCATTGGCCGCACCAGCGCTGCATGCCGGCGACAGCGACGTGCTGCAGCGCATTGCCAACCAAGCACTCGATCAACCGGATGTGCGCGCTGTGAGTTTTCTCGCCGCCGAACGCAACACCCTGGCCCATGCTGGGCCGAGCATGCTTAATCCCTCACCAGCAGCTGGCGAGCCGCAACCTGCGCAGAACAGCAACCAGAACGCCACGCGCTTTCTGTTGCCGGTGTATCTGCAGCACCTGAGCATCACCGGCAAAACCACAGGGGAGCCTGACACCCGGCTACTGGGCTGGGTCGAGCTGGAGCTGTCCCACCACAGCACCCTGCTCAGCGGTTACCGCAGCTTGCTGGCCAGCCTGCTGCTGATCGCCACCGGGCTGATGGTCACCGCCCTGCTCGCCGTGCGCATGAGCCGCACGATCAACGACCCGCTGCGACAGATCAAACAGAGCGTCGCCCAGCTCAAGGACGGCCACCTGGAAACCCGTCTGCCGCCACTTGGCAGCCATGAGCTGGACGAACTGGCTTCGGGCATCAATCGCATGGCCGAGTCTCTGCAGAACGCCCAGGAAGAACTGCAACACAGCGTCGACCAGGCCACCGAAGACGTGCGGCAGAACCTGGAAACCATCGAAATCCAGAACATCGAACTCGACCTGGCGCGCAAAGAAGCCCTGGAGGCCAGCCGGATCAAATCCGAATTCCTCGCCAATATGAGCCACGAGATCCGTACTCCGCTCAACGGCATCCTCGGTTTCACCAACCTGCTGCAGAAAAGCGAACTGACGCCGCGCCAGCAGGATTACCTGGGCACCATCGAAAAATCCGCCGACAGTCTGCTGGCGATCATCAACGAGATTCTCGATTTCTCGAAGATCGAAGCCGGCAAGCTGGTGTTGGAAAATATACCGTTCAACCTGCGCGATCTGTTGCAGGACACCTTGACCATCCTCGCCCCGGCCGCCCACGCCAAGCAGCTCGAACTGCTCAGCCTGGTCTACCGCGACACGCCGCTATCGCTGATCGGCGACCCACTGCGACTGAAGCAGGTGTTGACCAACCTGGTGAGCAACGCGATCAAGTTCACCCGCGCCGGCACCATCGTGATTCGCGCCATGCTTGAAGATGAAAGCGCCGACCGCGCGCAGCTGCGCATCAGCGTGCAGGACACAGGCATTGGCCTGTCCGATGAAGACCTGCGCGAACTGTTCCAGGCCTTTAGCCAGGCCGACAATTCGCTCAGCCGCCAGGCCGGCGGCACCGGCCTGGGCCTGGTGATTTCCAAGCGTCTGATCGAACAGATGGGCGGCGAAATCGGCGTCGACAGCACGCCCGAAGAAGGCTCGGAATTCTGGATCACCCTGAGCCTGCCCAAGGCCCGTGACGATGCCGAAGACCTGCCGCGGCCACCGCTGCTCGGCCGCCGCGCGGCCGCCCTGGAACACCACGACCTGGCACGCCAGGCCCTGCAACATCAACTGGAAGACTGCGGTCTGCAGGTCAGCGGCTTCGACAACCTCGACAGCCTGCTCAGCGCCGTGGCCGAGGCGCGACATAGCGCCCAGCCAATTGAACTGGCGGTACTCGGCGTGAGTACCCAGACCTTGCCACCGGAGCGCCTCGATCAACGCATCTGGGAGCTCGAACGCCTGGCCTGCAAAACCCTGCTGCTGTGCCCCACCACCGAACAATCGCTGTATCACAGCCTGTTGCCGGATGCGTACAGCCAGTTGCAGGCCAAGCCGGCCTGTACGCGCAAGCTGCAGCGCGGCCTGGCTGAGCTGGTGAGCCCACGGCAGAACCGTACAGAAAACAAGCAGAACGCCCCGAGTCGTCCGCCGCTGATTCTCTGTGTTGACGACAACCCAGCCAACCTGCTGCTGGTGCAAACCCTGCTGGACGACATGGGCGCGCAAGTCAGCATCGCCAACAGCGGCTATGAGGCCGTGGAGAAAGCTGCCGAACAGCCATTCGACCTGATCTTTATGGATGTGCAGATGCCCGGCATGGACGGCCGCCAGGCCACCGAAGCCATTCGCCAACAGGAAAGCCAACGCGGCCGGAGTCCGGTGCCGATTGTTGCGCTGACCGCCCACGCCCTCGCCAACGAGAAACGCGCCCTGCTGCAAAGCGGCCTGGACGACTACCTGACCAAGCCGATCAGCGAGCGTCAACTGGCCCAGGTGGTACTCAAATGGACAGGCCTGGCCCTGCGCAACCAGAGCAATGAGCACACCGGCATCAGCACCACGCATAACAACCTCAGCGTGCTGGATGCCGACGAAGGTCTGCGCCTGGCTGCCGGCAAGGCGGACCTGGCCGCCGATATGCTGAGCATGCTGCTCGCCGGCCTGCCCGGCGACCGCCAGGCCATTCGTCAGGCGCGCGACAGTGGCGAGCGCAACAGCCTGATCGAACGCGTACACCGCCTGCACGGCGCTACCCGCTACTGCGGCGTACCGCAGCTACGTGCTGCCTGCCAGCGCAGCGAAACCCTGCTGAAACAAAATGATCCGGCCGCCCAGCACGCCCTGGATGAGCTGGATGCCGCAATCGACCGGCTGGCCAGCGAAGCTGAAGTAAACGCCTGAAGCAGCAGGCCAACGCAGCCAATAGCGGCTGCGTGGTAGCATTTGCGCCTATTTGGAGGCTCCATGGCTGAACACGATTTTCGCTACAACCTGCTCAACCCCGAACATACCCTGATTGAATGCCGTGCTTTGGCACCGGGCCGTTACCAGGTCACCGGTAATGGCGGCTCGATCCAGAGCGGCGACATCTTGCTGGTGACCCTCAAAGGTAGCCGCGAATTGTCGATGCGCCTGCAGGCCGACAAGGTTCGTCATCTGATCAACCCGCGTGGCCAGTGGGTCGCCGTGGCCACCGGCCCGGCCTTCAAGGAGTTGGCGATCTTCAATTGGCAGGCCAACTGCGACAGCTGCAATGCTCAGCTGGACTTCGAGTTCGCCGTCGACGCCGCCCTCGGCAAAAAAGCCCAGGCACCTGCCGCCGAAGCGCGCATCAAGGAACTGGGCTGGCAGTCGAAAAATGCCAAGCACCTGTGCCCGAAATGCATCAACAATGAGGCTATATGAAACGCGTACTGACTATAAGCCTGCTGGCTGCCGGCCTCGTGGGCTGCGCCACATCCGCACCACAGCTGGAAACCGAGCACAGCTACCAGGTGGAATGGATCGGCGAGCGTCCACTGATCGACCGCAGCCACCTGACCATCACCCTCGGTGACGACGGCCGCGCCTATGGCAACGCCGGCTGCAACCACTGGTTTGCCAGCTACACCCTGGAGGGCGATAAGCTGAGCTTCAGCGCCCCCGGCAGCACCCGCAAGATGTGCGCCCCAGCCTTGATGGAGCAGGAAGCGCGCTTTCTCGCTAGCCTGAGCACGGTAGAGCGCTGGGATTTCTCCGCCATCGAGCAGCTGCGACTGTGGCCCGCCGAAGGCAAGCCATTGCGCCTATGGCCTGAGAGCAAATAAGAGCTCGTCTCGGATCAGCTGCGCGTCGGCCTAACTGGGTTGCAACGCAGTAACAGCTACAGGCTGTTACTAACCTAGCGGCTTGTTTTGCTCTAGCTCGCGAGATCCGAGACAGACTCTACGCGTACAAACCATGCGCAACAAAAAAGGGAGCCCGAAGGCTCCCTTTTTTGTTGCGGCTGAAACTCAGTGAATGATCTGGCTGAGGAACAGTTTGGTGCGTTCGTTCTGCGGATTAGTGAAGAAGGCGTTGGGCTCGTTCTGTTCCACGATCTCGCCCTTGTCCATAAAGATCACCCGGTTCGCCACGGTGCGGGCAAAGCCCATTTCGTGGGTTACGCAGAGCATGGTCATACCGTCTTCGGCCAGGCCGATCATGGTATCCAACACTTCCTTGACCATTTCCGGATCGAGGGCCGAGGTCGGCTCGTCGAACAGCATGATCTTCGGCTTCATGCACAGCGCACGGGCAATCGCCACACGCTGTTGCTGGCCACCAGAAAGTTGCCCTGGGTACTTGTGGGCCTGCTCCGGAATGCGCACGCGCTCAAGAAAGTGCATGGCAATCTCTTCCGCCTGACGCTTGGGCATCTTGCGTACCCACATCGGCGCCAAGGTGCAGTTCTGCAGCACGGTCAGGTGCGGGAACAGGTTGAAGTGCTGGAACACCATGCCGACTTCGCGGCGCACCGCTTCGATGTGCTTGAGGTCGTGGGTCAGCTCGGTGCCATCAACCACGATGCGACCTTGCTGGTGTTCTTCCAGCCGATTGATGCAGCGGATGGTGGTCGATTTGCCCGAGCCCGAAGGCCCGCACAACACGATACGCTCGCCCGGCTGCACGCTCAGGTTGATGTCCTTGAGCACATGGAACTGGCCGTACCACTTGTTCACACCCTGCAGCAGGATCATCGGCTCGGCGCTGGGTTGCTTGTTGGCTTCACTCATAACTCACTCCTAACGCTTGTGGCCGGTGTCCAGCTTGCGCTCCAGATGCTGGGAGTAGCGGGACATACCAAAACAGAAAATCCAGAAAATCAGCGCGGCGAACACATAGCCTTCAGTGGCCATGCCCAGCCAAGCCGGATCGGTGGTGGCTTGCTTGATGCTGTTTAGCAGGTCGAACAGGCCGATGATGATCACCAGGCTGGTGTCCTTGAACAGCGCAATAAAGGTGTTGACGATGCCGGGAATAACCAGCTTCAGGGCTTGCGGCAGAATCACCAGACCCATCATCCGCCAATAGCCCAGGCCCATGGCCGCAGCGGCCTCGTACTGACCTTTGGGAATCGCCTGCAGACCACCGCGCACCACTTCGGCGATATAGGCCGACTGGAACAGGATCACCCCGATCAACGCACGCATCAGTTTGTCGAAGCTCAGGCCCTCAGGCAGGAACAGCGGCAACATGACCGAGGACATAAACAGCACGGTGATCAACGGCACACCGCGCCAGAACTCGATAAAGGTCACGCAGATCACGCGGATCGCCGGCATATCCGAACGCCGTCCCAGCGCCAGCAGAATGCCCAGCGGCAAAGCGCCGGCAATACCCACAGCGGCAATCACCAACGTGAGCATCAGACCGCCCCACTGGCTGGTGGACACAGTCGACAGACCGAAGAAACCACCGTGCAGCAACCAGAAGGCCAGCAGCGGATAAACCACCAGGAAAGCCAGGCCATACATGGCCTTGCGCGGCATTTGCGGCACGAACAGCGGTGCAGCACCGATGACCGCTAACCACAGGGTCAGGTCAACACGCCAGCGCAGCTCACTTGGGTAGAAACCGTACATAAACTGGCCGAAACGCTGCTGCACAAACACCCAGCACGCGCCGCCACTGGTGCAGTCGGCACGGGTGGTACCGGTCCAGTCCGCATCAATAAACGCCCACTGAATCAGCGGTGGCAGCATCAGCCAGACCAAATAGGCTGCAAACAATGTCAGCAGGGTGTTGAACCAGCTGGAGAACAGGTTGGCGCGCAGCCAACCCACCACACCAACGCTCAGCGCGGGTGGCGGTAGATCAGGTTTGAACGTATGCGTTTGCATGGCTGCTCCTTACCGCTCGATCAGCGCAATGCGCTTGTTGTACCAGTTCATCAGCATGGAAATGCTGATACTGATTGCCAGGTACACACTCATGGTGATGGCGATCACCTCGATCGCTTGTCCGGTCTGATTAAGTACCGTGCCGGCGAACAGCGAGACCATGTCCGGATAACCGATACCGGCCGCCAGTGAGGAGTTTTTCGCCAAATTGAGGTATTGGCTGGTCAACGGCGGAATGATCACCCGCAGCGCCTGCGGAATAATCACCAAGCGCAGCGTCTTGCCCGCTGGCAGGCCCAGAGAGCGAGCCGCTTCGGTCTGCCCGTGGTTGACCGCCATGATCCCTGAACGCACGTTCTCGGCGATAAAGGCTGCGGTGTAGATGGTCAACGCCAAGGTCAACGCCATCAGCTCAGGAATCAGCACCCAGCCGCCACGAAAGTTGAAGCCCGTCAGCTCCGGCACACTCCACTGCAACGGGTTGCCGCCCAGCAAAATCGCCAGACCCGGCAGGCCGATCAGCAGCGGTATTGCCCCCAGCGACACCGGAAACAGCTGGCCAGTGGCCTCAAAGCGCGCCTTCGACCAGCGCGCCAGCAGCACCACACCAATGATCGCCACAATCACCGCACCGGCAAACAAGCCAAAGCTGTCGGTCGGGCTTGGGGCTGGCATATACAGGCCGCGGCTGTTGAGGAAGAACGCTTCACCAACGCCCATGCTCTGCCGCGGTCCTGGCAGGGAGAGCATGACAGCGAAGTACCAGAAGAAGATTTGCAGCAACGGCGGGATATTACGGAACGTCTCGATGTATACCGTGGCCAGCTTGCTGATCAACCAGTTCGGCGACAGACGTGCCACACCCAGCAAAAAACCCAACAGCGTTGCCAGAACAATACCAATCACCGACACCAACAAGGTGTTGAGCAGGCCCACCACGAAAACACGCCCATAGGAGTTGCTTTCGTCGTAGTCGATCAGGTGCTGGGCAATACCGAAACCGGCGCTGTTATTGAGAAAGGAAAACCCGGACGTAATCCCGCGTTTTTCCAGGTTGGTCTGGGTGTTGTCAAACAGAAACCAGCCGAGCGCCACAACGGCGATAACGGCAAGAATTTGAAATAGCCAAGCACGCGCCTTGGGGTCGGTCCAAACCGATCCACCGGGGCGCGGGACATTTGCAGTGGTTTGCATAGGAGCCCTCTTGGAACCCTCATGCCCGCATTAGCGGGCATGAGGTTCACATCAATCAGAACAATGCCAGCCACTCAGGACGAGTGACTGGCAGCGGACGGTCAGCGCACCGGCGGTGCGTACTGCAGACCACCTTTGTTCCACAGGGCGTTGAGGCCACGTTCGATCTTCAGCTCGCTGCCGGTACCGACGTTGCGCTCGAAGCTTTCGCCGTAGTTGCCCACTTGCTTGACGATCTGTACAGCCCAGTCTTTCGGCAGCTTCAGATCTTTACCGAACTCACCTTCAGCGCCGAGCAGACGTGCTACGTCGGGGTTCTTGGTGGATTTGGCTTGCTCTTCAACGTTAGCCGAAGTCACACCCAGCTCTTCAGCGTTGACCATCGCGTAGAGCGACCAGCGCACGATGTCGAACCACTCTTCGTCACCCTGGCGTACGACCGGGCCCAGTGGCTCTTTCGAGATCACTTCCGGCAGTACCACGTAGGAATCCGGGTCAGCCAGCTTGATGCGCTGTGCGTACAGCTGCGACTGGTCGGAGGTCAGTACGTCACAACGGCCAGCTTCAACCGATTTGGCGCTCTCGTCGGAGGTGTCGTAAGTGATCGGGGTGTACTTCAGGCCATTGGCACGGAAGTAGTCGGAGAGGTTCAGCTCGGTGGTGGTACCTGCCTGGATGCAGACCGTTGCACCATCGAGTTCTTTAGCGCTGGAAACGCCAAGTTTCTTGTTAACCAGGAAGCCTTGACCGTCGTAGTAGTTAACGCCGGCAAAGTTCAGACCCAGGCCCGAATCACGCGAGCTGGTCCAGGTGGTGTTACGCGAGAGGATGTCGACTTCGCCGGACTGCAGCGCGGTGAAGCGCTCTTTGGCGGTAAGCGGGCTGTACTTGACCTTAGTCGCGTCACCAAATACCGCAGCAGCAACTGCGCGGCATACGTCAACGTCGAGACCCAGGTAGTTACCCTTCTCATCGGCGTAGGAGAAGCCAGGCAGACCATCGCTGATACCGCACTGTACGAAACCTTTCTTCTGGATCGCGTCCAGAGTAGCGCCTGCTTGAGCAAAACTGCTGACACCGAGAACAGCGGCGGTGGTCAGTACTGCCAATGTGGATTTCACCATCTTCATTAAAACCTCCAGTTGCTTTTGTTGTGTTTGGAGTCTCGGTTCTACCACCGTACCCTTATGGGGCTCGTTGACTGTGTCGGCAGCAACACACTCAACCGGGGATCAAACCTTAGCGCGAGTTTAGTTGCCGATTGCTCCAGCGGCCATAAACTCTCACCCGCCCATTATTTGAATGGGCTAGAGACAGATAGCAAGTGACTTGTCGCACAGCATGCAGCACCTGGCGAACCTGTGAAGCGCCATTAACGGCATTTCAGTCTGCTCCGTGCCCGGTTTGGTGGCAGTGTTACCACGGCCCGGCCACGTCATCAGTCCCTAAGGTGTATAGCAAGGCCCGTACCAGCGCCGCGCTTTGAGCACCATACGGACAGGTCAAGAGCAAAACTTGCACCCTGGCGACAACTTCTTTCTAGAATCGCCACCCCCTAAATTTTCCCGCGCACTAAATCAGCGCGCATGCACCACAGCGGAGCCTCAAATGAGTGAACCCTTGATTCTTCAGCCCACACTTGCCGCCGATGCGTGCGTCATTTGGTTGCACGGCCTCGGGGCCGACCGCTACGACTTTATGCCGGTTGCTGAGATGCTGCAGAAGCGTTTGCACAGCACCCGCTTCGTGTTGCCGCAAGCGCCGACTCAGGCGGTAACCATCAACGGCGGCTACGCCATGCCCAGCTGGTACGACATCCTGGCCATGAGCCCGGCCCGCGCGATCAACCGCGAACAGCTGGAAGCCTCAGCGCAACAGGTGATCGCACTAATCGAAGCGCAGCGTGACAGCGGCATCGACCCGGCCCGCATCGTCCTCGCTGGCTTCTCTCAGGGCGGCGCGGTGGTGCTGCACACTGCCTTCCTACGCTGGCAGTTTGCGCTCGGTGGCGTAATTGCACTGTCAACCTACGCCCCTACATTCAGCGACGAGGTCGTCCTGGCAGATACAAAAAGACAACTGCCGGTCCTGTGTTTGCATGGCACATTCGACGACATCGTACTGCCGGCCATGGGCCGTGCAGCCCATGACTACCTGATTGCATCCGGCGTCAGCGTGCAATGGCGTGATTACCCGATGGGCCACGAAGTGGTGAATGAGGAAATCCGCGACATCGCCGACTGGCTGGAGCAACGGTTTACCAGTTGACTGCCTGCGAGCGAGACCACCTATGCCTGCCATACCTGCGATCAAGACCCTGCGTGATATCCAGCTGATCGAGCAAACACCGCTGGCCGAACGCGACCTGCCGGCCAGCACGTATGAGCTGATCTGCCGCAGTGCAGCGCAGCAAGCAGATGCACCGGCGCTCTCGTTCATCCTCCAGGGCACGGCAAACGAGGCGGCTTACCGCCTCAGTTACAGGCAGCTGCTGGGCAAGATCACCCAGACCGCCAACGCCTTCCACCGCCTAGGCTTGCGTCCGGGCAAGGCGGTGTCGTTTCTGTTGCCCAACCTGCCGCACACCCACTTCACCATCTGGGGCGGCGAAGCGGCAGGGATCGTCAATGCGATCAACCCGCTGCTCGACCCGGAACATATCGCCGAGCTGATCCAGGCCTCGGACTCCGAGCTGCTGGTCACTCTGGCACCCTTCCCCGGCACCGATCTGTGGGCCAAGGTCGAAGGTCTGCGCGAGCAACTGCCTGCGCTCAAGGCAATTATCTGCGTGGACATGGCCAATCTGCTGCCGGAGCCGCAGCGCAGTGCGATCAAAGCGCAGCGCGGGCCGCTGCCAGACGGCGTACTGGACTTTGATGAGCTGATCGCGGCCTGCCCAGACGACCACCTGGAAAGCGGCCGCGTAATCGCGCCAGACGACATTGCCAGCTACTTCCACACCGGCGGCACCACTGGTACGCCGAAGCTCGCACCGCATAGCCACGGCAACGAAGTGGCCATGGCGTTCAGCATGAACTTGGTTACCCGCTTCGAGCCGGGCGATGTCACCCTTTGCGGCCTGCCGCTGTTTCACGTCAACGGGGTGATTGTTACTGGTCTGACTGCTTTCATCGGCGGCGCCGAAGTGCTGCTGGCTACGCCGCAGGGGTACCGCAACGCCAACCTGATCAGCAATTTCTGGACGATCATCGAACGCCATAACGTCAGCTTCTTTAGCGGCGTACCAACCATCTACGCCGGCCTGCTGCAGGTGCCGAGCGAAGGCCATGACCTCAGCTCGCTGAAATACGCCCTGTGCGGCGCAGCACCGATGCCCGTTGAGCTGATTCGCCAGTTCGAAAGCAAAACTGGGCTAACCCTGATCGAAGGCTATGGTCTCACCGAAGGCACCTGCGGTAGCTGCGCCAACCCACCTGCTGGCGAGCGTCGCCCCGGCTCCATCGGCCTGCCAATGCCTTACTGCGAAGTGAGCATCAAGGTGCTCGACGAACAGGGCAACTATTTAAGGGAGGCCAACCGCAATGAAATTGGCAACCTGTGCATCCGTGGCGCCACAGTATTCAAGGGTTACCTGCAAAGCAGTAAGAACGCCGGCATCTGGGTCGACGGCGACTGGTTCAACACCGGCGACCTCGGCCGAGTGGATGCTGATGGCTACATCTGGCTGACCGGACGCAGCAAGGATCTGATCATCCGTGGCGGCCACAATATCGACCCACAGATGATTGAAGAAGCGCTGCACAAACACCCCGCCGTGGCCATGGCTGCAGCGGTCGGTAAGCCTGACGAAAAGGCCGGCGAACTGCCGGTGGTCTACGTGCAACTCAAACCCGGCGCTGAGGTCAGCGAAGCCGAACTGTTGGCCCATGCAGCCGAACACATTCACGAACGCGCGGCGATCCCCAAGGATGCCTGGATCATTGACACCATACCGCTGACCGCGGTGGGTAAAACCTTCAAACCGGCGCTGCGCTTCGATGCGATTGCCCGCGTTTATCAGTCGGCACTGGCAGAAATAGATGCCCGTCTGCGCGTGGAGGTCTTGAGTGACGACAAACGCGGCCAGATTGCCCACATCTATATACCCGCCAACCAGGCCGCACTGGCCGATGCAGTGAGCCAACGACTGGCGGGCTTTGCCGTTGCGATAGAACTGCACCTCACCGAGTAAACAATCACTGGCGCAAGGAACACGCCAGAATTGTGATAAACCATTCAACTTCAATACCGCTGGTCGCCCGTGCGTCTGACAAGGATTGTCAGGCCACAGGCAGCGGAATATGTTCAGGCATGGTGTTCGCCCTTAATGCAGGGAGCGTTAGCGATGCCCACTATTCATAGCCTACAGCCACACCTGCCGCCCAAATGAAAAACGCCAAATGGCAGGCTGATCTGCAGCAAATCCGCCACTTGCGACTGTTCAATAACGTCGCCGCCAGCGGCATTAATCAGCTGCTTAAAGAATTCCGCGCCTGCGACCTGGATGCAGGGGAAGTGTTGTTATCCCCCTTCAACCGCAACCAGTACCTGTACCTGCTGCTCAAGGGCCAACTCAAGGTCTACCTTGGCTCGCTTGATAGCCAGGCCGTGAGCACCCTCAAAGCCGGCGACTGTGCAGGCGAAATCAGCTTTATCGATAACGAACACCCCTCCGCCTATGTGGTGGCGACGGAGCACTGCTGCGTGCTGCGCCTGCACCGCGAATCCTTGTACAACCTGTTCCAACAATCACCAGCACTGATGCAGAACTTGCTCGAACTGCTCTGCGACCGTGTGCGCAAAGGCAACCGGCTCATCCTCGACAGCGAACAGACCGCCAATGTTGATGCCCTGACCGGCGCCTATAACCGTCGCTGGCTGGAACATATCTTCGAACGAGAAAGCACCCGTAGCGCCTTCAATGGCAAACCACTGTGCATGCTGATGCTCGATGTCGATCACTTCAAAGCCTACAACGACCAGCATGGCCACCTCGCGGGCGACTACGCCCTGTGCCTGGTTGCGCACACCCTGCGCAACCAGCTGCGCCCTAAGGACAGCCTGACCCGCTACGGCGGTGAGGAATTCGTCATCCTGCTGCCGGAAATCGGTGCCGATGAAGCCCGTAGCATCGGTGAACGCTTGCGCCAGGCGCTGCGAGCCGTCAGCTCATTTCACTCCCCGATTGGCGTACTGCCGGGGGTGACCGTATCCATTGGCCTGGCGCAGATGCAACCCAAGGACAGCCTGCAAGGCGTGATCGCCCGCGCAGACAGCGCGCTGTATCAAGCCAAGCAGCAAGGCCGCGACTGCCTCTGCGGTTAGCTCTTTGCGATCTGCTGCGCGTTTACGCTCCCCAAACGGCCCACTAGCCACGCATCACATTTCTGACCCACTCTTGTTAGAGTGCTGCGCATAACAACAACGCCCGGATGGCACCTTACTATGCGCAAAATTCTGATCACCCTGCTGATAATCCTGTTGATCGCTGCGGGCAGTGTGTTTGCCCTGCCCTCCTTGCTTGACCGCAAGATGAACAGCGTCGAATCCCCCGCGCCTTACCCCGCCAGTGAATCGGCCAATCAGCTGCATCAACAGCTGTTTATCGCCGACCTGCATGACGACGTGCTGCTGTGGGAGCGCGACCTGCTCAAGCGCTACGACTTTGGCCACTCCGACCTGCCGCGCATGCTCGAAGGCCGCGTTGGCCTGCAGGTGTTTTCCACCATGACCAAGACGCCGCGCGGCATCAACTATGAGCGTAACAGCGGTGACACTGACAACATCACCCTGCTGGCCATGGCTCAGCGCTGGCCCAAGGCAACCTGGAGCAGCCTGCTGCAACGTGCGCTTTACCAGGCACACAAGCTCGATGAAGCCAGCGCCAACAGCGACGGCCGCCTGGTACTGATCAAAACCCGCAGCGACCTCGCCAGTTTTGTCAGCGCCTGGCAAAAAGACCCGCAGCGTGTCGCTGGTATTCTCGCCACCGAAGGCCTGCAGCCAATTGAAGGCAAGCTGGAAAACGTCGACACACTCTATGACGCCGGCTTTCGTATTACCGGCCTGACCCACTTCTTCGACAATGAAGTAGGCGGCTCGGCCCACGGCCTGGAAAAAGGCGGCCTAACCCCGCTGGGCCGGCAGGTGATCAAGCGCCTGGAAGAAAAAGCCATGCTCATCGACCTGGCTCACGCCTCGCGTCCGCTGATCGATGACGTACTGGCCATCGCCACCCGCCCGGTACTTGTCTCCCACACAGGCGTGGAAGGCACCTGCAAAGGCCCGCGCAACCTCAGCGACAAACACCTGAAAGCCATCGCTGCTACCGGCGGAGTAATCGGTATCGGCTACTGGGATGCTGCCGTTTGCGCCACCTCGGTCGAGGCCATCGTCAAGGCAATCCGCTATACCGCTGACCTGATTGGCGTGCAGCACGTGGCGCTGGGCTCAGATTTCAACGGCACCATCCATGCGCCGTTTGACGTCACTGGCTTGCCGCAACTGACCGAAGGCCTGCTCAAGGCGGGTTTCAGCCACGCGGACATTACCGCGATCATGGGCGGTAACGTGCAGCGCGTGATGCTTGCCAGCCTTCCCGAAAATTGAGTAAAAAACAGCCAATAGCCGCCATCCGGCGCGGCACTTCGCCGCGCCGGCTTCTTGCTTTACACTGGCGGCCGTTCACTCCTTAACCAATTGATGAGATGACCGTGCTCAAAGCACTCAAGAAAATATTCGGCAAAGCCGAGGGCGAGCAGCCCAGCCCAGCAACTCCGTCACCTGTAACGCCCAGCGCACCGCGCGTCCAGCCTGACGCCAACGCTGACAAATCCAGCCGCAGCGCTTCACCGCGCTCACCTGAAGCTGCTGAAAAGCCGTTACAGAGCAAGGAAAAACCGGCGAAACCGCGCCGCGAGCGCCCGGCAAAACCCGTCGACACCTGGAAACTGGAAGACTTCACCGTCGCACCGGCTGAGGGCAAAACCCGTTTTCATGACTTCAAGCTCTCCCCCGAGCTGATGCATGCGATTCATGATCTGGGCTTCCCCTACTGCACTCCGATCCAAGCGCAGGTGCTGGGTTACACCCTCAGTGGTCGCGACGCCATCGGCCGCGCCCAGACCGGCACGGGTAAAACCGCCGCCTTCCTGATCTCGATCATCACCCAGCTGCTGCAAACCCCGCCGCCTAAAGAGCGTTATATGGGCGAGCCACGCGCGCTGATCATTGCGCCAACCCGCGAGCTGGTGGTGCAAATCGCCAAAGATGCTGCCGACCTGACCAAATACACCGGCCTCAACGTGATGAGCTTTGTCGGCGGCATGGACTTCGACAAACAGCTCAAACTACTCGAGTCGCGCTTCTGCGACATCCTGGTAGCCACTCCGGGCCGTTTGCTTGACTTCAACCAGCGTGGCGAAGTGCACCTGGATATGGTCGAGGTAATGGTGCTCGACGAAGCCGACCGTATGCTCGACATGGGCTTTATCCCGCAGGTTCGCCAGATCATCCGCCAGACCCCGATGAAGGGCGAACGCCAGACCCTGCTGTTCTCCGCGACCTTCACCGAAGATGTGATGAACCTGGCCAAGCAGTGGACCACTGATCCGGCGATCGTCGAGATCGAACCGGAAAACGTCGCCAGCGACACCGTTGAACAGCACGTTTATGCAGTGGCTGGCAGCGACAAGTACAAGCTGCTGTACAACCTAATTACCCAGAACGACTGGATTCGCGTAATGGTCTTCGCCAACCGCAAGGATGAAGTGCGGCGTATCGAAGAACGCCTGACCCGCGACGGCATCAGCGCCGTACAGATGTCCGGCGATGTGCCGCAACACAAGCGCATCCGCGCACTGGAAGGCTTCCGCGAAGGCAAGATCCGCGTGATGGTCGCCACCGACGTGGCCGGTCGCGGCATCCACGTTGACGCGATCAGCCACGTGATCAACTTCACCCTGCCGGAAACCCCGGACGACTACGTGCACCGCATCGGTCGTACTGGCCGCGCCGGCAGCAGCGGCACCTCGATCAGCTTTGCCGGCGAAGACGACGCCTACGCCCTGCCTGCCATCGAGGCACTGCTGGGCCGCAAGATCGCCTGCGAAATGCCGCCTGACGAGCTGCTCAAGCCGGTACCGCGCAAGCACTGATCCCTGCTCGACTAAAAAAGGCGAAGCCCTGCGGCTTCGCCTTTTCTATTTAAGCGCCCTGCACACCCGCTGTTAGAGTGCAAACAACTCCAACTGCTCGTGCTTGCCGCGCAAATCATGCAAGCGCACACCGACCCCAAGCAAGCGCACAGCCTTGTTGCCACGCGCAAAGGCGGCGCTCATCAGGCGCATATAGCTCTCCAGATCACGTCGCGCTCCGCCCTGCTCCAAGGTGGTTTGGCTGAAATCGTGAAACTTGATTTTGACGAAGGGTTTATCCGGCCGGTAACTCGCATCCAACCGCGCCATCCGCGTGGCCAACTGCTCCAGCAGCGCCGGCAACTGCTCAAGACAGGCGGCTAAATCTGGCAAATCCTTATCAAAGGTATTTTCCACGCTAACCGACTGACGCCGGCTGTCGTTATGCACAACTCGCTCATCAATCCCGCGCGCCAGGCCCCACAAGCGCTCGCCGAAGCTGCCGAACTCCTTGACCAACGCCAGCTTGCTCCACTCGCGCAGGTCGCTGCAGGTACGAATGCCCAAGCGCCCAAGCTTGTCAGCCGTGACCTTGCCCACGCCATGCAGCTTGCTCACCGGTAAGGCGGCGACAAAGTCCTCAATCTGATCTGGGGTAATCACAAACAGGCCGTTAGGTTTCTTCCAGTCGCTGGCGATCTTGGCCAGAAACTTGTTCGGCGCCACACCCGCCGAAACGGTGATATGCAGCTCTTGCGAGACCCGCCGGCGAATATCCTGAGCGATGCGTGTGGCGCTGCCGGCGAAGTGTGGGCTGTCGGTCACATCCAGGTAGGCCTCATCCAACGACAAGGGCTCGATCAACTCGGTGTAATCACGAAAGATCGCCTGAATCTCCCGCGACACGGCCTTGTAGGCGTCCATTCGCGGTTTAACGATGACCAGATCCGGACACAACTTGAGCGCTTGCCCAGACGCCATCGCTGAGCGCACGCCATAACTGCGCGCCTCATAGTTGCAGGTGGCAATCACCCCGCGCCGATTTGCCGAGCCACCGACCGCCAAGGGCTTGCTCGCCAGGCTGGGGTCATCCCGCATCTCGATTGCGGCGTAAAAGCAATCACAGTCCACGTGGATGATCTTGCGGCTGTTCATCGCCAAGCCACCAGTCCTGCTGCTACTGCTCGGCTGAGTTAACAGGCGCTGCCGGTTTCGCCTCGCTCGCCGCATCCTCAGACTTACTCATATAAGACTGGATAATCAGGATGACGATCAGCATAAACGCAGCCAATGGCACCAGCTTGGTCTTCGCCACCACGGCAGCGCCGCAACCCGGACAGGTCTTGGCATCGGCTGGCACCTGAGCACCACAGGCTTTGCATTCAACGCTCATAACATTTCTCCAATTTATATGGGCAGGGACTCTAGCCCAACAGCCCGGTTGCGGGCTATGCCGAAAGCAAAGCTGTCCGCTCAATCAGGCTCTAGCACAGGGTTCTGCAGCGCAAGATCAATCAACGCACGGCTAAGCATCTGAATAAAAACAACTTCTGGCCACCTTTAGGTTGACAAGCAGCATTTAAACGCTAGAATTGGCGCCGCGGGATGGAGCAGTCTGGTAGCTCGTCGGGCTCATAACCCGAAGGTCGTCGGTTCAAATCCGGCTCCCGCAACCAGATACTCAAAAAGGCCACTCAATCGAGTGGCCTTTTTGCATTTACGCCCAACCGATTTAAGTTATTGATTAAAAACCACTAATCAATTGACAAAGCATCGTTCCTGTATAGAATGGCCGGCGCGGGATGGAGCAGTCTGGTAGCTCGTCGGGCTCATAACCCGAAGGTCGTCGGTTCAAATCCGGCTCCCGCAACCAGATACTCAAAAAAGGCCACTCAATCGAGTGGCCTTTTTTGTTTCTCTCGCACACACATTCTAAGCATTTGATTAAAAACACTATTTTGTTGACATACGACGATTTCTATATAGAATTGCCGGCGCGGGATGGAGCAGTCTGGTAGCTCGTCGGGCTCATAACCCGAAGGTCGTCGGTTCAAATCCGGCTCCCGCAACCAGATACTCAAAAAGGCCACTCAATCGAGTGGCCTTTTTGTTTGTGCGCGATTTAGCTGATCACGCTCAATGAGAGCTGGAAGTTGCCTGCCTACACTGAAGCCGATGATCACTGACAGCCTAGGAGGCAAAACACCATGCCCTGGAAAAATACGGAAGCGCGCTATGGCAGCCTGAATATAGCGCTGCACTGGCTGATGCTGATTCTTATTGCCGGCGTCTACGCCTGCATCGAGCTCAAAGGGAACTTTCCCAAAGGCAGCGACACTCGTGAACTGCTCAAGCAATGGCACTTTATGCTGGGCCTCGCCGTCTTCACGCTTGTGTGGCTGCGCTTGCTGGCACGCTTGATTGCACCCACGCCGGTCATCCAACCTACCCTGCCTACCTGGCAAGCCATCCCGGCAAAACTGATGCACCTAGCACTCTACGGCCTGATGATCGGCGCCCCACTGGCCGGCTGGTTGATCCTCAGCGCCGCCGGTAAACCCATCCTATTTTTTGGCCTGGAGTTGCCACCCTTGGTCAGCAAAAACCCGGATTTGGCTGGCACGATAAAGGAATGGCATGAACTGGCCGGTAGCGCCGGATACTGGTTGATTGGCCTGCATGCTGCGGCCGGGCTGTTCCACCACTTTGTTGTGCGCGACAACACCCTGACCCGCATCTTGCCAAGTAAGCAGCCCTGACGCCGCCAAGCATTCAGTCCCAATACTCAGGTGACGCTCAGTGCTGGTCAATTGCCAGCGTCGCCGCTAGAATTGCGCACTTTTTGATCAGAGGCGCGACCAGCGCCCAGCATCCATCCGTACACGCCTGAGGTTAACGCCATGTCCACCCCCGCCACGCCGAAAGTCGGCTTTGTATCACTCGGTTGTCCTAGCGTCAGTTGGTCTATACAAATTCTGCAGCCACTAAAAGGCCCTTACCGCAACTAACAGCTGCGGTAAGGGCCTTTTAGTGACATGGCATCTGGCCGGGAGCAACTAGCTTAAGTGGCAGCAATCGGGCAAAAGCGGCCGACTAGTGCCTCAGAAATCTGCGCCTGTAAAGCGCGCATCCAAGCGAGACAGCCGACTACCGGCCGGCCGAGTTTTCATCGCGAATCTACGCGTTCTTATGTGCAAACAGACTCACTTAAACCTGCTGTCGCGATGTTGGATCAGAGACTTCTAGACAAACAGGAACGATTCAGATCGTCGATATTTTGAGCGCCATATGTCTCGAAATGGCAGCACTGACAGTTAATGCCAAATTGAATCGCCCCTAGTTTCGTAGACACCTCCAAGGCAAATAATACGGCCCATTAGGAGGTGCCATGAGTAACTCGCGTTATCCCGAAGAATTTAAAATCGAAGCCGTCAAGCAGGCCACTGAACGAGGCCTGCCTATAGCTGAGGTCGCTGCTCGCTTGGGCATGTCGACACATAGCCTGTATGCGTGGGTGAAGCGCTACAGCAAGCCCCAGGAACAGCGAGCGCAAGAAGACGATCAGCAAGCTGAGCTACGTCGCCTGCGCGCCGAACTCAAACGTGTGACGGAAGAGCGAGACATCCTAAAAAAGGCCGCCGCGTACTTTGCCAAGGAGTGCGGATGAAGTACGCCTTTATCAATCAGCTATCCGTGGGTTGCCCGGTTCGCCGTCTGTGCCTGACATTGAAAGTCCATGCCAGCGGTTACTACGCCTGGCTTGCTGAACCGAAGTCAGCGCGCGCCTTGGATGATCCGCGACTGCTGGGTTTGATCAAACACTCTTGGCTGGAAAGCGGTTGTGTCTACGGCTACCGAAAAGTCTATGACGACCTGCGTGAGCTAGGAGAGCCGTGCGGCAGGAATCGCATTGCGCGGTTGATGCGCCAGCAAGGGCTACGTTCGCAAACGGGCTATCGGCGGCGACCGGGCCGTTATGGTGGTAAGCCTCCAATCGCCTCACCAAATCATCTGGAGCGCAGATTCAATGTCACCGAACCCAACAAAGTTTGGGTCACGGACATAACCTACATCCGCACCTACGAGGGCTGGTTGTTTTTGGCGGTGGTGCTTGATCTGTTTTCGCGGCAGGCAATTGGCTGGTCGATGAAACCGCAGATGACGAGTGATCTAGCCATTGATGCATTGCTGATGGCGGTTTGGCGGCGCAAGCCAAAAACAGGAAGTGATGATTCACTCAGATCAGGGCAGTCAGTTCAGCAGCGGCGACAGGCAAAGCTTCCTGAAAGCCAACAACATGCTTGGCAGCATGATTCGACGCGGTAACTGCCATGACAACGCGGTGGCAGAGAGCTTTTTTCAGTTGCTGAAGCGTGAACGAATCAAGCGAAAGATCTACAGCACCAGGCAGGGTGCCCGGGCCGATGTGTTCGATTACATCGAGATGTTCTACAACCCAAAACGCCGGCACGGTTTCAACAATCAGCTGTCACCGGTAGAGTTTGAAAAACGCTATTTCCAGAGCTTGGAGAGTGTCTAGAAAACTAGGGGCGATTCAATCCAGCGCCACACAACCTTCAGTTCGTAGATTCACCAGCCCTATAAGCCAGCGCCGAAACCCCGCGTTTAACAGCTAGCCTCTGCTCAACCCAGTCAACCGCGATGACAACGCTTGCATGGCGCTGCTGACCTGGTCGAGCGCCTGAGCGTCACGGGCGTTCTCTTCACTGATGCTGTGGATACGCACCGCCAGTTCGTTAATCTCCTGAGTGACATGGCTCTGCTGCTGCGCCGCCACAGCGATCTGCTGAGCACGCTGGGAAATATCATCGAAACTCTGCACAGTGCTGGACAACGCCGACGCAGCACCTTCGGCCTCAACCACCGCATGTTCGGTACGTGCCTCACCGGCTTGCATGGCCTGCACCGCTTGGCGTGAAGCCTGCTGCAATGCGCTGATCATGGTACCGATCTCATTAGCAGAGGACTGGGTTTTACCTGCTAGGGTACGCACTTCATCGGCTACCACAGCGAACCCCCTACCCTGTTCACCTGCACGCGCAGCCTCAATTGCGGCGTTCAGTGCGAGTAGGTTGGTCTGTTCGGAAATGGCCTTGATCACATCAAGCACTGCGCCGACCTGCTGACTGTCTTTCTCCAACCGACTGATCACCGAGGCCGCATCAGCCATTTCCGCCGACAGCGCCTTAATGGCTGAGCTATTGGACGCTACCTTTTGCTGCCCCTGTTGAACGACCACTAGTGAGCTTTGAGCGGTATTGGCACAGTCGTTGGTATTCTGTGCAACTTCTTGAGCACTCGACGACATCTCGGTAATCGCCGCTGCTAATTGGGTGTTTTCCTGCCGCTGCTGTTCAGCACGACCTGCCAGGGTACTGCTCAAGCCGCCCAGCTGCGCGGCTGCGGCTTGCAGATGATCGGCCTCCTCGGCGATGCGCTGGAGCATGGTGCGCAACTGCCCGGCATAGCGATTGACAGCATGACGCAGCGCGCCGATTTCATCCTCACGCTCTACACTCAATTCCACATCACGGTTAGCCGAGCCACGGCCCAGGGAGTCGATCTGCGCGGTGGTTTCTTCCAGCTGGCCGATCAACTTGCGTCCGGCCAACCAAGCCAGCGCCAGCAACACTGCTAGTAACGGCAGCAGAAACAACAGAATCTCCCAGGTCAGCGCACGTGCCAAACCAGTCACTCGCTCCTGCGGGGTTGCCAGGCCAATGACCCAACCGGTGTCAGGCATCACGAAGAGACTTACGCGGCTGGCCTGCTTAAGCTGCTCGTCGTTCTCCAGATCCAGGTTGCGAATCGCCCCCGAACTGCTGCTGTTCAACGCCTCCTGCACAGGCTTGAGCCAGCTGTGCTGCTGCGCCAGATCGGTAAACTTGACCATCGCGCCGCCCTTAGCACCGGTCATATTCGGGAAATGCAGCACGTTGCCCGATTGATCAAGGGCAAAGGCATAGCCATCAGTCACCTTGCCTTGCTCGGTCAGAAAGCGCGCCAGATCGTCCAGCAGCAGATCCAGAGTCGCGACGCCGGCAAAGCGTCCTTCAAGCTGGTAAGGCACACTGCAGGTGACCATCGGTACACCGGTGACTGCATCCTGATAGGCCTCCGACCAGAGGCACTGGCCGGGCTTACTGCTGCGCGCACCGGTATACCAGGCGTCGTTGTGGTACCCAGGACCATCTGCGGCGTTGTAATCGTCGGAATAGCTCAAACGGCCATCCGCGCCACGCGCCCAGAAGAAGCTGCGGCGCACCGTACCCTCGCTGAAGGCATTTGGCTCTGGCCACACACCGCCGCCGGCAATCGCTTTATCGCCTTGGCTATCGATCATATTGGGCAGGCTATTTAGGTACAGCGGCTCTTCACGCGGCAGCACCTCAGCCAGGTGTGCCAGGCTGGCTGTTACACCTTCAATACGCGCCAACTGCAGCGCCAGTTGACGCACGATGGCGCTGCCGGTCTGCTCGATCAGCTCGCCACTGGCAGCCACCACGCGTGGCTGCCCGCGCAGGGCCATCACGGCAAAAACCGCCAGTGCGGTAAGAATCAGAAGGACGATGCCACCCAGGGTTAAACGCTGCGAAAGCCTATTGGGAACGAAAGCCATGCCATTACTCCTGCGTGGAAAAGATTCTTAAGAGGGACTACCAGAACTGCTCACGAACCGCTCCTAGTTCCACCAGCAAGATCAGGTACTGCGATACATCATTACATCTGCCATTTGTGTACGCGCTATCGCGCTTAGAGGCCAGCGCTAGATACCTTGCAGTAGTTATAGATGAACATGCGTTGGGCAATGTCTTTTAATCGGCGGGAGACGAGCTGGCTTGAGAGGAACCACACAAGCGCCGCTGAGCGTCAGCGCATGCCATCAAAAATATTCGCCGCTGCAAAACCCGCAACATAAGTACGAATATCATCGCGGACCGCGGCATCTTCGCGCGCCTCGTCGTCAGAGTCATTTTGTGGCCCACTGCCGGCCAGTTACTGGATCTGCGGCGGAAAGGCTTGAGGCTGAGCAATATAAGGTTTGACCTGATGATGTATTGGGAGACGGAAGTTGAAAGTGTGGGCCTGCAGGATTTTGCTGACATTTTTGTTACAACCAATCGTGGTGTACGCCGATACCGTCCGATATGCCGTGACCAATGAAAGTTGGGAACCTTATTGGATTGTCCGCGACGGTCATGTAAGCGGTATTTTCAGTGACGTCATGCTGGCACTTGATCAGCAAATGGACGTGGCGCTTGAGGCAGAAACACCTCAGCCCCCCTTGCGGGCGCAAAAGCATTTCAGAGAAGCAATGGTTCAGCTTGAGTGCTGTGTGAGTAAGGCCTGGCGGAGCTCTACAGATCAGGTGGAAGTGTCTCTATGGAGTGAGCCAGTACTCAGCACTGAGGAGGTGCTGATTTTTCCACCGGGGAAAGCTTTTCCGTTTACTAGACTGCAGGATCTGAGAGGCCGAACCATTTCTACTGTGCGTGGCTATGGCTATGCAGGTAGCCAATACTTCACGCGCAGCGACAGCCCTAACAGTATTGCGCAGTTAAAGGTTGTGGCTCGCAGACGTGTAGATGCCGGTATTATTGATCGGCTTGAACTGGCATCTCTCTTTGCGAGCCACCCTGATATTCCAGCGTTGTCTGCTTCAATGGAGCTGGGACCTGTGATTAGTCGGTCAGAGCTGCGGATACGATTGCATCGCTCGCGTGCCGAGTTGTTAGAACCCTTGAATACGGCGATTAGCCGTCTGCGTAAAGATGGGACGTTAGCGATGATCGTTCAGCGTTACGCTGTTCCCCTCAGAGATGAGGCTGGCATGTTGCACACTAAACAGTTGTAAGGAAATACGGGCCCAGTAACAGTAATCTGCCCGTCGTCCCTCGAACCCTAAATTTGAATCCTCCCTAATTTCGCAGACACGTCTAGTGACCGCTTTTGGCCGGAAGTGGTCGATCCAAGGCTGGACCTGGGTTCATCTTGATTGAGACGAACCTCGCTCTTTCCTGGCCTATTTTTACGTGACTACACGTAACTTCATGTATAGCCGCAACCTTAAGAAAAAGAGCCGCTGACTGGCTTGCAGCGGCCTGACAATGTGTTCGTACAGGCGGCGTTGCCTGGCATCTGCATAGCGTTGGCAACAAGAGCCAGAAGATCACCGGCGCTAACGCTCCACCCTGCAGCGCCCTCTCAACGGTTAGGGATTTAGCTGCCCCATCGATAGTCTCGACTCCCCTTCATGCAACGCTTGTGCCATGGCGGACAGCCGGGCGTCTGGAATACTGGGTGACAGCAGATCAACACCCGCACTGACAAATACCTGGTTGTAGGCATTACGGAGATCGGCATAGGCCAGGTCACGCCTGAGCTGGGCCTGCAGAGTGTTCAGCTCGCCCTGGATCAGCTCCAGCTCGCCGATACTCTGGGTGCTGTAGCGGTTACGCAGTTGCTCGGCGATCTGACCGTCCAGATCGGCCAACTGCTGGCTGGTCTGGAACTGACGGAGGGCTTCAGCGTAGTTGGCGTTAGCCACGTAAAGCTGTGCGAGGATGGCCATGGACATGGCCTGGCGACGGGCATTGGCGACCTCCTGGCCTGTTTTGGCAACATCGATAGCCATCGGTGCAGAGAGCACGTTGAACAGGTTCCAGGTGACCTTAACGCCGTAGTCCGCCCAACTCTGGTTTACCAGGAAGCTGTTGCTGTCGTAGTGGCCGCCGGCAGAGAACTCCAGGCCGGGCAGCAGGCGCAGCATGGCCTTGCGGGTCTCGGCGGCGCTGATGCGCGCCTGATAGTCCTGCTCGCGCAGTTCCGGGCGGCTGGCCAGGGCCTGCTGCTCCAGCTGGGCGAAGTTCACCTTCAGCTCTGGCACGACATAGTCGTTGCTGGCGGCCAGCTGGAAGTCGGTGTTCAGCGGCAGGTTGATCAGCGCGGCCAGCTCGGTCTTGGCCAGGGACAGCGCGCGGCGTTGCTCTTCCAACTGACGGGTGGCCTCGATCAGCGCGCGCTGGTAGCTCAGCGCCTGCACCGGGTCACCGATGCGCTGGGTGCTGAGGTTGCGGCTGTCGGTGCGGGCCTTGTCGACGCGGGCCATGAGGCTGTCGATCTGCTTGAGCAGGCGCTCGGCGGCCACGGCGCGCCAGTAGGCGGAGCGCACGTCCTGGGTGATGGTGTGGATGACCTTGCGACGGCGCTCCTCGACGATCAGGCGCTGGTCGGCCTGCTGCTTGGCGCTCATGTAGCTGACGCCGAAGTCGAGCACGTTCCACACCATGGTCAGGTCCGCCACGCCACGGTCGCGGTCCTGGGAGGTGGACGGTTCCAGGGACTGGGAACCGGTCTCGATGCTGCGGCTGCTGGAGGCGCTGACGTTGTTGCGCCCTGCGTAGCCAGCGGATAGCGCCATGCGCGGCAGCATGTCGAAAGTGGCCAGGTCCAGCTGGCGCTCGGCCAGGGCATGTTCCATCACCTTGAGGCGCGCTTCGAGGTTGTACTTGATGGCCCGGGCCATGGCCTCGTTCAGGGTCAGGGGCCCGCTCAGGGGCTCCTGATCCTTGAACATGCTAGAGAGGTCCGCCCGCGCGCGATTCTCGCTCTCGCTGCGGTCGATCGGCTGGGTGGTAACGGCGCATCCACTGATGGCAAATGCCAGCAGGCTGGCGGTGAAGAGCTTGTGTGTCTGATTCATGCTGGCGGCCGCCCCCTGGTACGGCACGATGATTGCCTTTTTAGTCATATCAGCCACGGGTAGCGGCCCCTGCCACTTGCTCGAGGGCCTGCGCTAACTCGCGTGTGGGGCGCAAGTCAGCCTCTTTCATGGCCTGCAGTTGCTGGGCAAGCGTGGGTGCGCCGGTCAGGCCAAACCCGTTCTTAGCGGTGTCGCCACCGCGCCACAGCTTGCCGTCAAATACTTTAAGTTGGACATCCTGCTGCGGAACCTCCTTACCGAACATGCTGGAGAAGCTGCTGGTTCCGAACACGCCACCGTCGCCCCCGCCAAAGCCGAGAAAGCCATTCGCGCCACCTTCACTGACAAAGCTGTCGCTGCTGGCGAAAACCTGGGCGATGTAGCTGGGCGCCAGGGCGTTCAGGTTGATGAAGATGTTGCCCACGGTGGGCACCCCGCTCCCCAGGGTCGGCTGCTCGAACAGCGGCGGCGGCAGCAACGGCGAGGTGGTGCTGGATGGCGGCAGGCCTGGCACGTTGGGCTGGGTCGGCGTGGTCGGTGTGGTCGGCACGCTGGGCGTCGGGTTGGTACGGAACTCGGGGTCGCCCTCGACCCCGCCGAGCACGTAGCCCACGGTGGCGAAGTTGTTCGCCATGGCATTGCCGACGGTATCGGTGATGCCACTGCCGGCGGCCGCCAGGGACAGCCCCAGGGTGCCCTGGCCGTTGACACCGCTGACGGTGACGCGGTAGGTGCGCGCATCCACCTGCACCAGCGACAGCAAGGTACCGCTGGCGCTGCCGCTGGTGGCCAGGGCGAAGTCGGCCAGGTCGACGCCGCTGACATTCTCGCTGAAGGTCACGGTGAAGCTGAGGGTGGTGTCGCGGGTCGGCGAGGTGCCATCGATGGCGATGTTGGTGACCTGCGGAGCGGCGGCATCCACCAGCACACCGGCGGTGGAACCGACGTTGTTGAGCACGGTCTGGGCGTTGTTGCCGGCGGCATCGCGCAGGGTCGCGCCGTTGGCATCGAGGCTGGCGCCGACGGCGATGCCGTTGCTGTCCTGCTGGCCGCTGGCGACGGTGAGGCGGAACACCAGGGCAGTGCCGCCCGAGCCGCTGAGGTAGTTGGCGTAGACGGTGCCGCCGGTATCCAGGGTGATGGCCAGGCGCGGCGTGCCGCCGGTGGTGTCCACGGTCACGGCTTCGTCGAAGTTCACCGTGAAGTCGAGGGTGTTGCCGGTCAGGTAGGTGCCGTTGGCCGGCACACCGACGGAGGTGACGGCCGGGGCACGGCTGTCGATGGCGTAGTTGTTGGAGTCGGTGGTGCCGATGCCGGTGTTGCCGGCGGCGTCGGTGTAGCCAGTGTTGTCCAGGGTAATCAGGTTGGTGGTGTCGGTTACGTTGTTGCTTGGGGTCAGGGTCGCCGTCCAGGTGATGCCGCCGTCGTTGGAGCTGAGGCCGCTCAGGCTGCCGTTGGCCACGCTGAAGTCCGCCGTGGTCAGCCCGCTCACCGCCTCGCTGAAAGTGATGGTGACGGTGGTGCCCTGCCCGGCCTTCAGCGCGGTGTCGGTGACCACGATGGTGGCCGTCGGGCGCTGGGTATCGATGGCGTAGTTGTTGGAGTCGGTGGTGCCGATGCCGGCGTTGCCGGCAATGTCGGTGTAGCCGGTGTTGTCCAGGGTGATTAGGTTGGTCGGGTCGTTGGCGCTGGCACTGGGCGTCAGGGTAGCCGTCCAGGTGATGCCACCGTCGTTGGAGCTGAGACCGCTCAGGGTGCCATTGGCCACGCTGAAATCCGCCGTGGTCAGCCCGGTCACGGCCTCGTTGAAGGTGATGGTGACCGAGGTGGTCTGCCCGGCTTTCAGCACGGTGTCGCTGACCACGATGGTGCCCATCGGGCGCTGGGTGTCGACGGCGTAGTTGACCGAGTCGGTGGTGCCGCTGCCGATGTTGCCCGCCTGGTCCATCACGCCGGTGTTGTCGAGGGTGATCAGGTTGGTGGCATCGCTGACGTTGGCGCTGGGGGTGAAGGTCGCCGTCCAGGTCAGGCCGCCATCGCTGGTGCTGAGCCCACTCAGGCTACCGTTGGCCACGCTGAAGTCGGCAATGTCCAGGCCGCTGACCTGCTCATTAAAGGTCACGGTGACGGTGGCGGTTTCGCCGATGCGCAAGGCCGTGTCGCTGAGGGTGATGCTGGTGGCGGCCGGTCGCACGCCGTCTACCACCAGAGCATTGTTGGCGCCTAGGGAACCCGCCGCACCGGGGGTGGCCAGGGTGAGAATGGCGTTTTGGTTGGCGCCGTCCTGGATGGAGCCGCCATTGAGGCTCAGGGCTGTGGTGGAGGCATAGTCGAGGTCGGCAGAGCTGTCGCCGGCCTGCACGGTGTAGCTGAAGCTCAGGGTGTCGGTGCCTGAGCCAGACACGTAGTTGAGCACCCGGTCGGTAGCGCCGGTCTCCAGGGTCAGGGTCGGGGTGCCGGTGACGTTCACCGCGCTGTTGAAACGCACGGTGACCGTGATGACGTCACCGATCTTGTAGGTGCTGTTGGCGGTGTCGGACGACACGCTGGTAACGGTCGGGGCGATGGGCGCGGTGAGAGATAGATCGTTACCGCTGCCGCCGATGTAGGTGGTGGTCAACTGGGTGCCGTTGCCGGCGGCATTGAACGTGCCGCCCTCGCTGATACTGCTGAAGGTGCCAGTGACGGTGTCGGCGGCGTCGTTGACGAGCACGGCATAGCTGTCGCCGCTGCCGGCCGCGTAGCCGTGGGTGACCGCCAGGGTGGCACCGGAGACGTCAACGGTGCCGTTGACCATCAACCGGTCGTAGCCGGTGCCGGCGGTGGCGCCGTTGATGTCCAGAGCCAGGGTGCTACCCGAGGCCAGGGTCAGGTTGCCGTTGACGGTCAGAGTGGCGACGCCGCCGTTGCCTGGGGAGAGAGTGCCGCCGCTCTGCACGGTGACGTTGCCATTTAACATGCCACTGCCCGCCAAGGTGGCACCATTAAAGACTGTCAAAGGGGCATCGATGCGGCCATCGGCCACCAGACAACCACTAGCCACATAAAATGTACGGCCATAAGTATTCACAGAGCCCAAAACAGTTAACGTCCCTGCACCAGACTTGTAAATATCTCCCAACCCCGAAACCGTTCCAGAGAAGGTTGTATCCGCATCAATGGTTAACGTGGCTGTATTGCTCACACCGATGGCATTACTGATTGTCGTACTTGCCGTGACCCGCAGCCCCCCTCGTTCCACTACGACTTGGCCACGCCCCAGATTAGTGTCGCTGCTGATAACGACCCGACCATCCATGATCCGAGTATCCGCATACGTATTATTACCCGCCAGAATAAGCTCGCCCGCATCAGTCTTGATTAAAGTACCACCACTGATCGTGCCACTTAGCGTAGTAGAACCTGATGTCTCTATGGTTGCCGAGCGCCCCAAAACGATCGCATTATCGACAACCGAATGATCAAATATACTGAACGTACCCGATTCATTTATCGTCACCGCACCGCTGCCGAGGCTGGCATCGGAACCGATAGTTAATTTACCGGCAGTAATAAAAGTTTCCGCATAACTGTTTCGACCCAAAAGCGTCAGATTTTTATCACCAGTTTTAGTAAGGCTGTAAGCGCCACTGATATCACCGAATATATCGATTGCGCCAGCCGCATTAATTGTGCTATTGCCGCGCAATAATATTGCGTTAGATACTAACATCCTCATTGATAAACTACTAAACGTTGTCCCTCCATCTAAAATTAACTGCCCCTGACCCAAACGCCCATTACCGTCAATTGCGAGTGCGCCTTGGTTAACCGTGGTGCTTCCCGTAAAAGTATTTAGACCTGTTAATGTGAGAGTCCCAGTGCCCTGCTTGACCAGAGCCCCCTCGCCTGAGATAACACCACCATAATGTCCTGAGGTGTTTGAACTTCCAACACTCAGAACATATGAACCTAATTGGATATTGCTATAACTGTTTGAACCCAGAACACTTTTTACAGTTTGATCAGACAACAACGTCAGCACACCAACGCCATTAAAGCTAATGCCCCCTGTGTCTGCGAGCACATTAGCGCCACCAAGCTTCAGCCAACCAGCGTTTTCAATTAAAGTATCCCCGGTGTATGTATTGCGCCCGGTAAGTGTCAGCGCGTGGTTGGCTGCACCATACTGAGTTACAACAACCCCACCATACCCCGCTATTACGCCAGAAAATACGCTATCCGCCGTAACATTAACCGTTAAAGTACTGGAAATTGAACTATCCGGCCATAGGTATACCGAGCCAGCACCAGAGAGATTACTCACTGCAGCATCATTGAACACTTCCAAAGCAGCATCCGACAAAACACTCACACTACTATTAAAAAATGTATAACCATTACCAACCCGCAAAACACCCTCAGCCACTACAGTATTACCGGTGAATTCACCGGCATAACTGCTGCCCTGATAAACGCTCAAAACCCCTTGTCCAGTCTTGCTCAACGTTCCGGTGCCGGCAAACATATTTTGCAAGTTAACATTATAATTACGGGTATCTAAGGTAAGCGTTATACCGTTATCGAGGGTCAATGCGCCGCCAGAAATACGAGCAAGTTTACTCATATCAAAGACCAAACTTTCGCTAAGGCTAACGTTGTTGATGGTTAGCTGAGAGATAGCGAATGCAATCGTCTGACTGCCGGTGCTATCGGCCTCAGCAATCGCAATGGCTTCACGGAAACTGACGCCGTCGCTGAGGTCAATGGTGCCCGTATTATCGTTGGGGTTAGTCACATAGATAATGTCACTGGTAACAGTAACGCTTGCACTGACACTTACATCATTGCCATAGCTGAGGGTGTAACGGATCACCGCATCGCCAGCAGGCGTATCGTTGCGGTAAGTGATGCGCTGCGTCACGTCATTGACCAACGCGGTGGTGGCCGGCGTAGCACTGCTGGTAAAGGTGATGGTCAACACACCACCTGTATGGGTAAAGGTGGCAAAGGTCTGTCCGCCCGCCTGCAAGGTATTACCACTGACGGTAAACAGTGCTCCAGCAGTGTCGAACCCCAACACATCACGGTTTAAAGCAGCACCATGGCGCTGCACAACCATACTGACGCCGGCCCAATTGCCATTGCCATTGTTCAGTCCCCCTAACTCCACATCTGCCACGCTGGCTTGACTGCCGGCATCGAGCCGTACGGTATTGCCTACCCCCCCCCAGGCCACACTGTCACCATTGAGGTTGCCGAGGGTCGGTGCGACGTTGGGGTTGTAGTTGGTATCGGTGGTGCCGCCATTAGTGGTGTAGATGGTCGAGGTGGACGCACCGTCAGCACCGTTGACGTTCGTGCCACCGTCCGCCTTGCCACCCAGGCCACCCGCGCCGAGGTTGCCGATTGAGAGGCTCGTGAAGCTGGTGTTGTCCATGCGCACGGTACCGCCGGCGTTCCAGATGGCACCGACCCCGGCACCGCCCGCCCCACCATTGCCAATCCTGTTGCCAGGCCCCCAGGCCGCGTCGCTGGAAACACCGCCACCACCGCCGCCGCCAGCTCCCAGGTTGTTGGTCACACTGCTGTTGACGATGGTCAGGATGCCGCTGCTGGTGTTGTAGATCCCCCCCGCAGCGGCGCCACCCTTGCCGCCGACGGCAGAAACACCGCCGCCGCCGCCGCCACCACCAATGCTGGTGCTGCCGTTGTTGGCCGACCCACCCCCACCCCCTGCGGTGTAACCGAGGGTGCTGTTGCCGTCACCGCTGTAACTGCCCCCCGCGCCGCCGGCCGCGCCGCCGCCACGCCCACCGAAGGAGCTGGTACCGCCCGCGCCATTGCCGCCGTTGATGCCGGAAGCGGGCGTGGGTGGGATGCCGGCGCCAGCACTGGTACCGCCGAAGCCGCCGGGAGTCGTCCCGAAACCACCGCCGCCACCGCCGCCACCGCCGTAGTAGCCACCGGAGTCGCCACCCCCGCCGCCGCCGCCAGACGCCTTGTTACCGGTAATGGTGCTGTTGGTGATGGTCAGTACACCCGCGTTGTAGATACCGGCACCCACGCGGTCGGGTGCGGCCGTGCTCTCGTTGCCACCGTTGCCGACGACCAGGCCATTGCGGATGGTGATGCTATCCAGCGCGACCTTGGAGTTGGCGCCGCTGGTGTTCACGTCAAGAATCCGAGCCTTGTTGGCCCCGTCGATGGCGAAGCCACCGCCGACGATCTGCAGGGTGTGGCCGTCGGTGACATGGATGGAGATGGTGTCGTTGAAGCCGGTGAAGGTGATGTTGCCGGTGAGGGTGATCACATCATCGACGTTGTCGGCAACGCCCGTGGTAATTGCACTCTTCAACTCGGCCAGGGTGCTCACCGAGGTGGTCACCAGCAAATGGTCGTAACCGCCCAGGCGTGACAGGTTCAGGGCATTGCTGGCGGCGACCTGACCGGTGGCGATCTCCAGGTCCCAGTCACCGCCCTTGGTCGTGCCGCCGGTATTGTCGTCGGAGGCGGCGATGTCGGCCCCGGTCATGTTCGCCAGCTTGGAGACGAAGGCCTGGCCCTCGCTGCCCGCCCCCACTTCGCAGCCATAGATGAGGATGTCGCCCTCGGCGGTCAGTGCCTTGCCGATGGTGGAGAGCTGGGTGGCGTACTGCGCGAGGTTGCCTTCGAACAACGGGCCGTTGCCCAGCAGCAGCACCCCGGAATCGCCGTGGGAAATGATGTGGATGGCATCGATGCCGGTGCGCCCGGCCAGGGCTTCGGCGATCTGCTGCACGCCGTCCTTGTTGGTGGACAGCAACACCACCTCGGCGTTGGGCGAGACGGCCTTGAGCAGCTCCTGGTAGTTCGGCGCGCGGGTATCGACGAAGACGATTTCCTTGCGCACGCCGCTCTGTGCATCGCTCACCGGGCTGGCCTGCAGGTCCTGAGTACCTTGGCTATTATCGGCAGAGCCCGCCTGGTTGCTGTCGCGGGCGCCGGTGTCATGGGACGCGTCGGCCGTGGAGGCCGCAGTCGGCGCCGAAGCCGCGGTATCGGCCACCGTCGCGGCCACCGCGCCGTCGAACATCATGCGCGGCTCTAGTGCGCTGATCAGCGGCAGCGAGCACGCCAGTGGCGTAGCCTCGCTACCCTTAGCCTTACCGTTGCGACCAGCCTTCTTCGAAAGACCCCAGCCCATGACTTCTACCTCTTCTTTTCTCCGGCGCCAGCCTCAGCGGGTGCTCAGGTGCGTTCTTGTTCCAGAGCCCGGGCATCCCGGTTGGTTCTGATCACATGGGCCTCGCTGTTGCGCGAGTCCTTCCAGAAATCCAGCTGTGCGTACTGCTCGAACAGGTCCGGCGGCAGCAGAGTACGCCGCGCCGCCACCTCCACCTTAGGCCGCACCTTGTGCAGCCCGCGCAGGCCCAGAGCCTGGTCGAACTCAGGGGCGTCGTACTCGACGCGCTCAAAATCGTGCTCAAACCAGGGCTCGCCGAGGAACTCGTAGACCAGCCGTAGCACCCGCTCGGGCGTGGCCACCAGCAGGTCGTAGTCCACCAACAGCAGGGACCGAGCGTGTTCTCCGTAATAGGCATCTTTAAGAGCCGACCATGGTAAGCCCACCAGGCGGTTGCGCTGGGCCAGGGTCTCGACCCGGCTGTAGACGGTGTTGCGTTCGCTGTCATCGTTGAACAGCTTGGTAATCTCGTACGGGTTGGCGCGGTAGAGCCGCTCGATGCTGTCCATCACCCAGGCGACGTTGCGCACGCAGGCGATGACCTTGGCCTGGGGAAAGAGGTCCATCAAAGCTGGCAGCCGGGCGCACCACAGGCGGTTGGTATCGAAGATCACCTCATGCCCGGCCTGGTCCGCGTAATAGTTGCTGAACAGGCCGGCCAGCAGGCGCTTGCGCTGCTCCTGGGTCACCACTGGACCGAATTCGCTGTCGGCGCCGAACTGCTTGAGCAGAGCGGAAAAAAAACTCCCCACCGGGCTGGTCATTCCTGCGCTAAAGCGCGGATTCTGGCGCAACAGCGCCGCGAGCAAGGTTGAGCCCGAGCGCGGCAAGCCCGAGATAAAGTGGTAGGTCGGGGGTTTGCTCGCCATGGTCGGTAAATGCATCAGTCACCCCCACATAGGCATGCGCGCTCATGGCTGATGAGCAACAGACTGGAGGGGAAATCCACGTGAGGTGAGCGGGCTGTTGTGGAAAAACACGGCCCCCTGCCTGCAGCTGGAACACAGACAAGAAATGAATCCTTGGAGGTCATCAATTGGGCTTCCTTGCCCGCCGTGGAAAGGGCGAGACAACCGTTATTGCGCGAGTGGTCAGGTAATGCTATCGGAGAACTTCAGAGGCCAGCCAGCGGAAAATGGCGCTGGAGATGAATGTGATCAGCCATTCACAACACACCCTTGAATTGCCTGGGGTAGTGCATAACGGCGCAGAACGCAGCTTTATTCTGGCGACGGCGTATTTGCTCAGAAACCGCTTTCCCGCACACCCAGCGCCATCATCCGCCGCCACACAGCGCCTAATATCGACTGCCGTTTGCCCTGCAAAACCACCACCCCGCGTAATGGTTGAGCCGGTGGTGATAGCGACTCAAGAAGACTGAGGCGCGCGCCGTATTGCGCCTGTACAGGTTCGGCACGCTGCTGAGCGTTGCGTCGCACCGCAATCTGACCTTCATGGTCAGAGGCCAACGCGTCCAGTTCAAGAAAAGAAACGCCGGCGGTGTCTACCTCATCAAGGCGAACAGACAAGGCCGGACGCGCCGGATCGTCGGCAATAAAACGACCCTCGCTGCCCGGCTCAACGCGCCATAGGCTTTCCTCGGCCACATAGCCACGTAAACGCAAGCCTGGGGCAACAACCCGGGCCAACGTCTCGCCAGTGTAGAGCCAGCGCCCAACCGCCAGATCCGCTTGCAGATCACGCACCTGACCCGCAAAGGGCGCACGCAGCAGCAAGCGCTCTCGCTGGGCCAGCAGGCCACGGTATTGAGCCACCGCTTCCGCCAACTGTTCTTCAAGTATTCCCGCTTCAGCGACCGTTTCACTGCGTACTGCTTGACGCCGCAGTTGCAACTGTAGGCTGTCGATCTCACGACGAACAATGCTTTGCTGCGCGTCCAGATCAGGCGACTCCAACTGCACCAGCAGCGCGCCTTGCTCTACCGTATCGCCGTCCCTCACCTGAACCGCCTTGACCCGTGCCGCGATAGGCACATGCAGCGTGCCAATACGCGAAGCTTCCAGCATCGCCGGCACGTCCACCGCATTGCGCCAGGGCACAATCAACGCCAGCAGCACCAGCGCCAGCGCCGAGCCGGCGAGCAGCACCTTGTGCGGACTAGCCTGGTCACGCCGCAGCCACCACTCGCCGAACTCCTTCCAGATCGGCAGGCCAATGAACCAAACCAACTCCACCAGCATCAGGAAGATACCCAGCACCTTGAAGAACAGGTGGTACACCGCCAGCGCGATGCCGAAGAACAGCACCGCGCGCCAGATCCAGGCGCCGTAGCCCCAGACTAACAGGCGCCGGCGCATGGCCTCGGGCCAAGGCTCGGGCGCCGGCTCGCCATAGCCAAACAGTGCTTCGCGCAGGCGCCAGCGGCACAGGGCGAAGGCACGGCTTTGCAGGTTCTCCACTTCCCAAAGGTCGCTGAGTAGGAAATAGCCGTCGAAACGCATGAAAGGATTGAGATTGATAGCAAGGGTGGTAATCCAGGTAGCGCTGGAAAGCATGAAGGCCGCCGTACGCGCCGGCCCGTCCGGCAGCAGCGACCAAGCCAGCAGCGCCAGCACCGCCAGCACCAATTCAGCGAACACCCCACCGGCACCGATCAGCAGGCGCGAGCGGCGGTCCTGCACCCGCCAGGCGTCGCTGACGTCGGTGTAGAACATCGGCAGCAGCACCATGAAAGCCAGCCCCATGCTCTGCACCCGGCAGCCAGCACGCTTGGCCATGAAGGCGTGGCCGAACTCGTGGCAAAGCTTGGCGAAGGTCAGTGCGATGCCAAAGGCCAGGGCACCACCCAGGCTGAAGATATGCGGAAAGGTGGCCAGGTAGCGTTCCCAATCACGCGCCACCAGGAACAACCCCAGCAGCAGCAACATCGGCAGGGCACGACGCAACAGCCAGGGCCCATTGCGCTCCAGAACCGGCCAGGCGCGGTTAAGAAAGCGGTCCGGCCGCCACAGCGGGATGCGAAAGAACAGGTACTGGTGCAACACCTGCTGCCACAGGCTGTGGCGCGCGCTGGCGCGTTTGAGGTTGTAGCTGGCGCGCTGCTCCGGGTCGACGGCGGCGATCAGGTCGTGCCCTCGCAGAAAGTGCACCATCTGTTCCAGCTCACCCGCCCCCAGGGGCGCGCCCGGCTCGGCGTTGGCCGCTGCCAGTACCTCGTGAGGGTCACCCAGGGACCAGTGACGCAGCAACCGCACGGCAGCAGCGCCGAGCTTGAAGTAGCGGCCGCGCAGCGGGTCGGCCAGAGTCCACTGGAGAGCGCCTTCACGGGTTGGTGCTGCGCTGGACAGCTGCAGGTCGGAGCGCAGGGCCGGCAGCATCACAGCCCCAGCCCCTGGCGCAGCGCCGCCAGGGGCCGGCGCAACAGGTAATAGGCCAGCGGGGCACGGGCGCCGAACAGTTTGGCAGTGCCGCGCAGACCGATGCGCGGCGCGGCCTCGACAAAGGTGGCATCGAGGCGGTAAGCCAACTGCCCGGCGGCGGTGGCCTGGGCCTCATAGGCGGCCCTCTCCAGACGTGCGTCGTAGCGATTAAGCGGGTCGCTGTCGAGAAAAAGCGCCACCTCAGCCCCCGCCCCTAGGGCGATCGCATCACCCACCGGCAATTCGATGCGCAGTTCGGCCTGAGCCGGGTCGGCGATCTGCATCAGCCGCTCACCGGTCTGCACTGGCTTGCCGGTCAGGCGCTCGGCATCAGCGAATACGGCAATGCCGGCACGCTCGGCACGCACGTCGCTACGGGCCAGCAACTGCTTGGCATAGTCACGTTCAGCGCGCTTCTGCTCCGCGCGGGCGGCCAGCAGGTCGATGCGGGCACTGGACTCAGCATCGGCGAAAGCACGCTGGCTGCTGGCCTTCAACTCGGCCTCAGCCACATCCAGGGCACGCTCGGCGACGTCGGCCTGAGCCTTGAGGGTGGTGGCATCGAAGCGCACCAACAGGTCACCGACAGCAACGCTTTGGTTGGGTTTGACGAGAAACTCGGCGATCACCCCGTCCAGCGGTGCGGCCACCACGCGACCGCCCTGGGGGACCACTTCGGCGGGTGCCAGCACCGACTGGCGCACCGGTAGCAGCAGCAACAGAGCGAGCGCCGCCAACACCACGAGAATCTTCCTCCGCGGCCATCGCAGGCGCCACGGCTTGCGTGGTTGCAGAGCCAGCCACGCGTGCTCGTATGTGCCGCCGAGCTGCACCAGCAGAGCCTGCTCGGCCTCGCTCCAAAGCGTGTCACGGGCGATCCACAGGCCGCCGAAAACGGCGCCCTGGCGGTCCTTCAGAGGCAGCCAGAAAACATTGGGCGCGGACAACGCCTGCCACTCCTCGCGGCTGCTCTCGCCCAGACTGGCTGGGTCGACAATACCGGACTGACCCAACAGGCCGGCGGCCAGACGCTGACTTGCCGCCCATTCAACGAAGGCGACGAAGGGAGCGTTGGGCTCCACCACGCTAATACCGGTAAGAGCGCGGACCTTGCCGGCGACCAGAAGCGCTGCGTGCCGGTAGCCGAACAGGCCCTGGCCGTCGTTGGCCATGGCGAAAGCCAGTTGCTCAGTCGTACCAGCCTGTCGGGCCTGGGCCTGGAGACCGAGAAATACCGCAAAGACACGCTCGGCAAAGCCGGGTACAGGTGCGTTCATCGCGCCTCCGGAAAGCGCGCGCTGCCGCTCATGCCCGCCACCAGGCCGGTGGCGTCCTCGGGCAGGCCGCCGATCAGCAGCAGCGTCTGACTGCCTTCATCGATGCGCGCCCCTAGGCGCTTGATCACCGCGTTGAGCGGCTTGCCAGTCTCGTCGGGGATAAATTTGAAGGGCTGGCCCGGCTTGAGGGTACCGATCCAGCGCGATGGCACCAGCAAGTGGATTTCCAGAGTGCGATTATCCACCACCTCCAGCAGCGGGTCGCCGCCAGCTACACTCTCGTGGGGCTGCACACGGCGGTTGACCACCTCACCGTCGAAGGGGGCCTTCACCTGGCAGCGCTGCACGTGTACCTGATAGACCTGCGCCTCCGCCTGGGCCTGGGCCTGACGGGCCTGCGCCAAGGCTACTTCGAAACGCCCCACGGAGTTGAGGGCGGCTAACTGCTGCTTGTTCTTCAGTTCCTCGCGGGCAGCAAGGCTGGCCGCGTTCGAGGCGTTGAGTTGAGCCTGATAAGCGCTGCAATCGAAGCGAACCAATACATCGCCCTTGGCGAAGCGCTGAGCTTCAGCAAACGGCATTTCAATGATGCGTCCAGCTAGTTCGCTGGACAACACAGCCTGGTCACGGGCTTTTAACACCCCTCGAATCTGACGCGCCTCGGAATAGCTTTCCGGCTCACTGAGAGGATCAAGCAAATAGTCCTGAGCAAAAAGACACTGACTGTACAGCGCGGCGATTAAACCAAAGGCATAGCCGGGAACGTGATACCGCATGGTACATCCTTGTTTATTGGGGCCGCAGGGCAAAGCACAGAACTCCCCCAAGCAGAGGAAGTGCTACATCCATATAATGCCAAAAACCGTTCTTCGCGTGCTCAAAAAGGCATGCATGGAGGCCGACCGAGCAAGCGACCTCGAAAGCCGTTAAATTAATTTAGGACTCTAAAGTCAGCCGCTACTGAAAACAGGGAGACGTCGGCATGATCAGCCACAGCTCACGCCGCGCTCAAAACTTACATCGCCAAGCACTCAGCATTACCCGTGAGGACCGCGAACGCCTCAATGGCCATCAATGCAAGGTCATCTGGTTCACCGGACTATCAGGCTCGGGAAAATCTACCATTGCCAACACCTTGGAGAAAGAACTCCACGCACAGGGCAAACGCACCTATATCCTCGATGGCGATAACGTTCGCCAAGGCTTGAACAAGGACCTAGGGTTTACCGATGCCGACCGGGTGGAAAATATTCGACGCGTGGCAGAAGTAGCCAAACTGATGATGGATGCCGGACTGATCGTGATGGCCGCGTTTATCAGTCCCTTTGGAGCAGAGCGCCAGATGGCTCGGGAGTTAATCGGGGAAGATAACTTTATCGAAGTATTTGTCGATACGCCCCTGGCCGTGTGCGAGCAGCGAGACCCCAAAGGACTTTATAAAAAAGCTAGAAGCGGACAATTGCCAAACATGACGGGTATCAGCAGCCCCTATGAGCCCCCGGCGCAGCCTGACTTAGTGATCAACTCAACTATCATCAGCGCAGAAGATGCAGTGGCACAAATCAACCTTTATCTTGCAGGCGGACACACATAACGTATCTGGCCGGAAAACTGTGTGATGACGATGATGCCGTTCCAGTGACCTATCATCCCGGGCACCTATTTGTGGTGAGAGTGCCCGCCATAGTGAGGCGCCTGATGAACACACAACAGTGATTGCTGGCTAAATCGGGAGATGTAACGCAGCACTCCCCCTAGGACTTAAAATCCTACGTTCCACTCAGACAAAAACGCCGGCCAATCGAGTGCCTCTCGGCTTTCTCGCTGCTGCCACGATGGCTATCCAGTCGCCGACCTCGCGCTGAAGCCAGCGGCTGGCTCGATCTATCTTCAATTGTTTCGGGAAGTCACCCTCTCGAATAAAAATGTAGATAGTCTTACGACCCCGTCCGACCTTGCGGCTAACTGCATCGTGAATCGCCCCTGACTCCCTAGACACCTTAGACTGACTGCTTCTGGCCGACAGCAGCCCTACGACCTAATCATCCCGCGTCAGCACTTCCAGTAGCTCAATCTCAAAGATCAGATTGGAGTGCGGTTTGATATGCGCGCCGAACTGGCGTTCGCCGTAGCCCAGGTGCGACGGTACGAAGAGTTTGCGCTTGCCGCCGACTTTCATGCCCATCAGACCCTGGTCCCAGCCCTTGATCACGCGACCGGTACCGATCACGCACTGGAAGGCTTTGCCGCGATCATAGGAGGAGTCGAACTTGCTGCCATCTTCAAGAAAACCGTTGTACTGGGTGGTGATCAGCGCACCTTTGACCACTTCCCTGCCGTCACCCAGTTGAATATCTTCGATCACCAATTCGTTGCTCATCACTCACCTCTTCTAGCCCCCACCGACCTGCGGCAGGGTTGTTGAATATTACTCGCCAGCCGGCTCCAGCACCGCCAGCAACTCGGATAGCCGCGCCTCCAGTTGCGCCAGCTCGGTGGCGGCGATCGGCGCCAGCAGTCGCGCTTCATTCGCCACATGCGCGGTCACCGCGCGGTCGATCAGTTCCAGCCCAGCCGGGGTCAGCTGCACCAGCATGCTGCGCGCGTCGCTGGGGTTGGCTATACGACTGACCCAGCCTGCGGCTTCCAGTTGCTGCAGCTGCCGGGTCATGGTGCCGGAGGTGACCATCAGGGTCGAGAACAGCGTCGTCGGGGCCAGGCGGTAGGGTTCGCCGGAACGGCGCAAGGTGGCCAGCACGTCGAATTCCCAGGCGGTCAGGCCAAAGCTGCTGAACAGTTTGTCCAGTTCACGCCGCAACAGCGCCGCGCAGCGCCCCAGCCGACCGATAACGCCCATCGGGCTGACATCCAGGTCCGGCCGCTCGCGGTGCCACTGCTGAAGAATTGCATCGACCGCATCCATCTGTCGCTGGACTGCCATTGGCTTACCTCTGGAAATTTATCTTGAACTCAAGACAAGTTGCTAATAGCCTCGCATTTTATCTTGAATGCGAGACAAATGCATGGACCGCTCAGCATCGCGTAGCACCTGGATGGATGTGTTGATCACCGCTCTGGCGCCTGCCATCTGGGGCTCGACCTATATCGTCACCACCGAGATTCTGCCGCCGGACCGGCCGTTTACCGCCGCGCTGCTGCGCGCCCTGCCCGCCGGTCTGTTGTTGGTGCTGTACAGCCGCTACCTACCCTGGCGCAGCGAGTGGCCACGCCTGCTGGTGCTGGCAGCGCTGAATATCGGCTTCTTCCAGGCGTTGTTGTTTGTCGCCGCGTATCGCTTGCCGGGTGGCTTGGCCGCGGTGGTCGGAGCGATTCAACCGCTGCTGGTGATGGGCTTGGTGTGGTCGATGGATCAGCAGCGTCCGGCCTCTGTGGCGGTTGCTGCCAGTGTGGTGGGTATCGCCGGGATGGCTGCATTGCTGCTGGCACCGGGGGCGAGTTGGGACCCGATCGGGATTGCCGCCGCCTTTGTCGGCACCGCCTGTATGGCCAGCGGCACTTACCTGACGCGACGCTGGCGGCCGACTGTGCCGCTGCTGGCGTTTACCGGCTGGCAGTTGCTGATTGGCGGTTTGCTCCTGCTGCCGGTGGCCTGGCTGATCGACCCACCGCTGCCGCCACTCAGCCCAGTGCAGTGGCTGGGCTACGCCTACCTGTCGTTGTTCGGCGCGCTGCTGGCTTATGTGTTGTGGTTTCGCGGTATCGCTCGCCTCGCACCGGTGGCGGTGTCGTCCCTGGGCCTGCTTAGCCCGCTGGTGGCGGTGCTGCTGGGCTGGGCATTGCTCGGGCAGAGCATCACCGGTGTGGCGCTGCTGGGGCTGATCGCGGTACTGGGCAGCATCCTGGCGGTGCAATGGGCCGCAGCGGCCAAGCCGGCAGTTGCCGCGCCACATGTTAAAGTCGCACGCTGCACAACCCCGACGGCCCAAGGCGACAACTAGCGATTATGCAAACCCCGGCATTTACTGGCGAACTGGAAGACTGGAACACCCTGAACAGCAGCATCGGCTTCCCCGAGCTGCTGATCGGCAATGGCGCGAGCCTGGCGGTATGGCGCAAGTTCGCCTACTTCTCGTTGTTCGATGAAGCCCAGACCACCCGTAATCGCCCGCTTAGCGCGACCGAGCTCAGCGTGTTCCGCGCCCTGGATACCAGCAACTTCGAACAGGTGCTCAGCGCGCTGAAGAACAGCATCCGGGTCAATGCCGCTCTGACCATCAACTCCTCGTCGCCGCGCCATCGCTACTTCGCCATCAAGGAAGCGCTGATCCACGCCGTGCGTTCGGTGCATATTCCCTGGAGCCAGATGCAGGCCGCTAGCCTGGCGCGGATCAACACTGCGCTTAGCCAATTCCAAACGGTGTATTCCGGCAATTACGACCTGCTCAACTACTGGGCCGCGATGCAAGCGCCGGACGCGTTTGAAGATATGTTCAGGGGTGCGGATTCAACCTTCGCCCCCGGCGACTGCCAGCGCCAGGGCAACGCCACGCGCATGCTCTACCTGCACGGCGGCATGCACCTGGTGAAGAACATCGATGGCAGCACGCGCATTCTCAATTCATCGGAAAGCACCTTGCTGGCCAGTTTCGCCATCAACCAGCTGGGCGATATTCCGCTGTTCGTCAACGAAGGCAGCAGCGCGGACAAGCTCAAGGCTATTCGCAGCAGCGACTATCTATCGTTCTGCTACAGCCAGCTGGCGCAACCCAAGGACAAGCTGTGCATCTTCGGCCACAGCCTGGCTGCGCAGGATCAGCACCTTATCCAGGCCTTGCAGCAGGCCGGATTGAAAACCCTGGCGATCTCGATCTACCCGCACAACCCGCTGTTTATCACGCAGCAGAAGCAGCACTACGCGAGCCTGTTCGCCGAGCAGCAGGTGGAGCTGCGCTTCTTCGATGCAATCAGCCACCCGCTGGGTGACCCTGCGCTGCGCATCCCCACTGGCGTTTAAACCTGGATCGAACGCACCAGACTTAGCTCAGCCGGCGCACGGCGCTGGCTGAGGTAGCGGGTGCAACTGACGCGCAGGAACGAAGCGAAATTCACCACTTCACCGCGGTAGTCCATGACCTCGTCATACAGCTTGGTAATCAGCTGATTGGTGGTCATGCCATCGACTTCGGCGATTTCGCGCAGGATGTCCCAGAACTGGTTTTCCAGGCGCAGGGTGGTGACCACACCACGAATGCGCAGCGAGCGGGCACGGGATTCGTAAAGAATCGGATCGGCTTTGACATACAGCTCGCACATGGCGGCTCACCTCCCTGAATGTTGGGGCCTAACTGGCCCCAGCAGTTTACAGCGTGATCTGCGTACCCAGCAGGCCGAGGAACGCCGCCAGCCAGTTGGGATGCGCCGGCCAGGCCGGCGCGGTGACCAGGTTGCCCTGCACATGGGCCTGGTCTACGGCGATATCCATATAGCGCCCGCCGGCCAGGGTGACTTCCGGGCCACAGGCCGGGTAAGCGCTGCACTCGCGACCTTTAAGCACGCCAGCAGCGGCGAGTAACTGCGCGCCATGACAGACCGCCGCAATCGGTTTGCCGGCCTTATCGAAGGCCTGTACCAGCGCCAGCACCTGAGCATTCAGGCGCAGGTACTCAGGGGCGCGGCCACCGGGGATCAGCAGGGCGTCGTAGTGTTCGGCTTTGACCTGGTCGAAGTCGAAGTTAAGGGCAAAGTTATGCCCCGGCTTCTCGCTGTAGGTCTGCTCGCCTTCAAAATCGTGGATGGCGGTGCGTACGCTCTGCCCGGCGGTCTTGTCCGGGCACACCGCGTGCACCTGATGACCGACCATCAGCAGTGCCTGAAACGGCACCATCACTTCGTAGTCTTCGACGTAGTCGCCGACCAGCATGAGAATCTTCTTCGCTGCCATGTGCCTGCTCCCTTCAATGAATTGAGAAGCACAGAGTGTTATCCCGATCCGTCAGGCGCGGGTAATAACCCGGTACTACAGGGCAAAAAGCGAATTAGCGAGAATATGGAGCAAGGCAGGTTGTGGCTGGGCTTCAGCAAGAAGCCCAGCGCGGTGGCCGGATTATTCCAGCACCTCTTCATCACGCAGCAGCACATAGGTGCAGCCGGTGTCGTCTTCCAGATAATCGTGCACATAGAACATGACGACTTCCCCCAACCCCGGCTGGGCGGCCACGTAGTCACCGATGTCCACGGTGAAATGGCTGCTTGAGCCCGGTTTGGCTTCACACTCGATGCGTGCATTGACGAACAGCTCAGGCGCGCTTTCACCGAAATAATCTTCACGTTCTGCCGCATCCCAATCGGCCGGGGCTTCGAACGGGCCACAGAACAGCACCTTGGCATCACCCAGATCCACTTCCTCGGCGTCCGGGTCCTGATCATCGGCGCGGTAGACCGTGCAGTCCTGCGCTTCAGGGTTTTCCAGGATGGCCAGACGGGCCGCCAGTTGTTGCTCAGTATCCATAGGGGGCATAACTATCTCCGAGCGTTTGGCGATTAAGGTCAGGGCTGATCAACTTACCGTCATTCGGCAAGTCAGGCTTTGCAGGCTATGAGCTGTGGTGGCTGCAACGCAAGCAATGAAATGCCTGCGACCGTCTCACGGCTGAATATTGTGTGACTTAATTTAGCGTTAAGACTGGCGGCAGACACTCACACCCAAGTTCTCAGATGAGGTTCCGGTTATGGAGCTGCCTTGGGTGTATCACAACACTGCACTTGCACAGATCGGCCGCGAGCAGCCGCTCAGCCTTTTCCTGGCCAACGCCGACAGCCCGCGCCGAGCAGGAATTGAGGCGTTTATTGGCGAGCGCTTTGCCGCTCAACATCAGGCGCGCATCCGTCACTTCATGCCCTGCCTGCTCAGCCTGGAAGACAGCAGCGGTCAGTTGCTCGGTGCGGTGGGCCTGCGCAGTGCCGCCAGTGGGCCGCTGTTTCTGGAACGCTACCTTGAGCAACCGGCGGAGCACGTTATTGCCGCACGCCAGGTGGCCAATGCACCGCAGCGGGCGCAACTGGTCGAGGTCGGCAACCTGGCGGCGGGCAGCCCAGGCGCCGCGCGCTTACTGATCGTGGCCCTGACCGACCTGCTGGTGGCGCTGGGTTATCGCTGGGTGACCTTCACCGGCACCCTGGCCCTGCTCAACAGTTTTCAGCGCCTGGGCCTAACGCCCGTACCGCTGGGCCCGGCCAATCCGGATTGCGTGGGCGATGAGCTGGCGGACTGGGGCAGCTACTACGACAACCAACCGCACGTGATGGCTGGCGACATCTACGCCGGCCATCAGCGTTTGCTGCAGTTGGGTGCTTACCCACGCCTGGCTCATCAAGCCTTTTATGCCCTGGAGGACATGCCTGATGTGGCCTGCCGCTGAATCCCTGTTTAACCGCCTGGCCGCCTTTGGCGAGGCGATTGCCTTGCGCGAAGGTGAGCAACAGTTGAGCTACGCCCAGCTGCTGAGCGAGATCGCACAGCGCAGCGTATACCTGCAGCACCTCGGCGCCCGACGTGTCGCCCTGGCGCTGGATAACGGAATCGACTGGGTGCTATGGGACCTGGCCACTCTGCATGCAGGGCTGGTCTGCGTGCCACTGCCAGGTTTCTTTTCCAGCGGCCAGCAGGTGCATGTCCTCGACAGCGCGGGCATCGACTGCCTGATCGGCCCGGCCAGCCCGCTTTTCAGCGCACTGGGTTTCAACGCAAGCGCAGCGGCGAATGCAACAACCGCTACCACCACTGTGCTGCAACGCCCGCGGATGCAGGTCAGCGCGTTGCCGGTCGGCACCTGCAAAATCACCTACACCTCCGGCACCACCGGGCAACCCAAGGGGGTGTGCCTGGATATCGCCACGCAACTGGCGGTGGCGCAGAGCCTGGTGCAGGCCAGCGCCAGCTGCGCGGTCGAACGCCACCTGTGTGTCCTGCCGCTGGCCACCCTGCTGGAGAACATTGCCGGGGTCTATGCCCCTCTGCTGGCCGGCGCACGGATTGAATTGATGCCGATGGCGCAGATCGGTCTGCTCGGTGCCAGCCAGTTCGATCTGCCGCGCTTTCTCGGCGCCCTGGCTCAGGCGCAGCCCAATAGCCTGATCCTGCTGCCGCAACTGCTGCTGGCGCTGGTCAGCGCCGGTGAAAATCGCCTACCCCTGCCGAGCAGCCTGCGTTTTATCGCCGTCGGCGGTGGCCGCGTCGCCAGCCAATTGCTGCAACGTGCTGACGCCCTGGGGCTGCCAGTGTTCGAGGGCTACGGCCTGTCCGAGTGCGCCTCAGTGGTGTGCCTGAACACCCCGGAAAACCGCCGTATCGGCACCGTCGGCCTACCGTTGCCACACCTGCAGGTACGCCTGGCTAAAGACGGCGAGGTGATGGTCCAAGGCCCACGCCTGCTTGGTTACCTGGGCGAACCATGCCCTGACGAGGAGTGGCTGGGCACCGGTGATCTGGGCCATTTCGACGGGCCGTTCCTGGTGCTGCACGGGCGCAAGAAACACCAGTTCATCACCGCCTTTGGCCGCAACGTCAACCCGGAATGGGTCGAGGCCGAGTTAGTCCAGCAACTGCCAATCGCCCAGGCCTGGCTGCATGGCGAAGCACTGCCCGGCAACGTTGCCGTGCTGGTGCCGCGCTTCCCGAATACCCCTGACAGCCAATTGGCCGAAGCCGTGGCGACGGCCAACCAGGCCCTGCCCGACTACGCCCGCGTGCACCACTGGCTGCGCGCCGAACAACCTTTCAGCAGTGCCAATGCGCTGGCCACCAGCAATGGCCGCCTGCGGCGTACAGCCCTGCTTAACCACTACCAGCACGCCATCGAGCAATTGATGGCCACCGAATCCTGCTATGGAGATGCCTGATGAGCTTCTACGAATCCCTGCTTGAACACACCAGCGCTGAGCGCAATTACCTGCTCAGTGCGCCGATCATTGCCCAGGCCATGGCTGGCACCGTCAGCCTGAACAGCTACGTGGCCTTTCTCACAGAGGCCTATCACCACGTCAAACACACCGTGCCCTTGCTGATGGCCTGCGGCGCGCGTTTGCCAGAACGGCTGGAGTGGTTGCGCGAAGCTATCGGCGAATACATCGAGGAAGAAACGGGCCACCAGGAATGGGTGCTCAACGACATCGCCGTGTGTGGTGCAGACAAAGAAGCGGTGCGCCACGGCACGCCCAAGCTGCCGACCGAGCTGATGGTCAGCTACGTCTACGACCGCATCGCGCGGCACAACCCGGTGAGTTTCTTCGGCATGGTCAATGTGCTGGAAGGTACCAGCATTGCCTTGGCTACCCAGGTGGCCGGAGTGATTCAGGACAAGCTGCAACTGCCGAACAAGGCCTTCAGCTACCTGAGTTCCCACGGCAGCCTGGACCTGGAACATATCGAATTCTTCAAAAAACTGATGAATCAGCTCGACAACGACGACGACAAAGCTGCCGTGGTGCACACCGCCAAAGTGGTCTATCGCCTCTACGGCGATATGTTCCGCAGCTTGCCGCTGAGCGCCTGAGGACTAGCGATGAACATTCCTGAATGCCGCGCCGTGATAACCGGGGCCAGTGGTGGAATTGGCCAGGCACTGGTCGCCGAACTGCTGCGCGACGGTGCCCACCTGCTGCTGGTTGGCCGCCAGCCCGAACCCCTGCAAGCGCTGGCCGAGGCCCATGCCGGCAAAGTCACGCTGGTGACTGCGGACATCCGCGAACGCAGCGGCCGTGAAGCCGTGGTCGCCGCCGCTCAGCGCTTTGGCGGCATCAACACGCTGATCAATGCTGCGGGGGTCAATCACTTCGGCCTGCTGGAGCAGCATGATGAAAGCGCCATCGCCGAGCTGATCGAACTCAACGTAACCGCCACCTTGCAGCTGACTCACCGCCTGCTGCCACTGCTGCGGCAACAGGGCCGAGCCCTGGTGGTCAACCTGGGCTCGACGTTCGGCTCCATCGGTTACCCCGGCTTCACGGCCTACTGCGCCAGCAAATTTGCCCTGCGCGGGTTTTCAGAAGCGCTGCGCCGCGAGTTGGCCGACACCCTGGTCAAGGTTCTCTACTTCGCCCCACGCGCCACTCAAACCCGCATGAACGGCGCCCAGGTGGTGGCCATGAATGACGAGCTGAACGTCGCCATGGACGACCCACACAACGTTGCTCTGCAATTGCTGGCAGCCATACGCCGTGAGGAAGAGGAGCGCTACCTGGGCTGGCCGGAGAAACTCTTCGTGCGCCTCAACAGCCTGCTGCCGCGCCTGGTCGATCAGGCCCTGCGTAAACAACTGCCCATCATCCAGCGCTTTGCGCGCAGCAAACCTTAAAAGGACACACCCCATGACGCTTTTCCGCACCGCCGCCTGCACCCTGCTCTGCCTCATCAGCCTGCCCAGTTTCGCCTTGAGCGAACAAGGCCAGGCGCAGCTGCAAAGCCTGCAAGACCGCTGGGCCGAGATCAATTATCAGCTGCCCCAGGAACAGCGCGAGAAAGCCTTCGCCAGCCTCAGCGAGCAGGCGCAAAAAGCCGTCGCCGCCGAGCCTAACGCCGCCGAACTGCAGATCTGGAACGGCATCATTCTCAGCACCTACGCCGGCGCCAAAGGCGGCCTGGGGGCGCTGGGCCTGGTCAAGGAAGCCAAGGCCAGCCTGGAGCAGGGCCTGGCGCTCGACCCCAAGGCGCTGTCCGGCTCGGCCTACACCAGCCTCGGCAGCCTGTACTACCAGGTGCCTGGCTGGCCGGTAGGCTTTGGCGATGACGAAAAGGCCGAAGCCATGCTCAAGCAGGCCTTGGCGATCAACCCGGACGGCATTGATCCCAACTATTTTTACGCGGACTATCTGACCCGCGCCAAACGCTACGCTGAGGCTAAAGTGGCACTGGAAAAAGCCTTGCAAGCGCCTGCACGGCCTAATCGCCTGTCTGCCGACGCCGGGCGCAAAGCGGAAATTCAGGCGCTGCTGGCCAAGGTCAACGCCGAATTGGAGTAATCTCGCCCACGCGAGTTTGGATAGAACACACCGGGAATCACTGCATGCGCATTCTGCTGGTCGAAGACGACAACGCCCTGGGCGAAGGTATTCGCACCGCCCTCAAACCCGAGGGGTACACCGTCGACTGGGTACAGGATGGCAGCAGTGCGCTGCATGCCCTGACCAGCGAGAGTTTTGAACTGGCGATCCTCGACCTGGGCCTGCCACGCATGGACGGCCTGCAGGTGCTCAAGCACCTGCGCGCGGCCGCCAACCCGGTGCCCGTGCTGGTACTGACCGCCCGTGACTCCACCAGTGATCGCATCGCCGGGCTGGATGCCGGCGCCGACGATTACTTGGTCAAACCCTTTGATGTAGCTGAACTCAAAGCCCGCCTGCGCGCCCTGCTGCGGCGTAGCTTCAACCGTCCGCAGCCGGCGCTGGAATACCGTGGCATTAGTCTTGACCCGGTCAGCCAGGCCGTCAGCTATCAAGGCCAGCCGGTCAATCTGCCGCGCAAGGAGTTTCTCCTGCTGCACGAACTGCTCGCCCAGCCGGGCCGGGTGATGACCCGCGACAAGCTGCAACAGGCGCTCTATGGCTGGGACGAAGAGTTGGAGAGCAACGCCCTGGAAGTGCACGTGCACCACCTGCGCAAAAAATTCTTTCCCGAGCTGATCCGCACCGTGCGCGGCGTCGGCTACCTGGTGGATAAATAACATGCCGAAGGTGTTGCGCTCGATCCGTGCGCGTTTGCTTGTCCTGCTGCTGTCACTGTTGAGCGTCGCCCTGGGGCTGATCAGTCACAAGATCTACAGCGATGCCAGCCATGAAGTGGAAGAGCTGTTCGACGCCCAACTGGCGCAGACCTCACGCGTGCTCATGGGCCTGGTGCGTCATGAGCTGTCCGCCGACTCGCGCCGCGACCTGCAGACTGCGCTGGATGAAGCCCTGCTGCTGAAAAACAGCCCGCGTAACCTCGACGGCCTGCTCGGGCACAGCTACGAAAGCAAGCTGGCCTTCCAGATGCTTAACGACAACGGCGAGCTGGTGTTCCAATCCGCCAGCGCCCCGAAAGGCCTGCTGATGGAGATGATCGCCCAGCTCGGCCTCAACCTGCCGGCCGACTCACAACCGATCAGTGAACGCCTCAATCGTCTAGCCAAGTACCTCAGCGGCTATCACACCCTGACCTTGGGCGAGCACCGCTGGCGGGTGTTTGTGCTGCACGACAACGTCGATCACCACTGGGTGCTGGTGGGTGAGCGTGAAGACGTTCGCGGCGAACTGTCTGGCAAGATTGCCCGGCGCACCCTGCAACCGCTGCTGATCGGTTTGCCGCTGCTGGCTTTGCTGCTCTGGCTGGCCGTGGGCTTTGGCTTGCGCCCACTGCAGCGCATGGCCGAATCGATCAAGGCCCGCGCCCCTGACAACCTCGCGCCGCTGACTTTTGGCCCGTTGCCACACGAGCTGGAGCCCATGGGCGCCTCGCTCAACCGTTTGCTGATGCAGGTCAACCACCTGCTGGACCAGGAAAAACGCTTTATCGCTGATGCGGCCCACGAGTTGCGCACCCCCTTGGCAGTGCTGCGTATTCACGCCCAGAACGCCCTCGACGCGCCTGACCCGCAAGACCGTAACGATGCCCTGCGCCAGCTCGGCAGCGGTGTCGAACGTGCCACTCGGGTGGTGGCTCAACTGCTGACCCTGGCGCGCCTGGAACCCAATGTGGCGCAACTGGCCATGCGCGAGCTGGACCTGCTCGGGTTTGTGCGCAACGAGCTGGCAGAGCTGATTCCACTGGCGCTGGAGCGTCATCAGGAACTTGACCTGGATGCCCTCGAGCCAGCGGACTATCAGTTGCTGGCGGATGGCCCAAGCCTCGGCACCCTGCTGCAAAACCTGATCAGCAATGCCGTGCAATACACCCCTGACGGGGGCCGTATCCGGGTTCAGCTAGAGGCTCAGGCAGATGCCATCGTGCTGCGCGTGCAGGACAGCGGACCCGGCGTCGCGCAGGTGCAGCGGGAAAAACTCTTCGAACGGTTCTATCGCCTTGGCGCCGGCCAGGGCGCTGGCCTTGGGCTGTCCATCGTGTTGCGCGTGGTGGAACTGCACCGCGCCAGCATCAGCCTGGGCGACTCCCTCCTCGGCGGCCTGGAAGTCGCGGTGCGCCTCCCCAGACGACGCTAGCGCGTAATGCCTCGGCGCTGCGCCCGCTCTTCGCGGCGGGCCTGTTGCTGCACGTCGGCGAGCACTTCCTGCACGTAGTCGATGTGCCGGTTGGACAGCGCACGGGCGTCCTCGGCACGGCCTTCGATAATGGCCTGGAACAAGGCGCGATGCTGCTCAATCAGCATGTCGCGGGTTTCATCACGCTGGGCATACATGCCGCCGATGTTGGTCACCACGTTGCGCTTGAGCAGGTCGAACAGCCCACGAATGGTGTGCAGCAGCACGGCGTTATGGCTGGCCTCGGCAATCGCCAAATGGAAGTTGGCATCGGCGGCACCCTCTTCGGCGCGGGTCACCTTGCCACTGCGGCTATAGCAATCCTGCAGCGCAGCGAAGGCGTCAGTCAGGCGCTGGCGATCCAGTTCGGTGGCGCGCTGGGCAGCGTAAAACGCGCAGGAACCTTCCAGGGTGTGGCGAAACTCGAGCAGGTCGCGCTGCGCTTCGGGGTTGCTTTCCAGTAGGTGCAACAGTGGATCACTGAAAGTCGAGCCGAGGGTTTCCGCCACATAGTTGCCGCCGCCATGGCGGCTGACCAACAGGCCCTTGGCCGCCAGCTTCTGAATCGCTTCACGCAGCGACGGCCGGGAGACGCCGAACTGCTCGGCCAGTACCCGCTCCGCCGGCAGGCGTTCACCGGCCTTGAGCGTGCCTTCGAGGATCATGGTTTCCAGTTGGCTGACGATATCGTCCGACAAACGGCGCTGCCGCACCGATCCCACTTCCATAGCCCGCACTCCACTGGTTTGACCACCTGCTATGGGCCTTTGCGGCCCGCTGCCGGCAAGCCTATCGCCGCCATCACAGCCAAGCAAGACGCACCCTTACGACCAAAGTCGTAAGGCAGCTAATTGACAGGCTGGAGGCCGCACTTTTACCCTGACCGCGCAGTCTTGTAAATTGGTATTACCAATTAACCAAACTAAAACAATTCCAAGAATCCAACGAGGTGTCCCCATGCCGGCTCTATTGCTTATACCCGCCGCAACGCTGCATCACGATGCGCACCCGCATTCACCCATGCGCAACGCGCAGCGTTAAGGGGAGACCACCATGTCGACAGGTCTTCTTGCTCTACTGGCGTTCTCGCCCATCCTGCTCGCCGCTGTGCTGCTGATCGGCCTACGCTGGCCGGCCAAACATGCCATGCCCCTGGTCTACCTGCTGACCGCCGGTGTCGCACTGTACGCCTGGGACATGAGCTTTAACCGCGTGCTGGCCTCCACGGTGCAGGGGCTGCTGATCACCCTCGGTTTGCTGTGGATCATCTTCGGCGCGATTTTGCTGCTTAACACCCTCAAGCACTCCGGCGGTATCACGGCGATTCGCGCCGGCTTTGCCACCATCAGCCCGGATCGGCGCATTCAGGCGATCATCATCGCCTGGCTGTTCGGCTGCTTTATCGAGGGCGCGTCTGGCTTCGGCACGCCTGCGGCCATCGCCGCACCACTGCTGGTGGCCATCGGCTTCCCGGCCATGGCGGCGGTCATGCTCGGCATGCTGGTGCAGAGCACGCCGGTGTCCTTCGGCGCGGTGGGTACACCGATCATCGTCGGCATCAACACCGGTCTGGATAGCGCCACCATCGGCGCGCAGCTAGTTGAACAGGGTTCATCCTGGGCGCAGTTTCTGCAGCTGATCACCAGTGAAGTGGCGATCATCCACGCCATTGTCGGCACCGTGATGCCGCTGGTGATGGTGCTGATGCTGACGCGCTTCTTCGGCGCAGAGAAAAGCTGGAAGGCTGGATTTGAAGTGCTGCCATTCGCGATTTTCGCCGGCCTGGCCTTTACCGTGCCTTATGTGCTGACCGGAGTGTTCCTCGGGCCTGAGTTTCCGTCGCTGGCCGGTGGTCTGATTGGTTTGGCGATTGTCACCAGCGCTGCGCGCCTGGGCTTTCTGCTGCCAAAAACCACCTGGGACTTCGCCCCGGCGGACAAATGGCCAGCCGAGTGGTTGGGCACCGTGGAAATGAAGCTCGACCAACTCACCGCCAAACCGATGAGCGCCCTGCGCGCCTGGTTGCCCTATGTGCTGGTCGGAGTGCTGCTGGTGATCAGCCGGGTATTCCCCGAGGTCAGCGCCGCGTTGAAAGCGGTGATGCTGAACTTCCCCGACCTGCTCGGCGAAACCGGGATCAGCGCCAACTTCCAGCCGCTGTACCTGCCGGGCGGGATTCTGGTCACCGTGGTCATCGCCACCTTCTTCTTCCATGGCATGAAACTGCGCGAGCTGGGTACAGCGGTGAAAGAATCATCCAGCGTGCTGCTGAGCGCCGGCTTTGTGCTGCTGTTTACCGTGCCGATGGTGCGCATCCTGATCAACTCCGGGGTCAACGCCGCCGAGCTGTCGAGCATGCCGATCCTGATGGCGCGCTGGGTGGCTGACAGCGTGGGCGGTATCTATCCGCTGCTGGCGCCGAGCGTGGGTGCCCTGGGCGCCTTTATTGCCGGCTCCAACACCGTCAGCAACATGATGTTCAGCCAGTTCCAGTTCGGCGTGGCCAGCAGCCTGGGCATCTCCAGCGCGCTGGTGGTCGCGGTGCAAGCGATTGGCGCTGCAGCCGGCAATATGGTGGCGATCCACAACGTCGTCGCCGCCTCGGCTACGGTTGGCCTGCTGGGCCGCGAAGGCAGCATCCTGCGCAAGACCGTCTGGCCTACCCTGTACTACGTGCTGTTTACCGGCTTGATCGCATTGTTTGCCGTGTATGTGCTGGGCGTTAGCGACCCGCTGATGGCGAGCTGATACACGCCTGAATGCGCGCCGCTTGGGCGGCGCGCATTGACGTTTCGCTGCAACCCTTTTTCCTGCTTGGGTGATTCCATGATCATTTCTGCCTCCACCGACTACCGCGCCGCCGCGCAACGCCGGCTGCCGCCGTTTCTGTTTCACTACATCGACGGCGGTGCCTATGCCGAGCACACGCTCAAGCGCAACGTCTCCGACCTGGCGGACATTGCCCTGCGCCAGCGCGTGCTGCGCAATATGTCGGAACTGAGCCTGGAAACCCGCCTGTTCAATGAGACCCTGAGCATGCCGGTGGCCCTGGCCCCGGTCGGCTTAACCGGCATGTACGCCCGCCGTGGTGAAGTGCAGGCTGCCAAGGCCGCCGCCGCCAAGGGCATTCCCTTTACCCTGTCCACCGTGTCGGTGTGCCCGATTGAAGAAGTCGCACCGGCCATCGACCGGCCGATGTGGTTTCAGTTGTATGTTCTGAAAGACCGCGGCTTTATGAAAAACGCTCTGGAGCGGGCCAAGGCCGCGGGCGTCACCACTCTGGTATTTACCGTGGATATGCCCGTACCCGGCGCCCGTTACCGCGATGCCCATTCCGGAATGAGCGGCCCGAATGCGCCCGTGCGGCGCATGCTGCAAGCCATGACCCACCCGCGCTGGGCCTGGGATGTCGGCCTGCTCGGCAAACCCCATGACCTCGGAAATATCTCCGCTTACCGGGGCAACCCCACCGGTCTGGCCGACTATATCGGCTGGCTGGGCAACAATTTCGATCCTTCGATCAGCTGGAAGGACCTGGAATGGATTCGCGAGCTCTGGGACGGCCCGATGGTGATCAAGGGCATCCTCGACCCGCAGGACGCCAAGGACGCGGTGAGCTTCGGCGCCGACGGCATCGTCGTGTCCAACCACGGCGGCCGCCAACTCGATGGCGTGATGTCCAGCGCCCGCGCCCTGCCGGCGATTGCCGATGCAGTGAAAGGTGAGCTGGCAATTCTCGCCGACTCCGGCATCCGCACCGGTCTGGACGTGGTGCGCATGATCGCCCTTGGCGCCGACACGGTGATGCTCGGCCGCGCCTTTATCTACGCCCTAGCCGCTGCCGGTGGCGCGGGGGTGAGCAACCTGCTGGACCTGATCGAGAAGGAAATGCGCGTGGCCATGGTGCTGACCGGGGCCAAGTCGATCAGCGAGATCACTGCCGACTCACTGGTGCGCGAACTGCACCACGCCGCATCCTGACTTTCGGAGCCTGCATGAGCCTGCCTGCCGCCTTTCTCACCGCCGTCGAACGCCTAATCCCTGCCGAGCGGCGCTTCGACGATCCGCTGTCGACCCTGGCCTTCGGCACCGATGCCAGCTTCTACCGGCTGATTCCCAAACTGGTGGTACGCGTCGAGGCGGAGCTGGAAGTGGTTGACCTACTCAAGCTGGCCAGCACCCATCAGGTGCCTGTGACCTTCCGCGCCGCCGGCACCAGCCTGTCCGGCCAGGCCATCAGCGACTCGGTGCTGATCGTGCTGGGCGACAACTGGAACGGTCGGGAAGTCCGTGGGCAGGGCAGCCAGATCCGCCTGCAACCGGGCGTAATTGGCGCTCAAGCGAATGCCGTACTGGCGCCCTTCCAACGCAAGATCGGCCCTGATCCGGCGTCGATCAACGCCTGCAAGATCGGTGGCATCGTTGCCAACAACGCCAGCGGCATGTGCTGCGGCACGGCGCACAACACCTACCACACCCTGGCTGGCATCCGCCTGGTGCTGGCCGATGGCACGGTGCTGGACACCGAAGATCCTCTCAGCGTCACACGTTTTTTCGCCACCCACGCCGACCTGCTGGCACAGCTGAACGAGCTGGGCAAACAGACCCGCGCGAATAGCGCGCTGGCGGCCAAGATCCGCCACAAGTACCGGTTGAAGAACACCACCGGCCTGTCCTTGAATGCACTGGTGGACTTCGACCAGCCGCTGGATATCCTCAGCCACCTACTGGTCGGCTCAGAAGGCACGCTGGGCTTTATCAGCGCAGTGACCTACAACACCGTGCCCGACCACCCGCACAAAGCCAGCGCCTTGTTGGTGTTCCCCGATGTGGAGAGCTGCTGCCGTGCGGTGACGGTGCTCAAGCAGCAGCCGGTGTCCGCCGTGGAGTTGCTGGATCGCCGCAGCCTGCGCTCGGTGCAGAACAAGCCCGGCATGCCGGAATGGGTCAAGGGCTTGTCCGACAGCGCCTGCGCGTTGTTGATTGAATCGCGCGCCGCCAGCCAGAGCCTGCTGCATGAACAGCTGCAACTGATCATGGCGTCCATCGCTGACTTCCCGCTGGAAAAGCAGGTGGATTTCAGCGAAGACCCGGCCGTTTACAACCTGCTGTGGAAGATCCGCAAAGACACCTTCCCGGCCGTCGGTGCCGTGCGCCAGACAGGCACCACGGTGATTATCGAGGACGTGACCTTCCCCATCGAACAACTCGCCGAAGGCGTCAACCGCCTGCTCGCGCTGTTCGATAAACACGGTTACGACGAAGCGATCATTTTCGGCCATGCCCTGGAAGGCAACCTGCACTTTGTGTTTACCCAGGCCTTCGAAACGCCTGAGCAGATTGCCCGCTACTCGGCCTTTATGGACGACGTGGCGCAGCTGGTGGCCGTGGAATTTGGCGGCTCGTTGAAAGCCGAGCACGGCACCGGACGCAATATGGCGCCCTTTGTCGAGCTGGAGTGGGGCAATGACGCTTACCAGCTTATGTGGCAGATCAAGCGCCTGCTCGACCCCCAGGGCATCCTTAATCCGGATGTGATCCTCTCCGAAGATCGTGACATCCACCTGAAAAACCTCAAGCCGCTGCCGGCCGCCGACGACATCATCGACAAGTGCATCGAGTGCGGTTTCTGTGAGCCGGTCTGTCCATCGAAAGGGCTGACCCTGAGCCCACGCCAGCGCATCGTGATCTGGCGCGATATCCAGGCGAAAAAGCGCGCCGGCATCGACACCCGCGAGTTGGAAGCTGCCTACCAGTACCAGGGCATCGACACCTGTGCTGCCACCGGCCTGTGCGCCCAACGCTGCCCGGTGAGTATTAATACCGGCGATCTAGTGCGTCAACTGCGCTCCCGCGACGCTAAAAGCCCACGCAGTGCCGACTGGCTGGCGAATAACTTTCGCCGCGCCATGCAGGGTGCACGGGTGATGCTGCATGTGGCCAACGGTGCACGCATGCTGATGGGTGCACCGCTGCTTAGCCGCACCTCGGCGGCGCTTAGCAAGGCCAGCCAGGGTCGCGTGCCGCAGTGGACGCCAGCTATGCCGCAACCGGTGCAGCGCCTGCAACTGCCCAAGACGAATGATGATGCGCGGCCACGGGTGGTCTACCTGGCCGCCTGCGTATCCCGTGCCATGGGCCCGGCGGCCAGCGATAGCGAGCAAATGCCATTGCTCGACAAGACCCGCGCACTGCTGGAGAAAGGCGGCTTTCAGGTGGTGTTCCCGGATGAGCTGGACAACCTCTGCTGCGGCCAGCCGTTTGCTTCCAAGGGCTATGCCGAACAAGCCGAGCGCAAGAAGCAGGAGCTGATCGACGCCCTGCTCAAGGCCAGCCGTGGCGGCCTCGATCCGATCTACTGCGACACCAGCCCCTGCACCCTGCGGCTGATTCAGGACGGCCTAGACGCCAGATTGAAACTGCATGACCCGGTGAAATTTATCCGCGAGCAGTTACTCGACCGCCTGCACATCACCCCGCAGGACAAACCCGTCGCGGTGCATGTCACCTGCAGCACCCAGCACCTAGGCGAGGCACAAGGTTTAATCGATATCGTACGGCGCTGTACGTCAGAAGTGGTCATCCCGGAAGGCATTCACTGTTGCGGCTTTGCCGGCGACAAGGGCTTCACTACGCCCGAGCTGAACGATCACGCCTTGCGCAGCCTGAAGTCCGCCGTCCAGTACTGCGAGGAAGGCATCAGCACCAGTCGTACCTGCGAAATTGGCTTGAGCCAGCACGGAGGCATTGATTACCACGGGCTGGTATACCTGCTGGATAGGGTGAGCAGCGCCAGGGTTTGAGTGACCAGCGGCCCAGTCAATGAGTGAGGGTTTTCTATACTGAATACCCTACACACTCGCTGGAGCCACGCCATGCGCCGTCTTGCCACTTTCCTTGCTACCGCACTCCTCAGCACCTCGCTCTGGGCCATGCACTGCCCGGCGGATATGGCCAAGATTGATGGCCTGCTGAAAACTGACCCGCCGAGCGATGCCGCAGTACTCGCGCAAGTACAAAAGCTACGCGCCGAAGGCGAAACCCTGCACAAGGCCGGCAATCACGGCGAGTCGGTCAAGGTGCTGGGTGAGGCTTTGCAATTGCTCGAAGCCAGCGAATAGTCCGGGTAGCTCAACGCCTTCGGCAGAACTGCCGAAGGCACTTTTTAGAGCGCCTGCCCCAGAAGACTGAGCGCCACGCGGCGCACCTGAGCCAAGTCAATCGGTTTAGCCAAACAGGCTTGCGCACCGCGCCGACGAGCCTCGGCAAACACCGCCTCATCTGCCGCCGCACTGATCACCAACACTGGCACCGCCTGCAACCGCGGGTTGAGGCGCATGGCATCCAGCACCTGCATGCCGTTGCCATCGGGTAGATCCAGGTCCAGCAACAACAGGGTCGGCGTGCATTGCTCCAGCTCCGCCAGTGCCCGCTGCACCGAGCCAGCGCCACGTACCTCGGCAAATTCACGCAGGGCTTCCTGAACCACCTTGAGGCAGGCAGGGTGATCTTCCACGCACAGCACTTCGGCCAGCTGCCTGGGCTGCTCTGACACCGACTCCTCATCAGCCGCCGGTTGTGCCGCCGGAGCCGCGGCGCCGGGCAGGTCAATCCAGAAGCGACTGCCCACACCGGCACTGCTACTAAAGCCCATTTCACCGGCCATCAAAGCTGCCAGCTCGCGGCACAGCACCAAGCCAATTCCGGTGCCAGGAATGCTGGAGTTCTCCCGGCCCAAGCGCTGGAACGGCTGAAACAGATTGGCTTGCTGCTCGGCTGTCAGTCCTGTGCCGTTGTCCTCAACCCATAACCGCACGCAACTGGGACGCACCTCATAACCCATGCGGATCAGGCCCTGCGGGCTATTGTACTTGATCGCGTTGGACAGCAGGTTAAGCACTACCTGGCGCACCCGGCGCATATCCGCCTGCACATACAGGCCGGCGTCGGCGTCAGCCAGCACCTGCAGCTGTAACTGACGTTGCTGCACTTCAGGCTGCACCAGCTCAGCGCAACCGTGCAGCAGCGCGCCCACCTCCACAGACTCCAGCTTGAGTTGCTGACGGCGGCTTTCGATGCTCGACAGGTCGAGAATGTCATCCACCAGTGAAGTCAGGTGCCGACTGGCATTGACGATCTCACGGGCGTAATCGCTCTCCAGCTTGGCTTCGGGTTTGTCCTGCGCCTCCATCTCTATCAACTGACCAAAGCCATAAATCGCATTAAGCGGCGTACGCAACTCATGGCTCATGCTCGACAGAAAGCGACTCTTGGCCTGGCTGGCGGCCTGAGCGTCCAGGCTCGCGCGGCGCAGGTCCTCCTGCACCTGTTTAAGGCGGGTGATATCCACATGGGTGCCGGCCACGCGCAGGGCTCGGCCCTCGCTGTCACGCTCCAGCACCTTGCCGCGGCTCAGCAGCCAGACGTAATGGCCGTGGGCATCGGCGTAGCGGTATTCGGCCTCAAAACGGTCCTCGCCACTGCTGGCGAACAGTTGACGCAGGTGGCGAATACGCTCCAGATCATTGGAGTGCACACGCTGATTGAACTCACTGAAGGTGATGCTCGGCTGCGTGAGACCGAAGCGCTTGAGGAAGCGCTCACTCAGCGTGATGCTCATGCTGTGCGCTTCAACTTCCCAGAGGCTTTCCGTGGTGCTTTCCAGTACCAACTGAAGAATCCGCTGCGCTTCTAATCGCTGCACTTCACTGGCCTGCAGTTGCTCACCCGTCTGCTGCACCGCTGTGGCCATACTCATCAGTTCATCAATCTGGCTGGACGGCGCACTGGGCTGGTAATGGCCCTGCCCCAGCTCGCGCATCATCCCGACCACCCCATCCATCGGCTGCACCAACTGATCACTGAGCCGCCGTGAACGCACCCACATCAACGCGAAGAACAGCAGATAGAACAGCCCTAAACCGACAATCAGCAGGTAACCGATGTGCAGGTAACGCTCCGCCAGGCGATTGGTCTCACTGAAAATATTGGCCTCATCGACCACCAACAGCAGCTGCCAACCCGTTTGCGGAATCTCGCTCCAGGCAATCAACTGTTTGCGACCACCAAGTTCAACTTCCTGCACATTGCCCTGGCCTGCCGCCATGGCCTTCAGCAACGGCTGCATCTCGGTGCGTTTGGCCAAGTTAAAGTCTTCAGGCTTGAGCACTTCACGCCGCACCGCCTCGGCATAGGAGTACTCGGTCAGCTCGCGCAGGCCAAAATCCTCTTCGCCTGCGCGCGGCAAGGCCATGATGTTGTGATCGCGGCTGACCAGCATGGCGTAACCGTTCCAAGGCACATCCAGCTCACCGATTTCCGCGAGCATCTGCCCAACCGTGATATCCAGGCCCACAACCCCTTCGAGAAAATCATCGCGGTACACCGGCGCCACGGCCGACATCATCCAGCCCATGCCTGCCGGGTCGAGGTAAACGTCGGTCCAGGCCACCTTGCGCTCAGGATTGTGCTTGGCGTCAGCCAGGTAATAGAAGTTGTAATCGGGTATCACCATGTCATGGGGATACTGCTCGGGCGTCATAAAGAAGGGGTAAATGCGGTTGTAGCTGTCCCAGGTATTGAAATAGGCCGCTGCCACCCGTGGGTTGGCAGCCTGAATTGAGCGCATCAACGGGTCGAGCTGCGACAGGCGTAACGCCTTGGCGTGGTCCTGCTTGGCCAGCGGCGTGCTGTTGGCATAAAACGAGGCCGCGCGGCCATCATCGCTGCGGCTGTAGAACACTCCGCTGTCTGTCAGCGCATGCCGCTGACGCTCCAGCGCATCAGGTTCAAACGTGCGGTTATCCAGAGCATTGAGTGCCGCATCACGGAAAATCTGTACCTGCGCTTCAACTGAACGCAAACGGCCATCGATCACCTGACCTTCACGCACCACCGCGGCCGACAGGTCATCCAGTGCGCTCTGCTGCAAATGCTCAATTTGCGCATCGCGAATTGCGGCATTACTCAACAGGTACACCGTGATCAACACCGACTCGACCAGAATCAGCGGTATCAGGGCACTCTGCACAAAAGCGCGCCAGATCCACTGACGCAAAGGGTAACGCGACGCGCGCGGCATACGAGGGTCTCATCCTGAAGGCAAGGCGAATGTGCAGGATGCAATCATAGCCGGCAAGCACCCTAAACGTCCGCCAGGCAATTGCCGGGTCGACGCTGTGGAACCTTTGGCGTAAACTCACGTCCCAGTACCAGCAACACAAGTTTCGGGGCCGATTAGGATTCGACGCCGGTAGCGAAGCTCTAGGTGCATGCCGACTTGGTAACAGAAGTCGTAAATCCACTGTTGCAACTTTCTATAGTTGCCAATGACGAAAACTACGAGGGCTACGCTCTCGCTGCGTAAGCGGCGCGACTAGTCCTTCTGGTAGCTTCGGCTCCAGCGATCACTAGGGGATGCCTGTAAACCTGAAGTGATTGTCATGCAGAACAGGATCGCCGCGTAGTACGTTGTGGACAAAGCGGCTAAAACTTACACAACTCGTCCAAAGCACCCTGCCCGTCGGGCGGCTGCGGATTAACTCAATAGACACGGCTAAGCATGTAGTACCGAAAGTGGAGAACTGGCGGACGGGGGTTCAAATCCCCCCGGCTCCACCAATTTGAAACACCTTAAGCCCCTGATTTTCCTAGAGAAAGTCAGGGGTTTTTGCTTTCGACACTTATCGACTGTCCCGAAAGTGTCACTCTTCAATCAAGAGCTGCTGATTGAACGATCACTAGTGAGTGAGCAGGACGCGATGCCAGGAGGCGATTATTTATGTTCAGTGTGATGATTCTCGGCTTTTTCTGCCTGCTGCTAGGCATCGGCATTGGCATTTCCGCCTTTCTGGATATATCAAGCGGCTCCGTCCATATCCCCGGATACCGCGGCTCACCTTCGGCTTGGTACAGCGCGGAGCACAATCCCGAAGAGTTTGCATCAGCTATCCAGCTCAGCATTGGATTCGCCAGTGTTTCGGCCATCATTGGTCTGGTGCTGATCGCGGTCGCGGTCAGAATGGCATTCCCTAAGCGCAAACAGTACCGCGGGCTGATTTGACCATCGCAAGGAGGCAAAACTGACGAGCTACAGCGTTGGGTCGTTCGCTGACAGCCAGAGCTACATAGCATGAAGCCCAAGCTAGAAATGAAGGGCATGGCAATCTAGTGAGAGCGAAGGATGTGCCCTGCCAACGGACTCAACCTCACCGCCTCCGCCAGATGCTCTGGAGCCAGATGCGAATAGCGCATTGTCATAGCCAAGCTGGAGTGACCCAGGATCTTTTGCAGGGTGAGGATGTTGCCGCCCTTCTGTATGAAGTGACTGGCGAAGGTGTGGCGTAGCGCATGGCTGGCCTGCCCTTTCGGTAGCTGGATTCCTGATCGAACCAGGGCACGACGAAACGAGCTGATTGAGCCAGTGAACGGGCCATGACGCTTCCAGTGATCCCTTATAAATGTCTCCAGGGCTGGATCGATGGGCACCGTGCGGACGCGGCTGGATTTGGTCTTGCTGTAAGTCACTGAGCCATTACGCAACCGGGCCGGGATTAACCCTTCTGCCTCAGACCAACGCGCACCCGTTGCAAGACAAAGCAGAGTGATCGGTTCGACATGCGGGTTGTCGGAGTGCTTGCGGATGGCGTCCAGCAGAATGGTTACCTGATCATCTGTGAGCCAGGACAATTCACGCTCATCAATGCGGAATGGCTTCACCAGCTCCAATGGGTTGGCGTAGTCGATCTGGCCAAGGCCGCGAAGCTCATTGAACACCGCACGCAGGTAGCCCAACTCGTTGTTGAGGGTCTTAGGACTGGTGCCGTTTTCAGAGCGTATATGCCGATCATGGGCGTAAACCGAAGCATCGAGCTTGGCAGCTGCCGGGTTACGAAGCCGAACGCACAGAGCATCGAGCTTAGATTTTCTACGCACACCATCCTTGAGCATGTGACCGTGCAGGTCATACCAGAGCGTCACCAGTTCAGAGAGCTTGCGACGGTCTGAAGCCTTAGGGTTCCAGCCGGCATCCTTGGCTTTGTTGGCCAGAATGAACGTCTCGTAACGCTGGGCTTCACCCTTGGTATCAAAGAGCTTGCGGAAGCGTTGACCACGGATCGGCTGAACATCTGCCAACCAACGGCCATCATCGCGCCGTTTCACACTCATACAGCACGGCCCCAACGGACGTTGCGCTCTTCCAGCAGCTTCTTAATGTGCTTGTAGATGTCGTGCTCGGTCATGTCCTTGGCGGCATAGTGATCACGAATGACCGGCCAGCATTCCCAAGTTTGCAGCCGATCAAACGCCTTTTTTGCGCCCACTCGCTCCCTTGCCAGCAGGCTTACGAAGTTTCCCAGGAAGAGTTCGACGTTTTTGCCCGAGAAGCCACGGGAGGTCTTGTAGTAGCGCTTGTATTCAGTGTTCTCAAGCAGGGAATCAACTGGTAGGTCCACACGTACGTCCTCGCGAATAAGTGTCCAAATAGGGGCGAAGTAGCCCGGTCGGCTTAACAACTTGAATTGCCCCAGCCCATAGCGCCACAGGCCGTCCAGATGCCCGGAGAAAGCCGCAAACGAGCGGGTGTCGATGGCTTCACCGGTTTTCACATCCAGGGAACCGCTGGCAAATTGCTGGATGATCGAATGGTGATAACGCAGCTCTACGCGCCATACCGGCTGGGCTGGCTCATAGTTCTCGGGGTCGTTGTCGTCGAAGCTGTCACGGCGCTTCCAGACGCTTTCCCAGTAGTCGAGCTTGTCCGTGGCCTTGGCCTGCTCGGTCTTGTTGTAGATACACAGCTGGATGCCACTGGCTGAACCAAACATCGAGGTTTCACCGCGGCCATAGGTGCTGGATTTGGTCGCCCAGTTGATTTCACTGATACCCGATATGTCGCGTTGAGTCCGGGCTTTGCAGTGCATGCGGGCCACCAGATCGGCGGGAGGCGTCCAGCCCTGCAGGTCTAATGCAAGGTGGACGGCACACTGGTTGATTTCCACATGCGTCATCACCTGGGACGCATAGAAGTCCAATCGATCCTGCAGACGCTCAGGCGACAGGCTGTCGATTGCATGAGGTGACACTTCGATTTTCAGATGGGGGCCGATGTTCTCCAGCTTGGCGTTGAAGTTCTTCACCAGCAGGATGATGCCCAGGTCTGCATTCTGCAGCTTGTACTGGTAGCCGGAGTCACGCCCTACCCGTCCCGAGTGCCAACGCTGGCCCGCGAAATCAACCAGGGTGCCCGGCACCTCAAACAGCGCCATGACCTCGGGGCGGATCAGCCCCTTGTACAGCTGGCGCACGGTATCGACGCCGCAACGGAGCAGGCGAACGCCTGACAGGTCGGTGAACGTGACGTTGCCAGGGTCAACAAACAGACGTCCGTGTTTGTCATCCTCTGCCGTCAGAAGATTCAAACGCTGATGATCTTTTACCATTGTCATTTCTTCACCTAATGCCAGTTATTGCGGAAGTTCTAAAGTCGTTATCTGACGTGTTACAGGGACGTCAGCGCACCGGCGCGAGCCTCGCTCGCGCCGTCGTTCTGAACCGAGCCACTCCCGCGCTCGCGAGTACGCGCCTCACCGCTGTCGCGCGCTCGCGCGCCTCGTGCCTCGGCGTGCGAACGAACGACAGCCGTGGCGCACAGCTCTTGCTCAATAAGGGTTATGGGGTTTGTTACGAGGTTGGTCGGTTGTTCTGGGCAGGCGTGTTCCAGGGTGATTGGGAACAGCTGCGGGCGACCATCGGGCGGCAGGTTGGCAAACCACAGAAAGGCGCTGAGCAGCACCAGAAACAGCATGTGCAGGCAGTCAGCGAAATGCAGCGGTGCGGGCTGGGCAAAGCACACCAAGGGCGCAGCCCTTGTCATCCCGCTCTTGCCGCCGAGGGCTCGGGAGCATGGGGTGATAAAGCTACCCCACACTCCCGTTGATAGGCTGTTCATAGGCATTCCGCGTCAAGGGTGCGCTACGCCCGTGCTTCCGTTCGACGGAACGGTGGAGCTGTTCCGACGAGCCGGGAGCGCGGCCCCTGACTCAGCCGAGTTAGGGTGGGCGATGCAGCCCAGTACGTTGCCGGAACCATGCCGGTCGCGGTGCTGCACCACCCAAATGTTGCGGATTTCATGAAAGAAGACCCGCTCGGGGTAGGGATCAGTCGTGTCGAAATACACGGCCATGAAGCAGGCATGGTCACAGACACCTTCCATCGGCAGGACTACGCCAACAATGTGCATGACCTGAAATATCGATTCCGGCTCATCATCCCAGCGCAATTCCATGAGCGCGGTTTTGCCGATGTAGCTGATAGCAGTGGCAGCATCGGGAGAGAGGCAGGGGCTAGGCATGGCTGAAGCCCTCAATCTGATCGGCAATGCGGATGGAACGTATGTCCTCTAGGTAGGCTTCCACGGGGAAGTCTTCGCCAGGGCTCATGACCATCAAATAGGCCTGTTCCTGCACACCTTTAACCGGCAGGACGATGCCGATGACATAGCCCGAGCGGCAGAACGGCTCGGGGTCGTTGTCCCACTCCAGCTCAACGTGGACAGGCTTGCCGATGTAGCCAACAGCGGTGACGGCATCCAGGGTATGACTTGGGCTAGGCATGGCTGTAGTCCCCCGCTTTGAACTCGGTTTTTCCCTTGAGCAAGTCAGCACGCAGGCGAGCTAGGTTGACCATGCGGAAGTCGGCCAGGCGCATGCTGGGGACGGTGCCGTTATCCACCCAGTCGATTGCCTCTTCGATGGATATACCGCTCATTTCGGCGAAGGTCTTCACGCTGCAAAGGTCCAGGCTGTCATCACTGATCATGGGGTTTCTCCTGCAGGGGCTGTTCCTTGGCGAAGCTGGCTTCCAGGCGCACGACCATTTCGGCGTTCATTGAACGGCGCGAAGCGTGGGCGGCTTGTTCGATCTGCAGGCGCAGTGCGGCAGGCACACGCAGCTTGAATTGCGGGTCAGTTCGGCTCATGTGCCTTACTCCTCATCAAGCAGCTGCTGCACCAGCCGCACGACGTTAACCATGGTGCGTTTGCCGACCTTCTTCGAAGGCAGGTAACCGCGCTCCACCCAGGTGCGGACGACGATTGGCTCATCGCCCATGCCGATCCACTCGGCGAACTTTGGCCAGGGCATCAGGGGTGGCGCACCGTGCAGCTTTTGAGGGTCGAGACCTTCCGTATCCATAAGCTTTAATCCACTATGTTCGGCAATACACAGAATTGGCACTGCAATAATTGCAGTGCATTAAGTGAAATGCACTATGCCCCCACGGCGGGGCTCACTGCAATAGTTGCAGTGCACTTTATTTAGATCAAAATGGAATCAATACAAGCTAGAGCTAGGCTGCTTATAGATAAGGCAGGATTTGAGAAGCTGATCAGGGAAAGCCAGATCGGCTTAGTACGTTGGCAAACGGTTCGCTACAAAGCGATAAGGATGAGCACGGAGGAAATTGAGGAGCTGGTGAAGCTATTTCCTCAATACACCATGTGGCTAGCAAGCGGCCAGATCGCACCAGAAGTCGGGCAGACCAGTCCGGAATACGACGAAGCCAACCGAAACTTGAGCCAACCCAACGCGGGATAGCGATCACCAAGGAAGTGACTAGGCGCTGGTATGCCCGAGCATAGGGAACCAAGTTCAATAAGAGATCTGAAGGAAGAAGGACTGTCCAATGAAAGATAAATTTCCAGGCCACTTCGCCACCGCCATATCAACCCAAGATATATGGAACAGCTGCATTTTTGTTTTTGATGCCAATATCCTTCTAAACCTTTACAGATATTCTGACGAAACCAGAGCTTTATTTCTTAAAACACTTGAAGGAATAAAAGACAGAATATGGATACCCAACAGGGTAGCCATGGAGTACCTAGAGAACAGATTAGACGTAATCCATGAGCAGCAAGAGGAGTACGAAAAAGCAATTGCTGAAATAACAAAGCTAAAAGCTAAACTGGAGAATTCTAGACAACACCCATTCGTATCCACAAAAACAATGAAAGAAGTAAGCTCAAGTTTAGAAAAAGCATGCAAAGAGCTTAGTGAAAACAAAGAAATCCATAACAAGAGAATAAATTTTGACGAGATTAAAGACGCCATCTCGGAGATATTTAATGACAGTCGTATAGGTGATAAATTTGATAGCAACAAATTAGAAGATATAATAAAAGAAGGTGCAGGAAGGTATGCGCAAAAAATACCTCCTGGCTATTCAGATATAAAAAAGCAAAGCACTGAAGAGTCATTAGCAGCCAGATGCCGCCCTTACGGCGATCTAATAATCTGGAAGGCTATCCTTGAGAAAGCCAATGAGCGCAACTCATCTGTAATATTTGTAACAGACGATGGGAAAGAGGATTGGTGGCAGCGCTTCAAAGGAAAAACACTAGGTCCTAGACCAGAGCTGATTGAAGAGTTCAAGGCGGAGGTAGATAAAGAGTTCCATATGTATCTGCCAGAACGATTCCTATCGTTTGCTAGCCAAAACAACAATAAGCCATCAAAAGAAATACTCGACGAGATCGTCGACATAAGAAAAAAAGAACAAGCTGCAGGGGCGGTACTCCCTTCATTCAAGGTGAGCAGCAAGAACGCCAGCAAACTCCGCGTACCCAGCCTGGACGATATTAAATTTTATCTCCGTGACGAACATAAAAATAAAGAAGACAGTATCGTCATATCGTGGAAGGATGAAACAGCAAACATAAGACAAGAGCTTGAAGCCATATCAGCCAAAATAAACTATCTAACCATAAAATCAGATAACCTCAGGAGAGATGGGCTAAGGCTCATCGAGGAGTATGGCGACGCTACAGACCCTGAGGACGAGCCAAACTATTTAAGCATAAAATCTGAACACGCATATATTTTGGGCGAAATAAGATCTCTAAACGCTAAGCGAAGCAGGCTTGTAGAGCGGATTATAAACCTAGACAACAACAAAGCTGACTGGCGAGATATTTAGTCTTATTAAAACTCTATCAACCAGCAGTACATATATTCCGATAAAGCGGACATGGCTACTGAGCTATGTCACAAGAAAACAAAGCACCTAAACGCTGCTTGACCTATTTGCTAGCAGGAAGTCAAAACCAAGGAGGGTTCAATATGTCGCTCGCACTCAGACGTCGCTCCGGCGAAAGCATTTACCTACACCTGAAGCCCGGCTCAGATGTAGAGCAGTTATTGAAAGTACTCGCTACTAAAGGAATTGAAATTAGACTAGGCGAGATCAGGGATTCAAAAGCGATCATAAGCATTGATGCGCCTGAGTCTATTTCGATCCTCAGAGAAGAGTTATTATGGGAGTAGTCTATACAACCAAGAGACTCCTAGTGCAGTTAGGCGTACTCTGTCACACAGGCGCTCGACTCCCCTCGTACTCGACGATATTTTCCAAAAGCTCAGGATACTTATCTTTCAATTCTAACAATTTCCCATAGAATGCATCATCCTTAGTGTTAGGGAACATATAATCTGGGGTCCTTACCCCGTCATAATCAAAATCCTTGTCGAGATAGATTATAAAATCCAAGTCCGTAATTGCTATATTTCGGTCATATTCACTAAACAATGGCAATCCGCAATTCTGCCTTAGAATCCGTTCCGGCTTATATGTTCTAAATAAATCAAAATCCCTTACCAAAAACTCCGTCTTCTTAACTGGCGGATCTCTAAAGCAAAATCCATAGATAACTCCTTTGTGGTCGCCTTTTTCAATTTTTGTATGATAGGCCCGGCCAGCCGTGTTTAATTGAAACTTGTAAGTCGCAAAAAATATTGCTGTTTCAATATCAAATGAAACATCCAGCCCGGATGTTTGTGTAGCGTAATGCTGCTCCACACGCATAATGTCATATGCGTATGCGCTATCCAAATACACACTAGGATTATTGGGCTCTAGCTCGCGAAGCAAGTATTTAAGGCTTCTTCTTTCCCTATGCTCGACATTAAAAGAGTAAAACTCCCCGCTTTGTCGGAACACACCAGGAAATATGGATATTTCTCTGCCATGCTTATCGGCCCTAACAGGGCTAGGTATTTTTCTTTTATATGTATATTGTGATGTCTGACCTCGAAATGACATTCTTCCTTCATCTATATAAAACTTACGCCTAGGCTCATCAAGTATATCTTCAATCTCCTTGAAGCTCTTAACAGTATATTCCACAAAAGGCGGAAGCTGAGGGAATTCATAACAACCATGGATATATGAAACAAATTTATCTATATCAAAAATACTAGAAAATTGTTTGCTTCCAAACATTTTATCACTTACTGACTCGACAGATTCAGAACCAAACCCACCGAAACGCCTAATTATATACCCAGAATCAACTACATCTCTTATAAGCTCTTCCGATACATTTCTTTCTTGTAGTACTTTTACAAGTCTTTCTGTAAACAAAATTTATCACCCCTATTTATTACGCGATATATCTATTGATGTTTAGCGCTCGACAAAGTTACTACTGCACACACTCACGATTTGAGCCGATTGTTAGACGCTACTGATCGGCTTCAAGGCTGTCTAGCGTACGTGTCGAAATTACTGCAAGGCATAGCGAAAAAATGCAGTAAGGATCAGAAAAGAAGGCCAGAAAAGCAGGGCTTTGCGGGATAAGCAGACAGAGGCAGAGGGTTCGACTTCCTCGGCGTAAACGAGGGCGTCCCAAAAGTGTCACAGTCACAGCAAGGGTAAGCCGACCAATGCGGGATAGCGCGAAGCGTAACCATCTGATTTACTTGGTATAGCGGATTTTAGCGGTGTATTGCGTGGTGCTTGGAATGGGTTCAAATCCCCCCGGCCCACCATTACAACATCTAGAGACGTCCACGGACGTCTTTTTTTGTGCCTGAAATCCAGTAAATACGGGCTTTCAGCGCCATAACCATCCCGTAGCGTCCAGCACAAGCCATGGCCATCGGCATTCCAAGACTACTGATGTTAATTTTTGGAATGCCAAACCACGCTCGGAACCACCATGTGCGCTCAAGCAACCCGTCTATCTGAACTTAGAGTGAAATCTGCCAAACCATCAGAGAAGGACTATGTCCTATTCGATGGAGCCGGCCTTCAACTGAGAGTGAGAAGCAATGGCTCTAAGCTGTGGAACTTCAACTATCGGCATCCGATAACGAAGAAGCGGATCAACATGGGCTTGGGAACCTTCCCCGAGGTTTCATTAGCACAAGCGCGCAAGAAAACTCTTGATGCCAGAGAGGTGCTTGCTAATGGCACTGATCCGAAAGAGATACGTGATGCTGCAATACAAGCTAAAAAAGCAGCGACAGAGCACACGCTCCAGAACGTAGCGACGTCCTGGTATGAGCTCAAAAAAGATGTGGTGACGCCCGCCTACGCCGAGGACATTTGGCGCTCGCTTACGCAGCATGTCTTTCCCGATCTGGGCGGTACACCGATAACATCCATCACAGCACCGAAGGTCATCAACCTTCTCAAGCCGCTCGAAACTAAAGGCAGCCTGGAAACCGTCAAACGCCTTACGCAGCGCCTCAACGAGATCATGACGTACGGGGTCAACTCTGGCCTGATGCCTGCCAACCCACTCAGCGGGATTGGTAGCGTGTTCAAGAAGCCGAAGAAAAAGAACATGCCGGCCTTACACCCCGATGAACTCAAAGAGCTCATGGTTGCAATCGCGAACGCCAGCATAAAAAGAACCACTCGATGCCTGATCGAGTGGCAACTGCACACGATGACTCGCCCCGTTGAGGCTGCCACTACTCGCTGGGCCGAGATCGATTTCGAGAAAAGGATCTGGACGATCCCGGCTGAGCGCATGAAAAAACGTCGCCCGCATGCAGTACCGCTTACAGATCATGCATTGGCCATTCTTGCAGCAATCAAACCCTACAGCGGGCAGCGTGAATACGTGTTCCCTGCTGACCGCAATCCGCGCACTCACTGCAATAGCCAAACGGCCAACATGGCCTTGAAACGTATGGGCTTTGAAGGACGCTTGGTCAGCCACGGAATGCGCTCAATGGCCAGTACAACGCTCAACGAGCACGGCTGGGAGCCAGAGCTGATTGAAGTAGCGCTGGCGCATGTGGACAAGGACGAAGTGCGCAGTGCCTACAACCGTGCGGACTATATCGAGCGCAGACGCCCGATGATGGCCTGGTGGGGTGAGCATATTCAAAAGGCTGCAACCGGCAGTCTTTCAGTATCTGCGACCCAGGAGAGAAAAGTCGTTTCGATACGCTGACAACTGGCGGCTATCGGCCAAAAGCAGCCAGTCATTGGGAGCATTGTCTAGCTAGTTCGTTTGACACGACTGTGAGGATTTATCTTACGAGTGACAGCTCGCTTCGCGCGTTAGCCGATTGCGCAATGAGATTGCCATCATTAGAATGAGAAAAATTCGCATTTACTCAGCTAGGCAACTCTCCGGATTACCCCGTGCGCCCATTCAGTACAGCAGTTACGCACCCTCAGAGAGCACTGCACGCCCTTTACAGTGATCACCATTCCTGGCTTTACGGATGGCTGCGTAAACGCTTGGAAAATCGCTGCGATGCGGCTGATCTGGCGCAGGATACCTTTATGCGCATCCTGGTCAGCCAGCATCCGAACACAGAACTGCAATTGGCTGAGCCCCGTGCCTATTTGGTCACTGTGGCTAAACGGCTGATGTTCAATCATTTTCGCCGGCAGAGTCTGGAGCGCGCCTACCTGGAAGCACTGGCGCAGCTGCCTGAGCAAGCCACGCCAAGCCTTGAAGATCACGCGCTGATTCTTGAAGCCTTGAACGAAGTGGATGCTGTGCTCAACACCTTACCCACCAAGGTGCGTAAAGCATTCCTGCTGTCCCAACTCGAAGGTCTGACGTACGCACAAATTGCCGATGCGCTGAAGGTTAATGTGCGCACCGTCAACCGCTACATGGTGCAGGCCGTTGAAGCCTGCATCATGCTTTCCGCCAAGACGGACGTTGCCTATGAGCGCTAAGCAACTGGATAGGCACATCGCCCATCAAGCCGCGCAGTGGTTCGTCAAACTACACGATGACCCGAAAAACGCAGTCAATAATGAGGCGTGCGCACAATGGCGGGCCAGTAACCCGGATCATGAGCGCGCCTGGCAGCTTGCTCAGCGGTTTAGTTGCCATGTGCAAAGCATCCCTCAAAACGTTGGTATGCACACGCTGGATCGGCCACAAGGTATTGATCGTCGCTCTACCATCAAGGCTTTAGCGATCTTGGTCAGCGCAGGGCCGGCCGCTGTTCTTGCATACCGCGCCACGCCTTGGCAAACCTGGCTGGCAGAGCAGCGCACGGCTACAGGCGAACAGCGCCAGATGGTGCTTCCAGATGGCACGCATGTTCACCTCAACACCAGCAGCGCCATGGATGTGCGCTTTGATGACGAGGCGCATCGAGTAAGGTTGTTCGAGGGTGAGATCCTTGTAAGCACTGCTCAACGCTCTGACTCAGCACGTGATCTGGTCATCGAAACACGTGACGGTAGTATCCGACCAGTTGGTACCCGCTTTCTGGTGCGCCAGCGCGAGGACTGCACGGACGTTGCTGTATTCGAAGGCAGAGTGGCAATCCAACCCTCCCACCTGCAACTACCACAGTGGGTTGAGGCCGGCCAACAGCGCCGCTTTACCCAACGAGCGATCAACCCAGCACAAGCCAACGACCGCAACGCGGATGGCTGGTCGCAGGGTGTTTTACGCGTAGAAAATATGCCGCTGGCGCGTTTCTCTGAGGAGTTGAGCCGTTATCGTCCGGGCATTCTGCGTTGCGACCCAGCTGTTGCCAGCGTACAAATTTCAGGTGTATTTCAGCTCCGCGACACGGATCAGGCCCTTGCGGCGTTGACCAAAACCTTACCTGTCGATGTCCTCTATCGCACCCGTTACTGGGTCACCATCGCCCCTAGAAACGCCGCGTACCCATCTTAAATACGCCACTGCGAATTATTTTCGTAAAGTAATACGAATTAATGTCATCTTCTTCGGCGCTCGCGTGTCATCCCCCTAAACATCACATTTTTATTACTGTATCGGGGGAGAAAAGCACATGCAGTACCAGCCGACTTCAATTGGGCATTCAACCACTCCACTCGCCAGGGCGGTACGCAGCGCTGCGCTCGCGTTGCTCGTGGGTTCATTCGGCGCGATCAGCACTATCGCACTGGCAGAGAACCAACTTGCCGAGCAGCAAAGCCAGGCGTTCAACATTCCCTCAGGCCCTCTCAGCGATGCACTCGCCAGTTTTGCGGCCACGGCTGGAATTAGCGTTCCATTTGACACCAGCATGGTCGAGGGGCGCACTTCGCCAGGCTTAACCGGCAGTTGGTCGGTATCTCAGGGCCTTGAGCAACTGCTGCGCGGGACGGGCGTGGTGGCCGTTAGTGAGGGGCCAGGTATCTATACGCTTCGTAGCGCCCCCTCAACTGAGGGCGCGGTGACGATTGATCCTGTGACTGTTATCGGCAATAAGGCCGATCAACTGCCGCCTGCCTATGCGGGCGGGCAGGTTGCAACAGGCGGACGTGTGGGCATATTCGGCAACCGAGATATTTTTGATATTCCCTACTCCCTGGTTTCATTCACCCGCGAAACCATCGACAACCAGCAGGCACGCACTGTCGCAGAGGTATTGCGCAACGACGCATCGGTGACCATCACGCAAAACACTAACTCCGGCGGCACCGACGATGTCTACAACATCCGTGGATTTCTAAGCGCCAGTGGCTCGTCGACGTTTGATGGCTTGGCTGCACTCACGGGACGCTCACAAGCCATGGAAGCTATAGAGCGCGTTGAGTTGCTCAAAGGGCCTAGTGCATTCGTTAACGGGGCTCCTGGGCTTGTCGTAGGGGGCTCGGTGAATTTTGTGCCCAAGCGTGCCACTGACACTCCGCTGACCCAGCTGACTACCCGTTATTACTCCGACAGTGTGGTCGGCACCCATCTTGATGTAGGCAGGCGTTTTGGCGATGAGAACCAGTGGGGGGTTCGCTTCAACGGTGCATACCGAGAAGGCGACACAGCCATCGACCACGGCAACAAACAGAACAAGGTCTCTACGCTTGCACTGGATTATCGTGGTGAAAGCATCCGTCTCTTTGGCGACTTTGAGTATTCCTACTCTGCCACCGAGAACTATATGGGGGGTACAGGAATTGCTGCCGGGGTTGATGTCCCTTCTGCGCCTGAAAACACCAATAACTGGATGCAAGCTTGGGGGTTTAGCTATCCGCAAACCAAAAAGCGTGCGGTCGTGCGCGGTGAGTGGGACTTTGCTGAGAACTGGACTGCGAGTGCAGCCTATGGACAGCTCGATCAACGCGATGGCACTTACACCTACTGTGGTTCGACCATTGCAAACGAACGCGGTGATATTAACTACGACTGCTATGTAGGCGGTTCGCAAGGTGACTTTCAATCGGGTGAAGCCAAGCTAAATGGCCTGGTTGTCACCGGTCCGGTCACGCACCGGATTGCACTAGGCGCGACTCGTTACAAACAGGAGTTTGGTGGGCCATTTGTCAACTTCACCATTCCTGGCAGCACAGGGTCAAACCTATACAACCCTATCTATTACCCTCGCCCAACTACTCCTGAGGTTACCTATGATGGAAAATCCTCCGAATCCATTCTGGAAACCAAATTCATTGCCAACGAAATGGGCTTTCTGGACGACCGCCTACTGATCTCAGTTGGCTTGCGTCGGATGGAGTTCGACTTTGGCAATTTCAACGCCATTACCGGAGCGAGAACTTCTCAAACCACCAAAGCAGCAACCACCCCGGCATACGGCATTGTTTATAAGCTGAACTCCTATGCATCGCTTTACGGCAATTATGCCGAAGCCATTGAGCAAGGCGGCACCGCGCCAAACAATGGCACGGTGGACAACCCTGGTGAGGTGATAGAGCCCCTGCGCTCAGAACAGCTGGAGGCCGGCATCAAGCTCGATTTCGGCAGCTACGGAACAACCCTGGGCGTCTTCCAGATCACCAAAGCCAACACAGCCATCGTCAATCGGATATATGGCAACAATGGCGAGCAGGTCAATCGGGGGGTCGAGTTGTCGGTATTCGGTGAGCCGGCAACGGGAGTACGTGTGCTTTCCGGTATGAGCTACATCGATGCAGAGCAGACCAAAACCCAAGGCGGTTTGACTGACGGGAAAACTGCGATTGGCGTGCCCAAGTTCCAGGCTCGTCTTGGTGGGGAGTGGGATATTCCCTCGGTCATGCAGGGCCTGACATTAACCGGCCATGTGGCGCATAACGGCAGCAGTTATGTCGACGCCAACAATAGCCGTTCAATCCCAAGCTGGACCCGGTTGGATGCAGGGGCCCGCTACACCACTCAGGTCAGCAATCTGCCAACAACGCTGCGGCTTAACGTAGAAAACCTGACCAACAAAAATTATTGGGGCAGCGTTGATCGTGGGTTTCTGTACGTAGGGCAGCCGCGCACCCTCTCTCTGTCCGCGACGGTGAACTTCTGAAACCCGTGTTAGCCACCAGTGCACGAGTAGTCTTGGCGTTAGTCGTGGGCTACTTCCTGGCTGCCGGCAGCGTTGCGCTGCTGGCAGCTGGTTTCCATACCTTAGGGATGGCACGCAGTGAAGCCGTGGTGTTGAGCGCAATGCTCGGCTTCCTAATCTACCTGGCGCTGCTAATTTGGGCCTTTGCCGAGCCACGCTTGTGGCGCATTGCGCTGTTGCTGATTGGCGGTGCGCTGGTGACACAGCTCGCCGCACTGTTTATGGCGGGATTTTGAAATGCAGGGCACCTTTCGCAAGTCCATGACCTGGTTGCATACCTGGGCTGGTGTCGTCATCGGCAGTGTGTTGTTCGCGATTTTCTGGATGGGCACGCTAAGTGTCTTCGACCGTGAAATTGATCGCTGGATGCAACCCGATACTCGCCTGCAACTACCAGTAAGTGCTGCTCCACTGGATACGGGAGTTGTACCCGTGGCCAGTGAGCTGGCACGCGGGTCTACTCAGTGGGGGCTCACTCTTCCTACCGAGCGGGTACCGGTCTATCGGTTGTTTTATGCAACCGCCGACGGGGAGCGCAGTACGCGTCATCTGCACCCTGAAAGCGGCGCTTTGATTGACGACCAAGGCAGTGAAGCCGGCACCGGCTTTATCTTTCCGTTCCACTTTATGCTGCACCTCAAGTGGCTCGATATTGGCTATTGGCTCGTCGGTTTGGCAGGCATGAGCATGCTGGTTTTGCTGGTTTCTGGGGTGGTGATTCACAAGAAGATTTTTGCTGACTTCTTCACCTTCAGGCCGCGTAAGGCACTGCAACGCAGCAGCTTGGATTTGCATAACCTGAGCGGAGTCGTCGCGCTTCCTTTTCACTTTATGATTGCCCTCTCGGGGCTGATCATTTTTATGAATATTTATTTTCCGCAGCCTCACTTAGCGACCTACGGAAAACAGGCACAGGCGCGCGCCGAGTTCCAATCGGAGGCTTACGGTCAGTACATCCGAGACAAATCTGAACAGCCTGGGGCAGTGGGCTCAATAGATTCGATGTTGGCTCAGGCCGAACACGAGTGGCAGGGAGGCAAACCCTACTTCATCAGGGTCTGGCATCCGGGTGATGCAAACAGCTATGTCGAGGTGCGGCGCGCGTATGCAAACGACATCACCATGCACCTGGACACTCTTTACTTTGATGCGAGTAGCGGTGAAGTGCTGAAGCGCTTTGCTGCTGGCCCAGTAATGACCGTTCAACGATTTATATCTGGCCTGCATTTCATCCAGTTCGAGCATTGGCCTTTGCGTTGGCTCTACTTTATTGCCGGCATAGCGGGCTGCGTGATGATTGCCACCGGCTTTCTGTTCTGGCTTGGCGCACGCCGTGCCAGCCATGCCAAGAAAGGTTTGCCGGGCGTGCGAATTGTTGAAGGTCTGACCATCGGCAGCGTCAGCGGTATTGTCTTGGCAACATTGGCCATGCTGGTTGCCAATCGTTTGCTACCACTTGGCTTTAGTGTCGCCGGCATGGAGCGGGCAGAGGTGGAAATCTTGGTGTTCTACTTGGCCTGGCTGGCGACATTTGCCCATGCATGGTTATGGCCGGCTAAAGCATGGCGTGAACAGGTCTGGGGAATTGCTGCTTTATCCCTGGCATGCCCGCTGCTTAATGCTTGGAGTACGGGCGATCATATTCTGCGAAGCCTGGCGGATCGCCAATGGGCGGTCGCAGGAGTAGACATCGCCTTGATACTGACTGCCGTATTGGCGGTTTGGGTCGCTCGCCGCTTGGGCCAACCCGCACGTGAGCCTCTTCGCAGGACTCGTAAGCAAGCAGCGGAATTACGTCATGAATAGCGTGCTGGAGTTATTACTGTCCGGGTTCGTAGGCTATGCCGGGTTCGCTTGTTTGGCGCTGGCTATGCCGCGTCACTGGAAGGATTTAATGGCGCAACGCTTCGGTCCGATACCCCCTAGGCGCTGGCTTCGTCCTGCCGGCTTTAGCCTGCTTGGAGTTGCCTACCTCCTCTGCATCATGCGCGACGGTCCGAGCTTCGGGTCGCTGCTCTGGCTGATGTTGATCAGTGCTTCGGCAGCCTGCGTGGCCTTCAGTTTGAGCCTGAAGGCGGATGCAGGAAAAAGGTAGAGCGTGTCTCTAGGAAGCACTCATTGTCGTTAGTGCGCGCTGTACTTCTCCGTTTCTTTGAATGGCCGCTATTTGGCCGACAGCTGCCGGTCATGAAAGGCAGGAGTCGGCCAAGTCCTCCACGTGCGGGAGAACAAGCATGGCTAGCCTAAGCAGTGGTCGCTAACCCACCAGAATCGACCATTAAAACTAGGTACGAAACTAGAGGCGACTCACAATACATATACCTCTTATTCTATTTAGATCTATGCATAGAACAGAATAAACATGTAGCCTAGATCTCAAATAAATACCCCTAGGGGTATATTGAGGAGACGGCCATGCAAGTCAATGTCGAAGCGTTTTTTGACCCCGCCACGTTCACCTACAGCTATGTAGTAATCGACCCCAGCAGCCAGCGCTGCGCCATTATTGACTCGGTGTTGGATTATGACCCGGCCTCCGGGCGCACTTCCTTCGCCAGCGCTGATCGGATGATCGCGTTCGTTAAAGAGCATGACTTAAAGGTGGATTGGCTGCTAGAAACCCATGTGCATGCAGACCACCTCTCGGCTGCGCCCTACCTGCAACGCGAACTGGGCGGCCAGTTGGCGATTGGTGAAAACATCACCGTAGTGCAAGACACATTCGGCAAGTTGTTCAACGCCGGCACCGAGTTCGCCACCGATGGTCGCCAGTTCGACCACCTGTTTAAAGATGGCGATACCTTTCAAATAGGCAACATCGCTGCCCAAGCCATGCACACCCCGGGGCACACGCCGGCCTGTATGACCTACCTGATCGGCGATGCCGGCTTTGTGGGTGATACGCTGTTTATGCCGGATTACGGTACGGCGCGGTGCGACTTCCCCGGTGGCGATGCGCGCACCTTGTTCCAATCAATTCGCAAGCTGTTCACCTTGCCGGGTAGCACTCGTCTGTTTATGTGCCACGACTACAAGGCACCGGGGCGCGATGATTTCCGCAACCAAACGACCGTTGCCGAAGAGCGCGCGCACAACGTGCATGTGCATGAGGGCATTGATGAAGCCAGCTTTGTCGCCATGCGTAGCAGCCGTGATGCGACGCTGAGCATGCCCACGCTGATTCTCCCGGCGGTGCAAATAAACATGCGCGCGGGGCAACTGCCACCCGCCGAAGACAATGGCACTCGCTACTTGAAAATCCCCCTCGACGTGCTCTGAGGTGCTGACCATGGATGCACTAAAACACCTCAGCCCGTTTATCGCCGTCGCTGGGCAGTTGCAACCAGCAGACATGGGCACACTCGCCGCGGCAGGGTTTCGCAGCGTGATAAATAACCGCCCCGACGGCGAAGGTGAAGACCAACCCAGCTCAGCCGAAATTCAAACGGCAGCGCTGGCGAGTGGCCTTGAATACTTCTTCCTGCCAGTGACGGCGGGGCAGATCAGCGATGAACAGGTGGCGGCTTTTACTGAGCTGCTCGGCCACGTGCGCGGCCCGGTGCTGGCGTTCTGTCGCACCGGCACACGCTCCACAACGCTGTGGGCATTGAGTGAAGCGCGCCACTTAGACCCGCACGCGCTGCTTAAAACGGCGCAGAACAACGGCTATGACCTCAGCGGCCTGGCGCCGCGCTTAGAGCAGCGTTGGCAGAATGCCCCCCTCGCCACAGCGCAACGCAGCACGCCGCCTACCCAGCGCTATGACGTGGTGGTGGTTGGCGGTGGCGCCGCCGGTTGCGCGGTGACGGCCAGCCTGCTACGGCGAGACCCGCACTTGCGCATCGCCGTAGTCGATCCAAGTGAACATCACTACTACCAACCTGGCTGGACGCTAGTTGGCGCTGGTATTTTTGACCGAGCCCACACCGAACGGCCGATGGCCCGTTGCATTCCCCGAGGTGCGCAATGGATTTGCGCCGCAGTGGCCGGCTTTGAGCCCGAGCAGCAATGTGCGGTGCTTGAAGACGGCAACCGGATTGGCTACCGCGCCCTGATCGTCTGCCCCGGTTTAAGCCTGCACTGGGATGCCGTCGAAGGCCTCAAAGAGACGCTGGGGCAGAACGGCGTCACCTCCAATTATCAATTTGAGCTGGCGCCCTACACCTGGCAACTGGTGCAAAATTTACGCAAAGGCAACGCGCTTTTTACCCAGCCTCCAATGCCGATCAAGTGCGCCGGTGCGCCGCAGAAGGCGCTATACCTGTCGTGTGACTGGTGGCAAAAACAAGGGGTACTGCCTGACATTGACGTCGAGTTTTGCACCGCTGGTGCGGTGTTATTCGGCGTGCCGACCTTCGTTCCGCCGCTGATGAAATACATCGAGCGCTACAACGCCCAGCTTCACTTCAACACCACCCTAACGGCAGTGGACGGCCCGGCGCGCAAAGCATGGTTTAACCAGGTGGATACGGCAGGCAACAGCCAAACCATCGAAAAATCCTTTGACATACTGCACGCCGTGCCGTCCCAACGCGCGCCTGAGTTTATTCGCCAAAGCTCTTTGGTTAATGCCGAGGGCTGGGTTGAGGCAGACGCAGAAACCCTGCGCCATCCGCGCTTCGGCAATATCTTCAGCTTGGGTGACGTTTGTGCATCACCCAACGCCAAAACCGCTGCCGCCGTGCGCAAGCAAGCGCCGGTGGTCGCGGAAAACGTGATCTCTGTTCTCGCCGGAAAAGGGCCACGCGCGCTGTACGACGGTTACGGCTCATGCCCGCTGACGGTTGAGCGTGGCAAAGTGCTACTGGCGGAGTTTGGCTACGGCGGCAAACTGCTGCCTACCTTCCCGTTAGACCCCGCCATACCGCGCCGCTTGGCTTGGGAGCTGAAAGTTAAGCTGATGCCCAGCATCTACTTCGACATGATGCTACACGGCCGTGAATGGCTGGCCGCACCCAAACGTTTGCAGCATGAACCCGCTGCCGTTCAAGCAGCAGCGGCCTGTGATTTTGGAAAGGACCAGGCCAAATGAAACTGAGCCACTGGCTGCCCTGCCTCGAGTGGGGGCGCTGTTATGACCGCAGCAGCGCGGCCCAAGACGGCCTGGCCGCACTGATCGTAACGCTGATGCTGATCCCGCAGAGCCTGGCCTACGCCATGCTCGCCGGTTTGCCGCCGGTGACGGGCCTGTATGCGAGCATTTTGCCGCTGTTGGCTTATGCCGTTTTTGGCTCCAGCCGCACCTTGGCCGTAGGCCCAGTGGCGGTGGTGTCGCTGATGACTGCCGCAGCGCTCGCGCCACTGTTCCCTGCGGGCAGCGAAGCCTATATCGGCGCGGCGATGCTGCTGGCGCTTTTGTCTGGGTTGCTGCTCAGCAGCATGGCGATGTTGCGGCTGGGCTTTTTAGCGAATTTCCTCAGTCACCCTGTCGTGTCTGGTTTTATCAGTGCCTCCGGCATTCTTATCGCTGTGGGTCAGCTTAAGCACCTGCTGGGCATCAGCGCCTCGGGTGAGAGCCTGCGGCAGATAATCCCGCAGCTGTGGTTAGGGCTGCCGAGTGCGCACTGGCAAACCGTGCTGATCGGTGTGTTCAGCCTGGTATGGCTGTGGTGGGCGCGGGCGCGCCTAAAACCTGTTCTGCAACGGATGGGGCTGTCTGTGCAAATGGCCGGCAACTTAGCCAAGGCCGGGCCGGTGATGGCGATTATTGCCGCCATTACCGCGGTGTCACTGCTGCAACTGGAGCACGCTGGGGTGAAAGTGGTCGGGGCCATCCCACAGGGCTTACCAGGGCTTATGTTGCCCACACTGGATATCGCTTTAGCCATGCAACTGCTGCCCGCAGCGCTGTTGATCAGCTTGGTAGGTTTTGTTGAGTCGGTGTCGGTAGGCCAAACGCTCGCAGCAAAACGGCGCCAACGTATCGAGCCCGACAATGAGTTGCTCGGCTTGGGGACAGCCAATCTGAGTGCAGCCTTTAGTGGTGGCTTTCCTGTTACCGGTGGTTTTTCTCGTTCGGTGGTCAACTATGACGCCGGCGCGCAAACTCCCATGGCCGGAGTGTTCACCGCCGCCGGTATCGGCCTCAGCGTCATGCTGCTGACCCCGCTGCTGCATAACCTGCCGCAAGCCGTATTGGCCGCGACGATTATTGTCGCGGTGCTGAGTTTGGTTGACCTTGGTTCGCTGAGCCGCACCTGGCGATATTCGCGCCCTGACGGCGTCGCGCAGTTGGCGACGATTATCGGTGTGCTGTTGATCGGTGTTGAGGCTGGCATCCTGATCGGCGTGGGGCTCTCACTGTTGCTGTTTCTTTGGCGCACCAGCCAGCCGCACATGGCGGTTGTCGGCCAAGTACCGGGCAGCGAGCATTTTCGCAATATCGAGCGTTTTGCGGTTATTGAGTCGCCCAACGTGCTGTCGCTGCGGGTCGATGAAAGCCTGTACTTCCCCAACGCCCGCTACCTCGAGGATCGGATTGGCGAACTGATAGCCAATCGACCTCAAGTTCGCCATTTGGTGCTGATGTGTTCGGGCGTCAACCTGATTGATGCCAGCGCCCTTGATTCGCTGGAAGCCGTTGTTGAACGCCTAAAAACCGCCAACATTCAGCTGCACCTGTCCGAAGTTAAAGGCCCGGTGATGGATCAGCTGCGCCGCTCAAGCTTTCTCCAGCACTTTGGTGGCCAGGTGTTTATCAGCCAGTTCGAGGCCCTAAAAGCTTTAGCGCCGCAGCTTACCCAGCAGACCTTACTGCCGAGCAATCTGCGCGCCGACACCCAACCCCATGCATAAGGACATTCTGATGAAAACTGCCCATGACTTGGTAGCCGCCGCTAAAAAGCGCATCCATGAAATTGACCTGCAGGAGGCTGACGCTGCTATCAAGGCGGCTGATGTAGTGATCGATGTGCGCGAAGCCGATGAATTTCACGCCGGGCACATCCCCGGTGCCATCAACATCCCCCGCGGCTTGCTGGAATTCAAACTGAGCAATGAACCTGAGCTGGCGCAACGCGACCAGAAGCTGGTGCTCTATTGCAAAAACAGCGGCCGCGCGGCGTTAGCCGCGTGCTCATTAAAAGAGATGGGCTACCTGCACGTGCTGTCAATTCAAGGTGGCTTCGAGGCGTGGAGCGCTGCCGATAAGGCTATCGACACACCGCACCTTCCTGCATTCGATTAAGGCCATTGGCCAAAGGAGCACTCATGCAACGCCTACTGACTGCTATTTGCCTCAGCCTGCTGACCTTCGCCGCCCACGCGGTGGATCTTTCCGCCAATGCACAAGAGGTGCACAAGCGCCTGCAGCAAGACGTAACGCAACTGCTGTTTGTCGATGTGCGTGACCCAGTCGAGATCATGTTTGTCGGCTTTACCGATGACGTGCACACCAACATCCCCTATCTGCTGGTTGACCGCAGCGCGTGGGATGAAACACGCGGCACTTACTCAATCGCACAGAACCCCAATTTTATTGCCGAGGTAAAAGCTGCGTTGGCCAAGCACGGCCTAACTGCCCAAAGTGAAATTATTACCATGTGCCGTTCCGGCAGTGAGCGCGGTAAGCCAAGTGCAGATTTTCTTCGCGCTAACGGCTTCCCCAATGCCCGCTATGTGGTTGATGGCTTCCAAGGCTCGGCTCTCAAAGAGGGCCCGCAAGCCGGCATGCGCCTGCAAAGCGGCTGGCAAAACGTCGGGCTGCCATGGAGCGCAAAAATGAACCCCGCCAAGATGTATCGCCCTTAAACGCTTGCCAGCCCAGGGTTAGTCACCGCTGGCTTAGCGGCTCATGTACCCGGCCATACACCGAGTTTTAACGCTGTATTGTTTGTGCCTATGCCATCGATAGAAACGCTTCGGTTTAATCACTAGACGAATTTGCTAAGCTGGCCATATATACCCCAGGGGGTATTCATGGCGACTGCAGGAGGACTATGTTGATGACCACTGACGTCGCTACCTTTTCATCCGGCCACATCGCCCAAATACGACCGCTGCACCTAATCGTATTCATCAAAAGGAAATGCACCATGGAAAATAGCCCGCAGATGAGCTTCCCTCGCCTCAACGAGCCAGCACCTCCGTTCACCGCTCGCACCACGTCCGGTGACCGTTCGCTGGAAGACTACCGTGGCAAGTGGCTAATTCTGTTCTCCCACCCGGCAGACTTCACGCCGGTGTGCACCACTGAATTTATTGGCTTTGCTAAAGCCGCACCAACGTTCGCTGAAATGAATTGCGAGCTGCTGGGTCTGTCCATCGACAGCCTGTTTTCGCACTTGGCCTGGATGCGCAACATCAAAGAAAAGTTCGACGTCGAAATCCCCTTCCCGATCATTGAAGACATCTCCATGAAGGTGGCCAGTGCATACGGCATGGTTCACCCGGGCGCGGCGGATACCCAAGCGGTAAGGGCGACCTTCTTTATCGACCCCAACGGCATTCTGCGCGCGATGGTGTACTACCCAATGAGCAACGGCCGCAGCATTGATGAGTTCGTGCGTCTTCTGCAAGCCATGCAAACAGCCGACGACAACAGCGTGGCAACTCCGGAAAACTGGCGTCCGGGCCAGCCGGTTATCGTACCGCCGCCAAAAACTGCAGAAGCTGCCGAGAAACGCGCCGCTGAAGGCTACGAAACAGTGGATTGGTACTTCTCCACTAAAACGCTGTAACGCTTAGCAAAAGGGCTTTACTGCCCTCAAACCGCTGCATATGCCTTCGCATATGCAGCGGTTTTCTGCATCTCAAGTCGAAAAGGATTCTCCGGTCATGCGTACAGAAATCACCGTCGACGTTGCCATTATTGGTGCCGGTACAGCCGGACTCTATGCACTGCGTGAGGTGCGCCGCGCCGGGCGAAGTTTTGTCCTTATCGACCACGGCCCGCTCGGCACCACCTGCGCCAGAGTGGGTTGCATGCCCTCCAAGTTGGCGCTGCATGCAGCCGATCTATGGCAGTCACGCTTGGACATGCCAGCCATCGGTGTGGCGTATAGCGAGGAGCTACAGCTTAATAACGCCATCACTTGGGCAGCTCTGCGTAAGCAGCGTGATTTCTTCTCTAACAACGCCGCTAACAAAGCCCGCGCCGCGGCGGGCAAACAGCTGATCGAGGGGCGCGCACGCTTTCTTGAACCCACCTTGCTGGAAGTTGAAAGCGCTGAAGGTACGCACGTCATCCGCGCAGGCGCGGTGATTATCGCCACCGGCTCGCGCCCGTTTATCCCCGACTGGCTGGCTCCGTTTGCAGACCGGATTGTCACCACGGACACGCTGTTTGAGATGGCAGAATTGCCGGCACGCATCGGGGTGTTGGGTTTGGGCGCGCTGGGGCTGGAAATGGGTCTGGCGCTCAGCCGGCTCGGCATTGAAGTCACAGCGGCTGGCGGTTCAAGCCTGGCAGGTATTGACGACCCACAGGTGGCCGCCCGTGCAGTCGAGGTTTTCTCGCAAGAGATGCCAATCTGGCTCGGCCAACCCGCCAGCGTTGAACGTGCAGAGCATGGGCTGGTGCTGCGTTCAGGTGAGCGCTGCGTAACTATTGACCTGCTATTGGTGGCAACCGGCCGGCGCGCGAACACCGATGAGCTGAATCTGCAGGCTGCAGGTTTTACCCTGCAAGAACGTGGCGAGCCGCTGTTTGACCCGGCCACTCTGCGGCTGGACGATTGGCCGGTGTACATTGCCGGTGACGCTAACGGGCAGCGCGCTTTGATGCATGAAGCGGCTGACGAAGGTGCGATAGCCGGCTATAACGCAGCGCGGACCACTCCCACACGCTTCCGGCAAAAAACTTCGCTGTCCATCGCCTTCGCTAAACCTGATGTCGCGACCATTGGTAAACGCTTGAGCGAGCTAGAACCCAGCCGGATTATCGTTGGCAGTGCGTCGGGCGAAGCGAATGGCCGTTTGCGCATCTTGGGCGGTGAACGCAGCCTGCTGAATATTTACGCCGATAGCACCAGCGGTTTACTACTCGGCGCCTCGCTTCTCAGTATCGACGGCGAACACTTGGCGCATCAACTAGCGTGGGCCATACAGCGCGGTGAAACGGCGCAAAGCCTGCTGCAAATGCCGTTCTACCACCCTGTGGTGGAAGAGTTGCTGGCCACAGCATTGCAAGAAATCGCCAAACACTTCACTGACCCTCAAGGCTTGCCCCTTGGGCTCTCGGCCGAAGAGTGAGGCGCTACGACGGCTGCGCCAATTTTTGGCGTACGCAGCCGTTAGGTGTACTTGGTGAAGATGGCCCTGACTTGCGCCAGCTTGTCTTGGTTACTGTGGTCAGGGGTGAGGATGGCCTCTTCGGCCAAGCAGATCAGCATCTCCTGATAAGCCTTATCCAGCGCCTTACGGGCGGCGCTGAACTGCTGAGCAATAGACTCGCATTCATCGCCGCGCTTGATCATGGCTTGAATGCCACGCACCTGGCCCTCGACGCGGGCCAGACGCTTTAACAGAGAGTCACGATGTTCTAACTGCGTTAATTCAATCATTTCCAACTTCTAAAGTACGCCGCAAAGTAAAAGCACCTCGCAATTCACCCAAAGCGAATCCACGAGCCTCATCCTCTGGGTAGCGTACATCAATCACCGCGGCAAGAGACGGCTGAATGTTTTTGCCATGACAGGCTAGGCATGGCTCACCAGTGGCAATGGCTTTCATCATGCGGAACTCGCCGCCAACAACCTCGGCATGACTGAGCTCAGTCACCGGTTCACCTGCAGCTGCACGCTCGGCAAATTGCTCGAGGACCTGTTTTTCCCAGGCATCTGCAGTATTGGCCGGGTTACGTACCTTCAATGAGGTACGTCCAACCTTCCAAGGTTGCTTGCTGTGCTGCCCAGCAATCTCTGGAGCCAATAACTGGCAAGCCTCTACGGCCTTTACAGGCCCGCCGGACTCCATCGCAGACTTTACGGTAGACATCAAATGCTGCCCGAAAGGTGGTATTAGCGCTGCGCCCTCTGCCTTTAAAGCCTGAAAATCCTCAGCGTAAGCAGCCATGCTCAACGAACCTATAAGAACTGCAGTGATCAATCGCATAACGTCTCCAGAGAAATAGCCTTCCACATACCCATGGGAGTATAGCCATGACTTAGCCAAGGTGACTACTCAGAATCAACTAAAGGGACGCGCCATTGCATGCAGAAAAACCATGTCGTGTTCATGCCAATGACTAAACACACAAAATTACTGGCCTGAAGACGGGATAGCTGAAGACTCACTGACAAACAGATACGCTTTTCATCTGCATGAAGTGATTACCTGACGGTGGCAGAAAGTGTGCTGCGCAAGGGAGTGCGGCATTTCGCCCACATACCCCCAGGGGTGTTATGAGTTAGACTGAAATGGCCGAAAAAGGCGACTGCTTAATCGGTTTTCAGTCAGTTCCAAACACAGGATCGACTCAGATGGAATTAGACCCGCTCTTCCTCTCGCGACTGCAATTTGCCTTTGTGGTTTGCTTCCACGCCATCTTCCCGGTGTTCACCATCGGCTTGGCCTCATTCATCGCCTTTTTGGAAACCATGGCCTTTCGAACGGGTGATCTCGTTTGGGTAAGGCTGTCGAAGTTCTGGACGCAGGTTTTTGCCGTGGTATTCGGCATGGGGGTAGTGTCGGGCATCGTCATGGCCTTCCAGTTCGGTACCAACTGGAGCAACTTCTCATATGCGGCGTCTAACTTCCTCGGCCCAGTGCTGAGTTATGAAGTGATCACTGCATTCTTCCTTGAAGCGGCGTTCCTCGGTGTGTTGCTGTTTGGCCGCGATAAAGTACCGCCAGGCGTACACCTGCTGGCTGCCTGCATGGTGGCGTTGGGCACCTTTATCTCCTCGTTCTGGATTCTCTCGGCCAACAGCTGGATGCAAACGCCGGTTGGCACCGAGCTGCGTGACGGCATGATCCATGTCGTGTCCTGGTCGCAGGCGCTCTTCAGTCCCTCGTTTATCTACCGTTTTATGCACATGGGCCTGGCCTCGTTCCTCACCGGTGCCTTTGTGGTGGCGGGCGTTAGCGCCTGGTATTTACTGCGCAAGCGCGAGGTGGAGGTGAACCGCAAAGCCCTGTCGGTCAGCCTGTGGATGATCCTGGTTATCGCCCCTACCCAAGCGGTTGTAGGTGATTACCATGGTTTGAACACGCTGCAACATCAGCCGACCAAAGTGGCAGCCATGGAGGGTAACTGGGAGCGCGCTTCTGGCGTGCCGCTGCTGCTGTTTGCCTGGCCGGATCAAGAGGCGCAAACGAACCACTTTGAGATTGCCATTCCCAAACTAGCCAGTCTTATTTTGACTCATGACTGGGAAGGTGAGCTGCCTGGTATTTCCGAAGTGCCCTATGCCGAGCAACCGCCTGTGTTTGTTGTGTTCTGGGCGTTCCGAGTGATGGTGGGTATTGGGTTGCTAATGATTGCCTTCGGTTTGACAGGGTTCGTACTGCGCCGTGGCGGTCGTTACTGGCAAACCCCTTGGTTTCTCAATGGCATGCGCTGGATGAGTGTTACTCCTTTTCTGGCTGTGCTCGCCGGCTGGGTTGTAACTGAGGCCGGGCGTGCGCCCTGGCTGATCTACGGAGTGATGACACACGCGCAAGGGTTAACGCCTTCACTTACTGGCGGCATGGCGTTGTTCACTCTGATTGGTTACATCCTGGTCTATGCCGTGGTCTTCAGTGCCGGGCTGTATTACCTATTCCGCGTGTTGCAGGACGGACTCGAAGAAGACTTAAGTGCCGAAGAAACCCACGAAGTGGAACGCCCAGCACGTCCGCTGTCGGCCACCCATGTACGTCTAGAACAGGGGGACAATTGAAATGGTGCCTTTTGACCTTACACTCATTTGGGCAGGGATCATTGCCTTCGGCATCATCATGTATGTGTTGATGGACGGTTTTGACCTGGGCGTGGGGATTCTCTTCCCCTTCGCCCCGGACGAGCAGGCCCGCGATGTTATGATGAACTCGGTGGCACCGGTCTGGGACGGTAACGAAACCTGGCTGGTGCTAGGCGGCGCGGGCCTGTTAGCGGCCTTTCCGCTGGTGTACTCGGTGTTGCTGCCGGCCATGTACATCGGTGTGTTTTTGCTGCTGGCGGGTTTGATCTTCCGTGGCGTGGCGTTTGAGTTTCGCTTCAAAGCAAACACCTCGCGCTACCTGTGGAACTGGGCCTTTGCCGGCGGTTCGATCATTGCTTCGTTCGCCCAAGGTGCGGTAGTGGGCGCCTACATTCAGGGCTTCAATACCGAGGGGCTGGTGTATGTGGGCGGTGCGCTGGATTGGTTGACGCCGTTCACCGTGCTCACCGGCATCGGCCTGCTGGCCGGTTACGCCTTGCTCGGCTGCACCTGGTTGATCATGAAATCCGAAGGCTACATTCAGGACTGGGCCTTCACGCTGGCACCGAAGCTATTAGCGGCGGTGTTGGTGGTGTTTGTCGCCATCAGCGTCTGGACGCCATCGGTAGACCCGAACGCCTATGCTCGCTGGTTCACCTCAATTAGCCTGATCTGGGCCTTCCCTGTATTGGCCGGCTTGTGCGCGCTACAGATTTTCCGCAGCCTGCTCAAGCGTCGTGAAGCCATGCCGTTTATGGCAACCATGGGCCTATTTATCTTCACCTATTTGGGGTTGTTGATGACCAAATGGCCATACATTATCCCGCCTAATCACACTATCTGGGACGCTGCATCGGCACCCGAGTCGCAATTATTTCTGCTGCTGGGTCTGTTGTTCGTCATCCCTATCGTGCTGACCTATACCGCGTGGACCTACTGGGTGTTCCGCGGCAAGGTAAAAGCAGGTGTCGGCTATCACTGATAAAACCCGCAGCCAGCGCAGCCGCCACTGGCTGACCCGCCAGCAGCATGCCGTTCGCCCGTTGCTGCATGGCGCGGTGGCGGCCGGCATGCTGGGCGGTGTGGCGATTGCGGCGCAAATGGGATTGATGGCCTGGCTGGTGCACGCCTTGCTGATCGACGCGGCCCCGGCGCATAGCCTGTGGCCAACGATGGCTGCGTTGCTGTTGGCGGTGTTGCTGCGCGTGCTAGCGGCTGCCGTGCAGGAGCGACTAGGCCAACTGGCTAGCGCCAAGGTTCGCCAACAGGTGCGGGGGGAATTGAGCGCCTTGTGGGCCCGGCTCGGGCCGGTGCGTTTGGCAGCGCTGCCCAGTGCAAGCCTCACCAACCAATGGGTCGAGCAAGTCGACGCCCTCGATGGCTATTACGCCCGTTACCTGCCGCAGCAATGGCTGGCGGCGCTGGTGCCGTTGATGCTGGTGGCGCTGGTGTTCTGGCTGGATTGGCTTGCGGCGCTGTTTCTCTTGCTGGCCGCACCGCTTATTCCGTTATTTATGGCCCTGGTCGGCATGCACGCCGAACGCATTAGCCAGCGCCATGTGCTGCAGGCCGGGCGCATGGCCGGACAGTTTCTCGACCGGGTGCGCAACCTCACCAGCTTGCAATTATTCGGTCAGGTTGAGCGCTCAGTCAGTCGTATCGAAGAAGCTACTCAGGCGTACCGTAAGGTAACGATGGAGACGCTGAGGGTGGCGTTTCTCTCGTCGGCGGTGCTGGAGTTCTTTGCCTCGGTGGCCATTGCGGTGGTGGCCATGTACATCGGCTTTGGCTTGCTCGGCTACATCAGCTACGGCCCATCGCCGTCGCTGACCCTCTTTAGCGGCTTGTTTATCCTGCTGCTGGCACCGGAGTTCTTCCAGCCGCTGCGCAGCTTGGCCCAGCATTATCACGACCGCGCAGCGGCGTTGGCAGCAGCTGATGCATTGGCGGAACTGGAGGCACTGGGTAGCACCATCCCGGAACTAACCGCGCAACAGCCAGGCGGCGACGCCAACGGCATCACCGTGCAGAACCTGCAGCTTGGTTATGTCGGTCGCGGCTTAATCCTGCGTGACGTAAACCTGAGCATTAAGGCCGGTGAGGTGGTGGCTCTGGTCGGCCCCTCTGGGTCAGGCAAGTCGAGTCTGCTGCATTGCCTAGCCGGTTTTATCCAGCCAGATGCCGGTCATATCAGCCTGTTCGGCCGCCCGCCGGGTGAGCAACCACTGGCGTGGATGGGCCAGCGGCCGTTTCTGATTAAGGGCAGTTGGGCCGATAACCTGCGCCTCACCGCGCCCCATGCAGACGCGGCCGCCTTGCAGCGGGCACTGGCGGCTGTGGGCTTGAGTAAACTGTTGGCCGCTCAACCACAGGGCCTCGATAGCCTGCTGGACGAAAGCGGTCGCGGGCTTTCAGGCGGCCAAGCGCAGCGCTTGGCGTTAGCGCGGGTGTGGCTGAACGACGCCGCCTTGGTGCTGCTAGATGAACCCACCGCGAGCCTGGATGAAGAGAGCGAAGCTGACGTGGTCAAAGCCTTACAGGCGCTGGCAGCAGCCGGCCGCACAGTGGTCATCGCCACCCACCACCCGGCCCTGATGCACATGGCTGATCGCGTTGTACGCTTGAACAACGGAACGTTGGCCGATGACTGAGTTATTGCCCTGGCTGCGCGACATGCGCCATTGGCGCGGGCGCCTGTTAGCAGGCGCCCTGCTAATGCTGCTGACCGTACTAAGCGCTATCGGCTTGCTGGCCTTGTCGGGATGGTTTATTACCGCCACCGGAGTCACTGCATTGCTTTGGGCCGCGGGGCAAAAAGTATTTTTTGATATTTATGTGCCGGGCAGCGGCATCCGTTTTTTTGCCCTGTCGCGCACGGTAGCGCGCTATGCCGAGCGGGTGTTTAACCACAACACCGTGCTTGGCTTGCTGGCCGATCTGCGCGTTCGCCATTTTAGCGCCTTGGCGAAATTGGACGGTGCCACCTTGGGTCGGCTGCGCGCAGCGCAGTGGCTCAACCGCTTGACCGCCGATATTGATGCGCTGGATACGCTCTACCTGCGCCTGCTGGCCCCACCAGCTGTGGCTTTACTGGCGATTGTGCTGGTGTGCGGGCTGGTCGCGCTTTTTCATCCGATGCTGGCGCTAACGCTGCTGTTAGTGCTGCTGGCGCTGTTGCTACTGGTAACCGCCGGCATGGCCACCGCCGGTCTGCGCCTGAGTGCTAACCGCGTCGAGCAGTTGGATGGCTTGCGCGTGCAGTGCATCGAGCAACTGCAGGGCTTAGCTGAGTTGTCTGCTGCCGGTAGTCTGGCCATGCATCAACAAGCTCTACTTAGCCGCAGCCAACAGTTATTGACTGAGCAACTAAGCCTGCAAGGCCGTGTGGTGCTGTTTCAAACACTAGGGTTATTCGGTGTCTTAGGGGCCAGTCTGCTCGGCCTGTTCGCTGGCGTATTTGCCTACCAGCAAGGGCTGCTCAGCGGACCGCTGATGGTGATGATCGCCTTGGCGCTGATGGGGCTTAACGAAGCCTTTAGCGTGTTACCCGCCGCCTTCGCCCAGTGGGGCGCAACCACCGCTGCCGCAGCACGGCTGAACCAACAGGTGGCGATTGTTGGACGCTTGCCCCGCGCTATAGCGCCGCTACCGGTACCTGCGGTCATGGTCCTGAGCTGGAAGGCGGTAAACGTGGCGTATGCCGGTATTAGCCAACTGAAATTGAACATAGCGGCGGGTAAGCGCCTAGCGGTAATTGGACCATCCGGTTGCGGAAAATCAACCTTAGCTGCACTGGCCGCACGCTTGATCGACCCCGACAGCGGCGAGGTGTGCGTAGCTGATATAGCGTTAACGGCGCTTGATCTCGACGCTTGGCGCAGCAAAGTAGCTTACCTGACCCAAGAGACCGAACTGCTACACGGTAGCATCGCCGACAACCTGCTGCTCGGCCAGCCCGATGCAAGTGATGACCGAATGTGGTGGGCACTGGAGATGGTCGACCTCGCCGACACGGTTGAAGGCACGGCTAACGGCCTGAATACCTGGGTAGGCGAAACCGGCAAACAACTCTCGGGCGGTGAAGGTCGGCGCTTAGCGCTGGCCCGTGTGCTGCTACGTAACGCGCCGTTGGTGATACTCGACGAGCCCTACTCCGGGCTTGATCTGGCCACACGCGAACGCATCAAACCGCGCATTGACGCGTGGTTACAGGGCCGCACAGTGCTGCTTCTGGGCCATAGTGAGCAAGCACTACCCAAGGCCGATCACCTAATAAGCTGGCGCGATATTTAAGTTACTCAGCACGCTCCGTTAGCGATTGGTATTTGATTCGATTTCGTTCACGCATCGCTGAAGTATAGCTCTGGTAGCTACGATCCAATTTTTCACCGCCTCAGGCCTGCCACCTGAATCGCCCATAATTTTGTATAAGCCGGATGACTGCTGTTGGCCGACTGCTGCCGATTGAGACCGGCCAATATCAGCCAAAAGCGCCCGTTGAGCGATAGCCCAACATCAGGGGCACGTCATCTTTCACAGTATTCACGACGCAGATTGACCCAACGGAACCAAGCTGCGTGTACAGCAGGTAATCCACCCCAAAAAGTTTACTGTCACGCTAGGCACACCAAGCTATCGACGGTGCTGGATAATCTCGTAAAGCGTCGCTAGAATTGCGCACTTTTTGATCAGCGGTGCCACACAGAGCACCCGATGAGGTAAGCCCAATGTCAACTACCACACCCAAAGTGGGGTTTGTAAGTCTCGGTTGCCCCAAGGCGCTGGTGGACTCTGAGCGCATCCTGACTCAGCTGCGCATGGAAGGTTATGAAGTGGTGTCGACTTATCAGGACGCTGATGTGGTGGTGGTCAACACCTGCGGCTTTATCGACAGTGCTAAAGCCGAATCCCTGGAAGTGATCGGCGAAGCGATCAAAGAAAACGGCAAAGTGATCGTCACCGGCTGCATGGGCGTGGAAGAAGGCAGCATCCGCGACGTGCACCCCAGCGTGCTCTCGGTGACAGGCCCGCAGCAGTACGAGCAAGTGGTCAACGCCGTGCATGAAGTCGTGCCGCCGCGCCAGGACCACAACCCGCTGATCGACCTGGTGCCGCCGCAGGGCATCAAACTCACCCCGCGTCACTATGCCTACCTGAAGATTTCCGAAGGCTGTAACCACAGCTGCAGCTTCTGCATCATCCCGTCGATGCGCGGCAAACTGGTCAGCCGCCCGGTTGGCGAAGTACTCAGCGAAGCTGAGCGCCTGGTCAAAGCCGGCGTCAAAGAGCTGCTGGTGATTTCTCAGGACACCAGCGCCTATGGCGTCGACATGAAATACAAGACCGACTTCTGGAACGGCCAGCCGGTGAAAACCCGCATGACCGAACTGTGCGAAGCACTCTCCAGCCTGGGCGTATGGGTGCGCCTGCACTACGTCTACCCCTACCCACACGTCGACGAGCTGATCCCGCTGATGGCCGCTGGCAAGATCCTGCCGTACCTGGATATTCCCTTCCAGCACGCCAGCCCGAAAGTGCTCAAGCTGATGAAGCGCCCCGCCTTCGAAGACAAGACCCTGGCACGCATCAAAGCCTGGCGCGAGATCTGCCCGGAGCTGACCATCCGCTCGACCTTTATCGTCGGCTTTCCCGGCGAAACTGAAGAAGACTTCCAGTACCTGCTCGACTGGTTGACCGAAGCGCAGCTCGATCGCGTCGGTTGCTTCCAATACTCCCCCGTAGAAGGTGCGCCGGCCAACCTGCTCGACAACCCGGTACCCGATGACATCAAACAGGATCGCTGGGACCGTTTCATGGCACACCAGCAAGCCATCAGCACCGCCCGCCTGCAACTCAAGGTCGGCAAGGAGATGGACGTGCTGATCGATGAAGTCGACGACCAAGGCGCCGTTGCCCGCTGCTACGCTGATGCGCCGGAAATCGACGGCAGCGTGTTTATCGCCAGCACCGACGTCAATCCGGGCGACAAGGTCCGCGTGCGCATCGTCGATGCCGATGAATACGACATGTGGGCCGAGCTGATCTGACCCAACGGATAGTTGCCCGCCACACAAAAACGCCCCGCATTGCGGGGCGTTTGCGTTCAACTGTCAGTGCAGCAGCTAGACCCGGAAACGACTCACCATCATCTGCAGCTGATTACCCAGACGCGCCAGTTCAACGCTGGCCCGTGCCGTTTCATCACTGGCAGAGGCCGTCTGCTCGGACACATCCCGCACGCTGATGATGCTGCGACTGATCTCTTCAGCCACCGCACTTTGCTGCTCAGCCGCCGCTGCAATCTGCTGATTCATCGACTGAATATTCGACACTGTACGGGTAATGCTTTCCAGCGAATCACCCGCGCGCCGGGTCAGCTCGACACTGCTGTCCGTCAGGGTACGGCTGCTCAACATGATGCTGGCCACCTGCTGCGTGCCATTCTGCAGCCCCGCAACCAAGCCCTCGATCTCCTCAGTGGACTTCTGCGTGCGTTGAGCCAAACCACGCACCTCATCCGCGACCACCGCGAAACCTCGACCCGCCTCACCGGCGCGCGCAGCCTCAATAGCCGCGTTGAGTGCGAGCAGGTTCGTCTGCTCAGCCACGGCCTTGATGACATCCATCACACTGCCAATCTTCTGACTTTCTTGCTGCAGAGCCGTCATGGCGCCAGTGGAGCGCCCCACTTCCTCAGCCAGACGCTCAATTTGGGCAATGGCCTGGGCTACCACTTTGTCACCTTTACGCGCCTCACTGTCAGCGTCCGTCGCGGCGTGAGACGCCTGCTCGGCATTGCGCGCAACCTCCTGCACGGTGGCAGACATCTCGTGCATGGCGGTGGCCACTTGATCGGTTTCACTCTTCTGGTTATTGGCCCCAGCACTGGTCTGCGCGGTTACGGCAGACAGTTCCTCGGCAGCACTGCTGATCTGGCTCACACCGTCACGAATTCCGCCAATCAACTCACGCAAGGTGCTGGCCATACGCTGCACGCCTTGCTGCAACACACCCAACTCATCCTGACGCACCACTGCGGCACTCGGTGTCAGATCGCCACTGGCAATGCGCTCAACGTCCAACAGCGTCGCACGCAGTGGGCGAATGATCTGCCGTGTAATCAGCCATGCAGCAAGCAGCCCAAGCAGCAAAGCCAGCGCTGTAGCCGTCACCTGCAGGTAGCGCGCCGCCGCACTTTCGACCGCCAGACGGTCAAGCTGGAAGCTGTAAAGCTCGTCGCTGATTTTGACAATCTCAGCCCCCTGCACGGTCATTTCCTGACGCGCACGCGCAATGGCCTGCGTGGCATCACGCAACGCCAACACCGCATCCCGGTACTGCGCCAAACTACGCTCAACCTGCAACACAGCGGCTTGCTGTGACCCGACGAATGCACGACTCACCTCCGCCAGCCCTGCCATGATCGCCTCAACCCCCTGAATCATCGCCGACTCATTTGCGGGGCTGGCATTGTTACGGAACACACTGACCAGGTGTTGCACCTGTAGCAACTCGGCCCTGCTGTCAGTAATCGCCTGATACTGAACAAAGCGCTGCGGATCAAATTCGGGTAATTGCACGACAATCGCCATGATCTGGCGAACTTGCTCAACGGCCTCGGCCGCCCTCAGGGCCAACACCTCATTAGCTGCATTGGCTTCTTTATAAGCGACCTTCATGGCATTCAAGGACACTTGGTACTCATCGTTGATCGCACCCTGCTTCTTGAGTAACGCCACATTGACCGGATTCTTGAACGAAGCCTGAAGCGCCTCTTGCTTGGCAATGTAAGTGCTTAAGGTCGACTGTAGGCGTTCAGCGGTGGGCAAATCGCCGTTAGCGATCATGTACTGCAACCGCGCAATACGCAGATTGGTGAGGCTGCTGTTCAGGTAAGTAATGTCGCTCATCCAGTTAGCGCGCTGAATCACACTGCCCAGCCCACTCCAGCCCGTCCAGGCCATCAACACTGTCATCGCCAGCACAACGCCAAAACCTATCAGCAACTTGCGGGTGACGCTGATATTGGCAAACCAGGTATTCATAAAACGGCCTCTCTCCAACGTACGTATCAAAAGCCAAATCAGCAGCTGGAGTTATTGTTGTGGCAGCGCGTCTGGACGGGATTGCCGAGGACTCGGCGAACTGTAGCTAGAAAGGAATCAGCAAGTATCACGCTGAAACCACACGCCAGGGATTACCCGGAGTGCACAGCATGACGACGAGACTCACCAGAGCGTCACATTAATAGCGCCAAATTTATAACGCGCAGATTAAATCGATGACAACACATGCAGACGCCGATGCTGCGGGGTTTTAGCTCGCTCGCCACTCAGGCCCTATCGAGCGGACTTAACACGGCGAGTCCGCCACAAACGCGGCTGAAAATGCCGTCGTCAGGGGCGGCATGCCCTTGTGATACGCCAGGGGCCTAGGTAACGTGAGCGCACTTTTCAGGAGTGCCACAATGCGTTTCAGCCGCCCTTTTTGCTTTGCCTTGTTGCCACTGCTCGCCAGCTGCCAGGTGTTTACCGATAAACCCGCCGAGCCGGTGATCGAGCAGACGCGCATGCAGGGCGAGCTCAGCCTGAATGCGGGCCAATTGCTGTTTCGCCCCTGCCAGGAACAACGTCAATTTATCCTCAAGGAAGACAGCGCCGCCGAGCTGAGCAGCGATGCCAGCACGCTGTTCGCTGACGGCCACGCCACGCTGTATGTCGATATGCGCGGCCAGCTGCAGGCCAATGCGCAGAAAGGTGTCGATGGCCAGTTCGTGCCGAGCCAGGTGTACCGGGTACAGGCTGAAGGCCATGGCTGCACAGACATCAACTTTGCCCGCACCCTCCTGCGTGCCAGCGGCCACGAGCCGGACTGGAATATCGCGGTAAGCAATCAGGGCCTGATCCTCAACCGCCCCGGCCAGGAGCCACAGGCGCTGCCGTATCTGGAAGAGCAATTGCCCGAAGGCCGCCTCAACCTGAGCAGCGAAGCCAACGGCCAACGCCTTGATTTGTGGGTTGCCCGCCAGCGCTGCGTCGACGGCATGAGTGGCGCGGTGCAACACCTGAGCGCCGAGTTGCGTCTTAATGGGCAAGTCCTGCGGGGCTGCGCCTACCTCGGCGGCGCGCGCAACGATTAGCAATCAGATAGCTGAGATAGATCAGCCGAGCGGCAGACGATTGGCCTAAGCTGCAAGTGAAGACAGCCAAAGGGATATCGTTATGCTGCGCATTGCTATCAATGGATATGGACGGATCGGTCGCTGCCTGGTGCGCGCGTTGTTCGAGCGCAAACTGGAGCAGCAGATCCACCTCACCGCGATCAATGACCTGGGTGAGCAAAGCACCCTCGCCCACCTCACCCGCTTCGACTCCACCTTCGGCCGCTTTCCTGGCGATATCAGCCTGGACGGCGACACCTTGCGGGTAAACGGCCACCCGATCCAGCTGCTGCGTGAGCGCGAAGTGACTAATCTGCCCTGGCGTGAGCATGCGGTGGATCTGGTGCTCGAATGCACCGGCAAACTGAAAAAGCGCGAACAGGTCGAACAGCACATCAGCGCCGGCAGCCCGCGCGTGCTGCTCTCACACCCACTGGACAGCGCCGACCTGACCGTGGTCTACGGCGTTAACCATCAACTGCTGGGCGATCAAAAGATCGTATCCAACGCTTCCTGCACCACCAATTGCCTGGCGCCGATGGCCAAGGTGCTGCACGAAGCCGTGGGCATTCGTCAGGGGCTGGTCAACACCATCCACTCTTACACCAATGACCAGAACCTGCTGGACAAGACCCACAGCGACCTCTACCGCGCCCGTGCCGCCGCGCTGTCGATGATCCCCACCAGCACCGGTGCGGCCAAAGCCATCGGCCTGGTCATGCCGGAGCTGATCGGCCGCTTGGATGGGCTGTCGATACGCGTACCGACGCCCAACGTGTCGCTGGTCGATCTGACCTTTACCAGCGAACGCCCGACCAGCCGTGAAGCGATCAACGCCGCGCTGCAGGCCGGCGCGGCGCAGTTGCCGCCTGGGGTGATGGAGTGCAACGAGCTGGCACTGGTGTCCACCGACTTCAACGGCTACCCGGTGTCCTGCGTGGTCGACCTCAGCCACACCCGCGTGCAGGGCGATCTGGTCAAGGTCTTGGCCTGGTATGACAACGAGTGGGCCTTCGCCAACCGCATGCTCGACGTGATGCTGGCTTGGGTAAAGCCTGAGGTGCGCTAGCACTATGGGTTGAGCGCGCCCCATGACGGGTCGCTGCCGTTTATCGGCAGCGGCCTTTAACCACTGATCAGGCGTATAATCGCCGCCTTTTAAAAGCTGCCGGGTTGCCTCCGGCCCTGAAAGTGGATCGTCCCTCATGCTTCGTATCACCGAACTCAAGCTGCCCCTCGACCATCCCGACGAGGCCCTGCGCCCGGCCATCGTCCAGCGACTGGGGATTGCCGACAGCGAGCTGCTCGACTTCACCTTGTTCAAGCGCAGCTACGACGCGCGCAAGAAATCCACTGAAATGCACTTCATCTACACCATCGACTGCGAGCTGCGCGATGAAGCGGCGCTGCTGGCCACGTTCAGCGATGACCGGCATATCAGCATCACCCCGGATACCGCCTACAAACCAGTCGGCATGGCGCCCGAGAACCTCGCAGAGCGTCCGCTGGTAGTCGGCTTTGGCCCGTGCGGGATTTTCGCCGCGCTGATTTTGGCCCAGGCCGGACTCAAACCCATCGTGCTGGAACGCGGCACCGAAGTGCGCCAGCGCACCAAGGACACCTGGGGCCTGTGGCGCAAGAACGTGCTCAACCCCGAGTCCAACGTGCAATTCGGCGAGGGCGGTGCCGGCACCTTCTCCGACGGCAAGCTGTACAGCCAGATCAAGGACCCCAAACATTACGGACGCAAGGTGCTGCAGGAGTTCGTCAAAGCCGGCGCGCCAGAGGAAATTCTCTACGTCAGCAAGCCACATATCGGCACCTTCCGCCTCACCGGCGTGGTCGCCACCATGCGTGAAGAGATCAAAGCGCTGGGCGGCGAAGTGCGTTTTCAGCAGCGCGTCAGCGATGTGCTGATCGAGGATGGCCAGCTCAAAGGCGTGGTGCTCGACAGCGGCGAGCAGATTCTCAGCCGCCAGGTGATCCTGGCCCTGGGCCACAGCTCGCGTGACACTTTCCGCATGCTGCACAAACGTGAAGTATTTATGGAAGCCAAGCCGTTCTCGGTGGGTTTTCGTATCGAGCACCCGCAAGGTCTTATCGACCGTGCTCGCCTCGGTAAATACGCCGGCCACCCTAAGCTCGGCGCTGCAGACTACAAACTGGTGCACCACGCCAAGAACGGCCGCTCGGTCTACAGCTTCTGCATGTGCCCGGGCGGCACCGTAGTCGCGGCCACCTCGGAGCCGAACCGCGTGGTGACCAACGGCATGAGCCAGTACTCACGTAACGAACGCAACGCTAACGCCGGCATTGTCGTCGGCATCACTCCAGAGCAGGATTACCCAGGCGGCCCACTGGCCGGTGTGGAATTGCAGGAGCGTTTAGAGTCTCAGGCCTATCTGCTCGGCGGCAGCACCTACGAAGCGCCGGGGCAACTGGTTGGCGACTTTATCGCGGGCAAACCATCGAGCGCGCTGGGTAGTGTTGAGCCCTCGTACAAGCCGGGTATCAAGCTGGGCGATCTGGCCCTGGCCCTACCTGACTTCGCCATCGAAGCGATCCGCGAAGCGCTGCCGGCCTTCGGCAAACAGATAAAAGGCTTCGACCTGCATGACGCGGTACTCACCGGCATCGAAACCCGCACCTCCTCGCCGCTGCGCATTACTCGTGGCGCGGATATGCAAAGCCTCAACGTTCGCGGCCTATACCCGGCTGGTGAAGGTGCCGGCTACGCCGGCGGCATTCTCTCTGCCGGGGTGGATGGCATTCGTGTGGCCGAAGCGCTGATTCGCGACTTGCTCGGGATTGCAGAAGCCTGATACGCCGCTGCTGGTTACTGATCAGCCCATGGCGCAACTCAGACCGCCCGCCGGTTTAAGCTACAGACCGGCGGTGGGCAGGTCAGCAGGCAAAGGAATGCCACGCTCGGCACAGTCCGCAACAGCAGTTATTAACGCGGCCAAATCGAACCCCAGAGCACTGAGCCAGGCGAAGTCGTAGTAGGTGTCGGCATAGCGCTCGCCACCATCACAGAGAATCGCCACCACCGAACCCGACTCCCCCGCCGCGACCATCCGCTGCGCAACCAGCAGCGCGCCGATCAGATTAGTACCGCTGGAGCCGCCCACTTTCCGACCCAGGCGCTGCGCCAGGTAATGCATGGCGGCCAACGACAAGGCATCCGGCACCTTGCACATGGCATCGATCACCGTCGGCAGAAAGGACGCCTCGACCCGTGGCCGGCCAATACCTTCGATACGCGAACCATGGTTCAGGCACAGGCTGGCATCACCGCTGCGGTAGTAATCGAAAAACACCGAACGCTCGGCATCCGCGCACAACACCTGGGTGTTGTGGCGGCGATAACGCACATAGCGCCCTAGGGTCGCCAAGGTGCCGCCAGTGCCGGGACTGGACACCAGCCAACTCGGCTCAGGGAAACGTTCACTGCGCAGCTGCTGGAAGATCGACTCGGCGATGTTGTTGTTGGCGCGCCAGTCGGTGGCGCGCTCGGCGTAGGTGAACTGATCCATAAAATGCCCGCCGGTCTCTCGCGCAAGGCGCTCAGACTCGGCGTAGATTTGCGTCGGATCCGTTACCAGATGGCTCTGGCCGCCGTAGAAAGCGATCTGTGCGATCTTCTCCTTCGAAGTGCTGGCCGGCATCACCGCGATAAACGGCAGCCCCAGTAAGCGGGCGAAATAGGCCTCGGAAATCGCCGTGGAACCGCTGGACGCCTCGATCACCGGTGCGCCGGGTTTGAGCCAGCCGTTACACAGCGCGTAAAGAAACAACGATCGCGCCAGCCGGTGTTTGAGGCTGCCAGTGGGATGACTGGACTCATCCTTGAAATACAGCTCGACGCCGGGCAAGCCCGGCAGCGACAGGGGTATCAGGTGGGTGTCGGCGCTGCGCTGAAAATCCGCCTCGATGATGCGGATTGCTTCGCGCGCCCAGCTTCTTGAATCGCTCATACCTTATCCCCTAATCCAGAACACCAGCGGGCACCACGCGCGCGCCTCGCCACTGACTCAACAACACGCCGGCAAACACAAAGGCGGCTGCCAGCATCTGCATGCCATTCAGGCTTTCGCCCAATAACAGTATGGCGAACAGCAAGGTGAACACCGGGATCAGGTTGGTAAAACCAGAGGCCTGGCTGGCCGGCAAGCGGCTGACGCCGAAGTTGTACAACCCGTAAGCGCCCACCGTGACCAGAATGCCCAGATAGGCCACCGCGCCCAGGCCCATGGGACTGATGCTGGTTGGCAACGGCGCGCTGAACCAAGCCAAAGGCAGAAAGAAAATAGTGCCGACAAAGGCCACCATGGCGGTCAGCAGAAAGGGCGAATAGCGCGATGACAAGTGCTTGAGCAGCAGGGTGTAACCCATGGCGCAGAGCATCGCGAGCAGCTCGTAGAAGTTGCCGAGGATGGGGTTACTGGCGTGCTCGTCGGCGCTGCCGGCCAGGCTCAACCATACGGCGCCGACCAGGGCGATCAGAAACCCCAACAGGGTGATGCGACTGATCCGTTCACGCAGGAAGACAAACGCCCCCACCGCCACCAGCAGCGGCAGCAAAGCCGTGACCATGCCCGCTTGCGCGGCGCTGGTGTGCTGCAGCGCCAGGGCTTCAAAGAGGAAATACAGGCAGGGTTCGCAGGCCGCCAGGCCAAGCAGGTACTTCCAGTCACCGGCGCGATAATGCATCTGTCCGCGCCAGCGCCAGGCCAGCAGAAACACCATGCTGCCTAGGGCCATACGGCCGAAGATCACCCACAGCGGCGGCAATTCGGCAAAGGCCAGTTTCAGCGCAATAAAGGAACTGCCCCACAGCGCCATGGCGATCACTAGGCAGATGATCGCGATGCCCCTTTCCCGCTCTTGCATACCCAAGCCCCTGACTAAAGGCTGCAGTGTAGAGAGGCATACGCGACGCCGACAGATACAGTCAGCGCCTTGAACTGTGTGGGCTTATTGTTCCCAGGGCTTACCGCGAGTTTGCTCGCTGATTCGCAGCTTCTGCTGCAGTGCGGCTTTGGCCAACATGTGGGCGCTGACCGGTGCGGTGATAAACAGAAACAGGGCAATCAGCAGCTCATGCAAGCTAATGCCCTCACCGCGAAAGCTGAAGTAGATCAGCGAAGCGATCACCATGCCGCCCACGCCCAAGGTGCTGGCTTTGGTCGGGCCGTGCAGGCGCATAAAAAAGTCCGGCAGGCGGTACAAGCCAATCGCACCGATCAAGGCGAATAGGCTGCCGATCAGCAGAAACAGCGCCACCAGCGCTTCGATCCAGGTATCCATTCAGCAGTCTCCGTAGAACGTTGTTACTCGATGATGTCGCCGCGCAACAAATACTTGGCCACTGCCACTGTGCCGATAAAACCCATCACCGCAATCAGCAGGGCGGCTTCAAAATACAGGTCCGATCCCAGCCAGATACCGAGCAATACCAGCATGGCAATCGCGTTGATATACAGGGTATCCAGGGCCAGGATACGGTCGGGCAAATCCGGGCCGATGATCAGGCGCGCCATGGTCAGCACCAGGGCCACGCCAATGATCATCAGGCACAGCGGGATCACGTAGGCGAGCATGTGAATACCTCCAGCAGGGGGGCTTCGTAACGCTGTTTGATTTCTGCGACCAAGGCGTCAGGGTCCGGCACATCCAGACCGTGCACCAGGAGCATCTTGCGGTCGTCACTGAGGTCGGCAGAGACCGTGCCCGGGGTCAGAGAAATAATGCTGGTGAGCATCGTCAGGGCCAGTTCATCTTCCAGCAGCATGGGAATTTCCACGAAGGCTGGGCGCAGCTTGGCGGTCGATCCAAGGATCAGCTTGGCCACCTGCAGGTTGGCCGTGATGATATCGCCGAGGATGCGCAGCAGAAACAGGCACAACTTGAACGGTTTGTGCACCCGTGGCGGGTTGATCCAGAACACCTGGGTCAACAGCGGAATGGCCCAGCCGAGCAGCGCACCGAGTAGCCAGTGCCCCAGGCTCAGGTCATTCATCAGCAGCAGCCAGACCAACAGCAGGCACACGCTCAGCAGCGGATGGGGTAACCAGCGACGTGCTTTCATCGTGCAGCTCCCGATTCGATGATTTGCCGGTACAGCGCCAAATCATGCAGTTGGCTGGCGGTAGCCTCGACATAACTCAGCAGCGGCGCGGCACCAACCATCAGCACCAGGCTGAGCAGCAGCAAACCAGCGCAGGCTGACAGCCGACCGTAATCCAGCTCGGCACTGTCCAGCTGGCTCAAGCCGACACGCCAGAACAGCATGCTACCGGCACGACTCAGGGCCACCAGGGTCAATAGGCCGCCGCCCAGCACCACGGGCCACAGCATGAGCGCCTGCACGCCCGGCTCCAGCGAGCGCAGCAGCAACAGCTTGCCGAGAAACCCAGACAGCGGCGGCAGGCCGGCCACGGCAATCGCGCCGAAGAAGAACAGGCCGCCGAGCAGGTGCGGGTTCTGCAGCGCCGGACCTTGCACCAGCAGCGCCTGCTTATCGCCGCGCTGACGGGCAATCAGATCCGCCAGCAGGAACAGTCCACCGGCCACCCAGGTGCTGTGCACTAGGTAATAAAGGGCTGCGGCCAGGGCTTGCTCAGTGCCGATGGCAATGCCGGCGAGCAAAGTGCCCACCGATACCACCACCAGATACGCCAGGAGCCCCTGCAAGCTAACGGCTGCCAGTGCACCGATCACACCCAATGCCAAGGTCAGCAAGGCAATCGGCCAGAGCCAGTCGTTGGCCATGTTGGCCAGGCTGCCGGCCTCATCACCAAAGATCAGTGTGTACACCCGGATGATCGAATACAGGCCAACCTTGGTCATGATCGCAAACAGCGCCGCGACCGGCGCAGTGGCCGAGGCATAAGCCTTGGGCAGCCAGAAATACAGTGGCAGAAACGCCGCTTTGAGGCCGAATACCACCAGCAACAGCAAGCCAGCAGCGCCCAGCAGCGCCGCATCATCCGGCCCGGCAGCCGCCACGCGAATGGCCATATCAGCCATGTTCAGGGTGCCGGTGATGCCATACAGCACGCCCACGGCGAGCAGGAAGAACGCCGAGCCCACCAGGTTCAGCACAACGTAATGCAGCCCCGCGCGCACTCGTTCTGCCCCACCGCCATGCACCAGCAGCGCATAGGAGGCAATCAGCAGAATTTCGAAGAACACGAACAGGTTGAACAGATCACCCGTGAGGAAGGCGCCGTTGATGCCCATCAGCTGGAACTGGAACAGCGCATGAAAACTCTGCCCGCGCTCATCGTCGCCACGCACCGCATACAACAGAGCAAAGCTACCCAGCACCGCCGTGACCATCAGCAACAAGGCGCTCAGCCGATCGAGCAGCAGGATGATGCCAAACGGCGCCGCCCAGTTACCGGCGGCATACACCTGCAGCACGTCCTGATCAGCCAGCCAGAGCAGATAGCCGCTCAATGGCAGCAGCAACAGGGTTGCCACCAGCGACAAGCTGCGTTTAACCCGCAGGCTCAAGCCCGCACCGAGCAGCAACAGGCTGCCGGCAAACATCGGCAGCAGGATGGGCAGGATCACGCCATGATTCATTGTGCAGGCTCCTGGCCGTCAACATGGTCGGTCTGGGTTTCACCCACGCTGCGCAGTGCCAGCACCACAACGAAGGCGGTCATGGCAAAGCCGATCACGATGGCGGTCAGCACCAGCGCCTGCGGCAGTGGGTCCGCGTAGACACTGCCCTTGCCAATCACCGTGACCACACCGCCCTGCAAGCGGCCCATGGCAAACAGGAACAGGTTGACCGCGTAGGAAATCAGCGTCAGCCCCAGCACCACTGGGAAGGTCCGCGCACGCAGCAGCAGATAAACACCGCTTGCGGTGAGGAGGCCCAAGGTTGCGGCAAATATGGCTTCCATTTCAAAGCACCTCTTCTACAGCTTTTTCCTGGGTCAACTTGCCCAGGTTGGCGAGAATCAGCAGGGTCGCGCCGACAACTGTCAGGTACACGCCCAGGTCAAACAACAGGGCGGTAGCCAGCTCAATTTCTCCGACCAGCGGGATATGGAAATGACCGAAGGCCGAGGTCAGGAACGGCCGATCAAACAGCCAGCTGCCCAAACCCGTCAGGCCGGCGATCATCACGCCGAGGCCCGCCATGCCTTGGTAATTCAGCGGCAGGCGCGATTGCGTCCACTGCACGCCGCTGGCGACGTATTGCAGGATCAGCGCCACGGCCGTCACCAAACCGGCAATAAAGCCGCCACCGGGCAGGTTGTGGCCACGCAGGAAGATAAATACAGAGACCAGTAGCGCCATCGGCAGTAGCACCCGCGACAAGGTGGCGAGGATCAGCGGATGGCGGTCCCGCGCCCAGTTGCGGCCTTGTGCATCGACCTTGGGTTGGAACAGGCGCAAACCATCAAGCAACGCAAAGATGCCCACGGCCGCAATCGCCAGCACAGTGACCTCACCGAGGGTATCGAAGCCACGGAAGTCCACCAGAATCACGTTGACCACGTTGGTGCCGCCGCCGCCCGGTACGCTGTTCTCCAGGAAGAACGCTGAAATGCTGTCGTACGGCCGCGTCAGCACGGCGAACACCAGCATCGCCACCATCACCCCACTGCCAACCGCCAGGGTGAAATCGCGCAGGCCGCGCAGGCTGCTGGACTCGATGCGCGTCTGCGCCGGTAGGAAGAACAAGGCGAGCATCAACAGGATGATGGTCACCACCTCGACCGAGAGCTGGGTCAGGGCCAAATCTGGCGCCGAATAGCGGGCGAAGGCCAAGGCCACCATCAGACCGACCACGCTAAGCATCAACAACGAAACCAGACGCTGCCGGTGGAACACCACCGTTACCAGCGCGGCAAACGCCATGATGCCCAGCCCCAGAGCAGTGATGCCGTCAATCTCGGTCATCGCCACCGGCCCACTGATCTGCGGCAAGGAGCTCAGCCCCTGAGTCACCACCAACAAGGCGGCCGCCAGCAACAGTGCCAGATAGCGCTGCAGCGAAGCATTCTCCAGCCATTGGGTAAAGCCACTGCACGCCTTGACCAGCAACTGTATGCCGCGCTCAAAGATCAACTTGGCATCCACACTCGGCAGCCCGGCATACCAACGGAATAGCGGCTGGCGGAACACGTACACCAAAATCCCGCCGAACAAGGCAATAAAGCTCATCAGCAGCGGCAGGTTGAAACCATGCCAGATCGCCAGACTGTAACTTGGCACATCACCGCCCAGGGTGGCGGAAGCGGCAGCAGCCAGCAACGGTGCCACGGTATAGGCCGGAATAATCCCCACCAGCAGGCAGAGGAACACCAGAATCTCCACCGGCACTTTCATGTAGCGCGGCGGTTCATGCGGCGGGTAATGCGGCAGGTCGACCGGCTCGCCGTTGAAGAACACGTCGTGGATAAAGCGCAGCGAATAGGCCACCGAGAACACCCCGGCCAATGTGGCCGCCGCCGGAATTACCCAGTTGAAGCTGCCCAGCAGGTGCTGATTGAGCGTTTCGGTAAAGAACATCTCCTTGCTCAAGAAGCCATTGAGCAACGGCACCCCGGCCATCGCCGAGGCTGCCACCATCGCCAGAACCGCCGTGTGCGGCATGTACTTCCACATACCGTTGATGCGCCGCATATCGCGGCTACCGGTTTCGTGGTCGATGATCCCTGCCGCCATAAACAGCGAGGCCTTGAAGGTGGCGTGGTTGATGATATGGAACACCGCTGCCACAGCGGCCAAGCGGGTATCGAGGCCGAACAGCAAGGTAATCAGACCCAGGTGGCTGATCGTTGAATAGGCCAGCAGCCCCTTGAGGTCATGCTGAAACAGAGCCATCCCGGCACCAACCAGCAAGGTCACCAGGCCGGTGATACTGACCAGGTAGAACCACCACTCCGACCCTGCCAACGCCGGATACAGACGCGCCAGGAGAAACACCCCGGCTTTGACCATGGTCGCCGAATGCAGATACGCCGACACCGGCGTCGGCGCGGCCATGGCATGGGGCAGCCAGAAATGGAACGGGAACTGCGCCGACTTGGTGAATACGCCCAGCAGCACCAGAATCAGCGCCAGCGGGTACAGCTCATGAGCGCGGATCGCATAACCGGCCGCCAGCACCTGGGACAACTCGAAACTGCCGGCGATATGGCCGATCAGCAGAATCCCGGCAAAAAGCGCCAGACCACCGCCGCCGGTCACGGCCAAGGCCATGCGCGCGCCTTTGCGGGCATCCGAACGGGCGCCCCAGAAACCAATCAGCAAGAACGACGACAGACTGGTCAGCTCCCAGAACATCAGCATCAGCAGCAGGTTTTCCGACAGCACCACGCCGAGCATGGCGCCCATAAACAGCAAGAGGAAGGCGAAGAAGCGCCCCATCGGCTCCTTCTTCGACAGGTAGTAACGCGCGTAAAGAATCACCAGCAGGCCAATGCCGAGAATCAGCAGGGCAAACAGAAAGCCCAAGCCATCGAGCCGCAGGCTGAGATTCAGGCCCAGGGACGGTAACCACTCCAGCTTGACCTTCAGCAGCTCGCCAGAGAACACCGCCGACTGCTGCGAAAGCAGCAGTACCAAAGCCGTAAGCGGCGCCACACCAGCTGCCGCTGCGCAGGCGGAACGGCCCAGACGCTCGGCCAGTAATGGCAGAAAAATGCCGAGAAATGGCAAGGCGATGATCAGCGCAAGCGTCATAGAAAAACCCCTTAATACGAACCCGGCACGTTACCGTGCCCGGCTGACTCCCTAACTTGCTTACTGGCGGCCCGCCATAGCACTGACCGAAGCCGCACTCACACAAAAGTATTGCACCGCGGCGTTACGAGCGCCTGCCGGGACAACAGCGAGCGCGATTATCCATAACTATCGGCTAACCGTCATGAATAGAATTATTACTAAACACTCCGTTTTCCGCGAAGTCACCTGAAAATCCCTTAAAACACGGATAACCATCTGGTTTATCTAGAAAAAAGGCAATAAAAAACCGGATCAGTCAGCACTGATCCGGCCTTTTCAAAACTCAGTGAGAAACGCGGCTGGTGCCATTTACCGTCAGGATGCGCACGCGCTCGCCAACGCGGAAGACCTGATTTTCTTCAACGGCCTGAACATAGGCACGCATGCTGCCATCGTCTTCGCGGACGGTGATTTCCACACCTTGGGTGCGGGTCAGCCCTTCCTCGGTCATCGCGCCGAGCAAACCACCGGCCACTGCACCGATCACGGCCGCCACGGCACTGCCGCGACCACCGCCCACACCACTGCCGGCGACACCGCCGATAACCGCACCGGCACCGGCGCCGATTGGGGTCTTGGTGCCTTCGATCTTGACTGGGCGCAGTGCTTCGATGGTGCCCATGCGCACGGTCTGCACGGTTCGCGCCTCATCACGCGAATAGGTGTCACCAGTCAGGCTGGAGGCGCAGCCGCCCAACAGGGTCAGCACGGCGAACGAAGCGGCCAACAGAACAGGGTTACGCATGATCATTTCTCCAGTTAGGCAGGTGTTCATTAAACCGCCTGCGCAGCTTAGCTGTCACCCGCCAATATGCAGCAAATCTTTACCCAAGCTGCGATGCTGAGCGTTAGCGCGACACCACGCCGCGTGCAACCTCAATACCCAATCAGCCTAAGCTAAGACTTGGCTTGGAGGACTTATGGATTACTTTATCGTCGCCATCACCAGTGTGGCTGGGCTGTACTTCCACTGGTGGCTGTATGTGCGAATCAAACGCTGGATGGACCGCGACCTGGCGTTATCACTGGCGGGCGACTGCGCAGCCAAACGCAGCTATATGCTTACTTGCCTGGCTGAAGCCCAGGCCGCCGGTATCACGCGCAGTAACCTACCCGCCTGGCTTGAGCAAGCCGCCGGAGAATATGCCGGCGACTGATGAGAACTCAGGGAGCCAAGCGCTCGCGGAGCCAGTCGGCGCCCTGCAAACGGAAGTTGAGGCGGTCATGCAGACGACTGGAGCGACCTTGCCAGAACTCGATGCGCTCCGGCAGCAGGCGATAGCCACCCCAGTGCGGCGGGCAATGTGGCGCGCGATCCAGGAAGCGTTGTTCGGTCTCGGCCAGCAGGGCTTCCAGTTCAGCACGATCAGCGATCACCCGGCTCTGCGGCGAAGCCCAGGCCCCCAGCCGACTGCCCAGCGGACGCACCTGAAAGTAAGCATCGCACTCATCGGCCGTGACCCGCTCAACACGCCCCTCAATGCGCACCTGACGCTCCAGGCTGGGCCAGAAGAAGGTCATGGCGGCAAAGGGGTTGGCAGCCAGATGCTGACCTTTGGCGCTGTCGTAGTTACTGAAGAAGGTGAAGCCGCGCGCATCCAGCCCCTTGAGCAACAGCACCCGGCAGTGCGGGCGACCGTTGGCATCAACGGTCGCCAGGGTCATGGCATTGGGTTCGACCGGTACCTGCTCGGTTTTCACCGCCTCGGCAAACCACTGCTCAAATAATGCAAACGGCTCGAGCGGCGCCTGCGTTTCGCTCAAGCCATCACGGGTGTAGTCACGGCGCATATCAGCCAGGGTTTGAGTCATGGGCACATCCTCTCGAACAGATGGTGCCTAGCTTACCCGCGAGCGCTCTATTTGGCTTGATCTGCGGCAACACGCCGCGACACTGCCCTTACTGGCTGCTGGCAGGCTTGTCGGCCTTAGCAACAGTTTTGGCGTTTTTGTCTGCTACGGGTTTGCTGGCCGCAACTGCTGGGGCGGGAGCCGCTGCCGGCTGGCTGTATTTGGCGATCAGCGCGTTCAGGGTGGCTTTCGAGGTCAGGAGAATTTCCACCCGGCGATTCAGCGCACGGCCTTGTTGGCTGTCGTTGGCGGCACGCGGCATGTCCGAGCCCAGGCCCTTGACCATTAAACGGTTCTGCTTGAGCCCGCTAAGGCGGAAAATCGAGGTAAATGCACGGGCGCGCTGCTGGCTAAGGTCACGGTTGGCGTTTACTTCACCGCTGCTGTCAGCATGGCCGAGAATCAACACCCCGATGGTTTCATCACTTTCCAGCAACTTGGCCATGCGGCTCAGCGGGGCCAGGGTGGCTGGCAGCATCATGTGCGGACGGTCCGGATTGAAGGAGCCCTGCACCGGCGCAGTGACCACCAGCAGATTTTCCCGACGCTCAAACTCGAAATGGGTACCTTTGATCGCTTCACGCACCTTCGGCTCGTACACATCCAACCAGGCCTGAGTCACTGCCGGCGGCGGCATTGGCACTGCTTTCGGCGCGGGCTTTTCAGATTTCTCGAAAAGGCTGCAACCGCTGATCAGTACACACAAAGCGATGGCGAGAGTTTTGTTGGCGAGCATCGGGTATCCACACGTGGTAAGCAAAAAGAAGCCGGTCAGTGGCCCGCGCGGGCGGCGGGCCATGCCATGTTGCGCAGCAGTTTAGCCGAGCTGGCTATAAACAATCAGCCAATAGACGCGCAAGTTTCTGCGCACGAGGGTCCATCAAGACGAACGGTCCTAGGTTGTTGGTGACAAACCCGAAGGCCACATCCCGATCCGGGTCGGCAAAGCCAATGGAACCGCCGGCTCCAGGGTGACCAAAAGCGCGCGGCCCCATGCCATAGGTGGCGTTGGCAACCTCGGGCTGATCCAGCATGCAGCCCAGACCGAAGCGGGTGCGGGTCAGCAGGGTCTTGTCTTCACCTACCGCGTGTTCACGGGTCAGCTCGGCCAGCAACTCGCTTTCCAGCAACTGACCATCCAGCAGACCGCTGTAGAAACCGGCCAGACTACGGGCATTGCCATGGCCATTCGCCGCAGGCTGCTGCATGCGCCGCCACTCAGGCTTATTGGTACTGGTCATGATCGACGGCGGGTTGGTGAAGGCCCGCGTGCTCATGGCCGCTGGTTCGCTCATCATGGTTTTGAGCAGACGCTGGGCTGCGGCGTCGCCAAAGTTACCCTTGCCACGGGAGATGATCGCCACCCGGTCGAACTCTTCATCCGCCAGACCGACATGGAAATCCAGACCCAGTGGTTTGGCCGTACGCGCGACGATGGACTCGCCCGGCCCGCGCCCTTCGACCCGGCGCAACACCTCACCCACCAGCCAGCCATAGGTGATCGGCGCATAACCGTGGCCCTCACCCAATAGCCACCAAGGCTGTTCAGCGGCCAGAGCCGTGGTCATCGCATGCCAGTCGTATAAGGCTTCGGCCGGCAACATCTCGCGCAAGGCAGGCAGCCCGGCCTGATGGCTGAGCAAGTGACGCAGGGTGATCTTGTCCTTGCCGGCGGCGCCGAACTCGGGCCAGTAGCGTGCGACTGGCGCATCTAGTTCGAGCTTGCCCTCACCCACCAGCTGCAAGGCGGTGACTGCAGCAAAGGTCTTGGTACAGGAGAACAGGTTAAGGATGGTGTCGCTGTGCCAGGCCTGCTGACCCTCCTTGTCGGCAACCCCGGCCCACAGATCAACCACGGTTTCACCGCCGACCTGCACGCAGAGCGCCATCCCGCGCTCTTGCGGCTCATCGAACAGTGCCGCAAAGGCGTCTCTCAGCGCTTCGAACTTGAGGTCGAAATAACCCTGTATCTGCACCACCCTGCCCCCTTTTTATACTCGGCCAAATGTTCAGCAGATTGTTTCAGCTCTGACGCCTGCGGTGAACCCAGCACAAGGCTGGTAATCCTACTATCAGCTAGGCGAATAGCCCTTTACGGAGCCGCAGGAACTGGCGCAGTTACAGGCTTGAGCAGCGTTTTAGGCACATCGAGGTTGGCTTTGCGCACGGCTTTGACAAAGCCATTCCAAGGCCGGTCGGTAATGGCGACCAGACCCAAATGACCATTCTCGCCATCCAGCAAACGCCCGGTAACCGGCTGATCGAGGTACTGGAACCAGTGCAAACCGACGATCTGCGGCTCTTCCAGGGCCTTGGCCAGGAAATGCGCATAGGCCGGGCCACGCTCTTCTTCCTTATAAACCTCGGCAACACCGCCCCAGAACGGCCCACGGTCACGCGAGCCGAAGTGAAACTCGGTGACCATCAGCGGCTTGTCCAACTCGCGCAGTGCAGCAAAGTCATACCCGTGCTGCGGCTCACGGGTATAGAAGTTGAAACTCAGCACATCGCAGAAGGTCGCACAGGCATTCACCGCCTCGGGAATACTGCTGGCGAAACGACCACCCAGCAGCAAATGATTGGGCGCGTGCCAATCAAGCGAGTCGGCGATGGTTTTGAAGTAGGTCTCGGCATATAGACGCAAGAATGCCTGCATGTCTTTCTCGATGGCCGGGTACTCGGCGCTTGGCAGCGGCGCCTTAAAGCCAGGGTCTTCCATCAGCTCCCAGGCCGGCAGCTCGATACCCCAGGCGCGAGACAGGCCATTCTGATTGCGATACTTGTCGCGCAGCTGCTTGAGGAAGGCGCGCTTGGCCGGCACATCGGTGGTCAGGCGCAGCGTGGCGTACGCCAGGGCGTAACGGCCGTTGGGGTCATCCGCCGGGCCAGCCCAGGCCAGTTCGTTATCAGCGAAATAACCGAGCAGCCAGGGATTGTCGCGGTGATCGCGCGAAGCAATCGCCACTGCGCGCTCGGTGGCCATGGCAAAACGCGGGTCGAATGGATCAGGCATCGCGCCCCACCAATCGACGCCGGTGCTGATGGTGGCGTAATCGCCATGAATCGACAGCGGGATGCTGAACGGCATGCGGGGATCGCTGCCAAAGGCCGGCTCGCTCCAGTTCCCTAGGGTATTGAAACCCCAGGCCTGCAAACGATCCTGGCTCAGCGTACGCCAGGCCGCGGGGTCAACCTGGCCATAGCTGCGCTGCAGGTTGGCCTTGTAGAAATCGAACCAGCGCCCGCTGGCAAAAGCCCGGCCCTGGTTGGCGCCGGTGTCGCTGCGGCTGTCGGACGTGCCGAAATAGGCAGCCAGCGCCTCACCCGGTTGCGGCAAGCCGGCAAACATCGCCTCACGCCCCTCAACGTAAGTAGCGCTCTGCTGCGCGGTGACCGCATTGACGCCTAGCGAGTAGAACGGATGGCCCTCTGGCGTTACCAGATACCAACGGCCGTCGCGTTTCTCGGTGCGAAAGAAGCCGCTCGCCTCAAACGGCATCCCACCGGTCCAGCCTGCAAACTTGTCCTGCGCAGGGCGTTCAGCCAGCCAGGTATGCAATTGCTTCTGCTCCTGGGCTACAGCCTGCTGCAATTGCTCGTCGTTCTTGACCTTGCCCGGCCAATCGGCCCGTGTGTACTGGCCATAACTATCGACAATACCGGCATAGGCCGCCGCCGAAAACTTCTCAGTGCTCACGCCAAACTGGCTGATCAGAATATGTTGCGCGGCTTTCGGCTGCGGCATGGACAGGGTAACCGCGCTGACCTTGCTCAGGTCCAGCGCTCCCGTGACGGTGTCCGCCAACAGCAGCCGCTGGCCCTTGTGCGTCCAGGGCATCGGTACACCGGCGCGCATGCCGTGATCACGGGGCGACGTGGCTTGTAAGGGTATCAACAGGGTTTGCGCGGGACCGGCAGGCAGGGCAATGCGCGAACTCAGGCGTTGACCATCCGTGCTCTCGATCAGCACATCCAGGGTCAGCGCCCAATCCATGGCGTTCTGCACACGCAGGCTCATTTGAGTTTGCTGCGACCAGTCCCAGCTGCCGCCTTGCGGAGTCAGCTTCACACTCGGCTGTGCAGCGGGGTGAAAGGTCACACGGCGCAGCACCTCGCCTTGCGGCGTCGGTTCGCCAATCCGATTAGGCAGGTCAGCATCTTGCGTGGTGACCTGCACAACATCCATCGGCCGCACAAAGTTGAACAGCTCCTGCGGCTCTTTCGCCATGGCTGCACCGATAAAGCCCGCGAGCGCTGATACCAGAACAGCCGTTTGCAGCCTGCGCTTACCCTTCACGAACCACACTCCCCCATTGCTTCAACCACCTTGGGCAGTAATGCCCAAGGCCAAATTCAGGTCCTGATGTGTACCAGGACGTTGTTTACGCGTCACTTGGAACCGACATGGCGTGATGAGTTGCCAAGCCAGTGAAGTGTTAACTGATTTCCCGACGAAATGGCGGCAAAGCATTAAGAATCGACTTGCCGTAGCGCTGGGTGACCACACGCCGGTCCAGCAGCGTAATAATGCCGCGATCCGCTTCGGTGCGCAGCAGTCGACCGCAGGCCTGCACCAGACGTAGCGAAGCATCCGGCACGGCAATTTCCATAAAGGGATTGCCGCCACGCGCTTCGATCCACTCGGCCAGGGCCGCTTCCACCGGGTCATCTGGCACGGCGAAGGGTATCTTGGCGATCACTACATGCTCGCAGTAGGCACCCGGCAGGTCGACACCCTCGGCAAAACTGGCCAGGCCGAACAGCACGCTTTCTTCACCGCTGTCGACCCGCGCCTTGTGCTTGTTCAAAGTTTCCTGTTTGGACAAATTGCCCTGGATAAACACCCGCTTACGCCAGTCACGCTCTAGGCCGTCGAAGACTTCCTGCATCTGCTTGCGCGACGAAAACAGCACCAGGGTGCCGCGTGAACCCTCTACCAGACCAGGCAGCTCGCGAATAATCGCAGCCGTGTGCGCCACCGCATCACGCGGATCGGCGTTCAGGTTGGGCACCCGCAGCACACCGGCGTCGGCATGATGGAACGGGCTCGGCACCACCGCTGTGACCGCTACTTTCGGCAAGCCGGCGCGCATACGGTAGCGATCAAAGGTGCCCAGCGCCGTCAGGGTGGCCGAAGTCACCAGGGCGCCATAGGCGACATTCCACAGATTACGCCGCAGGGTTTCCGCCGCCAGGATCGGGCTGGCGTTAACCTCGATATCAAACAGTGCACCGCTATCGGCCAGGGTCAGCCAACGCGCCATGGGCGGGCTTTCCTCCGGGTCTTCAGCGGTAAAGGCCAGCCACAGCTCCCAATTGCCCTTGGCCCGCGCCAGCAGGCTGCCGAACAGCGGGTACCATTCCTCGGCCTGGTGACTGGCGATACCGACAGAGCCCTCACCATCCATGGCCTCCTTGAGCTGTTCTGTTACGCCAGTGAACAGATCATTGAGCTTGGAAAAACCCTTTTTCAGCTCCAGGCCCAGCTCGGTCAAGTGCTCCGGCACCACCCCGCCGATAAAGCGATGGCGCGGCCGCTCGCGGCCCTGCATATCTTCGCCCGGTTTGAAGTCGGCCACCTGCTCACAGGCGGCGAACATAAATTGCTGCTGGGTTTTAAGCTCCCGCGCCAATTCCGGCACCTGCTCGATCAGCCTACCTAGATCCCCGGGCAGCGGGTTCTGCGCCAGCAACTTGGTCAGATTCTTGTCGATCTGGATCAGCCAATCGGCAGTCGAACGCAAACGGGTAAAGTGGGCGAAATGGCCAATGGCTTTATCAGGCAGGTGATGGCCTTCGTCGAACACGTAAAGGGTGTCGCGCGGGTCCGGCAGCACCGCCCCGCCGCCGAGGGCCAGATCGGCCAGGACCATGTCGTGGTTGGTGACGATGACGTCGACCTTACCCATGCCCTCGCGTGCCTTGTAGAAGGCGCATTGTTGAAAGTTCGGACAATGGCGGTTGGTGCATTGGCTGTGATCTGTGGTCAATTGCGACCAGCGCGTGTCTTCCAGCTCTTCCGGCCAGCTGTCACGGTCGCCATCCCATTTATTGCCGGCGAGTTTTTCGATCATCGTGGTGAACAGCTTCTGGCTCTGCTCATCCACATCGATCTTGAAGCCTTCTTCCTCGAACAGCTGGGCGGTGGCGCTTTGCGCCTGGCCTTCTTGCAGCAGAATATCCAGCTTGGACAGACATAAATAACGTCCCCGCCCCTTGGCCAGGGCGAAGCTGAAATTCAGCCCGCTATTGCGCATCAGGTCCGGTAGATCCTTGTGCACGATCTGCTCTTGCAGAGCCACGGTGGCCGTGGCGATCACCAGGCGCTTACCTGCGGCCTTCGCCGTGGGGATCGCCGCCAGGCTGTAGGCCACTGTTTTGCCCGTACCGGTGCCAGCCTCAACCGCTACGACGGCAGGGTCACCCAGGCGACGGCCTTCATCGTCCGTTTTAATCGCCCCCAACACTTTGGCAATTTCGGCAATCATCAGGCGCTGGCCATAGCGCGGCTTGAGCGACTTGGCCTCGAGAAAACGGGAGTAAGCGCCCTGGATCTGGGACTTGAGTTCGGTACTGAGCATGGGGATTTTGACGCGAAAAGGCTGGATAAATTTTCAGTGTTTGTAATCGGCGGCTATCATAGCGCGCTAATCGATCCAGCGCTGAATCGCTTAGGCCCTGTTTACGAACTCGCGAGCGAGAGCCTGTATCTATCGCTGCAGGGCCGACGCGCCGCAGATCGCAAATAGCGCCTCAACCAACAGGAGTGCTTGCATGACCCCATACGCTTTCGTCTACAGCCTGCATCTGCTCGCAGCCCTAATCTGGGTGGGCGGTATGTTCTTCGCGTGGATGATCCTGCGCCCAGCCGCAGTCGCCGCCCTGGAAGCCCCACCGCGCCTGAAACTCTGGCTGGAGGTCTTCCCACGGTTTTTCTACTGGGTATGGGCGGCAGTGATTGTGCTGCCGGTCACTGGTGTAGGCATGTTGCACCTGCGCTTTAGCGGCTTTGATACCGCACCGCGCTACGTGCACATCATGATGGGGCTGTATATCGCCATGCTGGCGCTGTTTCTGCGGATTCAGGCACTTCAACTGCCTGAGTTACGCCGCGCCGTGGCGGCAGAGGATTGGCCGAATGGTGGCGCCGTGCTTGGGCGTATTCGACGACTGGTTGGTATCAACTTGTTGCTGGGATTGTTGGTGGTAACAATCGCGGGCCTGCGCCCTTCGCTCTAAACCTACTTACGCAGCCGCTGCTTTCGGGCAGCGGCTAGCACTCAACGCGACTTAGAACTGCACGATATTCAGCGCACCTGCAGGGCCTGACTCACCGGCCCGCCCTGCTTGCCCTGGCTTGCCGTCGCGAGCGCCATCGGTGCTGTACAACCAGCAACCCTTGCTCACGCCGCCTTGACCGCCTGCACCAGGCGCGCCGGGCTGACCGCCACTGCCACCATCCAAACGCACCTGTACCTGCTCAACAGGGAAATCCTGTGGCACCTCCAAGCGCACCTGCGCACCGGCAGCACCTGGCTGGCCGTCGCCTCCATTCAAACCATCATGACCGCGACTGGCTTCACCCCAGGTGCAGCCACCTGGCTTGCCATCAGCACCAGCTAGACCTGCATAGCCTGGCGCACCTGTGCCGCCGCGGGCATCCAGCACTAAATTTTCCAGGGTAACGGCCTGCAGTCGCAGACTCAGGTTGCGTCCCGGCAACGCCGGCTTTTCAGCACTGCCGCGTGCGCCACGCGCGCTGATCTGTGCGCCACTGGCAATATCGGCGGTTTCAATTTCAAGGCGCAACACCTGATCACCAGGGGCAATCGCCAGCCGCGCGTCACGCCCCAGGTGCAGCTGTGCGACACGAATTTCGGTCAAGCCGGATGGAATCAGCAAGGTGCCATTATCGGCAATCGCCAGACGGTCTAACAGCAACACGCTGGTAGTGCTGGGTAGACGCATAACCGCATGGGAATCAACTTCAATCACCGCCTGGGCTAATGCCAGCGGACTGAACAGCGCAGCGAGGACGATGAGCTTACGCATTTTCGGCCTCCATCTGCTGCGCTGGCTCAGGCTCGGCTACTGGCTCAGCGGGCAGCCCCAGCAACTGAAACACACCGAACAGCATGACATGCACACGCTCGTGAGCCGGTTTGGGGCAAGCGGCGATGCGCTTGCTAAAAAGCCACAGTTCAAGGGCATGGATCAGCAGAATAAAAGCCCCAGCGCCGTTCAACAGCAGCGCAAAGGGTTGTGCAAAGGGCTGCAGCAGGTTTGCCAGTACAACCCCCCAGAATAATGCCGTCAGTACCTTACCCAACGTCAGAAATACCTTCATATCCGCCCCCGGCAGTTTTTTATTTCGCTGCACCTTATCTGCTTTGGGAGTGAGCTGCCAGAAGACCAGTAAAAACCATGGGGAACGAATGCCTTCACAGCTTTTACTGGTTTAAAACTACGCTTCGCTGTTAGGCCGTTGCGAACATGGCTGATGGGTTCGCAACGGCCTGACAGCGCATCACGTCGGTTATGGCTGCGCTTCAACCTCCGCTTCAACACGACGATTAATTGCACGCCCGGAGTCAGTATCGTTATCCGCTACCGGTCGCGATTCACCATAGCCGACCGACGAAACCCTGCTGCTGTCGATACCATGTTGATTGACCAGTACATCACGCACAGCATTCGCCCGCCGTTCGGAAAGTCCCTGGTTGTATGCATCACTGCCTACCGCATCGGTATGCCCTTCAACAGTCGTGGTGGTTTGCGGGTACTGCTTCATGAAGTCAGCAAGGCTTTTGATATCGGCCTGGCTGTCTTCTTTAACATCGGACTTGTTGAAATCAAACTTAACATCCAGCTCTACCCGAACCGACTCCACCATTTGAATGGACTCAGGCTCTGCTTCGGCAGGCGTACCGGCATATTCCTTGATCGGGCAGCCGTTATGGTGAACCGGTGTATTAGGCGGGGTTCCTGGGCAACGGTCACGGCGGTCAAACACGCCGTCGTCGTCTTCATCACCATCCTGGGCGTAGCAAATCAGCGTGCCAATGACCGCACCGGCCACCGCTCCACCTGCTGCCCACGTAGAACTTTCGATTGCACCCAGACCTGCACCGGTCAGACCGCCAATCGCACTGCACAGGGGCCAGTTCCCTTGGTTGAGCGGCGCATCTCCCGTACTGGAAGTTGTGACGCAACCTGAAAGAACACTGCTGACCAAGAGAATGGGGGCTAGCCCCACGATGGATCTAACTCTCATGGTAGGAATCTCCTGTAATACCGGCTACTGCCGGTAACTTAGGAGTAAAGACCTACCCTGGAAGCTACACAAGCCAGACCCCTAGAGGGCCTGGCTTGTTTTCTTCAGAACGTCTGGAGTCAGACGATCAAGGACGAGCTTCTACTTCTGCTTCTACGCGGCGGTTCACGGCACGACCATCAGCGCTGGCGTTGTCCGCAACCGGACGAGTTTCGCCATAGCCCACAGCGTTAACGCGATCGCTGCCTACGCCGTACTGGTTAACCAGTACATCACGCACAGCATTGGCACGACGCTCGGACAGGGTCTGGTTGTATGCGTCGCTACCGACGGAGTCGGTATGGCCTTCAACCACGGTGGTGGTTTGTGGGTATTGAGTCAGGAAGTCAGCCAGGTTTTTGATGTCACCGTAGCTTTCTGGTTTGACCTGAGCCTTGTCGAAGTCGAACTTGACGTCCAGCTCTACACGTACGGCTTCAGCTGGTTCAGCAACGACAACTTCTTCAACCACCTCTTCAACCACAACAACCTGCTCATCGCTGGCGCCATGCACCCAGCAATATGCAGCTGCCATACCCGCACCTACGACGGCACCACCACCGGCCCACGAGGAGCTTTCAATAGCGCCCAGAGCAGCACCACCTACACCGCCGATTGCGGCACAGGTTGGCCAATCCGTTTTTTGTAGCCCGGCACAACCGGTCAAAAAGGTACTCGCGACAATCAGGGGTAATGCTTTCCTGGTGATGCTCATATATACGTCTCCTATTGGTAAATCGGCAAAAACCGATACTGACGAAGTAAAGACGCCAGTAACAAAATATGCCAGAGAATATGCAAACACATTACTAGCACGATCCGCACTAGGCCGCATTACTGCAGCACGTTAGTCTCTGCACACTTGAGCGAGGAGCCGTTATGCCTGCAACCCCATCCACCCGAACACCCCAGCAAGCCCTTGCCGCCCTGTTGGCACGCTACACGCCAGAACGCCTGTTGGTAGTCGGTAGCCGAAAACTACCTGCCATTGAAGCATTTATCCAGGCTCATCCAAGTTGCCACTTGGTGCACGCGGATGCAGGCGTTCTATCTAATGAAGTAGCCGCCCAACGTTTCGATCTGGCGCTGATTGTCGACTGCCTTGAACACCTGCCAAAACGTGCCGGGCTGGAGCTGCTTGGAGGAATTCGCAACCTGAATGCCAGCCGGATGGCTGTGCTGGTCGATCTGCAGGCCTGTGAGTGGCAAGCAACCGACTTCTTTGCCTTGGCTCTTCAGGCTAGTGAGCGTTTCCAGCGCGATGAGCAGACGCTCAATCTATTCACCTACGACCTGCTGGAATACAAGCAAGTACCTGACTGGCTGAACGCTAAGTTCTGGGCCAACCCGGAAAATTTTGGCAAGTACTGGTGGTAAAGCCATGAGCAGCACACCTTGCCCATGCGGCAGCGACCAACCGCTGGCATCCTGCTGCGGTCGTTATCACGCAGGCATTCCAGCCCCTAGCGCAGAAGCGTTGATGCGCTCACGCTATAGCGCCTACGCCCTGGGACTGATCGATTATCTGGTGCGCAGCACACTTGCCGCCCAGCAAGCTGGCCTCGACCGTGACGCCATCTTGGCCTGGAGCCTGGGCAGCACCTGGCTCGGGCTTGAGGTTGAAGAAGCGCAGCTAATCGAAGGCGAACCGCAGCACGCCTACGTCACCTTTACCGCGCACTGGCGTGATGAAAGCGGCACACACAACCACCGCGAACGCTCGGCATTTGTGTGCAATAACGGCCACTGGTATTTCATTGACCCTACAGTTGAGCTGAAACTTGGCCGCAACGATACCTGCCCGTGCGCCAGTGGACTGAAATTCAAGAAGTGCTGTGCGAGTTATTTCTGATCACTGACACCCAGTGTTTCGTCGAGAGCCTCCTCCTGGACTCTCGGCGCATAGCACGCTAATCCTGCAGTTTCAGATGAGAAATATCCGGTGGTGGTCCGGCTGGGGCTTTTTTAGCCTCACCCATGTCACTGCCGGGCGGCGCCAAGCTGAACTGTGACAGGTCTAGGGCTGGCGCCTGCACCTGCGGCTTGCCGTCCTGAACGTCGTCGCCCAGTGGCGCAATGCCAAAATCCGGAGCATCAACTTCGCTAAATGCGGCCATGTACTCATCTCGCGGCGCAACCTTCAGGCGCCCAGCAGGCTGGCCACTTCCCGCCTGCACTGATGCAGCAGCCGGAGACACAACCGGCGTGACGGCCATCGCCGGCGGCGCAGTCAACTCGATTTCCTCGATCTCATCATCCAGGCAAGCCACTTCAGCAACGGCGCCCGCCCGCTCTAGGGTCGAGCGGTATTTTTCCGCACCCGCAGCATCCAAGTTGCTTTTGATCACGATCCGTCGCCCCGAGAACAGCAACGCCAGGCGCTGTTCATCCGCTTGAAACAGCTTGGCCAGGTTGGCCTTCACCAGCTCCAACTGGGCACCCGGAACCAGCTGCGCACTGAAGGCAATTTCGTAGCGAGCCATGGTCATACTCCTGTCCTATTAGTTGCTCAGTATGGCGCAGGTTTTTTTACCGTCACAACAGGTGGCAGCCAAGCACTTGCTTGTTACACTGATGCGTCATTCGGAGTATGCAATGTTTTATCAGGCGCAAACGATAAGAATTCTCAGCCTATTGATGTTTTTTGGCCTTCTGTCAGGCCTTAGCGGATGCTCCTCTCCAGGCGATCTGAAGTCGCCCGAAGTACGCCTCGTTAAAGTCGACGTCGTCAAAGCCAAGCTGTTGGAGCAGCACTTCACGCTGCGCTTTCGCATCGATAACCCCAATAATTTCAGCCTGCCTGTCCGCGGGATGGACTATTTGGTGCATCTGAACCAGGTCAAACTGGCTGAAGGCGAATCGAGCGTTTCATTTACTGTTCCGGCCCATGGCCACCACAACTTTTCCATACCGGTACGCACCAACCTTTGGCGCCACCTGCGACAGATCGTCAAGGCCCTGGATAAACCGGACCAGCCCATCCCTTACCGCCTTCAAGGTGCAGTAAAAACCGGCTGGCTTTTCGGACAGAGCGTGCACATGTCGCGCAATGGCGAGATAATTCCCGGCGATTACATTCCGGAGTAACTCGCATGACCCAGCAAGAACACGTCCACGGCCCTGACTGCAACCACGACCACGATCATGCACACAGCCATGATCACGGCCACGTGCATGGCCCGCACTGCAACCACGGCCACCAGGAACCTGCGCGCAACGCCCTGAAAGACGTTGGCCGCAACGACCCATGCCCATGCGGCAGCGAAAAGAAATTCAAGAAATGCCACGGCGCATAAGCCTGTGATGAACAACCTCACCCTGCTTGTCCTGCTTGGCAGTGCTGTATTGATTGCCGCGCTCGCGCTCTACGCCCTGCATCTGTGGCGGCGTGTCTGGGCCCAGGAAAAAATCCAGGCTCAATCACTCAATACACAGCGCGAACGCATTGGTGGTGATCTGCGCATCCTTGCCAGCAGCTTACTTGAGGGTCAGCTTCCGCTGATTGAAGGCGCTATTCGGATCAAGGTATTGCTGGATAACTACGACAGCAGCCTCAGTCAGGACCCGCGCTGTGAGGTTTTTCACTTGCTGTTTACCGCCACCGCCCAGGTGCCAACCCACGCCGACTGGAAAGCGCTTGAAAGAAGCGTACGCCGTCAGCATGAGCAACGTTTCAGTGAGCTTGAGTTGCAGCACAAGGCAGCCGCCCGCGCAGCCGCTCGCTGGCTACTAAAAGAGGCTTTACCGCCTTTTCGGCAAAGCGCCTGACTCACTCACCATGCGCCTTGTCAGGTGCATGGCGGCTGGCTAACTTAGTAACTCCTCACCTGCGCGCTTACGCTTCTGGAAAGCGCACACTCCAACCGACCGTTTTCCATCCGCAAGGAGCCTGCTGCATGCTAGCGCGCGCGTTACGCCCCATGGCCCATCTAAGCCTCGCCGCCTTACTGACGGCCGTCGTCGCGCTTACGGGCTGTCAGTCATTTCTGAACAGCCGCTACAGCGACAGCGTGCACCCTGATCAGGGCATCGTGAGGGTCAAGGGCCTGGCGCAAAGCGTGGTGATTCGCCGCAATCCGCTGGGTATGCCACTAATCGAAACCACCACCTTCCATGACGCGTTGTTCGCCCTGGGCTACGTGCACGCTAGCGATCGGCTTAGTCAAATGGTAGGCCTACGGCTGATGGCTGAGGGCCGGCTTGCCGAAATGGCCGGCCCCGGTGTGCTGGAAATGGACCGTTTCATGCGCGCGGTTAACCTGAAAAAAAGCGCTGAAGTGCTCTACAGCAACGCCTCGCCTCGGATTAAAAAATTCTTCGAAGTCTATGCCCGCGGGGTCAACGCCTACCTGTTCCGCTACCGCGACAAGCTGCCAATGGACCTGGCCGAGTCTGGCTACCGCCCGGCGTACTGGAAGGCTGAAGACTCGGTACTGGTGTTCTGCCTCCTGAATTTCGGCCTAGCGGTCAACCTGCAGGAAGAAATAGCCTCTTTGGTACTGGCGCAGAAGGTCGGGAGCGAGCAGCTTGCCTGGCTGCTGCCAACCTACCCCGATGAGCCGTTACCCCTAGAAGAAGCAGCCAAACTCAAAGGACTCGACCTTAACGGTCAACTGGCGGGCTTGAGTGATGTCAGCGCCGCTGTCAGCCAGTTTGCTGACGCTCATATGCTAGGCGTGGCTGCCTCCAATAATTGGGCCTTTGCCCCGCAACGTACGCGCAGCGGCAAAAGCCTGTTGGCCAACGATACCCACCTACCGCTATCGATGCCGTCCGTGTGGAATTTCGTACAAATTCGCTCACCCAAATATCAGGCAGCGGGCGTGTCGATTGCAGGCGTACCTGCGGTGGTCGCTGGCTTCAACGGCAAGCTGGGCTGGGGCATGACCATGGTCATGGGCGACAACCAGGATCTGTTTCTTGAGCAAGTCAAACAACAAGGTGGCCGTCTGCACTACCTGGCCGACGGCAAATGGCTACCGGCGCAGGAACGCCAGGAAACCTTCTTTATCAAAGGTGAGCGGCCGATTCGCGAAACCATTTTCGAAACCCGCCACGGCCCGCTGCTGAACTCGGTACTGGGCGAGCGTAAACACATGCTGCAGCCCATGCAGCTGACCAGTCGCTACGGTTTGGCCCTGAAAACTACGCAGTTTGAAGCTGACAAGACCCTGGATGCCTTCTTCGACCTGTCGCGAGCGCAATCAGTCGAGCAAGCCTTCGAGGCCACCCGTGAAGTGCGTGCCATGCCATTGAACATTGTCTTCGCCGATGCGCAGCATATCGGCTGGCAAGTTACCGGGCGCTTCCCCAACCGCCGCTCAGGGCTGGGCCTGATGCCCTCCCCCGGCTGGGACAGCCAGTATGACTGGGACGGCTTCGCCGACCCGATGCTGCACCCCTACGATCAGGACCCGCCAGATGGCTGGCTAGGCACCGCCAACCACCGCACTGTACCGCGCGGTTATGGCATGCAGCTGTCCAACTCCTGGTTCTACCCGGAACGCGCCGAACGTATCGCCGCGCTGGCGGCAACGGGCAGGCATGACACCCAAAGCATGATTGCCATGCAATACGACCAGACCTCGCCCTTCGTTGCCAAACTGCAGAACATGTTCAGTGCACCAGGCATGGCTGAAGGCCTGAAAGCCGCCATTGATGCATTACCCGCCATCGAGCGCAGCAAGGCACGCGAAGCGCATGACCGACTGATGAAGTTTGACGGCAAAATGGCCGCAACATCCGCGGACGCCGCGCTCTACAGTGCATTCCTCCACCAAAGCGCGCGGGAGACCTTCCTCGACGAACTCGGCCCCGACAGCACACCTGCCTGGAAAGCCCTGGTCGATACCGCTAATAACTCCTACTCCGCTCAGGCCGATCATTTGCTCGGCCGCGAAGACAGCCCGTTCTGGAATGACACCCGCACGGCGCAGCGCGAAGATAAACCGACCATCTTGGCACGCAGCCTGGCCGGCGCCGTCACCCTGCTTGAAACCAAATTGGGCAGTGAGCGCAGCGCTTGGCAATGGGGCAAGCTACACACCTACAACTGGACCACCGAAACCAGCCAACTGGCGCAATACATGAGCTCCAGCCAACGCACCAGCATCAACGCCATCAAAAGCTACCTGGATCGCGGCCCCTACCCTGCGGGCGGTGACCACGGCACACTGAATGTGGCGGCTTACAACTGGGGCGAGAACTTCGATACCTGGCTCATTCCAGCTATGCGCATCGTCGTCGACTTCGGCCGCGAAGAGCCCTTAATTGGGCTCAACAGCTCCGGACAATCCGGCAACCCGGCCAGCAAGCATTACGCAGACGGCATCGACGCCTGGCTCAAGGGCAGCTACATGAGCTTCCCGTTCCAATCGCAGAATCTCGACAAGGTCTATGGCAATAAACGTTTACTGCTGATGCCTGCAAATTGAAGCTCACCAGCGGCCGACTACCGTTCGTCGGCCGCCACTGAACCAATTCTGCGGCATAGCACTCTGATCAAGTGGACTTACTCCATAGATCATCATCGTTTTAGGGCGCTTTTTAGCGCCCTTTCTTTTGCCCGCGATTCAGTGCAACGCCTGCGCAGCCCTCTCTCATACCGTTTTCGATCACGGCTGAGCATTTTTCTTCGACTGGCTCTAAGCCTTAAAGTTATGCAGCTCTAGCGTGCACTTCACAGCCGGTTCAACGTAAGCTTTGTCATTACGCTAACGCTTGATGCCCTACCGTCAGCATTTCTGCTGCGCGACCTGCATAAGCCACTTGTTCTGCTCCCAGTGAGGACTTTGAAATGAGCAACCGCCAAGCCGAAATCGCTGCTGAACTTGACGTTGTGCCGCCCTTTGCTGACTCCGCCGCACTGGTCACGCAAATCGACAAGCGCAAGGCGTTTATCAAGCAATGCCTGCGCAACTCGGGCCTCAAGGTGCTGGTATTGGGTATCAGCGGCGGCGTCGACTCGTTGACCGCTGGCCGCCTGGCACAGCTGTCTGTGGAAGAGCTTCGGGCTGAAACCGGTGATCAGGCCTATCGCTTTATCGCCGTACGCCTCCCTCACGGCACCCAGCACGATGAACAAGACGCCCAAGACTCACTGAAATTCATTCGCGCCGATGAAGAAGACACGGTGAATATCGCGGACAGCGTATCGGGACTCGGCGAGCAAGTCACTCATCTGCAGAAGCTCAGCGATCCCCGCCGCGACTTCGTTACCGGCAATATTAAGGCGCGCATTCGCATGGTTGCGCAGTTTGCCATTGCCAACGCCAACAACGGGCTGGTGATTGGCACTGACCACGCCGCTGAAGCGGTGATGGGCTTCTTTACCAAGTTCGGTGACGGAGCCTGCGACCTCGCGCCACTGTCGGGCCTGGTTAAAGGCCAGGTGCGCGCCATCGCCAAGCACCTAGGCGCACCGGAAAACCTAGTATTTAAAGTACCGACAGCTGATCTGGAAGAACTGCGTCCCGGCAAGCCGGACGAAGAAGCGCATGGCGTCACCTACAGCGAAATTGACGCTTTCCTGCACGGCCAGCCAGTTCGCGACGAGGCATACGCCATCATCGTGCGCACCTATGACGCCACTCGCCATAAGCGCGAACTGCCACTGGTTCCCTGAGTTTCCGATACACATGAAAAAGCCGGGCATTGCCCGGCTTTTTTCGTTCCATCAACCGCTTAGGCTCTAGGCAGGGTTACACCCAGCTGCCCTTGGTACTTACCGCCGCGATCCTTATAGGACACTTCGCAAGGCTCATCGGACTGCAGGAAAAGCATCTGTGCCACACCTTCGTTGGCATAGATCTTCGCTGGCAAAGTGGTGGTGTTGGAGAATTCCAAGGTCACATGACCTTCCCACTCTGGCTCCAGCGGAGTGACGTTGACGATGATGCCGCAGCGCGCATACGTGCTCTTGCCCAGACAGATGGTCAGTACATCACGCGGAATACGGAAGAATTCAACGGTGCGAGCCAATGCGAACGAGTTAGGCGGAATGATGCAAACATCGCTTTTCACATCGACAAAACTCTTTTCGTCGAAGTTCTTCGGGTCGACAGTTGCCGAGTTGATGTTGGTAAACACCTTGAACTCATCGGCGCAGCGTACATCGTAGCCGTAGCTGGAAACGCCATAGGAAATCAGCGGCTGGGCACCTTCAGCGCGCACTTGGCGCTCAACAAAGGGCTCAATCATGCCGTGCTCTAGCGCCATGCGGCGAATCCACTTATCCGATTTGATGCTCATGGCGGCTGTCCTGCTGTAGCGAAGGGTGAAAAGTGCACGCATCTTACCGGGGCCGGCGGCAGGGTTCAAAGGCTCTTGAGCAAGCACGGGACGTAAAACGGTAAACCGTCTATCTGTCGCCAAATAACAGAAAGATGCACAGAGCATTCGCGCTTAGCGTTAAAAGCGAGTATGGTTGGCCCACTGTGCTGCATGTGTCACCGCGAATCGCTACTTGATGCCTAGATTTCGATCCAAACATCGTCCGACTCCTAGTACTCGTTGCACTCAGTCCCGGCCTGGGCTTTTCCAGGGCTGTTAATAAATTTGTTAGGAGACATAACATGTCGAATCGTCAGAATGGCACCGTCAAGTGGTTCAACGATGAAAAAGGCTACGGCTTCATCACCCCACAGTCCGGTGACGACCTCTTCGTACACTTCAAAGCTATCCAGAGCGATGGCTTCAAGAGCCTGAAAGAAGGCCAGCAAGTGACTTTCGTTGCCACCCGTGGTCAGAAAGGCATGCAAGCTGAGGAAGTTCAGGTTGTATAACCTGCACTAACCCGCTTGAGAAAAAGCCCCGCCTAGTGCGGGGCTTTTTTATGGGCGCTTGTTTATCTGTGAGCAGCATGTGGCGCACCTGCGTGCGCCACACCCGATTTAGTCTTCACTGATCACGATGGTTGGCATTACCTGTTGCACACCACCCTGAGCAATGCGCGCACCGACGTTGCGTGCGGTTTCCTGGTAGATCATCGCGATCTGGCTTTCCGGATCGGCGATGGTAGCTGGCTTACCGCCATCGGATTGCATGCGAATGGCCATCGACAGCGGCAGCGAGGCCAGCAGATCGACACCGAACTGCGCCGCCAGTTTCTCGCCGCCGCCTTCGCCAAACAGATGCTCGGCATGCCCGCAGTTCGAGCAGATATGCACGGCCATGTTTTCCACCACGCCGAGCACAGGGATATTCACTTTACGGAACATCTCCACGCCCTTCTTGGCATCCAGCAGCGCCAGATCCTGCGGAGTGGTTACAATCACCGCACCGGCCACCGGCACCTTCTGCGCCAAAGTCAGCTGGATATCGCCGGTACCTGGCGGCATATCGACCACCAGGTAATCCAGGTCATCCCATGCGGTCTGGGTGATCAACTGCAGCAGCGCGCCAGACACCATTGGCCCACGCCATACCACCGGAGTATTTTCGTCGGTGAGAAAAGCCATGGACATCACTTCCACGCCATGCGCCTTGAGCGGCACAAACCACTTCTGATCCTTCACCTGCGGCCGCGTACCTTCCGGGATACCGAACATGATGCCCTGACTCGGCCCATAGATATCCGCATCGAGGATGCCGACCTTGGCACCTTCACGAGCCAGTGCCAGCGCCAGATTGGCTGCGGTGGTAGATTTGCCCACACCGCCCTTACCGGACGCCACGGCAATCACATTCTTCACATTGGCCAGCGCCGGCACTTGATCCTGCGCCTTGTGCGCCTCGATCACGCAGTCGACCTGCACCTGCGCACGCTCGACGCCGTCGAGGCTTTCCAAGGCCATCTGCAGCATCTGCGCCCAGCCGCTCTTGAACAGCCCTGCGGCATAACCCAACACCAGACGCACCTTGACCTGCCCGCCCTGAATATCCACCTCACGCAGGCAACCGGCGCTGACCGGGTCCTGATTCAGGTGCGGGTCGGTGTATTGGGACAAGGCGGCTTCGACCGCTGCGCGGGTAACGACACTCATGGAAGGCTCCGAAAGGCTGAGTAAAGCAGGTGGGCATCTTACCCCAGGCCAACCGCATCGGGTCACACCGGCAGGCATTGCCTGCGCAAGGATGAAAAATATCCGCCGCACCTATATAGTTGCCGGCTTCCCTGAGTTACCAGTGCAGCCGATCCCATGAGCCAAGCCCGCAAAATTCTCGTTACCAGCGCCCTGCCTTACGCCAACGGTTCGATCCACCTTGGCCATATGCTCGAGTACATCCAGACCGACATGTGGGTGCGTTTCCAGAAGCTGCGCGGCAACCAGGCCATCTACGTCTGTGCGGACGATGCGCACGGCTCAGCCATCATGCTGCGCGCCGAAAAAGAAGGCATCACCCCCGAGCAACTGATCGCCAACGTGCAGGCCGAACACACCGCCGACTTTGCCGATTTTGGCGTGGCGTTCGACAACTATCATTCAACTCACTCGGACGAAAACCGCGAGCTGGCCTCTTCGATTTACCTCGCGCTGCGCGACAAAGGCCATATCGCCACCCGTTCGGTGACCCAGTATTTCGACCCTGAAAAGGGCATGTTCCTCGCCGACCGCTTTATCAAAGGCACCTGCCCCAAGTGCGCGGCCGAAGATCAATACGGCGACAACTGCGAAAAGTGTGGCGCGACCTACGAGCCAACCGAGCTGAAGAATCCGCGTTCGGCCATCTCCGGCGCCGTACCTGAACTACGCGACTCCAAGCACTTCTTCTTCAAGCTGCCGGACTTCGAGGCCATGCTCAAGCAATGGACTCGCAGCGGCGCTCTGCAAGATGCCGTGGCCAACAAAATTGCCGAATGGCTAGATTCCGGCCTGCAGGAATGGGACATCAGCCGCGACGCGCCTTACTTTGGCTTTGAAATCCCCGACGAGCCGGGCAAGTACTTCTATGTCTGGCTGGACGCGCCGATCGGCTACATGGCCAGTTTCAAGAACCTCTGCGCCAAGCGCCCGGAGCTCGACTTCGATACGTTCTGGGGCAAAGACTCTACCGCCGAGCTGTACCACTTTATCGGCAAAGACATCGTCAACTTCCACACCCTGTTCTGGCCAGCCATGCTCGAAGGCGCGGGCTACCGCAAACCTACCGCCGTGGCCGTACACGGTTACCTGACCGTCAACGGGCAGAAGATGTCGAAGTCGCGCGGCACCTTTATCAAGGCGCGCACCTACCTTGATCACCTGAACCCCGAGTACCTGCGCTACTACTACGCAGCCAAGCTGGGTCGTGGCGTGGATGACCTCGACCTGAACCTGGAAGACTTCGTACAGAAGGTCAACTCGGACCTGGTCGGCAAGGTGGTGAATATCGCCAGCCGTTGCGCCGGCTTTATCCACAAAGGCAACAACGGCCTGCTGGTGGCTGGCAATGCCGCACCCGAGCTGACTGAAGCCTTCCAGGCCGCCGCACCGAGCATTGCCGAAGCCTACGAGGCCCGCGATTTCGCCCGTGCCATGCGCGAGATCATGGCCCTGGCCGACCGCGCCAACGCCTGGATCGCCGACAAAGCGCCCTGGTCCCTGGCCAAACAGGACGGCAAGCAGGACGAAGTGCAGGCCATCTGCGCCTTGGGCGTAAACCTGTTCCGCCAGTTGGTGATCTTCCTGAAACCAGTCCTACCGCAGTTGGCCAGCGACGCCGAGGCCTTCCTCAATGTCGCGCCGTTGACCTGGGACGATCACCAGACGCTGCTGGCCGACCACCAACTGAACCCGTTCAGCGCTCTGCTGACCCGTATCGAGCCTGCGAAAATCGACGCCATGATCGAAGCCTCCAAAGAAGACCTAGCCGCCAGCGAAGCCGCTCCAGCACCCACTGGCAATGGCGAGCTGACGAAAGACCCATTGGCCGCCGAAATCGCCTTCGACGCCTTTGCTGCGGTCGACTTGCGCATCGCCCTGATCGAGAAGTGCGAGTTCGTTGAAGGTGCCGACAAGCTGCTGCGCCTGACCCTGGATATCGGTGACGCCAAGCGCAACGTGTTCAGCGGCATCAAGAGCGCCTACCCGGACCCGAGCAAACTGGAAGGCCGCCTGACCCTGTACGTGGCCAACCTGGCCGCGCGTAAGATGAAGTTCGGCATCAGCGAAGGCATGGTCCTGGCGGCCGGCCCTGGCGGCGAGGAAATCTACCTGCTCAGTCCGGACAGCGGTGCCAAACCAGGCCAACGGGTCAAATAAACCTGCGACCCAATAGCGCAGCCACTCTGATCAGGCTGCGCTAGCCTTATGGCAGCACCTCAGGAAGGCTGATCCGGCTTGTATGGCAGGATCGGCTTACCGATAATAGCCACCACTTTCCTGCGGCCTTTGCCCGTCCATCAATGGAACCCGCAATGACCGAACTCGCCTTGATCATGGTCAGCGCCATCCTGGTCAACAACTTCGTGTTGGTCCAGTTCCTTGGCCTGTGTCCCTTTATGGGCGTCTCGAAGAAAATCGAGACGGCTATTGGCCTGTCGCTGGCCACCACCTTCGTGCTGACCCTGGCCGCCATGTGCAGCTACCTGGTGCAGCAGTACGTGTTGAAGCCGCTGGATATCGAATACCTGCGCACCATCAGCTTTATTCTGGTGATTGCCGTGGTGGTGCAGTTCACCGAAATGGTAGTGAACAAGACCAGCCCGCTGCTGTACCGCGTACTGGGCATCTTCCTGCCCCTGATCACCACCAACTGCATCGTCCTCGGTGTGGCCCTGCTCAACGCCAACAAGGCCGAGTTCACCTTTATCACCGCCACCGCTAACGGCTTTGCCGCCGGCCTCGGCTTCTCCCTGGTGCTGGTATTGTTCGCCGCCATGCGTGAGCGCATCGCCATCGCCGATGTGCCGAAATCCTTTCAGGGCGCGGCCATCGGCATGATCACCGCCGGGCTTATGTCCCTTGCGTTTATGGGCTTTACCGGGCTGATCAAGCTATGAGCCTGGTGCTGATCGCCGTTCTCGCCCTGCTCGCCCTGTGCCTGGTGGCCGGCGCCATCCTCGGTTTCGCCGCAGTGCGCTTCAAGGTAGAAGGCAACCCGATTGCCGAACAGATCAATGCCCTGCTGCCGCAAACCCAGTGCGGTCAATGCGGCTACCCCGGTTGCAAGCCCTACGCCGAGGCGATTGCCGGCGGCGACAAGATCAACAAATGCCCACCCGGCGGCGAAGCGACCATCCAGGCGTTGGCGGATCTGCTCGACGTTGAAGCCGAGCCGCTGGACGCCGTAGAAGGCGAAAAGCCGCAAATGGTCGCCTATATCCGCGAAGCTGAGTGCATTGGCTGCACCAAATGCATCCAGGCATGCCCGGTGGACGCCATCGTCGGCGCGGCCAAGCAAATGCATACGGTGATCGTCAGCGAGTGCACCGGCTGCGACCTGTGCGTCGAACCCTGCCCGGTGGACTGCATCGACATGCTGGAAGTCGGCAGCACCGTACAAAGCTGGAAATGGGAAAAGCCCCTGCTACCCGGCCAACTGATTGCCAGCGACCGGGAGCAAGCGGCATGAGCGCATTGCACAAGGCAGAAGCACTGATCTGGGATATTCCCGGCGGCATTCATCCGGCCGAGCGCAAGGAGCTGTCCAACCGCACGCCGATCCAGTCGGCGCCGCTGCCCAAGCGCCTGACGCTGCCGCTCAACCAGCATATCGGCGCGCCCGCAGAACCTGTGGTCGCCGTGGGTGAGCGCGTGCTGAAAGGCCAGCTGATCGCCGCCGCCAATGGTTTTGTCAGCGTGCCTGTGCATGCGCCGACCTCTGGCACCGTGAGTTTTATCGGCCCGCAGCCTTACCCGCATGTCTCGGGCATGCTCGCTCCAGCCATCGTCATCGACAGCGATGGGCTGGATGAGTGGATCGAACTGACGCCCTGCGCAGACTATCGCCACCTGGAAAACAGCGCCCTGCTGGAGCTGATTCGCCAGGCAGGGATCAGCGGTCTTGGCGGCGCGGGCTTCCCCACCGCAGTGAAACTCAACGCGCGGCCGACGCAAAAGATTCACACGCTGATCATCAACGGCACCGAGTGCGAGCCCTATATCAGCGCCGACGATCTGCTCATGCGCGAACGCGCCAACGAGATGATCAGCGGCATCGACATTCTGGTACAGCTGATCCAGCCGGATCAGGTGCTGATCGGCATCGAAGACAATAAGCCCGAAGCCATCGCCGCCGTGCGTAACGCGCTGAACGAGCGCAGCTATCAGCTCAAGGTATTCCCCACCAAGTACCCCTCCGGTGGCGAAAAACAGCTGATCCAGATTCTCACCGGCGTGGAAGTGCCCAGCGGTGGCCTGCCGGCGGATATCGGCATGCTCTGCCAGAACGTCGGCACCTGCGTAGCCATCCATGACGCGGTGATGCACGGCAAACCGCTGATCTCGCGCATTACCACCCTGACCGGTGAGGCCCTGGCCCGACCGATGAACGTCGAGGTATTGCTCGGCACGTCGGCGGGTGAATTGCTGGAGTTTGCTGGCCTCGATCGCGGCAAGCTGAACCGCCTGATCATGGGCGGGCCGATGATGGGCTTTACCCTGCCCGACTTCGCCGTACCCGTGATCAAGACCACCAACTGCCTGCTGGCCTCGACCACAGCCGAGCTGCCGCCACCACCGCCAGCCATGCCGTGCATTCGTTGCGGTGAGTGTGCCGAAGCCTGCCCGGCCAGCCTGTTGCCGCAGCAACTGCACTTCTTCGCCATTGGCCAGGAGCATGAGCAGCTCAAGGCACATAACCTGTTCGACTGCATCGAGTGCGGCGCCTGCGCATATGTCTGCCCGTCGAGCATTCCCCTGGTGCAGTACTACCGCGCGGCCAAGGGTGAGATTCGCGACCTGGAGCAGAAACAACTCAAGGCCGAGCAGTCGAAGCAGCGCTTCGAGCTGCGTCAGGAACGCCTGCGCCGCGCTGAAGAACAGAAAGAAGCCGAACGCCAGGCCCGCGCAGCTAAAGCAGCCCAAGCCAAGGCAGCTCAGGCCCAAGCCACACCCGCTGCAGCCAGCAGCGATGTAGCAGCGGCCAAACCGACCGGTCTAAGTGACGAGCAAAAGAAACTCAAGATCGAAGCCAGCATGGCCCAGGTAGCCCTGAAAAAGGCCGAAAAGCAGCTGGCAACCCACGCCAGCCCCGAGCTACAGGCCCAGGTCGACGAGCTGCGCAGCGCAGCGGCCATCGCCCAGCAAGCGCTCGACATGGCCATGGCCGCCAACCCACCTGCCATGGCGGCGGCCACCCCAGTTGCCGACGATGGTGCAGTGAAAAAAGCCAAGATCGACGCCGCCATGCTCCGCGCCCAAGTTCGCAAACTGGAGAAGCTTGAAGCACCCAGCGATGAGCAGCAAAGCGAACTGCAACAACTGCGCAGCCAGCTGGAAGCCGCAGAAAAACTGCTGGCCAGCCTGGAAGCTCAGGCGCCAGCACCAATCGCCAAACCGGCTGCCGACGACGGCGTATTGAAAAAGGCCAAAATCGACGCTGCCATGCTACGCGCGCAAGTACGCAAGCTGGAGAAGCTCGAAGCACCCAACGACGAGCAGCAAAGCGAATTGCAGCAGCTGCGCAGCCAGCTGGAAGCCGCCGAAAAACTGCTGGCCAGCCTGGAGGCCCAGGCACCGACCGCCCCCGCAAAAGCGCCCGATGCAGAAGCCTCCGATCCGCTGAAAAAAGCCAAGGTCGAACTGGCGATGAAACGCGCCGAACTGAAAAAGGCCGAAAAAGCCGGCAGCGATGAGGTCACGCTTGGCAGCCTGCGCGAAGCATTAGTGGCCGCCGAGCAGGCGCTACACCAGGCCGAGGACGCCTCCGGCAAGCCGGCACCTGAGCTGGTGCGCACCGACAAAAAACCGATTGATGAAACCACTCGTGCGTTGAAGACCGAAGTAGCCTTTGCCCGTGCGGATCTGCGCAAGCTTGAACGTGACGCCAACAGCCCAGCAGACGCCCTGACGGCTGCATGTCAACGCCTGGCCGATGCCGAACGCCAATTACAGGAGCACGCAGGCAGCTGATAACAGCCCTGCGTAGCCAACTCAACAACCGGAGTGCCAATGGCCCTGCCCCGCATCACATCGCCCCACGCCAAGGGCAGCAATCACACCCAGCAAGTGATGCTGCAGGTGCTGCTGGCTACGGTGCCGGGGATTCTCGCCCTGACCTGGCTGTTCGGTGCCGGCACGTTGATCAACCTGCTGTGGGCCAGCGCCTGCGCACTGGGTTTTGAAGCGGCTATCCTGGCCCTGCGTAAACGCCCGGTGCTGTTCTTCCTCAAGGACTACAGCGTACTGGTGACCGCTGTACTGCTGGCCCTGGCGCTGCCGCCCTATTCGCCCTGGTGGCTGACCTTGGTGGCGACCGGGTTTGCCGTGGTGTTCGGCAAGCAGCTGTATGGCGGCCTCGGGCAGAACCCCTTCAACCCGGCCATGCTCGGTTATGTGGTGGTGCTGATTTCTTTCCCGGTGGAAATGACCAGCTGGCCAGCGCCGCATACGGTCGGCCTGCTTGAAGGGCTGCAACAGATTCTCGGCATCGCCAACCTGCCTGACGGCTGGGCCCAGGCCACTGCGCTGGATGCACTGAAGGTCAATAAAAGCCTGACCATTGACGAGCTGTGGGCGCAGAACCCCGCGTTCGGCTACCTCGGCGGAGCCGCCACGGAAGCGGTCAATCTGGCCTTCCTCGCCGGCGGCCTGTACCTGCTGCACAAGCGTCTGTTCACCTGGCATGCGCCAGTGGGCATGCTCGCGGGCTTGGCCGTGGTGAGCCTGCTGTTCTGGAACGGCTCGGGCTCGGACTCTAACGGCTCGCCGCTGTTTCATCTGCTGACGGGCGCGACCATGCTCGGCGCCTTCTTTATCGTCACCGATCCGGTCAGCGGCGCCACCAGCAACCTCGGCCGGCTGATTTTCGGCATAGGCGTTGGCGTGTTGGTCTATGTGATCCGCGCCTGGGGCGGTTACCCGGACGGCGTCGCCTTCGCCGTGCTGCTGATGAACCTGGCCGCCCCGACCATCGACTATTACACGCGGCCGCGCACCTACGGCCACCGCAAGCCGACTCGCGGCTTCAAGTTGGGAGAGTAACCGTGGCCCTGCCTGAAATTAGCCGCTCGATGCTGAAGAACGCCCTGGTGCTCGGGCTGTTTGCCATCGCCACCGTGGGCCTGGTGGCCGTGCTGCAACAAGCCACTGCCGGGCGCATCGCCAACGCCGAGCGCGAAGCTCAGGTGCGCGCTCTGAGCGAAATCCTGCCCCAGGGCAGCTACGACAACCACCTGCTGGACAACAGCATCCAGCTGCACGACCCGCTGCTCGGCAGTAAATCGCCGCAGACCGCCTATATCGCCCTGAAAGACGGCAAACCCAGCGCGGTGATCCTGCGTGCCACCGCGCCGGACGGCTACAGCGGCGCGATCCATTTGCTGATCGGTATCCAGGCAGATGGTCGCCTGGCCGGTGTGCGCGTCCTCGGCCATCGGGAAACCCCAGGCCTGGGTGACAAGATCGAGCTGGCCAAGAGCGCCTGGATTCGCAGCTTCGACGGTAAGTCACTGAGCAATCCCGGCGAGGATGGCTGGGCGGTGAAGAAAGATCGCGGCGAGTTTGACCAGTTTGCCGGTGCCACCATCACCCCGCGCGCGGTGGTCAAGGCCGTGCATAAAGCCCTGCAGTATTTCGATGCCAATCAAGAGCAGCTGTTCGCAGCCCAGGTGAAGTCCAATGGCTAGTCCCAGCTACCGCGAAATCACTCTTAACGGCCTGTGGAAGAACAACCCGGCGCTGGTGCAGCTGCTAGGCCTCTGCCCGCTGCTCGGGGTAAGCAACTCGGCGGTCAACGCCCTCGGCCTGGCGCTGGCCAGTGCCGTGGTGCTGGTGTGCTCCAACACCGCCGTATCGCTGGTGCGCGGCGTAGTCAACACGGCGGTGCGGCTGCCGGCCTTTGTGATGATCATCGCCGCCCTGACTACCTGCATCGAACTGCTGATGCAGGCCTTTACCTACGAGCTGTACCAGATTCTCGGCATCTTTATTCCGCTGATTACAACCAACTGCGTAATCCTCGGCCGCGCCGATGGCTTCGCAGCGAAGAACGACCCGGCCCGCGCCGCCTATGACGGCTTGATGATGGGCCTGGGTTTTGGCATGGTACTGGTGATGATAGGCGCGCTGCGCGAGCTGTTCGGTACCGGCGCGGTGTTCGCCAATATGCACCTGCTGTTCGGGCCTATCGCCGCCAACTGGCAGCTGACACTGATCCCCGAATACAAGGGCTTCCTACTGGCCATCCTGCCGCCAGGCGCCTTTATCGTGCTGGGCCTGCTGATCGCCTGCAAAAACCGCGTGGACGAAGTGCTGGCCGAGCGAGCCAAGGCACAACAGGTTGATGCTCCAGTGCAGAGCCGCCGTGTGCGGGTGACCGGAGTGATCGAGTGAACGCCGCCAAGCGCTACGAGATCTTCCGCCGCCTGCACGAAGACAACCCCGAACCGAAGACCGAGCTGGCCTACAGTTCGCCGTTCGAGCTGCTAGTAGCGGTCACCCTGTCCGCCCAGGCCACCGACGTCAGCGTCAACAAGGCCACCGCCAAGCTATTCCCGGTCGCCAATACCCCGGAGGCGATCTACGCCCTGGGCGTCGAGGGGCTGAGCGAATACATCAAGACCATCGGCCTGTACAACAGCAAGGCCAAGAACGTCATCGAAGCCTGCCGTATCCTGATCGAGAAGCACGGCAGTCAGGTGCCGGACAACCGCGAAGACCTCGAAGCCCTGCCCGGGGTCGGGCGCAAGACCGCAAACGTGGTGCTCAATACGGCCTTCCGCCAGCTTGCCATGGCGGTGGACACGCATATTTTCCGCGTCAGTAACCGCACCGGCATCGCCCCCGGCAAGAATGTCGTGGAAGTGGAAAACAAGCTGATGAAGTTTGTGCCCAAGGAATTTCTCCTCGACTCACACCACTGGCTGATCCTCCATGGCCGCTATGTGTGTCAAGCGCGCAAGCCGCGCTGCGGCAGCTGCCGCATCGAAGACCTGTGCGAATACAAACATAAAACCTCCGACGATTGAGCCACTATTTAGTCGCTCAATAAGCTCATTGAAAAAATCTTTTTTACCCGCCCAGGTTTTGCCGTTATAAGGTGCGCAAATGGCCCTTGTAGCCTGGAGCAGAACTAATGAGCACTGACAAAGAAGAACTTGAGCTCGACGAAGATTTTGTTGCTGAAGAAGCGGACGATGCCGAAGCACCGGTCGAGGTGGCCAAGACCAACCTGACCAAGCGCCGCATCATCGATAACTTCCTTGAAGAGCGCCGCCTGCACAAGCAATTGGCCGAATACGACTTCGACCTTTAACGATATAGCCAACAAAAAAGCCCCGCTATACTGCGGGGCTTTTTTGTGGCTCAGTTGACTCAGCCGGCCTTAATCGGCGCGCGACGGCGACAACAGCTCAATCTTGTAACCATCCGGATCTTCGACGAACGCCAGAATGCTGGTGCCGTGCTTCATCGGCCCGGGCTCGCGAGTGATCTTGCCGCCGCGGGTGCGAATGTCTTCGCAGGCCTTGTACACATCGGCCACTTCCAGGGCGATATGGCCATAGCCAGTGCCCAGCTCGTAACTTTCCACGCCCCAGTTCTGGGTCAGTTCGATCACGCTGTTGTGCGCTTCATCGCCATAGCCGACAAAGGCCAGGGTGAACTGCCCTTCTGGGTAGTCTTTGCGGCGTAGCAGGGTCATGCCGAGCACTTCGGTGTAGAACGCGATGGATTTATCCATATCGCCGACGCGCAGCATGGTATGCAGCAGTCTCATCAGGTGTCTCCTCATCAATGCCCGGCTGTGTGGGCTTATAAATGCAAACCCCGGCTTATGGCCGGGGCTTGGTGTGGCTCAGGTGCTCAAGTCTATCAGAGCATCTTGCGGCCTTTGCCCGCAGCGATGCGCATGCGCAGAGCGTTGAGCTTGATGAAACCGCCGGCGTCCGCTTGGTTGTATGCACCGCCATCTTCTTCAAAGGTGGCGATATTGGCATCGAACAGCGAATCATCAGACTTGCGACCAGTGATGATCACGTTGCCTTTATACAGTTTCATCCGTACCACGCCGTTCACGTTGGCCTGAGACGCATCGATCATCTGTTGCAGCATCAGACGCTCAGGGCTCCACCAGAAACCGTTGTAGATCAGGCTGGCGTATTTCGGCATCAGCTCATCTTTGAGGTGAGCGACTTCACGGTCCAGGGTGATCGACTCTATGGCGCGGTGACCTTTTAGCATGATGGTGCCGCCAGGGGTCTCGTAGCAGCCACGGGACTTCATGCCAACAAAGCGGTTTTCAACGATATCCAGACGACCGATGCCGTTTTCGCCGCCGATGCGGTTCAGCTCAGCCAGGACGGTGGCCGGGCTCATGGCCTTGCCGTCGATGGCGACGATGTCACCGGCGCGGTAGGTCAGCTCGATATAGGTTGGGGTATCCGGCGCGGCTTCTGGCGACTTGGTCCAACGCCACATGTCTTCTTCGTGCTCGGTCCAGGTGTCTTCCAGCACGCCGCCTTCATAGGAGATGTGCAGCAGGTTGGCATCCATGGAGTACGGCGACTTTTTCTTACCGTGACGCTCAATCGGAATGGCGTGCTTCTCGGCGTAGTCCATCAGCTTCTCGCGCGACAGCAGGTCCCACTCGCGCCATGGGGCAATCACTTTTACGCCGGGCTTGAGCGCGTAAGCGCCCAGTTCGAAGCGCACCTGGTCGTTACCTTTGCCGGTGGCGCCGTGGGAAATGGCGTCGGCGCCAGTTTCGTTGGCGATTTCAATCAAACGCTTAGCGATCAGCGGGCGAGCGATGGACGTGCCCAGCAGGTACTCACCTTCGTAGACGGTGTTGGCGCGGAACATTGGGTAGACGAAATCGCGGACGAATTCTTCGCGCAGGTCGTCGATATAGATTTCCTTGACGCCCATGGCCTGTGCCTTGGCGCGTGCCGGCTCGACTTCCTCACCCTGGCCGAGGTCAGCGGTGAAGGTCACCACTTCGCAGTTATAGGTATCTTGCAGCCACTTGAGGATCACGGAAGTGTCCAGGCCACCGGAATATGCCAGGACTACCTTGTTTACGTCGGCCATGCCATCAACTCCACGGGGTTGTGCGGGAAAACCGACGATTCTACTGCCCATGCCGCCTGATTTACAGAGGCGCGACAGCTTGTGACGACCAAGCGACGGATAATTGTTGGACAACAGACGAGTTGCAGGTGCTAGGAGGTGGCCGCAGGATCCGCAGCAGCAGGCGCCGGCTCCGCTGCTGGCGCAGGAGGCACTGCAACTTCCGGCACCCGGTCAAGCAGAATGGTTACTCGGCGGTTCTTCGCCCGATTGGCTTCGTTGTTATTAGGCGCCACCGGGTAGCGCTCACCATGAAAACGCATGGTGATCTGCTCGGCAGGAATGCCGTTGGCCTTGAGGTACTCCATCACAGCCAACGCACGGCGGCGCGACAAATCGCGATTAGTCAGGCGATTACCGCCATTGTCGGCATGGCCGTCTAGCTGAATGCGATTGACGCTGGGGTCGGCCTTGAGAAAGCTGAGGATGATATCGAGTTTGGCCTGGGCCAGCGGTTCCAGCGCCACCCCCCCACCTGGAAAGCCGACCTGGCTCTTGCGCACTTGATCGAAATTCACCGGCAGCAGCTTGGCCGTGCAATCCAGGTACTCGTGGTAGGCCTTATTGAATTTGGCCGGCAGCAGGCGCACCTCAACCGCGTCACCACCCATGGCTGCGCGGTGGCGTACCAGAGGACTGCGCCCCTCCAACAGACCAGTCAGCAAGCGCGTGCCTTGCTCTTGCGAACTGTTGAACAGCACTTCGGCCGGCATCACATTGACTGAGCCCAAGTTGATATCACCGCGCCCCGGCTGCCAGGGCGCCGCCGCCGCCAGCAAGGTTGCATTGCCGGACCCCAGCCAGCGCTCACGGGCTTTTAGGCTGAAGGTGACCTGTTCGCCCGCACGGCGTACAAACACCCCAGAACCGAAATCGGTGATCGGTTGCGACAGGCGGCACTCGAACTGATCGCCTTCGACCTGCCACTCAATCTTCTCCAGACGAGTCTGGAAGCTGATGGCTAGGACAGGCTGGCTTGCCAGCAGGCAGAGCACCGCGAGTGGGTAGGGTCGCACGACAGACTCCAGGGAATACGGCTTACCTTCTGTCTATCGGTGCCACGGCGGAAAACTTGAGCAGTGCTTTATGGCTATTGCTCGGGGCGGACCATAAACCAACCCCGCCTTCAATCCGCTTTACCCGCGACAGCCGCTTTCAGCGTGCTGCCAAGGGGCTTTTCCGGTAGCATTCTCACTACGTTTTGCCCGCCTGGAAGCTTCCATGACTGACCGCCTTACCCTGCTGCGTCCCGACGACTGGCACATCCACCTGCGCGACGGTGGCGTTCTCCCGCATACCGTCGCCGATGTTGCCCGCACCTTCGGCCGCGCCATCATCATGCCCAACCTGGTACCGCCCGTGCGCAATGCCAGCGAAGCCGATGCCTATCGCCAGCGCATTCTCAGCGCCCGCCCTGCCGGCAGCCGCTTCGAGCCGCTGATGGTGCTGTACCTCACCGATCTGACCCAGCCTGACGATGTGCGCACGGCCAAGGCCTCGGGCTTTGTGCATGCAGCCAAGCTCTACCCGGCCGGCGCGACTACCAACTCCGATTCTGGCGTGACCAGCATCGACAAGATTTTCCCGGTGCTCGAAGCCATGGCCGAAGTCGGCCTGCCGCTGCTGGTGCACGGTGAAGTGACGCGCAGTGAGATCGATGTATTCGACCGCGAGAAGATCTTTATCGGCGAGCACCTGAGCCGTGTGGTCGAGCGTTTCCCGACCCTGAAAGTGGTGTTTGAGCACATCACCACCCGTGATGCGGTGGAGTTTGTGCAAGGCGCTTCGGCCAACGTCGGCGCCACCATCACTGCCCATCACCTGCTGTACAACCGCAACCACATGCTGGTTGGCGGCATTCGCCCGCACTTCTATTGCCTGCCGATTCTCAAGCGCAACACCCATCAGGACGCCCTGCTGGATGCTGCCACCAGCGGCAACGCCAAGTTCTTCCTCGGCACCGACTCGGCGCCACATGCCAAGCATGCCAAAGAAGCCGCTTGCGGCTGCGCCGGTTGCTACACCGCCTATGCGGCCATCGAGCTGTATGCCGAGGCTTTTGAGCAGCGCAATGCGCTGGACAAACTGGAAGCCTTCGCCAGCCTGAACGGCCCGGACTTCTACGGCCTGCCGCGCAACACCGACAGCATCACCCTGGTGCGTGAAGACTGGACCGCACCGGCCAGCTTGCCATTGGGCGAGCAAACCGTTATCCCGCTGCGCGCCGGTGAAACCCTGCGCTGGCGTCTGCTGGAGAACCACGCGTGAGCGAAGACCTGTACGACGACGAACTCGAGAGCAGCAGCCACTCCGGCCCGCGCCACCCGATGGCCGCGCGCTTTCGTGGCTATCTACCGGTAGTCGTGGACGTGGAAACCGGTGGTTTCAACTGCGCCACCGATGCCCTGCTGGAAATCGCTGCTACCACCATCGGCATGGACGAAGGCGGCTTCCTCTACCCTGAGCACACCCAGTTCTTCCGTATCGAGCCGTTTGAAGGCGCGAATATCGAACAAGCGGCGCTGGACTTTACCGGCATCAAGCTCGATCACCCGCTGCGCATGGCCGTCACTGAAGAGCACGCACTGACGGAAATATTCCGTGGCCTGCGCAAATCGCTGAAAGCCAACAGCTGCAAGCGGGCGATCCTGGTTGGCCATAACAGCAGCTTCGACTTGGGTTTCCTCAATGCCGCGGTAAACCGCACCGGCATCAAGCGCAACCCGTTCCACCCATTCTCCAGCTTCGACACCGCCACCTTGGCTGGTCTGGCGTACGGTCAAACCGTATTGGCCAAAGCCTGCCAGGCCGCCGACATCGACTTCGACGGCAAGGAAGCACACTCGGCACGTTACGACACAGAGAAGACTGCCGAGCTGTTCTGCGGCATCGTAAACCGCTGGAAAGAGATGGGCGGCTGGATGGATTTCGACGACTAAAACCCATAGTCGCCGCATAACCATCGCTCATAAAAAAGCCCCGCACTAGGCGGGGCTTTTTATTGGGTCAGGAACAGCGCAGGCCAAGCCTGCGCTGCCTTTATCAGGCGCTTTGCGCCAGGTCCATCAACTCGCGGTTCGCCACAGCGTACATGGCGTAATCGGTGTTGGTGGCCGCGCGCAGCTCGCCGAGCATGACCTTCCAGCGATCCACCAGACGGCGGTGCTGATCCAGCCAAACGCCGACCCGCTCTTCGATATCCGCCGGGCCTTCGGCCATTTGCAGTACCGACACGGTGATGGCGCGCTGCTGCCAGTCCAGGTCATCGCGGAAGGCTTCACGGGCCAGCGCTTGCCAGTTGTTTTCCACCGGCAGGCTGGTGATCTGCTGCAGATACCAGGACAGCTCCAGCGACCCGCCAATGGCAAAGTACGCCGCCGCAACCCGAGCCGGCTCCTGCCCGGTCACGTCCGACGCTTCGATGATCGGCAACAGGGTGTACAGATGGCTGGTACCGGCGACCACACGCGCCAGCTCTTCCGGCACGCCGGCCTCGACATAACCCTGGAAGCGCGCCAGCCACTGTTCACGGGCTGGGCCTTCGAGCAGTTCGTCGAGCCGGCCGACCAGGGCCTCGATACGCGGTGCGAAATGCGCCACGTCACGGGCCGCATCCAGCTCGTTGCGGCGGCTGCGCAGGAACCAGCGCGTCGCACGGCGGCCCAGACGCATCAGCTCATCCATCAACTGCAGTTGCAGCTCAGCTGGGACCTGGTAGTCCAGGGCCTCGATCTGTTTCCACCAATGCGGCAAGCGGAACAGGTCACGCACAATCACATAGGCGCCGGCGACATTCGCCGCGCTCATGCCGGTGGACTCCTTCAGGCGCTGCACAAAGGTGATGCCCATGTGGTTAACCAAGTCGTTGGCAATCTGCGTGCTGACGATTTCGCGCTTGAGGCGATGGCGACGCATCGGCTCACCGAACTTCTTCGCCAACAGCGGCGGGAAGGCGGTTTCCATCTCACGCGCCAGGTACTCATCGTCCGGTACCAAGGATTTCAGCAGCGATTCCTTGAGGTCAATCTTGCTGTAGGAGATCAGCACCGACAGTTCAGGACGAGTCAGACCCAGACCATTGGCGGCACGTTCGTTGAGCTCGTCGTCGGTAGGCAGAAACTCCAGGGCACGATCCAGCTTGCCGGCCGCTTCCAGAGCCGTCATCAGGCGCTTGTACTCACTCACCCGCTCACGCGCACGGCGCTCAGCCAGCGACAACGCCTGGGTCTGCTTGTAGTTGTTGCCCAAAACCAGGCCACCAACAGCATCGGTCATTTCCACCAGCAGCTTGTTGCGCTGCTTGCCGGTCATGTCACCCGCGCCGACGATTTCGCCGAGCAAAATCTTGATATTCACCTCATGGTCGGAGCAGTCCACACCACCGGCGTTGTCGATAAAGTCGGTGTTGCTCTTGCCGCCATTGAGGCCGTACTCGACACGACCCAGCTGGGTCATGCCGAGGTTACCGCCCTCACCCACCACTTTGGCACGCAGTTCGCGGCCATCCACGCGCAGCAGGTCGTTGGCCTTGTCGCCGACATCGGCGTGGCTTTCCTTGCTGGATTTCACGTAGGTGCCGATGCCGCCGTTCCACAGCAGATCCACCGGTGCTTTGAGCAAGGCGTTCAGCAGTTCGTTTGGCGCCAGCTTGTCAGCGCTGATGTCGAAGCGCTCTTTCATCTGCGGGCTGATGGCAATGCTCTTGGCGCTACGCAGGAAGATCCCGCCACCCGCCGAAATCAGCTTGGCGTCGTAATCGGCCCAGCTGGAGCGCGGCAGATCGAACAGGCGCTGACGCTCAACAAAGCTCTTGGCCGCATCCGGGTTGGGGTCGATAAAGATATGCATGTGGTTGAAGGCTGCGACCAGCTGCAGGCTTTCCGACAGCAGCAAGCCGTTGCCGAATACGTCGCCAGCCATATCGCCGATGCCGATTACGGTGACGTTGTCTTTCTGCACGTCGATGCCGCGCTCGCGGAAATGGCGCTGTACCGAGACCCAGCCGCCCTTGGCGGTGATGCCCATGCCTTTGTGGTCGTAACCGGCCGAGCCGCCCGAGGCGAAGGCATCGTCTAGCCAGAAGCCGTATTCGGCAGCAATGCCGTTGGCGATATCGGAGAAGGTCGCGGTGCCTTTGTCGGCCGCCACCACCAGGTACGGATCGTCGCCATCGTGACGCACCACGTTCTGCGGTGGCACCACGGCGCCGTCTTTCAGGTTGTCGGTGATATCCAGCAGGCCGCTAATAAAGATCCGGTAGCAGGCAATACCCTCGGCCAACACATCATCACGGCTGCCGCCAACCGGCAGGCGTCGTGGGATAAAGCCGCCCTTGGCACCCATCGGTACGATGACCGCGTTCTTCACCTGCTGCGCCTTGACCAGGCCCAGCACCTCGGTGCGGAAGTCTTCCTCACGGTCCGACCAGCGCAGGCCGCCACGGGCGACGTCGCCAAAGCGCAGGTGCACCCCTTCGACACGCGGCGAGTAGACGAAGATTTCGAACTTCGGCGTCGGCCGTGGAATATCCGGAATCGCCCGCGGATTGAGCTTGAAGCTGAAGTAGGACTTGTTCTGCCCGGCCGCATCGGTCTGGTAGAAGTTGGTGCGCAGTGTGGCTTTGATCAAGTCCAGGTAGCGGCGCAGGATGCGGTCTTCGTTAAGCACCGCAACGTTGTCCAGCGCGGCGAGAATCGCCTGCTCGAGCTTCTGCTGCTTGTCTTCCAGGTCATCAGCGGTGAGCTTGCGCGCCAGGTAGAAACGCGTTTTGAACAGGCGCACCAGCTCCTTGGCGATATCAGCGTGGTTGACCAGGGTGCTGGCGATATAGCTGAGGTCGAAGCCCAGTCGAATCTGCTTGAGGTAGCGGGCGTAAGCACGCAGCAACGCCACATCACGCCACGGCATGGCGGCCATCAGCACCAGACGGTTGAAGCCGTCGTTCTCCGCTGCGCCGCCAACGATATTGACGAAAGCGCCCTGCAGGGTGTCGTTGAGCTGCTGGATATCAACATCCAGGCCTTCGGCATAGGTGAAGGCGAAGTCGTGAATCCAGAACTCGCGGCCATCAGCGCGGCGCAGTTTGTAAGGGAACTCGCCCAGTACGCGCAGGCCGAGGTTTTCCAGAATCGGCAGCACGTCCGACAGCGGCAGCGGCGTATCAGCGTGATACAGCTTGCAGTGCAGCTGCTGCTCACCCTGGGTCAGCGGCTGGTAGAAGCTCATCACCAGCTGACGCTCATTGTTCAGGCTAAGCAGATGCTGCATGTCCACCACCGCCGAGTGCGGGGCGAAACGCTCGCGGTAACCGGCCGGGAAACCGCCGGGGAATTCGCTGAGCACTTCGGTGCCCTGGGCTTCGCCGAGGCTTTCGACGATCAGGCTGGTGTAATCGTCCTTCCACGAACGGCAGGCCTGAATGACTTCTTTTTCCAGGCGCAGCGGGTCGATCTGCACGCGGTTCTTCGGGTCGACCTTGAGGATGAACTGCACCCGCGCCAGTACCGACTCGGAGAAGAAGGTCCAGAACTCGCAATCGGTGGCCTGCAGACGCTCCATCAACACCTGCTGGATCTTCATGCGGGTTTCGGTGGAGTACACGTCGCGTGGCACATAAGCCAGGCAGTAGCAGAAACGGCCGTACGGATCGCGGCGCAGGAACACGCGAATCTTGTTGCGTTCCTGAATCTGCACGATCGCCATGGTGGTGTTGAACAGCTCGTCCACCGGGGTCTGGAACAGATCGTCACGCGGCAGCACTTCCAGGACTTGAGCCAGCTCTTTGCCTAGGTGCGCGCTGCTGTCGAAACCTGAACGCTGCTTGATCACCGCCACCTTGCGGCGGATAAACGGAATGTTCCACACGCTCTCGGCATACACCGCCGAGGTGTACAGGCCCATAAAGCGGCATTCCTTGATCACCTTGCCTTTGGCGTCCAGCTCGCGAATCGACACCAGGTCAGGATAAGCCGGACGGTGCACGCGGCTCGGCACGGCAGCCTTGGCGAAGGACAGCAGCTGCGGCTCGCGCAGGTAGGCCACGGCTTCCGGTTCGATATGCAACTCATCGGCCTTGAGGCCGCTGCGCAGGCGCTTGGACAAGCCCAGCAGGGACTTCTCGTCATAGACCATGCTGCCGCCGCCAGTGCTGTCGGCAACGGTGAATTCTTCATAGCCGAGGAAGGTGAAGTGGTCGTCGAGCAACCAGCTCATGAATACCTTGATCTCTTCCAGCTCGGCGCCTTCAACCTTGAGTTTGGCCTTGTCCAACCAAGCCAGCAGTTCCTTGGCCTTGGCTTTCATCGGCTGGAAGTCGGCGACGCTCAGGCGTACATCGCCAAAGACTTCTTGCAGGTCCTTTTCCAGGGTCTTCAATTCACCGGCGTTGGAGCAGCGGTCAATCTCCAGGAACATCAGGGCTTCCTGCTGCACATCCTTGCCCTGGGCACCCTTGGGCAGAATTTCCTGCAGCTCGCCGCTTTTGTTGCGGCGCACGCTGAACACGCTGTTCTGCAAGGTGTGGATGCTATAACCGCGACGGTTCAGCTCCATGCGCACCGAGTCGACCAGAAACGGAATATCGCTGTGCAGAATTTCTACGGCAGTGTGGGTGGACTGCCAGCCGTGCTTTTCATAATCGGGGTTGAATACCCGCACTTCAGGCTTGGCCGGTTCAAAACGCTCCAGCAACCGCCAGGACGACAAGGTGCAACCGACCAGATCAGAGAGACGACGCTGGGTCAGCTCCTCGAGGGCGATGATGCCGAAGAATTGCTCGGCGAACAGGGCTACTTGTGGCAAAGCCTGTTCACTGACGTGCTGCGCCAGCGCCGTTTGCAGGTGGTGCTGAAAATCGGCTTTGCTGGCCGCCGTAAAGAACGCCATGGGTTTGCTCCGTTTGGCTTGTTATTCGTCAGGGGACTCGATCAAGGCAGTCACGAGTAATGACCTTCGCCACAACCTTGTTGTTCAACGTTAGTCTAGGAGGCCGCGATTGCATTAAAGTGGCTGCCACTTAACTCTGGCGAGATTCAAGACTCGCTGGTCACATTTGCCGGATGAGCTTAACGATGGAACACCGTGAAGCGCTTGTCGCGCTGCGACATTTTCTTTCAAGTCAGATCCTCGGCCAGGAAAAACTCATCGAAAGGCTGCTGATTGCCTTGCTCGCCGATGGCCACATGCTGGTCGAAGGCGCTCCCGGTCTGGCCAAGACCAAGGCGATCAAGGAGCTGGCCGAAGGTATCGAAGCCGAGTTCCACCGCATTCAGTTCACCCCTGACCTGCTCCCGGCGGATATCACCGGCACCGAGATCTATCGCCCGGAAACCGGCAGCTTCGTGTTCCAACAGGGGCCGATCTTCCACAATCTGGTGCTGGCCGATGAAATCAACCGCGCCCCGGCCAAGGTGCAATCGGCGTTACTCGAAGCCATGGCCGAGCGCCAGGTCAGCGTCGGCCGCAGTACCTATCACCTGTCGCCACTGTTTCTGGTGATGGCCACGCAGAACCCGATTGAGCAGGAAGGCACCTACCCGCTGCCCGAAGCCCAGCTCGACCGCTTTCTCATGCACGTGAAGATCGGTTTCCCCGATGCCAGCGTGGAACGCAAGATCCTCGCTCAGGCCCGTGGTGAAGCGCTGAATGGTGAAACCAAGCCCGAGCAATTGGTTAGCCAGCAGGCAATCTTTGCCGCACGCCAGGAAATTCTCGGCCTGTATATGGCCGACGCAGTGGAAGAGTATTTGGTGCAACTGGTGATGGCCTCACGCACACCGGCCAAATTCGACCCGGAGCTGGCCGAGTGGATTGCCTACGGCGCCAGCCCGCGCGGCTCGATTGCCCTGGACCGCTGTGCACGGGCCCACGCCTGGCTCGCCGGGCGGGATTTCGTCAGCCCGGAAGATATCCAGGCGGTGCTGTTCGACGTGCTGCGCCACCGCATCATTTTGTCGTTTGAGGCAGAAGCCGCCGGCATCGACCAGGACCGCGTGGTGCAGCGCATTCTCGACGTTGTGGCGGTCGCCTAACCACCATGCACGACCAACCCACGCAGCCCGGCATTCGCGTCAGCCTCGGTGAACTGATCGAGATGCGCCACCGTGTGCGTGAGGTGCAGCTGTTTTCCACGCCGGCGCGGCGCAGCCCGCTGATTGGTCTGCACCACTCCAAACTGCGCGGGCGCGGCGTGGACTTCGACCAGGTGCGCGTGTATCAGCCCGGCGACGACGTGCGCACCATCGACTGGCGAGTGACCGCGCGCACCCAGGAACCGCACACCAAGCTGTTCCACGAAGAGCGCGAGCGGCCGATTTACATCATGGTCGAGCAGAGCAAACGCCTGTTCTTCGGCTCCGGGCTGATGTTCAAGTCGGTGCTCGCCGCACAGGCCGCCAGCCTGATCGGCTGGGCCGCGCTGGGCCATAACGACCGCATCGGCGGCTTGGTCTTTGGCGATCTGGAACACCACGAAATCAAACCACGACGCAGCAAGCAGAGCCTGCTGCAACTGCTCAGCCGCCTGGCCAAAGCCAATCAGGCCCTGAGCAACGACAGTCAGGGCGGCCGCGACAGCTTCGGCCTGGCCTTACGCCGCGCCCGCGAAGTGCTGCGCCCCGGCAGCCTGGTGGTGATTTTGTGTGATGAGCGCACACTGAACGACAGCAGCGAACAGCAGTTGCTGCTGTTGGCGCGGCATACCGACCTGCTGTTGCTGCCGCTTTCCGACCCGCTCGACCATGCCCTACCCAATGCCGGCCTGCTGCGCTTTACCGAACATGGTGCGCAACTGGAGCTGGATACCCAGGACGCCGAACTGCGCCAGGCCTACCGTAGCCTGGCCGATGCCCGCCAGGCGCGCTGGCAGCGCCTGGCGCAGAAGCTCGGCGTGCCGCTGCTGGCCCTGAACACCCAGAGCGAGATGATCGAACAACTGCGCGAGCACCTGAATGCCCAGCGGCCGAGGAAAGCCCTGTGAACCCGCTGGACCTACTCGAACCACTGATCGCCCCTGCGCCAATCAGCTGGTGGCCGCCGGCACCGGGCTGGTGGCTGCTCGCGGTGCTACTGCCGCTACTCTTGTGGGCCGCGTTCAAACTGCTTAAACGCCTGCCGCGCAAAGCGGCCGGGCAGTTGGCCGAAGCGCCGCTCGACCCATTGCGCCAGGCCGCGCTGAACGAACTCGAACGCCTGAGCAAACCTTACGACGGCGTCGATGCCGGCCCCTGGCTGCAACAACTCAATGCCATCCTCAAACGCCTGTGCCGCGAACGTTACCCACAAAGCAACAGCCATATTCTGAGCAGCCGCGCCTGGCTGGCCTTTCTCGACAGCCGCTGCCCAGCCGCCGGCCTGACTCGCTGGATGATTCTGGTGGAAGGCGCCTATCGCCCGCACTGCAACCTGGATGACAAGGCCATCGCCGGGCTCAACCAGGCCGTAGCGATCTGGATTCGCAAACATGTTTGAGTTTGCCTGGCCCTGGGTCTTTCTGGTCGCCCCGCTGCCCTGGCTGCTGCGGGCCTGGCTACCGCCTGCGGACAGCGGCGAAGCAGCGCTGAAAATCAGCTTCCTGGCCGAACTGGAAGGTTTGAGCGGCCGCCGCGCCCGCGTACGGCTACCTGCCCTGCGACAACAAGCACCGTTTGCACTGATCTGGCTGTTACTGCTGCTCGCCTGCGCGCGCCCGCAATGGCTGGGTGAGCCGCTGCCGTTGCCGGCCAGCGGCCGCGACCTGCTGCTGGCGGTGGATGTATCCGGCTCCATGGATTATTCCGACATGGTGTGGGAAGACCAGGAAGTCAGTCGTCTGACCCTGGTCAAACACCTGCTCGGTGAGTTTATCGATGGCCGTCAGGGTGATCGGGTTGGTCTGATCCTATTCGGCAGCCGCGCCTACCTGCAGTCGCCGCTGACCTTCGACCGGCAGACCGTGCATACCTGGCTGGATGAAGCGCAGAAAAACATCGCCGGACCACAGACCGCCATCGGCGACGCCATTGGCCTGGCGGTCAAGCGCCTGCGCGAGCGTCCGGCGCAGAGCCGCGTACTGGTGCTGGTGACTGACGGTGCCAACAATGGCGGCGAAATCGATCCCTTGACTGCCGCACGCCTGGCAGCAGAGGAAGGCATCACCATTTACCCGATAGGCATCGGTGCCGACCCCGAGCAAGGCGGCGTACTCGGCATGCTCGGTTTCAACCCCGGTATCGATCTGGACGAGCCTAGCCTGCGGGCAATTGCCGAAGCCACCGGCGGCGAATACTTCCGCGCCCGCGACAGTGACGAACTGCAGGCGATCGAAGCCACCCTCGATAGACTGGAGCCGGTGGCGCAGAAACCGACTCTGGCGCGGCCGACCTTGCCACTCTATCCCTGGCCGCTGGGCCTGGCCCTGCTGTTCAGCCTGCTGCTGGTCAGCCAAACACTCTGGCCAAGCCTGCAACAACGCTGGCGTACTCAGCTGACACGGCTACGGGGGAAACCGTCATGAGCGAACTGACCAGCCTCTGGCCCCACTGGCAACGCCCCTTCTGGCTGCTGCTGATACCGCTATTGGGCTTTTTGCTCTGGCAGCTTTGGCACCGGGAGAAACGCAGCGGTCGCTGGCAAGCGTTGCTGCCGGCCGCGTTCCAGTCCGCGCTGCTAACCGCCACCGGTGGGCGCAACAGTCGCCTGCCCTGGCTGGCCCTCGGCCTAGCCTGGCTCATTGCACTATTGGCGCTGCTAGGCCCCAGCTGGCAACGCATCGAGCAACAGAACCCCAAGCCGGCCGACCCGCTGGTGGTACTGCTCGAACTGACCCCTGAGATGCTCGCCAGCGACGCCTCACCCAATCGCCTGGCCCAGGCTAAGCGCAAGCTGCTCGATCTGCTGGAAGCACGGCAGGATGCGCAAACCGCCATTGTCGTGTATGCCGGTAGCGCACATACCCTGGTGCCGCTCTCCGACGACCTGGCCACCAGCCGCAACCTGCTTGATGCACTAAGCCCAGAAATCATGCCCGAGCCTGGCAAGCGCGCTGACCTGGCGGTGATCAAGGCGCTGCAACTGCTCGAGCGGGGCGCCCAGGGCAATGGCCGCCTGCTGCTGCTAACCAGCAGCCTCGACGAGACGCAACGCCAGGCCATCACCCAGGCGCTCGGCCGCCGTGGTGAGCGCCTACGCATTCTCGGCATTGGCAGCACCCAGGGCGCGCCGATCATTCAGGAGGACGGCTCATTCCTCAAGGACGCTCAGGGCACCATCCTGCTGCCACGCCTGGACAGCAACGGCCTCAAACGCTTTGCCAACGAGCTGGGTGGTCTGTATCAGGGCGTAACGCTGGATGAGCGCGATCTGCGCAACCTCGGCCTACTCGATGCGCCACAACAACTGCGCCGTGACGGTGAGCTGACCCAGCTGCAAGCCTGGGCAGACCAGAGCCACTGGCTGCTTCTGCCCCTGCTGTTACTCGCTGCCTGCGCTGCACGCCGCGGCTGGCTGCTGTGCCTGCCGCTGTTGCTGCTGAGCATGCCGCAGAACAGCTATGCCTTCAGCTTCGATGACCTCTGGCTACGTGCCGATCAACAAGGCCAGCGCCTGCTTGAGGCGCAACAACCGGCAGAAGCCGCGCAGCGTTTCCACGATCCACGCTGGCAAGGCCAGGCGCTCTACCAGGCCGGCGATTACGCTGCGGCCGCCGAACGCTTCGCCAATGGCGAAAGCGCCAGCGACCACTACAACCGTGGCAACGCCCTGGCGCGTAGCAACGAACTGGAAGCGGCCCTAGACGCCTACACCCAGGCGCTGGAACTGCAACCCGACTTGGCTCAGGCGCAAAAGAACAAAGCTCTGGTCGAAGAGCTGCTGCGCCAAAACCAGCAGCAACAGCAGAATCAAACCGACGAGCAGCAGAATCAGCCCAGCAGCCAGCCGCAGGCAGGCCAGTCCGATCCAGACGCACAACAACAGGCAGAGCAATCGCCGGCCAAGCCGTCCGAGCCAGAGGACAAGGGTGAAAAACCCGCACAACCTGGCGCAGATGAAGACGCGGATACACCGCCGAAACAACCAGAAGAAGACGACAGCGACAGCGGCGAAGAACAGATCGCCAGCGCCGAGCCGAGCCTCGACGGCGAGCGGCGTCAGGCATTGGAACAATGGCTGCGGCAGATCCCCGACGATCCGGGCGAGCTGCTGCGGCGTAAATTCAGGCTGGAACAACAACAGCGCCAGGAACAACTGCAATGAGCCGACTGCTCTGTACCCTTCTACTTGGCCTACTGGCCCTGAACGTCAGCGCGCAAAGCCTGACCGCCAGCGTCGACCGTACGCGCCTGGATGCCGGCGAGAGCGTTGAGCTGACCCTGGAATCGGATGACGCTACGCTGTTCGGCAAACCCGACCTGCAGCCGCTCAATGAGCTGTTTGAGGTGCTCGGCACCCGCCAGGTCAACCGCCTGACCAGCGGCAGCAACGGCGCCCAGGCGAGCACGCGCTGGATCGTCACCCTGCAACCCAAACACAGCGGTTATGTGGTGATACCGCCGCTCACACTCGGCCAGCTACAAAGCGAGCCGATTACCCTGCATGTTCAGCAAGCCGCGAGCGCCGAAGACAGTCGACTGGCACCGGTGTTTATCGATGCCAGCCTGGACCAGGAAAGCGTCTACGTGCAGGCGCAAACCGTGCTGACACTGCGCATCTACCACTCCGTTTCACTGTACGACGACAGCAGCCTGACCCAACTGGAGATGCCCCAGGCGCGCGTTGAAGCACTTGGTGAACCGCGCACCTACGAGAAGGACATCAACGGCATACGCCATGGGGTAATTGAACTGCGCTACGCGATTTTTCCCCAGGAAAGTGGTGACCTGCTGATCCCCTCGCAAGCCTTTACCGCCACTGCTGTTGATCGCTCCGCCAGCAATGCCTACAACCCGTTCGGTCCACGCCCCGGCAAAGTGGTGCGGGTCCGTTCGCCGGAAATTCCGCTGACGGTGAAAGCCAAGCCAGCCAGCTACCCGGCCGACGCGCCCTGGCTGCCGGCGCGCGCACTTAGCCTGAGTGAAGTCTGGAGTCCACAACCGGAGACGGCCCGCGTCGGTGATTCGCTGACTCGCAGCCTGCTGCTCAAGGTCGAAGGTTTGGCCAGCGCACAATTACCGCCCTTACCCGCCACCCAGGTTGCCGGCCTGCGCCGCTACCCCGACCAACCCCAATTAGCCAATCAGGCCAACGACAACGGTCTGGTGGCCAGCCGTGAAGAACGTGAAGCACTGGTAGCCAACCGTGAAGGCGAGATCACCCTGCCGGCAATCGAAGTGCTGTGGTGGAACACCACGACCGACCAACTCGAACGCAGCAGCCTGCCCACGCGTAAGCTGCAGGTGGCCGCAAATCCTAACCTGGAAACCCTACCGATCGAGGTAGCAAGCCCAACCGTGCGCGAGGTGGACAATGCCCACCTCTGGCCCTGGCAACTCAGCACTGCACTCCTAGGCCTGACCACCCTGCTCGGGTTTACCCTGTGGTGGCGCGCGCGGCGCCAGCCTCCAGTGCTGCCTAGCCAGCAGACGGGGCCAAGCCAGCGCAACCTGCTCGATGACCTTAAGCGCAGCTGCCTGGCGAATGACTCGCAGGCCACGCGCCATGCGCTGGACGCCTGGGCCCGGCAGCAGCCGGAAACCCTCGCCGATATGGCCGCGCGTTTTATCCCACTGTCTGAAGCCCTAGACGGCCTGAACGGCGCACTGTACAGCGAAAGCGGCCAGCACTGGCAGGGCCGTAACCTGTGGCTGGCGATTCGCAGTCTGCCCCCCACAGAAGACCTTGAGAGCACCACCAATCCGGATACCAGCGCTCTGCCTCCGCTGTATCCGCGCTAACAGCGGCACGCTTTGCCGGATGCGGGCCGGTCATGCATTCACCATCCCACGACATCCTCTTGGTGGCTCACCCGTATAGAGCTCATGCGATTCTGGAGGAATAATCATTAATAGGGTGGAGCGTGGCATAGAGCCCGACTTGGGCATCAATTGCGCAATATTTTCACCGCCTAACCTAGCAAGCACTCATCGACTTATCCTTTCCGGTGGACTACAAGTCCGGCCATATAGGAGCAGACTTGTCCGCGAAACTGCCGGAACCAGGCACGAAGCGCGGGCAAGTCCACACCACAAAGGCCATCTGCAAACCTAACCCTTAGACAATAAAAAACCGCGACCCTAAGGCCGCGGTTTTTCGTGTTGCGACTGCGTATCAGACTTAGGCCTTGTTGCGCAGCTTCTCAGGGTTAATCAGGAAGCGGGCAAGTGCAGGCAGCAGCCAGATAGCGCCAATCATGTTCCAGAGGAACATAAAGGTCAGCATCAGGCCCATGTCAGCCTGGAACTTGATTGCCGAGAAGATCCAGGTGGCCACACCGATCGCCAGGCAGATACCGGTGAACAGCACCGCTTTACCGGTCGACTTGAGGGTCTCGTAGTAAGCCTCCTGCAGCGACAAACCCTGACGCAGGTAGGTTTCCAGACGGCTGTAGATGTAAATGCCGTAGTCGACACCAATACCCACACCCAAGGCGATTACCGGCAGAGTCGCCACCTTCACACCGATGCCCATAAAGGCCATCAGGGCGTTACCCAGTACCGAGGTCAGCACCAGCGGCAGCATCACGCAGAGCGTCGCAGCGAAGGAGCGGAAGGTCAGCAGACACATGATGCCTACTGCGGCGTATACCGCGAGCAGCATGGTGGTCTCGGACTTGGCGATCACTTCGTTGGTAGCGGCTTCAATACCCGCGTTACCCGCTGCCAGGATGAACTCCAGACCGTCCTTGTTGTTTTCCTTGGCAAAGTCTTCAGCAACTTTCACCGCACGCGACAGGGTTTCTGCCTTGTGGTCGGTGAGGAACACCAGCAGCGGCGCCACCGAGCAATCACCGTTGTACAGGCCATCAGCTCGGGCAATGGAGTTGTTCAGCACGTCTTGGTTGCGCGACAGGGTTTCCCATTTCAGGTTGCCCTCGTTCATGCCTTTGATCACCTGACGCGACACGGTGACCATGGAAATGGCCGACTGCACGCCTTCGGTGTTCTCCATCTTCCACATCAACTCATCCATGGCCGACAGCGTCGGATAAGTCGAGCAACCTTCAGCTGCCGTCTTGACCATGATCACCAGTACATCGGAGCTGGTGGAGTAATTACGGATGACGAAGTCGTTATCCAAGTTGTAGCGCGAATCCGGGTGCAGCTCAGGCGCACCCTGGTCGAGGTCACCGATCTTCAGGTTCTGCCCGTACCACACACCACCGGCCAGCGCCGCGACCGCAACCACCACGGAAATCGGCGCTACCATCGGATGCGCGCAGTTGGAGATAAAGCGCCAGAACGGGTGCTCCTTGTCGGCTTCTTCGCGGCTGATCTTCACCGCCTTCTTGCTGATGCCGACATAGGAAATCATGACTGGCAGCAGAATCAGGTTGGTCAGAATGATCACCGCTACACCCATGGATGCGCCGATGGCCAGCTCACGGATAACACCGATATCAATCAGCAGCAGGGTGATAAAGCCCACGGCGTCCGACAGCAATGCCACCAGGCCAGGAACAAACAGCTGACGGAAAGCCATACGTGCAGCGGACAACGAATCAGTTGCTTCGCCGGAGGCCATGGCGATGCCGTTAATCTTCTGTACACCGTGGGAAATGCCAATGGCGAAGACCAGGAATGGCACCAGCATCGAGTAAGGGTCCAGCCCAAAGCCCAGGGTGTGCAGCAGGCCCAGCTGCCAAACCACGGCGATCAAGGTTGCCACGACCACCGCCAAGGTGCTCTTGAAGCAGTGGGTGAACCACAGCAGCAGCACGAAGGTAATGGCGATTGCCACAGCAAAGAACAGCGCTACGCCGATCAGACCATCAATCAAATCACCCACTTTCTTGGCAAAGCCAATGATATGGATTTTGACGTTGGGGTTTTGCGCCTGGTACTTATCGCGGATCTTCTCTTCCAGCTCGTGGGAGAACTTCTGATAATCCAGCGGGATCTGCTTGCTCTGATCGTTCGGATCGGCATAGGTCTCCAGCAATGGCAAGTCAACAATACTCGACTTGAAATTGTTGGCGACCAGACGGCCGATCTGCCCGGATTTGAGGATATTGCTGCGCAGTTCCTCAAGGCTTTCGGAAGAGCCATCGTAAGTTTGCGGGATCACTTCGCCGCCGGCAAAACCCTCTTCAGTCACTTCGGTCCAGCGTACGCTTGGGCTCCAAAGTGACTTCAGCCCGGAACGGTCAACGCCCGGAATATAGAAAGCTTCGTCGTTGATCTGACGCAGCGTCTCCATGTATTCCTTGCTGAAGATATCGCCATCCACCGCTTCCACCGAGATACGCACGGTGTTGCCCAGGTTAGCCAGGTCATTGCGGTGTTCGAGCATCTTCTGGATGTACGGATGCCCCAGCGGAATCATCTTCTCGAAGCTGGTCTGCGGACGCACCTGCGCCGCTTGGTAGAACAGAAACAGACTGATCAACAGGCACAGCAGAATCACGGCCGGGCGATTGTTAAAGATCAACCGCTCCAGGAAGGAGGCAGATTGTTGTTGATGCTTACTCATGCAAAGGCTCCCGGCTTATTGTTGTTGGCCCAGATCGGCGCCAGTAGGCGTAGCAGCATGGACGCCACCCTGCCCTACCAGAATCAGATTGCCGTTTTCCATTGCTGCAACGCCTGCCAGCGAGAGCCGGTCGGCACGATTGGTCACATTGAAAGTGCGGCCGCTGTCGGTGCTCTTGAGTACGGTACCGCCATGCCCAACCACCACGATGGAACCGTCAGCCAGACGATTACCGTCAGCCAGACCAAACTCCAAAGGACCGTTGTTAGCCGTGTTCAAGCTGATTGCCTGCCAGGTCGTACCAAAATCTGCCGAACGGAACAGATGCCCGCGCAGGCCATAGACCAGCAACGCACCGGCTTCATCAGTGCCCAGGGCACCGAATAGCGAACCCTCGTAAGGGCCTTCCAGGGTTTCCCAGGTCTGCCCCCAGTCCGGGGAACGGAACATCGCGCCTTGCTCGCCCACGATAAACAGGCCGGAGTCTTTGACTTCAACAATGGCGTTGAGGTGGTAGGCGTCTTCGTTGTCCATACGGTCGCTGACGTCTTCCCAATTGGCGCCACCGTCAGTGGTTTCCAACAAGGCACCGTAAGCGCCTACTGCATAACCGTTATTGCGATCCTTGAACCAGACATCCAGCAACGGCGCTTCACGCTCAAGGTCTTCAAACTGTTTGACCCAAGTGGCGCCGCCATCAGTGCTGGCGAGAATCTGCGCATCATGGCCGACAGCCCAACCGTGGGTGTCATCAATAAAGAACACGGCCGTCAGCATTTGCTTGGTCGGCACTTTGGCCTGAACCCAGCTCGCGCCATTGTCGTCGGACAGCAAAATATGCCCGCGATCACCGACAGTGACCAAGCGCTTACCTAGACTGGCAACATCCAGCAGCAGAGTTTGATGGGCTTTGGCAGAAGTGACCGAGTAATGACTGGCGTCATCGCTGGCCGCTTGCAGTGGCGCACTGGCGAACATCAGCGCGGATAGCACACTACACAGCGACAGCGCTTTGGCTATCGGTGAGTGGACGCGGAGCACCGGTGCGCGGGACGATCCCACAACACGACCGGCCTGGGTGCGCCGCATGACGGGCTCACTCATATACCTTCCCCCTTATTCTTATAGGTAGCACTACACTTTTAGCAGTGCGCCTATCCTACTGAGCTTTCAAAAGGCCTGACAATCGGCGCGACGTTATGTTTTGTTAAACCCGCCCGTCTACCATGCCCTGTTCGACTGATAAATAGCAAAAGGCCGCTACAACAGTAGCGGCCTTTTGCTCAACCGACACGCGTATTAACGCGTACCGCGACGACGCAGTGCAGCAGGCTTAAAGTAGCCGTCATCCGGCACAGCCTGGCTGAAGTCGATGGTGCTTGGTTCTTCGTTATCCAGGTTCTGCACGTGGTAACGACGGGCTTGCAGATCGTGGAAAGAATCCAGTGCAGACCAGGTGGTTGGCAGGTCGTAGTAGTTTTTCAGGTAGGCAATCGAAACGCGCCACAGCTCGCCTCGACCGTCGTACTGATCAACCACTGCTGCTTGCCAGCTGTCCTCGTCGAGGAACAGGGTGCGCTTGGAGTAGATGTGACGCGAACCCGACTTCAGCGTGCCCTCAACTACCCACACACGGTGCAGTTCGTTGCGCGTAAACACTGGGTTCAAGTGACCAACTTGCAGCAGGTCCTTGTACTTCACGTCCGGGCTAGTGACCTTGTAGCTGTTGTAAGGAATATAGATTTCCTTTTTGCCGATCAGCTTCCAGTCATAACGATCTGGCGAACCGTTGATCATGTCGGTGTCGTCTGCTGTGCGCAGGCCGTCAGCGGCAGCGATCGGGGTGTCATAAGCCAGGTTCGGCGCACGACGTACGCGGCGCTGACCAGCGTTGTAGCCCCAGGCCTGACGCGGCTCTTTTACCTGATCCAGCGTTTCGTGCACCAGCACCGCACCACCGGCCAGTCGCGCAGGGCTCTTGGTGAAGGACAGGTAGTAGAACATGATGTTGTTCAGGTCAGCTGCAGTCCCTTTCGGGTTGTAGAACTTGAACATGGCTTCCTGCTGCGAGGTCACCAGGGAGTAGCTGCCGTTACGCTGCACTGCTACTTCCGAAGCGCGACGCACAATGTACGTACCACGGTAGCGTGCGATGTGGTTCCACAGCGCTTCTACGCCATTTTGCGGGATCGGGAACGGGATGCCGCCGTAAGCGTCGGAGAAGCCGTTACCGCCATCCAGCAATTTTGCAGTAGTAGCGTTCTTGATGGTGTTGTCATACACCCACTGCGGCGCAGAACCGGAGCGACGGGTCTGATAGACCGGCATCTGGTAGCTGTTCGGGTAGGTGTTGAACATCGCAATCTGACCTGGGGTCAGGTTGTCTTTGTACTGATCCAGGTTGGCTTTGGTGATGGTGAACAGCGGCTTGTCATCAGCAAACGGATCGACGTGGTGCTGGCCTGGCGTGGTGTAACCCGCCGGAGCCTTGGTGATACCACCGTTCCACTCAGGAATAGTCCCCGCCGCGTTGCCGGCTTTCTCGGCACCGAACGGGGTGAGGTTTGCGCCCAATTTGGCTGCTTCTGCAGGCGAAACCGCAGCGAACGCGCTGCCAGCGGACAGTGCCAGCGCAATCGCGGCCCCCATCAACGTGTGCTTTTTCAGCATCTTGATTCTCCGTGAAATAAGTCAGCAACCGAGTGCCCGCAGGCACTCGATATTTTCTAGTTATGTTTAGAAGGAATACTTGACGTTCAAGCCAACGTTGTCGCGGTCGCGACCCGAGTTGCTCTGACCGGCGCCCATAAACTCGGTGTATTGAATTTCAGCTTCCAGGCTGTTCAGGTAACTGGCGCGAAGACCTACGGTGTAAGCCTTGCGGTCTTCAATAAAGTTACCAGTCTGATGGCCATTGCCCTGGAAGTCATGTTTGAAGACAGTAAATGGCGACAGGTTTACGCCTGCGTAAACGTCGTTCCAAGTACCTGACAGCACCAGGGTATAACCATATGCATCACTGGAAGCGCAATCCTGCTTAGCCATGGCCGCATCGGTGGCGTAAGAAGTGTTGGCACGCCCCGCGATACAACGCTCGCCATTGACAGAGTTATATTTCAGGCTATCACCACGCAGGTGCTCCGACGCGATTTCTGCAACACCGAACAGCGAATCAAAGCTAATTACGTTACCAAAATTGTGGATAGCACCAATAGAAGCATTAAACGCTTCAACACGGCGAGAGTTACTGACCTGCGAATTGCGATTAACTTGTTGACCCGAAATCAGACCACTTCCGAGACTACCATTGAAATTGTTAGCCAGAGATCCGCCCTGCAGAACGATATCACCCAACAGGTCATTCGTAGCAGAGATACCCACAGGCAGATTCGGGCGATATGCAAGCTCACCGAATACTGAAGTTTCATTCAGCGTGGTATTGAAGCTGAAGCCGTACATCCGGATATCTTCGGCATACTCACGTTTAGCCTGGGTGGAACCAAGCATATCAACAGTAGCCAAGCCACCAGCCAAAGTTAGGCATGACGGCACGCCTGGAATACCAGAGTTACAACCTTGAGTACCTGCAACTTGAGGAACCAGATCTACACCAGTAAGAGCAGGGCTCCGAGCCAACTGGGCAAGATTAACACCCTTATATCCATTCAGATCAGCATAAATAGTCGGCTCTTTGGCATGGTAGTTAACCAAATAAGCACCGAACTCAGTGGAGTTCAGCTCTTCAGCGATATATTTGAATGACAATCCGTACTGACCATCATTCTTCGCGTTCAAATCTTCCGTAACATCAGCAACCTTCAAGATGTTGCCAAATGATGTATTGACACCGTTTTGGAACAGACCAGTCCCACGAAGCAGCGGCAACCCGGGGTTCAGGGGATTGGCTACACCGTTATATACCGGAATTACACCCGCCAGCGCTGTGCCCGCGAAATTGTTATAGGCAGTATTACCACCCTCACCGAAAAGGTCAGTTTCAGAAAAGAAAGTACCTACTGGATCAATCGCTGACTCTTTCCAATTGAACTGGTAGAAAGCATCCATGGAGATGTTATCAGTCAGGCCAACGCTAAAGCTCAGCGCCTCAACCGGAACCAAGACTTCTTTAACTTCTGCACCAGGCAAACGGAACTTACCGGCATCTACCGGGTTGGTAGTGTTTACCCCACCGCGATAGAACAGGCCTTCACCCCAGTTGAATACCTGCTTACCGAAGCGCACGCCAACCGGCATGTCGGCGACATCCCAATTGCCATATACATAGGCATCGAGAATTTCTGCGTTACGGCCGGCCGAGTGACGGGTTCCGCGAGTAAAGCTGTCGTCTTTCGGTACATTCTGGCTTGGCTGATACGCCAGGCTGGAGTCGTAGTAGTCGTTACGCTTGTCCATGATTTGGGTGTCATAGAACGCCGTGCCGCGCACAAAGGCACCGTAATTCTGGTAGGTCACTTCCATATCGGAAGTGACTTTGAAGACTTCAGAAACCAAGCCAGTACCGAAGTTACGGTTACCGTCGTTGGTATTGATATCGTTGTTGGTCTTGTCCTGACCTTGTACGCGCCAGAGCTGACCGTAGGACACGGTGGTATCGATGGAGCCGCTGATTTCATTGTCTGCGAAGCTGAATTCCACAGCTTGGGCATGGGCCGCCACCAGGAGTGGAAGAATGCCGACAAAAGCAAAACCTGCTTTAGCAGGTGCGAAACGCAATACGGGCTTACGGGACTTAATTTCCATCGAAACATTACTCCGTGGACAGATCATCTTTTTTGTACCCCAACCGCTGAGGCACGTTATGGCCATACTGATGACGGCCTTAAATGTTGATTGGAAGGCAATCCCCCAACGCGCTTACACGCACCTCACTGTTTGGCGTGCACCATGACGAGGTCAAATCAATTTAGTTCCTTGCAACCATGGTGCCAATTCAAACGGCCGTATAAAAAAATCAGCAATACACAACTCAAACCATAAAACCATTTCATGACTGATCATTCAGCAACCAATCAACTGTATGCAGTGATGTATTTTTCCTATTTTGTCCTACCATCTGGCGTGATCAGTCACCCCACCCGGGATTAAGCATCCAGACGCTTCAAACAAATCGGCCAAGGTCAAGCCAAGCAGGCCAATTCAGATTGTGCAAACTTTGCTTACATCTAATCGGGTAACACAAAAAGTGTTACCCGATCGAAACGGGTAACACTTTTATGCGACTCGGAAGGACTTCGTGAAGAGCATCTAACCCCGCGCATTGCACACAGGCCTGTTTGATCGGTCTTTAGTATTAACGAATTGATCGAAAAACGATCAAACACATACAGATTTAAGTAGGGGCAACATGACCGCCCCTACTTTGTTACCGCTGATCAATTAACCAGCCAGACTCTTGCTGACCACTTCATACACGTCGCTAGACAGCTCACCCGCAGCCAGAATGCGTTGCAGCTGCTCCTTCATTTGAGCCTGACGTGCGCTGCCATATTTGGCCCAACGAGTCAGCGGCGCCAGCAAACGCGACGCGATCTGCGGGTTGAGGGCATTCAGGGTAATAACCTGGTCGGCTAGGAAGCGATAGCCACTGCCATCAGCCTGATGGAAACCCAGCAGGTTCTGCCCAGCAAACGCACCGATCAAGGAACGAACCTTATTCGGGTTCTTCAGGGTAAACGCCGGATGCTGCATCAGTTGCTCAACACGCTGTAGCGCACCCGGCAAGGCGCAAGCTGCCTGCACGCTGAACCACTGATCCATAACCAGCGGGTTATCCTTGAAGAAATCGGCGAAGCTGGCTAGGGCAGTTGCCTTTTCGGCTTCGAACGGCGAATTAACCAGCACCGCCAACGCAGTCAAACGCTCGGTCATGTTGTCAGCGTTCTCGAACTGCTCCAAACAAGCTGCCAACACCTCAGCCTTGCCGCTGAGCATCAGGTAAGACAACGCGATGTTCTGTAGGCTGCGCCGGGCGAAGTGCTCGGCCTCGGCCACATAAGTGCTGGTACGGGACACCTCACGGTTACGCTGGTAGCGCGCCCACAACAGCTCGAACAACGCATCCGACAGTTGCTTGCGAGCAAATTCACGGGCGGCATGGATGGCTTCGACATCGGCCACCGCGCTGATTTCTGTCAGATAGGCTTCACCTGGCAGCGAGAGCATCTCGGCAACCATGGCTTGATCCAGCGATTCATCGGCCAGCAGCGTACGGCAGGCCTCGACCAGGCGCTGATCAAGCACCAGCGGCTCACCACGTTGATGCTGACCAATCAGCTCCTGCAGCACTTGCACGGACAGTTGCTGCCCAGCTTCCCAGCGGTTGAAGCCATCACTGTCGTGCTGCATCAGGAACATCAGTTGATCACGGCTGTAAGGGAAGCTCAGCTTGATCGGTGCAGAGAAACCGCGCAGTAAGGACGGCAGCGGTTTTTCCGCCAGATTGACAAAGGTGAACGCCTGTTCGGCTTCAGTTATTTGCAGCACGCGGGAAGTGCCCAAGGCGACGTTTTCACTGACCAGTTGCAGCGGCAGCTCACGCCCCTGAGCATCGAGCAAAGCCAGCTCGACCGGGATAACAAACGGTAGCTTCTCAGCCTGCCCGGGTGTGGCCGGGCAGCTCTGGCGAAAGTGCAGGCGATAACTGTTGGCCGCCGCGTCGTAGCTTTCAGTGACCTCCAGCCGCGGTGTGCCAGCCTGGCTGTACCAGCGTTTGAACTGGGTCAGGTCGATGCCATTGGCCTCTTCCATCGCGCGGATAAAATCGTCGCATGTCACAGCCTGACCGTCGTGGCGCGCGAAGTACAAATCGCTGCCTTTGCGGAAGCCCTCTGCACCAACCAGGGTGCGGATCATGCGCACCACTTCCGAGCCTTTTTCGTACACCGTCAGGGTGTAGAAGTTGGAGATTTCCATAAAGGCGTCCGGACGCACAGGATGGGCCATGGGGCCAGCATCTTCGGCAAACTGGTGAGTGCGCAGGTACGCCACGTCTTCAATGCGTTTAACCGTGCGCGAGTGCATATCGGCGCTGAACTCGGCATCGCGGAAGACGGTAAAGCCTTCTTTCAACGACAGCTGGAACCAGTCGCGGCAAGTCACGCGGTTGCCCGACCAGTTGTGGAAGTATTCGTGAGCTACAACCGCTTCAACGCGCTGGTGGGCGGCGTCTGTAGCCGTTTCAGCCTTGGCCAGCACGCAGCTGGAGTTGAAAATATTCAGGCCCTTGTTTTCCATGGCGCCCATGTTGAAGTCGTTGACCGCGACGATCATAAAGATGTCCAGGTCGTATTCACGGCCGTAGACCTCTTCATCCCACGTCATGGATTTCTTCAGGCTGTCCATGGCGTGCTGGCATTTGTCGATGTTTTCCGGCTCGACATAAATACGCAGTGCCACGTCGCGTTTGCTCATGGTGGTAAAGCTGTCTTCCACACACCAAAGATCGCCGGCGACCAAGGCGAACAGATAAGCCGGTTTCATGAACGGGTCTTCCCAGGTCGCCCAATGACGGCCGCCTTCATCGCTGCCGCTGGCAATCGGGTTGCCGTTGGACAGCAGCACCGGGTAGTCATGCTGCGCGGCGCTCAGGGTAGTGGTGAACTTGCTCATCACATCCGGGCGGTCGAGGTAATAGGTGATCTTGCGAAAGCCCTCGGCCTCGCACTGGGTGCAGAACATGCCGCTGGATTTGTACAGACCCTCAAGCGCGGTGTTGCTTTCCGGATGGATGCGCACGCTGCTGTCGATCACGAAGCTGGCGCTAGTAGGCTGCAAGGTCAGATGGCTGTCGCTCAACTGGTAATCGCCAGCACTCAGCTCGCGGTCGTCGAGCGCCACACTGAGCAGCTCAAGCTGCTGACCGTCCAGCACCAGAGGCGGCAAACCAGTACCCGCCGCCGGATTACGGCGCATCACCAGTTGCGCATGCACCAGGGTATGGTCCTCGAACAACTCGAAGGTCAGGTGCGTTTCATCAATCAGATAATCCGGGGCCTGGTAGTCCTTGAGGTAGATCATCTTCGGCTGTTCGGTGCGCATGGCTTGTAGCCCTTTGTCTGCGGCGCGCGGGCGCCGGGTTCGCGAATAAGTAACTCAGGCGGCCAGTTCGTGGACGGCCAGCTGGTAAGCGGTGTATTTGCGGATGTTGATCACGCCGGTATCGAACATCAGGTACTGGCCCTTGATGCCCAGCAAGGTGCCTTCGACCAGCGGATTCTTGTCCAGATTGAAGCTGGTGATCTTGGCCGGGTAGGCGTCAATCGGATAGCTGATCTGCACCACCGGCTGATCACAGAGCGGCTGAATGGCCTGGATGCCAAAGCGCTGCTGCAACTCGGTCAGCCCATAGCTGCACGTGGCAAACAGCTGCTCGCGTACGGCAAGCAGATCCACCGGCGCGGCATCGCCCTTGAGCAAGGCGCGCCAATTGGTTTTATCCGCCACCTGGCTACGCAATAGGTCTTCGACAAAGCCAGACTGCTGACGGGTGGCGACCCGCAGAATCGGCAGCGCTTGCGTCGCGCCCTGGTCGATCCAACGCGTAGGGATCTGCGTGGCCCGAGTAATGCCGACTTTAATGCCGCTGGAGTTAGCCAGATAGACCACATGATCAGTCATGCAGAACTGCTCGCCCCAGCTCGGCTCGCGGCAGGTGCCTGCGTCATAGTGGCAGCGCTCCGGGCTCATGATGCAGATATCGCACTGCGCCAGCTTCTGCATGCAGGGGTAGCAATAACCCTGGCTGTAGCTGCTCTTGGTTTTACGCCCGCAGTGGGTGCAGTGGATCGCGCCTAAAAATTCCAGACGCAGGGTCTTACCGATCAACGGATTAACCGGCAGCAACTCATCGCCCAGGCGAAAGCTGTATTGCACCGGCGCATCCAGCTGCGCCGCCATTTTGCTCAGGGCACCACGGGCCAACTCACTCATTAGTGCAGGGTATCCGAGGATTTGAACAACAGATTGGGGATAGGCGCGGATTTGCTGCTGCACTCCTGCGGGCCCATATAACCGATGCGCTCTTCTTCCGGCAGGTTGTGCGTTTCCCAGGCGATCAGCGCCTGCAGGGTCAGCTCCTTCTGCTCCTGAGTCAGCTTGCGGCCATCGGGCCATTTGCCGATTTCCACAGCCAGCTTGAGGCTCTGGTAGATCTCCGGGGTGATGTTTTCAATCGCTTCAAGAAAGGACGACATGGCGCCTCCAAATGCAAAGTGGCAGTTTACCAGCCTGAAGAACAACTAACTGTGTCGCCGACGCGCCAGCACACCGCCCACCAGCCCGGTCAGACAACCGGCCAGCAGGCCGCCGACATGCGCCGCGTTGGCAATAGCGCCGAATTGCAGCAGCTCGAAGATGCCGGTCATGCAGATCAGCAGCCAGGCCAGCATCATCACCAATACGCCCGGCGGCAGCCGATACGCCGGAGTAGGCGCCAGGCGCTGGAAAATCCAGCAATGCCCGAGCAAGCCGTACAGCACACCGGACAGGCCACCAAACAGCGAGGGGCCAGCATGCAGGTACTGGGCAAAATTGGCCGCGAGGCTAAACAGCAGGGTCAGCCCCAAGAGCATCACGCCCCCCTGACGCGCCTCGATCCGCCGGCCCAGCTCCCAATACCAGAGGCTGTTCATCGCCAGATGGAGGATGCCAAAGTGAATCAGCATCGGCGTCAGCAGCCGCCACCATTGACCGTTGGCCAGTGTGTCATTGAGGTAGCTGAAGTAGATGTAATCGCCCTGAAGGCGGTAGTCGACAAAGCTCAGCCAGCTCACCGCCGTCAGGTTGTCGCCCAGCAAGGTAATGGCCGCGACAATAAAGGTCAGCGCCAGGACTACTGAGGTCGTCCAACTGTTTTTAATCTGCTGGACAAAGCCCGGAGCTGGCGCCACATAAGCCTGCGACGGCTCAAGCAACACGTCGGCATCGCCCTGCGGATAACGCCCATAAAGCTCGCGCACCTGCTCGGCCAACACCTCACCGGGCACCCAGAGCACCTGTTCGCCCGCCTCTTCCGCGACCCGATGCGGCACCTGCAAGCGCTGCAGCAAGGTAATAAAACCACTCAGATCGACATGCTCAGGCAAACGCATTGCCGCGACTGCGCTCATGGCCGCGCCTCCGGACTGTCAACATCGACCCACACAAACTTATTGGCCTCCAGACGCGTCTCTTGATCCAACCGATAAGCCACCAGTTTGCCGTTCAACACGGCGCTGTAATCTAGGCAGGCCAGGTTGCTGCGAATCGGCGCTGGTTTGCCGCTGCGCCAGTAATGGCCAACAAACAGCAGCGGCTGATCAGCACCGTATTTAAGCAGTTCGGTTTTCTGCATCTCGCTGAGCGGCATCTGCGCTGCCAGTTCCGGCAGAGCATCAGGCTGGAAGACGATATCGCCGTAGGTTTGTGGGTCTTCTTCCCAGAATTTGGTGCGAAAGTGCGCGCGGGTAAAGCCGTCATCGCTGGTCAGGGTCATGCCATGTGGCAAACGCATATCAGTGCCGCGCAGCAGTCGATCCAGCGCGGTATTGGCAAAACTGCCATGCACGGCAGCGGCTTGGAGAAAATGCTCATCGATGCAGCCATCGGCAAACTGCGCACGCAGCGGCTCAATCAGGCTGTCATCCCAGCAGGCGTGCACCACACGGAAATGCCCGGCATCGATAAACAGCGGTAACTCGTAGAACCAGTCGAGAAAACCCTGCCACTCCGCCGGGTAAGCATCGAACTGCTCCAGGGTTTCCTTGATCAGCCGAGCATGCCGTGGCGTGTGCTCTCGGACAAACTGCCGACCGCTGCCAGGCGCGGCCGGTGTACTCCAGGCCAAGGCATTGAACTCATGGTTACCCATGATGCAAAGCGCCTGTCCGGCCGTGACCATATCGCGCACCAGATGCAACGCTTCACGGATGCGCGGGCCACGATCGACCAGATCCCCTAGAAAGATCGCCATACGCTTAGGGTGCTGCCACACCCCCGCCTGCTGGCGGTAGCCCAGGGTGCTGAGCAGGCGTTCCAAGGTTTTTGCGCAGCCATGGATATCGCCGATCAGGTCGTAACCGCGAGCGGGATCGAGGTGCATCAAGCCCCCCCGCCAAGCCGGCTACCCCAGCCCAACTTGTTCCGACAGACTTCGTAATAGTTGTGATCCAGCGGATGAATCAGGCGCAGCTTCTGCGGCCGTTTGGCCACGGTGACGGTGTCACCGGGGGCGCAGGTGAAGTGGTTTTGTCCGTCACACGAGACCTGTGGGTACAGCTGCAGATCTTTGGATACGACGATTTTCAGCTCGCTGTTGCCATCCACCACAATCGGTCGACTGGACAGCGTGTGCGGGTACATCGGCACAATCACGATGGCGTCCAGCTTGGGGTGCATGATCGGCCCGCCAGCGGACAGCGCATAGGCCGTGGAGCCGGTCGGTGTGGCTACAATCAAACCGTCGGCCTTCTGACTGCAGACGAACTGGCCATCAATAAACAGCTCGAACTCGATCATCCGCGTGGACTTACCCGGGTGCAGCACCACATCGTTGAGTGCATCGCCCTGGCCGATGGCCTCGCCATTACGGCGCACCTCGGCCTCCAGCAGAAAGCGGTTCTCGGTCAGGTAATGCCCTTCAAGCACCTGGGCCACTTTGACTTCCAGTTCATCGGGGCGAATATCGGTGAGAAAGCCCAGGCTGCCGCGGTTGACGCCCAGCACCGGCACCTTGTGCCGCGCCAACGCACGCGCTGCGCCAAGCATGCTGCCATCACCGCCGACCACGATCACCAGGTCACACACTTCGCCGAGAATTTTGCGCGACGAGGTCTGCAAGCCATGACCCGGCAGCACTTCGGCGATGGTGTCTTCGAGGATCACATGCAGGTGACGAGCGAGCAGAAATTTCTTCAGCCGGCGAATGGTGTCCAGAACCTGGGTGCTGCCCAGTCGACCGATGATGCCGATATTACGAAACTGCTCCATGGTGCTCCCGCCAGGCTCTGGATCTAGTGGTTCGGATTATGGGCGAAAGCCCATGGCAGCGGCAAACCGCAGACTGCCTATGGCATCGATTAACAACCCGTTGAGAACGCGTGAATGGTTTTTAAACCCGCCGTATAAATGCACAGTCGACGCCAATTAGCCTTGAAGCGCTATGCTCGCAACATGACGCCCTTTCCTCTGCTCACCGACCTGCCTTCGCAGTTGCGCCAGCCTGCTGTGCGCGACCTGGCCTGGGCGCTGCTCTCGCCGCCGTTGCTGGCACAGACGCCCTGGCCACAGCGTCATCCACTCAAAGCCAGTCGCTGGAGCCAGCAACCCGACGCTTTGGCGGACTGGCTGCTGAGTCTGGATACCGACAGCCATGATTTGCAGCAGTGGCTAAGCCAACGATCAATCCGCCGCCTGGGGCTGTATTACGAACGGCTCTGGCAGTTTGCCCTGAATGCCGCACCGGGTGTCGAGGTACTGGCCGCCAACCTGCCCATCCGCCAACAGGGTCATACCCTAGGTGAGCTGGACATACTGCTGCGCGACGAGGAAGGCGTGCATCACCTGGAGTTGGCCATCAAGCTGTATCTGGGTCAGCCGTCGTGCAATGGCACGGATCTGGCGCACTGGCTGGGCCCCGGCAGCCACGACCGCCTGGATCTCAAGCTGACGCATCTAGGCCAGCACCAGTTGCCATTGTCGACCCGCGCCGAAGCCCAACAGCGCTTAACCGAGCTGGATATTCATCGGCCACAGGCGGCGCTGTGGCTGGGCGGTTATCTGTTTTATCCCTGGCAGCAGCTTTCCTATGCCGCGCCAGCAGAGGGCAACCCTGAACACCTGCGTGGGCGTTGGCTGCATCGTGCTGACTGGAGCGATTTTGCCATGCACACCCCCGGTCAATGGCAGCCATTGGACCGTCACGCCTGGCTAGCACCTGCGTGTATTGAAGAAGCGTATTTATGGTCGCGGGAGCATTTCAATCAATGGCTTGCGGCACTACCGAGCGATGCTAACGCACAGCTGCTCGTACGCCTGATTGAAGGCCCACAGAATGATTGGCTGGAAGCCGAGCGAGTATTTTTGGTCAATGACCACTGGCCCGCGCAACCGGGCGACTAGCTCAGAGGCTGCGCTCGGTTCGACCGCCCGAGCGCGCGAGATAGCCCGAACCACTCTCACAGAGCAGCGCATCACGCTGGACCGCCGGCAAGGCATCCACCCCATCACGCAGTGCATAGGCGCGATAGCCAAGCTGCGAAAGTAGAAATACTGCACTGCTGCTGCGCTTGCCGCTGTCGCAGTAACACAGATAAGTACGCGTCTTATCCAGTAAGCGCGCTTTCAGACGCAGCAATTGCAACGGCATATTCAGCGACTGCAGCGCATGGGCACGCTCGTATTCTTCCTGCAGACGCACATCCAACCACTGCGCACCCGCCGCCAGCAAACGTGATGCTTCGCCGAGCGACACCTCATCGACCACCGGAGCCTTCAGCAACGCAAAGAAATCCTGACGATCCAGACGCAGTACCACACCATCTTCCAGCATGGTTACCGTGGCATTGCGCGGGCTGTCGGCCAGCAAGGCCTCCTCACCAAAGCAGGCGCCGATCTCCAGCTCGGCCAACACCTGCTGAGCGCTGCCCGCACCGCGGATCACCTCAGCCCGACCATTTTTCAGGAAATAGCAGCTGTCACCGACATCACCCTCCTGCAGCACGGTACTGCCTGCGGCCAGCTCGACACGCTGCAGGCGTGCCAACATAGCGCGCACGTTAGACGGCGGCACCTTGGCAAACAGTGGGTTTTCCAGCAGGCGTTCCAACCATTCGACTTCGGCATGATCCTGCCCCAGTTCGAGTAGCAAGTCCTGATAAGCCAGGCGCCAGGTCAGCAGCCGATTGAGGGTCGCGGTGTCCAACGCCAGCACACTGACATCAGTCAGCGCCCGCGCTTCGTGCAAGCGCGGCAGGCTCGGCGACAACGGGTGACAACTGGCCTCACTGCCAGCCTGCAAGCGCTGCGCCTGGCCATCGACCGATTGCAGCAATAGCTCACCCGCCAGCAGGTAATAGGTCAGGCGCGCCTGATCCCCCGGACGAAACAACAACTGACCCGCCAACAACGGTTGCGGCACTAACTGCGCACGCAATTCGCGCCATTGCTGTTCAGACAGCACATTGAGTGGCGTCAGGCTGCGCAACTGTTCGGGGTTAAGAGGTTCGCTCATGGAGTATCCAGGCTCCGCTGGTGAAATTCAGTGTAGCTGGGTTAATCGGCCGATCATGCTTTCGCCGCCTGCTGCAAGGCCGCGGCACGGCCCTGCAAGCCGCCCGTGTGCACAAACACCAAACGACTGCCGCGAGCAAAGTAACCGGCCTCGACCTGCTGGCGCAACGCCATTAATGCCTTGGCGGTATACAGCGGCTCCAGCGGCACACCACTCTGCGTTTCTGCCGCCTGCATAAAATGGAGCAATTCAGCATCCACCTTGGCAAATCCACCACGGCTGGCCTCATGCAGCTGATAAGACCCCACCGGCATATCGGACGCCTGAATAATCGTTTGCACCTGCTGCTCGACGCCATGATCAGCCGGTACAGCGAGCGCCGCATGCACCGGATGCGCAGCCGCTTCACCGAGCAGCAAACCGGCCAGCGTGGTGCCCGTGCCTGCTGCCAACCACCAGGCATCGTAATCAGCCCACCCCAGAGCTGGAAGCTGCTGGCGAACGTGCTGCACCAAGCCCATACACCCCAGCGCACCCGGCAGACCACCACCGCCCTCTGGCACTGGATAGAAACCCGGATAAAGCGCTTGCCATGGCAACCAGAAATCAGCCGCATGCCGAGCCCGGTAGCCCGCATAACCCAGCCAGTGCAGCTGCATACCGAAGGCCTGCAGATCATCCACAGTCGGAGTCTGCTGCGGATGGCCGCGCATGAGCCCGACCGTCTGGAAATTGAAACGTTTACCGGCAGCGGCCAGGGCATGCAGATGATTGGAGTGCGCGCCGCCCAGGCTGATCACGCCCGAGGCGCCAGCGACCTCTGCAGCGCGCAGATGATGGGTGAGCTTGAACCATTTATTACCGCTGATAAGTGGGTCGAGCAGGTCAAGGCGCAGCACCGCCAGCTCAACTCCAGCAGCCACCGACCAATCCAGCGGGAAGTGCCGTAACGGGGCATAAGGCGCCCACTCAGGCAGGACAACAGACAAGGTTAACTGACAGTGCGCAAACGGCTACTGGCTTTGTGCCGCGCACAGCAATTGGATTCACCCAAAACAAAACGGCTCGGCGTATCGATACGGTCGATGGGGATGGCGCAACGCTCGCCACTGGGCAAAGAAGCCTCACAACTCGGTTTCTGATAATGCGCCAACCAGTGACGGTATTGCTCTTCACTGACAAAACACTTGGCAGCGGCATAAGCCAGCGGGTTGTCCTGGTAGGCAGCGATGTCCTGCAGCGGGATGGTCAGGTGACCCGCGCCTGGGTGATAGACCACAAAGACCACACCGAGCTTGGCCAGGCGCTCGAGAATCTGATCACCGCCCTGACTGGCCAGATCGGCGTATGCGCGTTTGAGGCGATTGATCTCCTGCAACGCTTGCGTGTCCTGCTCGCCGCGATAAGCCAGCTCAACATCGCGAATGGCAATCTGCTCTTTGTATTCAGCCACTGCAGAAGCAATCTTGGCCTGCATCTCGCCTTCGAACTGCGCGCGCAAGCTGTCGCTCTCACTGCGACCATCACGTTCCAGCGCCCGCAGTTGCTCGGTCATCTCCTCACGGGAGGTCTGGAAACTGGCCGCCTGGGCAGCCAGCTGCGCCTTCAACGCAGCATTGTGCTCTTCTTGCTGACGCAAGGCCTGATGCAGACCGTGGATTTGCGCCTGCAAGTTCTTGCTCTGCTCGTCGCTGGCCAACTTGAACTTGGCCAGCTCTTCCTCATGCTGCTGGGTCAGGCTGCTGATGCGCAGACGTTGCTGCTTGATCAGTTGTGCAGCTTTCAGACGTTGTTCCTGATCAAGCTTCTCGGTGGCCTTGGCAGCTTCTTCCTGAGCGGGATCAGGTGCGTACCACTTATCCTCCGAAGCCATTTGCAAGCGCTCAGGGGCCACCGCCTGAGTGCTTTCATCTTCGGCGAGAAGCCCCAAGCTGTTGCGTTTGACCACATCGCGCAGCAGTGCCAGGTCGTTATTGCCTGGGGTCAGGCTGGGGTCCCACAGGTGCATCTGGTGCCAGGACACCGGACACTGGCTGCGGCACGCCAGGCGAATCGGTCCTGCGCCCAGATCAGGGCCGCGCCCTGCCCGCTCGGCCAAAGCCTGCAAGGGGATATTCCAACCGGAATCCGGCGCACCTTTTTCGTCGAAATCGAGGTAGAAAAACACCAGCGCCTTGATCAGCAAGCGCGGGTTGATCAGCACATAGGCCACCCGCATCTGCTCGTCGGCGAACTCCGGCATATTCACTACGCCATCGAGCAACGCTTCGAACTCAGGGAAAAACATTTGCTTGCAGATGCCACCGCGCTCACTGAAGAACAGTACGGCCTCAACCATCTGTGGCTTGTTCTGCATGCTCATCGCTTTTCCTCTAGGCCGAAACGGGGCTCCGCTCAGCGGTGACTCATCTTGATCACGCTGCGCAAAAAATGGCGCACATGACAAGACTGCCAACAATCTGACGGACTAAGCAATACCTATGTTGCAGGCGCTATACCCTTGTTCAGGCAAGTCTAGGGGAAAAACCAAGCCCAGCAATGTGACTGGGTTGGCAGTCAACCTGCCAGCAGACCGCTAAAAACAGGCCGACAGGGCGAAACTGTGATGGGTTTGGTGCAACGTATCAGGCTTTTGCCGCGGCCAAAAAAGGGGCCAGCCGCCGGCCCATTTCTTCACCCAGGGCCTGCAGACCGCTCATGGGGCGCACCATCACTTCAAATTCGACAATTTTGCCTGCCTCATCGAAGCGAATCATGTCAATACCCTTCAGCTCGCGCTCACCCACTTTGGCACTGAATTCCAGCACCACATTGAGACCATCAGCGCTGGCTAGCTCGCGGTGGTAGGCAAAGTCGACAAATACCTTGCTCACCGTGTTGAGGATGAGCGACACCATGGGCGCACCGGCATAGGGCTTGTAGGCCATGGGCGATCGGAACACCGCCTGCGGATGCAGCAATTCCGGCAGGCTGCGCAGGTCGTTGTTCTGCATCAATGCGTGCCATTGCGCGAGCGTAGCGGCGGCGGCCGCTTGTAGTTGAGAATTTTCAGACATAGGCTTCTCCTTATTCTTGTAAGCCGTATGCAAAACGCCCCGCACTAGGCGGGGCGTCGATTGCTTTAGAGTTCGGCGGCGAGGCGCGAGCCCTGGTTGATTGCACGTTTGGCGTCCAGCTCACTGGCGACATCGGCACCACCAATCAGGTGTACGCTCTGTCCGGCGTTTTCCAGGCCTTCCTGCAGTTCACGCAACGGGTCCTGACCAGCGCAAACAATCACCGTGTCCACCGGCAACACCTGCGGCTCGCCACCGGCGATGCTTATATGCAGGCCGGCGTCGTCGACCTTGAGGTACTCGACCGAGTTGAGCATCTGCACGTTCTTGTTCTTCAGACCGGTGCGATGGATCCAGCCCGTGGTCTTGCCCAAGCCATCGCCGACCTTGGATTTTTTGCGCTGCAGCAGGAACACTTCACGCGCCGCCGGATGCGGATGGGCCTGCACGCCCGCCACGCCGCCGCGAGCTTCCAGCGCAGTGTCGATGCCCCACTCTTTCCAGAACTCCTCGCGGTTGAGGCTGGTGGCCTCACCCTGATGGGTAATGAACTCGGACACGTCGAAGCCGATGCCACCCGCGCCAATCACCGCGACCTTCTGGCCAACCGGCTTGCGCTGCAGAATGGCGTCCAGGTAGCTGATTACTTTGGCGTGTTCGATACCCGGAATAGCAGGGGTGCGTGGCGCAATACCGGTGGCCAGGATGATCTCGTCGTAGCCACCCTTAGCCAAATCGTCAGCCGATACGCGGGTGTTCAAGCGCAGATCAACGCCGGTGGTTTCCAGCTTGCGTTTGAAGTAGCGCAGGGTTTCAAAGAACTCTTCCTTACCCGGCACACGCTTGGCCACGTTGAATTGGCCGCCGATTTCGCTGGCCGAATCGAACAGAGTCACGCTGTGACCACGCTCGGCGGCCACAGTGGCCGCTGACAGGCCAGCAGGACCAGCACCGACCACGGCAACCTTCTTCACCGTGGTGGTCGGAATGTAGTTGAGCTCGGTCTCGTGGCAAGCACGTGGGTTGACCAGGCAGCTGGTCAGCTTGCCACCAAAGGTGTGGTCCAGACAGGCCTGGTTACAACCGATGCAGGTGTTGATCTCATCACTGCGACCCTCGGCCGCTTTGTTGACGAAGTCTGGGTCGGCGAGGAATGGACGCGCCATGGAGACCATGTCAGCGTCACCCTCAGCCAGCACTTGCTCGGCCACTTCCGGGGTGTTGATGCGGTTGGTGGTGATCAGCGGAATACTGACCTCGCCGCGCAGCTTGGCGGTGACCTTGGTGAACGCGGCGCGCGGCACCTTGGTGGCGATGGTCGGAATACGCGCTTCGTGCCAGCCGATGCCAGTATTGATCAGGGTCGCGCCGGCTTTTTCGATGGCTTTGGCCAACAGGACGATCTCGTCCCAGGTGCTGCCGCCTTCAACCAGATCCAGCATCGACAGGCGATAGATGATGATGAAGTTCGGGCCGACGGCCTCACGTACGCGACGGACGATCTCCACCGGCAAACGCATGCGGTTCTCGTAGCTACCGCCCCAACGGTCGGTACGGTGGTTGGTGTGGGCGGCGAGGAACTGGTTAATGAAATAACCTTCCGACCCCATGATCTCCACACCGTCGTACTCGGCCTGCTGGGCCAGCACGGAGCAGTTGATGAAATCCTGGATCTGCTTCTCGATGCCTTCCTCGTCCAGCTCTTTCGGCTTGAACGGGTTGATCGGCGCCTGAATGGCGCTCGGCGCTACCGATTTAGGGCTGTAGGCGTAGCGACCGGCGTGGAGAATCTGCATGCAGATCTTGCCGTCCGCAGCGTGCACGGCGCGGGTGACGATTTTGTGCTTTTCGGCTTCTTCCGGGGTGGTCAGCTTGGCTGCGCCGGAATACACACCGCCCTCATCGTTCGGGCCAATACCACCGGTGACCATTAAGCCAACGCCACCACGGGCACGCTCGGCGAAATATGCCGCCATGCGCTCAAAACCATTAGGCTTTTCTTCTAACCCGGTGTGCATCGAGCCCATCAGGGTGCGGTTCTTCAGCGTGGTGAAGCCCAGATCAAGCGGGGCCAGCAGATTGGGGTAAAGAGCAGTCATGGATATCTCCACATCGGGTGTTGGCTTTCACGGATGCCGAAACCTCTTAGCGGGTCGCGGTCGAATATGGTCTAGACGATAATCAGCCGCGCCGAACAGCTCAATGACTAAAAGTAACAACCTAATGATCAAAAAGAGCAGCAGCTCTTGGCAAAACCCATACGCCTGCCTACCCTGGCGGCCTTGTCTAAATGCCCAACACGATTGGGCGCAGTCGGGATAACGACACAATGCTGAAAAGCACACGGGTCAAACTCGGTGACCTGTCGGTAGGATTTGTCGACAGTCTGGCCGACGCCATGCGCCATTGCGACGAGGACCCACAACCGCTGCTCGACAGTTATGGCCTGGATGCCGCACGCCTGGCCGAGCCGCGCGCACGGCTGTCGATTCCGCGTTATATGCGCCTGGGTCATAGTGCCATCCAGCAATGCAGCGAACCCGGCCTGGGCCTGCTGATGGGGCAAACCAGCCGCCTGAGCCAACTGGGCCTGGCTGGCGTGACGGCCATGCAGGCACCGACCGTGCGGGAAGCGGCGCGCGCGCTGATTCGCTTTGAACCGCTGTATGCCAGCAACTACCGTGGCCAATCCAGCCTGCATGAAGACGCTCAGGGGGCCTGGCTGCGCTTCTATTCGATAAGCCCATACAACGCTTACAACCGCTTCGTGGTCGACTCAGTGCTGGCCAGCTGGGCACAGCAACTGTGCAAGCTGGCGCAACAGGCCCTGCCCGTGGAGAAAGTGCAGATCGAATTTCCTGCACCTGACTATGCGGTGCAATACACCGCGCTGTTTGCCTGCCCGGTGGAATTTGCCAGTGAACACAACCAGCTGCGCCTGAGTCAGCAAAGCTTGAACCTACGCAACCCGGAACACTGCCCAAGCACCTGGCGGCACCTGCTGGAAATCTGTGAGCGGGAACTCACGCAGCTGACACGCACCCGCAACCTGCGCGAGCGCATTACTCAGTTGCTCGGCCCATTGCTGCACGGCTGCGAACCGGACCTCGCAGAAGTAGCTGCGCGTTTGCAGCTACCGACCTGGACCCTGCGACGCAAGCTGGCCGAGGAAGGCACACAGTTTCGCAGCATTCTCAACGACACCCGCCGTGACCTGGCCATGGCCTATATCCGCGACACCGAACTGGCCTTCGGTGAAATCGCCTACCTGCTCGGCTTTGCCTCGGCCGAAGCCTTCCAGCGCGCGTTCAAACGCTGGAACCAGCAAACCCCAGGCGAATATCGCCGCGAGCAGCGCCGAGCGCTCTAGCAGCGCTAAAAGGATCAGAGCTCGGTGGCGTCTTCGTCACGCTCCGGCACATCCTGCTCGGTGGCGCGAGCTTCCAGCAGCTCTTCTTGATAATCGTCCATTGCCTATTCCTCCCACTCGATATGTCAGCAACTGCTCATTGCATAAACAAAGAGCATGCCAATAAAGCTAGAGCAGGCAGATGAACGCAAGATGACAGGTTGTCGCGCGACAGCTCCAGCGACGCATGACAAGGAATTGCAGGCAATAAAAAACCCGCTGATATCGCTATCAGCGGGCTTTCTAATATGGCGCAGCGGACGGGACTCGAACCCGCGACCCCCGGCGTGACAGGCCGGTATTCTAACCGACTGAACTACCGCTGCATGTCGGTGGACTTACGTCCGTACAACTCTTGCTTCATCTGATGGATCAGCCTTAAGGGCTTCTTCATCTCAGCCTGAGTGAACCCAAGCTGGAAAATATGGCGCAGCGGACGGGACTCGAACCCGCGACCCCCGGCGTGACAGGCCGGTATTCTAACCGACTGAACTACCGCTGCGCGTCGGTGGACTTTCGTCCGGTTTCACAAGAGTGGTGGGTGATGACGGGATCGAACCGCCGACCCTCTGCTTGTAAGGCAGATGCTCTCCCAGCTGAGCTAATCACCCGCTGCTTGCGAGGCGCGAAATTTACGCAAGGGCCGCACCTAAGTCAACACCCTGCTTCAAGTTTTTCTAAAAAAGTGTAAAAACCGCTGCCCTTGCCAGGTGCTATCACAGGGCACGCTGCACCCTTATTGCGCCACCCGCAGACTGAGCCGAGCAGCCACCTTATTGTCTTCGACGCGATCCAGCCCAGCTTCGGCAATGTTCACGCCCTGCTCCTGCAGCACAGTGAACCACCGCAGCAACTGGGCAAAAGGCGCCGGTTGCAGATTGAGCTGCACAGCGCCATCGCCGGAATTGTCCAAGCGCTCGATGGTCAGCCCCTGGGTTGCCGCCGTGGCCGTGACCATGCCTTGCAGACGCTCCGGATCAATCGCCTGCTGCGGGGTACTGGCTAGATTGCGCGCCGCCGGCGCCTGGCTATGCAGGTAGGCGTTCAACTCGCGCTGCGCTTCAAACGCATTGCGCGCAGCGGCCAGGCGCTCCTGCGTCGGTTGCCAGAGTGTCAGGTAGAGCAACACCAGCAGCAGAAACGCGCCCAAGCTACCAAGCGAGAACTGCTCACGCGGCGCCAGAGCACGCCAGCGCTGCAGCAACAGCGAATTATCCAACTGCGCGGTAAAGCCTTTGCCTTGCGGAACCATACTCATCCTCCGATCACCACACGCGCACTGACGCCACTGCCTTCACGACTAGCCGAGCCCAACTGCACCGCTAAGCCAGTTTCTTGCAAGCGCTCACGCAGACGCTCCAGTTCGGCAAAACCGGCAGCCTGCACTTGCATGGCCAGATCGCCACGCACCTCACTGAAATCCACCTGACTGATCTGCACCTGGCCGCCCTCAGCAGCCAACGCGCCGCTGACCTGGGCGAGCAAGCCGAGCAAGCGGGTTTGTCCGCTGCCCGCACCGGCCTGAAGATGCTGATCAAACTGCGCACGCAAGTTGACCAACTTGCTGTCCTGCGGGAACAGCTCCTTGTACAACGCGGCGCTGGAGGCAGCGTATTCATCGGCCTGACGCTGCAGGTGCCAGCCCTGCGCCAGATTGAAGCCCCACTGCAGCACCAGCCACATGCCGACCAGCCCCAGCAAGGGCCGCCAGCGTTGCCAGTGGCCATTACTGCTTTGCACGGCGAACTCGCCCTGGGCCAGGTTATTGCGCAGCGGCTGTTGAGCGAGCCAAACAAAGGGCTCGGTCACCGCCATGCGTTCATCTACCGGCTGTGGCGCTTGATGCTTAGAATCACACCAGGCCACCTGCGGTTGCACACACAAGGGGCTCAGCTGCGGCCAGTCCTGCGCCTGCAGCGCCATTTGCGAGACATTTTCGCCGCCCAGCAACCAGCGGCCATGCAGCGGCAAGAGCGCAGTACCCGGCCCGGGCAACAGATCGGCATCCACCACAATCGCCTGCGGCGCTGCGGGGCACAACGCCAGCCAGCCGGCCAACCAGCTGCGGCGCACGGCAAACACCCGGTGACGGCCATCGGCCAATTGCTCGCCCAACGCCAGGTGCATCAGTTCGACTTCTTCGGCAAGCAGCTCTTCCACCGCAAACGGCAACGCCTGACGCAGCCAGCGGGCTTTGCGCGTCGGCAGGTTAACCGCGCAGGCCGTTACCGCCTCAACGGGCAGGACCAGGGTCCAGCTAGTGGCAAGCTGCATCTGCGCGTCACCAAACGCCAGGGTTTCACTTACCCCGTCGGCCACCCTGTGCACGGGTAGATCCGCCTGCGCGCCAGCACAGGCGGCGGGAGGCAGAAATACATAGGTCTGACTCATGGTTCGACTTCCTCAACGGGCGCCGGCGGCATACCGCCCTGCCCCAAATCACGGGCTAGAACATACAACTTGCCATCGCTGGCGCGCTGCAAGGTACTGCGTAAAACCTGACGGCGCTCACCCACAGTGACCTCGCTGAGCACCTGAAAATATTGACTACCCACAGCCAACCCTTGGCTCTGCACCTGCAAGCCGCTCAGCTGCGCGGTAAAGCTCGGTAAATCACGATAGCCCTCACTGCCCCGCGCGGCGACCAGGCCCTGAGCAGTACTCAGCGGCAACCCTTCAGCCACGCTGGCCAGCACGTGCGCGCTGGCGGTATTGACGTTAAGCGTGGCATCCGCCGGCAAGGCGCTGACATAAGGTAATAAGCGCTGGTAATCCGCCTCGGTCATTTCCAGCAACAGGCGCAGCTCGGAGACATCCTTCAACTCGCGGTTGCCTGCGCGATAAGGTGGCTGCGCGAGCAGGTACTGATTGTCTTCCGCACCGTAACCGCCGCCTGGCTGATCATCGGCATCCAGCCAATCGAGCAGCCGCTCGGCGTAAGGCGCTTCGATCTGCAACCCCAGCAGCAGACGACGAAATTGCGCCACGGCGGCCTCATTAGGCTGGCCCTGACGCAGCAAGCTGTTGAGGTTGAAACGTGCGGTCAGATCGGTGATCTGCACCCGCAAGGCGCCGCCCTCATCCAGGGCAAAGGGCGCTCGGGCTTTGGCCCAGGCCTCGCCCGGATGATCCACCGGCGCACGCGGGTCACCTTCGCGCAGGTCGCGCTGCAGAATGGCCTTGGCCAGGGTCTCGCCACCCAGGGCGTACTGCCAGGCCTGGCGCACATGCAGCTGATTAGCGCTGCTGCGGATCGACAGTTGCTGACGGGCGATAATCCCGGCGCTGACCACAGTGACCACCGCTACCACCAGCAACACGGTAATCAGCGCCATGCCGCGTTGCCGACTCATGAGCGCGGCTCCTCGGGAATATCGCCGCCGGGCTCCGCAGGATCGTCCGGGCTAGGCTCGGGCGCCTGTTGCAGACGCTCCGGCAAGCCTTCGGGCAGGCGCAGCACACGGCGCAGCTCACCATAACGGCGATGCTCCAGCACCAGTTCAACGGCCTGCGGCAACAGCTTGAGTGCATCGTCCGGGTTGTTGCCCAGGGGCGGCCAACTGGTCTGCCAGCTGCCTTCCTGATCCAGATAACGCAACTGCAGTCGGGTCACCCCATCCAGCGCCTGTTGCACCTGCGGCTGACTGTCTTGCGCCTGATCCAGCACCGTCCAGTACTGACGCTGCCATTGCTCACCACTGAGTTGCCAGCGCACGCGCTGCAGGCCAGAACGCGGCTGCCCCAGGGGATTGCGCCAGCCGCTGCGGGTCAGTTCCAGGGCAGGGTTATCGAGGTCTTCGCCAAGCAACGCGGCGCGCGGATCACCAAAGGGATCACGCGTGGGCCTGGCCTGAACCTGCAACACATCGCGCTCGAATGCGCCCATGGCGCGCACCAGCTCGCGCAGTTGCAGTTCATGGGCACGGGTGACCCTGTCGGTTTGCAGCACGCTGTCGAGCATGCGGTAGGTGCCCAGCCCCAGCAGGGCAAAGATGGCGATGGCGATCAGCAATTCGAGCAGGGTAAAACCGCGCGCAGCCCTCATTGCATCACCCCGAGAAAACCATTCAGGCTGACCACCGCGCGCTCACGCACATCTCCGCCTAAACGCCCCTGCTCTGCGGGCGCGACCCACAGGGTGACGCGGCGCATATCTGCCTCGCTCGTGGCCAGCACCTCGCTTTGCCACTGCCAGCGACGCCCGGCGAAATCCACCTCGCCCTGGTCGCGGCCATCAGCAACCGGAGTCTTCGACAACTGCAATTCAGCCAGCTGATTGTCGGCGATCCACATAGCCAGAGTCTTTTCTTCCAACCGCGAGGCGGTTTGCAGGCTGCGCGAGGTGGCCGTCAGCACGCTAGCGGCGACCAGCGCGAAAATTGCCAAAGCAACCAGCACCTCAAGCAGGGTAAAACCGCCCGCGCGTCTCATCGTTTGCGCCCTGCCGGCTGCTCGCTCTCAACCTTGGGCAGCTGGAAACCATCGCTAACCAATTGCAGGCGCAGTCCATCAGCGCGGCGCTCGGCCAAGCGCAAACGAAACGGACTGATTTCCCCGCTCGAGAGCAACAACAACTGTGGCGTCAGTGCACCTTTGCTGGGTTCTTCGCCCTCAGGCAGCGGTAGCTCCAGCGCCGCACCTTCCAACTCAACACTCAGCTCGGCCCAGCCCGGCAGCTTATGGGGCTTGGCCGACAAGGCCTGCCAACTCTGCTTCGCCGAGTCGTAACGCAGCACTTGGTAGGCCTCGCGGCTGAGCAACAAGCCGTACTCCTGGTTATCCAGCACCGCTTCCTCGGCCAGCACGCCAATCAACCCGGCCAGCCGTTCGGCTTCGTTATGCAACTCGCGCCCCGGACCGGCGATGCCCACGCTGAGCACCGCAATACCGATCAGGCTGCCGAGAATCACCAGCACCACCAGCAGTTCGATCAGGGTAAAGCCCCCAGCCTGGCTCGGTTGCTGGCGCATGGGGATCAGAGGTCCCAGTTACCGATATCGGTATCCTGATCACTGCCGCCTTCCTTGCCGTCGGCGCCCAAGGAATACAGGTCGAAAGCCCCCTTGGTGCCCGGTGCCAGGTATTGGTAGACGTTGCCCCACGGATCGACTGGCAAGCGCTTGAGGTAACCGTCGCGGTTCCAGTTCTTCGGCTGCGGGTTACCGGAAGGCTTTTTCACCAACGCTTCCAAGCCCTGCTGGGTGCTCGGGTAGGCATGGTTATCCAGCTTGTACATATCCAGCGCGGCGGCCACGGCCTTGATATCACCCTTGGCCACGGTGACCTTGGCCTGATCGGGCCGGCTCATCACCTGTGGCACCACCAACGCGGCGAGGATGCCGAGGATCACCACCACCACCATGATTTCGATCAGCGTAAAACCGGATTGACGCTTGTTCACTGCTTACCCCACCAACTGATTGAGAGACAGAATCGGCAGCAGAATGGCCAGTACGATCACCAGCACCACTGCCCCCATAAAGACCAGCATAAAGGGCTCGAACAGCCCCACCAGCAGCGCCACCTGGGCACCCAAATCGTTTTCCTGATTGCGCGCGGTACGCGCCAGCATCTGATCCAGCTCGCCGGAGCGCTCACCGCTGGCGATCATATGCAGCATCATCGGCGGAAACTGGCCGCTAGCCTCCAGCGCGCGGGTCAGGCTGCCGCCCTCGCGCACCTTCTGCGCAGCAATCACCACATCAGCGCGAATCACCCGGTTGGCAATCACCTGTGCGCCGATGCCCAGGGCTTCAACCAACGGCACACCGCTGCGGGTCAGAATGGCCAGGGTCGAAGCAAAACGTGCGCAGTCAGTGGCACGAATCAAGCGCCCGACCAGCGGGATACGCAGCAGGAAGCCATGCCAGCGCGCCTTGACCGCATCATCACGCAACGCCCAGCGCAGGCCGAACACGACAAAGATGACGAGAATCACCGCCAGCCAGCCCCAGCCTTTGACCCAATCGCTCAGGGCAATCAGACCGCGAGTCAGTGCCGGCAGGGTTTGCCCGGAGTCGACAAACACCCGCACCACGTCAGGCACCACATAACCGAGCAGGAAGCCGACGATCAGCAAAGAAGCGCACATCAGAATCAGTGGATAAAGCAGCGCCAGTTGGATTTTCTGCCGCGACTGCTGACGTTGTTCGGTGTAATCGGCCAACTGCTCCAGCACCGGGCCGAGATGGCCGGCATGCTCGCCCGCCGCCACGGTGGCGCGGTACAGCTCAGGGAAGGCCGAGGGGAATTCTTTCAGACTACTGGCCAAGTCATGACCTTCCAGCACGCGCGCACGCACCGCCAGCAGCATGCTTTGGATACGTGGCGAACTGGCTTGAGCGGCGGCCGCGCGCAAAGACTCCTCAATAGGCAAGGCCGCCTGCACCAATGTCGCCAACTGCCGGGTAATCAACGCCAGATCGCGGGCGGAAATACCCCGAGCAAAACTGAAATGCGAGCCTGCACCAACATGTTCACGGGTGCGCGTGGCCTTCACATCCAGCGGCGCCAGTTGCCGTTCACGCAGAATCTGCCGCACCTGACGCGCGCTGTCGGCTTCCAGCACGCCTTTCTGCTGGCGACCTTTGCCGTCGAGGGCGAGGTATTCGAACGCGGCCATTATTCTTCCCCGCTCATTCTTCGCGAGTCACGCGCAGCACTTCCTCAACCGTGGTCGCGCCTTCCAGCACCTTGCGTCGGCCATCCTCACGAATGCTCGGGCCGAGGCTGCGGGCGTGGCGAGTCATGTCCTGCTCGGAGGCGGCGTTGTGAATCAGGGTACGCAGGTGGTCATCGAACACCACCAGCTCGTAGATACCGGTACGGCCGCGGTAGCCCTGCTGGTGGCACTCGGCGCAGCCGCGGGCGTGATACAGCGTCGGTGGCTGTGCAAACGGCACGCCGAGCAATTTGCACTCGGCTTCGTCGGCCTGATAGGCCTCTTTGCAATGTGGGCAGAGCACCCGCACCAGGCGCTGGGCCAGCACACCGAGCAAGGATGACGACAGTAGAAACGGCTCGATACCCATGTCCACCAGACGGGTAATCGCACCGATGGCACTGTTGGTGTGCAGGGTCGAGAGCACCAGGTGGCCGGTCAATGAGGCCTGCACGGCGATTTCAGCGGTTTCCTTGTCGCGAATCTCGCCGACCATCACCACGTCCGGGTCCTGACGCAGGATCGCGCGCAAGCCCCGGGCGAAGGTCATATCGACCTTGGAGTTGACCTGGGTCTGACCGATGCCCTCAAGGTGATATTCGATGGGATCTTCGACTGTCAGGATATTGCGCGTGCGGTCATTCAGGCTGACCAGGCTGGCGTACAAGGTGGTGGTCTTACCCGAACCGGTAGGCCCGGTGACCAGCAGAATGCCGTGGGGCTTGCGTACGGTGGTTTCCATTAAGTCGCGGTCACGCGCACTCATGCCCAGGTGTTGCAGGTTGAGCCGGCCGGCCTGCTTGTCGAGCAGACGTAACACCACCCGCTCGCCATTAGCCGACGGCAGGGTCGAAACCCGCACATCCACCTCGCGGCCGCCAACCTTCAGGGAAATCCGTCCATCCTGAGGAATGCGTTTTTCGGCAATATCCAGCCGCGCCATGACCTTTATCCGCGACACCAGCAACGCCGCCAGTTCGCGCTTAGGCTCCAGCACTTCACGCAGAATGCCGTCCACCCGGAAGCGCACGACTAAGCGTTTTTCGAAGGTTTCCAGGTGGATGTCCGAGGCGTTTTCCTTGATCGCCTCGCCGAGGATGGCGTTAATCAGGCGGATGATCGGCGCGTCGTCCTCCTGCTCCAGCAGGTCTTCGGTTTCCGGCACCTGCTCGGCCAATGCCGCCAGGTCCAGGCTGCCGCCGATGTCTTCAGCCAACTGCATGGAGGCTGAATCATGCTGATAGGCCTTGGCCAGGGCCTGCTCGAAGGCCTCTGCCGACAGCGCCTGCAACGGCAGCTGTGCACCGACAAACCGCTGCGCCTCGCTCAGCGCCACAAGTTCGACGCCTGGGCGATAAACCAGGCTGGATGCGCCCTCAACGCTTAACAGCACCACACCATGGCGCTTGGCAAAGCTGAAGGGCAAACGCCGTAAGGGCACTTCGATAAGCAGCGCATTCATTCGTAACATGCCTTTGTCACAATAACCCGACACCACGCAACAGGCGCCAAACGCAGGACAGCTAGCCAGGGTTCTGTGAATTAATTGTTGTAAGTTGGCGGAAACAGCATGAAAACAGCGCACTATCTTTAGCACATTGAGCGGATCGACACACTACCCCAACGGGGGGCTGCCAAATGCCCGGCAAGTGTCTATGATCAGCGCGCGATCCACGCCACATAATAATAAGTTCCGGAGTGACGCCCCTTGCCCCTTTTGGCCTCCCAACGCTGGCTGCAGCGCCATGCCACCACTCTGGTGGGCTTTGCGCTGGTGATCGCCATGAGCGTTAGCCTTGCCTGGCAAAGTGCCGATTGGCTGCGCCTGTTGCGCACCCCGATCAGTGCGAATGACACTTCGGCTACCACCGTGCAAACCGCTGTACAGCCTACTGAAATCGGCCAGCTATTTGGCACCAGCAGCGCAACCAGCGACAGTCCAGCACCCAGTACTAACCTGCGTCTGACCCTGCTTGGCAGTTTTGTTCATGCTGATCCACAGCGCTCCACTGCGATTATTCGCAGTGAAGGCAGCACCGCCCAGCGCTACACCCTCAACAGCGAGATCAGCAGCGGTGTGCGCCTGCATGCGGTAGCTGCCGACCACGTTGAACTGCTGCGCAATGGCCGCCGCGAAAGCCTTAGCTTCCCGCTGAATAACTCGAGCACCAGCAGTCTGCAGAGCAATACCTCGGAGGCCATAGCGGACCCACTTGAGCAGCTCAGCGAAATGGAATCCGATGACCTGAGCCAATTACGTGAACGAATGGATGCGTTGCGCCAGCAGATGCAGGACTCCAGCACACTGCCGGGTACTGCAGAATCCTCCGAACAGCCCTTGGAAACCAACTGACACGATGACTCCGACTCTCTCGCGCCTCACCTTCGCCCTGCTGGCCGCCGGCCTTGCCTTCAGCTCGCTGCCACTGAGTGCTGCCGTTACTGCTGTAGCGCCCAGCGCCAGCCAGCAGGAAGAAAGCTGGACCATCAACCTCAAAGGCGCCGATATCCGTGAGTTTATCGATCAGGTCGCGCAGATCAGCGGACAGACCTTCGTCGTCGACCCACGGGTCAAGGGCCAGGTCAGCGTGGTATCCAACAGCCCGCTGACGCTGACCGAGGTTTATCAGCTGTTTCTCTCGGTGATGGCCACCCACGGCTTCAGCGTGATCACCCAGGGCGACCAGGCGCGCATAGTCCCCAACGCCGAGGCCAAGGCCGATGCGGACGCCGGACGCAACGCACCAGACCGCCTGGAAACCCGACTGATTCAGGTACAGCATGGCTCGGCCACCGAACTGATTCCGCTGATCCGCCCACTGGTGCCGCAGTACGGCCACCTGGCGGCGATCAGCAGCGCCAACGCCATCATCATCAGCGACCGTACAGCCAATATTGAACGCATCGAAGACCTGCTGCGTCAGCTCGACCAGAAAGGCCAAAACGACTACAGCGTGCTCAACCTGCAACACGCCTGGGTCATGGACACCGCCGAAGTGCTGCGCAATGCCGTAGACCGTGGCCAGGCCAAGGGCGCGTCAGGCACTCAGGTGATTGCCGACGGCCGCACCAACCGCCTGATTCTGCTCGGCCCGCCGGCCGCACGGGCCAAGTTGGTGGCCCTGGCACAGTCGCTGGACACACCCACCAGCCGCTCGGCCAATACCCGCGTGATTCGCCTGCGTCATGGTGATGCCAAGAGCCTGGCGGAAACCCTCGGCGAGATTTCCGAAAAACTCAAACCTGAAACCGGTGGTGAAACCACTGGCAAGCCGCAGACCATCCTGATCCGCGCCGACGAGAGCCTCAACGCTCTGGTGCTGCTGGCCGAACCTGATGTGGTGGCGACCCTGGAAGACATCGTGCGCCAGCTGGATGTGCCACGCGCTCAGGTTATGGTCGAGGCCGCGATTGTCGAAGTCTCCGGCGATATCACCGACGCCCTCGGTGTGCAGTGGGCCGTGGATGGCCGCGGCAGTACCGGTGGCCTGGGCGGCACCAACTTCAGCGGCACCGGATTGTCTGTGGGACGTGTATTACAAGCCATTCAGGACAGCGGCAGCGACACAGATAACAACACCCTGGCCAACCTGCCGGATGGCGCCATCATAGGCCTGGGCACAGACAGTTTCGGGGTACTGATTACTGCGCTATCGGCAAATAGCAAAAGCAATCTACTGTCCACGCCCAGCTTGCTGACGCTGGATCACCAGAAAGCGGAAATTCTGGTCGGGCAGAATGTCCCCTTCCAGACCGGCTCCTTTACCACCAGCGGTTCGGGCGCGGACAACCCCTTCACCACCATCGAACGCCAGGATATCGGCGTGACCCTGAAAGTTACCCCTCACATCAACGAAGGCGCCAACCTGCGCCTGGAAATTGAGCAGGAAATTTCCTCCATTGCCCCCACCAGTCAGGGCGTCAATGCCGTCGACCTGATTACCAACAAGCGCTCGATCAAGAGCACTATCCTTGCCGAAAATGGCCAGGTTATCGTGCTGGGCGGGTTGATTCAGGATGACGTGACCCAGGCTGACTCCAAGGTGCCACTGCTCGGCGATATTCCGCTAGTAGGCGCCCTGTTCCGCTCAACCAAGGAAACCCGCATCAAGCGCAACCTGATGGTCTTCCTGCGTCCAACCGTGGTGCGCGATGGCGCAGGCCTGGCGGCGTTGTCTGGGAAGAAATACAGCGATATCCGGGTACTGGGCGACGTACGTGAGGACTACCGTCCTGGCATTTTGCCGCGCGACCCTGTGCAGCTGTTTGACCAGAACACTCCTGAGGCGATCGACCTGCGCGAGTGATGGTTACGTGTACGTAATCAGGCGACATAGCAATAAAAAAGGCCTCGGTGGATACCGAGGCCTTTTTGTTTACCGCGATGAATCCTTACTTATCTTCGTTACGCTGGTGTTTGAAGAACACACCGCTGTCACCGAAGGTAGACGCGATAAAGGCCGAGGTCAGTTCCATCTCGCCAATCTTCACCGCGCTGTTGCGCCGTTGCGCGGCGTAGTTGCGGCTGATGGATGGAATGATCGAACTTTTGATTTCCATCGAGGTGGCATACACGTCGTAGACCTTGGTGCCGGCATTCAGGGTCAGCAGGTCCGTACGGAAGTCATGGGCTGTGCTGGCGAATCGATTACGCAGCTCGGTGCGCGGCACAAAGTAAATCTGCGTCGGCGCTTTGGGTTTAGCCACGGCGGCGCCTGCCTGGGTGACTTCTGCCAGGTCGTTGAGCAGCAGCAACGTCGGTTTGAGGCTCACCGCGGAGAACAGGATGGTTGTGCCCAGGGTGTCATTGGCTTCCGGCACCACGTACTGCGACAGCTCGTTGGCGAAGAAGTTATGGTTAGCGCCCTGCCCGCTCAGGGTGTACAGCGCGGACACGTTCTCCGACGGCTTGCCATCGACAAAGGCCTTCCACGCCAGCCCCGGTGCGAAACCGCGATCCGCCGGATCACCGGTAACCGACAGCCGCAGCAGGCCGCTGTCAGAGCCCTGGAACAGACCGCTGTAGGGGTTATTGGGCACCGCGACGAACTTGACCTTGGCCATCACACCATGCGGATGAATCGGCTTCTCATAACCGGCCGGGGCCACGTCGCTGCGCACCTTGACCTTGTTCCAGAGGATTGAGCCGATCAACCCGCCAACATTCACCGGCTGCAACGCTGGCAGTTTGTCCGCCGCATACTGGGTGCGCAGCGCGCCGTTGACCCAAAGGTTTTCCTGCTTGTTGGCCCCAGGCCAGCTTTCGTAGTCCGCCGGAATATTCAGCCCCCAGGGTTTGAAGGCATTTTCCACACCGGCCAGGCTGGCTTGCAGCTGCGGGTTATGCCGACGCAGCACATCCACCATGGTGGTGTGTTCGACCCAGTCGATCCCTTCCGGGGTGTAAACCTCGGGGCGGTAATCCTTGGTGTAGAAGCGGTCAGCCATCAGGCGGCGCGAGGCGTTCATGATAAAGATCTGGAATGCCGTTTCACCGAAGGCAAAGCCCTCAGGACGTACGGTTTCCGCCAACTGACCGACCAGGGTGTCGATCTTCTCGATGTCGTTGTTGTACAGGCGCTTGAGCTCAGCCAGGGTCGCGGCATCCTTGGTCAGGTCCTCGAACTTGGTGATCGGGTTGAGGCCGATCTGCCGGCGGAACTCGTTATAGCGCGGCACGCCACGCTCACGGTCACGCAACACATCGATGGCGGCCAGGTCGATATCACCCACCAGCGGCATCGACAGGTTACGCAAGAAGCTCGGGTAGTTGTTCAGCGTCAGTGAACCCGGGTTGGTGATACCGAAGGAGTACCACAGGCGCTCTGGGCGCTCGTCGTTGAGCAGATTTTCGGCGTCGCGGTCACGGGTGTTCTGCAGTGCGATGGTGCGCGCAACCTGGTTCGAGCCGATGTCATACACCTGCACGTTGTCGCGCATCAGCGGGTGCATGCGGTACACCGCGACAAACTCTTCGGTGAGGGTGAACGGCACGCCGTAGTTGTTCGGCGCGGTGGAGCCGACGATGCCGGTCAGGGCGTGGTCGATGGCACTGTTACCAACGCCCGGCGCCACATTCGGGTCGAAGCCGAGGATGCGTTTGACGAAGGAATCGGAGCGCGCCAGGTCCTCCTGGAGCATGCGCACTTCGGCCTGGAAGTCGTCACGCGGGCCGCCCTGGCCGAGCAGGCCCCACCAGTTGGAATACATGGCGCGCTCGGTAATGGGGTTGGCGATCACCGCTGGGGTCCACTCCACGGTGTGGATCTTGGCCATCAGCGCCGAGTTGATCAGGCGTGCGCGGTCATACAGCCACTGGTCGCTCTGCGCCGGGTACTTCTGCTTGAGCTTACTGGCGATGGCGTTGTGTTCGAGGGTGAACAGCTGATGCAGCATGCTCAGGCCCAACCACCAGTTTTCGTTGAACCCGGTGACCGGTTTACCGCTGAGCAGCTCAGTGGGCAAAGTACCGTTGGCGTTGACCTTGAGCTTGCCGTCGACAAACGAGCGCACCTTGTCGTTGGTTTCCTTGCTGCTGCCATACAGCTGCGAGCCGTCCCACCAGTGGGTGTTGTGGTTGCGGTAGGTTTGCGGTTTGCCGGCGTCACTGCTGCTGCGGCTCGGGTCCGGTTGAGTGCGCTTGACCGACATGCTGCCACTGCCCAGCACATCGCCCGGGGGCAACGGGAACTGGATCGGATCAGCGTCGGCATTCGGGCCGTGATCGAACCAGTCGTGCACCATAAATTGAATCCAGGCGGCGGCAATAAAGTTCAGGCTTGGCGCCGGCTTGAACTCATCGCGCGCCATCAGGCTGTTACTCACCTCACGCGGGTTAGGACTAAGCAAGGTGCTGGTTTCGCCCTGGGTCACCGCCGGGTTGACGTTACGGCCAAAGCGCCGATACACCGAACCCTCGGCCGGGTTACTGAGAATGTTGCAGGTACCGTCTTCGGTACGAGCCGCCTGGCTGCGCGCATCACAGGTGATGTTGGCGTTGTAGCCGGCGTAGTTTTCAACATCGAAGAGGTTGCTCTCGAACAACGCCTGGCGTTCAACCGCCAGCACCAGTAGTCCGGAGACTACGCCCAACGTTCCCAGCTTGGTCAAAGCTGGCCAAGTGACCCATACCGACATGGCTAATGCTCCCGTTTTTATTGTTGTACGGACAAGGCGGCTACTGACATAGCAGCGCAGGATCAAGCCTATCGACGGGGACAGCGGATCGCCCCCTTCCAGCGGAGGGGCTATGGCCAATCAGGTGGGCAGAGCGATCTAGTTGAGCGTGGCGCGCGGCCGTATGGCGAGAATCGCCTCGGTGCGGCTGGAGACATTGAGCTTGGAGTAGATGTTTTTCAGGTGCCATTTGGTGGTGGACAAGGCGATACCGGTTTTGTCGCTGATCTGAGTGTTAGACAGGCCGCTGAGCAGACACTCGAAAACCTCCACTTCCCTCCCGGTCAGTAGGCCACAGGCCAACGTATCAAGCGCCGGCGCAACCTGAATACCCTGGAGAAACTCTGCGTAGTGCTCACGGTAGTTGTCCGGTACCACCAATAAGCCGGCCTGCACCAGATCCAGCACACCGGCGGCAAAACCTGGGGCCTCATCGAATACCGAGCGATTGATATTGACGATGCCATAAGCCTCAACCAGCCCCGCCAAAGCAGCCAGTTGCTGGCCCTTGCTCTGGCTGGGCGCCGCCAGCACCAGGCGGTTGGCTTCGACGATCAGCAGCCGCGCACGCATCTCACTTTGCCGCAACGAGGCCGCCAGCACCTTGAGAATCCGCTCGGCCTGCGCCTGCGCACCGCGTGCCTGCAACCAATACACACAGGCCAACCCCTGACGTTCCCAACTTTCGTCATAGGCGCGCACGCGCTCCCATTCCCCGGCCTGCAACCGCCCAGGCAAACAGTAGCGCTGAGCTACGGCATCCATGACGGCACTCTTACCGCTCAGGTACGCCTGACGCATGCTTTCCTGGGCCACCTGGCTGACAAAACGCGCGTAGTTGCCCAGCTGCAGGATGCACGACAGCTGGTCGAGCAAGCGGCTGGAACGCGCCGTCTGCTGCTGGCGATGCAACAACCGCGACAGGGTGATGTAGACCGTGGCAATCGCTTCGGTTGCCGAGGACGAATTGACCATCGCCATCAGCTCGTTACACAGCTGCTGCGCCTCGACCAGCTGATTCTGCTCATACAGCACCACCACCATGGCCGTGGCGCGATTGACCCAGGCCGGAGAAACAGAATCGGTGCTTTGGTAGTCCAGACACACCTGCTTACGCGCATGGGTGGCGCGCCCAGCATTGCGGTGGCAAAGCGCGATAATCAGATCGGTGTAACTTTCCAGAAAGCTGTGTCCACATTGCGCGAGCAACTGCTTGGACTCGCTGGCAAAACGAATCGAATCCTGTAGACGTGCGGCCAATAGATGCTGATAGGCAATCACCGCCAGGGTGCAAGCGCGAATTTCCAGGTCCTGCCCCGCACCCAGCAAGTCGCGCCAGGCCGGCGGCGACACAAAGTCCTTGTCCTGCTCGAACAAGCCCAGCAACAGGGCAAGAAACTGCCGCGTTGCCGGCTCCAGATTTACGCCTGGCGTGGTGTGCTCGAGAGTATCGAGCAACTCAAGGTGGTAATGCGCCTGGTGAAAACGCCGCGACAGTGACAGCGCCGCAATCAGCCAGCCGAGCAACTTGGGTTGCGCCAGCAGCTGCGTCTCCGGCAGCGACTCAAGCCAGCGCAGAATGTCGCCAAACTGCCCACAGCGCACCCATGACGCGCAGCAGTGCTCCAGCAGCCCGAGGAAGATGTGCTGATCGCTACAGTGCCGGGCATGCTGCAACGCCTGCTCGTACTCGCCCAGACTCAGGTAATAGTCGGCGGCGCGGCTGTGCAGCTGATCCAGGCGCGCGTATTCCTCGACCTGCAGGCGGCGGCAGAGAAAATCCTGCAACAGGGCATGAAAACGGAACCAGCCTGGCTGATTGTCCACTGGCAACAGAAACAGCTGGCGCTCAGCCAACTCTTCAAGCAGCAACGCCGAGCCACTGCGCTGCATCACATGATCGCAAAGCGCGCCATCAAAGCGCTCGAACAGGCCACTGCACAGCAGGAATTCACGCAGGTTCGGCGGCAACTGGCGCAGCACCACATGGCCGAAGTAATCGACGATTTCTGGCTGACTGCCGTTAAAGCGCTGCAGCGCCTGAGTGCCGAAGCGCGCATAGGCCAGTAGCGCAATCTTCACCCCCGCCACCCAGCCTTCGGTCATACCCAGCAGGCTGTCGACGTACGCCTGACTCAGCACCTGACCGCCCAGGTGAGTATTGAGCTGCTGCACCTGCTCGACCGACAGGCGTAGATCATGCTGATCAATGCACAGCAGGCGGTTTTCCAGCTTCAGCTGGCTCAGGGCAAAGCCCGGGTGATTACGGCTGGCGATGATCAGGTGGACATGGGCAGGCAGCTTGTCGAGCAGCGCCGCCATCACCTCAAGAATGCTGCGCGACTCGATCCACTGAAAATCATCCAGCACGATAAACAGCGGCCCCTCGACTCGCGCCAGAGCATCAGCGAGCAGATCACCCAACAGCTGCGGCGACAGGCTGGAAGCCACCGCCAGAGGGTTGAACCAGGACGTATCGAAATCGACCACCTGGGCGCGAATGTTGTCAGCCAGACGACGGAAAAAACACAATGGGTCGCTGTCCCGCGCTTGCAGCGGGTAATGCACCACCACCGCAGCGCAACGGCCGCGCCAGTGTTGCAACAACGTCGACTTTCCCGAGCCGGCTGGGGCCAGCAATAAAGTCAAGGCAAAGCGCTCACTGCGCGCCAACAGCTCCAGCAGGCTCTGGCGGAGCACACCATTGGCAGGCAATACGCATGGCTGAAGTCGGTCCATCAGGCAGACCCTGTTCTTATTATTGTTCGCACGGTCAGACGCCGCACTTGGCCATGGATGCTAGCGCCTGCGCACCTTCAGACTTTGAAGTGCGTCATGTTTTACCCGCAGCTAACCAAAGGATTGCCCACAGCCATACGCGCCCGAGAATTTGGCGAGACAAGATAATGAATTTGGGGAGAAATGAAGCAGCCTGGCGGGCCGAGAAGGCCCGCCAGGTGGGGAGAGCGACTTAGAGTGCCGCCAGGCCGCGAGCCAGATCGGCTTGCAGGTCGGCCAGGTCTTCCAGGCCCACCGCGACGCGGATCAGGTTGTCACGAATACCGGCGTTCGCACGCTCGGCGGGGCTCAAGCGACCATGCGAGGTGGTCGCCGGGTGGGCAATGGTGGTCTTGGTGTCACCGAGGTTGGTGGTGATCGAGATCACCCGCGTGGCATCGATAAAACGCCAGGCCGCCTCTTTGCCGCCCTTGACCTCAAAGCTGACCACGGCACCGAAAGCACTCTGCTGACGCTTGGCCAACTCATGCTGCGGGTGGCTGGGCAAGCCGGCGTAGTACACATGCTCAATGCCGGGCTGTTGCTGCAGCCACTGCGCCAATTGCAGCGCGCTGGCGCAATGCGCCTGCATGCGGATACGTAGGGTTTCCAGGCCTTTGAGGAAGATCCAGGCGTTGAACGGGCTGAGTGTTGGCCCGGCGGTACGCAGAAAGCCCACCACTTCGGTCATCAGCTTGGCCGAGCCTGCAACTACACCGCCCATGCTGCGGCCCTGGCCGTCGATATATTTGGTTGCCGAATGCATCACCACGTCTGCACCGAGCTTCAGCGGCTGTTGCAGCGCAGGAGTGCAGAAGCAGTTATCCACCGCCAGTAGCGCTCCTTTGCTGTGGGCGATGTCCGCCAAGGCAGCAATATCCACCAGTTCGGCTAACGGATTGGATGGCGACTCGACAAACAGCAGCTTAGTGTTGGGCTTGAAGGCAGCAGCCCAGCCATCAAGATCAGCCAGCGGCACGTAGTCGACCTGCACGCCAAAGCGCTTGAGGTACTTCTCGAACAGGCTGATGGTCGAACCGAATACGCTGCGCGACACCAGTACGTGGTCACCGGCGCTGCACAGGCTCATGACAATGGCCAGAATCGCCGACATGCCTGATGAGGTCGCGACCGCCTGCTCAGCGCCTTCCAGGGCGGCGATACGCTCCTCGAAAGCACGCACAGTTGGGTTGGTGTAGCGCGAATAAACATTGCCCGGCACTTCGCCAGCAAAACGCGCGGCAGCATCAGCCGCGGTGCGGAATACGTAGCTGGAGGTTGGGTAGATCGCCTCGCTGTGCTCACCTTCTGGCGAGCGGTGCTGACCGGCGCGCACCGCCAGAGTATCGAAGCCGACGCCGTCGAGATCGCTGTCGAGACGCCCGGCTTGCCATTCAATCGTCATTGCCAATTTCCTCAACCGGCCCGCCGCAGCAGGCCGGACTGCAACCTAGTTGTTGTACAGGTCGATAATCGCGCTGACGGCCTGGGACTTGACCTTGGAGGCATCGTTGCGCGCCTGCTCGATCTTATCCAGGTAGGCCGCGTCGACATCGCCGGTCACGTACTTGCCGTCAAACACCGCGCAGTCGAAGTTGTCGATCTTGATCTTCTTGCTGCCACTGACCGCTTCGATCAGATCCGGCAGATCTTGATAGATCAGCCAGTCGGCGCCGATCAGCTCGCAGACTTCCTCGGTGGTGCGGCCGTGCGCGATCAACTCATGGGCGCTGGGCATGTCGATGCCGTACACGTTCGGATAACGCACCGCTGGTGCGGCCGAGCAGAAGTACACGTTCTTCGCCCCTGCTTCGCGGGCCATCTGGATAATCTGCTTACAGGTGGTGCCGCGCACGATGGAGTCATCCACCAGCATCACGTTCTTGCCGCGGAACTCCAGTTCGATGGCGTTGAGCTTCTGCCGTACGGATTTCTTACGGGCAGCCTGGCCCGGCATGATAAAGGTACGACCGATATAACGGTTCTTGACGAAGCCTTCGCGGAACTTCACGCCGAGATGGTTAGCCAGTTCCAGTGCTGCGGTACGGCTGGTATCCGGAATCGGAATGACCACGTCAATATCATGCTGCGGACGTTCACGGAGGATCTTGTCGGCGAGCTTCTCGCCCATGCGCAGGCGCGCCTTGTACACCGAGATGCCATCCATGATCGAGTCCGGACGCGCCAGATAGACGTGCTCAAAGATGCACGGCGCGTATTTGGGATTCGCCGCGCACTGACGGGTAAACAGCTTGCCTTCTTCGGTGATGTACACCGCTTCGCCCGGCGCGAGGTCGCGAATCAGGGTGAAGCCGAGCACGTCGAGCGACACACTTTCCGAGGCGATCATGTATTCCACGCCTTCGTCGGTATGACGCTGACCGAAGACGATCGGGCGAATACCGTTGGGGTCGCGGAAGCCGACGATGCCATAACCGGTGATCATCGCGACTACCGCGTAACCGCCCAGGCAGCGCTCGTGCACGTCTGTGACAGCGGCGAACACGTCTTCTTCGGTGGGCTGCAGCTTGCCGCGCTGGGCCAGCTCGTGAGCGAACACGTTGAGCAGCACTTCCGAATCGGAGTTGGTGTTGACGTGGCGCAGGTCGGACTCGTAGATCTCCTTGGCCAGCTGCTCGACGTTGGTCAAGTTGCCGTTGTGCGCCAGGGTGATGCCGTACGGCGAGTTGACGTAGAACGGCTGCGCTTCAGCGGAGCTGGAGCTGCCCGCAGTCGGGTAGCGCACGTGGCCGATGCCCATGTGGCCTACCAGGCGCTGCATGTGACGCTGTTGGAACACATCACGCACCAGGCCGTTGTCCTTGCGCAGGAACAGGCGGCCATCATGGCTGGTGACAATACCGGCAGCATCCTGGCCGCGGTGCTGGAGGACGGTGAGCCCGTCATACAGCGCCTGATTGACGTTCGATTTACCGACGATACCGACAATGCCGCACATGTGACGCAACCCCTACTCAATGAAACACGATGATTCGCAATGCACTTACGGCAGTTTAGGCTGCTGCAGTGCCTCTTTGAACGGTAACTCCACCGGCGCCGTAACGCCGCTGGCCAGCCACTCACTGGACAGACCCAGAATCAGGTTTTTCGACCAATCAGCAACCATCAGAAAATGCGGTACAAGTGCTGATTCCTGCCACCAGCTGTCTTGCTCCACCGGTGCCAGGCTGATCAAACCGACCAGCACCACGACCAGCAGGCCTCCGCGCGCCGCGCCGAAAACCATGCCGAGAAAACGATCTGTCCCTGACAGTCCGGTCACCCGGATCAATTCACCAATCAGGTAATTGACCAGGGCACCCACCAACAAGGTGACCACAAATAGAATCGCGCAACCTGCAATGACGCGCGCCGAGGGCGTTTCGATAAAATCCACCAGGTGCTGCGACAGCGCGCCGCCGAACATCCAGGCGACCACGCCAGCAATGATCCAGGTAAGCAATGACAGGGCTTCCTTGACGAAGCCTCGGCTCAGACTGATCAGACTTGAAACGGCGACAACGGCGATAATCGCCCAATCGACCCAGGTGAATGCCACGATGCAGGTTACCGACAAGAAAGGCGCTGCATTTTAGCAGAGCACCTGTGCGGGGCGTAAGCAAAGGATTCGCCAACCGCTGAAATGCCCGGCCCGCCTAGTGGCGGGCCAAACAGTTCGGCTTGACGAAGAACGCCAAGCCGCTTACTCAGCTGGCTTCGGGCTGAAAACGCACCACAAAACCATTGAGCTTGTGCTGACGATTGAGCTGATCACGCAGGCGATCCGCCTCGGCACGCTCGATCAGCGGCCCAACAAATACCCGGTTCATGCCATCGACGCTGCGGATATAGGCGTTGTAGCCCTGGCTGCGCAGGGTTTTCTGTAGTTTCTGCGCGCCATCACTGCTGGACAGGCTCGCCAACTGCACCGACCAACTGATCGGCAGACTGTTGGCATCCAGCTTACTCGGCGCAGGTGAAGGCGCAGCCACTACAGGTTCAGGCTCAGCTGCTGGTGTCACTGGAGTTACGGGCGCAGCAGGCTGTTCAGCCACTACAGGTTCGCCGGACTCCATACTCTGTTCAGCATCAGCACCAATCGGCTCATCGGGCAATAGCTGCGGCTCAGGCACGACCACAGGCTGTAATTCAACTTCGGGAGCCTGGAGAGCCGCCGGCATTTCAGGCGCGTCTACCTGCACCCGCTGCGACTCATCCTCACGCGACAACAGCATTGGCAGGAAAATAACTGCCAGCGCCAGCAATACCAGCGCACCGACCATGCGCTGCTTCAATCCCTTATCCAGCAAAGCCATCCTGCACGCCCCCATTGGCTTGGCGGGCCAGCCAATCCAGGGCCTCGGCCACGCAGTAGAAAGATCCAAACAGCAGCACTTCATCCCCATCCGAAGCCTGCTCACACTGAGCTTCAAGCGCTGCCTGCACACTGGTGTAAGCAGCCACTTGCGCACCGCTGTTATGCAGATGCGCCTGCAGCTCGCTGGCTGCACGCGTGCGACTGGTCGGCAAAGCCGCCACCGCCCAACTGTCCACTTCGCTTAACAACGGCGCCACTACACCGGGCAGGTCCTTGTCAGCCAGCAAACCAAACACGGCCAGGCGCTGACCTGCTAGCGAACGGCTGGCCAAACGCTGAGCGAGATACTCGGCAGCATGGGGATTATGCCCAACATCGAGCAGCAGTGTGAGTGACTTACCCTGCCAATTGAGGCTTCTGCGATCTAGACGCCCGGTCACCCGGGTCTGCTGCAACGCCTGACTGATTACCTCAGGCTGCCAGGGCAGCTGCATCACTGCATACGCCTGCAGAGCTAGGGCAGCGTTTTCCATGGGCAGGTCGAGCAGCGGCAAGTGGGCCAGCTTCAGCACTTCGCCTTGATGATTGAGGCCGTACCAGGACCAATCCTGCGCATTCAGACTCAGGTCATAGTCACGGCCACGCAGAAAGAATGGAGTATCGAGCAGTGCCACTTGATCAAGCAGCGGCTGCGGCGGCTCAAGATCGCCACACAGAGCAGGTTTTCCAGCACGGAAAATACCAGCCTTCTCAAAAGCCACCGACTCACGGGTATCACCCAGCCAGTCGGCGTGGTCGATGCCGATGCTGGTAACCAGAGCGATATCGGCGTCCAGTAGATTCACTGCGTCCAGGCGCCCGCCTAGTCCAACTTCCAGCACCAGCGCATCCAAACCAGCTTGCTGGAATAACCAGAAGGCGGCCAGGGTGCCCATTTCGAAATAGGTCAGTGAGGTGTCACCACGCGCGGCCTCGACCACAGCGAAGGCCTCACAGAGCATGGCGTCAGTGGCTTCGACGCCAGCGATCTGTACTCGCTCGTTGTAACGCAACAGGTGCGGTGAGCTGTAGACACCGACTTTGAGGCCCTGCGCTTGCAGCAGCGAGGCAATAAACGCACAGGTCGAACCCTTGCCATTGGTTCCAGTGACGGTAACCACATGCGGAGCCAGCTTGGACAAGCCAAGACGCTGCAAAACGATCCGCGAGCGCTCCAGCCCCATATCAATGGCGCTGGGGTGCAGCTGCTCCAGATAGCTCAGCCAATCGGCAAGGGAGCGCTCGGTCATGCAGTCGCCGGCAGTGCTACAGGCGACGGTAGACCCGTCAGCTGAGCCAGCAAACGCGCGAGACGCGGACGCAGTTCAGCGCGGTGAATGATCATATCTATGGCGCCGTGCTCCAACAGGAATTCACTGCGTTGGAAGCCTTCCGGCAGCTTCTCGCGCACGGTCTGCTCAATAACCCGCGGGCCAGCAAAGCCAATCAGAGCGCGGGGCTCGGCAACAATCACATCACCGAGCATGGCCAGACTGGCCGACACGCCGCCGTACACGGGGTCAGTCAGCACGGAAATAAATGGAATACCTTCCTCACGCAGGCGCGCCAGCACGGCCGAAGTCTTGGCCATCTGCATCAGCGAGATCAGCGCTTCCTGCATGCGTGCACCGCCGGATGCGGAGAAGCACACTAGTGGGCAACGCTGCTCCAAAGCGGCATTGGCGGCGCGGACAAAGCGCTCACCCACAATGGCGCCCATCGAACCACCCATAAAGGAAAATTCGAACGCGCAAGTCACAATCGGCATACCTTCCAGGGTGCCGCGAATCGACACCAGGGCATCTTTCTCGCCGGTCTGCTTTTGCGCGCCAGCAAGGCGATCCTTGTACTTCTTGCTGTCGCGAAACTTCAGGCGATCAACCGGCTCAAGATCGGCGCCCAGCTCTTCACGTCCTTCAGCATCTAAGAAGATATCCAGGCGCGTGCGGGCATCGATACGCATGTGGTGATTGCACTTGGGGCAAACATCCAAGGTCTTTTCGAGCTCGGGCTTGTACAGCACCGAATCGCAGGACGGGCACTTGTGCCACAGGCCTTCGGGCACCGAACTCTTTTTGACCTCGGAACGCATGATCGATGGGATCAGTTTGTCTACCAACCAGTTGCTCATGCTCTTGACTCTCCAAAGCTGTTAACCGGGCGGGCTGCGCTAAATGCGACCAAGCCTAACCGGGAAAATTCATGGGTACAGTCGTTTCAGGGGCCGGTGAAGCTATCCGCAGTACACACCCGCCACCTCAAACGCCCGCCTGCAGCGTTTATCAAACCTGCAACAGGGGTATGGACGGCCAAGCCAGCAGCGTCGTCACATCAACCCTGCGCACCTTAAGCAGTCTTTACCGCCTGCATAAAAGCGCGAATCTTCTCAGCATCCTTGATGCCCTTGGTCTTTTCGACTCCACCACTGACATCCACGGCATAGGGGCGAACCTGAGCGATGGCCTGGGCAACATTCTCAGCCGTCAGGCCGCCCGCCAGAATAACCGGCTTGCTCAAGCCTTGAGGCACCAGCGACCAATCGAAGGCCTCCCCCGTCCCCCCAGGAATGCCTGGCACATAGGTGTCCAGCAGGACACCACTGGCATTCTTGAACAGCGCCACCTGCGCAGCAATGTCATCGCCCGGCTTGACCCGTAACGCCTTGATATAGGGGCGATGGTAGCCATCACAGTCTTCAGGGTTCTCGTCGCCATGGAACTGCAGCAAATCCAGCGGCACTGCATCGAGAATCTCACCCAGCTCACAGCGACTGGCATCGACAAACAGGCCCACCGTGGTCACAAAAGGTGGCAAAGCAGTAATGATCGAGCGCGCTTGCTGCAGCGTGACCGCGCGCGGGCTCTTGGCATAGAACACCAGGCCAATTGCATCAGCGCCAGCCTCGACAGCCGACAATGCGTCCTCTATGCGGGTAATGCCACAAATCTTGCTGCGAACGGCTGACAACAGGATGACCTCGATAAATTCAGTGGAAGCCGGATGCTAGCAAATAGCCTTTCAGGCGTCAGCCGCCACATCAGGCAAGCCGGAAAGAAAGTGCGGCCCCAAGTAGCGCTTGGGCAAGTCGAACTCCTCGGGGTAATCAACCTGCACCAAATACAAACCATAAGGGTGCGCAGTCACTCCACCGGTACGTCGCACACGGGTTTCCAGCACTTCCTGCGCCCACTCCACCGGCCGCTCGCCCGCGCCAATGGTCATTAGCACCCCGGCGATATTGCGCACCATATGATGCAGAAAGGCATTGGCGCGGATATCCAGCACGATAAACCGTCCGTGCTGCAATAACTCGAGGTGATGCACCGTTTTGATCGGCGACTTGGCCTGACATTGCCGCGCGCGGAACGCACTGAAATCATGGGTACCGATAAAACACTGCGCGGCTTGGCGCATGCGCTCGATATCAAGCGGCCGATGATTCCACGTGACCTCTTCAGCCATATGCGCCGGGCGAATCTGGTCGTTATAGATCACATAACGGTAACGCCGCGCCTGGGCACAGAAACGCGCATCAAAGTGCGCCGGCATCGATTTCGCCCACGTCACGCTGATATCACCGGGCAGATTCATGTTCGCGCCCATGACCCAGGCATGCATAGAACGATCGACCGGCGTATTGAAATGCACCACCTGGGCACTGGCATGCACCAGAGCATCGGTACGCCCGGCACAACTCAGGGTTACGGGAACGCCGCCAGCGACTTTCGCCAAGGCTTTTTCCAGCGATTCCTGAATTGAAGGCACACCTGCACGCTGACGCTGAAAACCGCGATAGCGCGAACCTTTGTACTCGACACCCAGGGCTATCTTGAAAACGCCAACGGCAGCCGATTCGGCTGCCGTTGTAGTAAGACCATCAGACATGTATCAAACCAATTTAGCGATCAGCTCACGCGCTTCACTTTGCTGACCTTCGTTACCTTCGGTGATGACTTCATCGAGGATATCGCGAGCACCTTCGGTATCACCCATATCGATGTAGGCACGCGCCAAATCGAGCTTGGTTGCTGTCTCGTCGGTACCCGAGAGGAAGTCGAAGTCATCGTCATTATCCATGCCAGACGAAGCAGTGCTTGCCGGCATACCCAGATCCGCTGGCTGATCCAAGTCATCAGACAACAGGTCCAGCTCAGCGCTAACTTCATCCAACTGAGCAGCGAAACTGTCGCTTGATGGCTGCGCAGGCGCCTCATCATTCAGCGACAGGTCGAAATCAGCCGACAAGTCGAAATCACCACCCGCTTGCTCACTCGGCAGATCAAAACCTGGCTCAGCTACGACCGGCGCTGCACTTAGCTCATTATCCAGACTCAGCAGGAAGTCATCTTCGGCAGCTGCCGCAGGCTTGGCCGGAGTATCCAGATCCAGACTGAAATCAGCAAGATCACCGCTCAGATCCAGACCAGTATCGCCGCTATCAGCCAGGCTCAGGTCAAAACCCAGGTCGTCGTCTTTGTTATCGGCTTGCTCAACCGGCGAGCTGAAGTCCAGATCGTCATCAAGTGACAAGCTATCCAGATCGTCCAGCGAAGCCGTGTTACCGGCTGCCTGAAGATCACGATCCAGCTCAGACTCGAGATCATCCAGGCTCAGATCGAATGCATCGTCTTGATCGCCAGCAGCGGCTTTCGGGCTAGGCTCGTCCAGAGCAAGATCGTCCAGACTGAAGCTATCTAAATTCTCTTCTGCAGCTGCGGCGGCGACAAAGCCAGCACCGGCTGCAACTGCCATGGCCGGATAGCGCGCCTTGATCTGATCAAGCTCTGCAGCACTACCACCAATCTCGCGCAGCTCGCTGTCCTGACGGGCGAAACCATTACGGTCACCCATCTCGGCATAGACTTCCATCAATTTCAAACGCAGATCACTGCGCTGAGGTTCATCATTGATGGCACTTTGTAGTAGTTCAGCAGCCTGAGGGAAGCGACCGTAGGCAATGTAGATATCAGCCTCGCCCAACGCATCGCCAGTTTGCGCAGTCACGCGTTCTTCGCTCGGCAGATCGGTTTGCTGACCATCCAACTCATCAGCCATGCCAGCAAAGCTGTCATCCTGAAGGTCCAGACCAGCATCCAGATCAGACGGGGCGTCATCAGCTGCCAAGCTTTCCTGCAGCTCGGCTTCTTTCAGTGCATTGCGGCGCGACAGCATCATCAGCGCCACCAGCAGTATCAGCAGTGCACCACCACCTGCAGCGCCCAGCAAAATCGGGTTAGCCAACAAATCATCAAGGGTACTGCTTTCAGCTTGCGGCTCAGCCACTACCGGTGCTTCAGCAACAGGGGTGACCGGAGCTGGCTCAGGAGCAGCAATCGGCGCGGGCTCTACCGCAACAGGCGCTGCGGTCTCCGGCTGGGTAGCGGGCTCTTCGCTGTAGTTAAAATCCGTTTCAGGTGTAGCAGCCGGCACTATGGGAGTAGCAGCAGCTGGATCCTGTGGCGCGGCCTCTGGCGCAGGCTCAACCGGAGTAGCCGGGGTTTCAGCTACCGGTGCTACGGGGGCGGCAGGTGCAACAGCTGGGGCTTGGCCTTGAGCAGCAAGATCAGCCTGCAGCTTGGCCATTTGGTCGTCTTTCAACTGAATCAGACGCTGTAGCTTGTCGAGCTGGCTCTGCAGGTCTGTCATGCGGCCTTTCAGCTCATCATTTTCACGACGACTGGAATCCAGGCTTTCCTGGGTCACGGCTAATTTGTCAGTCAGCGCTTTGCTGTCAGCTGCGCCCTTGTCGCTGCCAGTAGTGGCTTTACCGCTGTCAGCAGCAACCAGTTTCAGGCTATCGCCAGTTTCAACCTTGGCTGGAGTCGCGGCGGCGCTGGTGCGTTTGGTGGCATCCAACTGGCGAGCGCTGGCGGCAACACTGCGACCTTCACGCCAGGCTGCATTCTGCTCGGTAACCTGAGCGAGAGCTTCGCCCTGGGCACGGCTCTTGACTTGTTGCTCATCGGGTAGACGCAGCACCTGACCACTTTTAAGGCGGTTGATGTTGCCGCCGATAAAGGCATCTGGATTCAAGTCCTGAATCGCCAACATGGCCTGATGCACGCTGCCACCAGCACGCGCTCGCTGGGCAATTTCCCAGAGGGTGTCGTTGGCGGTGGTTTTGTATTCATTGCCTTCCAGCGGTTTGGCAGCAGGTGCAGCCGGAGCCGCAGGCGCTACTGGCTTAAGTGCAGCTGGGGCCGGACGCTGAGCAGGAGCAGGAGCAGGAGCTTGCACACGTGGCGCAGGCGCTGGTGCAGCTACAGGCATTTGCGCTGCAGCAGGAATGACGCTCTGCGGGGTATACAGCGGCGGATCCAGCAACACGGTGTATTCACGCAACAAGCGGCCATTCGGCCAGAGCACTTCAACCAGGAAGTTCAGGTAAGGCTCACGCATGGGTTTGCTGGAGGTCACCCGAATGACGCTTTTGCCATTGGGCTTGAGCACCGGGGTGAATTTCAGGTCAGTCAGGAAGAACTGACGATCAACGCCGGCTTTAGTGAATGCTTCCGGGGACGCTAGGGTCGGTATAACTTCGTTGGAAGCCAGGTCACGCACTTCCAGCAACTCAATCTCAGCCACTAACGGCTGATTGAGCGCCGATTGCAGGGTCACCTCACCCAGCCCCAGCGCGTGCGCCATACCGGATGACAGCGCCGAAGCAGCTGCGATTGCCAGCACCAGTTTGCGAACCCGAACCATAGCGTTATCCCTTGTTTTATCTTTTTTTCTCGACCAGCGAGAGGATGTTGATAATTGCTGCCTACCACGCCCGAAGACGCAACCCCATCCAGCAATTAACTCAGCCAGTATTGCCAAGCTCGAAAGATTCTTCAAATTTCTTGGTAAGTATCTTTTACAGATAGTGTTTTATCAACAACTCGGCTAATTGCACAGCGTTTAGCGCTGCGCCTTTTCTCACGTTATCAGACGTAATCCACAAATTGAGTTCGGCTGGATCGGCCAAACCGGCGCGCACTCGGCCAACATAGACCACATCCTGGCCGACGGCGTCGCCGACCGCGGTCGGATAATCATCCATTTGCACCAATTCCAGAGCCGGCGCGGCGTCCAGAGCGGCGTATACATGCGTCAGGTCGATGGCCGACTCGGTCTGCACTGAAACACTCAGGCTGTCGCCAAAGAACACCGGAACCTGAATACAGGTCACCGCAACCTGCAAATCGGGCAAGGCCAGCAACTCCTTAAGCTCGCCGGCAATCTGCTGCTCCAGCGCCGAGTGCCCCGAACTGTCAGTCTGTTCGACCTGCGCCAGTAGATTAAACGCCATTTGCCGATCAAACAGCTTCGGCTCGAGCGCCCGCCCGTTGAGCAGCTCGGCAGTCTGCCGCGCCAATTCGGACACCCCATCCCGCCCGCGACTGGAAACCGCCAGGCAGGCCGTCACGGTCACCCGCTGAATGCGCACTTGCCCAGGCAAAGCAGCCAGCACCGCGGCCAGTGCAATACCCGGGGCACTTGGGCTGGTCAACAGATAAGGCGCCGTCAAGCTCGCTAAGACGGCAGGATTGACCTCGGGGATCACTCGTGGCGCCTGCGCGGCTGGCAAACCGCTGGCCAGATCAATCACTGCGCAGCCAGCCGCAGCAGCTTGCGCGGCATACTTCTGCGTCACCTTGCTGCCAGCAGCGAAGAACACCAGCCGCACACTGGCAAAATCAAAGGTTTCCAGATCACGTACGCGCAGGTTCTTGCCCTTGTAGGACAAGGAACGCCCGGCTGACTCACCGCTGGCTACCAGATGCAGATTGGCCACCGGGAACTCACGTTCCTCTAGCAGCTGCACCAGGGTTTCGCCAACGCTGCCGGTGGCGCCAATGACGGCAATATCGAAGGAAAGAGTCATGACAAGGCTCGAAGAAATAAGCCCAGCACTGTATAGACGCACCCGCCAAATGCAAAGGAGCGGACTATTGAGCACTCGATTTGACTCGAACGCCCAACAGCCCGCCCCTCTTAGCCAGCCTGTTTAGTAGTCAGCGCCGCGCGATTAACGCTCCAGCAGGATGCGCAGCATGCGTCGCAGCGGCTCGGCCGCGCCCCACAGCAGCTGGTCACCGACGGTGAACGCGCCGAGGTACTGCGAGCCCATGTTGAGCTTGCGCAGACGGCCGACAGGTACGCTCAGTGTACCGGTCACAGCAGTCGGACCCAGCTCGCGGATGCTCGCTTCACGCTGGTTCGGCACCAATTTGACCCAAGGGTTGTGCTGGCTGATCAGGCCTTCGATGTCCGACAGCGGCACATCCTTGTTCAGCTTGATGGTCAGCGCCTGGCTGTGGCAACGCATGGCACCGATGCGCACACACAGGCCGTCGACCGGGATCGGGTTCTTGAAGCGACCGAGGATCTTGTTGGTTTCTGCCTGGCCCTTCCACTCTTCACGGCTCTGACCATTCGGCAGTTCCTTGTCGATGTAGGGGATCAAGCTGCCGGCCAGCGGCACACCAAAGTTATCGACCGGGAAGGATTCGCCGCGCATGGCTTCGGCCACTTTACGGTCGATATCCAGAATGGCGCTGGCCGGGTCGGCCAGTTCATCGGCTACCGAGGCGTTAATCGCGCCCATCTGCTTGATCAGCTCACGCATGTTCTGCGCACCAGCACCGCTGGCCGCCTGATAAGTCATGGCGCTCATCCACTCGACCAGGCCAGCCTCATACAGGCCGCCCAGCGCCATCAGCATCAGGCTGACGGTGCAGTTGCCGCCGATGTAGTTCTTGGTACCGGCATCCAGCTGCTGATCAATCACCTTGCGGTTGACCGGATCGAGCACGATGACCGAGCTGTCATCCATGCGCAGCGACGAGGCGGCGTCGATCCAGTAGCCCTGCCAGCCGGCTTCGCGCAGCTTCGGGAAGACTTCACTGGTGTAGTCGCCACCTTGGCAGGTGAGAATCACGTCCAGGCTTTTCAGCTCGTCAATGCTGTAGGCGTCCTTCAAGGGCGCCGTTTCCTTGCCAATAGCAGGGCCTTGGCCGCCGACATTGGAGGTGGTGAAGAACACGGGCTCGATCAAGTCGAAATCCTGCTCTTCCAGCATGCGTTGCATCAGCACGGAACCGACCATGCCGCGCCAACCGATCAGACCTACACGTTTCATAACCACTACACCTATATAAGCTGACCGTCGGAGATCTCCGACGGGCCAGGAAGATTACCAGGCTGTTGAAAAACCACCTACGTTGCCATCACTGCGTTAAAAGCCGGCTCAAAATGCTCATTTACAGCTCGTAAACTCCGCTTTCTCGCCTGTTTTTGCCTTGCGCTGGCTGCCTCGCCAACGTTTTTCAACGGCCTGTTACAGACTAAGCAGCGCTTCGACTACCGCATCACCCATTGCCGCCGTGCCGACCTTGGTCGTACCGGCACTATGGATATCGCCGGTACGCAGGCCCTGATCCAGCACCTTGCTTACAGCCAGTTCGATGGCATCGGCTGCAACCGTCTGATTGAAGCTGTAACGCAGCATCATCGACACCGAGAGGATGGTCGCCAACGGGTTGGCAATGCCCTGCCCGGCGATATCCGGCGCGCTGCCGTGGCACGGTTCGTACATGCCCTTGTTGTTGGCGTCCAGCGACGCCGACGGCAGCATGCCGATGGAGCCAGTGAGCATGGAGGCTTCATCCGAAAGAATGTCGCCGAACATGTTGTCGGTGACCATCACGTCGAACTGCTTCGGTGCGCGCACCAGCTGCATGGCGGCGTTATCGACGTACATGTGGCCGAGCTCGACGTCCGGGTAGTCCTTGGCCACTTCAATGACCACGGCACGCCAGAGTTGGCTGGAAGCCAGCACGTTAGCCTTGTCCACCGAGCAAAGCTTCTTGCCACGCACGCGGGCCATGTCGAAGCCGACGCGGGCGATACGGCGGATTTCACTCTCGCTGTACGGCAGGGTGTCGTAGGCCATGCGCTCGCCGTTTTCCAGTACTTTGCTTTCACGCGGCTGACCGAAATAGATACCGCCGGTCAGCTCACGCACGATGAGGATATCCAGACCAGCGACGATTTCGCGCTTGAGACTGGAGGCATCGGCCAGTTGCGGGTAGAGAATCGCCGGACGCAGGTTGCCGAACAGCCCCAGCTGCGAGCGAATTTTCAGCAGGCCGCGTTCTGGACGGATCGCCGGATCAATGGCGTCCCACTTCGGGCCGCCTACGGCGCCGAGCAGAATGGCATCGGCAGCCTTGGCGCGGGCCAGGGTTTCGTCGGCCAGTGGCACGCCGTACCGGTCGATGGCCGCCCCACCTAGGTCATCGAAGCTCAGCTCGAAACCCAGGTTGTACTTATCGTTGGCCAGGTTCAGCACCTTGACCGCTTCGGCCATGATTTCCGGGCCAATACCGTCACCGGGGAGAATCAGAATCTGCTTGGACATGCTTTTCTCAACTCATTAATCGGCGAGTGATGGATGCACTCGCCCGCTGATTATTTGATTGCGCCGAACAGCCAGGGGCTGCGCTGCTGATAAGTGGTTTCAAAGGTCTTGATGGCGTCACTGTCCTGCAGGGTCAGGCCGATATCGTCCAGGCCATTGAGCAGGCAATGCTTGCGGAAGGCATCGACCTCGAAGCTGTACTGCACGCCATCCGGACGGGTCACGGTTTGCGCGGCCAGGTCGACGGTCAGCTGGTAGCCGACAGTGGCTTCCGCCTGCTGGAACAGCGCATCGACCTCGTCCTCTTTGAGGATGATCGGCAGCAGGCCGTTCTTGAAGCTGTTGTTAAAGAAGATATCGGCAAAGCTCGGCGCGATGATTGTGCGGAAGCCGTATTCTTCAAGCGCCCAAGGGGCGTGTTCACGGGATGAACCGCAACCGAAGTTCTCCCGAGCCAGCAGCACGCTGGCACCCTGGTAACGCGCGAAGTTCAGTACGAACTCCTGATTCACCGGGCGCTTGGAGTTGTCCTGATTCGGCTGACCGACATCGTGGTAGCGCCACTCATCGAACAGGTTCGGGCCGAAGCCGGTACGCTTGATCGACTTCAAGAACTGCTTGGGGATGATCTGGTCGGTGTCGACGTTGGCGCGATCAAGCGGTGCAACCAGGCCGGTGTGTTGGGTAAAGGCTTTCATCGTCAGCTCCTTAGGCCTGGATCAATTCGCGCACATCAATAAAACGACCAGTCACCGCCGCCGCAGCAGCCATCGCCGGGCTGACCAGGTGAGTACGCCCACCGGCACCCTGACGGCCTTCGAAGTTACGGTTAGAGGTGGATGCGCAATGCTCGCCACTGCCGAGTTTGTCCGGGTTCATCGCCAGGCACATGGAGCAGCCAGGCTCGCGCCATTCAAAACCGGCTTCAATAAAGATGTGGTGTAACCCTTCCTGTTCCGCCTGGGCTTTGACCAAGCCGGAGCCCGGCACCACCATCGCCTGCTTGATGGTGCTGGCGACCTTGCGGCCCTTGGCCACTTCAGCAGCGGCGCGCAGGTCTTCGATGCGCGAGTTGGTGCAGGAGCCGATAAATACGCGATCCAGCTGGATATCGGTGATCGCTTGATTGGCCTGCAAGCCCATGTATTTCAGGGCGCGGATGATCGAATCCTTCTTCACCGGGTCGCTTTCGGCAGCCGGATCCGGCACGTTCTGGTCAACCGCCAAGACCATTTCCGGCGAAGTGCCCCAGCTGACTTGCGGCTTGATGTCTTCGGCGCGCAGCTCAACCACGGTGTCGAAATGCGCATCGGCGTCGGACACCAGGTCCTGCCACTGCGCCACAGCGGCGGCCCAATCGGCGCCTTTCGGGGCAAACGGACGACCTTCGACATAGGCAATGGTTTTTTCATCCACCGCCACCAGGCCCACGCGGGCACCGGCTTCGATGGACATGTTGCAGATGGTCATGCGCCCTTCCAGCGACAAGTCGCGGATTGCGCTGCCAGCAAACTCCAACGCATGGCCGTTACCGCCGGCGGTGCCGATTTTGCCGATCACGGCCAGCACGATGTCTTTGGCGGTCACGCCGAACGGCAGCTTGCCTTCGACCAGCACCTGCATGTTCTTCATCTTCTTGGCCACCAGGCACTGGGTGGCGAGCACATGCTCGACCTCAGAGGTGCCGATGCCATGTGCCAGCGCGCCGAATGCGCCGTGGGTGGAGGTGTGCGAGTCGCCGCAGACCACGGTCATGCCCGGCAAGGTCGCGCCCTGCTCTGGGCCAACTACGTGAACGATGCCCTGGCGAATATCGTTCATCTTGAATTCGAGGATGCCGAAGTCATCGCAGTTCTCATCCAGGGTTTGCACCTGAATCCGCGACACTTCATCGGCGATGGCTTCCAGGCCACCCTGACGCTCGGCCTTGGTGGTCGGCACGTTGTGGTCCGGGGTGGCGATGTTGGCGTCGATGCGCCACGGTTTACGGCTGGCCAGACGCAAGCCCTCAAATGCCTGGGGCGAGGTCACTTCGTGGAGGATATGCCGATCAATGTAGATCAGCGACGAACCATCGTCGCGGCGCTTCACTTCATGCATTTCCCAGAGCTTGTCGTACAGCGTTTTGCCGGCCATCCGCTATCCCTCATCAACCTGTTTCTATGCCTGGGCAAATAGCCCTTTGGCTTATGGGGTAATCCTATGGGCTTGAGTTAAATTACTCAAATTCATATTTTTCATTCAAAGCATTCCCCAGTGGAATACAAGTGCGATTAAGTTGCGCACACTGCACGTCACATGTCGCACGTCGCCCATCCCAGGAGCAGCACTATGGACCTCGCCACCCTCAATGCCTTTATTGCCATCGCCGAGCTGGGCAGCTTCTCCGAGGCGGCGGAACGCTTGCACCTGACTCAACCAGCCGTAAGCAAACGCATCGCCAGCCTGGAACAACAACTGAGTGTGCGCCTGTTCGATCGCCTGGGCCGCGAGGTCAGCCTGACCGAGGCCGGCCGCGCCCTGCTGCCACGGGCTTATCAGATTCTCAATGTGCTCGATGATACGCGCCGCGCGCTGACCAATCTGAATGGCGAGATAAGCGGCCGCCTAACCCTGGCCACCAGCCACCATATCGGCCTGCACCGCCTGCCGCCGCTGTTGCGCGCCTTTACCCGGGCGCATCCGCAGGTGGCACTGGATATCCAGTTTCTCGACTCCGAGGTGGCCTATGAAGAAGTCCTGCATGGCCGCGCCGAGCTGGCGGTGATCACCCTGGCTCCGGAAACCCGTGAGCCGGTGCATGCCGTGGCCGTGTGGGACGATCCGCTGGATTTCGTCGCTGCCCCCGAGCATCCACTGGCACGTAGCAAGGCGATCAGCCTGGCCGATGTGGCACACCACCCGGCGGTATTTCCCGGCGGCAACACCTTTACCCACCATATCGTGCGGCGCCTGTTCGAGGCCCAGGGGCTGACGCCGAATATCGCCATGAGCACCAACTACCTGGAAACCATCAAGATGATGGTTTCCATCGGCCTGGCCTGGAGCGTGCTGCCGCGCACCATGCTCGACGAACAGGTCGCGCGCCTGCCCTTGCCGGGCATTCAACTGATCCGTCAGCTGGGCTATATCAGCCACACTGAGCGCACCCTTTCCAACGCCGCGCGGGCCTTTATGAACCTGCTGGATGCTCAGCGTGATGGCCTTGCAATGGCCAGCGACTAGGGGCTAACGTGGGCTTATAACGATAAGAAAGGTTTCTGCATGACTCAGCCCCGTAGCTCAGCCAGCGACCAGGAAACCCACGCATACAAAGGAAGAGTTGGTCGTGGCTAAATCCAGTGATCGCCGTCCGCCACTGCCGTTTATCCCGGCACTGGATCCTGCCGAATTCGAAAGCGCCTGGAACGATGCCCCGCGCCTGTTGCGCGCCCTTAACGGCGCCAAACTGGGCACTTGGTACTGGGACATCGAAAGCGGTCGGGTCAGCTGGTCACGCGGAGCACAGGCGCTGTTCGGCCTCGACCCCAAGCAACCGCTGAAAAAACGCATCGACTATATCGAGCTGATTCCCGAGGAAGACCGCCCAGATGTGCTGCGCCTCTTCGAGCAGTTGCTTGCCGGCAACCCCAGCAACCGTGCCTTCCGCCACCGTATTCGCTGGCCGGACGGCAGCTTGCACTGGCTGGAGATCAGCGGCAGCCTGCAACTGGACGCCGATGGCAAGCAGCGTGTCATTGGTGTCATCCGCGACATCAGCAACCAGCAAGCACGCGAACAGGCACTGCGCAGCAGCGAGGAAAAGTTCGCCCAGGCCTTCAATTACAGCCCGGACGCGGTGGTTATCACGGAGAAATCCAGCGGCCGCTTTATCGAAATCAACGCAGGTTTCGAACGTCAATTCGGCTGGACCAGCGAACAGACCCTAGGCCGCACCTCGCTAGAAATGGGCATCTGGGCCTGCCTCAAAGATCGCCAACGGATGATGGATGCGGTCAAAAGCAACACTCTCAACGGCCTGGAAGTACCGCTCTACCACCGCGATGGCAGTATTCGCCGGAACCTGCTGTTTGGCGGCGAAATTATCCTGGATGGCATTCCATGCCTGGTTCTGTCGCTGCGTGACATTACCCAGCAACGCCAGCAGGAGCGCGATCTTCATGACAGCCAGGAGCGCCTGAATCTGGCCCTGGATTCGGCCGACCTCGGCACGTGGGACTGGCACATCCCCAGCAATATGCTGTTTGGCTCCGCGCGCGCCTCAAAACTACACGGTTTGGCAGATGAGCCCTTCCATGATGATTTTCGCAAGTTCTTCAGCTGCGTCCCATTGGAAGATCGTCACGCAATGCGCAAGCACTTCAATAACTTGGCGCAGGGACTCACCGAGGATTACCAGGTTACCTACCGCGCGGTATACGGCAACAAGGAGGTGCATTACCTGGAAAGCACCGCCAAGCTCTACCGCGACGCCGACGGCAAACCTGAACGCATGGCCGGCATCCTCATCGATATCAGCGAGCGTGTGCGCCGCGAACAACGCCTGGCCGCTTCTGAAGCCAAATTCGCCAACCTGTTCCAAGCCAGCCCCGACCCCGTCGCCCTGACCACCCTGCCGGACGGCGTGGCTATGGAAATCAACTCAAGCTTCAGCCAGGCCTTCGGCTGGCAGCCCGAGGAAATTATCGGCCGGCGCATGACCGAGCTGAACTTCTGGGCCAACCTCGACGTGCGAACCGCGCTGTACGACAAGCTCGAACGCGATAAGAGCCTGCATAACGAAGTGGCGGATTACCTCGATAAACAAGGGCGCGTGATCACCTGCGTGGTGTCCACCAGACCCCTGCTGCTGAATAACCAACCCTGCATCCTCACCACCTTCCGTGACATCAGCGAACGGCAGAAAGCCCAGGCCGAGCTGCAGGCCAGCCAGGAAAAGTTCGCCCTGGCGTTCCACTCAAGCCCCGACGCCATCACCATTACCGAACGCGACAGCGGCCGCTATATCGAAGTCAACGAAGGTTTCGGTCGCCTAACCGGCTACAACATTGACGAGGTGATCGGGCGCAGCGCCATGGAGCTCAATGTCTGGGCAGACCTGGCTGAGCGTGACGCGATGATCCAGCGGCTGCAGCGCGACGGTCATGTCTACCACATGGAAATGCACGGCAAGCACCGCGACGGCACGATCAAGCTGGTTGAGGTGTCGGTTGAACCCATCGAGCTAAACAACACGCCCTGCCTGCTGCTCACCGCCCGAGATATCAGCGAGCTCAAGGAAGCCCAGGCTCAGGTGCAGCACCTGGCTTACCACGACTCGCTGACCAACCTGCCCAACCGTGCACTGCTGCTTGATCGCCTGACCCAGCAAATCGCCCTGCTCAAACGCCACGAACTGCGTGGCGCCCTGCTATTTATTGATTTGGACCACTTCAAACACATCAACGACTCACTCGGCCATCCCGTCGGCGATGCGGTGCTCAAGCTGGTGACGGCGCGCTTGGAATCCAGCGTACGTCAGGAAGACACGGTGGCACGCCTGGGTGGCGACGAGTTTGTCGTGCTGATTTCCGGCCTGGAAGGCAAGCGTTCAAAGGTCGTGCAACAGGTCCGCGCCCTGGCGGAAAAACTGCGCCACTTACTCGCCGAACCCATGCTGCTCGACGGCCACCAACTGCAAGTCACGCCCAGCATTGGCATCGCCCTGGTGCCTGACCACGGCGATACACCATCCGATGTGCTCAAGCGTGCGGATATCGCCCTGTACAGGGCCAAAGATTCGGGCCGCAACTGCATCCAACTGTTTCGCAACACCATGCAGAAGGCTGCCAGCGAGCGCCTGCGCCTGGAAAACGACCTGCGCCTGGCGCTCGCCCGGGGTGAATTCGAGTTGTACTTTCAGCCTCAGGTGGATGCACGGAACAACCAGATTATCGGGGCCGAAGCCCTCTTGCGCTGGATGCACCCAACCCTCGGGCCGCAGTCGCCGGCGCTGTTTATCCATGTGCTCGAAGAAAGCGGGCTGATTCTTGAAGTCGGCGCATGGGTGCTTGCCGAAGCCTGCCACGCCTGCGCCCGCCTGATTGAGCAGGGCATGGTCAACGCCGCGCAGTTCAGCCTGTGCGTCAACATCAGCCCTCGACAGTTCCGTCAGCATGACTTTGTTGACCGAGTAGAAAGCAGCCTGACCAACAGCCACCTGCCGCCGCAGATGCTCAAACTGGAAATCACCGAAGGCATCGTGATCCAGAACATCGACGACACCATCGCCAAGATGAACCGCCTTAAGCGCCTCGGCGTGACCTTCGCCATGGACGATTTTGGCACCGGCTACAGCTCGCTGACCTACCTCAAGCGCCTGCCGGTGGATGTGCTGAAGATTGATCAGTCGTTCGTGCGCGACGCCACCCTGGATGCCAACGATGCCGAGATTATCCGCGCAATCGTCGCCATGGCCCGCAGCCTGGGCTTGGGCATGATTGCAGAAGGGGTTGAACAGGTCGATCAGTTGGAGTTTCTCCAGCAACAGGGCTGTCACCACTATCAGGGCTACCTGTTCAGCCGGCCTGTGCCACTGCAGCAGTTCCGCCAGTTGCTGCACGACAACCGCATACCGGCGCCCCTGTAAAACAACAAGGGCACCCGCAGGTGCCCTTGTTGTTAACCGCAACGCTGCTTAGCTCTGCAGCACAGTGCGACCAGCACCAATTGGAATTCGCTTGGCTTTTGCCTCTTCCGGCACGATACGCACCAGGTCGATATTCAGCAGGCCGTTGACCAGGCTGGCAGCCTTGACCTCGATATGGTCGGCCAAGCGGAACGACAGCTTGAAGGCGCGCTGAGCGATGCCCTGGTACAGGTATGTGACGTTCTCGGCGCTGGTATCGCGCTTGCCACCGCTAACGGTCAACACGCCGCGCTCGACCTGCAGCTCCAAATCGTCTTCTTGGAAGCCCGCAGCCGCAACCACGATGCGGTATTGATCGTCGGCATACTTCTCGACGTTATAGGGTGGATAGCTGCTACCTGCCTCGTTGCGCATGGCCGACTCGAACAGATCATTAAACCGGTCGAAGCCAACGGACTGACGGAACAGCGGTGTCATGGAAAATGCAGTGCTCATAAAAATCTCCTGAGGTTCAGCGAGTGAATAAGCGCAGGACCCGACTTCGGCATCCCACACCACTGAACATGTGGTGACTCAGAAAAATTTCAAGTGCAGCATGTTATGCACAGCGCCAGAACGGCAGTAAGGGCTGGCAGATCGTTAGGCACTGGCCTGCTCGACAGGCTCTACCTCGGCAAACTGGATACCGAGCAAGCCATCAATGCGCAGACAGTCGTTTTCGCGGCGCAGCAGATTGAACAGCTCGGTGGCTTCGGGGTAGCTGCGTGTCAGCATAGCCAACCACTGTTTGAGCCGACCCGGTGCGTAGCGTGGTGACATTTTGCGCCGCGCCTGCAGCCAGAAATCCGCAAGCAGCGGCTGCAACTCAGCCCAACTCATGGCAACCACGTCCTGCCCTGCCCTGGCAGCGGCAATCTGCCGGGCCAAGTCAGGACGCGCCACCAGGCCACGACCGAGCATGATGTCCTCAACCCCACTGACCTCACGGCAACGCCGCCAGTCATCCAGTGTCCAGATCTCGCCATTGGCAAATACCGGCACCTTGACCACGTCCTGTACCCGGGCCACCCACTCCCAATGTGCCGGCGGCTTGTAGCCTTCAACCTTGGTTCGCGCGTGCACCACGATCTGCGCCGCGCCGCCCTCGGCCAGCGCCTCGGCACACTCCAGGGCATAGTCCTTGTGATCAAAACCCAGGCGCATTTTCGCCGTGACCGGAATCGCGGCTGGCACCGCACGACGCACTTCACGGACGATGGCATGCAGCAACTCGGGCTCTTTGAGCAATACCGCGCCGCCACGGGACTTATTCACCGTCTTGGCCGGGCAGCCGAAGTTGAGGTCGATCACAGGCGCGCCGAGGGTGCAGGCAAACGCCGCGTTGTCGGCCAGGCAGGCTGGATCGGAGCCGAGGAACTGTACGCGCAGCGGCGTGCCGGCGGCCGTTTGCGCGCCGCTGAACAATTCCGGTGCGAGCTTCTCATAGGTGCTGACGGGCAAGACCCGCTCGGTCACCCGGATAAATTCCGTCACGCACCAATCGATGCCACCCACCTGAGTGAGCACATCGCGAAGGATTTCGTCGACCAACCCCTCCATCGGGGCCAGGGCGATTTGCATAGGCAGTCTCTTGAAGATGCTGTGCCGCGCGTTAGCTAAAGGCCGCAGCTAGAAAAACGCCGCGTAGTGTACGCGGCGTGATGGTGAAACGCTCAGGCATTAGCCCAACGGCGCGTCACAGCTCCATGGGAAATGGGGGTTGCAAGGCCGCGCCATAACCCTCAACAAACTCTGGAGGCATACGCTTGGGCTTACCGCTGGACAGCTCGATGCAGACAAAAGTGGTTTTCGCGCGCAACAGGGTCATGCCATCTTCCGGGCGAATCAGCTGGAAGCGTCGGTCCATCTTCAGGCGCTGGTCGGACTCGACGATCCAGGTAGCCATCTGCAGCTGCTGGTCTTCGTAGGCGCTGGCCAGGTAGTCGATCTCATGGCGCAGCACGGCCATGGCGCGGTCGAGGCGGCGGTACTCAGCCAGGTCCAGCCCCAAAAACTGCGAATGGCGCCAGGCGCAGCGCTCCAACCAGCTGACGTAGACCGCATTATTGGCATGGCCAAGGCCGTCGATGTCCTCGGCCGTGACCTGAATATCAATGACAAAGGGGTTGCTCAGCTCCCAGCTCATGCCGACTGCTCCAGGCTACCGGCCAAGGCGCGCGCCTCGGCTGCCAGCTGGGTGATCTGATCCCAGGCACGTGCGCGCACCAGGTTACTTGGCGCGATCCAGGTGCCGCCGACACAAGCCACGTTGGGCAAGCGCAGGAAGCCCAACAGGTTATCCGGGGTTACCCCGCCGGTTGGGCAGAAGCGAATACCAGTAAACGGGCCTTTAAAGCTCTTGAGCATCTTGATGCTGGTGGCGCCATCGGCCGGAAACAGCTTGAGCGAGCGGTAGCCGTATTCCAGCGCCAGCAGCACCTCGGACGGCGTCATCACACCCGGCAGATACGGCAGGCCGGAATCCTCTGCGGCCGCAGCCAGACGTTCAGTGCAGCCAGGGCTGACGGCAAACTGCGCACCGGCATCGCGGGCTTCGAGAAACTGCTCGGCGTGGATCACTGTGCCGGCGCCAATCAACAGATCCGGCAGTTCCTTGCGCATCGCCGCCAGGGCATCCAATGCCCGCGGCGTGCGCAAGGTCACTTCCAGCACGCGGATGCCACCGGCGTGCAGCGCACGGGCCAGGTCCACCGCCAGGCTGATGTCTTCAATCACCAGCACCGGCAACACCGGGCGGGCCTGCTGCAGCACCACATCCATCGTCAGGCTCATGCCTTGTTCCCCGCTCTCAAATTCAATTGTCGCGTTCAGTCTTCAAACAGGCTGCTGGCGCCCTGCTCAGCCGACCCGACCAGGCGGCGCTGGGCAGCAAACATTTCCAGACCATAACCCAATTCCAGCTCGGTACTGGCAGATGCCAATGGCCGCGCGGCCAATTGCTGCTCACTCAGTTCCACCTGCAGCAGACCATTTTGCGCATCCAGTACCAACCAATCACCGTCCTGCAACCGCGCCAAGGGACCACCGGCCGCCGCCTCCGGGGTGACGTGCAAGGCGGTGGAAACCTGCCCCGAAGCACCAGACATCCGCCCATCGGTCACCAGGGCCACCCGCTGGCCGGCTTGCTGCAAATTGGCCAACAACGGCATCAGCTTGTGCAGCTCAGGCATGCCATTAGCTTGTGGGCCTTGGAAGCGCACCACCAGCACCAGGTCACCTTGCAGCTCGCCGGCGCTGTAGGCCGCCTGCACAGCTGCTTCCGAATCGAAGATGCGCGCCTGGGCGTGGATGTGCCAGAACGCCGGATCCACCGCTGAGGTTTTCAGGATGGCGCGCCCCAGGTTGCCTGCCAGCAGCACCAGCCCGCCCTCCTCAGCAAAAGGCTCAGCCACATGCCGGACAATATCCGGCGCCGGGCTCTGTGCCGGCAGGTCACGCCAGGCCAGACGTTCGCCCTCCAGCCAGGGCTCGCGGGTGTAGGCACGTAAACCATGTCCGGCGGCGGTGGCTACATCGTCATACATCAAGCCGGCGCCAAGCAGTTCACGCAGCAGCCAGGCCGGTCCACCGGCGGCCTGAAACTGATTCACGTCCGCCGCGCCATTCGGATAAACCCGCGCCAGCAGCGGCACCACCTTGGATAACGCGGCGAAATCATCCCAGCTCAGTTCATAGCCCGCTGCTCGAGCGATGGCCGGCAGGTGCAAGGTGTGATTGGTTGAGCCGCCGCTGGCAAGCAAAGCCACCACCGCATTGATCAGCGCCCGCGCATCAATCTGCTGACCGACCGGCAGATAGCGCTCGCCCTGGCGGCTGTTATGCGCCACAAGGCGTGCGGCCTCATCGGTCATGGCATCGCGCAGCGGTGTATAGGGGTGAATAAAGGCGCTGCCCGGCACGTGCAGGCCCATGGCTTCCATCAGCAACTGATTGGTATTGGCCGTGCCATAGAAGGTGCAGGTGCCGGCCTGGTGGTAGGCAGCCAACTCGGCAGCCAGCAGCTCATCACGACTGGCTTCGCCACGAGCATAACGCTGGCGGACCGCGGCTTTTTCCTTGTTCGGCAGCCCCGATTGCATGGGCCCGGCCGGCACGAATACGGCCGGCAGATGACCGAAATGCAGCGCGCCAATTAGCAGACCGGGGACGATCTTGTCGCACACTCCCAAATACAGCGCGCCATCGAAAATACCGTGGGTCAACCCGATGCCGGCAGCCTGGGCAATCAGGTCGCGGGAGAACAGCGACAGTTGCATGCCGCCTTCGCCCTGGGTAATGCCATCGCACATGGCCGGTACCCCAGCCGCGAACTGCGAGGTCGCGCCGGCCTTGGCCAGCGCCACTTTCAAACGTTCGGGATAGTCCCTGAGCGGCGCATGGGCCGAGAGGAGATCGTTGTAGCTGGAAATGATCGCGACATGCGGCGAGCCGCCCTGTTTCATGATCAGCCGCGCATCATCGGGTTGCGCCGCCAGGGCATGAGCCAGGTTGGAGCAGCCCAGGGCCTGATGTGCGGTGCGCGCGGCAGCCTGGGTCAAGCGCTGTAAATAGCGCTCGCGGCGTTTGGCCGAGCGTTTTTCCAGTGCGGCGGTCACCTGCTCAACAACCGGATGCAACATGACTATTCCCTTTCTCGATGAGGTATAGGCTTGCAGTGTAACGGCTTAGCCACTGCTCTAACGCGGCAGCGCCTATATGCAGCAGACCTCAACATGCTCTCAGGGTGCCCAGTAGATATTTACCGGCAACGGACTGCGCTGCAGCCAAGCATACAGCGGTAACTCGCGAGCCGAAGGTTGATCCGCCAGCACGGCATCAATCAGCTTGCGCTTGCGCTCGCCGAACGCCAGCAAGCCGAGCCACTGGCCACGCTGCAGCATCGCCAGGTTCAGCGACAACCGCTCGCGTGGCTCTTGCGGGGCCAGGGCTGGCAAGGCTGCGGGTTGAGCTTGCGGATCCAGCGCAGCAGCCAGGCCGGGCATACCGGGAAACAGCGAGGCGACATGCGCGTCTTCACCCATGCCCAGCAACACTGCACTAAACGACGGCCACTGCGCCAACTGCTCGCCCCAGCTCAATGCCGATTGTTCAAGCGTTGCGCCTTGGCGTGGGTCAAGGCAATTAGCCTGCGGCAGACCCTGATGCAACAACTGCCAATTACTTTCGGCCGCCTGCGATGGCACCCAGCGCTCATCACTGGGACTGAGGTCAATCCGCTCGCTGTCCAACTGCTGCGCCAAGAGGGGCAATAAGGCCTGCGGGCTACTGCCGCCGGGCAGGATCAGACCGGCGCGAGGCAGCTGCCCCAGTGTGGCCCGAATCTGCGTTGACAGATCAGCAGCCAGCGCATGCAGACAAGCGTCGCGCTGAGCATAGCAATGCAACAAATTTTGGCTCATAAGCGACCCCGGAGAAGCTATCGGTATGTCATAAGGCCGCGTAATAATGCACCTTTGTCGTGTCGCCAACATCCTTGCCATGGAATGCCTCTTTTGATTGTGTTGCTGCGCGTACTCCTACTGCTGTTGCTGCCGACACTGGCGCAGGCCTCCAGCCTGCCGCTTCTAGCCAGCGATACCCCGCTACTGCCAGGCCCGGCCATGCATGTCTGGGCTGACCCCGAAGGCCTGGCGGACATTCACAGTGTTCGCCAGCTGCCTGAATCGGCCTGGCAACCGGTAGCCCGTCGCGATGCCAGTTTCGGCTACAGCACACACGCCTACTGGTTGCGTTTCAGCCTGCACAACCCGGCTGATAACGCCATCAACTGGGTGCTGTTGATCGGTAATCCGCTGCTCGACACCCTGGACGCCTACGGCCTGGACGACGGCCGGGTGTACCAGGCGGGCGATCAGCGGCCGTTCCACCAACGCTGGGTCAATCACCGCCAACTGGTGTTGCCATTCAGCCTGGCTGCCGGGGAAGAACGTGAGCTGATCTTGCGCATGCAGACCGACGGCTCGGCCAACCTCAGCGCAAGCCTGATGAGCAGCCAGGCTTTCAACCAGTATGAACAACGCATGCTGCTGCTCCAGGGCCTGTTCTTTGGTGCGCTGCTGGTGATGATGATTTACAACCTGTCGATTTTTATCATCACCCGCGACCGTAACTACCTCTGGTACAGCCTGTTTGTCGCCAGCTTCAGCTTTTACCAGTTCATCCAGTTAGGCTTCGCCCTGCAATGGTTCTGGCCCGAGTCACTGACTTGGCAGCAGATGAGTTTCCCGTTCAGTTCGGCGCTGGCGACACTGTTCGGCGTACTGTTCACCCATGGCGTGCTCGACCTCAAAAACCACCATCGGGCTTACAGCTGGATTTGCCACGGCCTAATTGGCTGCAGCCTGCTGGTGATGGCACTGGCTGTGGCAGCGCCCTACCTCGTCGCGTTAATCGGCAGTTTCGTGCTGCTTCTGGTCTGTGCAATTTTCGGCTGCATCTTCACCGTGCTGCGCTGGCGCGATGGCTACCCGCCGGCCAAGCTGTTTGCCCTGGGCTGGTCAGCACTGATTATCGCCAGCCTGCTCAGCGTGATCAGCGGCACCGGCTTGCTCGCCAATTCGCTGCTAACCCTGCACGCCCAGCAGATCGGCAGCCTGCTTGAGCTGGTGATCTTTTCAATTGCCCTTGGCTTACGCATTCGGCTTGCGCAAAACGCCCAGCAAGAAGCTCAAGCTCAGCTATTTGCCAACGAGCACCAGCTGCGCTTGGAGCAGGCCAAGAGCCTGAACCTGCAACAACAAATTAACGAAGGCTTGGAAGCCCGCGTGCAGGAGCGCACCGCCTCCCTGCAACAGGCCCTGCAGGAACTATCGATTGCCAACCGTCAGCTGGCCGAACTGAGTCGTCGCGACAGCCTGACCGGGCTCCTCAATCGTCAGGTGCTCGACGAAGAACTGGAGCGTCTGCTGGCCCAGGCCAAACGCAGCCAGCGGCCGATTTCAATGCTGATGATGGACCTGGATCACTTCAAGAAGGTCAACGACCTGCACGGCCACCTGGTCGGCGATGCCTGCTTGCAGCACGCCGCCCTGCGCATGCAGCAGCGCATGCGCAGTAATGACCTACTGGTACGTTTTGGCGGTGAGGAGTTTGCAGCCGTGCTCTGCGACACCCACCAATCTGGCGCCATGGACCTGGCCGAGCAGCTTCGCGCAGACCTGGCCAGTCATCCCTGCATGCACCAGGGTTTGAGTATCGACATGAGCCTAAGCATCGGCGTGTACACGCTCACGCCAGGCCCCAACAGCGAACGCGAGCAGCTGTTACGGCACGCTGACCAAGCGCTCTATCAAGCCAAGGCCGCCGGGCGTAACCGGGTTATTGGCTACGAGGCGAGCGCCTTGGACGATGCCTGATTCAACGACGCCAACAGCGTCAGCACGGCCTGCACCACCTGCGGATCAGCCAATACGCGCTGATGCCCACCACACTCGAGGCGCAGCAGACGACTGTCGAACCAGCTCTGGTGAATGGCCTCTGCCTCGCTGAACGGCACCATCGGATCGTCCACCGCATGCACGACCAGTCCGGGAAAATCCAGTTGATAGTGCGCGCTATCAAGTTGCCCTGCAGGAATCCCTGCCTGCTCTTCGACCAACTGGACAAAGTGCGCGCGGGCCTGGCGCGGCAGCCCCATGTAGTGCGAGAAGCGCCGCAGCATGGTCAGAATTCGGCTGGGCGCGGCAATGCTGACGAGCGCCTCAGTGCGCAAGCCCAACTGAGTGGCCAGCAAGGCGCTAGCGCCGCCCATGGAGTGACCAATCACTGCTTTGAGTGGTGGCAACTCACTGGCAGCCTCCAGCAAGGCACGGGCAAACAGCACCACATTGGCCTCGCGCCCAGGCGAACGGCCATGAGCCGGAGCATCCAGCGCCACCACGCCGTAGCCAGCATTGACCAAAGCCTTGATCAGCTCGGCAAACTGCGTCGGCCGCCCTTCCCAGCCATGCATCAACAACACGGCTGGCCCACTGCCCCAACGCAGCGCGGACAGACCGAAACGCAGGGTGATGCGCTCGGCCTGCGCCAGCAGCGGCAATTCCCAATCCCGCGGCGGCAAGGTGTGTGGCGTCATAAACTCCCGGCGCAACTTGCTGGCCAGGGCATGTGGCGCCAGCAGACCAATCGATGCGTTGAAACCACGAACCCAACTCATGCTATTCATTGCCATATCCTCAGACGATTGCCGATTTAGCGGCACGCAAGACTCGATCAGACAACTCACCAGGGCCCAGCGCACGTGCCAGCGCCAGCCCTCCGACCATCAAGGCAATATCGGCCAGCGCCTGCTCAGCCTCTTCAGGACGGCCCGCCAGCTGCGCTGTCATCAACTCGACATGCTCGGCCAGCACAGCACGAAAGTCTTCCGGCATACGCGCCAGCTCGCCTATCGAACTGGGCAACGGACACCCTTGCTCGCTGGCATCACGGTGCTTACGTGAGAGATAAAAGGCAGCCAGCAACACCCGACGCTCATGGCCAGGCAGCACGGAATCAAACTGCGCGACTCGCTCGCGGCGTTGACAGAGCATCTGCTGGAATACTTCCAACATCAGCGCGTCCTTGCTCGTGAAGTGCGCATAGAAGCCACCGACTGTCAGGCCTGCAGCGCCCATCAACTCCGCCAGACCAGACTCAGTCGGACCGCGCTGCAACAACGCCGCACGAGCGGCTGCGAGGATGCGCTCGCGGGTTTGCGCCTTCTTATCGCTCATGCCTGCCTCCTTAACATTACGACCATAATATTAAGGTCGAAATATAATTAAGCAAGCCTCTTGGGCAGCCGCTGATCGGCTGGAGAATACTGTTCAGGAGGTAGAAAAATTGCTTGGCGCAATTTTTAACGTCGCGTAGCAACGGTCCGTAGGGTGGCCGACAGGGATGTCGGACCACAAAAACAAAAGGGCCATTCACTAATGAATGACCCTTCAAAATCCCGCAGAGCGGGCAAAAATGGCGTCCCCTAGGGGACTCGAACCCCTGTTACCGCCGTGAAAGGGCGGTGTCCTAGGCCACTAGACGAAGGGGACGAAACCTTCGAAGAACAAGGCCAGCTTTACGCTGGCCCCGTGGCAGTTGTTACTGCTACAAATTTGGTGGAGATAAACGGGATCGAACCGTTGACCTCTTGCATGCCATGCAAGCGCTCTCCCAGCTGAGCTATACCCCCAGATTTATCGCCTCTCGGCTCACAGCCCAAACCAGCACTGCTTTTTGAAACTGGCGTCCCCTAGGGGACTCGAACCCCTGTTACCGCCGTGAAAGGGCGGTGTCCTAGGCCACTAGACGAAGGGGACGTAACCCTTCAACAACCAACCAGCTACAAGAGCTAATTGTGCCAAGCCTTACGGCTTTGAAGATGGTGGAGCTAAACGGGATCGAACCGTTGACCTCTTGCATGCCATGCAAGCGCTCTCCCAGCTGAGCTATAGCCCCATCTCAAGGACGGGGCGCATGTTAAGAGTGCGCCCCACACCTGTCAACAAAATTTTTACCAGCATCTGCATTCTTTATGCTGACAGAACAACCACTTACCCCATACCGGCACGCCAAAACGACGGCCGGACGGGGCATTCAGCTGCTTAGGCAATGGCAGCCAGCAGCTTCTCCCACTCTTTGTTTTCTTTCTTCGACACACCACCGAGCAGCTCAATGGCCTGACGCAGACGGAAGCGAGTCAGATCCGGGCCGAGGATTTCCATGGCATCAAGTACGGATACCGAGCTGGCCTGACCGGTGACAGCAGCAAACATCAACGGCATGGCGTCACGCAACTTCAGCTCCAGGTGCTCCACCACGGCCTGAATGCAACCAGTGATCCTGTCCTTTTCCCACTGACGCAGCGCTTCAAGCTTCCACAGGATCAACTGCATGACCTGGCGTACCTGATCGGCACTGAGCTTTTTGCTCTCGAACAGCTTGGCGTCCAGCGTCAAGCCGCCCGCAAAGAAGAAACTGGCCAGCGGGGCAATCTGGCTAAACGTCTCTACCCTGCCCTGTACATGCGGGGCGATCTGCATCAGGTAGTTGCTGTTGAACGCCCATTTCTGCGCGCCAGCGGCGAAGTCTTCGACGCTCAGTTCGCGCATCCACTGGCCGTTGAGCCAGGACAACTTCTCCAGATCGAAGATCGGCCCGCCGAGGGAAACCCGGTTGATATCGAAGTGCGCAACCATCTCGTCGAGGCTGAACTTCTCGCGCTCATCCGGCATCGACCAGCCCATACGCCCGAGGTAGTTGAGCATCGCCTGCGGCAAAAAGCCCATGCGCTCGTAGAAAGTGATCGAAGTCGGGTTTTTGCGCTTGGACAGCTTGCTCTTGTCCGGGTTACGCAGCAGCGGCATGTAGCACAGCTGCGGTTTTTCCCAGCCGAAGTACTCGTACAACAGGATCAACTTGGGTGCCGACGGCAGCCATTCTTCACCGCGCAGCACGTGGGTGATACCCATCAAGTGGTCGTCGACTACGTTAGCCAGGAAATAGGTCGGCAGGCCATCGGTCTTCATCAGGACCTGCATATCCATGCGATCCCATGGGATCTCCACTTCGCCACGCAGCATGTCCGGCACCACGCACACGCCTTCGGTCGGCACCTTCATCCGCACCACATTCGGCTCGCCAGCCGCCAGGCGCTGTTGCACTTCGTCGGCGGACAGGTGCATGCAATGGCCGTCATAACGCGGCGTCTGCTTGGCTTCCATCTGCTCGGCACGCACTTTGTCCAGACGCTCAGCACTGCAGAAGCAGTGGAAGGCATGACCCTTCTCCACCAGCTCGGCGCTGTACTTCTGGTAGATGTGGCCGCGCTCGCTTTGCCGATACGGGCCATGCGGGCCGCCGACATCCGGACCTTCACTCCACTCGATGCCCAGCCAGCGCAGGGCGTCGTAGATCTGCTGCTCAGACTCACGCGTCGAACGCACCTGATCGGTATCTTCGATACGCAGGATAAATTCGCCACCGTGCTGACGGGCAAAACACAGGTTGAACAGGGCGATATAGGCGGTGCCTACGTGCGGATCACCAGTGGGCGACGGCGCAATACGGGTGCGGACGGTGGTCATGGAAAGTCTCGAAGAGTTGCAGTGAACGCGGATTAAGACGGCGATGGTAACAGGCCAGCCGTGGGCGGCTCCAGCAGGTGACCACCCGACAACGACAGACTGCGTATCAGAAAATCCAGGAAAGTTTTCACCTTCATGGCCTGGAACCGCCGTGATGGATAGACCGCATAGAGTTCGCCGACCGTCAGCCGCGCTTCGGGCAACAGTTCAATCAGTTGCCCCGCCTCTACCGCAGCACCGCAGATCATCACGGGTAGCCCGGCGATACCAGCCCCCGCCATGACGGCTTCTCGGGCAAAGGTGATGTTGTTGCACGACAGCACGCTCTGGCAGGTGATGTTTTCGCCCGCCAACGGCCAATAACGCGACGAGTCACGCGGCAACATAACGGCGCGATGCCCCGCCAATTCCTCGACCGTTCGCGGCGTACCGTGCCGAGCCAGGTAATCCGGACTGGCATACAGACGCCGACTGGTCTCGAACATCTTGCGTGCAATCAAGGTGGAGTCCTGCGGCTGCCCCACCAGAATGGCGATATCCACCCCTTCCTCAACGGGGTCGACATGCCGCGAGGTCAACTCCACCTCGGCGCTGATCTGCGGGTACTGGCGCATGAAGTCACCCAGTACCCTGCCAAGGAACAGCTGACCAAATTCAATCGGTGCAGTGATGCGCAGCAATCCCGAGGGCTCCAACTGCAATTGCATCACCGCCTGCTCGGCCTCGGCAAAGTCGAGCATGATCTGCCGACAGCGCTCGTAATAGGCCTGTCCGACTTCCGTTAGGCGCAGCTTGCGTGTGGTGCGGTTGAGCAGGCGCACACCAAGACGCTCTTCGAGCAGAACAATGCGCCGACTGACGGTCGACTTCTGCATGCCCAACCCCTGCGCTGCCAGGGTGAAGCTGTGGCACTCGACCACCCGCGTGAAGATCAGCGCATCATCCAGCCCCATGATTGTTCCTCATAAGCAACAAAGTTTCCGAAGTCTAACGACTACAGGCACGAAAGGAACACTGTTAGATTTGCTTACACTTTTGCCCGAGCTTCGAGCGCCCACCATGCCTGCCCAACTGCAACGCCGCCTGTTTGTCTTCCTGCTTCTTCTCAGCCTCATCGCTGCCGCCTTTTTCGGCCATTGGTGGCTGATCGGCCGACACCTTGAAAGCACCGACAACGCCTATGTACAAGGTGAAATCACCCGTGTGTCCAGCCAGCTGGGCGCACGCATCGACAAGGTATTGGTGCAAGACAACCAGCATGTCGAGCAGGGTGAGCTGCTGTTGGTGCTGGAAAGCGCCGACTTTGAGCTGGCCAAGCAACGCGCCGAAGCCACCCTGGCCACCCGCGAGGCCGAACTGAGCCAGGCACGCAGCACCCTGAACCAACAGGACAGCCTGATTGCCGCCAGCCGTGCCGATGTGTCGGCCAGCGAAGCCACCCTGGGCCGCACGCAGATCGACCTGTCACGCGCGCAAACCCTGCGCAAGCCCGGTTTCGTCTCGGAGGAGCGTGTCACCACCCTGGCCGCCGACAGCCGCATTGCCCGATCGCAAGTGAGCAAAGCGCAAGCCGACCTACAAGCCCAACGTCAGCAGGTCAGCACCCTGCAAGCCGAGATCAAGCGCCTAGAAGCGCAGATCAGCAGCGCCCGTACCGACCTTGCCCAGGCTGAGCTGAATATTGCCCGTACTGAAATTCGCGCGCCCATCAGCGGTTTTATCGGCCAGCGCGCCGCACGCCACGGCCAATATGTGCAGACCGGCGCCTACCTGCTGTCACTGGTACCGGATCAGGACATCTGGATTCAGGCCAACTTCAAAGAAACCCAGATCGGCCACATGCGCCCTGGGCAGAGTGCCGAACTGACCTTCGACAGCTTCCCTGACACGCCGATCGAAGGCCGCATCGAAAGCTTATTTGCCGCCTCAGGTGCGCAGTTCAGCCTGCTGCCGCCGGATAACGCCACCGGCAACTTCACCAAAGTGGTGCAGCGCATCCCGGTGAAACTTACCTTTGCCGCCGACAACCCACTCAAGGGGCTGATTCGTCCAGGCATGTCGGTCGAGGTAAAGGTCGACCTGCAGTCCGAGCCGCACCATGGCAGCTGATGCGCTGATCCGCCCGACCGGCGAGCCGAGCCGGCGCGACTGGATCGCGGTGATGAGCGTAATGCTCGGTGCCTTTATGGCGGTACTGGATATCCAGATCACTAACTCATCGCTGAAGGACATCCAGGGCGCGCTGTCGGCCACCCTGGAGGAAGGCTCGTGGATTTCCACCTCCTACCTGGTGGCGGAAATCATCATGATCCCGCTCACCGCCTGGCTGGTGCAGCTGCTCTCGGCACGCCGCTTGGCGGTGTGGGTGTCATTGGGTTTCCTCGCCTCCTCGCTACTCTGCTCAATGGCCTGGAGCCTGGAGAGCATGATCGTGTTCCGCGCCATGCAGGGTTTTACCGGCGGCGCGTTGATTCCCCTGGCGTTCACCCTGACGCTGATCAAACTGCCGGAACACCACCGCGCCAAGGGCATGGCGCTGTTCGCCCTGACAGCCACCTTCGCCCCCTCGATCGGCCCAACCCTGGGCGGCTGGCTGACGGAAAACTTTGGCTGGGAATACATCTTCTACATCAACGTGCCGCCCGGCCTGCTGATGATCGCCGGGCTGATGTACGGCCTGGAGAAAAAGCCCGCCGACTGGCAGCTACTGAAAAGTACCGATTACGCCGGCATCGTCACTCTCGGTATGGGCTTGGGCTGCCTGCAGGTGTTTCTCGAAGAAGGCCACCGCAAGGACTGGCTGGAGTCCAGTCTGATCAGCGGGCTGGGCAGCATCGCCGCAATCAGCCTGGTGCTGTTCGTCATCCTGCAAATCTCGCGCCCCAACCCGCTGATCAACCTCGGCGTGCTGCGTGAACGCAACTTCGGCCTGTCGAGTATTTCCAGCATTGGCCTGGGCATGGGCTTGTATGGCTCGATCTATGTACTGCCGCTGTACCTGGCGCAGATCCAGGGCTACAACGCCCTGCAGATCGGCGAGGTGATCATGTGGATGGGCGTGCCACAGCTGTTTCTGATTCCGCTGGTGCCGCTGCTGATGAAGAAGATCTCGCCGAAATGGCTGTGCGCCCTGGGGTTTGGCCTGTTCGGCGGTGCCAGCTTCCTCTCCGGGGTACTCAACCCGGATTTCGCCGGCGAGCAGTTCAACCACATCCAGCTGTTACGTGCGCTGGGCCAGCCGCTGGTGATGGTCACCATTTCACTGATCGCTACTGCTTATACGCTACCGCAGGATGCCGGCTCGGCGTCGAGCCTGTTCAACATTCTGCGTAACCTCGGCGGCGCCATTGGCATCGCCCTGCTCGCGACCCTGCTGGACAGCCGTACCAAGGTGTATTTCGACTACCTGCGCGAGTCGCTGGTACCGACAAACCCGCAGGTCGCCGAGCGCCTGGCGCTACTGACTGAAAAGCTCGGCAGCGAACAAGCGGCACTGGCCAAACTCAGCGAGATCACCCATCAGCAGGCGGCGATCATGGCCTACAATGACGCCTTCCACTGCATCGGCATCGCCCTCGGCATCAGCATGCTGGCAGTTCTGCTGACGCGCAAACTTCCCGCAGGCACTACCGGTGGCGCCGCGCACTAATCCATTCCGCGCGCCGCATACCGGCGCGCTGCTGTTTCAGGTCATCCATGTCCGCTTCCGCTTCGCGCACCCGCTCCCTGCTGCTGATCGGTGCCTTCGCCATTATCTATATTGGCTGGGGCACGACTTACCTGGCCAACCACTTCCTCTTGCTGGAAGTCCCGCCCTTTGTCATCGGCAGCCTTCGTTTCTCGATTGCCGGCCTGCTCGCCCTGGCCTGGGTGCTGCTCAGCGGCCAACTGCGCATCCAGCGCAGCGACTGGGGCGGCGTACTGATCGGCAGCCTGGCGCTGATTGCCGTCGGCCAGGGCGCACTGATCTACGCCAATCAATACCTGCCCACCGGCATGCTGGCCATGCTCTACACCACCCTGCCGCTGTGGAGCGTGGCGCTGGAATGGCTGCTCGGTGAGCGTCCGCCGCTGTGGGTAATGTGTGGGCTGGCGCTGGCCTGCAGCGGGATTGTCCTGCTGATGAACAACGGCCTGGACCAACGCGCGTCGACTGAGCAATGGTTCGCCGGCCTGCTGGTGGTATTCGCCACACTGCTCTGGGCCGGCGGTGCCTGGCTTATGCGCCAGCGCCCGCCGTTTCGTTCCAGTTGGCTGGGACTAAGCCTGCAGATGCTGATCGGCGCGCTATTGCTGGCGTTGTTCGGCCTGTGGCATGGCGACTGGCAAGCGCTGGACCTGCGCGCAATAAGCGGCAATGCCTGGCTGTGGCTGGCGTATCTGGTGCTACCTGTCAGCCTGGGTGTGTATCCCGCGTATTTCTGGCTGTTGCGTGAGGTGCGCCCGAGCTTGGTGTCGACCTTCGCCTTCGTCAACCCAGTGGTGGCCTTGCTGCTCGGCTACCTGCTGCTAGGCGAACGGCTCAGCTTGATGGCACTGCTGGCCTGCGGCATCACCCTCGGCGGTGTAGTGCTGATTATCTTCGGCCGGCGTTAATCGCACAGCTGAGAAAGGGGCTTTAGCCGCGGACAAACAGTCAGCCTGTCGCGGCGAAAGCCCCTTCCACACCCAGCCAATCAGACCTGCAGCAATCGATCGCGCAGCTTCTGGATTTCATCACGCAGCTGCGCGGCGGCCTCGAACTCTAGATCGCGGGCCAGGGCGTACATTTTCTCTTCCAGCTGACGAATGCGCTTGGTGATTTCGCTCGGTGAGCGCAGTTCGTTCTCGTAACGCGCACTTTCCTCGGCCGCCTGGGCCATGCCCTTGCGCTTCTTGCTGCGCGCGCCAGGCACCACGGCCCCCTCCAGGATGTCCTTAACGTCTTTGAACACGCCCTTGGGGGTAATGCCATTGGCTTCGTTGAAGGCGATCTGCTTGTTGCGCCGCCGCTCGGTTTCGCCGATGGCGCGCTCCATCGAACCGGTCATGCGGTCGGCATACAGAATCGCCCGACCATTGAGGTTACGGGCAGCGCGGCCAATGGTCTGGATCAACGAGCGTTCGGAACGCAGGAAACCCTCTTTGTCCGCATCAAGAATCGCCACCAGCGACACTTCCGGCATATCCAAGCCTTCGCGCAGCAGGTTGATACCCACCAACACGTCGAACGCGCCGATGCGTAAGTCGCGGATGATCTCGACGCGCTCTACGGTGTCGATATCGGAGTGCAGGTAACGCACCTTGACCCCGTGATCGCCCAGGTAATCGGTCAAGTCTTCGGCCATGCGTTTGGTCAGGGTGGTGACCAATACGCGCTCCTCAATGGCCACGCGCTTGTGAATTTCCGAGAGCAGGTCGTCGACTTGGGTCAACGCCGGGCGCACCTCGATCTGCGGGTCAACCAGACCGGTCGGCCGCACCACTTGCTCGATCACCCGGCCGGCATGCTCGGCTTCATAGTTGCCTGGCGTGGCGGAAACGAAGATGGTCTGCGGGCTGGCGGCCTCCCACTCTTCGAAGCGCATGGGGCGGTTGTCCAGCGCCGACGGCAGGCGGAAACCGTATTCGACCAGGGTTTCCTTACGCGAACGGTCGCCCTTGTACATCGCACCGACCTGCGGCACCGAGACGTGGGACTCGTCGATCACCAGCAGCGCCTGGTCTGGCAGGTAGTCATACAGCGTCGGCGGCGGCTGGCCAGAATCTCGGCCCGAGAGGTAACGCGAGTAGTTTTCGATGCCGTTGCAATAACCCAGCTCGATGATCATCTCCAGGTCAAAACGGGTGCGTTGCTCCAGGCGCTGCGCTTCCACCAACTTGTTATTGCTGCGCAGGTACTCCAGGCGCTCAACCAGCTCGACTTTGATCTTCTCCACCGCCTCCAGCAGCACTTCACGCGGGGTGACGTAGTGACTCTTGGGATAGAAGGTGAAGCGCGGCAGCTTGCGGATGACCTCGCCAGTCAGCGGGTCAAAGGCCGAAATGCTTTCCACCTCGTCATCAAACAGTTCGATGCGGATGGCTTCCAGGTCAGATTCGGCCGGGTAAATATCAATCACATCGCCGCGCACGCGAAAGGTGGCACGAGCAAAGTCCATGTCATTGCGGGTGTATTGCAGGTCGGCCAGGCGGCGCAGCAAGGCGCGCTGGTCCATTTTGTCGCCGCGATCGACGTGCAGCACCATCTTCAGGTACGACTCGGGGCTCCCCAGGCCGTAGATGCACGACACGGTGGTGACGATGATCGCGTCCGGCCGCTCCAGCAGCGCTTTGGTCGCCGACAGGCGCATCTGCTCGATGTGGTCGTTGATCGACGCATCCTTCTCGATAAAAGTGTCCGAGGACGGCACATAAGCTTCTGGCTGGTAGTAGTCGTAATACGACACGAAATACTCCACCGCGTTGTTCGGGAAGAAGCTCTTGAACTCCCCGTATAACTGCGCAGCCAAGGTCTTGTTCGGCGCCAACACCAGCGTCGGCCGCTGGACTTGGGCAATTACGTTGGCGATGGAAAACGTCTTACCCGAGCCCGTCACGCCTAACAGTGTTTGGTGTGACAAACCTGCTTCAAGGCCTTCGACCATCTGCCGAATCGCCTCGGGCTGATCGCCGGCAGGCTGGAAACGGGTGACCAGTTGAAACTCGGACATGACGGACCTCGACAAGCGGATGTGACGCGGCCTGAAAGCCTACGTCAAAACCGGTGAAAAGCGTGTGCCTGTTGTCGCAGCACAGGTTATGCGCCGGTATACTACCGCCGCACTTACGCAACCCCTAGTCGGGTGTTGCCTGATCCCCACTTCTCCTCTTCAGAGCTGCCGCATCCATGAGTCTGTTCTCTGCCGTCGAAATGGCTCCGCGCGATCCTATCCTGGGCCTCAACGAAGCCTTCAACGCCGATACCCGCACGACCAAGGTCAATTTGGGCGTAGGCGTTTACTACAACGAGGAAGGCCGCATTCCGCTGCTACGCGCCGTAGCCGAAGCCGAGAAAGCCCGCATTGAAGCCCATGCCCCACGCGGCTACCTGCCGATCGAAGGCATTGCTGCCTATGACAGCGCCGTGCAGAAACTGTTGCTGGGTGCTGACTCTGAACTGATCGCCGCTGGCCGGGTGATCACCACCCAGGCCGTTGGCGGTACGGGCGCACTGAAGACCGGCGCTGATTTCCTCAAGCGCTTGCTGCCCAACACGGTGGTTGCGATCAGCGACCCAAGCTGGGAAAACCACCGCGCCTTGTTTGAATCAGCGGGTTTCCCAGTACAGAACTACCGCTATTACGACGCAGCCAGCCACGGCATCAACCGTGCCGGCATGCTCGAAGACCTGAAAAATCTGCCTGCGCGCTCGGTTGTCGTGCTGCACGCCTGCTGCCATAACCCGACCGGTGTCGACCTGTCGCTGGACGACTGGAAAGCTGTGTTGGACGTGCTGCGCGAGCGTGAGCATGTACCGTTCCTCGACATCGCCTACCAAGGTTTTGGCGACGGTATCGAGCAAGACGCCTTTGCTGTGCGCCTGTTTGCTGCCTCCGGTATCCCGTTCTTCGTTTCCAGCTCGTTCTCCAAGTCCTTCTCGCTGTACGGCGAGCGCGTCGGGGCCCTGTCGATTGTCACCGGCAGCCAGGAAGAAGCCGGCCGTGTGCTCTCGCAAGCTAAGCGCGTGATCCGCACCAACTACTCCAACCCGCCGACCCATGGCGCCACAGTGGTGGCCAGTGTGCTGAACAGCCCTGAGCTGCGCGCCCTGTGGGAAGAAGAGCTGGCCGGCATGCGCGAGCGTATTCGCGGCATGCGCATGGCCATGGTTGAACAGCTGGCTGCATTGAACTGCAAACGCGACTTCAGCTTTGTCGCTCAGCAGCGCGGTATGTTCTCCTACTCGGGCTTGACCGCCGAGCAGGTAGAACGCTTGAAAACCGAGTTTGGCATCTACGCGGTCAGCACTGGCCGCATCTGCGTCGCCGCGCTGAACCAGCGAAACCTGCCTGCGGTGACCCAGGCCATCGCCCAGGTGCTGTAAACCTGCTAAAAGGAAGTCAGCATATGCTTGACTTCCCTTTTTGAATCAGTAGGATACGCGCCATCGTTCCGCGATAGCTCAGTCGGTAGAGCAAATGACTGTTAATCATTGGGTCCCTGGTTCGAGTCCAGGTCGCGGAGCCAGTAGTTCATCGGGGTATAGCGCAGTCCGGTAGCGCGCCTGCTTTGGGAGCAGGATGTCGGGAGTTCGAATCCCCCTACCCCGACCATTTTTGGGTCGCACGTGGTGCGAAATGCAGCTGTATTTACGCAGCTGTTCGCAGAACACGCAACTCGCATGTAACACCATTTAAGTTCGCTTGAATGTAAAAAACCCGCCTTGTGCGGGTTTTTTATTGCCTATCTTATGGCGCGCACCACGAACAGAAATCACCAAAAACTATTAAAGCCATTCAATCCAAACATTTTACCAATCAAAACCTTACCACTACGCTACACCTCAATGAAGAATAATTCTCACTCGAGGTGCGCCATGCTCAAGACCCTGACCTTCACCCTCATGCACTTCTGCATCGCCTTTGGTGTCACTTACGCCCTGACCGGCAGTATCGCAGCCAGTGGCCTGGTGGCGGCTATCGAACCGCTGTGCAACTCGGTGGGCTTCTACTTTCACGAGAAGGTCTGGCAGCGTATTGAGGGGCGCTCTAAAGCCGCCAATGAACGCCCCACACATGCCTGGCTGCATCACCAGGCATAAGGCCTGGTGCGAGGGTAAAAACCTGAACAGGGCATAAAAAACAGCCAGCGTGGCACTGTGCCAATCCGCTACTATGCGCGGCTCAGCCACCATACGCGCCCGATCATGCCTGCTACCTCTCGCTTTCCTACCGCTCCTTTTGCATTTGCCTGCCTGCTTGGCCTCCTTGCGCTATTCGGCCTGTGGTATGGCATTGGTCAACCCGTCACATTGGCAGATGCCGCAACGCCCACGCACAAACTGCAGTGCGCGTCTTACACACCGTTCGACAAAGACCAATCACCTTTCGATCAACCGATGCAGCTGCGTCCAGAGCGAATGGACGCCGACCTGGCGCTGCTCGCCGAGCGCTTTGAGTGCCTGCGCACCTATTCGGTGACCGGCCTGGAAGAGTTGCCGAACATGGCGCGCAAACATGGCTTGAAGCTCATCGTCGGCGCCTGGGTCAGCCGAAACCCAGCCGACACCGCGGTTGAGATTGCCGGCCTGGTTAAAATCGCCAATGCCCACCCTGATGTGGTGCAAGCAGTGATCGTCGGCAACGAAGCGCTGCTACGCAAGGAAGTGACCCCACAGCAACTGGTGGTGTTGATTGAACAGGTCAAGGCACAGATCAAGCAGCCGGTAACCTATGCCGATGTCTGGGAGTTCTGGCTCAAGCATCCGGAAGTTGCTCCAGCAGTGGACTTCATCACCATCCACTTGCTGCCTTATTGGGAAGACAACCCAGCGAGTATCGAGAATGCGCTGCATGAAGTCGCCGAAGTCCGCCAGACCTTTGGCAATGCCTATGCCCCCAAGGACATCCTAATCGGTGAGACCGGCTGGCCAAGCGAAGGTCGCCAACGCGAAACCGCCGTACCCAGCCTGGTCAACCAAGCGAAATTCATTCGTGGCTTCGTCGCCATGGCCGAGCAAAACGGCTGGCGCTACAACCTGATCGAGGCCTTTGACCAGCCGTGGAAACGCGTCAGTGAAGGTGCCGTCGGGGGTTATTGGGGGCTCTATGATGCGGATCGCCAGGACAAATCAATCCTCGCCGGCCCGGTGTCCAACCTGCCGCACTGGCCGACCTGGCTGATGATCAGCCTGGCACTTGTAGCCGCCACCCTCTTGTGGGCTGGCCGCCCCCATTCACCCCGCGCCGCGCTCTTGTTACCGCTGTTCGCGGCAGTGGGTGCTGCCTGTATCGGCCTGTTTGCAGAACTAACGCTGATCACCAGCCGTTACGTGGGCGAATGGCTCTGGGCTGGTGCACTGATCGTGCTCAACCTCGTGGTGCTGAGCCATGGCGCACTGTTACTCAGCAGCCGAAATGGCTGGCGTGCACGCACCTTCAACTGGCTGCATAGCCGGGGCGCACTGTGGTTGACCCTGAGCGGCTTTGCCGGCGCAGTGATGATGCTCGCGCTGGTGGTGGATGCGCGCTACCGCAGCTTCCCCAGCGCGGCACTGTTGCTACCGGCACTGGTCTACCTGTGCCGCCCAGTAGGCGGCTACCGCCGTGAAGTTGCATTGCTTGCCTTACTGATCGGCGCCTGCATTGCACCGCAGCTGTACCAGGAAACCCTGAGCAACTGGCAAGCCATCGGCTGGGCGATGACCTGCGTGCTACTGGTGGCGGCGCTGTGGCGTAGCCTGCGGGTTAAAGCGCAAGCCGCCTAATCAGGCGATTTGCGGCGCACGCACCCAACGCAGCAGCGCCAGCACGACGGCAAAAACTGCCAGGCTGGCGCTGTACAACACCAGCGCCGGCAGGCCGAGCAGCAAGGCCGGCACTGCCAGTCGCTTGCCCCAAGCGCCGGGCAACACAAATGCCAACACCGCACAGACCAGCGCAGCCCAAGCCAATACACGGAAATGGATCAACCAGCCAAGGCTGGCACGCACCTGGCAAGCCATCTGCTGCGGGTCATCAACGCATAAACCAACCCACTGTGCGCCTTCCATCAGTTGGTAACGCAGCACAAAGCTCAGGGCCAGACACAGGGCCGCGGCGATCAGCAGAGCAGTCAGAGGCAAATAACGAGACATGGGTAACTCGGGCAATTGAAAAGGCTGCGTAGGATAAGCCGCCGCGGCGCGGATAACACCCCCGAGATCGCCTACTCACCGCCGCTGCGGCTAGAATCCAGCCATGCTGATACGTCGCCTGATACTGATCGTCGCAAGCTTGCTCGGCCTCTGGATGCTGTGGGTCATTGTGCTGCCCACGCCCAGCGGCCCGCCTGCCAGCACGCCATCACACAGCGGCAGTTGGCGCTTAGCCGCGCACACCGTCAGTACGTTGCAGCCGTTCCAACTGGAAGCGCGCATCCTCGGACGTGAAGACTATTACTTTGACCGCGGCGCCAAGCTCTCGCCAACCGATCTGGCGCTCGGCTGGGGGCCGATGGCTGATCCGGAGGTGCTGCGCCATATCACCATCAGCCAGCGTAACCGCTGGTACTTCTGGCGCGCCGAACAACTGCCAATCGAACGCCGGCAAATCGAGATTCACAGCGCCAATATGCACCTGATACCCGCCAACCCGGCGGTAGCCAGCACCCTGGCCGGGCTCAAAGAAGGTCAGCAGATTCGCCTGAGTGGACAGCTGGTGCGAATCGACGGTGACGATGGCTATCGTTGGATCAGTTCACTCAGCCGCGAAGATACCGGTGACGGCGCCTGCGAACTAATCTGGGTTGAACAATTAGCCGTATTGCCTTGACGCACCCAGTTTCAAATGGCTCTTTTGCCTGAAAACTGACAGTTCTATAACTAAACGGCACTTAACCACGCTTATGTGGTCAAATCGACCCGCACCTGAAGCACTGCATCAGCCCTAGCTCTCAAGAGATTTAGCCATGTCGCCTGTCCCTCGTCTGCTTGCCCTTCTCAGTTGCCTTGCGCTGGTGGCTCCCGTCAGCGCCGCCGATATCGACGCCAGCAGTTATGGCTACCCGATCAGCAACCCTTTCGAAGCCACGCTGGCAACCACCCCACCCGAGCTACGTCCGAAACTGCCGGCTGACGCGGACATCAACCAAAGTGACCACCAGATCAAACTGCGCCCGGAGCGCGAGTTTGAGTTGCCAGAAAACTTCTGGCCGGTGACCAAGATGCACTACCGCATTGCCAAACAGTCCGGCGAAGCGCCGCTGATCTTTATCATTGCCGGCACGGGCGCGCATTACGCCAGCAGCACCCCGGAATACCTGAAGAAGCTGTTCTACGGTGCGGGTTATCACGTGGTGCAATTGTCATCGCCGACCAGCTATGACTTCATGACCTCCGCCTCACGCTTTGCCACGCCCGGCATTACCCGTGAAGACGCCGACGATCTGTACCGCACCATGCAGGCGGTGCGCGCCCAGCATCCGCGCTTGAAAGTCAGTGAATATCACCTCACCGGCTACAGCCTGGGTGCGTTGCAGGCGGCCTTTGTCAGCGAGCTGGACGAAACCCGTCGCAGCTTCAACTTCAAACGCGTGCTGTTGCTCAACCCGCCGGTCAACCTCTACACCTCGACCACTAATCTCGACCGCCTCGTGCAGACCAAGGTGGATGGCATCGACAACAGCACCACATTCTATGAACTGGTGTTGGGCAAGTTGACCCGCTACTTCCAGAACAAGGGCTACGTCGACATCAATGACGCCCTGCTCTATGACTTCCAGAACTCCGGCGAGCAGCTCAACGACGAGCAGATGGCCATGCTGATTGGCGCGGCTTTTCGCTTCTCAGCTGCCGATATCGCCTTTACCTCTGACCTGATCAACCGCCGTGGACTGATCACCCCGATCAATTACCCGATCAGCGAAGGCACCAGCCTCACGCCATTCTTCCGGCGCGCCCTGCAGTGCGACTTCGACTGTTACCTGACCGAGCAGCTGATCCCCATGTGGCGCGCACGTACTGACGGTGGCAGCGTGGCGCAGCTGATTGACCAGATCAGCCTGTATGGCGTCGCCGATTACCTGAAAAACAGCAGCAAGATCGCCGTTATGCACAATGCCGATGACCTCATCCTCGGCCCGGGTGACCTGGGCTTTTTGCGGCGCACCCTGGGGGATCGCCTGACCGTTTATCCGCTGGGTGGCCATTGCGGCAACCTCAACTACCGCGTCAATAGCGACGCCATGCTGGAGTTCTTCCGTGGCTAAGCCAACCTTTATTGCCGTGTTTTTCACCCTTGCGCTCGGTAGCGGCCTGGCGCATGCCCAGCACACCGTTGATGACGACGGTTTCAAACAACCGCTGCAGCACCTGCAGTTCAATCCGGGGCTGGACCAGCGCGAGTTTGAACGCTCGACCCTCAACGCGCTCGACGTCTATGACCCGTTGGAGTCGTGGAACCGTCGCGTCTATCACTTCAACTACCGCTTCGATGAATGGGTGTTCTTACCGATTGTCGATGGCTACCGCTATATCACCCCCAACCTGGTGCAGACCGGCGTCAGCAACTTTTTCAGCAACCTGGGTGATGTACCCAACCTGCTCAACAGCGCGCTGCAGCTCAAGGGCAAGCGCGCCATGCAGACCACCGGGCGCCTGCTGCTCAACACCACCCTGGGGGTCGCCGGCCTTTGGGACCCTGCTACGCGCATGGGCCTACCTAAGCAGCGCGAAGACTTCGGTCAGACCCTTGGCTATTACGGCACACCTGCCGGGCCTTACCTGATTCTGCCGCTGCTGGGGCCATCGAACCTGCGTGATACCGGCGGTCTGGTGGCAGACTTTACCGCCAAGAGCCAGGTCAATTGGTTGAATGTCGCCGAAGCCAGTGTCAGCCACCCAGAAATTACCCTGCTGGAAGTGGTCGACCAGCGCTCCACGGTGAACTTCCGCTACGGTCAGCTCAATTCACCGTTCGAGTACGAGAAAATTCGCTTCTTCTACCACGAGGCGCGCAAGCTGCAGATCGCCGAATAAGCCTGCGAGCTTGACCCAAGGGCCGCCCCCAGGTTTTAACCTGGCGCGGCCTTTAGTTTTTCGGAGTGTTTATCGATGCGTGTCGCCCAACTGGCCAAAGCCGCCGTCGTCAGCAGTGAGACCGTGCGTCACTACACCGATCTCGGCCTGCTCAGGCCTACGCGCAACCCGGATAACGGCTACCAGGAATACTCCAGCACCGACCTGCAACGCCTGCGTTTTATCGCGCGCGCCCGGCGCCTGGGCTTTAGCCTGAAAGACACACAACAGATTCTCGCCAGTGCCGATAACGGCCATGCGCCCTGCGCCGAGGTCCGTGACCTACTCAGTGAACGCTTGGCGGCGCTACAAGCACATATCGAGGAGTGCCAACGCCTGGCGCTGGTGATGCAGAACGCTTTCGACGATTGGGCCGACAAGGGCGAATGCGCGCCAGATGGTCAGGCCATCTGCCGGTTGATCGAAGATTTCGAGCCGGATATCGAACGCCGCCCAGCGACGCCCTGCCCAGCGCACTAAAAACGCTTACTGAGCGTAACGACGATATAAACCCGGCGGCACACCGCTGCTGTCGGTAGGCAACCAGGGGCCCTGCGGATTACCGGCAAAACTCCAGCCAGAGTTCCAGCGGTAATAGGTGCGCTCACGGTAATAGAGGTGAGAAGCACCACCCACCACGTACACCCCTAACTGCGCATTCCACTGGCTGTCCACCCCAGGTGGCGGGGCAAAGCGTGGGTGGTTGCTGCTGCCACTTGGACTGGTAACGGGCGCGGTAGCCGTTGGTGTTTGCACGCAAGCACCGAGTCCCAGCAGGCCAATCAGCACGACGCCACGCAGTAACGACTTCATGGCGCTTTGCTGTCGGCACTGTCGATCCGCAGCTGCTGCAATTCCGTGGTCTTGCTGGCCAGCGGCTGGCTGCTACCTACCCATTCACCGGCCGTAGCGTTACCACTGCGCGAAATGCGCGCGACCAACTGCACCTGTTCGAAGCCGGATATCTTCAGCTGCGGCATCATCGCATCGCTATCTGACAGGCTGACCTCAGCCGGCAAATCAGCCACGCTCAGACGCTTGACCGCGAGCGGCATCGGCGGCCCGGAGACCGCTCGAGCAAACACGAATACCGCATCGCCCGGTTGCACCTTGCCCTGCAGCGCAGGGTCCAACTCAACCCGAACGGTCAGACCTGGAGAGGTAGCGGGTGTTGACTGAGTGGCGGGCTCGCCCAATTGCTCCTGAGCACGCTCAATACCACCCTGAATAGCCTGGCGAGACGGGTCTTCCGCCGGCAACACCGCTACCAGCTGCTGCCAGTGACCGATGGCTTTCTGGAACTGGCCGCTTTCATAGGCCGCAATCCCTAACAGCCCAAGACTGGTGACCTCCGCCGGATCGGCTTTCAGTGCTTCATCTGTCAACGCCTGCAATTGCGCGGTCCACTGCTTGTCACCGGCGAAATACAGCGCCTGTGCCCACTGCCCGAGCAACTCCGGCTCACGCCCAGCCACACCCACAGCACGTTCAAACGCCACGACGGCGTCGGCAGCACGTTCCTGCGCCATGTAGGTACGCCCCAGGAAGTACCAGCTTTCCGCCGACTCAGGGTTACTCTTTACTGCGGCCTCTAAGCGTGCAGTCATTTCCTCGATGGTCTTCGGCTGCGCTGCAAAAACCTGTGCGCGCTCAACATCCCCAATAGCGCCCCAGTGCTGATAAAGGCCATAACCCAGCAGCGGCATCAGCAGCGCGGCAATCAACGGGACCGTGCTGCCCAGCTTGCGCTGGGTCGGCTGCGCCAGCGCACCCTCAGTATCCGCGAGCAGCTCGCGAGCAGCCTCGTCACGGCCACTGGCCAACTGCTCAGCATTCAGCGCCCCGGCAGCGTGCTGGCTTTGCAGATCCAGCAAGCGCTCCTGATAAAGGGTCACGTTGAGTGCAGTACGGTCTTCCTCAGCCTGAACCTTGCGTGCACGCAGCACCGGGATCAGCAGAAACGCCAGGGCCGTCAGCAACAGCAGGCCAGCGCACAACCAGAATTCAATCATCAGTCTTTCTTATCCACAGGCGTTTGATTTAGCAAAGCAGCCAGACGTTGCTGTTCATCGGCAGACAGGCCGCTGGCGATAACGCCCGGCTTGCTGCGACGGCGCAACAGGATGACCCCCAGCAGGACAAAACCACCGGCCAACAAGCCGGCCGGGCCATACCACAGCAGCAAGGTGCGCGCGTTGACCGGCGGTTTGTAGAGCACAAAATCGCCATAACGGCTGACCAGAAAATCAATGATCTGCTCGTTGCTCTGCCCCTCTTCCAGCATGCGGAAGATCTGCGCGCGCAGGTCCATGGCAATCGGCGCATCGGAGTCGGCAATGTTCTGGTTCTGGCACTTGGGGCAACGCAGCTCTTCGACCAGGTTGCGGTAACGCTCACGCTCCGCCTCACTGGCAAACTCGTAGGTGTCGATAGCTGCCTGGGCGGTGCCCAACAACGCTAGGCCCAATACAACGGCAACCAGCAAACGCTTGAACAAGCCGCTTGAGAGCGTAGCGAGCGAAGGGTAGGCAAGGCGAAAGCAGGCGAGGAAGCGGAGTTTACGGGTTGTAAATGAGCATTCCGAGCCTGCTTTCAACGCAGCATGGCCGAGCGCAGTAGCTCTCATGCGACTTGTCATGGCTGCACCTCATCGACCAGTTCCTGATACAGCGGCGCCAGCTGTTCCCGCCAGACACGCTCATCGATCACCCCGACAAACTTGTGGCGGATGATGCCGTCCTTGTCGATCAGGAAGGTCTCGGGTGCGCCATACACGCCCAGGTCCAGGCCCAGGGTGCCGCGCGCATCGTTGATGTTCAGCTGATAGGGGTCATGGAACTCCACCAGCCACTTCTGCGCGGCGGCGTTGTCATCCTTGTAGTTGACCCCGTAGATGGTCACACCCAGCTTGGCCAGTTTGTTCAACACCGGGTGTTCCACGCGGCAGGCCACACACCAGGTGGCCCAAACGTTGACCAGCGCCGGCTTGCCCTTGAGATCAGCCTCGGTAAGCGGCTTGCCATCCTGCACCGCCGGCAGGGAGAACGCCGGCAGGGGTTTACCGATCAACGCCGACGGCAGTTCGGAAGGGTCTAAGAACAAGCCGCGGTAGAGAAACACCGCGACGCCCAGAAAAACCACTAACGGCAACAGCAGCAGTAAACGCTTCATGCCTGCGCCCCCGCCATACCCAGGGCATCACGCACACGGGTGCGCACCTTCATCCGGTAGCGCTTATCCGCTGCGGCCAGGAAGCCACCGAGCCCCATCAACAAGGCGCCAAACCAGATCCAACGGACGAATGGTTTGATGTGGACACGCACCGCCCACGCCCCGTCTTCCAACGGCTCACCCAAAGCAACGAACAGGTCACGGGTGATACCGGCATCAATGCCCGCCTCGGTCATCACCGATTGCTGCACGGTGTACAGGCGTTTCTCGGGGTGCAGCACGGCAATTTGCTTGCCCGCTTCGAGGATCCGCACCGTGCCTTTATCCGACGTGAAGTTCGGCCCTTCAAAGTGCTCAGCCCCTTCGAAGATAAACTGGTAACCGCCGATTTCGACCGACTCGCCCGGCGCCATGCGCATGTCACGCTCAAAGCTGCCCACGCTGGTCAACACCACACCGAGGGCACACACCGCCATGCCCAGGTGCGCAGTTTGCATGCCCCAGTAGCTACGGGTCAGGCTCGGCAGCCCTTTGAGCAGGCCTTTGTGACGGGTTTTCTCAAGGATGTCGCGCACACCCGCCAGCACCACCCAAGCGGACAACAGGCAAACAGCGAGCACCGCCCAGTTGAAATCACCGACCAGGAACGTCGCGATAACAGCCAGCACCACGCTGCCGATCAGCACTGGGGCGAGCATGCCAAGCAACCACTGCACCGGTGTGTCCTTCCAACGCACGATCACACCGACGGCAATTACGGCCATCAGCAAGCCCATTAGCGGCACAAACAAGGCATTGAAGTAAGGCGGCCCAACGGATAATTTCGCGCCAGTAGTGGCATCCAGCACCAAGGGGTAGAGAGTGCCGAGCAGGATCATCGCAGCGGACACCACCAGGATCAGGTTGTTGACCAGCAGCAAGGTTTCCCGCGACCACAGGGCAAAGCCAACTTGGCTTTTCACCACCGGCGCGCGGATGGCAAACAGCGCCAAGGAGCTGCCCACCACGATCAACAGGAACACCAGAATAAACACGCCGCGCTCAGGGTCGCTGGCGAAGGCATGCACCGAGGTCAGCACCCCGGAACGGACCAGAAAGGTGCCCAGCAGGCTCAAGGAGAACGCGGCAATCGCCAGCAGTACGGTCCAGCTTTTGAACACGCCGCGTTTTTCCGTCACAGCCAGGGAGTGGATCAACGCGGTGCCGACCAACCAGGGCATAAAGGAGGCGTTTTCCACCGGATCCCAGAACCACCAACCACCCCAGCCAAGTTCGTAGTAGGCCCACCACGAGCCCAGCGCGATACCGATGCCAAGGAAGGCCCAAGCGACGATGGTCCACGGCCGCGACCAGCGCGCCCAAGCCGCGTCCAGCTTGCCGCCCAGCAACGCCGCAATGGCGAAGGCGAAGGCCACGGAGAAGCCGACATAGCCCATGTAGAGCATCGGCGGGTGGATGATCAGACCGAAGTCCTGCAACAGCGGGTTGAGGTCGCGGCCGTCAGCCGGGGTGTCAAACAGCAGCCGCTCGAACGGATTGGACGTGATGATCAAAAACAACAAAAAGCCGATGCTGATGATGCCCATGATCGCCAGCACACGGGCGAGCATCTCTTCCGGCAACTGCCGCGAGAAGATCGACACGGCAAAGGTCCAACCGGCAAGGATCAGCCCCCACAGCAGCAGCGACCCTTCGTGGGCACCCCACACGGCGCTGAATTTGTAATACCACGGCAGTGCACTGTTGGAGTTATTGGCCACATAGGCGACGGTGAAGTCGTCGATCATAAAGGCATAGGTCAGGCAGACGAACGCAAACAGCATAAAGGCGAACTGCCCCCAGGCAGCCGGCTGCGCCAGGCTCATCCATTGACGGTCACCCCGCCAGGCACCGATCAACGGCAGTGTTGCCTGCACCAGTGCCATGCACAGCGCCAGAATCATCGCCAGATGGCCGAGTTCAGGAATCATTGTGCGTACTCCGATGGGGACGCTTGCTTAGCCGCTTTGGCCGCGTCGTGCTGCTGCTTCATGCCGCTCTGCTCCAAGGCCTGCATGACTTCCGGCGGCATGTAGTTTTCATCGTGTTTGGCCAGTACTTCATCGGCAATCAGCACGCCGCTGGCGTCGAGCTTGCCCATGGCGACGATGCCCTGCCCTTCGCGAAACAGGTCCGGGAGGATGCCGCTGTAGCGGATGGTCACGCTCTTGGCGCCGTCAGTGACGACAAAATCGGTGTCCAGTGAGTCGCTGGAGCGCTTCACCGATCCCTCCTCAACCAGGCCGCCGGCACGGATGCGGGTGTCCTGCGGGGCTTCGCCGTTGGCGATCTGGGTCGGGGTGTAGAACAGGTTGATGTTCTGCTGCAACGCGCTCAGGGCCAGGGCCACAGCGATGCCGACACCGGCGATGATTGCCAGGACGATATACAGGCGTTTTTTACGCACGGGGTTCACTTCGACTCCTCCCGGCGCAAACGACGCGCCTCGTCTTGCAGATAACGGCGACGCGCCAGGATTGGCAACGCCACATTCAGCCCCAGCACAGCCAGGCTGATGGCATAACAGGACCAGACATAAGGCCCGTGGGTGCCCATGGCGAGAAACTCGCTGAAGCTGGCAAAACTCATAGCCCCTTCTCCACCTGCGCCTTGATCTCAGTTTTGGCCCAACTACTGCGGGCCTCGCGCTTGAGCACTTCCAGGCGCATGCGCATCAGCAGCACGGCCCCAAAGAAACAGTAGAAGCCCAGTACCATGATCAGCAGCGGCATCCACATCTCAAACGGCATGGCCGGCTTGGCCACCACACTGAAGGTGGCCGGCTGGTGCAGGGTGTTCCACCACTCCACCGAGTATTTGATGATCGGGATGTTCACCACACCCACAATGGCCAGCACCGCACAGGCCTTGGCCGCGCTGTCACGGTTGGTGATGGCATTGCCGAGGGCGATTACACCGAAATACAGGAACAGCAGAATCAGCATCGAGGTCAGGCGGGCATCCCACACCCAGTACGTGCCCCAAGTCGGCTTGCCCCACACCGCACCGGTCACCAGAGCGATCGCCGTCATCCAGGCGCCGATGGGTGCGGCCTGCTGCAAGGCGACATCGGCCAGTTTCATTTTCCACACCAGCCCGACAACGCCGGTCACCGCCAACATCACGTAGATCGACTGAGCGAGAAACGCCGCAGGCACATGGATGTAGATGATGCGAAAGCTGTTGCCCTGCTGGTAATCCGGCGGCGCAAAGGCGAGGCCCCAAACCAGGCCGACCGCCAACAGCACAGCGGCGGCCAGGGCCAACCAGGGGAGCCAGCGGCTGCTGATTTCATAAAACCATTTAGGCGAGCCGAGCTTGTGAAACCACGTCCAGTTCATCAGGTTACTCATCAGTGCTAGGGCTGATCAGGGCGCAGGCAGGCACCACGATCAACCGGCCATTCAGGCTTATTGTCTACTCAGCGACACTGATCGTCAGACCAGCGGCGATGGCAAAAGGTGTCAAGGTCACCGCCAATGCGGTGAGGCTGGCCAGCCACAACAAGTGACCAACCGCCGGCAATCCTTGCAGGCTGGCTTGTAGCGCACCGCTGCCGAGAATCAGCACCGGGATGTACAACGGCAAAATCAGCAACGCGAGCAACAGGCCGCCACGCTTCAGACCCACCGTCAGCGCCGCACCGACTGCGCCCAGTAAGCTCAGCACCGGCGTACCGAGCAGCAGCGAGATCAGCAGCACCGGCAGGCAGCGCCCCGGCAAACCCAACATCAACGCCAGCAGTGGCGCCAACAACACCAGCGCCAGGCCAGAGAACAGCCAGTGTGCCAGCACCTTGGCCAGAACCAGAAGAGCCAGGGGGTGCGGCGAAAGGACCCACTGCTCCAGCGAGCCGTCCTCGAAATCACTGCGGAACAGCCCGTCCAGCGAGAGCAGCACGGCCAATAGGGCCGCAACCCACACCAGCCCCGGCGAAAGGCTTTGTAACAACTGCGTCTGCGGCCCCACCGCCAATGGGAACAACGCAATCACAATGGCAAAGAACACTAACGGATTGGCCAGCTCGGCCGGGCGGCGAAACAACAGGCGCGCCTCACGGGCGAGCAATAGGTTAAAGACATTGCTCATAACGGACGCTGCCCCAGATCAAGCTCGCGGTAACCGGCCGGCTTGACCGTCAATTCATGGTGCGTGGTCAGCACCACCAGGCCACCTTGCTGACAATGCGCGGCGAGATGGTTCTCCAGCTGCGCCACTGCCGCCTTGTCCAGCGCAGTAAACGGTTCATCCAGCACCCACAGCGACGGGCCTGGCAGATACAAACGCGCCAACGCGACACGGCGCTGTTGCCCGGCGGACAGGGTGTGGCAAGGCACATCTTCAAACCCTCGCAGCCCCACCGCCGCCAGAGCCTGCCAGATGGTCTCGCGCTCTACCGGCTGATGCAGGGCGCAAAGCCAGGTGAGATTTTCCTCAGCGGTGAGCAAGCCCTTGATGCCGGCGGCATGTCCAATCCACAGCAGGTTGCGCGCAAGCTCGGCGCGCTGCGCGGTCAACGGGCGACCATTCAGACGAATCTCACCAGCAGTGGGCTGCATCAACCCAGCCAGCAAGCGCAGCAGGCTGGTTTTACCACTGCCATTGGGGCCCGCCACCTGAAGCATTTCACCGGGAACCAGACGCAGCTCCACACGCTCGAAGAGCATGCGCCAGTCTCGCTCACAGGCGAGCGCAACGGCTTCAAGAAGAGGGCTGGTCAAGGCATCGGCACCTAAGATGGATGGCAAAAGCGGTTCAAGTCGGCAGCGTCTTGGCCGCTATACTGACGCAAATGAAATGCGCAGCCGAACCAGACGGGGCGCGATTATACATGCCCAGCTCCGCCTGCCGCAGCGGGCATTTTCGACAGGGTGTAACCCGCCAATGAGCGAAATCAGCAGCCCGCGGCCTATTGCGCCAACTCCCCCCAGCAGCCGCCCCAGCGCTGTCGCGGCGGACCTGGCAGTGAAACTGTTACAGCCCATGCAAGGCTTGCTGACCAGTGGCGAAACCGCCAAGGCCGAAGTCATCGCACTCAAGGAAGTGGCGCAGAGTTTTCAGGTGCTGCTCAAGCTGACCCTGAATAATGGAAATCAGGCGACCCTTGAGGCCAACAGTCCGCGCCCGTTGGCTCAGGGCACATCCCTGGCCGTAACAGCCCTGTCGGAAACCCGCCTGGCCCTGTCCCTGCTGATGGGAGGGGACAAACCTCTGACCAGCCTGGACCTCGACCAATTGCCCGTCGGCACCCTGCTGCAGGGCAAGGTAGTGGCCCGCGAACAATTGCTGCAGGGCCGCTCGCAACAGGTGATCTACAAGGTGCTGGTCAGCTTGCTCAATACGCCACTGGCTGGCAGCAAGCTGTCTCTGGAAACCCCACTGGCACTGCCTTTGGGTAGCCTGCTCAGCGCTCAGGTACAGGGCAGCCAGGCACTGAATTTCCTGCCCCTGAGTGGTCGCCTTGACCAACTTGCCCTGAGCCAGCAACTGGGCAATCAAAGCAACCGTCAGGGCTCATTGGAAGGGCTGTTCAGCGCCCTGCAAGGTATGCGTGGCAATTCCGACATGAGTGAAGGCCTGCGCACCAGCATCGATAAACTCTTCGGCATCATGCCCGACGTCGCGCAGTTGAGCAGCGCCAAAGGCCTGGCTGCCGCCCTTGAAAACAGTGGCATCCTGCTGGAAAGCAAATTACTTGGCGGTCAGGGCCAGGCACTGCCGAACGACCTGAAGGCCAACCTGCTGCGCCTGATCACTCAATTACTGCCGAACCTGTCTACCGGCACACCACTGGCCGCAACCACAGCAGGAACCTCGCTGGCCCAGGCGATGCCCGCCCTCGCACGCGACCTGCTCGGCAACCTGGGCAAAGCCACGAATCGCCAGCAAGCGCTGAATTTCCCCCTGCCTTCACGCCTGCTACAGGCCATGGAAGGTGAGGCCGACCTAGAAACCATGCTGAAGCTCGCCGCGGCTGCCCTCTCTCGCCTGCAGACCCACCAACTTTCCAGCCTTGCGCAGAGTCAGGTAGGCCCGGACGGCAACCTGCTCACCACCTGGCAACTGGAACTGCCGATGCGCAATCAGCAGGAATTGATTCCACTGCAGGTAAAAATCCAGCGCGATGAAAGCAACCCACAAGGCAAACCCGATAAAAAGGAAACCCTGTGGAAAGTCGAACTGGCCTTTGATCTTGATCCACTAGGTCCCTTGCAGGTGCAGGCGCAATTGGCCCATGGCCGCCTTTCTAGTCAGTTGTGGGCTGAGCGCAGCAGCACCGTCAACCTGATCGATGCGGAGCTGGATAACCTGCGTCAACGCCTGAATGCCGCCGGCGTGCAGGTTGGCGAGCTGGCCTGCAACCAAGGCACGCCGCCACGCGGGCCGCGCACGACGTTGGAACAGCGCTGGGTGGATGAAACCGCATGAAGAACACCGCCCCCCGCCAAGCCATCGCCCTCACCTACGACGGCCAGAAAGCGCCCGTACTCAGTGCCAAAGGCGATGACGAACTGGCCGAAGCCATTCTGGCGATTGCCCGCGAGTACGAAGTACCGATCTATGAAAATGCTGAGCTAGTGCGATTATTGGCGCGACTGGAACTGGGTGATGCAATTCCCGAGCAGCTGTATCGCTGTATCGCGGAAATCATCGCCTTTGCCTGGTATTTGAAAGGTAAGGCACCGGCCGGTAGCGGGCGGGATACCGACATCACACCGCCGCTGCGTTTATTGGCAGGACCGCCAGAGTGAAGGGAGCCTCAGGAGCGCTGCAGTTTGGCCTGCTGCATCTTGCTGACCAACTCAGCCTCGGCCTTACTCAGACCGCATGACTGGGTCAGATCATCCACGCTGGCACCCATACCCGCCAAACGTGCAGCCTGAGTAAATGACAGGCTGCTGGGATCACGCTGCTCAATCTGATTAAGTTTGTCCGGCAAAGGCGCAACAACCCTGCGCAATTCGTGCAACTCCTCACCCATCTGCACGCTACCAGTCAGGTAGGCATCCAGTCGCCGGCTAAGTTCTTTGAGCCGGCGATCACGCACTGCGTCACGCTCACCTTGCAACTTGATAAAGTCGCGCAACTGCCTGACAAACCAGATACTGACGCATACCAGCCCCAGGCACACTAGGGCTAATGCGACCAGCAGCGCTTCGAGCATGACTTAGATGCTCTCCAGATCGGACCACTCTTCTTCGCTCATCATCTTGTCCAGCTCAACCAGAATCAGCAGCTCGCCGTTCTTGTTGCACACGCCCTGGATAAACTTGGCAGATTCGTCATTGCCCACGTTCGGAGCAGTTTCCACTTCAGACTGACGCAGATAAACCACTTCGGCGACGCTATCGACCAAGATACCGACCACTTGCTTGTCGGCCTCGATAATCACGATACGGGTGTTATCGGTCACCTCGGTGGAGTCCAACCCGAAACGCTGACGTGTATCGATGACTGTGACCACATTGCCGCGCAGGTTGATGATGCCCAGCACATAGCTCGGCGCACCCGGCACAGGGGCAATTTCGGTGTAGCGCAGGACTTCCTGAACCTGCATCACATTGATGCCATAGGTTTCGTTATCCAGGCGGAACGTTACCCACTGCAGAATCGGATCATCAGAACCTTGTGCAGAACTTTTCTTCATGTCCCTAGCCTCGTCATGAACCGCTCGCGGCGGCGATCGCGGGTGTATACCCCGCTGTGATTACTATAGATGCAAAGCTGCGCACCTCGCACAGCCCCGCGTTATTCAATGCACCTGCTTGGCCGCCATGCGCTTGGCAGCACCACTGGCAATCAACTCAGCCAGGGATGCGACATCCAGCAAGGCGCACATGTGTTCAATCACCGTACCCGCGAGCCACGGACGCTGCGTACGCTGGCTGCGCCATTTAACCTCGTCGGGATCCAGCCGAATCGAGCGGCTGACTTGATGCACAGCCAGCCCCCACTCATAACCTTCAACGGAAATTACATACTGCAACCCTTCGCGAAAATCATCGCGATAACGGTCAGGCATCACCCAGCGCGCTGTATCCAACACTTTCAGGTTACCGGCCTGGCTTGGCAGTATGCCGAGAAACCAGTCAGGCTGACCAAATAATGGTGTCAGCTCCTGACCCTCCAGGGGATAAATCGAACCCAGGCACACCAGTGGAACGGCCAAGGTCAGCCCAGCCACATCAAATAACAGGCATTCGAAAGACCCTTGCGCCCATTCAGGCCGCCCCTGCGGTACCGCCTCAGGTACCACCAACATCTGCGGCTCTGACTGCACCGACTCAGCCACTACAACAGTTTCTACAACCTCTGGCAGCGACTCGACGTGAACTTCAACGTGCGCAGTGGGCATCACGAAAGTGGGCAGCACCAATGGACGCGGCGCCAACTCAGCCAGGGGCTTGACCTTAGCGGCGCTCACCTGCGGCATGCTGCGCGCATCGCGCACCTGCTCTTCCAGCACCGCGGCCTCGAACTCATCCAGCGTGATGCTATCGACAAACTCGACCGCAGCCTCCTGCAACAAGCCATCCAAATAGGACTGCAAGACCTGTTGCGAACGTGTAGCAGTGGCTAAAGGACGACTCATCAAGACAACTCGCAATAACAATCTGTACAGACTATCGGCCGCGCTAGCGACAGACTTGAGCCCATATCTTCAGCATAGTCGTTCATCTCAAGCGACCTGAGCAGCAATCTGCTGAGAAAGCAGGTGTTTGAGTAAGGCGCGATAAGCCAGTACACCGCGGCTGTTGCTGTCAAACGTTGACGGGGTCACCCCTGCCCGACTGGCGTCACGTAAACGCGTATCAACCGGAATATAGGCCGGCCACAGGTGATCAGGGTAACTGTTGCGCAACACACGCAGCGTGCCCATCGACGCTTGGGTACGACGGTCGAACAGGGTCGGTACGATGGTGTACGGCAACGCCTGCTGACGCGAACGGTTGATCATCGCCAGGGTATTGACCATCCGCTCCAAGCCTTTTACGGCCAGAAATTCAGTCTGCACAGGAATTACCAGCTGCTGACTTGCCGCCAAGGCATTGACCATCAGCACGCCAAGTAAGGGCGGACTGTCGATCACCGCATGATCAAAATCCTGCCAAAGCTGCGCAAGGCTCTTGGCTATCACCAAACCCAAGCCACTCTGCCCGGGTGACTGGCGCTCCAGGGTGGCCAGTGCAGTGCTGGACGGCAGCAGGGAGATACGCTCATCACTGGTAGGCAGGAGCAGCTGCTGGGGCAAACCGCGCGGTACAGCGCCTTTATGTTGGAACAAATCGAAGCTGCTGTGTTCCAGGCTGTCCGGGTCGTGCCCGAAGTAGCTGGTCATCGACCCATGGGGATCGAGATCAACGATCACCACACGCTTGCCGGCATCTGCCAACAGGCCTGCCAGAGCGATTGATGTGGTGGTCTTACCGACTCCACCTTTTTGATTGGCTACTGCCCAGACTCTCATCGTTATCATCCTCCCGGTTCAGCTGCAGCCTGACCGAGAACGGGGCCACCCTATGGGACCGGCGACGGGGGATTGACGGCACCCGCTTGCGGGACCGGCGCTGCTGGGGCTTTTGCAGGTTGCGTGCCAGCACGTTGCAACGCCGCATCAGGCTTAGCATTGGCACTGCCCACACCGCTAACGCTGCGACGTACGTCTAGATTACGCGAGATCACTAACACGACGCGACGATTGCGCCCGCGCCCTTCAGCGGTGGTGTTATCCGCGACGGGCTGGAACTCACCATAACCGACCGCTGCCAGGCGGCTGGGGTTGACCCCATCCATCGTCAGCATACGCACGATACTCGCAGCCCTTGCGGTAGAAAGCTCCCAGTTGGTCGGGAACTGAGCCGTCTGAATTGGCAGATTATCGGTAAAGCCTTCCACGTGTATTGGATTCTCGTACGGCGCCAGAATTTTGGCTACCTTTTCGATAATATCGAACGCAGCATTGTTAGGAATGGCATCGCCGCTGGTGAACAACAGGCTAGAGCTGAGCTCAATCTCGATCCACAGCTCATTTCCACTGACCTTCAGCTGATCCGACTGAATCAAGTCGCCGAAAGCCTCGCGCACACTGTTGGCAATATTCTGCAGATCATCAGCCGAAGACTGAGCGCTTTCCTCATCCACCAAGGAACGGTCCGGCTCCGTGGTCCGCGGACGCTCGTCACCAACCGGAATCGGTTTGATAGCGCGATCAGGTTGATTGAACACCCCGGTCAGGCTGTCAGAAAGAATTTTGTACTTGCCTTCATTGAGCGAGGAAATCGAGTACATCACCACAAAAAAGGCGAACAGCAGAGTAATGAAGTCGGCGTAAGAGACTAGCCACCGCTCATGATTTTCATGCTCTTCTTGATGACGCCGGCGGGCCATAAGGTGTCCCCATCAATCCATGAAGCCTTGCAGCTTCAGTTCGATGGAGCGCGGGTTTTCACCCTCCGCAATCGACAGGATGCCTTCAAGCAGCATCTCGCGATAACGGGATTGACGCTGAGCGATAGCTTTGAGCTTGTTACCAATGGGCAATAACAGCAGGTTGGCAAAGCCAACACCGTAGATGGTTGCCACGAACGCCACGGCAATTCCACTGCCGAGCATGCTTGGGTCGGCCAGGTTACCCATCACATGGATCAAGCCCATCACTGCACCGATAATGCCGATGGTCGGCGCATAACCGCCCATGCTTTCAAACACTTTGGCCGCCTGAATATCACGGCCTTCCTGGGTGTACAGATCGACCTCGAGAATACTGCGAATAGCCTCAGGCTCGGCGCCATCGACCAACAGCTGCAAGCCTTTGCGCGCATAGGGATCGGGTTCGGCATCTGCCACGGCCTCAAGACCGAGCAAACCCTCCTTGCGCGCAGTCATGCTCCAACCAACCACCCGGTTAATACCACCGGCCAGGTCCACGCGCGGCGGAAAGAATATCCAACTAATAATGGCCAGGGCCCGTTTGAACACATGCACGGGCGCCTGCAAAAAAGCCGCACCCAAGGTACCGCCAATCACAATCAATGCAGCCGGCCCATTGAGCAGGGCCGCAGCATGGCCCCCTTCGAGGTAGTTGCCGCCAAGAATGGCGACAAACGCCAGGATGACCCCAATAAGGCTCAGTACATCCATTAAGTACAGGTCTCCGCCAGGTGCCTGCCGATATCATCCAGCGGGTAAATCGCATCAGCCAGGTTGGCTTTTACAATAGCCATCGGCATACCGTAGATCACGCAGCTGGCTTCGTCTTGCGCCCACACTTGGCTTCCACTCTGCTTGAGCAGGCGAGCGCCCTCACGGCCGTCCGCCCCCATACCTGTGAGCACCACCGCCAGCACCTTGTCACCATAAGACTTGGCGACGGAACCGAAAGTGATATCGACACAGGGTTTGTAATTCAGGCGCTCATCGCCAGGCAGGATTTTCACCACGCCCCGCGCATCCACCATCATCTGCTTGCCACCCGGTGCGAGCAGTGCCAGACCGGGACGCAAGACATCACCGTCCTCAGCTTCCTTGACACTGATACGGCAGAGCTTGTCGAGACGTTCGGCAAAGGCTTTGGTAAAGGCAGCCGGCATGTGCTGGATCAGCACGATTGGCGCTGGAAAATTCACCGGCAATTGAGTCAGTACCCGCTGAAGCGCAACCGGCCCACCGGTGGAAGTACCGATCGCAACAAGCTTGTAGGATTTACGTTTTGGCGCCGCACTGGCAACCACGGGGACAGGCGCCACAGCTTGACGGCCTGGAGTGCTGGCAGAGGTTACTGGACGCGCCGCAGGCTTGGCTGCGGCAGCGGGTATAGCTGCGGAAGTGGAGACAGGTGATGGGCTGAAACTGCGACGATTACTGCGGGCAATCGTGTGAATTTTCTCGCAAAGCAGTTGCTTAACCCGCTCTGGATTGCGCGAAATGTCCTCAAAATTCTTTGGTAGAAAATCTACCGCACCGGCTTCCAGCGCATCCAACGTCACTCGCGCACCTTCATGGGTTAGCGAGGAGAACATCAGTACGGGTGTCGGACAGCGCTGCATGATGTTACGTACAGCGGTGATGCCATCCATCATCGGCATCTCGTAATCCATGGTAATCACATCGGGCTTGAGCGCCTGCGCCTGCTCGATGGCTTCACGGCCGTTAGTGGCGGTGCCGATTACCTGAATATTCGGGTCGGCTGAAAGAATTTCCGACACGCGCCGGCGGAAAAAACCGGAGTCATCAACCACCAACACCTTAACAGCCATAAACACTCCTAAACGGCGCCACAGATAGCTGCGCCGCTAACAATCAGATGCGCCGCGCGTAACGCTTGAGCATGCTCGGCACGTCAAGAATCAGGGCAATACGACCATCACCGGTAATGGTTGCACCCGACATGCCTGGCGTACCCTGCAGCATTTTGCCCAGCGGTTTGATGACCACTTCTTCCTGTCCGACCAGTTGATCGACCACGAAGCCAATACGCTGACTGCCAACAGTGAGGATCACCACATGCCCCTCACCCTGCTCCACGTGTGCTGCACTGCCGATCAACCAACGCTTGAGATAGAACAGCGGCAACGCCTTGTCGCGCACGATCACCACTTCCTGGCCGTCAACCACATTGGTTCGCGACAGATCGAGGTGGAAAATCTCATTCACGTTGACCAGCGGGAAAGCAAACGCTTGATTGGCCAACATCACCATCAGTGTCGGCATGATCGCCAGGGTCAGCGGCACCTTGATAACGATTTTTGAGCCCTGTCCCTTGACCGAAAACACATTGACCGTGCCGTTGAGCTGGGAAATCTTGGTTTTCACCACATCCATGCCCACGCCGCGCCCAGACACATCGGAAATCTCAGTCTTGGTCGAGAAGCCCGGGGCAAAGATCAGGTTGTAGCATTCGAACTCATTGAGACGGTCGGCCGCGTCTTTGTCCAGCAAGCCTTTTTCCACGGCTTTGGCGCGCAGTACATCCGCGTCCATGCCCTTGCCATCGTCAGAGATCGACAAGAGGATGTGATCACCTTCCTGCTCAGCGGACAATATCACCTTACCGCCACGCGCCTTACCTGAGGCTTCGCGCTCTTCCGGGGTTTCAATGCCATGGTCAACCGCGTTGCGCACCAAGTGGACAAGCGGATCAGCCAAGGCTTCAACCAGGTTCTTGTCGAGGTCAGTTTCTTCACCGACCAACTCCAAGTTGATCTCTTTCTTAAGGTTTCGCGCCAAATCGCGAACCAGCCGAGGGAAGCGCCCGAACACCTTCTTGATGGGCTGCATGCGGGTTTTCATCACCGCTGTCTGCAAGTCAGCCGTCACCACATCTAGGTTCGACACCGCTTTAGACATTGCCTCATCGCCACTGCTTGATCCAAGTCGCACCAAGCGATTTCGCACCAGCACCAACTCGCCAACCATGTTCATGATTTCGTCGAGCCGTGCGGTATCGACCCGCACAGTGGTTTCCGCTTCACTGGGCGGCGCAGCCTTCTCAGCAACAGGCGCAGCGACCGGAGCTGCAGGAGCTTTTGCAGGCTCAACCTTAGCGGCAGGTTTTGCCGCAGGTTTGGCGGCTGCTTTAGCAGGTTCCACAGGCTTGGCAGTCGGCGCAGGCGTTACAGGTTTGATCGCTTCAGGCTCAACAAACTTGCCTTTGCCATGCAGCTGATCAAGCAGTGCTTCAAACTCGTCATCCGTGATGTCGCCACTCGGCGCAGCAGCGGACTCAGCCACAGCTTCAGGTGCAGCAGGCGTCGATACAGGAGGAGGCGCAAACTGACCTTTACCGTGCAACTGATCGAGCAATGACTCAAATTCATCGTCGGTGATTTCATCACCGCCCGTGGCCGTTGCAGCAGGTGCCGCCACAGCAGGCACAGCGGGAGCTACAGCTACATCAGGTGCTACAAATTGGCCTTTGCCATGCAGCTGATCAAGCAACGACTCAAACTCATCATCGGTGATTTCATCACTGCTGGCAGCCGCGGAAATTGGCGCCGGAGAGTCCCCCAAGGCGCCTAATAACTGCTCGAATTCAGTGTCTGTGATATCGCCAGCGGCCTCTTCAAACTCGACTGCAACCTCAGGTTCAGATTCCAGCTCAGGCTCAGCGTGTGCTTCAACGGGTGCGGCAACATCAGCACCCGCCGGTTCAGCCAAACGCGCCAAGGCGGCAAGCAGCTCAGGCGTAGCCGGAGTGAGATCGGAACGTTCACGGACCTCGGTAAACATGCTGTTGACGGCATCCAGTGCTTCCAGCACCACATCCATCAACGCGGAGTCGACGCGCCGCTCACCCTTACGCAGGATGTCAAAGACGTTTTCTGCGATATGGCAGCATTCCACCAGCTCATTGAGCTGGAGAAAGCCAGCACCACCTTTGACGGTGTGAAACCCGCGAAAAATGGCGTTGAGTAGATTCATGTCGTCCGGGCGACTTTCCAGCTCTACAAGCTGCTCAGACAGTAGTTCAAGAATCTCGCCGGCCTCTACCAGGAAGTCCTGGAGGATTTCTTCATCGGCGCCGAAGCTCATAAGACGTGCTCCTAAAATCCCAGGCTGGAAAGCAGGTCGTCGACATCATCCTGATTGGATGCGACGTCTTCACGCTTATCGGCATGAATCTGCGGACCTTCACCACGCGAAGGCTCTTTTTGTTTTTCTTGTTCGGCGCGGAGCAACTCATGGTTGTGCTCAATGCCGGCAAACTGATCGACCTGACTGGCCATCAGCACCAGTTTCAGCAAGTTGCTTTCCACTTCGGTAACCAGCTGCGTTACACGCTTGATCACCTGGCCGGTCAGGTCCTGATAATCCTGAGCCAACAGGATGTCATTGAGGTGTGCAGAAATCTTGGCACCGTCGCGTTCGCTTCGCGCGAGAAACAGCTCCACACGCTTGGCTAACTCGCGAAAGCCATCGGCACTCATTTCGCGGCGCATGAAGCGCCCCCAATCACCGCTGAGGCTTTGCGCTTCATCGCTGAGGTCATTTACCAGCGGGGCACTTTGCTCGACCAGATCCATGGTGCGATTGGCCGCTTTTTCGGTCATCGTCACCACATAATTCAGGCGCTCAGTGGCATCGGTAATTTGCGAAACCTCAGTGGCATGTGGCACACGGGGGTCGAGCTGGAAATTGACGATGGCGTTATGCAGCTCACGAGTCAGCTTACCGACTTCATGGTAAAGACCACGGTCACGTGCCTTGTTGAGCTCATGTATCAGCTGTACCGCTTCACCAAAGTTGCCTTGTTCCAGGCTATCTACCAGTTGGCGAGCGTTGTATTTCAGGGTCGACTCAAGGTCACCTTGAACGGAATCTTTATGCTCCATAGCACCCTCGTGGCAAACATCAGCCGTTGACCCGCTCGAAGATCTTTTCAATCTTCTCTTTCAGCACTTGGGCTGTGAACGGCTTGACCACATAACCGTTAACCCCCGCCTGGGCTGCTTCGATGATCTGATCACGCTTGGCTTCTGCCGTGACCATCAGCACCGGCAAGGTTTTCAAGCGATCATCCGCACGCACTGCGCGCAACAGATCGATACCCGTCATGCCAGGCATGTTCCAGTCAGTCACGAGGAAATCGAAGCTACCGCTTTGCAGCATGGGCAGCGCGGTTACGCCATCATCCGCTTCCGCGGTATTGGTGAACCCCAAGTCACGCAGAAGGTTCTTGATGATCCGTCGCATCGTTGAAAAGTCATCAACGATGAGGATTTTCATGTTCTTGTCCAAGTCGACCTCCGTACAGTCCCAAACGCAGGCAGCAACCTGCATGCGCTTTTAATCGTGAAACCGGCCCAGCATCAGCGAATACAACTCAATGTGCGCGCCACTCACCCAGTCGAGCACGTAAACGTGCGGCACACTGACTGTGTAGTTGGCTTACACGTGATTCGCTAACCCCTAACACCTCGCCGATCTCTTTAAGATTCAGTTCTTCATCGTAATATAGCGCTAACACCAAGCGCTCGCGCTCCGGCAGGTTGGCAATGGCATCTGCCAGGGCCGCCTGAAAGCGTTCATCTTCCAGATCACGAGAAGGTTCGAGGTGGTTGCTGCCAGCGTCTTCACCCAGCCCACCGTGTTCGCCGTCCTGCAACAGGTCGTCGAAACTGAACAGGCGGCTGCCTAAAGTGTCGCCAAGAATGCCGTAGTAATCCTCGAGACTCAATTGGAGTTCGGCCGCAACCTCTTGATCTTTAGCGTCTCGACCCGTTCTGGCCTCAATTTTTCTAATTGCATCACTGACCATGCGGCTATTGCGATGCACCGAACGTGGCGCCCAGTCGCCTTTGCGCACTTCATCGAGCATCGAACCGCGAATGCGAATACCCGCAAACGTTTCGAAACTGGCGCCTTTACTGGAGTCGTATTTTTTTGACGCTTCGAGCAAGCCGATCATTCCGGCCTGAATCAGATCGTCGACCTGTACATTGGCCGGCAGGCGGGCCAACAGGTGATAGGCAATGCGTTTGACCAGGGGCGCGTAGCGCTCGATCAACTGGTGCTGGGAATCCTGCGCCTGCGCCTTGCTATACATACGAAGTCCAGAGGCTGCTGTCATATAGCCGTGTCCGCGATCGGTTGCTGCACCAGACGCTCAACGAAAAACTCCAAATGGCCACGCGGATTGGCCGGTAACGGCCAGGCGTCAACTTTCTGGGCTATCGCCTTGAACGCCAGCGCACACTTCGAACGCGGAAAGGCTTCGTAGACCGCACGCTGCTTCTGCACGGCCTTGCGCACTGACTCGTCGTATGGCACCGCGCCTACATACTGCAGGGCAACATCAAGGAAACGGTCAGTCACTTTAGTCAGCTTAGCAAAGAGGTTGCGACCTTCCTGCGGGCTATGGGCCATATTGGCCAATACCCGGAAACGGTTCATGCCGTGATCGCGATTAAGCAATTTGATCAGTGCGTAGGCATCGGTAATCGAAGTCGGCTCATCACACACCACCACCAGCACTTCCTGGGCAGCGCGCACGAAGCTCACAACACCGTCACCAATACCCGCGGCGGTGTCGATGATCAACACGTCGAGGTTGTCACTGATATCGCTGAACGCCTGGATAAGCCCCGCATGTTGCATGGGTGACAGCTGCACCATGCTCTGAATACCCGAGGCTGCCGGCACGATACGAATGCCGCCAGGGCCCTGCAGTAACACATCGCGCAGCTCGCACTCGCCACTGATAACGTCTTCCAGGGTGCGTTTGGCGCTGAGGCCCAACAACACGTCGACGTTGGCCAAGCCAAGGTCGGCGTCCATCAGCATCACCCGACGGCCGAGATCAGCCAGGGCCAACGCCAGGTTCACCGAGACGTTGGTCTTACCGACGCCACCTTTGCCGCCGGTCACCGCAATCACCTGTACGGGATGCATACCCATATTTCTACACACCTTGTCTAACTTCGACTGGAGCCACTTGGCTGGCTAAGCGCGGTTCATTGCCAACAGCAGGACGCTTAACTGACGCGTCGTGCGGGTTGCTGGTAAAGCCCGGCAAACATCTCCGCCATCGTATCTTCGCTTGGATCCTGGGTCGCCTGCAGCCCTACGGCCCGGCTAACCAATTGATGACTGCGTGGAATCTGCAAATCATCGGGAATGCGTGGCCCATCAGCGAGATAGGCTACCGGTAGACGCTGGCTAATAGCCAGTCCTAAAACCTCACCCAGGCTGGTGGCCTCATCCGCTTTTGTCAGAATGCAGCCAGACAAGCCGCAACGCTTATAACTATGGTAGGCGGCTTTCAGCACTTGGCCCTGGCTGGTAGCGGCCATAACCAGATAATTTTTTGCGTTGACGCCACGGCTGGCCAGCGTTTCCAGCTGCATGCGCAGGGCTGGGTCATTGGCGGGCAGGCCGGCGGTGTCAATCAGCACCACTCGCTTACGCGCCAGCGGTGCCAAGGCTTGAGTCAACGATTGGCCAGGGTCAACCAGGGTCACCGGGACATTGAGAATACGCCCCAAGGTCTTGAGCTGCTCCTGAGCACCAATGCGGTAGCTGTCCAGGCTGACCAGGGCAATATGCTGCGCGCCGTACTTGAGCACGTAACGCGCGGCCAGCTTGGCCAAAGTAGTGGTTTTGCCCATGCCAGCGGGGCCTACCAAGGCGATTACGCCGCCCTCTTCCATCGGTTCCTGCTTCGGCGTTTTGATCGCGTGAGCTAGATGCGCCAGCACCATGCGCCAGGCCTGGCGAGGTTCAGTCACCGTATTCACACGCTCCAGCAGCGCTTTCGACAATTCGGCCGACAAGCCCATGCGCTGCAGGCGACGCCACAAATTGGCTTGCTGCGGGCGACGGTTCTGCAACTGACCCCAGGCAATCGAGCCCAGCTGCACTTCAATCAGCTCACGCAGGCCATGCAGTTCGAAACGCATGGCATCCAGAGCGCGCTGATCGGTTGCCGCAGCTGGCACTGCCTGCGATTTGCGCATCACGGCCGCCAAGCTGTCAGCAGGCAGGCTGTCTGCCGCGCCAAACAGCTGACGATCTTTGCCGGCATCGACCTGAGTGCGGGTGGTCAGCTCGGCCTGGGCCGTGGCAATTTTCGCCTGAGTCTTGCGCAGCTCTGCTTCCAACGCAGGGTTGGGCTGACGGGCCGGTGCGGCTGGCACCTGATAATCCAGCGCGGCGGTCAATTCGACACCACCGGCTACCCGGCGATTGCCAATGATCGAGGCATCGGCACCCAGCTCATCACGCACCAATTTCATGGCGGTACGCATATCAGCGGCGAAAAAGCGTTTGACCTGCATGGCCTGTAACCTCGGTTAGTTCTGCCCCACCGTCGCAACGATGGTGACCTGCTTGTTATCCGGAATTTCCTGGTATGCCAGTACATGGATACTCGGAACCGCCAGCCGCGCGAATCGCGAGAGCATCGCCCGGACCGGACCGGCAACCAGCAGAATCACTGGCTTGCCGAGCATCTCCTGGCGCTGCGCCGCTTCCACCAGGGAACGCTGCAGCTTCTCGGCCATGCCAGGTTCCAGGAGGATGCCCTCCTCGGAGCCTTGACCGGCCTTCTGGATACTGTTGAGCAATATCTGTTCCAACCTGGGTTCCAGCGTGATCACAGGCAGCTCCAGCTCTAGTCCCACAATGCTTTGCACGATTGCGCGAGCCAACGCGACGCGTACCGCCGCCACCATCGCGGCGGGATCTTGACTCTTCACCGCAACATTGGCGATGGCCTCGGCGATGGTGCGGATATCGCGTACCGGCACCTGTTCCTGCAGCAGGCTCTGCAGCACCTTGAGCAGGGTTGACAGGGAAATCATTCCTGGCACCAGCTCTTCAGCGAGCTTCGGCGAGCTCTTGGCCAAGAGCTGCATCAACTGTTGCACTTCCTCATGACCCAGCAGCTCGTGGGCATGTTTGTGCAGGACTTGGTTGAGGTGGGTCGCCACTACGGTACTGGCGTCTACCACGGTGTAGCCAAGCGACTGCGCCTGATCGCGCTGAGTCGGGTCGATCCACACCGCCTCCAGACCGAATGCCGGATCCTTGGCGGCGATGCCATTGAGCGGACCGAACACCTGGCCCGGGTTGATCGCCAGCTCGCGATCCGGGTACACCTCGGCCTCGGCCACGCTGACCCCCATCAGCGTCAGGCGATAGGCATTGGGCTGCAGGTCCAGGTTGTCGCGGATATGCACCGAGGGCATGAGAAAGCCCATCTCCTGGGAGAGCTTCTTACGCACGCCCTTGATCCGCGCCAGCAGCTGGCCACCCTGGTTACGGTCAACCAACGGAATCAGCCGATAACCCACTTCCAGGCCGACCATATCCACCAGTGTTACGTCGTCCCAGCCCAGCTCCTTGACCTCTTGAGCCTTCTGCGCCGGCAGCAATTCCTGTTGGCGCTGCACTTCCTTGATTTCGTTTTCCTTGGTTGTACGCTGTTTGTTGGCAATCCAGTACGCGGCACCCGCAGCCACCAGGCCCAGGCTGATAAAAGAGAAATGTGGCATGCCGGGCACCAAGCCCATGGCGATCATCACCGCAGCCGTCACCGCCAGCGCCCGCGGCGAGGCAAACATCTGCCGATTGACCTGGGCGCCCATGTCTTCCGAGCTGGAAACACGGGTCACCATGATCGCCGCTGCAGTCGACAGCAGCAGCGATGGAATCTGCGCCACCAGGCCGTCACCGATGGTCAGCAAAGTGTAGATACGGCCGGCGTCGGCGAAACTCAGGTCATGCTGGAAAATACCGATGGCGATGCCACCGATCAGGTTGATAAACAGAATCAGCAGGCCGGCAATCGCATCGCCGCGTACAAACTTGCTGGCACCGTCCATGGAGCCGTAGAAGTCGGCTTCCTGGGACACTTCGCTGCGACGCTTCTTGGCCTCCGCCTGGTCGATCAACCCGGCATTCAGGTCCGCGTCGATGGCCATCTGCTTGCCCGGCATGGCGTCCAAAGTGAAACGCGCACTGACCTCGGAGATACGTCCGGCACCTTTGGTGACCACCACGAAGTTGATGATCATCAGGATCGCGAACACCACGATACCGACCACGTAGTTACCACCGATCACTACCTCACCGAAGGCCTGGATCACCTTACCCGCAGCGTCGTGACCGTCCTGACCGTTAAGTAGCACCACCCGCGTGGAGGCGACGTTAAGCGCCAGACGCAGCAAGGTTGCCGCCAGCAGAATGGTCGGGAATACCGCGAAATCCAGCGGGCGCAGGGCGTAGATCGCTACCAGCAGGACGACGATCGACAGGGCAATACTGAAGGTAAACAGCACATCAAGGAGAAACGGTGGAATCGGCAGCATGACCATGCCGAGCATGACCAGCAGCAACAGTGGGATGCCCAGGTTGCCCTGTTTCAACCCCGACAGGTTACTGCGCACATCACCGATCATTTGTGAGCGATCTATTGCCACACCACTACCCCAGCCAATTCAATCTTTTGACGCGAGTCGCGCCTTTGGGAGGGGTTTTGCAAGAAGCTGTCCAACTTTGTCAGAGCCCGTCAAACAGCCAACGCGCCAAAGCAATGTGGCTGAGCGTTACTCGTCGCGGCGTAAATCTGGCGGGATGGGCATATCCGGCAACGGGCCAGGACGTTTGCCCTTGCCCGCCTGGTACTGACGCAGCTGGTAGACGTACGCCAAGACCTGAGCGATGGCCAGGTACAGGCCGGCCGGGATTTCCTGATCCAGCTCAGTGGAATAGAACACCGCCCGCGCCAAGGCTGGTGATTCCAGCACCATGACCTTGTGCTCGTTGGCGATTTCGCGAATCTTCAATGCGGTGAAGTCACCGCCCTTGGCCAGCAGCACCGGCGCACTGCCTTTGGCCGGGTCGTACTTCAAGGCCACGGCAAAGTGCGTCGGGTTGGTGATGACCACATCAGCGTCGGGCACCGACTGCATCATGCGTCGCTCGGCCATTTCACGCTGCAACTGGCGAATACGCTGCTTGACCTCGGGCTTGCCCTCGCTGTCCTTGTACTCGTCGCGCACTTCCTGCTTGGTCATCATCAGCTTCTGCTTACTGCTCCAGAGCTGAAACGGCACATCCACGGCGGCAATCAGAATCAGCCCGCAAGACATCCACAATGCACTCCAGCCCACCACCGTGGCGGAGTGCAGGATGGCCGCTTCAATCGGTTCATGGACGATCGCCAGCAGGTCTTCTTGCCAGGCCGAAAGCACCGCTACGCCCACCAACAGAATCAGGGTGAACTTGGCAAACGCCTTGAGCAGCTCAACCAAGGCATCGGTCGAAAACATGCGTTTAAGCCCTGCCAGAGGGTTCATGCGACTGAGTTTGGGCGCCATGGCTTCGGCCGAGAACAGCCAGCCACCGAGAGAGATCGGCCCCACAATCGACACAATCAACAACAACACGAACAGCGGGAACAGCGCTTCCAGAGCGATCTGCCCAGAAGCCGCCAGCCATAGCGACATGCTGCGCTCATCCATGATCACCTCGCGGGTCAGCGAGAAATTACCCCGCATGATATCGAGCATGGCGTTAGCCATGCTGCCACCAAACGCGAGCATGCCGCCAAAACCACCGAGGGTAACCGCCAAGGTATTGAGTTCTTTAGAACGGGCAATCTGCCCCTTTTCACGGGATTCGCGTAGGCGTTTCTCCGTGGGTTCCTCGCTTTTATCGGCACCGCTCTCGGATTCGGCCATGGCTTAACTCGCCCCCGCCATTTCACGCAGAAACTGCAACGCCTCAGTGGCAAATACCTGGTACTGCGCGAGGATATCGGCCATGCCAATCCATACGATGACCATGCCCAACACCAGGGTCAGTGGGAAACCAATGGAGAAGATATTCAGCTGCGGCGCGGCGCGGGTCATTACCCCGAATGCCAGGTTGATCACCAACAACGCGGTAATCGCCGGTAATACCAGAAGCAGAGCCGCCCCCAATACCCAGCCTAGTTTGTTGGCAATTTCCCAGTAGTTTTCCACCAGAAAGCCACCACCTACTGGCAGGGTGAAGAAGCTCTCAGCCAGCACTTCAAACACCACCAGGTGGGCGTTCATGGCGAGAAACAGCAAGGTCACCAAGATCATGAACACCTGACCGATCACTGGCACCGAGATCCCATTGGCCGGGTCAATCATTGAGGCAAAGCCAAGGCCCATCTGGATGGCCACAATCTGACCGGCAATGACAAACACCTGAAAGAACAGTTGCAGGACAAACCCGAACATCAAGCCAATCAGGATTTCCTGGGCAATCCAGATAAAGGCTTGCAGGTTGATGGCATCAATCACTGGCATCGGTGGCAAGGTCGGCATAATCACCACACAGATAGCCAGGGCCAGGTACAGGCGTACCCGCGCCGAAACCAGCTGGGTACCAATGATCGGCATAAACATCAGCAGGGCCGAAATGCGAAACAGCGGCAGCAGAAAGCTACCCACCCACGCACCGATCTGCTCGTTGCTTAGCTCGAGCATGTCAGCCGATCAGCATCGGAATGTTCATGATCAGATTCTCGGTGTACTCCATCAGCTCACGCACCAGCCACGGCCCGAGCACAATCAAACAGACCAAAATCACCAACAGCCTGGGCAGAAAGCTCAAAGTCTGTTCGTTGATCTGTGTGGCGGCCTGAAACATGGCTACCAACAGCCCTACCAGCAGGCTCGGCACCACCAAAATGGCCACAATCATGGCGGTCAGCCACAGCGCATCACGAACCAAGTCCACCGCAACTTCAGGCGTCATGTCTAAGTACCTCCGAAGCTGGCCGCCAGCGTACCCATGATCAGCGCCCAGCCATCAATCAACACAAACAGCATGATTTTGAATGGCAGAGAAATGATCAACGGCGAGAGCATCATCATACCCATCGCCATCAAGATACTGGCCACCACCATGTCGATGATCAGGAACGGAATAAAGATCATAAAGCCGATCTGGAAGGCGGTTTTCAGCTCGGACGTGACAAACGCCGGCACCAGAATGGTCAGCGGCGCCTCTTCCGGGCTGGCGATATCCGTGCGCTTGGACAGGCGCACAAACAATTCAAGATCGCTTTCACGGGTCTGTGACAGCATAAAATTCTTTATCGGCCCTTCGGCCTTGAGAATCGCTTCCTGCGCAGGCAGTTGCTCGTTCAGGTAGGGCTGCAGCGCCTCGCGGTTAATCTGATCGAACACCGGCGCCATGATAAACATGGTTAAAAACAGCGCCATACCAACCAGGATCTGGTTAGACGGTGTCTGTTGCAACCCCAGGGCCTGACGCAGAATCGAGAAGACAATGATGATCCGGGTAAAACTGGTCATCAGCATGACAAACGCTGGAATAAAGCTCAGCGCAGTCATGATCAGCAGGATTTGCAGGCTGACCGAGTACTCCTGCTGCCCAGCTGTGTCGGTACTCAGGGTGATTGCCGGGATCGACAGCGGGTTATTGCCCGACTGAATCAAGGTACTGGCAGTCGGCGGATCGGCAGCGAATGCCAGTGACGCACCCAGACTAAAAACCAGTATCAGCAGCAAACGCAGCATCACGACTTGTCCTTCTGGTCTTTACCCAACAGCTCCATCAGGCGCTGAGCAAACTCGGTCGAGGCAGGCTCAACATCCGGCATATGCACCGGCTCTTTCAGCACATGCAACGACGTGATGGTGCCCGGGGTCAGACCCAGCAATACCTGCTCGTTACCCACCTGCACCAGCACCAGGCGATCACGCGGCCCCAGCGCCTGGGTGGCCAGCACTTTGATGACCTGGCCACCCCGCGGCACGATTTGCTGCACGCGGCGCACCAGCCAGGCCAGCAGAAAAATCAGGCCAATCACCAACAGCAGGCCCAGCAGCAGCTGTACAAGTTGCCCGCCCATACCTGTTCCAGCAAGGGGTACAGCCGCTTGCGCGGCCGGTTCGGCAGCCAGAGCCGCAACCGGTAGCAGCAAGCCCAACACTAGGGTTCTAAGCATGGTTAGCGCAGCTTCTTGATGCGTTCACTTGGACTGATCACGTCAGTCAGGCGAATGCCGAACTTCTCGTTCACCACCACCACTTCGCCGTGGGCGATCAGGGTGCCGTTGACCAGCACATCCAGCGGCTCACCGGCCAGACGATCCAACTCGATCACCGAGCCCTGGTTGAGCTGCAGCAGGTTACGGATGGTGATATCGGTATTGCCGACCTCCATGGAAATGGACACCGGAATATCCAGAATCACATCCAAATTCGGCCCATCCAGATTCACCGGCAGGTTCATCTTCGGCGCACTGTCAAACTCTTCCATTGGCGCACGCGGCGCTGATGGAGCAGGGTCGCTGGCGGCGAGCATGGCGTCGATATCATCCTGCCCGGCATCGCCGGCTTCAGACAATGCAGCCGCCCACTCATCAGCGAGTGCCTGCTCCTCGGGCGAGCTGGCTTCGTTTTCGTTTTCGTCTGCCATCGTATTTCCTCGGCTGGCGTTGAATAGGGGAATTAGCGGTTACGCTCAATGGGGCCGAGCACCTGCAAAGCCAGCTTGCCTTTGTGCGCCCCCATCTTGACCTTGAAAGAGGGCACACCGTTAGCGCACAGCACCACGCTTTCCGGCAGCTCCACCGGGATCACGTCACCGGGCTGCATATGCAGAATGTCGCGCAGTTTGAGCTGGCGGCGGGCAACAGTCGCGCCCAGGGGCACGCTGACGCCAAGAATGTCTTCGCGCAGCGCTTTGATCCAGCGCTCATCCTGGTCATCCACATCGGACTGGAAGCCTGCATCAAGCATCTCGCGGATCGGTTCGATCATCGAATACGGCATGGTGATGTGCAGGTCACCACCACCGCCATCCAATTCAATATGGAAGGTCGATACCACGATCACTTCACTGGGACTGACGATGTTGGCCAGCGCGGGATTCACTTCCGAGTTGACGTACTCGAAGTTGATATCCATCACCGCGTGCCAGGCTTCCTTGAGGTCAATAAAGGCCTGATCCAGCACCATGCGCACCACACGCAACTCAGTGGGGGTGAACTCACGCCCTTCGATCTTGGCGTGCCGGCCATCGCCACCAAAGAAGTTGTCGACCAGCTTGAACACCAGCTTGGCGTCGAGAATAAACAGACCGGTGCCGCGCAACGGCTTCATCTTCACCAGGTTGAGGCTGGTCGGCACGTACAGCGAGTGCACGTATTCGCCAAATTTCATGACCTGCACACCGCCCACCGCCACATCGGCGGAGCGGCGCAGCAGGTTGAACATGCTGATGCGGGTATAGCGCGCAAAACGCTCGTTGATCATCTCAAGCGTCGGCATGCGCCCACGGACAATGCGGTCCTGACTGGTCAGGTCATATTGCTTGACGCTTCCCGGTTCGGCTTCGTCCTCGGTTTCAACCAAGCCGTCGTCGACACCATGCAGCAGGGCATCGATCTCATCCTGGGAAAGCAGGTCTTGCACAGCCATAGATGGCTCCTGATTACTGCAACACGAGGTTGGTGAACAGCACTTGCTCAACCGTGACTTTGCCGGTCTCTTTCTCTGCCAGCTCCTGCACGCTGGCAGTCGCTTGCTGGCGCAGCATTTCTTTACCGACCGGGGTTAGCAAGGAACCGAAATCCTGACCGGAAAACAGCATCACCAGGCGGTTACGCAACACCGGCATGTGCACCTTGAGCGCATCCAGGGCCACTTGATCACGGGTCATCAACGCCACACTAACCTGCATATAGCGGGCGCGGCCTTGGTGGTTGAAATTCACGACAAAGGCCGGTGACAGCTCTTCATAGATTGCGGCCTGTTTGACGGGTACTGCTGGTTCGGCACTGACTTCTGCCTTGGCTTCTTCAGCCCCTGCGTCCTTTTTACTTAAAAAGAACCAGGTTCCCCCCACAGAAAGGCCCACAGCGAGCAACACCGCAATAACGATGATAATGATCAGCTTCATTTTGCCGGCTGGTTTCGCCTCGGCATTTGCCGGTGCCGGTGCTGCTTCTTTCTTAGCCATGCCAATAATCCGTCGTTATTCGGAGTTCTATCCGTTTTCAAAGGGTTACGAGCAAGTGTTATGCCAGTCTGTCAACAAACCTGCTCAGTACGAGTGGCGCAGCACCTGAAGGTGATGCGACCAAGGCATTCGATCAACGTACGCCCAAACAAAATCGCCCGACTCCCACACACGGGGAGTCGGGCGAAATGCAGTTTAGATCAGTGGACCATGCAACTACAGCAGCAAGCGCTCTATGCGTAGTAATCAACCAAGGCACGGGCACTTACAGATGGCGTGCGAGCCGACTCGACCGCACTCGAATGCAGTTCCTCATCCCCGCCAAGCAGTTCACTGGAGGACCCTCCGCGACTATTGCCACCATCGCCCCCCTGCCCTTGCCAACCGCGGTTCAGCGACTGATCAGAAACATTCACGTCCGGCTGATTCATACCCTGCTGGGCAAACAGTTCGCGCAAACGGTGCATCTGCGAATCCAGCGCCTCACGCACACCGGCATGTGGACTGGCGAACGTCACCTGACTTTGGTCCTGGTTCACACTGATGCGCACCTCCAGACGGCCGAGCTCTGCAGGATCCAGCTGAATCTCAGCCGACTTGAGGTTCTGGCTGGACATCACCATCACCCGATCCACCACTGCTTCGCTCCAGCCACCCTGTTGCATGGCCACCGGTTGGCCAGCCAATAAGGGCGCGCGCGCCTGGGTCACTTGCTGGTTCATCGCCTGAGTCAGGGCATTGAGCTTACTGACAAAGTTCTCCGGCGCGTTATTGGCCGTGCCTTCCTTCAGCGCCTCCAGGCTTTTACCGGTGAGGGCTTCAAGCTGTAACTCTGGCAGTTCCAGGCTATCCCCCTCGACCGGGGTTTCATCCTGTACCACCTGACTGGCCAACAAGCTTTGACTGACGTTTTGCGCCTGGGCCGAGGGCGCTCCAGCCTGATCGGCCTGCAGCTTCTCCTTCGCCCCCATTTCCAGGGCCATGCGCACTGCCGGCAGCTGATTGAGCGCATCCAGCTCAGCATCAAAGCTGGCCTCGGTCATGCTCGCCGGGCCGGAGCTGGTCAAGTTACCCGTGGTGACCATCAGCGGCACAGGTTCGGCTTCAAGCGCCACGTCATCCGTCTCGGCTACGGGCATCTCACCGGTGATACCAAGCAACAGAAGCGGATCCAGAACGGCGCCATCGCTTGCCGGATCAGTCGGCAAAGGCTTGCCGCTATCGGCAACCTCGGCTTGCCCAACGGCAGCCTGCGCCTGCGCATCCAGCGGTTCGTCTTTATCAACATTGCTTTCACGTGCCGGCTTTGCAGGCCCGTCGTTACGTTCAGCCGCTTTAGCCTGCCGCTCTTTGGCATACACCTGAGAGAAGCTGGAAGCCTCATTCTTATTAGGCTGCGCGGGTTTTTCCGGCGGTTTTGATGCAGCAGCTCTGGGCTTTACTTCAGGTGCTGACTTGAGCAGCAGATCGGGGGCAACGGACATGGATACTCTCCGCTCGGGATTGGTCGTGCGAAGGGTTTTGCAAGGGGCGGGCCAACTTGTTTATTGGCAGACAGGGCGAGGTGAGCTGCAGCAACGTCAGGAGACAGGCGCAGCAAGGTTAATGCCGATAACGCTGGCGCTCGGACTTGAGCAGGATGCGCACAATGGCAAACTCACGCTCAATTTGTTCGACCAGCTCAGGAGCCTGCTCCAACTGTTCGCGACGCCCAGCCTCTTCCAGCTGTTTACACAGGCCCGCCAGCATCGGCGCCCCCATGTTGCTGCAACTGCCTTTAAAGCTGTGAGCCGCCAACCGCAAGCTTTGCGCATCGGCCGCTTGCTCGGCTTGGCGCAGTACGAGCAGGCGCTCTTCAGAATCAATCAGAAAGGTGTCCAGCAGCACCGGATATTCATCTTCCATGACATCCTGCAAGGCCGCTAATACTGCGCTATCAAGGTGAATATCGGACAACGGCTCGCTCCCCTCGCGTGGTGCCCCGGATTATGCCCCAGGCAACCAGGAAAACTCCACGCGCACCCCCGGTTCGCCGTCGCCCCAACTGCAACGCTCACTCAGTTGCCTGACCAAGGCCAGTCCGCGGCCACTCAAACTATGCGCGTCACGCGGTTCAACGGGCACTTGTTGAGGATCGAACCCCGAGCCACTGTCTTCAACACGGACGATCAAGCGCCCTCCTGCGCCTTCAGGTAACAACTGCAGGTGAAAGCGCACAAATCCGTCGGTCAGCGCAGCCAGGCGCACACTGCGCTGGCGGTAGTACTCAGCAAACCCCTCGGCATTTGCCTTGAGTGCTGAGTCCAACCCCAACACGCCATGCTCAAGCGCATTGGAATACAACTCGGCCAACACACTGAACAAGGCTCCGCCTTGAGGCCTTAGCCCCTGCACCTCAAGCAGTAATTGCAGGAGGAAAGGCAGCGGGTTGAAGTGACGCAGGGTTTCACCGCGAAACTCGAAGCTGGCCGACCAGTCCAGGGAATGACTCTGGCCATTATCGGCAAAGGCCAGTGGCGGACGGCTCAACTCCGCGTCATCAACCAGGCTGACCTCGAGCAAGCTGACATCGTCCTGCTGCTCACCGCTGAAATGGGTCAGCGCCTGCTGAATTTCAGTGAATAAAGCAGGCAGCTGCCGGTTAGCGGCGATCACCTCCAGCAAGCGCTCTTCACCAAACAACTCACCGAGCTTGTTACAGGTCTCCAGCACACCATCGGAGAGCAGAAAAACCCGATCACCCAGCGCCAGCGGGTAGACCTCATACTTGTCGTTGAATGCGGCCGGTTCCAGCACACCCAACGGCAAGTGCCGCGACACCAGCGGCAAACGCTCGCCACTGCCACGCAGCAGATAGCCATCAGGCAGGCCGCCATTCCACACCTCGACCACCTGCCGCTGGAAACTGATATTCAACACCGTCGCACAGCAAAACACCCCGACGGGGAGAATGCGTTTGAGCTTGGCATTGATCTCGCGTAGCACTTCGGCGAGGGAATAGCCCTTGGCCGTCATGCCATAGAACACCTCAGCCAGCGGCATCGCCCCAATCGCTGCGGGCAAACCGTGGCCGGTGAAATCCCCCAGCAACACATGCATGCCACCCGACGGTTTGAACGCAGCCAATAGCAGATCGCCGTTGAACACTGCATAAGGTGATTGCAGGTAGCGGATATTCGGTGCATCCAGGCAACCAGAGTGCGTCACCTTGTCAAACACGGCCTTGGCCACGCGCTGCTCAGTGAGCAGGTGTTCATTGTGCATGGCAATCAGATCACGCTGCTGCAGCACCGTATCCTGCAGGCGGCGCAAGCGATCCATGGCCTTGATTTTCGCTTCGAGAATGACCCGATTGTAGGGTTTAGCAAGAAAGTCATCACCGCCGGCCTCCAGGCAGCGCACCAGGGCTTCGCCTTCGGTCAGTGAGGTCAGAAAAATGATCGGCACCAACTCTTCGCCGGCCACCTGCTTGATCCGTCGGGCAGCTTCAAAGCCGTCCATGATGGGCATCAAGGCATCCATCAGGACCAGCTGCGGCCGCTCTTGCTCGAACAGGGCCACTGCCTCCAAACCATTACTGGCGGTCAGTACCCGGTGCCCTTGGCGACTGACGATGGTCGACAGCAGCATGCGATCAGCCGCGTTGTCCTCGGCAATCAGGATGGACAGACGCTCAGCCATGACACGCGCCTCGATCAGGCGATTTTAAACAGCTGCTCGAAATTCGAGATTGCGAGAATCTTGCGCACATCCGGGTTGCAGTTGAGCAGGCGGATTTGCGCACTGTCGCCGCCGGCATGGTCACGCAACAGCAACAGCATGCCGAGCGCGGAGCTGTCCAGGTAAGTGGTGTCTTTGAGGTCTACAACGTAGCGTTGCGGGGTGCTGTTGACACGCTCGTAGGCATTGCGAAATTCCTGATGCGCGCCGAAATCGAAGCGTCCCTGAATCAGAATGGTCAGCTCTTGCCCATCGGATGAGGGCAGCGAGGTGATGGCCATGAATTACTCCTATAAGCGAAAAGACGAGGCCGCACATACCAGTGGACCAGGCAGCAGGTTATGCATGATCAAGATGTAGCATTGCAATGCGCTGGCAGCAACTGTTTAGGCTGTGTCGATGTATTGCAGGTGGGTAATTCGCGCTTAAGACTGCGAATCGCGGGCGGATATGCGCTGGGACAACTCATCAAGCAGTTTCTGCTCACGCTTGTCCTCAGCCAGGCGTGCTTCATCCTGATAACGCTTGACCAATTTGCGCAAACCTTCCAACCGCGCATAGCGCTGCTGCCAGGCCTCTCGCACCTTTTCCATATTGCTGCGGTGCCAGTCAACGCTGGTGCGCTGTTGGCCGATGGCGGTTTCCAGCTGGGTAAGAAAGCGCTGATAGTTCATCAGCCACTGCCCGGAAACCCCGCGCTGGCCCTCGCTGATCCATTGCTGTTGGTAGTCTCCGCGGTAACGCTCCAGATCGCCCAACTGCACTTCAGCCTGGCGCAGCAGGCCCTGGCAACGACCTAATTGCAGTGCAGCCTCACGCTCGGCACGCTCGGCCATATCGACCACCGGGGCCAGTCGCGCGGCGCGGCTTTGTGCCATGGATTATGCGCCCGCTGCAGCGGGATTGAAGGTCGCAGCCAGCTGTGCGCTGCTGCTTTCCAGGCTTTCGTTGTCCTGCAGGTTCTGCCGCAGGTACTTGACCATGGCCGGCTGGCGGGCGATGGCCAGGTCAGTATCCGCATCACCACCCGGTACATAGGCACCGACGCTGATCAGGTCGCGGCTCTGCTGATAACGCGACCACAGCTGCTTGAAGCGCTGCGCCAGGCGCATGTGCTCAGCGCTGACCACCTGCGGCATGACCCGGCTGATTGACGCCTCAATATCGATGGCTGGGTAATGCCCCTCCTCAGCCAAACGCCGTGACAGCACAATATGGCCGTCAAGCACGCCACGAGCGGCGTCGGCAATCGGATCCTGTTGGTCGTCGCCCTCACTGAGCACGGTGTAGAACGCAGTAATCGACCCACCGCCCTTCTCAGCATTACCAGCCCGTTCGACCAACTTGGGCAGGCGGGCAAATACCGAGGGCGGATAGCCTTTGGTTGCCGGCGGCTCGCCAATGGCCAGGGCGATCTCGCGCTGGGCCTGGGCAAAACGGGTCAGCGAATCCATCAGCAACAGGACGTTCTTGCCCTTGTCGCGGAAGTATTCGGCGATGCGCGTGCAGTACATGGCCGCGCGCAAACGCATTAGCGGCGCATCATCGGCCGGCGAGGCCACCACCACCGAGCGCTTAAGGCCCTCATGGCCGAGGATCTCGTCGATAAATTCTTTTACTTCGCGGCCCCGCTCGCCGATCAGCCCGACCACGATAATGTCGGCCTCGGTAAAGCGCGTCATCATGCCGAGCAGCACCGACTTACCCACACCGGTACCGGCAAACAACCCCAGGCGCTGTCCACGCCCTACCGTCAGCAGGCCGTTAATGGAGCGAATGCCGACATCCAGCGGTTCGCTGATCGGGTGGCGGTTGAGCGGGTTGATCGCCGGGCCGTCCATCGGCACCCAATCCTCCGCCTTCATGCCACCCTTACCGTCAAGCGCGCGACCCGTGCCATCAAGCACTCGGCCCAGCATAGACATGCCCATTGGCAAGCGTCCGGTGTCAGGCAGCGGCACTACACGAGCACCTGGGGCGATGCCCGCCAAGCTGCCGACCGGCATCAGAAAGATTTTGCCGTTGGAAAAGCCCATGACCTCGGCTTCAACCTGCACCGGATGATAGCTGTCGTCATTGATGACCAGGCAGCGACTGCCCAGGGCAGCACGCAGGCCTTCGGCTTCCAGGGTCAAACCGACCATGCGCAGCAGGCGACCCTCGACCAACGGCTGAGTTGGCAACGTCACGGCCTCGCTGTAACCCGCCAGGCGCTTGGCGAAACTCACCCGATCAAGGCGCATCCGGGCTCGCCTGACTGTGTATCTGCGTAGCCTCCACCGCTGGAGCATCCAAATCGGTATGCAAATCAGCCTCCAGCGGGTGCGCGGCCTGCTCACGCTGCTGCTCGAACAGCTGTTTGATCGCTTGGTTCAAGCGGGTTTCCACCGTGGCATCAATACGGCTGAGTTCGCTTTCCACCCGACACCCACCGGGCAGCAAAGAGGCATCTTCGAGAATTCGCCAGCTTTCTTCGTGGCGCTCGCGCAGGGCCTTGATGATTTCGAAGTCTTGCGGGTTGACGTGAATACGGATGTTACCGGTGCCCATCGGCAGCAACTTGAGCGCCTCGCTGAGCACCTGGCGAATCTGACTCGAGTCACTGACCAGCTCGCGTTGAATCACCTGGCGCACCATTTGCCCAAGAAGGCTGACCATGGCTTCTTCAAGCTGCTGATCCTGTGCGCTAATCGGCTCGAACAGCTGCGTCATCAGCTGCTCCATGCTGGCCAGTTTGGCGGCCAAGGCGATATCAGCTTCCTGCTTGGCCTTCAGTTGGCCAGCATGAAAACCGTCCTTCTCACCGGTGGCAAAGCCTTCGTTGTAGGCGTCCTGACGGATTGCCTCCAACTCATCCAACGTCAAGGGTTTGACGTCTTCAAGGGCCACCTCTTCACTCTCAGCCGGAGCCTGATCGCCCGCCTCAACCGACGGGTCATTCACATGTTCTTCTTCGCTGGGCTCGGGGAGTTCCACTTCCGGGTCGAAGCTGGGCAACGCCCACACATCAACGCCTTTGAGATCCTTGGCGCGAATCAGCTCGCTGGGCGGCTCTTTACTGGACATGCGTCAAACCATTGCGAGCCATGTGTTAGACCATTTCCTCGCCGCCCTTGCCGCCCAGGACAATTTCCCCGGCTTCGGCCATGCGCCTGGCGATGGTGAGAATTTCCTTCTGCGCAGTTTCCACGTCGCTGACGCGTACCGGGCCTTTGGCTTCCAAATCGTCGCGCAGCAGTTCGGCGGCTCGTTTGGACATGTTCTTGAAGACTTTTTCCTTGATCGCCTCGTCAGCACCTTTGAGCGCCAGCACCAGCACATCCGACGACACTTCGCGCATGAGGGCTTGAATACCCCTGTCGTCGACATCGGCCAGGTTGTCGAAGACAAACATCAGGTCTTCGATCTGGCTGGAAAGGTCTTCGTCGACTTCGCGGATTGAGTCCATCAGCTGACCCTCAACCGAGCTGTCGAGGAAGTTCATGATATCCGCCGCACGTTTGACCCCGCCCAATGCGGCACGGGACGTATTGGCGCTGCCAGAAAACTGCCGCTCAAGGATGTCGTTGAGTTCTTTCAGCGCAGCCGGCTGCACAGTTTCCAGTGACGACACGCGCAGGACGATGTCCAGGCGTACCTTATGGTCGAAATGCCCGAGTACTTCACCGGCTTGATCGGGGTCCAGGTAAGCCACGACGATGGCCTGAATTTGCGGGTGTTCGTAGCGAATCACGTCAGCCACGGCGCGCGGCTCCATCCACTTCAGGCTGTCGAGACCACTGGTGCTGCCGCCGAGCAAAATACGGTCAATCAGGCTGCCCGCTTTATCTTCGCCCAATGCCTGCGTGAGCATCTTGCGAATATAACCATCGGCACCAACGCCCAGGCTGGTTTGATCACCGACGATGTCGACAAACTCCCCCATCACCTGTTCGACCTGCTCGCGCTGGATATTGCGCATACCGGCCATGGCCACACCTACCCGCTGGACTTCTTTCGGGCCCAGATGACGCAGCACCTGGGCGGCGTCGGTTTCACCAAGCGACAGCAGCAGAATCGCGGCCTTGTCGACTTTGCTCAATTTAGTGGCGGTTCGATTATCACTCATCGGCGTTAATCCACTCTTTCACAACCTGGGCTACGCGGCCCGGGTCTTCGGCGACCAGGCTCTTGATGGCGTTCAGTTGTGCATCATACCCCTCACTCGGGCTTGGCAGGAGGATGCTTTGCGGACCGCCCAGGCTCACACGGTCCTCAGCCAGATCACCGCCCAGTGCGCCCATTTCACCCAGCTCGACATCGCCATCACGGCCGTCACTTTGGCCTTTGCCGCCATTGGTGATGTTGTTGAGGACAGGGCGCAGCACACCAAATACCAAGATGAGAATAAACAGCACACCGAGGACTTGTTTGACCACATCCCAGAACCACGGCTGGGTGTAGAACGGGATATCAATCATCTCTTCGCCCAGTTCGGCGGAGAACGGCGTATTGATCACGCTGACGCTGTCACCCCGACTGGCGTCAAAACCTACCGAGTCCTGTACCAGGCGGGTAAACCGCGCCAGGTCATCGCTGCTCCACGGCACGCGTGTGGTTTCGCCCGTGGCTGCGTCGACTTTCACCTGATCATCCACTACCACCGCTACAGACAGCCTGCGTAGGCGACCCTGCTGCTGCTTGGTGTAGCTGATTGAACGATCCAGCTCGAAGTTGCGTGTGGACTGCTCACGTTTGTCCTCTGGGTACGGCGCCAACATGGCCAAACCGGTGGCCGGATCGATGATCTGAGCGCCATTGGCATCCAGCAGCGGCTGCCCGGCAGCAATCGGCCCCGGCACGGCCGGCGCAGCGGCACCCGCTTGCTGCGGCGCGGCACCAGCTGCAGGCGGCTGGTTGCTCAGCGCGCCGGGGACACCTTGTGGCGGCAGGCTGCTGGTACGTTGTTCGTTGACCGACTGCTCGCTGCGCAGCGCCGGTTGATCCGGGTTAAACATTTCCGAGGTGGATTCCACCGCGCTGAAATCCACATCCGCCGAAACTTCGGCCTTGTAGCGACCCGAGCCCAGTACCGGTTGCAGGATGTTGTGCACGCGCTGGGTGAACAGGCTTTCCATGCGGCGGCTGTAATCGAACTGCTTGCCGGCCATGGTCAGCTCGGACATTTCCTGAATATCCGACAGCAGATTGCCCTTCTGGTCGACCACGGTGACCTGGGCCTTGTCCATTTCCGGCACGCTGCTGGCGACCAGATTGACGATCGCCATGACCTGACTCGGTTCCAGGCCGCGCCCGGAATACAACTCAACCAATACCGAGGCGCTGGGTTTGCGCTCATCACGCACAAACACCGAACTCTTCGGGATGGCCAGGTGTACACGGGCCGCTTTAACGTTATTCAAGCTGGAAATGGTACGCGCCAGTTCACCTTCCAAGCCGCGGCGATAGCGGGTGGCTTCCATAAACTGGCTGGTGCCCAGGCCTTGCTCCTGGTCGAGAATCTCAAAACCGACGCTATTGTCTTTCGGTGCAACGCCAGCCGCAGCCAGGCGCATACGGGCGCGCGCCAGGTCGCCTGATTTGACCAGCAGCGCGCCAGAATTGGGTTCCACGGTGTATTTGATATCAGACGCGGACAACGTCTCCATGACCTGCGACGCGTCCATACCGTCGAGGCTGCCATAGAGCGGCTGATAATCCGGCTGCTGCGACCACAGCACCACAGCAAAACCGATGGCCACACTCGCAGCCAGACCGACCAGCAGGCCAATCTGGCGCAACATCGACATGTCGGCGAGGTTTTCCAGAAAGGTCAGGCCGAACAGCGGTTTCTTCGGCTCATCACCACCGGTGGTGGCAGGTACGTTTGCAGCGACGGCTTCAGCCATGATTCAGCCCTACCCTTAAACCGGCATCTGCATAATGTCTTGATAAGCCTGAACCAGCTTGTTGCGCACCTGGGTCATGGCTTGAAAGGAAACGCTGGCTTTCTGCGACGCGATCATCACGTCTGTCAAATCCACGCCACTGGTGCCCATCTCAAAGGCAGTTGCCAGTTTGTTGGAGGCCTGCTGGGTTTCGTTGACCTTGCCCACCGCCTGCCCGAGCATCTCGGAGAAGCTTGGCGCACCGGGTTCTGGCGTGCTGGCGACAGGCTTCTGACGCGCCATGGCGTCGGCCTGCATGGACCGCATTTCCAGCATCAAGCGATTGAATTCAACACCCTGGCTCATCTCTACCTCCACTGGCCGCGGTTTTTTGACGCTTCGCGGCGTTTGCAGAGGTATTGCAACAAGGGTGCCAAATTTCGAACTAGGACTTAACGTCTATTTCCGTGTTTGCGAACGGACATACAGCGCCTCGACCTTCTCCCGCGCCCACGGCGTCTTGCGTAAAAAAGTCAGGCTGGACTTGATGCTGGGGTCACTCTTGAAGCAACGGATATCAATCCGCTCAGCTAGACCATCCCAGCCATACTGAGCCACTAATGCGGTGAGAATGGCTTCAAGGGTGACGCCGTGTAGCGGATTTTTAGGTGATTGAGTCATGCAGAACCTGTACGGACAGCTCGATTAAGACAAACCCCGCCACCATAGCCAAGCCGGTGAACAACCGAAAGCCTCCAGCGTGATTGGGCATCAGCATAAAAATTACCTGGAGGCCGCTATGCCGCTGCGCCGTAACGTCAGCAAGGGTGAGCCTCAGGATAAGTCGCCATAAAAAAGCCGGCCCACACCAAGGGTGTGGGCCGGCGAAGCACTATCGAGTCGCACGCACATCGCCGCGAAACAGGTCCGCGGGGCAACTGAGCGACCAGCCAGTTGCCAGGTATTTCAAACTATCAGGCCGACTGGTATTCCTTCTCGGCTTCGTCGAAGCGCTTGATCATGCTGGCCGATGGGCCGCTGCCGATCTTGCTGAACACCAGAATGGCGATGGTGGCGAAGATAAAGCCTGGGATGATTTCGTACAGGCCCAGGTGACCGAGGAAGTTCTTCCACAGGATTACAGTCAGAGCACCCACCAGCATGCCGGCCAGCGCGCCGTTGCGAGTCATCTGCTTCCATACCAGCGAGAGGATCACCACCGGACCGAACGCAGCACCGAAGCCTGCCCAAGCGTAGGACACCAGGCCCAGCACGCGGTTTTCCGGGTTGGCAGCCAGCATGATGGCGACGATCGCGATCAGCAGCACCATGCCACGACCGACCCATACCAGCTCGGTCTGCGACGCATCTTTACGCAGGAAGGCCTTGTAGAAGTCTTCGGTCAGGGCACTGGAGCACACCAGCAACTGGCAGCTCAGGGTGCTCATCACTGCAGCCAGAATGGCGGACAGCAGAATGCCGGCAATCCATGGGTTGAACAGCAGCTTGGCCAGTTCGATAAACACGCGCTCTGGGTTCTCGGTTACCGGGCCTGCGAGGTCCGGGTTGGCGGAGAAGTACGCAATACCGAAGAAACCCACAGCCACGGCACCGCCTAGAGTGAGAATCATCCAGGTCATGGAGATGCGGCGGGCTGCCGGAATCGATTTAACCGAATCAGCGGCCATGAAACGCGCCAGGATGTGCGGTTGACCGAAGTAGCCCAGGCCCCAGGCCATCAAGGAGATCACGCCAACAAAGGTCGCGCCTTTGAGCATGTCAAAGTTGGTTGCATCTTTGAGCTCGATCGCTGCGAAAGTCGCATCGGCACCGCCAGTGGCAATCAGCACCACGACTGGGGTAAGGATCAAGGCAAAGATCATCAGGGTAGCCTGCACGGTGTCAGTCCAGCTCACCGCCAGGAAGCCACCGATGAAGGTGTAGGCGATGGTCGCCGCAGCACCGGCCCACAGCGCGGTCTCGTAGGACATGCCGAAGGTGCTTTCAAACAGGCGGGCACCGGCCACAACACCGGAGGCGCAGTAGATGGTGAAGAACACCAGAATCACCAGCGCGGAGAAGATGCGCAGCACGCGGCTGCTGTCTTCGAAGCGGTGAGTGAAGTAATCCGGCAGGGTCAGGGCATTACCGTTGTGCTCAGTCTGCACGCGTAGACGGCCAGCGACGAACAACCAGTTCAGGTAAGCACCGACAATCAGGCCGATGGCGATCCAGCCCTCGGACAGACCGGACAGGTATACCGCACCCGGCAAGCCCATCAGCAGCCAGCCGCTCATGTCCGATGCCCCCGCCGACAAGGCGGTAACAAAACTGCCCAGGCTACGGCCGCCCAGGATGTAATCGGAAAGGTTCTTGGTGCGCATGTACGCGAACAGGCCAATCAGCACCATGAGCGCGATGTACACCACAAAGGTGACGAGCATCGGAGTATTTGCAGTCATTGGGGGGCTCCCCTCTTGATTGTTGTTATTTCAGCAACAGGGATTAGCCCCCATTGCCAACATGGCATTGCACGCCTGCCTATGCAGGTGAAGCTACTTACCGCAACCGAGGCACAAAGAACCTGCTTACGATCGGCTGTGCTTCGTCGCCGCGGCGTAAAAACGCCTGTCAACGCGTTAGCATGCGAGATCGTAAAAAGGCTCTGGAGCCCCAATACAACAACGGGCGCATGCCGCAAGACAGTCGCCCGTAAAAATCCTTTTAATGGCCCGCCAACGCCTTACCCCTGGCAGGACTCGGCATGCACTGGCCGGTTTGAAAACCGCTGCACACCGGTAAAAATGCTGCATCGCTCACCACAAAGTGCGCAGTAACATGGCCGGACAAGAACCTAACAATGAAGGCTGTTGCGCTCATGCACGGTCCTTATCTGCTCATTGCCTGTGTTAGGTCTAGCCCAAACTCGCTAGCTTGCTGGGGCATCCTATGAGCAGAAACCTGCGCACCGTGTAAATCGAGCATGGAATTTAGTGGCAGATGCATGAACGCTTCTTACAAAAAACTCTGGAGTTTTTGCAAAAAACTCCAGCAGCGGGAACTTCCTACAAATAGCGTTTAAAGCAGAAAGGCAACGCACGCGTTGCTGGCCCTGCCATCCATCGTCATGTCCAACAGACGCATAACGGCCATCTAGACTGCATTCATCAAGTTGGAGGTGTGTGTTGCAGAGTGAAGCATCCGATTACTCCATTTACCGCCGTGTCGTTTCACAGTTAATGCAGGGCGAAGAGCAATTGCCCAGCCTACCAACCATTACCCTCGATATCCGTCGCGCCTTGGGTGACCCCAATATTTCCCGAAACACCCTGGTGCGCCTGATCAGCCGCGATCCCGCCCTAAGCGCCCTGCTGATGAAACATGCCTCCAGCGCCCTTTATCGCCACACCCTGCCGCCCAAAACCCTGCACGAAGTGATCAGCATGCTCGGCATGGCTGAAGTCGACCGAATTACCATGGTGCACAGCATCAAAAGCCTGTTCACCCTGCACAGCCCGGGGCACAAACGGCTATTTGTAGAGGCCTGGGAGCGCTTGGTCATCAAAGCCAGCATCAGCGCCATGCTGGCACGCTTGCTGGGCCATGTGACGGCGGAGCACGCGTTGCTCGCCAGCCTGCTCAGCGAGGTGGGCACCCTTGCCGTGCTGTCAGCGTTCAGAAGTGAACGCGTAACACCCTCTAATGAGCTCTATTCAAAGCTGTGCCAGGAGTACAGCAAATCGCTCGGCATCATCGTGTTGAAGAAATGGTCGGTGCATAACGAATACATCGAGATCATTCGCAACGCTGGCAACTGGCAATGCAGCCCGGGGCATAGCCTGCAATTGCTGGATCTGGTCAACCTGGCGCTCTATCACGCCATCAAGGAGCACACGCCAACCGCCGAACTGCCCTCACTTCAAGAACTGGCGGCCTACCAGAAACTGATGCCACCGCAGGATTTTATCGGTGAGAACGGCGAACTCAGCATGGTGATAAGTCACCGCGCCGACATTCAGGCGATAGCCCAGACGTTGCGTTAATACCCCATACAACCCGGCACCGCACACGCTACAGTCGCATTGAGCCGGCAACAGCCTCGTAGCGGCGTGACTGGCTCCCGATTGAACTGCAGCTGAGGTGTTTGCCAAGCCCAGCGTTTACAAAGCAGGACGACCGTGTAGCAGGTTTGGTCGAAAGACGTTCTAGCGGTCAATCACCTGCGCACGCATCGGCGCCAGGCGCGCCAGCAGGCGGTTTTGCGCCGGCATGGGTACGTTCTGCGCGCTCATTGCCTCCTGCAGGTTTTCCACCAGGGCGTTGAAGTCGCTCGGCGTGAGGTTCTGGCCCTTGTGGCTCTCCTCCATGCTGTCGCCGGTGTACGTGCAGGGGCCGCCCGCTTCGACGCAGATCTGCTCCACCAGTTTGTCGCGCAGACGCTCGATATCGATATTTTCAAAGTGCCGAACGATGCGCGGATCAGCAGCGATGTTCAGCAACATGCCTTCAACGATACGAGTGATCCCGGCCTGCTCACCCAACTCACGGTACAGGCTGTCGTCTTTGGGCGGCTGCTGAGCGCAGGCCGCCAGGGTCAGAACCATCGCTAACAGCACACTGCGCATGCCTAGAAACTCCCCTGTACGGACAGATAAACCCCGTCCTGATGATCCAGTGTGGCAATCTCGCCCAGGCGCGCATACGCCAGCACCACGGCGAGATTCTTGTTGGGGAAGTAGCCCAGAAACAAGTCGGCCCAATCGCTTTCACCCGCAAAGCTCAGGTTATCCGGCTTTTCGCGGTACTCGACCCCAAGCGCCCAACGCGGATTGAACAGCACGGCGACCGAACCTTCCTTGAGCACCGAATGACGATCACGGCGGTCACCGCCAAAGCCCAACAGCCCCAGCTCATTGGCTCTACTGTAACGAATACCGCCGTTGAGCAGCAGGTTGTAGCCAAAGGCACCGCCAAGGATCAGCCGGCTGGCCGTGAGGTAACCCTCGGTGTCCTCGCTGCGCTGGGCGCCAACCAGGCTGGGAATCAGAAAATCCTTCTGGCGCTTATGCTGAATGCCCAGAGAAACTTGCGGCAACTGGTCGTAGATCAGATCACCGAATAGGCGCACTTTGAGGCCAAAGATGTCCTGACTCAGGCTGTTCTCAGGTAAGTTGAGGCCGCGCGCCAGGTTACCCAAATCAAAACGCTGACGGGCGTAAGACAATTCAATACGGTTGTCGAAAGCGACACCGACACCGGCCACGTCCAAACGGTAATCGCCCGTCTCAACCCGCGTGGCGAATACATCCGCGCCCCACTCCCCGCGCTCACCGTACCCAGACAACACGGCCCAAGGCGTAATCCCGCCACCGGCGGCGCCTTCAATACTGCTGGCACCGCCGGTGGCCAGCAAACGGCCATCGGCACAGGCCAGATTGGCCAGCAGGCCGAGCAGCAGGAAAATGCAGCGTGGCAGGTAAGTCATATTCAATGCACCAACGTCGAGGGGGCGTGTACGTATTGCGCCATCCAGGTTTCAAAGGCTTGCGCCGCCAGTGGACGACTGATCAGGTAGCCCTGGGCGGTGTCGCACTGCCAACGCCCGAGCAATTGCAGGCTGCGCTCGAACTCGACCCCTTCAGCTACGACCTTGAGGCCCAGGCTGTGGCTCATCTCGATGGTCGAACGCACGATGACTGAGTCCTCACTGGCATCGTCCAGGTCGCGGATAAATGATTGATCAATTTTCAACTCCTGCACCGGCATGCGCTTTAGCTGCGCCAGGGAAGAATAGCCCGTGCCAAAGTCGTCCACCGACAGGCTGATGCCACATGCCCGCAAACCATGCAGCACTTGCAGCGCGACCTCGGGATTGAGCATCACACCGCTTTCAGTGATTTCAAAAATAAGCTGCTCGGCCGGAACCTGATACTCGGCCAATAATTTACTGACCCGCGCCGGCAACTGAGGGTCAATCAGGTCGTCAGTGGAGATGTTCAACGACACCTGCACGCGCAGTCCACGCCCCGCCCACTCACGTAACTGGCGCAGGACTTCTTCGATGACCCAAGCAGTCAACAACTGGATACTGCCGGTGCGTTCGGCCAGCGGGATAAATTCACCCGGAGAGACCATGCCCAGCGCCGGGTGCTGCCAACGCAGTAGGGCTTCAGCCTGACGCACTTGGCCGGCCGCGATATCTAATTTGGGCTGATAGTGCAGCAACAACTCTGCTTTTTCAGGGGCATGCCGCAAATCGCGAATCAGGCGAATCTGTCGCTGCTGGGCATCATCGCGACCCCGTTGATACACCTGCAGATGGCTGGGCATGCCAGCCGCATCCTGCATGGCGATGCTCGCCCGGCGCAGCAGCTCTTCAGGGGCGTTGCCGTCCACCGGATAACTGGCAATGCCAATGCGGCAATCCAAGGCGAAATCGTGGGTGGCGACGCGCAACGGTTTGAGCAACAGTTGCTGAACCTTGTCGGCAATACCCACAGCACTGTCGCTGTTGGTGTTTTCCAGCAGCAGCAGGAATTCATCGCCGATAATCCGCGCCACACTATCACCAGGACGCAACACGGCCTGCAGGCGTCGGCTCAGTTGCTGCAACGCCAGGTCGCCTCCCTCAGCGCCAAGGCTTTCATTGACGGCCCGAAAATTCGCCACGCCTAAGTAGAGCAACGACGTCGGTCGTCCTGCCGTGATGGCACTGCCCAGGCGTTCCAGCGCAAGCGTGCGGTTGGGCAGGCCCGTCAACGCATCATGCAGCGCATTGTGCGCCAGCTGCCGCTCACGCTCGGCAATGCCTTGCTGCATGGCTTTGAACGCAGTGGCCAAACGCCCTAGCTCGTCGCCGCGCTGCAGGTCCAGGCTGGCCTGGTAATCACCCTGGCGTACCCGCTCAGCCACTGCCGCCAACTGCCGAACCGGCTGTGACACTGAGCGCGCTAGCAATAAGGCCCCCACAAGCGAGGCGGATAGCGCAGCCAGAGCAATGAGTAGAATTTTCTGATCAAGCGGAGCAAAGGCCTCTTGCGCCTGACTCAAGGATTTGTGCAACAGCGCACGCACTTCAAAACCATCACCACTGGCCAGCACCAGGGTCTGATTCAAGTACGATTCTTCACCGATCAGGCTGATTGCATCATTGGCCAATGATGCCATGCTGCCTTGCAGCTGCTTACTTTGCGCGGGTTGCAAAGTGCTGATCCAGATATCCGCGACACCGTCCTGGGTCGCCCGCAAGGTCAAATCCAGGTGGGTCAATTCACGCAATTCGGCGGCAAATGCATCATCGACCTGAAAGCCCATCATGACCCGGGCAATTGGCAGCGGCGCGGTGACTGTGGCCTGCACCAGCAAGTAGATCTTGTCAGCTATCGGCATCAGAAAGATCTGCACACCTTCGCGCTGACGCCGCATCACCTGCGCGCTGAGGCGCTTGGCAGTCTCACCGCTGATCTGCCGATCACTGCTGACCTCAAGGTTGCCATCCAGGCCCAGCATCATGACTGCACTGGCGTTGATCCGCGCGCCATGGTTGATCAACGCCGAGCGAATTGTCTCGGTGTCGCCACTGGCCACGGCATCCTTGAAACCAAAATCCGCCGCCAACACCTGCACCGCGTCGTGCAACTGACGGCCACGTACCTCGAGTAATTGCTGAAAGACCAGGCTGCCGACGTCTAACTGCTCACGTGCCTGGCTGCGTACGGCTGCATTGGTGGCAGTTTGCACCGCCACATACAGCGCTCCCACAACCACCAACAGCAGCAGTACCAGTACCCCGGCAATTCGCGCCTGAAAGCTATTGCGCAGCATCGCGTGCCTTCTTGAATGCATCACCAAAAGCGCTGACCGGCGCACTCGGAGCGGTTTGACCGCCAGGAGCCTGCATGGACAGGGTAAAGCGCTGCAGGCTACCGGCCTCTGTCAGCTGCACCTGGCCGGCATCCTGCGGCAACATATCCGGCGCTTGTGGGTGCCACAGGCTGGCGGTGTAGGTCCCTGCCGGCAACTGCTCCAGGTTCAGCTTGCCCTGCGCATCACTCACCGCGAACCACGGGTCGTCAGTGACATAGACATAACCCACCATCCAGTCGTGGATATTGCAGCCAAGTACCACCACACCGGGCTTATCGAAAACCACCGGCTCGCTCGGCGTGCCCTGGTAGAGGCGTAGCTCAAAGCGCTTAGCCAACGAGAACGAATAGACGTGATGACGAATGTTGTCGCTATTAGGGAACGACACGGCAGTACCGCTGCGCACAGCCAGTACATTGGGCGCGAATTGCTGCGAGATTTGATCCATCACTGCCGTAGCAGGTGCAACCACGGGTGCAACCTCGCTGCGCAAGGTGAGCACAGCATTGGCCAGCGGCTGCCCTTCACTGTCCACCAGCTCGGCTTGCAGACTGGCAGCGGACAGCGTTGTACTGAACAGCAGCATGCCGAGCAGTGAAAGTGTGGACAGGTATAGGGGCTTGTTCATCAAGACTACTCGCACTTTATGGGCACACTTGACTACCGGCAGCATCCTTGCCCGGGCACAGGAAAAACCTGTGTGGGCCACAGCTTAGCCGTCCATGTGCGGAAGTTCACGCTTCGTCGACTGTAACCATCACGCAAATGTATGCAGCGTGCTACCCAATAACCGTCGAGGGCTCAGTTATTCGGCGCTACGCAGGCGTTTCGGCGTCAGGCCCAGATAGCGGCGCATAGCGGTGGTCAGCGCACTCTGGCTGGAGAAACCGCACTCTTCCGCGATACGGATCAGCGGCAAGCCGCTCTCGCGCAACAGCCGTACAGCCCGATCCAAGCGTGTTTTCAGCAGGTACTGATGCGGCGTCAAACCGACGCTGTCCTTGAACTGCGCATGGAAATGACTGGGGCTGAGACAGGCCACCTGTGCCAACTCAGCCACACTGATACGCCGCGCCAAATGCTGGGTGATGTAACTGTCGAGCCGCTCCACATTCAGCGCCCCCATGGGCCGCGTCTGGGGCTCGCCAAACAGGCGCAGATGCAAGGCACGCAGCAGCACGCCCCCCAGGGCACGGGGAAGCAATGGATCGGAGCCATAGCGTTCCAGCTCGGCGCCGGCATAGCTCAGCAGGTTCTGGAAATCGGCATCCAGTTGCGGGTAGCGTGGTGTTTCAAACAGACGGGTCAGCAGCTGCAGGTCTTCACTGGAGGTGCCCTGCTCGTCCAGATCGATGATCAGCATGCGGTTGTCACCCATGCCAGCGAACTGGTGATCGGCATCCCCCGGCACCAGACAGGCGCGCATGCGGCAAACCTCGCCGCCCCGGCCGTTGACTTCAAATTCGGCACGCCCAGCCAGCGACAGCACCAGTTGATGATGGTCGTGAGTGTGTTCGTGGGCCTGGTCATCAAGACGCATCAACCGCGCGTTGAACATGAAAAGTGCAACCCTGAAAAACAGAGGTGCAACTTTAACCCTTTGCCCGGTAAAACTGCAGCCTGTACGACAAATGGGTGCTGATCGCCCTAAACAGTCAATGTCCGCCAAGCCTGAAACAGCAGGTGCTGCAACGCCTGGAACATGAGCTGATCGACAGGCGAAAAGTACGCCTGGCACGGCACGAGTGCTTTGCCCTGCTCACACCACTGATCGACCAATTCTTCCAGCAGTTGCGCGCGCCACTGCAGACGACGTTTTCAGCACAGGCTCCCGCAGGGCAGCCCTAGCGGCTATGCTGGCAGCCTCGACATTCGCCAGGAGCTCACCATGCTTGCCCCCCGCCTGACAGTGGCACTCAGCCTTGCACTGCTCGCCGCCTGCGCACAAACGCCCAGCAGCGTGACCCTGGAGCAAAACCAGCAGAGCAAATGCCCGCTGTCGTTGCACGTTGGCCAGCAATTCAATCTACGCCTGCCGAGCAATCCCACCACCGGTTTCCGTTGGCTGCTGCGTGACTCCGCACCCCAGGTGCTGAAAAGCCTCGGCCCGGAGGTCTACAGCAACCCGGAAGATGCCGGCCTGGTCGGCAGCGCCGGGGTTTCCACCTGGCGTTTCGAGGTCATCAAAGCAGGCGAAGGCCAATTGGCCCTAACCTATGAACGCCCCTGGGAAGTCGGCGTAGTGCCCGCCCAGCGCTTCAACTGCACGATCAAGGCTCGCTAGCAGGGCGTTGAAAAACGTAGGCGAGGCAGCCAGCGCAAGGCGCTACGTTAGTAACAGCCTTCGGCTGGTCAAAACGGCGAAAAGCGGAGTTTACGAGCTGTAAATGAGCATTTTGATCGGACTCGCGCACGAGCCTGTTTTTAACGCGGCGATGGCAACGTAGGTAGTTTTTCAACAGCCTGCTGCTACTGGCGCGAAATGCTGACCTAAGTGGCACCCATGGCGTGGCCAGTTAATTCCCGACGCGCCATAGTGCTGACCTTTCGAGTATCAAGGACAAGGGTCATGCGTTATCTGCTGCTGGGTTTGCTGGGTGCTGCGATATTCCTCTATACACGGCTCAGCGGCATGAATGAACTGGGCCTGCTCAGTAAAGGCATTCCAGTGATTGCCCTGCTGCTGTGGTTGAGAACGGCACCCAGCGGCCTGTATCGACGTTGGATCAGCCTCGGCCTGCTCTGCTCACTGGTGGGCGATATTCTGCTCGACTGGCCGGGCGACCAGTTCGTTTTCGGCCTAGGCGCCTTCCTTCTGGCGCACCTGGCCTACCTGCGCGCCTACCTGAGCGACTGCAAACAACCCGCCTGGCTCGCTTTGATTCTTGCGTTGGCCACTGGCGGAACGATGTTCACCATCCTCGCCAACGCTAACCTGGGCCCGCTGCTGATCCCCGTAGCCTGTTACGCCCTGGCGATTAGCGCCATGCTCTGGCGCGCTCTCGCCCGCCTTGGCCAACCCGACCTGAATATCCATTCCAGGCGCCTGGCCGCCGTAGGTGCCGCGCTGTTCGTATTGTCCGACAGCCTGATCGGCATCAACCGCTTTGTCGCCCCCTTCGAGGCGGCGCCCGTAGCGATCATGCTCAGCTATTGGTTGGGGCAATGGGCTATCGCTGCGTCGGCCTTCAAACAGACCCGCTGAGCCGTCTCCAAGCAGATTTGCGACCAATAGCGGCAATCAAGGTTTGGCTATGCGGCGCACTTGGCTAAAATGCCCGGCTTTATTGACCAGTGCGCAGCCATCGTGAGCAAACAGCCCGACCGTCTTTTCGCCCAACCCCTGGCCCAGGTGCCGGACTTCGTGTTCAACGAGGATGTGGTGCGGGTCTTCCCCGATATGATCAAACGCTCGGTGCCGGGTTATCCGACCATTGTCGAGAACATTGGTGTGCTCGCTGGCCAGTTCGCCCAACCGCACAGCGTACTGTATGACCTCGGCAGCTCTCTGGGCGCTGTGACCCAAGCGCTGCGCCGACATGTGCAGATCGACGATTGCCGGGTGATCGCCGTGGACAACTCCAGCGCCATGGTCGAGCGCTGCCGCGAATACCTGCACGCCCAGGACTCGATGTTTCAGGAGCTGCTGCCCGTCGAGGTGATTGAGGCCGACATTCTCCGCCTCGACTTTCAGCCCACTTCGCTGGTGGCACTGAACTTCACCCTGCAATTTATCCAGCCTGAACAACGCCTCGACTTACTAACGCGGATTCGCCAAGCCCTAGTGCCCGGCGGCGCGCTGATCCTTTCGGAAAAACTGCAATTCGAAGATGCCGAGCAGCATGCTCTGCTGGGCGATCTGCATATCGCCTTCAAGCGGGCCAACGGCTACAGCGAGCTGGAAATCGCTCAAAAACGCAGCGCGATCGAGAAAGTCATGCTTCCAGACAGCCTGGAGCAGCACCGCGAACGCCTGCTCGCCGCTGGTTTTAGCCAGGTAGTACCGTGGTTCCAGTGTCTTAATTTCGCCTCGATGATTGCCCTGCCATGATCAGCCGCCTCGACCTCGACGCCCTGCAAGCCACCCTTGCCGGCACTCCACTGCAAGAATGGTCAGCCGACCTGCCCAGGCAGATCGACGCCAAACTGGCCGTCGGCCATGGCGACCTGGCGCGCTGGTACGGCGCGGTGCAGAGCTTGCCGGCTCTGAATGTCGAACAACTGGAGCTGCTACATAGCTTCCGTTTCAACGGAACCTGTGACGACTCGACACGCGCAGTATTAACCACGGCTCTTCAGGGCCTGATTCCCTGGCGCAAGGGACCGTTTCACCTGTTTGACGTGCATGTCGACACGGAATGGCGCTCGGACTGGAAATGGCAGCGCGTCGCGCCCTACCTCGACCTCAAGGGCAAGCGGGTGCTGGATGTCGGCTGCGGCAACGGCTACTACATGTGGCGCATGCTTGGTGCCGGTGCGGACAGCGTGGTCGGCATCGACCCCAACTGGCTGTTCCTGTGCCAATTCCTGGCGATGAAGAACTACCTGCCCGACCTGCCCGCCTGGCATCTGCCGCTGGCGTTCGAAGAGCTACCGAGCAAACTACAAGGCTTCGACACAGTATTTTCCATGGGTGTGCTGTATCACCGCCGCTCGCCCATCGACCACTTGATCGACCTCAAGGACTGCCTAGTTAAAGACGGCGAACTGGTCTTGGAAACCTTGGTGGTAGAAGGCGATGCACAGCAGGTGCTCGTGCCCGAAGACCGCTACGCGCAGATGCGCAACGTCTGGTTCCTGCCTTCGGTGCCCGCCCTGGAGCTGTGGCTGCGCCGCGCCGGCTTCGTCGATGTGCGCTGCGTGGATGTCAGCACCACTTCAGTCGACGAACAACGCTCGACCGAGTGGATGCGCTTTCAGTCACTGCCCGAATTCCTTGACCCGGCCGACCATAGCCGCACCGTGGAAGGCCTGCCGGCGCCAAGCCGCGCGGTACTGATAGCCCGCAAACCGTAAACCGGACTTATCAAAGCTCACGTAGGGTCGACAGGCGCTAGCTTGTCCAGTGCAGATCGCGGACAAGCCTGCGGCATGTCCGCCTCCACTCAACCGCGATTAGCCGCCGCGACGATCAACTGTTTCATCTCCACTACCGCCTGCTTAAAGCCAACAAACAGGGCGTGGGCTACCAGGGCGTGACCGATGTTCAGCTCATTAATCCCAGCAATAGCCGCCACCGGCTCAACGTTGTGATAGTGCAAGCCGTGGCCCGCATTAACGATCAGGCCATGCTGCAGGCCACAGGCCACACCGTCACGAATCCGCGCCAGTTCGCGTGCGGCTTCTTCCGGGGTATGGGCATCGGCATAACGACCGGTGTGCAGCTCGATGGCCGGCGCGCCGACCCGCTTGGACGCCTCAATCTGCAGTGGGTCCGGGTCGATAAACAGCGAGACCTCGCAGCCAATCTTGCTTAGGCGTTCGACCGCTGCGCGAATCCGCGCTTCCTGCCCGGCAACATCCAGGCCGCCTTCGGTGGTCAGCTCCTGACGGGTTTCCGGTACCAGGCAGACATGTTCGGGACGGATGCTTTCGGCAAAGGCCAGCATTTCTTCGGTCACGCCCATCTCGAAGTTCATGCGCGTCTGCATGACCTCTTTGAGCAGGCGCACATCACGTTCTTGAATATGCCGACGGTCTTCGCGCAGGTGCACGGTGATACCGTCGGCCCCCGCCTCTTCGGCGTCCAGCGCGGCCTTGACTGGATCGGGATAACGGGTGCCACGGGCCTGGCGCAATGTGGCCACATGGTCGATGTTCACACCCAGCAGAATACGATTGGCATCAGTCACGGCTTGGCTCCTTGAGCGTCATAAACAGTTCGCGGCTGACCAGCGGTCGGCCACCTAAATGGGGGGCTAAGGCCTGACGCATCAAGCGTTTGGCCGCAGCAAGAGCGCCTGGCGCAGTCCAATCAGCCTCGGCCATGGCGAGCAGTTCAACGCCGTGAAAGGCACCGGGCTGCAATTGGCCAATCGGCACCAAACCGGCTTCGGTGTGCAGACGATACAGGCCGCTGGCGACAATGGGCTGACCTTCGCTGTCCAGACTCAAGGCGAAACCATAGCCCAGCTCGTCCAGCAGGCGCCATTCAAACGAACGCAACAGCGGTTCCAGCGGGCGACCTTCGGCCAATGCCAACACCGTCATGGCGTAATGATCGAACACAGCGGGATGAGGGTCTTCGGCGGGTAACAGGCGAATCAGCAATTCATTGAGGTACAGGCCACTGAACAGCGCCTCACCCGTCAACAAATTGGGAATGCCCGCAGGCTCAAGACGCCCGACGTTCTTCAGCTCACCTCGCCCGCGAAACTCGGCGTCCAGCGGAATAAACGGCCGAGCCAAACTACCGGCTTTGCCCCGAGCGCCACGCAGTACTGCACGCAAGCGACCTTTGGGGGTGAGAAAGTCGACCAGCGCGCTGCTTTCGCGGTAAGCGCGGCTGTGCAGTACATAGGCAGGCTGACTGTCTGCAAGCATGGCCAGTGGTGACTCAACGTGACGGAACGCAGAAACGGGCGAATAGGTTCGCCCGCGCAACACTAGATGTTGTCGTAACCCAGAGAGCGCAGTGCGCGCTCGTCGTCCGACCAGCCACTTTTAACCTTGACCCACAGGTTAAGCATGATCTTGGAGTCGAACATCACCTCCATATCCTTGCGCGCTTCCTGGCCAATGCGCTTGATCCGCTCACCCTTATCGCCAATGATGATTTTTTTCTGACCATCACGCTCGACCAGAATCAACGCATGGATATGCAGGATGCGCCCGTCACGCTTGAACTCCTCGATTTCCACAGTGATCTGATACGGCAGCTCAGCGCCCAGCTGACGCATGATCTTCTCGCGCACCAACTCAGCCGCGAAGAAACGGCTAGAACGGTCGGTGACCTGGTCTTCCGGGAAGAAGTGCACGCCTTCCGGCAAATGCTCGCCTACCAGTTTTTCCAGGGTGTCGAGGTTATGCCCATGCTGCGCCGAAACCGGCACGATCTCGGCCTTCGGCAACTGGGTGGCCAGCCACTCCAGATGCGGCATCAGCTCAGCCTTGTCCTCGATGCGATCGGTCTTGTTGATCGCCAGAATCACCGGGCCTTCGACGTACTGAATACGCTCCAAGACCATCTGGTCCTCATCGGTCCAGCGGGTGCGATCGACCACGAAGATCACCACATCGACATCCTTCAGCGCCGACGAAGCATTCTTATTCATGTAGCGGTTGAGCGCTTTCTCGTTGTTCTTGTGCAGGCCGGGGGTGTCGACATAGATCGCCTGCACCTCACCCTCGGTTTTGATGCCGAGCATGTTGTGCCGCGTGGTCTGCGGCTTACGCGAGGTGATTGCCAGCTTCTGCCCGAGAATGTGGTTAAGCAACGTCGACTTACCCACGTTGGGCCGGCCGACGATGGCGACATAGCCACAGCGTGTAACAGGTGTATCAGTCATTGCCATTCTCCACACCCAAGGCGATCAGCGCGGCAGCAGCCGCTACCTGCTCAGCGATACGCCGACTGGCGCCCTGCCCCAGGGTTTTATCATTCAGTAAGGTTATCTGACATTCGACTACGAATGTCCGGCAGTGCGGCTCGCCCTGAATATCCACCACCTCGTACCGCGGCAACTCACAGCCGCGCGACTGCAAAAATTCCTGCAAGCGGGTTTTAGGGTCCTTATTGGTGTCGACCAAGGTCAGACTATCCAACTCGGTGGTCAGCCAGGCCAGCACACGCTCACGGGCCGCCTCCATACCTGTATCCAAGTAGATGGCGCCAATCAGTGCTTCCAGGGCATCGGCGAGAATCGACTCGCGACGAAAACCGCCGCTCTTCAATTCACCGGAACCTAAGCGCAGGTACTCACCCAAGTCGAAACCACGCGCCAGAATGGCAAGAGTTTCGCCTTTAACCAGGCGCGCACGTAAGCGCGAAAGCTGCCCTTCGCGCGCTAACGGGAAGCGCTGAAATAGCGCTTCACCTGCGACAAAGTTGAGGATCGCATCACCGAGAAACTCCAGACGCTCGTTATTGCGCCCGGCGAAACTACGATGGGTAAGAGCCAGGATCATCAGCTCCTGGTCCTTGAAGGTATAACCGAGCTGCCGCTCGAGACGGGCTAACGACGCACTCACGGCATACGCACGCGGAATTCTTTATCGAAACGCACGACCAGGTCGATATTCTCGATCAACGGCTCACGCTTTTCGTATTTCAGGTGCACGCGAAATTCGTTGTTTTCGACTTTTACTTTAATCGCGTCCTGCATGTTCAAATCGCGAATGTTATTGACCTGCATGCCCTTGCTGATATGGCTGTAGAATTCATTAATACTGCGGACATCAGCTGCTTTATCGGTCTCAACCGAAGTAATCATTTTCTCCAGCGACATATAGTCGAAGTAATGCGGCAACACCTTGAACGCCGCACTGGCTAAAAAAGCGACCACCGCCAGCACCATCAACCAACTAAGAATCGACATTCCCTTTTGCGAATGCGCAGATTTCATATTTGTCCCCAAATTCGAGTTATGTGAAAGCCATTACGGCTGGAGGCAAGACTATATATAGCCTGCGACGCTGCATTTAACAGCGTCGCAAAATCGTCAACAGGTCAGTGGATCAGACCTACGCGGGAAAAATTCGGCAGGTTGCGCGACTTGGGATCCGGCCAGCTCATCCAGATAGCAAAAGCTTTGCCTACGATATTCTGGTCCGGCACCATGCCCAGCAGCGGCTTAGGGATGGCCGGATCATTCCAGTAACGGCTGTCATTGGAGTTATCGCGGTTGTCGCCCATCATGAAGTAATGCCCTTGCGGCACAACCCATTCGCGGCCCGGCTCAATCCGATAGCGCTGCATTTCCTTACGGATCTGATGCTCTGCCTCACCCAGTTTCTCGTTATACAGCGTCGCACTGCCCAGGCTACCGGACTCATCGCCAATCAACTGCTGCGCTACAGGCTCACCATTGATAGTCAGACGCTTGTCGCTGCTGTAGGCAATGCGGTCACCGGCCAACCCAACCACACGCTTGATGTAGTTGATGTTAGGGTCGCTCGGGTAACGAAATACCATCACATCGCCACGCTGAGGATCACCTACCTCAATCACCTTGGTGTCCAGCACCGGCAGGCGAATGCCATAAGCGAACTTGTTGACCAGGATGAAATCACCCACTTCCAGAGTCGGCTTCATCGAGCCAGAAGGGATCTGGAACGGTTCAACCAGAAACGAACGCAGCACCAGCACGATGGCCAGCACCGGGAAGAACGACTTACCGTATTCCACCAGTAACGGCTCTTTGTTCAAGCGTTCCACTACCGCCTCATCAGGTTCACTGACCTGACCGTGGTAGGTGCTGATAGCGGCTCGCCGGCGCGGGGCCAGAAAGATCAGGTCAAACAACGCCAACGCGCCACAAACGGCAACGGCGATAACCAGTAACAGCGGGAAATTGATCGACATAGGCCCTTAACTATCCAACCTGAGCACTGCAAGGAAGGCTTCCTGTGGAATTTCCACGTTACCCACTTGCTTCATGCGTTTCTTACCGGCCTTCTGCTTTTCGAGCAGCTTGCGTTTACGGCTGACATCACCACCGTAGCACTTGGCCAATACGTTTTTGCGCAGCGCCTTGACCGTGGTCCGCGCAACGATTTGCCCACCGATTGCAGCCTGAATGGCCACATCGAACATTTGCCGGGGGATCAGCTCTTTCATCTTCTCGGTCAACGCGCGACCTTTATAGTGGGCGTTGTCCTTGTGCACGATCAGGGCCAGGGCATCCACCTTGTCACCGTTGATCAACACATCCAGCTTGACCAGGTTGGCCGACTGGTAGCGATCAAAATGGTAGTCGAGCGAGGCATAACCGCGACTAGTGGATTTCAGACGGTCAAAGAAGTCGAGAACCACTTCGTTCATCGGCAGGTCATAGCGAACCTGAACCTGAGAACCAAGGAACTGCATATCGCGCTGCACACCGCGTTTTTCGATACACAGGGTAATCACATTACCCAGGTGCTCCTGCGGCACAAGAATGGTGGCTTGTACGATCGGCTCACGGAAGTCCTCGACCGAGGAGATATCCGGCAATTTAGACGGGTTATCGACGTAGATCGTCTCGCCCGTTTTGAGCACCACTTCGAAAATCACACTCGGTGCAGTAGTGATCAGATCCAGGTCGTATTCGCGCTCAAGACGCTCCTGGATGATTTCCATGTGCAGCATGCCAAGGAAGCCACAACGGAAGCCAAAGCCCAGTGCATCTGAGCTTTCAGGTGAATATTGCAGTGACGAATCGTTCAGGGTCAGCTTCTGCAATGCATCCCGGAAATCTTCGAAATCGTCGGAACTGACTGGGAACAACCCGGCATAAACCTGCGGCTGAATACGTTTGAAACCAGGCAGAACTTCGACATTCGGCGTGGCAGCCAGGGTCAGGGTATCGCCCACCGGTGCGCCATGAATATCCTTGATACTGGCGATAATAAAGCCCACCTCACCGGCTTTCAGGTCTGCGGTGGCGGTGTGCTTAGGGTTAAACACGCCAACGCTATCGACCAAATGGATCTTGCCGGTGGATTTCACCAGCACTTTGTCACCCTTCTTGATCCGACCGTGGCGGACACGCACGAGGGAAACAACGCCGAGGTAGTTATCGAACCAGGAGTCGATGATCAGCGCTTGCAGCGGCGCGTCGATGTCGCCGGTCGGTGCCGGGATCGTGTGCACCAAGCGCTCAAGCACCTCATCGACGCCCAAGCCGGTCTTGGCACTGCAGGTCACAGCATCGGTGGCATCGATGCCGATAATCTTCTCGATCTCTTCCTTAACGCGGTCCGGGTCGGCCTGAGGCAAATCGATCTTATTCAGTACCGGCATGACCTCAAGGCCCTGCTCGATCGCGGTGTAACAGTTGGCGACCGACTGCGCTTCCACGCCCTGACCGGCATCGACCACCAGCAGCGCGCCTTCGCAAGCAGCCAGAGAGCGGCTGACTTCATAGGTGAAGTCGACATGCCCGGGGGTATCGATGAAGTTCAGCTGGTAGGTGATGCCGTCTTTAGCCTTGTAATACAGGGTAACGCTGTGTGCCTTGATTGTGATCCCGCGCTCGCGTTCCAGATCCATGGAGTCCAGCACCTGGGCTTCCATTTCACGGTCGGCCAAGCCGCCACACATTTGGATAAACCGGTCGGCCAAGGTCGACTTGCCGTGGTCAATGTGGGCGATGATGGAGAAATTGCGGATATGACTCAAATCACTCACGGATCAACACTCAAAAAGGTCGCAGGCGACTGCCCGCCGAAAATAGCCGCCAAGTCTACCCGAATGCCACCTTGCACGTCATCAAGGCCACACGACTGTACGATGTAAAAGGGCGACCGAAGTCGCCCTTTGTAACCTGCATACCTGGTTAATCGGCCAGTTTGAAGGTGATAAAGCTGGCGCGCCCCTGACGCAGCACACGCATCGACACCGAACGGTTCTTCGGCAGCGCCTGCGCCACCTCAGTAAACGTCTTGGCCGAATTAATAGCCTGATTGTTCAAGTGAGTAATTACATCCCCCGGACGCAAGCCAATCAGCGCCGCGGGCCCATCCTGAACTTCAGAAATCGCCACGCCACCTTTGAGGTCGAGGCTCTTCTGCTGCTCAGCAGTCAGCTCAACCACTTTGACACCCAAACGATTACTGCTGCGCTCAACACCAGGCTCAGCTGTACCCGCCAAGGCCTCACCGTCTTCAGGTAACGCACCGATGCTCACTTTCAGCTTTTTGCGCGCACCATCGCGTACCACATCCAGCTCAGCACTTGCACCAGGCTTCAGCGCACCGACCAAGTGCGGCAGATCGGCGGACATAATGATCGGCTTACCGTCGAGACTGAGAATCACATCGCCGACCTGCAAGCCGCCTTTGGCAGCGGGCCCTTCCTCCAGCACCTGCGCCACCAGCGCACCAGCCGGTTTATCCAGGCCAAACGACTCAGCCAGGTCCTTGTTCACTTCCTGAATCACCACACCCAGCCAGCCGCGACTGACCTTACCCTCAGCCTTGAGCTGATCGGCCACATCCATCGCCACACTCATAGGAATGGCAAATGACAGCCCCATAAAGCCACCGGAACGGGTGAAAATCTGCGAGTTGATACCCACCACTTCACCGGCCAAGTTGAACAGTGGGCCGCCAGAGTTACCTGGATTGATCGCCACATCCGTCTGGATAAACGGCACATAGCTCTCGTTCGGCAGACTGCGACCCTTGGCACTGACGATCCCAGCCGTCACCGAGTGATCAAAACCAAAGGGTGAACCAATTGCCAACACCCACTCACCGACCTTTAACTCCTCCGACTTACCCAGTTTGACGGTGGGCAGACCTTCGCCCTCAACCTTGAGCAGCGCAACATCGCTGCGCGGGTCGGTACCAACCAGTTTTGCTTCCAGTTCACTACGATCAGACAGGCGCACGATGATTTCATCGGCATCGGCGATCACATGGTTATTGGTCAGCACGTAGCCATCAGCGGAAATGATAAAGCCCGAGCCCAGCGACTGGGCTTCACGCTGGCGGCTACCGCCAGGCGCACGTGGCATCTGTGGAATATTACGCTCGAAGAACTCGCGAAACATCGGCGGCAGGCCTTCCAGATCAGGCACATTGAGCTGGCCACTGCCAGCCACCGCGCGATCCGGCATCTTCTGCCGGGTGCTGATATTGACTACCGCCGGTGATGCCTGCTCGACCAGCTCGGTGAAATCCGGCAGGCTCGCCTGAGCAAAAAACGCTTGCCCCATCAGCAGCACGGCCAATAACGCGGTAAAAGAAGATTTCAGACCAGGCTTCGACATATAACTCCCCATCAGGCCAGCAAAAGTCTTAGAACGCAGCGGCGGCACCACCAAGCAATGCACGCAACACCACAGGTTGCAACGCAGGATCACTAGCCGTAACACGGCTGCGCCAACGCACCGCACAACAAGCAAACAGAAAACCGAACAGCGCACTGAGTATCACCCAAGACTCGCTCCAGCCCGCCTGTTCAGCTAGCACAGCCGCGGCAAACAACCCGAGCAAAGGCAACAGATAAACCAGCAGTGAACCACGCACCAACAGGTCTTCGCGCACGCCAATCACCACCGCATCGCCAATATTCAGCTGCAGATCAGACAACGCACGCACATAACCACGACGACCGCTTGCCCCAAGCTGCTCAAGTAAGCCTTGGCCACAACCGGCTTTAACGGAACAACTGGAGCAGGTGCTTTTGCGTACTGTTTCAACCCAGACAGCGCCGACCTCAACAGCCACAACCCGCCCCTGTTCCTCAATCACTGCGCCACCTCACCAACCGAACGCATAGACAAGGCCACTCGTTCAGCGGTTCCAAGCGGAATTTCGCCAACCACGGTAACCATTACGTCACCATCATTGGTCTTCAATCGACGCGAAACAGCCACTGTAGGGCCAAGCTGAGTACGTACATCCTCAACAGCTTCGCCGCGCAAGGGCTCCATAAACACGGAAAAACGCGCCAAACCATCGCCATACACCTGACAGGCAACGAGCTCATCGGATGCAGGACTGCGGCGCTGAGTGACAGAACTCAAGCTGAAGCCCGGCGGCAGCCAGTCAGAGCGCCACGCTTCAACTGACTGAGCCTGAGAAGGAGCCAAACGCACAGGGCGACACCCAGCACTGGGCTCAAGGTTCGAGGGTACGGGGGCGTCCGTTTCTAGCTGAGTAAACTGGAGGCGCTCAAGCAACTGCCCCTTGTCATTCACCAGCAAGGATTTGAGCGGCAAACCCGTTTGCTGATCCAGGTGCAGCTCAATGCCATAGCGATGTTGGTCGCGCGGCACCAGTGCTAACACATCAGTCGCTCGCCCAGCCACACGGGACTTACCGAGCACACGCAACTCATACCACGCACTCAGCTGCTCGGCATTTAACGCCCGAGCAGGCCATAGTTGACTGTCGATCAGCTGGTCAGCCAACGCACCACTGGCGCACTGAACCTGGCCCTCGACACGCACTACTTCTTGCGCGGAACCATCCAGCTGCAGCAATCGCTCACGCAGAGCAACGCCCTCACCAGCCTGATGCCAGATGCTGTGCGTCGAAAAGCTGCCATTGCGCTCATAGACAAAGGTGCCCTGAAAACTCAGAGTACGCTCAGCGTCGGCCAAGCGCTGCAGCATCACAGAGCCTTCATCGGCAGCAGCCGGCAGAGCCAGCCAGCTACCCAGCAACAAAACGCCAAAAGGAATAAAGCGCATGCGATTCCTTAACAACAGACCGTTAACGGCCTTCCAAACTGGCTGCGCGAGCATAAGGCAGCGCACCTTCACTGGTACTCATGGCAGCCTGCTGCGCATGCTGACGTAAGTAGGACGGCAAACGCTGCTCATGCCAACCCGGCTGACCTTGACCGACGGCGCTCGCTGCAGGGGCAGCTTGTTCATCAGAGGTATTAAACCCAGCCAGCATGGCCGGCCCACTGACCTGAGGAATGTTCAACACCGGCTGACTGGATTGCTGCGCCAACTGAGCACCGGTGATGTCGTCCTGGTTGTAAAAACGCACACCAGCCAGTACTGCCACGGTAACCGAAGCTGCAACGGCCAGGCGACCTAAAGTGCGCCAAGAGCCGCGCTGTACTTGTTGCGCAACCGGAGCAACATCATCAGCCAGGGCCGCGGATACAGCAGCGGCAATATCCAGACGCGGCTCAAGCAGCTCTTTGTGCATGACCGCGCGAGCAAGCTGGTAACGCGACCAGGTTGCTCGCAGCTCAGGGTCATCACCGGCTGCCAGCACGCGCCTTAGTTCAAGTTCATCCGCTTGGTTATCCATCACCGCGGACAGCGATTCCTGCAGGGTTTCACGACTCATGGCGGTTCCTCTCTTGGCTGACGCCGCTGTCTCAGGTTTCCTGCAGCAACGGCTGCAGGGATCGATCAATGGCTTCACGTGCCCGAAAAATTCGCGAGCGCACGGTGCCGACTGGACATTGCATGACGCTGGCAATGTCCTCATAACTCAGACCATCAAATTCACGCAAGGTTAGCGCTGTACGTAAATCTTCCGGCAACTGCTCAATACTGCGGTGTACGGTGGCTTCGATCTCATCGCGCAATAATGCGCGCTCCGGCGATTCGATGTCTTTGAGGGCATGGTCACCATCATAGAACTCGGCATCCTCAGCACTTACATCACTGTCTGGAGGGCGTCGACCACGCGACACCAGATGGTTCTTAGCCGTGTTGATGGCAATACGGTACAACCACGTATAGAACGCACTGTCGCCCCGAAAATTACCAAGGGCCCGATATGCCTTTACGAAGGCCTCCTGCGCCACGTCCTGCGCCTCATGGGTGTCATGCACAAAACGCACGATCAACCCGAGAATCTTGTGCTGATACTTGAGCACTAATAGATCAAACGCACGCTTGTCGCCACGCTGCACGCGCTCGACCAGCTGCTGATCATCTTCCTGGGTTAGCATGAAAACTCCTCATAGGGTCTGAAGGAGTGAAACGCCAACCCTTTACTCGGTCTGCCAAAGTAGACTTGGGTATTGCGCAAAAGTTCTCTCCTTCAAACAAGCTTCCTGCAGAACACTTAAAAGCCCTGCACGGAACAGCGCAGCAAAGGGGTTCCACTGCTGCGCTCGTAGTCTGGATCACCCGGCGGCAAGGCCAAAATCTCAGGCCCGTTACAAAGCCGTCCGACACAAGCGGTTTCCCATGTAAATAACCGCCTATGGAACCCGAAATACTTAAAAAGTTCCCGAGTAACGCACTTGGTCATAAGCTGGCTATTGTGACGCTCACCCCCTCTATATACTAGAGCTCGCTTTTCGCGGAATTCGGACATGAGCCAACATTACCAACACGACGTTCTGGTTATCGGCAGCGGTGCAGCAGGCCTGACGCTGGCCCTCACACTGCCCGAACACCTGCGCATTGCCGTACTCAGTAAAGGCAACCTGTCCAACGGCTCGACCTACTGGGCGCAAGGCGGCGTAGCCGCGGTACTGGATGATACCGATACCGTCGAGTCGCATGTCGAAGACACCCTCAATGCCGGAGGCGGCCTGTGCCGCGAAGACGCCGTGCGCTTTACCGTAGAGCACAGCCGCGAAGCCATTCAATGGCTGATCGACCAAGGCGTGCCCTTTACTCGCGACGACGAACACGCCCGCGAAGACGGCGGTTTCGAATTCCACTTGACCCGCGAAGGCGGCCACAGCCACCGGCGCATCATTCACGCGGCCGACGCCACTGGCGCAGCAATCTTCAACACTTTGCTCGAACAGACCAAGCACCGCAGCAATGTCGAACTGCTGGAGCAGCGCGTCGCCGTCGATCTGATCACCGAGCGCAAACTCGGCCTGGAAGGCCAGCGCTGCCTGGGCGCTTACGTGCTCAATCGCGCCAGCGGCGAGGTCGACACCTTCAGCGCCCGCTTTGTGATTCTTGCCACGGGCGGTGCGGCCAAGGTGTATCTCTACACCAGCAACCCGGACGGCGCCTGTGGCGATGGCATCGCCATGGCCTGGCGCGCCGGCTGTCGGGTCGGCAACCTGGAATTCAATCAGTTCCACCCGACCTGCCTATACCACCCAAAAGCCAAGAGCTTTCTGGTCACCGAAGCGCTACGTGGTGAAGGCGCACTGCTCAAACTACCTAACGGCGAACGTTTTATGCCGCGCTTCGATGAGCGGGCCGAACTGGCGCCGCGGGATATCGTCGCCCGCGCAATCGACCACGAAATGAAGCGCCTGGGTATCGACTGCGTATTCCTCGACATCAGCCACAAACCGGCTGACTTTGTGAAATCGCACTTCCCTACCGTGTATGAGCGCTGCCTGGACTTCGGCATCGACATCACCAAAGAACCGATCCCTGTTGTACCGGCGGCGCACTACACCTGCGGCGGCGTACTGGTAGACCAAAGCGGCTGCACCGATATCCCCGGCTTGTACGCGATTGGCGAAACCAGCTTTACCGGCCTGCATGGGGCCAACCGCATGGCCAGCAATTCGCTGCTGGAATGCTTCGTCTACGCCCGCTCAGCGGCCGAGAACATCCTCGCCCAACTGGAGCACATCAGCATGCCAAGCGCCCTTCCCGGCTGGGATGCTAGCCAGGTAACCGACTCGGACGAAGACGTGATCATTGCGCACAACTGGGATGAGCTGCGGCGTTTTATGTGGGACTACGTCGGTATCGTGCGCACCAACAAGCGTCTGCAACGGGCCGAACACCGCGTACGACTGCTGCTTGATGAAATTCACGAGTTCTACAGCAACTACAAAGTCAGTCGTGACCTCATCGAGCTGCGTAACTTGGCGCAAGTTGCCGAACTGATGATCCGCTCAGCCATGCTGCGCCATGAAAGCCGAGGCCTGCACTACACCCTGGACTACCCGCATCAACTGACTGAAGCCAAGGACACTATTCTGCTACCGCCCACCTATGGCGACTGAATTTAAGCCGCACCCTTAAGCGGCGGTGCTGATCCCGCGCCAGACTGTCGCGGGCGATGCAGACCGAGCGCACCTTGCGCTGCCCGACCAGACGAAAGCGCAACAACACAATCAACGGTAACGCCAGGCTATCCGGATGCAGCTCAATAGCCTGCCAACCCTGCGCCATGCAGTGCACCTGCCAACCCTCAGCCGTGTAACGCAGCCCTCGAAAGGCCTGCGGCACACTCAACAGCAAATGCCGTGGCACTACCCAGGCAGCGTGGGCGAAACAGAAGCCCACGCCGAGCAAGTGCACCCAACTTGGCATATCCACCAGCGCCAGACTGAGCAGCGCCAACCCTTGAATCAGGGCATAGCAGGCCAGTAGCTGCCGAGAAGGCTGCCAATGAAACTCGAAGGCATCACTTGGGCTGAACACGGTCCAAAATCATCCGAACCATGAGCTTGAGATCCGCATCTTCAGGCTCGCTGCGCTGCATAAACCAGCCAAACATATCCTGGTCCTCACACTCCAGCAGCTTGCGATAACGCTCGCGATCAGCCTCATCAAGGTGCGGATAGACCTCGCGAACAAACGGCACCAGCAACACATCCAGCTCCAGCATGCCGCGACGGCTGTGCCAGAAAAGACGATTGAGCTCTACTTCTTCAACCACGGATCAGCTCCTTGAAAATGGCTAAACACCATTTTTAGCGTCGCACAGCGACGACCCCGAAGGGTGGCCGCCATACATGACATGCAACAAATTACGGCACGCAGTATACGAGGAAATGCACATCTATTGACCGTACGCGGCCAGCCGGCTGTTATTCCCTGAAACGAGTCAAGCGCAAGCGCTGACAAGGCGCGAGGGGCGCTCTATGATGAGCCCCCTAACTTTTATCCAGCGATACCTAATCCACCATGGCCGATACCGCGTTTTATTGCATCCTCAGCCACGAAGGCGTCCTCGCCGTGCGCGGCCCCGACGCCAACAAGTTCCTCCAGGGCCAAGTCACCTGCAACCTCAACTACCTGAGCGACAGCTATTCCAGCCTGGGCGCGCGCTGCACCCCCAAGGGCCGCATGCAATCGAGCTTTCGTATCCTCAGCGTGAGTGATGGTTATTTGCTGGCAATGGCCAGTGATTTGCTGGATGCGCAACTGACTGACCTGAAGAAATACGCCGTTTTCAGCAAATCCAAGCTCACCGACGAAAGCCAGGACTGGCTGCGTATCGGCCTGAACGGTGCCGATGGCATCCTGCGCAGCCTCGGTTTAGAGCTCGCAGCGACCGCAGACAGCGTCGCTCGTCGCGATGACTTACTGGCCCTGCGCTTGAGCGACGGCCGCGCTGAACTGTGGATACCCGCTGACCAGGCCACGGCCGTTCAGGCACAAGTGGCCAGCCAACTGCCGGAAGCGCCGCTGAATGATTGGCTGCTGGCGCAAGTCCGTGCGGGCATAGGCCAGGTCGTAGGCAGCACCCGCGAGCTGTTTATCCCACAGATGATCAACCTGCAGGCCGTGGGCGGCGTCAGCTTCAAAAAAGGCTGCTACACCGGCCAGGAAATCGTCGCGCGCATGCAGTACCTGGGCAAACTCAAGCGCCGCCTGTATCGCCTGGCGCTGCATGACAGTCAGGTGCCCGAGCCCGCTACGCTGCTGTTCTCGCCGACGCACACCTCCAGCGTGGGTGAAGTGGTACTGGCCGCACGCACCCCAGACGGCGTCGAGTTGCTTGCCGTGTTACAGGACGAAGCCGCACTGAATGGCGTTATTCACCTGGGTTCTGCTGAAGGCCGCACGCTGAGCGTGCTCGATTTGCCGTATACACTGGATTCAGACCGCGAAATACAGCGCTAAGCCCTGACTACACTTATCACTATTGCTTGAACGCCAAAGAGAATTGCCCATGAGCAAGCTTGCCGAGAAAGTCCAAAAGGAACTGACCCAGGCCATCGACAATGATGAGCTGGTCCTGCCGACTCTGCCGGAGGTCGCACTGAAAGTCCGCGAGGCAGCCGAAGATCCGGATATCAGCATCCCGCAACTGAGCAAAGTGATTGGCAACGATGCCGCCCTGACCGCGCGCATCATCAAGGTGGTGAACAGCCCGTTGCTGCGCACCAACAAGGAAATCACCGACCTGCAGATGGCCGTCGGTCGCCTCGGCATCAATTACACCTGCAACCTGGCCACGGGCCTGGCCATGGAGCAGATGTTCCAGGCAACCAGCGATGTGGTTGACCGCAAAATGCGCGAAGTGTGGAACAAAAGCACGGAAATCGCCGGCATCTGCCACGTGCTGTGCAAACACTACACGCGCCTACTGCCCGACCAGGCCACCCTCGCCGGCCTGGTGCATCAGATCGGTGTGCTGCCGATCCTCACGTACGCCGAAGATCACAGCGAGCTACTGGCTGACTCGATCAGCCTCAACCACGTGATTGAGCAGATCCACCCAATCATCGGCGACAAGATTCTGCGCACCTGGGACTTTCCTGAACTGATTGCCATGGTTCCCAGCCAGTACCTGGACTTCACCCGTGACAGTGCCAAAGTCGACTATGTCGATATCGTCCAGGTCGCTACCTTGCAGAGTTACATTGGCAGCGAACATCCCTACACCAAACTGGACTGGAGCCAGATCCCTGCGTTCGCCAAGCTGGGCCTTGATCCAAACCAGAACCTGAACGAAGACGAAGACCTTTCCGCCGCCATGGAAGCGGCCATGAGCATGCTTCAGTAACCTCCCTGCAAACGCATGCAACCGAATGCAACCGAATGCAACTAGACTGTACGCAGTCCCCGCATTTGGCATTCGGTTCATGCGCCTACTGCTGCTACCCCTTCTATTCAGCTTGTTCTGCGGCAGCCTCACTGCCGCAGAATCTGTGCGCCTGACCAACGGTGAATGGCCGCCTTATCTGGGAGAACAGCTGCCGCATAAGGGCGTCGCATCACGCATCGTCGCCGAAGCCTTTGCCCTGCAGGGAGTTGAGGTGACCTGGGAATTCCACCCCTGGGCACGCTCGCTGCAACTGGCCGAGCGCGGCAAACGCGATGGCAGCGCGGTCTGGCTGCACAGCAGTGAGCGTGAAGAAAAGTTCTTTATCAGCGACCCGGTGGTGGAAAGCGGTTACTACCTGTTCCACCGCAAGGGCTACAGCTTTGACTGGCAACAGATTGGCGACCTGCAAGGTCGACGCCTGGTCGGCACCCGCGGCTATGACTATGGCGCAGCCTTTCAGCAGGCCGAAGCCAGCGGACAATTGCGGGTCAATCGGGTGACCAGTGATGAAACCGCCTTTCGCCAACTGATTGCCGGCCGCGTCGATCTGTTTCCAATGGACAAGGTGGTCGGCTTCGACATGCTGCATCAGCACTTCAGCGCAGCCGAGCGCGCGCAACTGAGCTTTCACCCCAAGCCCCTACGCAGCGACAGCCTGCACCTGCTGCTCTCGCGGGAAGTACCCGGTAATGCCGAGCTGATCGCCCGCTTCAACCAAGGCCTGGCGCAACTGCGCGAAAGCGGCAAGGTTACCCAGTACCTGCTGGAAATTCAGCAGCCACTCAGCCTCGCGCCCTGAGTCAGACGTCTACGCCGACAAACTCGACGCGCACCAACAAACCGTGCGGCTGCGCCTGGTGCAGGCTGATCTCAGCCTGATGCGCCCGGCAAATCTCACCGACAATCGCCAAACCCAAGCCGGCCCCAGAACCCTTGCTACTGCGCCGATAGAAGCGCGCAAACACCCGCTCATGCTCTTCTGGCGGGATTCCCGGACCGTCGTCTTCGACCTCCAGCACCCCAGTCGGCAATACCCGCAGGATCACATTGCCGCCGGCAGCGGTGTGCGCCAAGGCGTTATCCAGCAGGTTGCACAGCAGCTCGTTTAGCAGCGTAGGCTCGCCACTGACCCATACCGCCTGCTCAGCCTCCAGTGCCAGCGCAATCTCCCGCGCATGGGACAGTGGTGCCAGCGCCATGCCCAGTTCACGCGCCAGCTGGCTGAGATCCAGACGCTGCGCGCCACCTTCAGCAATGGCCCGTGCACCGCTTTCGATACGTGCCAGCGAAAGCAGCTGATTGGCCAGATGGGTCAGTTTGTCGGTGTTCAGCGCGGCCTCTTCCAACGTGCTGCGCCAGATCGAGGGTTCCTGCGCGCGCAGCCCTAACTCAACCCGCGCCTTGAGCGCGGCCAAGGGCGTGCGCAGCTCGTGGGAGGCATCGGCAATAAATTGTGACTGGCGCTCGAACAGGTTGCGCAGCCGGTCATTGAACTGGTTCAGCGCATCAATCAATGGCCGTAGTTCACGTGGCATGCCGAGATTCGACAGCGGCTGCAGATCATCACTGGTGCGCGCCGCCACACTGCGGCGCAAGGCTTCCAGTGGGCGCAGCGCAGCGCTTACCGCCAGCCACACCAGCAGCAAGGCACTCAGCGACAGCACGCCCATGCGCAGCAAGGTGCCGAGCAACAGCTCGCGGGCCATGCGCTCACGCGCGCCCTGGGTTTCCGCCACACGGATTTCCGCCACGCCGTTAAGGCCCGGCTCACTGACCGGCTGCAGCAGGCTGACCACCCGCACACCCTGCTCACGAAACTCGGCATCGTAGAAACGCGCCAACGCCGGATAATCCTCTGTGCGTTTGATATGGGCCGGCGGCGGTGGCAGATCTTCATAGCCCGACACCAGCGCGCCCTGTACATCCAACACCTGGTAGTAGATGCGCCCAGCACTGTCATAGGCAAAGGTGTCCAGTGCCACATACGGCACGTTGGCATTCAAGCGCTCGGCGGTGGTGTACAAGCCGTCGGCAACCGCCCGCGCCGAAGCCAGCAAGGTGCGGTCGTAGGCAGTATCCGCGGCATGCCGAGCGCTCCAGTAAGCGCTCAGGCTACTGACCAGCAGAATCAACGCCAGCAACACCGCCAAGCGGCGGATCAGCCGTCCGCGCAGGCTGCCCGGTTCGTGGTTTTCAAGCGGGTGATGCTCAGTCACCAACAGCCTCCAACAAATAGCCAAGCCCACGGAAGGTGACGATGCGCACCCCACTCCCTTCGAGCTTTTTGCGCAGGCGATGGACGTAAATTTCAATGGCGTCACTGCTGGCCTCTTCATCGAGACCAAACACCTGAGCGGCCAACTGCTCCTTGCTCATCACCCGCCCAGGCCGGGCAATCATCGCCTCCAGCACCGCCTGTTCGCGGGAGGTCAGGGTCAGCAGAGCATCGACAAGGGTAAAGCGCCGGGTATCCAGGTCATACAGCAGGTTGCCGCAGCGTTGCTGGCGCTCGCCACCGAGCACAGTACGGCGCAGCAGTGCCTTGACCCGCGCTTCCAGTTCAGTCACTTCAAAGGGCTTGGCCAGGTAATCATCGGCACCGAGATTAAGACCATGCACGCGATCCTTAACCTCACCACGGGCGGTGAGCATCAGCACCGGCAGGGTATTGCCACGCTCACGCAAACGCGCCAGCACCTGAAAACCGTCCAGGCGCGGCAGGCCGATATCGAGAATCGCCAGGGCGTAATCCTCACTGCTCAAGGCCAGATCAGCCGCCACGCCGTCATGCAGCATGTCCACATTAAGCCCGATGCCACGCAGGGCCTGAGCCACGCTTTCAGCCAGGGGCAGATGGTCCTCGACCAGTAGGACTCGCACGGTAGTAGCACTCCACGAACTTGTTGTTATGTGCCCAGTGTAACGGCGCAGAGGCCGCTGCGAATGCCCCAGCGACTTTCTTTCAAACTGAAAGCCTGGTGAAAGCTTGACCCCCTAGCATCGGTTTCAGGTGGCTCGATCCACCGACCTGAACGACTGACGCAGTGGTGCGCAGCCGTGACAAAAACAACAATGGAGACCACAGGATGCCGACTGCATCTCATCAGGCGCTTGCGCCTGCTCACCTGCTTAGCCTGGCAATCGCCACCGCCCTACTTGCCCCCGCTGCACACGCCGATTTTGTGGCTGACAGCAAAGCCAGCCTGACCACCACCAATATCTACCTCAATCGTGATTTCCGCGAAGGCACCAGCAGCCAGCAGAACAAGCGTGAAGAGTGGGGCCAGGGTTTCTGGCTCGACGTCCAGTCCGGCTACACCGAAGGCACCGTGGGCTTTGGCCTTGATGCCCTGGGTCTGGTTGGGGTCAAACTGGATTCCGGCGGCGGCCGCACCGGCACCGACCTGCTCCCCGTACAAGACGATGGCGGCACCCCGGACCAATTCGGTCGCCTGGGCCTGACAGCCAAGGTCAAGGTCTCCAATACCGAGCTGCGCTACGGCTCGCACGTGCCAGAGCTGCCGGTGGTCAAGGCCAGCGACAGCCGCCTGCTGCCGCAGGTGTTCGAAGGCGGCCTGCTGACCTCCAGCGAACTTGACGGCCTGACCTTTACCGGCGGGCGCCTGGATAAAGTCATCGACCGCGCCTCGACCAACTCCGAAGAGCTGATCCTCAACAGCAAGAACCGCCGCTTCGCCGCAGGTATCACGGCGGATCATCTGGACCTGATGGGCCTCGACTATGAGTTCGCCAAGGGCCTGACCGGGCGTTATTACTTCGCCGACCTCGACGACATCTACCGCCAGCATTTCTTCGGCCTGCTCGCCAGCCAACCGCTGGGCAGCGGCACCCTGAGCGCTGATGTACGGATGATGCTGAGCAAGGACAGCGGCGCCTCCAATGCCGGCAAAATCGACAACCGCGCCTTCAACGCCATGCTCACCTACGGCATCAACGGCCACAAACTGGGCCTGGGCTTTCAGGACATGAGCGGCGACACCGGTTATGCCTACATCGATGGCAGCGACCCGTTCCTGGTCAACTTCGTGCAGATAAACGACTTCGCCAACGCCGACCAGCGCTCCTGGCAGGCCCGTTATGACTACGACTTCGGCAAGCTCGGCGTTCCCGGCCTGAGCTTTATGACCCGTTACATCAAAGGCAGCGACGCGCAAATCGCTGGCACTGATGACACCGGCGGCGAGTGGGAGCGCGACATCGAGGTCAAGTACGTGGTGCAGAGCGGGCCGCTGAAAGATGTCTACGTACGCCTACGTAACGCCAGCTTCAAATCCGACTTCGCCCGCGATGCGGACGAGAACCGCGTCATCGTCGGCTACACGCTGCCGATCTGGTAATCCACAATAAGAGATCAGAGGAATACCCCATGAAAACTGCCTTTACCCGCATCGCCCTGGCCACCGCCTGCATGGCCTTTGCCGGCCAGTTGCTGGCCGCCGAACCGAAACGCCCGGAATGCATCGCCCCGGCCAAGCCCGGCGGCGGTTTCGACCTGACCTGCAAACTGGCCCAGAGCGGTCTGAAAGACAGCGGCCTGCTCAAAGCCCCAATGCGCGTCACCTATATGCCCGGCGGAGTCGGCGCGGTGGCCTACAACGCGGTGATCGCCCAGCGTGCCGATGATCCGGGCACCATCACCGCGTTCTCCAGCGGATCCTTGCTCAACCTGGCGCAAGGCAAGTTCGGCCGTTACGACGAAACCGGCGTGCGCTGGTTGGCTGCGGTAGGCACCGACTACGGCGCGATCACCGTACGTGCCGACTCGCCGTATCAGAGCCTGGACGATCTGGTCCAAGCCTTGAAGAAAGACCCGACCAGCATCGTCTTCGGCGCTGGCGCCACCATCGGCGGCCAGGACTGGATGCAGACCGCGCTGATCGCCCGTCTGGCCGGGATCGACCCGAAAAACCTGCGTTACGTGGCCTTTGAAGGCGGCGGCGAAACCCTAACTGCCATGCTCGGTGGCCATGTTCAGGTCACCAGCAGCGGCCTGGGAGAAGTCACCCCGCAGTTGGCGGCGAAGAAAGTGCGCATCCTTGCCGTGCTCTCCGAAGAGCGTCTGCCAGGCAAACTGGCCGATATCCCCACAGCCAAGGAACAGGGCTACGACATCGTCTGGCCGGTAATCCGCGGCTTCTACATGGGCCCAGAGGTGACGGACGAGCAGTACAACTGGTGGAAACAGCAGTTCGACACCCTGCTTGCTCGTGAAGACTTCGCCACCCTGCGTGAACAGCGCGACCTGCTGCCGTTATCGGTGACTGGCGACGAACTGAAAGCCTTGGTCTTCGAGCAAGTTGAGGAATACAAGGCGCTGGCTGGCGAGTTCGGCCTGATGCAATAACACCAGCGCCACCCTCTCCCAGGCGGGAGAGGGTCGGGGTGAGGGGTGGCAGTGATAAACCGCACCACCCAAACCCCTCCCCTAACCTCCTCCCACTGGGAGCAGGCTTTAGATGCCCAAGTTCTGAGGTAATCCTCCATGTACGTTCGCCTGTTCGCCGCGAGCTGGCTGCTGTTTTGCGCCGTTCTCGCCGTCATCGCCTGGGGCTTCCAGGCACCCTTCGCCTATGACCCGGTCGGGCCGCGCGCCTACCCGTTGCTGCTGCTCAGCCTCATGTCAGCTGGCAGCCTGTGGCTGGTGATCAAGCCCGGCTTGCTGGAGCAGACGCTGAATACCCGCGCAGCCGTACGTGCGGTGCTGTGTGTACTGGCGCTGCTGGCTTACGCGCTGCTGTTCGAAGTGCTCGGCTTTGTCATCAGCACAACGCTGGCGACCTTCGCCCTTGGCCTGCTGTTCACCGGTCGCCCGCTACCCTGCGCCATCAGCGCCGTGCTGATGGGTGTGCTGCTGTATGGCCTGTTTGATTACCTGTTGGATGTGCCGCTGCCCCTCGGCCTGTTCGAAGCCTTTGTGGAGAGCTGAAAATGGAAACCCTGAATTTCTTGATGCAAGGCTTCGAAGTCGCCACCCGACCGGAAAACCTGCTGGTAGCCTTATTCGGTGCCTTTGTCGGCACCATCGTCGGCCTGTTGCCGGGCCTTGGCCCAATCAATGGCGTAGCGCTGCTGCTGCCACTGGCCTTTGCCCTCGGCCTGTCACCGGAAACCGCACTGATTCTGCTCGCTGCCGTGTACCTGGGCTGTGAGTACGGCGGGCGTATCTCGGCGATTCTGCTCAACGTACCGGGCGACGCTGCGGCGGTGATGACCACCCTCGACGGCTACCCACTCGCCCGCCAGGGCAAGGCCGGGATCGCCCTGTCGCTGTCGGCCGTCAGCTCGTTTATCGGCAGCATGATCGCCACCTGCGGCGTGGTGCTGTTCGCGCCAATCCTGGCCAACTGGGCGGTGGCCTTCGGCCCTGCCGAGTACTTTGTGCTGATGATTTTCGCCATCGCCTGCCTCGGCGGCATGGTCGGCGACAAACCGGTCAAAACCCTGATGGCTGCGTTGATCGGCCTGGCCCTGGCCACCGTTGGCGTGGACTCGACCACCGGCGTGTATCGCTTCACCTTCGGCAGCGTCAGCCTGTCGGACGGAATCCAGTTCGTTATCGTGGTAATCGGCTTCTTCAGCGTCAGTGAAGTGCTGCTGATGCTGGAAAAAACCCACAACGGCCAGAAAGCCGTGAAGGCCAGCGGCCGCCTGCTGTTCAACTTTAAAGAGTTCTGCTTCACCTTCTGGACCATGGTGCGTAGCGCCGTGGCCGGCTTCGTCATCGGCGTTCTGCCAGGTGCCGGTGCGACCATCGCCAGCGCCATGACCTATATGACGGAAAAACGCATGGCCGGCCCGAACGGTAAGTTCGGCGACGGCGACCTGCGCGGCCTGGCGGCGCCGGAAGCGGCGAACAACGCCTCGGCCTGCGGCTCACTGATCCCCATGCTGACCCTCGGCGTACCGGGTTCCGGCACCACGGCAGTGATGATCGGCGCACTGACGCTGTACAACATCACCCCCGGCCCGCTGCTGTTCGAACAGCAGCCAGACGTGGTCTGGGGCCTGATCGCCTCGCTGTTTATCGGCAACGTGATCCTGCTGGTGATGAACATTCCACTGGTTGGCCTGTTCGCCCGCATGCTCAGCGTGCCCAACTGGGTGCTTGTGCCGGCGATCACCGTGATCAGCATGGTCGGCGTTTACGCGGTGCACAGCACCACCTTCGACCTGGTGTTGATGATCGGCCTCGGCGTATTCGGCTACATACTGCGCAAGCTGGACTTCCCGCTGTCGGCACTGATCCTCGGCTTCGTTCTAGGCGAGCTGATGGAAGACAACCTGCGCCGCGCCCTGTCGATCTCCGCCGGCGACCTGAACATCCTCTGGGGCAGTCCGATCAGCCTGTGCCTGTGGGCACTCACCGCACTGATGCTGGCCCTGCCAGGTCTGCGCTGGTGGCGTTCGCGCCGTGCGGCGCAACTGGCCAATGCCTAAGTTGCACATGCTCACCGGCTGGCAAAGCTGGTGGGCCACGCCCCTGGTCGGCTTGTCAGGCGGCTATCTGGCCAGCCTGATCGGCTGGCCTTTGCCGTGGATCATCGGCTCGCTGCTGGCAGTGATCGCCGCACGTTGTAGCGGCTGGCTGATCACCGAGCTGCCGGGCGGACGCAAGACCGGCCAGTGGCTGGTGTCCAGCGCCATCGGCCTGCATTTCACCAGTGAAGTATTCGGCCAACTGCTCAGCCACTTCGGCGTGATTCTGCTCGGCGCCCTGCTCACCCTGCTGCTCAGCCTGATCGGTATTGTCGTGCTACGCCGCGCCGGCCTGGATCGAGCCACTGCGTTCTTCGCCAGCATGCCAGGTGGTGCCAGCGAGATGGTCAACCTGGCGCAACGGCACAACGCCGAAACCGCCAAGGTGGCCGCCGCCCACAGCCTGCGATTACTGCTGGTGGTATTGCTGATTCCGGCAATCTTCACCTGGAGCCTGCCGCCCATCGCACCACCAGAACCCGCAGCGGTCAGTTGGCCCTGGCTGGCGGTACTGCTACCCGGTGGCGCGGTGCTGGCTTGGCTATGGGGACGTTTGGGCCAACCCAACCCGTGGATGCTCGGCCCGCTGACTGTCTGCGCCGTAGCCAGTGTCAGCTTCGATCTGCACCTCGGCTTGCCCGATGGCCTCGGCCAGACCGGTCAATGGCTGATCGGCTGCGCCCTAGGTTGTCACTTCGACCGCAATTTCTTTCGCAGTGCGCCGGGGTTTCTCGCACGCATTCTGCTGTTCTGCCTGCTCGCCATGCTCGCCGCCGCCGCGTTGGGCCAAGGCCTGGGCTGGCTGGCCGGGGAAAACCAGAATGCACTGATGCTCGGCATGATGCCCGGCGGAATCACCGAACTGTGCCTGACCGCCGAAGCCCTGCATCTCTCGGTGGCATTGGTCACGGCCTTGCAGGTGCTGCGCCTGTTTCTGGTGATGTTTCTCGCCGAGCCGTTATTCAGGCTCTGGCAACGCAGCTGATGCGATTACAACGACCACGTTTAGCCCGCCTTGTGCGGGCTCTTTTTTGCCTGCAACACAGCAGTTTTTGTTTAACAGATATGTCTGTAGCCACCCAGCCGCAGGCGACAGCGGTACTCTCAGGCCCTCACCATCGAGGCATCCTTTATGAGCGTACTGCGTTGGCCCGCCGTGAAAACCCTGCTGCTGTTGCTCTGCCTGAGCCTACTGATTAGCGCCTGCAGCCGTGCCGGCCTGGCGTACCGCAACCTGGATTGGCTGGTGCCCTGGCGGCTGAACGATTACCTGAACCTCGATAGTCAGCAGCAGGCCTGGCTCAAACCCCGCTTGCAAACGCACCTGCAATGGCATTGCAGCGCCGAATTGCCGCGCTATATCGACTGGCTGCAAACCACCGAAAGCATCCTCGCCCAGCCGCAACCCGATAGCGCTCAGCTGCTTGAGCAATTTGCCCAGTTCGATGCCGCGCTCAACCGCATTGGCGTCGAGATCACCCCCACCGCTATCGAGCTACTGCAAGATCTGAGCGAGCAGCAGGTCAACGAGCTTTACGCCGCGATGGATGAGGACAACCTGGAAGATCGCCAGGACTTTCTCGACCCGCCCCTGGCCACCCAGATCAGCGAACGCCAAACGCGTATGCAGGAACGCCTGCGGCCCTGGCTCGGCCGCCTGAACAGTGCTCAAACTGAGCATATCGCCACCTGGGCCAACAGCCTCGGTGAGCAGAACCGCCTGTGGCTGGAAAATCGGCAACTCTGGCAGGCCGAGCTGCGCAAGGTGGTCGCCGAACGCGATAGCGCAGACTTTGCCGAACGAGTAACTCGCCTGCTGCAGCAACGCGAGAGCTTCTACAGCGACGAGTACCGCGCCAGTTATGGCCGCTCACGCCAGGCGCTGGCCACGCTGTTCAGCCAGCTGTTGAGCAACAGCGATGAAGCGCAGCGCGAGCGCCTGAGTCACCGCTTGCGCGACCTGCGCAGGGATCTGGCCGAGCAGCAGTGCGACGCGGCTTAACAGACTGTTAAGCCGCGGGTAAGCGCCAGTCGATCGGGCTCAGTTCATGCTGCTGGAGGAACTTGTTGGTGCGGCTGAAATGACCGTTGCCGATAAAGCCACGGTGCGCCGACAGCGGCGAAGGGTGCACGGACTTCAGCACCAGGTGCTTGCTGACATCGATCAGCTTTTCCTTGCTCTGCGCATGGGCACCCCAGAGCAGAAACACCAGACGCTCCTGCTGCTGGCTGACCACCTCGATCACCTTGTCGGTAAAGGTCTGCCAGCCGATCTTGGCGTGGGAGCCGGCGATGCCATGCTCAACCGTCAATGAGGTGTTGAGCAGCAGCACCCCCTGCTCCGCCCAATGCTGCAGGTTGCCGTGTTCGGGAATATCGATATTCAGGTCGCGCTTGAGCTCTTTATAGATATTCACCAGCGACGGCGGCGTCTTCACCCCTGGCTGCACCGAGAAGCACAGACCATGAGCCTGCCCCGGCCCGTGATAAGGGTCCTGGCCGATAATCACCACTTTGGTCTGCGCCAACGGCGTGGAGTTGAGCGCATTGAAGATCAGCGAGCCAGGCGGATAAATCTGCTTGCCTGCGGCCTTCTCGCTGCGCAGAAAATCCCCCAGCTCACGCATATAGGGCTTCTCGAACTCAGCATGCAACGCGGCCTTCCAGCCGGCTTCAAGTTTGACGTTATCGGCGGCGCTCATGCCTGATTCCTGCTTAATCCAACGAAGACGGCACGCTAAGGAAGGCGGCTAGGCAAGTCAAGGCGAGCGCGCGGAACAACCCGCAAGAACACCATCTTCATACTGTCGCTAAAAACCGACCTACCGGAACGCAGGAGACTGGCCACGATCGCCGCGTCCCAAACCGTGGCTTAACCCTACGGCTTAAAACGGCCGCACGGCATGAAGTGCTTACGACAATTGAACAGCGCTTAGAACGTTTCCTGATCGGCAAAAAGCCAAAGACATGGCGTTATAGAACATATCTAGGACGCTTTTATCAGCCGTCCGAACTGCCCGCTCAGTAGAGTCACCTGCAGCAGCGTACTGAAAAATCAGTACCGCTGGCGCTGAGTGAGCAATAGCCCCCTCACGCTGACTTAAAGATGGATGCACAGCCAAGTGCAGTGCATCCATGGATAGGTGTTCCTCAATCACGTCATGTTGCAATCCGCGCCTGAGTGCTATCAATCCCAACCGCCCACAGGGTGCAGACCATGCGTTTGAATGCTGCGATTGTCGTGTTGCTAACCAGCCTGGTCGCCGCAACCTATGGCTTCGGGATTTACCTGTTTGCTCAGCTCGTACCGGACATGCAGGCCTCCCTGGGCTTCGATTTCTCCTACGTAGGCAGTATCACCGCATCGGCGCAGCTGGGCTTTCTACTCTGTGCCCTGCTGGCTGTCTGGCTGACGCCGAAGATCGGTGGCGGCTGGATGATCGTGGCCTCCGGGGCGGTGTGTGCACTGGCGTTACTGCTGATTCCGCTGTCAAACAACATCCTGGTGATCGGTGCATTACTGACCCTGTTGGCGGGTACAGCAGCGACGGTGTTTGTACCGATGGTCGATATCATCTCTAGGGTCACGGCCTACCGCTACCGGGGGTTGGCCATGGGGCTGGTATCCAGCGGAACCAGTTATGGGGTGGCGATCAACAGCCTGCTGGTGCCGCTGTATGCCGCGCCAGGTGAATGGCGCAGCGTGTGGTGGTGGGTAGGGTTGCTGACCGTGGCCATGGCACTGCTGGTGCTGGTGGTTTTCAAAAAAGGCGGTTTGCTCAGCACAACCTCGCAGCCGGTTGTAGCGCCCACAGCCCTTGAATTGACAGTGCCCAGCAAGCGCTCAGCGCTGATACAACCCTGGGTGCTGCTGATCTGGTCGATGAATTTCTTGATCGGGTTTGCCACCTTTCCGTTCCAAACCTACCTATCGTCCTACCTGCGCACGGAACTGGGTTTTGACGTGCAATACAGCGCACAGGTCTGGGCTGTGATCGGCTTCGTTGGCATGTTTGCAGGGCTGGCAGTCGGTTGGCTCTCCGACCGTACCGGGCTGCGCGCCGCCATGTTGCTGGTCTACGGCTGTGTGGTAACGGCGGCACTGATATTCGTTGTAAGTCCCTCAGGGCATTGGCCCTTAGTCGCAGCGGCGCTGTTCTCTACGGCCTTCTATCCCATTTTCGGCCTTATCCCCGCTTACGTTTCCAAACTGGCATCGTCCAGCGCCATGGCGGTATCCATATTTGGCGTTGCCAACGTGATGCAAGGCTCTGGCGGCATGCTCGGCAATTACGGCGCAGGGCTACTGGCCAATTACAGCGGCAGCTTTGCTGGGGTTTACGCAACCATTGCCGGCGTGGGCGCAGTACTCATCATCTTGACCCTAAAGCTGCCCACAGAAGCCCCTGCGGCTGTATCAGCTGGGTTAGGCGTGAACCATCCGACTGCAAGTTAGCGACTTGCCACTAACCGGCAATCTATCGGCTCGCGCTTAGCGTTGATATTTAGGCCAAGCGCCTGGGCCGGAAAGCAGCCGCCTGCCCCCTAAAATTTCTGACTTATCCCTGATGCAGCGCCCGGTAATGGCTGGGCGCCATGCCCACCACTTTGCGAAACAGCCGCGAGAAGTAATACACATCGTCATAGCCCAGCTGCTCGGCCACCTGGCGGATGCTTTGTTCGCCTTCATCGAGCAGGCGGCAAGCGTGGGCCATTTTCAGCTGGATAAAGTCCTGAATTGGCGCATGCCCGGTCAGGGCGCGGTAGGTCTTGGCGAAGTGAAAGCGCGACAATTTGAACTGCGCGGCCAGCTCATCGAGATTTAGCGAGTCATGCAGATGCGCACGCATCACCGCCTGCACCGCGTCCACATCGAGCACTCGCCCGGATTTCAGGGTGGTACGCGCCGGCAGCACCGCCAGTGAGGTCAGAAGCACCTGCAACTGGTGCGCGGCATGAACGAAGTGCGCCAGGTTCAAGCCCTGTTTGCGCAGGTTGAGCAAGGCATCGAACTCAGCCAGCAGGCGCGGCTGCACGCCGATACGCCACAGCGGCCCCTTGCCCAGGGGCTTGAGAAAGTCCGCTACCAGCTCGCCATCAAAATGCACCCAGTACAGCGTCCAGGGCTTGTCCACGTCCGCGCCATAGGCGTGCATCACGCCTTTTGGCAACAGCAGCAGATCGCCACCACTCACAGCTAATCGTCCATCCGCTGTCTCCAGCCAGCCCTGCCCGGCGCGGCAGTAAATCAACAGATGATCATCCGGTTGCGGGCGATGCATACGGTGCCCTTGCGCCTGTGGGTAGAAGCCCAGAGCCAGCGGATAACAGCCCTGTGCCAGCGGGCTGCGGGCGAGCAGGCGGCGCAGCCGGGGCGGCGTGATAAAGCGCACGCCATTGGCCGGCAATGGCCAGTTGGAGGTGTCGACCTGCGTGCTCATGGGCATCCTGGCTACTGATTCAATCACAAGATAGTCCATCTTCAGGCCAAGATCGTCAATCCACAAAGCCGAGCAAGGCAGCTATAACACGGACAAAACAACAATCGAGCCCACCCTGATAACCTGTTCACGATCTCGCGAGCTAGAGCCATACAAGGCGCTACGTAGTAACAGCCTCCGGCTGGTCAAAACGGCGAGGACGCGGAGTTTACGAGCTGTAAATGAGCAGTCCGAGCCTGTTTTTAACGCAGTAGGGCCGACGCGCAGCAGGTCATGAACAGGTTCTTAGGTTCGCAGGAGGAAGGCATGGCCAAGGCAATCCCACAGTTGATCGACGGTGAATGGCGCGAAAGCCGCGCCCGTGAATTTATCGAAGTCACCGACCCGGCGACCCAGGAAGTACTGGCGCTAGCCCCCAAGGCTACCGCCGAGGAAATCGAAGCAGCGATTGCCAGTGCCAAGGCAGCCTTCCTCACCTGGCGCGAAGTGCCGGTTTCCGATCGGGCGCGGGTGATGCTGCGCTATCAGCACCTGCTCAAAGAGCATCACGACGAGCTGGCGGAAATTCTCGCTGGCGAAACCGGCAAGACCCTGGCCGATGCCAAGGGCGATGTCTGGCGCGGTATCGAGGTGGTCGAGCAAGCATGCAACATCGCCAGCCTGATGATGGGCGAGACCATGGAGAACGTGGCCCGCGACATCGACACCGCCAGCTGGATTCAGCCGCTGGGCGTATGCGTCGGCGTCACACCGTTCAACTTCCCGGCGATGATTCCGCTGTGGATGTTTCCCCTGGCCATCGCCGCCGGCAATACCTTTATTCTCAAGCCGTCCGAACAAGACCCACTGACCCCTAACCGCCTGGCCGAGCTGTTTATCGAAGCCGGCGCGCCCAAGGGCGTATTGCAAGTGCTGCACGGCGCGCGCGAGGTGGTCGACAGCCTGCTCACTCACCCGGATATCCGTGCGATTTCCTTCGTCGGCTCGGTGCCAGTCGGCCAGCATATCTACCGCACCGGCACCGCTCACCTGAAGCGCGTGCAGGCCTTTGCCGGGGCGAAGAACCATATGGTGATCATGCCCGACGCCAACAAGCAGCAGGTGCTGAGCAACCTGGTCGGCGCCAGTTGCGGCGCGGCCGGGCAGCGTTGCATGGCGATCAGCGTGGCGGTGTTTGTCGGCGAATCGAAGCAGTGGATCGACGAGTTGCAGGCGCAGATGGCCGACCTGCAACCCGGCTACTGGACCGATGGCCACGCCGCCTTCGGCCCGCTGATCAGCCAGCAAGCCAAGCAGCGTGTGCTGCGCCTGATTGCCGAGGGTAAAGCGGAAGGCGCCGAGTGCCTGCTGGACGGCTCGCACTGCGCAGTCGAGGGTTACCCCAATGGCAACTGGGTCGGCCCAACCCTGTTTCGCGGCGTAACCAGCAAGATGAGCCTGTACCGCGAGGAAATCTTCGGCCCGGTGCTGGTGTGCATGGAAGTCGATACGCTTGAAGAAGCCATCGAGCTGGTCAACGCCAGCCCCTACGGCAATGGCACCTCAATCTTCACCCGCTCCGGCGGCGCAGCGCGGCATTACCAGCACGCGGTGGAAGTCGGCCAGGTCGGCATCAACGTACCGGTGCCGGTACCGCTGCCGTTCTTCTCCTTTACCGGTTGGAAGGGTTCGTTCTACGGTGACCTGCACGCCTACGGCAAACAGGGCGTGCGCTTCTTCACCGAAACTAAAACGGTGACCAGTCGCTGGTTTGATGAGGATGCTGTCAGCGCATCCGCCAATATGACCATTCAGCTTAAATAATGGCCTGCCAGGCTGATCACGAGTTGGCCCGGCCTTAACTACCGGGGTTTACCTGCCCCGCTAAGGATCACTGATGGATTTCGAACTGACTGAAGAACAACGCCTGCTGGTCGACAGCGCCCGCGCCTTTGCCGCCAAAGAGCTGACCCCGCATGCTGCCGACTGGGACCGCGACCATCACTTCCCGGTGGACGTGATTAAGCACGCCGCTGAGCAGGGCTATCTAGCCTTGTATATCAAGGAAGACGATGGCGGCCTGGGCCTGTCGCGCCTGACCAGTTCACTGATCTTCGAGCAGCTGTCGGCTGGCTGCATCGCCACCACGGCGTTTCTGACCATCCACAATATGGCCTCATGGATGCTCGCCTCCTTCGCCGACCAGACGCTGAAAGATGCCTGGCTGCCGCGCCTGGTCAGCGGCGAGCTGCTGGCCTCGTACTGCCTCACCGAGCCGGACGCCGGCTCCGACGCCGCGCACCTGCGCACCCGCGCCAAGCGTGATGGCGACGACTACGTACTAGACGGCAGCAAGTGCTTTATCTCCGGCGCCGGCTCCACCGATGTGCTGATCGTGATGGCGCGCACCGGCGACGAAAGCGGCGCCAAGGGTGTGTCCTGCTTCCTGGTGCCGGCCGATGCCGAGGGCGTGAAGTACGGACGCAACGAACTGAAGATGGGCTGGCGCGCCCAGCCGACCCGCACCATCACCTTTGAAGGCGTGCGCATCCCCGCCGGTAATCGCATCGGCCCAGAAGGCCAGGGCTTCGTCTACGCGATGAAGGGTCTGGATGGCGGGCGCATCAATATCGCCAGCTGCTCGCTGGGCGCTGCACAAGCGGCGCTGGAGCAATCGCTGCGTTATGTGGAAGAACGTAAACAGTTCGGCAAGCCGCTGAGCGACTTCCAGTCTCTGCAATTCAAGCTCGCCGACATGCTCACAGATCTGACCGCCAGCCGGCAGATGGTGCGTCTGGCCGCGCACAAGCTGGACCACGGCCACAGCGAAGCCAGCCTGTATTGCGCCATGGCCAAGCGTTTTGCCACCGATCACTGCTTCACCCTGTGCAACGAAGCCCTGCAACTGCACGGCGGCTACGGTTACCTCAACGACTACCCTCTGGAGCGCTGGGTGCGCGACAGCCGCGTGCACCAGATACTGGAAGGCACCAACGAGATCATGCGAGTAATCATCGCCCGCCGCCTGCTGGATCAGGGCGGCATGCTGGATCGTTTGCTGTAGCTTTTAATTCCCTCTCCCCTCGGGGAGAGGGTTAGGGAGAGGGTCGGCGTCGCCGCAGCCCTCTCCCCCAGCCCCTCTCCCAAAGGGCGAGGGGAGCAACCTGACGAGGACCGTTATGAGCAACGCCATCGAAGCCTACAACCCCGGCGTGTTTGACCTGACCCACAAGCTCACCGTGGAAAAACACGGCCATACCGCGCTGATCACCATCAACCAGCCACCGGCCAATACCTGGGACCGCGACTCGCTGATCGGCCTCAAGCTGCTGGTTGAACACCTCAACCGCGACGATGACATCTACGCCCTGGTGATTACCGGCCAGGGTGGCAAGTTCTTCAGCGCCGGCGCCGACCTCAAGCTGTTTGCCGATGGCGATAAGGCCCGTGCCCGCGAGATGGCCCGGCGTTTCGGCGAAGCCTTCGAGGCGCTGCGTGATTTCCGCGGCGTATCGATTGCCGCGATAAACGGCTACGCCATGGGCGGCGGCCTGGAATGCGCGCTGGCCTGCGATATCCGCATCGCCGAGCGCCAGGCGCAAATGGCCCTGCCGGAAGCCACCGTCGGCCTGCTGCCCTGCGCCGGCGGCACCCAGCACCTGAGTTGGCTGATCGGTGAAGGCTGGGCCAAACGCATGATTCTCTGCGGCGAACGCATCGACGCAGAAACCGCGCTGCGCATCGGCCTGGTCGAACAAGTAGTCGACAGCGGCGAAGCCCGTGGTCATGCCCTGCTGCTGGCGGCCAAGGTCGCGCGGCAAAGCCCGGTGGCGGTACGCACTATCAAACCGCTGATCCAAGGCGCGCGCGAGCGCAGCCCGAACACCTGGCTGAGTGAGGAGCGCGAGCGTTTTGTCGACCTGTTCGACGCCGACGACACCCGCGAAGGGGTCAACGCCTTCCTGGAAAAACGCGACCCACAGTGGCGCAATAAATAATCCGCAGGGTGACAACCACAATGAATGTGCAATTCGAAGAACGCCCCGCACAACACGGTTACCGCATCGGCATCGCCAGCCTGGATGCCGAGAAAAGCCTCAACGCCCTGTCGCTGCCGATGATCGAGGCGCTGGATGCCAAGCTCAAGGCCTGGGCAGACGACCCGAGCATCGCCTGCGTAATGCTGCGCGGCAATGGTCCAAAAGCCTTCTGCGCGGGCGGCGACGTGGTGCAGCTGGTGCATCAGTGCCGCGAACACCCGGGCGAAATCCCGCCGCTGGCGCGACGCTTCTTTGCTGACGAATACCGCCTCGACCACCGCATCCACACCTACCCGAAACCCTTTATCTGCTGGGCCCACGGCCATGTGCTGGGCGGCGGCATGGGTCTGATGCAGGGCGCAGCAATCCGCATCGTCACCCCAGGCAGCCGCCTGGGCATGCCGGAAGTGAATATCGGTCTGTACCCGGATGTGGGCGGCAGCTGGTTCCTCGCGCGCCTGCCGGGCAAGCTCGGCCTTTTTCTCGGCCTGACCGCCAGCAGCATAAACGCCAGGGATGCGCTGGATCTGGACCTGGCCGACCGCGTGCTGCTCGACAGCCAGCAGGACGACCTGCTCAATGGCCTGGCCCAGCTCAACTGGCAAGAACAAAGCCCGCAACAACTGCACAGCCTGCTCAAAGCGCTGGAAAACCAGGCCCTAGGTGAGCTGCCGGAAGCCCAATGGTTGCCGCGCCGCGCGCGCATCGACGAGCTGCTCGATACCGCCGACCTGCCCCACACCTGGAATGCCATCAGCGCCTTGCACAACGACAGCGACCTGCTGCTGGCCCGCGCTGCCAAGACTTTGGCCGGCGGCTGCCCGCTGACCGGACACCTGGTATGGGAGCAGATCAAGCGCGCCCAGAAGCTTTCCCTAGCCGATGTCTTCCGCATGGAATACGCCATGAGCCTGAACTGCTGCCGCCACCCGGAATTCCCCGAAGGCGTGCGCGCGCGGCTGATCGACAAGGACCACGCGCCACGCTGGCACTGGCCGGATGTGGCGAGCATTCCGCAGCAGGTAATCGACGCGCACTTCGCCCCCGCCTGGGACGGCGCCCATCCACTGGCAGACCTGTAACCCGGCAACGGCCACTCTTCAGCGCGACAGGAGCATAACAATGACAACAATCGCTTTTATAGGCCTCGGCCACATGGGCCTGCCCATGGCGCGCAACCTGCTCAAGGCCGGCTTCAATCTGAGGGTCTTCGACCTGCTGCAAGCAGCCGTCGAAGACCTCGCCAAGGACGGCGCGCAAGCAGCCAGCAGCGCGCTGGACGCGGTGCAGGATGCCGATGTGGTGGTCAGCATGCTGCCGGCCAGCCGCCATGTCGAAGGTCTGTACCTGGGTGATAATGGCCTGCTGGCCGCGCTCAAGCCCGGCAGTCTGGTACTGGAATGCTCGACCATTGCCCCGGAAGCCGCACGCAAGGTGCACCAAGCGGCTGCCGCGCGCGGTATCGAACTGCTTGATGCACCCGTATCCGGCGGCACAGCCGGCGCAGCAGCGGGCACCCTGACCTTTATGATCGGCGGCGCGGCAACCACGCTGGAAAAAGCCCGGGCGATCTTCGAGGCTATGGGCAAGAACATCTTCCACGCTGGCCCCGACGGTGCAGGCCAAGTGGCCAAGGTATGCAACAACCAGGTGCTGGCGGTGCAGATGATCGCCACCGCCGAAGCTATGGCCATGGGCGTGGCCAACGGTCTGGAGCCAGCGGTGCTGGCCGAGATCATGCGCCAGAGCTCGGGCGGCAACTGGACGCTGGAGAAGTACAACCCCTGGCCCGGCGTGATGGAAAACGCCCCGGCCTCCAAAGGCTACAGCGGCGGCTTTATGGCCGAGCTGATGACCAAGGACCTCGGCCTGGCCCAGGAAGCTGCACAAGCCAGCGGCAGCAGCACACCCATGGGCGCACTGGCGTTGCAGCTGTATCGCCTGCTGCTCAAGCAAGGTAAAGGCAAGCAGGATTTCTCGGTGGTGCAGCAGTTGTTCATCGACTAAATCGGCATTGACCGCATACAGCAGGTAGCAGGGCTTTGTAACTGGTCGGGGCCGACGTTCCAGCTAAGCTCAATAGCGGGACTTGCCGAGGGCGGGTCATAGGGAAGGATAATGCCGATGTTCTATGTCCAGCGGGATGCCAGCGGCCATCTGCGGCGAGTGGAGGTGATGCCGTTCGAGAGCATGACCAACACCCTGACGGCCGACTCAGACGAGATTCAAGCATGGTTTGCCAGCCAGAACCTTGAATCGAACCTTATGCAACTGAAGCAAAGCGACTTGGACATGATCCGCGTCGTGGACGATTTAGTGCATTTGCTGATCAGTAAAGGCGTCATCCGCATCACGGATCTTCCGGCAGCGGTTCAGACCAAGCTTCTGACCCGCTCTCAAGCCAGGGAATCACTCGGGGGCTTACACAGCCTGATCAATGCTGATGAGCGCGGCATCATCTAGCAGCGCTTCAGTACACCCGTAAAGCAAAAGGCCATGCGGTGCAGCATGGCTTTTTATTTGAGTGCTCATTCCCTCAACCGGGTTGGCCGTCCAGCATGATGTCGTCGCGGTAAGGTGACTGCAAATCACGCTCAGGAATTTCCCAGATCAGCACCTCAGGCGGCGTCTGCTTGAACGCAGGGCTGCTGAAATAGTCCTTAGCAGCCCCAGAAAACTCACCGCCATCCTTGGCAAAGTTGCCCACTCGCGCACCCACCGCGCGTTCAAGGAAAGGGATGAAGTTGGAGTTACGCGAGAACGAGGTGCCAATCACGGCAAGGTTCGGCAGTTGGCTGTCGCCGAACAGATCATCCTCGCCCAATGCGGCTTCACCGGCGGCGCCCTGCACTTCCTTGATCTGGGTGACTGCCACCTGCTCCATGACTGGCTGCAGGCTCTCAGGCAACCAATCGAGCCCAGCCAAACGCACCAGATCGCCGGGACGCGGCTGCGGCGCCGTAACACTGGCCACAAACTGTTTGGCCGGGGTTGGGCTAACGCCCAGTGCGGCTATCCGCTGGGCCACCGCTGCAGCCGAGCGCTCGGCGCCGACTTCGCTCCAGTGCGTGTCGGTACGCAGGAAGGCATCGCTGCCGAGTGGTTGCAGCGTCGGAGCCAAATCCAACACCTCGACGCCCTTGGCCTGCAGTACCCGCTGCCAATCCTGCGCACGGCTGGCCAAAAGTGGTGAGCGTTCGATGGCACACAACTGCTGCGAAGCAATGCGGCTCTTGTCCGGCACCAGCACTACCAGCAAACGAATACCACGCTTGCTGAGCTGCTCTTGCAACGCTGCGACTTTCTGCGCACGCGCATCAGCATCTACAGCGGCATGTGGATGAATTTTCAGCTCATCGGTCAGAAACAACCAGTTCGCACAGCCTTGACGCACACGGGGACCGGTATCACCAATCGCCAACCAACTGGCGGCACGCTCCAGGTCCGCTGCCCGTTTGGAAAACGGCACATTCGCCAGCTCTTCGGCAATGCGGTGGGTCACCGCGCCATCGAAAATCTGTTCCCAACTGAGTGGCTGCGTGGGCTGCAACGCCACTTTGTCACTGATAAACATGGCCCACAGCACAGAAACCAAGCCTGCAACCAGGAACGCAAACATCACCATGCCCGCCAGGGGACTCAGCCTCGCGGTTAAACCTTCGGCCGCTGCATATTGGTTATCCGTCATGACATCAGGCCTTAAAACTGGAAGTACAGGAAGGGCACCGTTTCACGGCTGGCAATCAAGGCAAACGACAACAAAAAGCCCAATACCGGCCAGAGAGAACCCAACAGACAGAACAGGGTGTTCTGGCTGAAACGCGCTTCGAAGCGTTGCTGATAAACCGGCGCAATCACGCAGAGCACACCCAGCGCCGCCGCAATAGCATGAGTCGGGCGCACAGTGGCTGCCAAGGCATCGCCCATGGCAAATGCATGCAGCCCAAACTGGCCCGCATACATAGTCAATGCTGTGGCGAAATCAGGGGCGCGGAACAACGTCCAGGCTAGGGCGACAAACAACAGTGTCAGCACATGTGAAAGCGCTCTGGGCATACTGAACCAACCAGCGCCACTCCAGATGCGCGCCACGCAAAGGGCCACGCCGTGGGCGGCGCCCCACAGCAGGAAATTCCAGCTATCGCCGCCATGCCACAAGCCGGCAATGGCCATGGTAAGAAACAGGTTCCGGTAGATCAGCCACTGACTGCCACGGTTACCACCAAAGGGGATGTACAGGTAATCACGTATCCAGCTGGACAACGACAAATGCCAACGCCGCCAGAAATCTTGAATGCTGCGGGCAAGATAAGGGCGATTGAAGTTCTCCGGAAAATGGAACCCCAGCATCAAGCCGATACCAATGGCCATTGCGCTGTAACCCGCGAAGTCAAAGAACAACTGCAGCGAATACGCCAGGCACCCCATCCAGGCATCGACAAAGCTCGGTTCCGGCAACGCAAACGCCACATCGACCACCGGCGCCAGGCTATCGGCCACCAACACTTTCATGCTCATGCCGATCATAAAACGCCGAGCACCCAGGCTAAAGTTGCGCCAGCTGAGTCCCCGGTTGGACAGCTCTTCACTGACCCAGCTGTAACGAATGATCGGTCCGGCGATGGACTGGCCAAACATCAGCAGGTAGGTGGCATAGTCAATAAAGCTGCGCTCGACCTTGACGGTGCGTCGATGCACGTCGACCAGGTAAGAAATGGCTTGCAGCACGATAAACGACAGCCCCGCTGGCAAAGCCACCTTCTGCCACTCCAGCGGCATTGCCCCCTGGGACATCAACACCTCATTGAGGGTCGCTGCCAGGATGTTGGCGTACTTGTACCAGCACAGCACCAGGACATTGAGCACGATCATCCCGGCCAACCAGCGCACCCGGCTCTTCGAACCGAACGGCGCTCGGTCGATCAGCAGCCCACCGATCCAGGTAATCACGGTCAGTACCGTGTGCAGCAGCATGAACATCGGGCTGAGCCAGCCGAAGAACACCCAACTACCGACCAGCAACACGCCGTTGCGCCACTGCGGGCGCGCGAGCACATAGATCAGCAAAACGAGTGGCAGAAAAAGCGTCAGGAACTCGAGCGAGGTGAAGACCATGTTTTATATGTCAGTTCGCCAGGTTATCGAGGGCCTGGAACAGGCGCGGACCATCAGCCGACGGCACCAGGAACAGGGTGTAGCGCTGACCGGCAGCCAGCTCACCGAGCGCCAGCGGCTCGCCCACCGAAGCACCGCCGCAGCGCAGTTGCACCGAGAGATTCAACGGGTTGATCGAACGACGCTGCAGGGCACCATTGGCGACATCCTTGAAGATATCGACATTGCGCCCGGCCGCTTGCAGGCCGGCGTTGGCACAGGAAGCATCGAGGCTGTAGAAGGCCAGCGAGGCCTTGAGTGCGTTGAAATCGTCCGGCACTTCGCGCACGGTGACCAGGTTCAGGCCCTGCTCCGTGGCAATGCCGACCACGCTGGCGAACTCACCCGGCGCCACGCTGATGTCCAGCGTTTGCTGCGCCTCGCCCTGCTTGAGGTTGCCCTTGATCGGCTTGCCAGCAGGCACGGTGAGGAAGTCGGAGGCGCGCACGTCGCCTTCAAGGCGCAGGCTGGCACCATTTTCCGCACTCAGCTCCAGCGCGGTGTCACCGGCATTGAAGAAGCGCAGGAATGCGGAGTCCTCACTGGGGCCAGTGGGGTACAGGGGAATCTCGGCGGCCTGCAACAGGCTCACCGGCAGCAGGGCGAACAGGCTAAGCAGAGCGCGCATCACTTGCCTCCCTTAAGGCTGGCGGCTGGCAGCTTGGCCATCGCGTCGGCAATCGCATTACCCCAGGCTTTGTAGCCGGCCACGGTGAAATGCTGGCCATCCGTGGTGATCCACTGACCCGGCTTGGACATCTTCAATGAATCGACATAGGTGCACGGCGCAACGTTGGCAGCCAGGAACTGCGACATCAGCTGGGTACGCTGATCGTTTTTCTTGTACATGCCGCCCACTTTGCCCCAGGCCGGCCCTACCCATACGCATTTGGTGCCGGTTTCAGCAATCGCCTTGGTCAGGTTGGTGACGCTCTGCCAGGCCCAGGCCTTGGGGAATGCCGGCTTGTCATAAGAGGCCATGGTGTCACCGATGACCAGCACCACCACGTCCGGCTTTTTCTGCGCAATCAGCTGCTTGATTGGGGTGGTGGTCGCACCGCTGCCCTTGAGGACCAGCTTGCCGGTGTTGTCCTGCACGGCGCCGCAGTCAACCTTCTTGGTGATCAGCCAATCCGCCGCACTGGCACCGCAGGCGCCGATGGAGTGCACCTTGGCACCTTTTGCCACCAGGGCCGCATTGAGTGGCTCGGTCAGGTGATTCTGCAGGCTCATGTGGCTCTCGCCCAGAACCATAAGGGTCAGGCCAGCAAGTACGGAAGAAGACATCGAAGGGTTCCTCGATCAGATCATGGCAAAAGGGTTAAGGCGTGAGTTATTTGGCGGCGTTCTTGCGCACATCTTCCAGCGCGGCACTGATGGCAGTACCCCATTTCTGGTAGCCCTGGGCATTCAAATGCTGACCATCCGTGGTGGCCCATTGCCCTGGCTTGGAGAACTTCAGCGAGTCGACATAGCTGCACGGCGCGACGTTGGTTGAGAGAAACGCCGACATCTGTTTGACCTTGGCGTAGGTCTTGCCGTACTTGCCGCCCTCTGTACCCCAGTTAGGCCCAATCCAGGCGCACTGCGTACCGGTCGCGGCAATGGCCTTGGTCAAACCGGAGGTCTGCTGCCAGATCCAGGCTTTGGGGAACGAAGGCTTGTCATAACCGGCCATGGTGTCACCGATCACGATCAACACCAGGTCAGGCTTGTCCTTGGCGATCAATTGCTGAATCGGCGTGGTAGTGGCCTTGCCACGTAGCACCACGGCAGGCTCTTTACCACGCCGCTCGGCCGCACCACATGCCCCACCGGGGGTGGCTTTAAGCCAGTCACCGGCATTGGCACCGCAGATGCCAATGGAGTGCACATTGGCGCCCTTGCGGGTGAGGTCGTCGTGCAATCCGCCGATCAGGTAGTTGGGGGTCGCCATGTGGCTGTCGCCAATGATCAGAATGGACAGGCCGGCGAGCAATGAAGATGCCATCGAAAAACCTTTAATTAGCGTAAGGGGATTGATAGGGAGAAACCGGCAGCGCCATCGGCCCGGTCATGTCTTCAAACATGTAACGAAGGTAGAGACCGCCATTCAATTGGCGATAGTCCTGGGCATTGTCGACACCCACCTGACCACCGACGAAAAAATTGCTGCCCAGACGGTATTCGGCAGCGCCGCTCAGGTTGTAGCCGATGCCGCTATCACTTGAGCCCTCGTACACCGCTTCACGTCCTAGGGCACGACTGGCCGCAGCTTGCAGCGCGGCATCGCCAGGATGGTAGTCGGCATCATCCTGCTGGATGGTTTGTACGCCGACCGAACCTTTCAACTGGAAGGTCAGGCGGTCAAACCGCCGTGCCCAGGTAACCGGCACACCAATGGCAAAGAACGTCTGCGGGCTGAAATAACCACCATGGCCGAAGGTGAAGTGCCCCTGGTTCTCCTGGTAGCCAATGCCCAACAGGTTGAGGCCAATGGTCGACTGACTCTGTTCGTCATTCTGCAGGTACCAGTACACACCAGAGCCCAATTCAAACCGGTCATTGTCCTCAACATTGTTACCCATCAAGCGGTGCATGCCGACGTAGGCATAGGCACCAACTTCACGGTCATCAAAGCTCAGCTGAGCGCGCCCACCGTTGGCGGTTACTCCACCCCACTGCTGCCCGGTACGTTGATCTTCGGCACCGGCAAAAGACAACAGACTGTCCGTCACGGCGCGGCGCGACAGCTTGGTGCTCCAATGCAGGTTCGGGCTACCGGCAACACTGCGTTCCAGGCTCACGCCACCGACTGCCGTGCTGTAGAGGAAGCCTTGTGGCGTGGTACCCAGGTCAGCCTTGAAGCCCGCCCCCGGGTTATCGAACGCCACGGCCAGGCCAACCCCAGAATCTTTCTGCGAACCAGGAGCAACGCCAGGATTGGCCAGCGTTGCCACGGGGCCACCGCCAAAGCGATCGCGGGCACCCTCACCCACACTGCCGGCATTCAGCGCAACCGGGGTGACGCGCACAGCCAGACGGTTATCACCTAGCGGCATACTGGCTTCAAATGGAGCCTGAATATCCGTGATCTTGCTCAGCCCCGATTCACTGTCATTGGTACGTACCGTTAGACCTTGAACCAGATAGGGGCTGCGCTGCTGCATGATGTCGTCCAGCGCCCTTGCGGCCTCGCTCATGCCCGCACGCGGGTCCACCTCAGCCGTATCGTCGTTCAGGACAAAAGGGTTGCTGGCCGGTTGCACGTCCGCCCTGGCCCTTAATGGCGTTTGCTGAGTCGTCAACGGTTCCACAAGCAAAGCGGGGGCTGTGCGCTTAGCCTGCTGCTCAACCGGAGCAGGGATCAACTCCAGAGGACGTTGCGCGCTTGTGTGCGGCGCCACGGCCAAGCTCTCAACAGGCGCTGGAATCGCATCCTGTGCAACGGTTGCGGAGCCAATGCCGGCAAACGGATTGGCGGGCGCTGCGGCCGGCCGAGTGTTGGCCGCAAAGGTCGGGGTCTGCTCCAGCTTTTCCTGGGCAACTACTTTACCGAGCAACTCGGCAGCCGTTCCGGTGCGGCCCAGGAAACGGTATACCCGGGCAGCCGTGGTGAGGATATCAACCTCATTGGGCGCCAGCTTCAATGCGCGCTCCAGGGCATCTTCGGCGTAAGCGTTTTCAGCCTCCTGAGCCGCCATATCAGCGGCACCTACCAGCAGATTGGCATCATTCGGATGACGTTTGACCAGCGGCTTGAACAACTCAAGCGCCTTGCTGGTATCACCGTTGGCGCCATACATGCGCGCCAGTGCCGACACTGCCAGACGATCCTGAGGGCGCTGCGCCAAGGCAGGCGCCAAGGTGTCATAAGCAGCCGCCAGTTCGCCGCGCTGACGCAATTGCTCAGCCTGGCGAACCCGGTAATAAAACAGTAGATCGTCATACTGCTGACGCTGCTCGACGGTCATGCTGCGCCCCTGCAAATCACGCAGAATGCCGGCGACCTCAGTATCCTGCTCGGCTTCCAGCAGCACACTGGCATAACTCAACGTCAGGGACAGATCTGCCCGAGGGCTGCGGGCCAGCAAGTCACGCATGATGGCAATCGCCCGCTGCGGATCATTGGCATCGGCATAGGCCGCAGCAAAAGCGGCCAGACGCGCTGGCTTGGCATCCGCCTGCGGCTCGATACGCTGCAAGAACGCGCGCGCTTCGGCCTTGCGGCCACTGCGGCTGAGTTCATTGATACGCTGCAACTGCAGGTTGAACTCCACTTCCTCCACCAGCCGATTGATGTCGGCATTGCGTGCATCACGCGGAATACGGGCAAGGGTGGTTTGCGCTTGCTGCCATTCATTCAACTGAATAGACAGCAGAGCGCTGGTGTAGAGCGCATCGCGGTCATCCGGTTTGTTGGCCAATAGCCCATCCATCAGGCTGCGTGCTTCCGTGACGGCACCCAGGTCCACATACAAACGAGCCAGAGCAAACCGTGCCCAGGCATTGTTAGGGTCATCGCGCAGGGCGGTCTCGAGTTCCTGACGCATCGCTGAGGTATCACCACGTTTTTCGGCAGCACGAGCGCGCTGCAAGGCCTGCTCAGCACGCAACTGCCCAAGCCCACCGAGCTTCTCGCGCTCAGCCTTGGGCAGGCGTTCCAGCAAACGCAATGCTTCATCGGGCTTGCCCTGCTCACCCAGAACCTGAGCCAGCCCACGCAATGCACGGGCTTCCTGGCTGCGCGCTGCCAATGCTTGCCGGTATCCGGCTTCAGCGGCAGCTAACTCACCCTGCTGGGCCTGCAACTCAGCAAGGGCCAGGAGTGCTTCACTGTCATTAGGTTTGAGCCGGCGCGCCTGCTCCAGCTGTTGCCGGGCATCAGCGACTTTGTCACGGGCCAGGTTGTCCCGTGCACGTTGCAACAAGGACCAGTAGCGCACGTCATCCAACGCACGCTGCCAGGAACGACCGCCTTGCCTGACCGCTTTGGTCAGCAGCACCTCGGCATCTTCGAAGCGTTCCTGACGCTGACGCAAAATACCCAAGCCACCCAGGACATCGGCATCATTTGGATGCGATTTCAGGTAGGCCGTCAGATCACGTTCAGCCACGGCCAGGTTGTCCTGCTCCAGGGCTTTCAGACCACTGTCCAGCAGCGGATCACGGCGCCAGGCAACTGCACCACTACCCGCACTGGGCTGGGTGCGCCCTTTGATCAGCAGGGCACGGATTTCTTCATCATCCGGATGGGTGCGCAGAAACTGCTCGAAGAGTGGTTGCTGCGCGGGCTTGGGTGGGCCCATCCAGGTCAGTGCCAGGCGCCAGCTTTCATCCGCATCCCCGCCAATGTCCTCGCGTTCAGCCAACTTGGCCAGGGCACGAATGCCCTCCTCACGCGCGCCCTGATTACGCGCCAGGTGTTTGGCTAAAAACAAGGCGATATAGGGATCATTGGGGTATTCGCGCTGCAGCCGCTCCATGCCCCGTCGTGCCTCGGTCCAATGCTGGTCGACGTAACCCAGGTTGTTGTAGAACTCCAGGCCAACCTGACCCTGCCCCGGTTTGCCGCCCAGCGCCCGACGGTACACATCCACCGCCTTGGCACGCTCGTCGGACTCCACCAGCAAGCGCGCTTCATCCAGCAACTGCTGATTGGCGGGGTCTAGCAGACGGATATCCTGCGCCAGCAACAATGCTTGACGTGGCAGCGGCTGCAACGCCTGCAAACGTTGTAAATATTGGTTGGCCTCAACCGGTTTGGCCGCTTGAACCGCAATCAAACCCAGACCATAAAGTGCATCCGGCTGGTTGGCGTCGAGCAACAAGAGCTTGTTCCACACTTCCGTAGCACGCTTGGGTTTCTCCTGGTTTTGCCAGAAGTGCCCTTGTTCAATCAGCAGGGTGTGCGTGCCCTCAGTCTCGGCCTGGAGACTGCCGTGGGCCATCGCAGCCAACAGCGCCAGAGTTAAGGGGCGGTAGCGGAACATGAACTCTCCCAACGCGGTTGCAGACGGCCATCAGCCGCAAACTGGTAATACTGATCAGCCCAGCCAAGGCCGAACAGGCTAAGCATGTAGTCGTAATAGAAAGGCGCCGGGCCAGTGCCGGCAATCCACTGATCAATCGCGGCGCGAGCACGTTGATCCTGTAATTCTTCCAGCCAAGGCTGACCCTTGGCGCGGAAATAAGGCACCAAGGCGCCGGAAAAACCACTTGGGCTTTGCCCCTCTGTGCTGCCATTGCGCACATTGACCTTTTCTGGTGGCAAACCAGTGGAGGCGGTGGCGCGTGCCATGCCATGCAGACTGGCCAGCAGCGGTTTAGCCAGCGGGTCTTGGGGGTGCGTCATACCGGCCCAGAGATAGACGCGAATGGCGTCATAACTGCCGCTGTCGCCTTTCATTGGGTCACTGGCGAACAGTCCAGCGCTGTCCGACACGGCGCGGTAGCCAATCCAGTCGGCCGCAAAACCATGGGCACCCGCTTCGTTCTGCAGGGTGGCGGTGTGCGCGGCGATGGCATTCCACGGCCCCTTGGGATCAACTGCAGCCAGCCGCCGCATCAGCGGTAGAGGCTGATAACTGGGGTTGATGCGCCACAGGTGGCCAATGTGCGAGAAACCAATCGGCCCAGGCAATAACACGGCCCCAAGACCTGGCAGCTCAGTGATTTCCTGCTTTTTGATCTGCGCCAACAGGCTCAGGGCATCGTCTCGGTACTGCGGCTTTTGCCACAAACGTGCACCTTCTAGCAGCGCGTAGACAAACCACAGGTCAGCATCAGAGGCCGAGTTGGCATCTTGAACCTTCCACACCCCATCCTTACCTTGCCCCCAAAGCCAGGCCGGTAAAGTCGTTTGTGGGGCATTGCCCATCAGGTTTTCGCGGCTCCAGCGCCAGATGGTCTCGAACCGCGCCTGATCATTGGCGACCAACGCAAAGAACAGTGCATAAGACTGCCCTTCAGAGGTGCTGTGGTTCTTTTCCAGGCTTGATTCGAGCACACGGCCGTCCGGTTGCACCCAGTGCTCCGCAAATCGCTGCCAATACGGCCACTCAGCGGTACAGGCGGCATTGGCCGCCGTGCCGCCGACCATAAATAGCAGACCTGCGCACAGGCTCAATACTGGCCGCTTCATGATCTGCCTCAATCTTTCAAACGTGCATTTGCACGGGCACGCAGGGTAAAGAACAGCAACAGGCTGGCCAGGCTTACCGCCACAGCGGTCAGCAGCAGCATCCAGAAGAGATTGTGTGCCAGCAGCCATTGCAGGTAACGCAACCAGCCCAGCTCACCCACGTAATACTGCTCGTCGGCGACCAGAGAACTGATGCGTTTGCCATTGATCACGGCCAAACTGCCCTGGATTGACTCTTCGTAATCCTCACCACCCCGCAGGGCTGAGCTGATGTCGACCAGCTTGTCCGGGCTGGCAGCAGCAATCACCACCACACTGCGTCCGCTGTCGAGCGGCGACTCAAAGCCAGTCAGGAAGGCACCAGCGCCCCCTGTCGCGAGGGCAAGGCTGCTACGCGCCTGCCGCTGATTGGCACGGGTATCAGAACCCACCCAGGTGCGCATACGATGCACCAGATCAGACATTTCAAAGCTTGATTGCCCCGTCAGGCTGGCCGGTAGCCGATCGGCCCAGCGTTGCAACAGCGGCTGATTGCTACCCGAGGCCAGCACCAGCAAATCCTTGCCTTCCAGCGGCTCATCGTGATCGCCCTGGGTGACACTGACAGCACTGGCGGGTAAGCCGGTTGAATCGCCAAAACGGCCCATAACATCGAGGTACAGGGAGATTTCTTCCACACCGGCATTCGCTGGCATAACGACAGCCGTTTCTGAAAGGTCAGCCATACGCGTGAAGGGGAAACCACTGCTCTGAAACACGCCCAGGTTGGGCATGGCAATAAAATGCTCATAACCACTGAGGTCGAGGGTGGAGTCCGCCTCGATCGTGCCGCGCATGTTGTCGATGATGATGTCGCGGCACTCGCCCTGCTTGATGTAGTCGTACATAAACCGCAGTTGCAGCGCAGACTGCAGCGGCAGGCTGTCCAGCGGTAGAAGCAGCTTGCTCTCTTGCAGCAGGCTCTCATCATCCTGCAGCTTGGCCAGCAACGACTCGTCGTCCTTCAAGCTCTCTTGCGACGGCAATGGCAGCGATTTGATGAACTTGCCGCTGACACTGATCAGCAGCGACGAGTTGGTTGATACCGGCTGCGGGGTGTAACGGTACTTAAGATGCAGTGGCACCCCTTTTTCCCGCCAGTTGAACAAATCAGGCGGCAGGCGCATGGGGAGATTGATGGTGCCTGGGTCGTAGCCGGAAACGCTCAAACGTTTAGCGTCGCTGAGCTCCCCCAGCTGTACCGGACGGTCGCTGGGCAACCAATTCGGCGCATCATAGGGTTTACGAGGCTGCAGGCTGTCAAACCGCTCAATCTGCGCACTGGCGCCTGCCAGCACCTTGCTGCCCGTGACCAGGGTCAGGGCGGCCTGTTTGAGCTGATCGCCATCACGGGCGGCAATCACCAGCAGCTTGCCGAACGGATCATTGGGGTTGGTGATCATGCTCAGCGTTGGTGTCGCACTCTGTGGCAGTTCAATTCCGGCCACGGAAGCACTGCCCACGATGACAACAACCGCATGCCCCTTCTCAGGCAATTGCGCCAGGCTAACCGGGAACCGCGCACCACGATAACTGGCCAATGCACCAAACCAGGACGCGACCGCACCCGCCGCTTCCAGGCTGCGATTATCAGGGCTGCTGGCGAACACGAAAGGCAATTCCAGCGCACGCGAATCACGGCCGTCAAAGAACGGCAAAGGCAGCCGAGCCAAATCGTCGGGCAAGGCTATCTGCGTGGTCTCCAGTTCAAGTTGGCTGGTGTTGCTGACCTTGGCCCACAAACTTGAATGCAGTGGGTCTTCACACATCATGGTGTAGTGGCCAATCAGCTGCAGCGTCAGGCGGTTGAACTCGGTCACCAGATGCGCCGGGATATCCACCACCTGCTGCTGCAATGTACCCGCGGTCTCTTTGGGAACGGGCAGACTGGCAGCCACCTGATCGTTGACCATCACGTTGATCTGCGAGAGATCGCTGAGCAGAGAAGGCGAGTAGCTGTATTCCAAGTTGACCCGAGCTTTGGTCACCACTTGATCGGCTCGCACATCGAAGCTGACGCTGTCACTGCCTTCAATACCGCGCAAGTGCATGGGGTAATTGGCCCCCAATTGCTTGAGCGTGGCGCTGTAGGTCGGAACAAACTCGGGAACAACCACTTCTTCGACTAACGCACCGTCTTCAGTGACAGGCTCCTGCGTTTCGACAACCTCTTCAGCCCAGGCAGTCGACAAGGCTGAAGTAAGCAATGGAATCGACAAGATGAACCAGAGGGATAGCATGCCTTTGCGTTTCTGACTCATGGATTCCTCGGAGTGGATTTAAAGGTAAAAGACAGGGCGCGAACATGACGCACGGATTCATCGAACGTGGCACGCGACAGCAGGCATATCCCGCGCCATCCAATACCGGTCACTTCAGCAAGGGCACCGAGCGGGGTATCCACCACGCCCGTGCCCCAGCTCTTGGCCCAGGTATCAGCTCGCGAAAACGTCAGGCGTGCCAGTTCACTTTGTTGTTGCAAGGTCAGGTTGGCGAAGTTCAGGCCCAGGGTCTGCCCATGGCTGAACACCACACTGGCCGGAAAAACGCCCTCTTCACCATCGCGAAACAGGGAGACATGCACCTCTTCACCACAGGCAACCTGAACGCCTTCGGGCAAATGAATGCCAACACCGCGTTGTGAAAAGTCGTTGGTTTGGCAGGCAATTGTCTTGCCATTGGCCAGGCCCAGCATGGCTGGCAAGGTGGCAAACACACGCGGTTCGGCGCGGATCTGCCGCGCCTCACTGGCTACGGCAACGGCGGCTGCGCTGATGATGATGTTGTACAGCGTCCAGACCAGGTTGATCAGCAAGGTCACGGCGCTGGCATCTGGATCGAACCCGAGTTTGGCCACGCCCACCAACATGCCGATGAGATTCAGCGCCAGGACAACGATGTACGGCCGTGCCATTTTCCAGTCGAAATAACTTTCATCGATCATCCCACCCTTGGCCGTCACGTTGAACTTGCCAAGCTTGGGGTTGACCATGGCCAACAACACCGGGCGCATGATGTACCAGGCCAGTACCGACTCATAAACCTCGTTCCAGAACGAGTGACGAAAGCGCCCCTGGATGGTTGAGTTGGTGACGCTGGCCAGCAGGATATGCGGCAACGCATAGGCCACAATCAGCAGGGCCGGTGCCTGAAAAATCTGCGCCTCGAAAATCAGGTAGGCCAACGGTGCCGTGAGAAACACTAGGCGCGGCAAGCCATAGAAGAAGTGCAGCATGGCATTCAGGTAGCAGAACCGCTGCCCAAGGCTGAGGCCTTTGCCAAGCAGCGGGTTGTCGGTGCGGAAGATCTGCGCCATCCCACGCGCCCAGCGAATGCGCTGCCCGATATGACCGGACAGACTCTCCGTGGCCAAACCGGCTGCCTGAGGTATCGCCAAGTACGCCGTGTTGTAACCCAGGCGATTGAGTTTCAGTGCGGTGTGCGCATCTTCGGTTACCGTTTCAACGGCGATTCCACCCACTTCTTCCAGCGGAGCGCGTTTGATGATGGCGCACGAACCGCAGAAGAATGTGGCGTTCCACAGGTCATTGCCGTCCTGAACCAGCCCATAGAACAACTCGCCTTCGTTCGGTACGGAGCGGAACGTGTCGAGGTTCTTTTCAAACGGATCGGGAGAAAAAAAGAAGTGCGGCGTTTGCAGCATCGCCAGCTTCGGATCTTTGAGGAACCAGCCCATGCCCACTTGTAAAAAGGAGCGCGTCGGCACGTGATCCGCATCGAAAATGGCAATGTACTCGCCTGATGTCTGGGTCAGGGCAAAGTTGAGGTTGCCGGCTTTGGCGTGGTTGTTATCCGGCCGAATGATGTAGCCGATCCCCACCGACTCACAAAACTCGCGGAACTCGTCCCGGCGACCGTCATCGAGCACATACACACGCAACTTGTCTTTGGGCCAGTCAATCGCCTGCGCTGCAAAAGCAGTCAGCTTGATGATATCCAGCGGCTCGTTATACGTCGGAATGAATACATCGACAGTTGGCCAGACACTGCTGTCTGCCGGAAGCGGATATGGCTTGCGCTGCAGCGGCCAGGCCGTCTGCAAATAGCCAAAGAGCAATACCAGCAAGGCGTAGAGCTCGGCCAGTACCAAGCCATAACCAAACAGCATGTTGAGCCAGTTGTCGAAGCCTAGGGATGAGGTCAGACGCCAATACATGTAACGCAGCGAGGCCACAACGGAGAGCACCACCATGGCAAGAATGGCGACGCGATTCGCCGCGCGGCGCAACACCAGGGCTGCGATCATGCACCCAGCGGAGAACAGCATTTGCTGTTCTACATCCATGGGTACGATGATCATCAACGCCAGCAGGGCCACGACCACAAGCACCAGAACGACGCAGGTCGGCCGGTCTAGCACATAGGGTGAAGTAGTTCCCTGAGCAGCACGTCGGGCACGAAACATGCCGGTTAAATTCATGCCAACTGCTCACTCCGCTGAGTCGCAAAGAGCTTGGCAAGAACGTTCAGGGCAATGGCTTGCAGATCGTGGCAGCCCTGCCCACTCGGGTCGTAATCCAGCACACTCTGGTTGTAGGCAAGGGCTTCGGCAATAGACTGGTCACGGTGAATAATGCCTGCCACACGACTGCCCAAAATGCCGCGCATGATTTGCGTGATGTCCTTACTCAGCTTGCGCGATTGGTCGACCTGATTGATGACATACGTCGCGCCGTAAAAATCCGCTCGATCGGCTGTATAGGTGCTAAGCAGGCGATCAATCATCGGCAGCGTGGCGTAAGAAGCTGCATCAGCCAAGCTCACCACCACGGCCACATTGGCAACCGAAAGGGCTTGCTGCAAGTACGCCGAAGGACCCGGCGGGGTATCCAGCACGACCACTGAACCGTCAGCCAGTTGCAGCTCAGAAAGCTGCTGTGCTAGCCAATCAGGTTCGTCCTCCAACTGCCGTTCAAACGTACGGCGCTGACCTTCATCAACCATGCCGTACGGCAGGACAAAAACTCCGCTGGGCGTTGGCTGACAAAAATCGCGCATCTGCGCATCGGCGACGCAGTGAGCAAGACCTTCGGCAGCAACCTGCATCGGATCGATGGCGACACCCAAATGATTGATCAGCGCACTCTGCGGATCAAGGTCAAGTGCCAGCACTGCGCGTCCCTGACGCTGCATCACAGCAGACAAGCCTGCAGCGAGTGTGCTTTTACCGACCCCGCCCTTGGCAGAAATCACAGCGATGATCTTGATGTTGGCAAGATTCGGACGTGGGCGGGCCACACGAACAGGCGCGCTGACGACCTCCCGGCGATCTTCCTGAGCCAGTTTACCGAGCAGGCTGTGCAAGCTTTCTGATGCCCAATCCGGAGCAGCATAAGGTGCAGCAACAGCTTTAGCCTGAGACTCCGCCTCAGGGCTTGGCGCAGGCTCAGGCGCCATTGCCGGACTCACCGGAGCAACAGCAGCAAACAGCGCCGGACGGAACGCAGCACCCGACGGAGTTAGCACCGCAGGCTCAGCGGCAACGCCGGACAGCTCGACCTTGGCCACACCCGGCCACCGCTCCATGGAGGATTGTTTCTCGTCTTCCTGAGAGATTTCCTGGTAGTGGGCTGAACGTCCACCGAACAGCTTGAACAAACTTGAAATATCGCTGGAAGTACTCATGAACAGATAATTTCCGAATATGTTGTAGCAGTCATTTAGTGAGGCGCCAATTTTACGCCGTCAATAAAAAGTCATCTAAGTTATAGTTATTCGAATGCCGTCAAATTTATACCAATCGCTGAATTTAATAGCAATATGCCACCAAATTCATTTCAGAATTCTCCCATACAGACCGAGACAAACTTCACAACAGAGATAGATGAAATAGCAATAAAGAATCCGCTCATATAATTACAAAACGCCTATTAAGTGGCGTTACCTACCTGTTTTAAGTTGTAACTGCAGCGCCACACCTTTTATTGACCAAGCAAGAATCGCACTCACAGGGAGCTTTCTTAGGCGGTTCGCCGATGGACGGACACCCCGAGCAGTGACGCGACCATCATCAGGCAAGCGATAGACGCATAAGCGCGGCAGCCGTTACACACGAAGTGAGTGGCTATGCCTGTGACAGGATGACCACCAGAGCGAAAAGCAGGCGACCTGAGGAAGTACCTGCATGCGCGGCCAGAACAGGCTTTGCGCGAACATATTCAAGAAATGAGCAATCACGGCTCCTCTGCTCAGCACGCCGTCATCAAACGCCGCGCTGAACGGAGCAGCACACACCAGAAATCTACACGCGCGCCAAACCACGCAGGTGAATAAAGCCAAACAACAGCACCTGCACCCGCTGCAACCAAGGCTGCGGCTGACCGACCAGGCGGGCCTTGAACAGCAGCAGCTCGCCAAGATGCGCCAGCAGCATGCCACCGGCAATCAGGTTGACGGCCAGGTACCAGCCCTCGCCCATGGGGTAGAGCACGTTGAGCAGCGCCATCAGCCAGAACGCGGCCAGCGCGCCTTTGGCGAATATCAGAACAGGCATAAAGCACTCCTTAATCAGATGAAAAACCTGAGTAGTCTGCCCTGATAACGCCTCAAGTGAGTCCGCACTTTGGTCGGGTCACACACCTCCTCACTCAACGCAGGGTCAGGGCAATCGGCGTATCGCTGAAGTCAAAGCAGCCAAGAAAGGTCTTGATTTCCAGCAGGCTGCCATCGACCTGTACATCGCCCAGCAAGGCGCCCTTGAGCAAACCATTCTCGCCGCTCATTACGGTGTCCAGATACGTCTTGTCGAGGGTCAGTTTGAGCGTGGTGCCCTCGGGAATGCCCTGGTGCAGCTGCACTACACCGCGCCGCACTTCCAGCGCCCACTGCTCGCCGATATCCGGAAAGCTGAAACCTAGGGTCAACTCGACATCATTGGCCTTTTCCGGGTCGACCCGGGTAATCCAGTTTTGCAGGAAGATTCGCGCAGGAAAGGTTTTCAGCATGTCCGCCGAGAGAAAGGCACTGCGCATGCTCACGGCCATTTGCTGGACATCCTCACCGGCCAGCTTGCCTTCCAACTCCATGGCGCTCATCAGGTACCAGTTGCGCCAGTTAATGTTCATGCTGGCGTAGCCGAGCTTACGGAAGCTGCGGGCCTTGATGTCGCGGGCCAGCGTATCCTCGTTGTCCACCTGAATGGCGTAGCTGGACAGCTCGGCAGCCCATTGATAATCACCCTTGAGGTAGGCCTCGCCGGCGGCCAGCAGCAGCTTTTCCCGGCCGCCCATCAACGCAATCAGGCGCTCGGCTTTGTCTTTCGGCGGCAGCGGATCAAGCGCCACCGGATCACCCTGGAACCAGCCCAAGTAACCGTTGTAGATCTGCCGCACGCTGTGTTTAACCGTGCCGTAGTACTCGCGCAGGTAAGGCGTGTAGCCCGCCAGGTGCGCCGGCAGTTTGACCTTCTCGACCAGCTCGTCCGGAGTCAGGCCCTTGTTCATCCAGCGCACGCTCTGATCGTGGATATAGGCGATGCCGTCGCGGGTCATGCGCAACACTTCCTCGACCTTATCCTGGCCGCTGACCGGGCGGCCATGCAGCGGCACCATATGTTCGGCCTGATAGGCGCGCAGCTTGTCCAGGCTCTCGACCCACACCACCGGGTCGCGGAACTTGGTGCCGCGCAGGGTGTGGATATTCGGCAGGGTCGGCCCCTGCTCCACCTCGGCGCTGATCAGCACACGGTTATCCGGCAGGTAGACGATGATCTCATCCGGCGCTTCGCTGGGCACATGCAAGAACTGCAGGTCCAGGCCGGCAATGCGGGTGTCGAGCTTATCCTTGAAGGTCAGGGTCGGGGCGATAAAGGTCGAGGCCTCGGCCTTGGCCAACGGGCCGATCCCCGCATTCATCTGTTCATGGTCACTGGCTGGTAGCGCCGCACCGAAGCTGTAGCCGGAACGCACCGAGAGAATTGGCCCGACCAAGGCCCCCTGCGCCACCACATTGGCCAGCAGGGTGTCGTGGGCGATGATCTGCACCTCGCCGCTGCGCACCTGTTCTTCGCTGACGAAGGCCTTCACGCCATTGATATGGTCCGGGTGGAAGTGGGTATAGACCACCGCCTTGACCGGTTTGTCGCTGATCTTGCGGAACTCGGCCATGATCTTGCGCGACTCGCTGACCGACTCACCGGTGTCAATGATGATCAGACCTTCCGGGGCCTCGATCATCGCCACGTTACCCAGCTGCCAGCCGACAGCGGAATAGACGTTGCCGGCCACCTGATAGACCTTCTGCGCGAAGTGTTTGGTGTGCTCGGCCAGCTCCGGATTGATCGACGGGCGGATTTCTTCCTCAGGCAGGGCGGCCTGGCTGACCAGGGGTAATGCCAGGCTCAGCAGCACGGCGGCAGTTCGATTCAGTAAAAACATGCGAGTCGCTCATTGTTATTGGCTGTGTGGGAAGAGTGGCCAAGCAACAGCAATAATTCCAATGCATTCCAAATCAATAAATGATGCAATCAGCGCATGAATGACCTTCGTCAGCTTCGCCATTTTGTCGCCCTCGCCGAACACGGCCATTTCGCCCGTGCTGCCGAGGCCGTGCATCTCAGCCAGCCCGCCCTGAGTCGCAGCATCCAGGCGCTGGAAAGCAGCCTCGGTTGTAACCTGGTCGACCGCCACAGCCGCGGCATCAGCCTGACCACCCACGGCCAACTGGTGCTGGAGCACGCCCAGCGTCTGCTGGCTGGCAGCCAGGCGTTGAAAAACGCCGTCAGCCAGTTGGGTAATCTGCAAACCGGAGAACTGCGCCTGGGCGCCGGCCCCTACCCGGCCGCGCGCCTGATACCACGCGCAGTGGGTCGCATGGCGTTGCGCTATCCACGGGTGCGGGTCAACCTGCAGATCAGCAACTGGCTAGACCTGCGCAGCAGCCTGCTGGATGACGCCCTGGAGCTGTTTGTCGCCGACAGCCGCGAGCTAATCGGTGACCCACTGCTGTGCATCGAACCACTGCAGCGCCACAACGGGGTGCTGTTCTGTCGCCCCGGCCATCCGCTGCTGGCCCACACAACGCTGCGCATGCACGATCTACTTGATTACCCCTTGGCAGGCACCCAACTGCCACTGGCGGTGGCGCGCAGCCTTAGTGCACTCAGCGGGCGCGAGCAGCCGCTGAGCATTCAATGCGACAACTTTATGGTGCTCAAAACACTAGTGGCTGAAAGCGACGTACTGAGCATGGCGCCCTGGGATGTGGTGGCCGAGGATATCCAGACAGGTCGCCTGGCCCGCCTGCCGCTGGAAGCAGGTGCATTGACCGAGCAATCCGCCTACGCCCTCATCAGCCGCGCAGGGCATAGCCTGTCACCAGCGGCGCAGGCCATGCGGGAAGAGATACTGGCCGAAGATCGACTCTTCGGCCGTCAACTTGAAGGCGAGCCTGATTCGTAGCGCGCCTAAAGAGGGTGGTCAGTTGCGCTGCCGCTCCCAACCCTTACGCTCATCGCGCCGATCACCACCACGGCGTTCTCCACCCCACTGGGCATCATGACGCTGCTGTTGCTGGTTGCGGTAATGGTCACGGCGGCCATCCCAGCCAGCGTGCGGTTGCACAATGCGGTAATCGTGGCGCTTCTGATATTGGTGCGTTTGGTAATGGCGCGGCTGCGGTGCAGGCACGTAATAACGCGGTGCGTGGCGGTGATCATCATAGCGTCGCCCATCATGGTGATAGGCCCTGTAGCGCTGCGGCTGCGGCACCACATAAACCGGGTAGCGCTGCACCTGGTAATAGGTATGCGAATGGCCGCGATCATAACCACGGTGGCCATAGCCATTGCCGCCGCCATAGACCGCACAACCGCTTAAAGACAAAACCAACAACGCCAGCAGCATGGATTTGTATGACATAGCGGCCTCCTTCGACCGCGGGTGCGGCAGCGACCGTTGTCGCTGCCAGGGATTGCTCCCAATGAATAGACAACAGGCCATGCCATCCAGTGCGTCGCACCGGCTTAGCAGATTTCATGACAAATTATTTCGGTGCCCTATTGTCCGTCGTGCCAGCTGACACACACCAACCTGGCACAGTCCTCGCTTAGCGTTCTACGCATAAAGGAAATGCGTACGGCGGCAAGCAGCTTGCAGCCAGACAATCTGCAATGGTCGACTAGGGTTCCGGTTCGCTGAGCAATGCCTGCAGCGAATGGCTGGTCCGAGAGTCGACGACCTCACGCAGTGGCCACGGCCAAGGGGTTACACGGCGGGATAAAAGCCCGGGAGAACGCACAGCACTGCTGTTCGCTTTCCTGTTCCCGCTGACTGACCCGAGGTTACCCATGCCGCTACGCACCCTGCTCGCCCGCCTGACTACCACCTGTCTGCTCGCCACACTGCTACTGCAACCCGCCCATGCGGCGAGTGAGCCGAAAACCTTCAAGCTGTGCTGGTCGATCTTTGCCGGCTGGATGCCCTGGGGTTATGCCGCCAGCGAAGGCATCGTGAAGAAATGGGCGGATCAGTACGGCATCCGTATCGAAGTCAGCGAAGTGCCGGATTATGTCGGCTCGATCGAGCGTTACACGGCCGGCGAATTCGATGCCTGCTCGATGACCAATATGGATGCGCTGACCATCCCAGCTGCCGCAGGCGTCGACTCTACCGCGCTGATCATCGGCGACTTCTCCAACGGTGCGGATGCCATTCTGCTACGCGGTCCGGGCCTGACCCTGAAGGACCTCAAGGGCAAGACCGTGCTGCTGGTGGAGAACTCGGTATCGCATTACCTGCTCAGCCGCGCCCTGGAATGGGCCCTGCTCAAGCCTGAGGATGTGACCATCCAGCACGTGTCCGACACGCAGATTGCCGAAGCCTTCCTCAGCGGCCAGGGCGACGCAGTGATCACCTGGAACCCGATTCTGGCCAAGATCAAGCAGCAGACCCAGGTCAGCCAGGTGTTCAGCTCCAACCTGATTCCCGGCGAGATCGTCGACCTCACCGTGGTCAACAGCAAGGTCCTCGCCGCCCACCCGGAGCTGGGTAAAGCGCTGACCGGTGCCTGGTTCGAAACCCAGCGGCTGATGGGCATGCCCACCGATGCTGGGCGCGCCGCTCGGGCGAAGATGGCCAGCGCCGCCGGCACCACGCCGGAGGATTTCAGCCAGCAACTCGACACCCTGCGTTCGTTCTATTCGCCGCGTTATGCGCTGGCTTTTGCCCGCGCCAACAAGATGCCCGAGCTGATGCAGCGGGTCGCCCAGTTCGCCGATCAGCAGAAGCTGCTCGGCCACGACGGCAAGGGTCTGGATAAGCTCGGCATCGCCTTCAGCGGGGAGCGCAGCCTGGGCAATGCCGACAACATACTGCTGCGTTTTGATGGCAGCTATATGCAGATGGCTGCCGAGAAAAACCTGTAACACGCAGCGCCCTGCAATGCAGCACGCCGATGCTCACACGCACCGCAAGGGCGCACAGCCCTGGACTGGCGCGGGCAAAACCCGCGAGCCCATGGGGCCTGATTGAGCTGGCACGATGTTCGCAATAACCAAGCTGTGCAGGAACAACCCGCTGCGGCGGGATCGCGGCACCACAATTTGCAATAGCTGACTAGGGTTCCGATCCGCGATCAACAGATCTGCGGGTGACTGGTCCGAGAGTTGGCGACCTCCTTCGAGGTTACACGGCGGGATAAAAGCCCGGGAGAACGCGCCCCACTCGTGGGGAAACCGCCGCGCACTCCTGCCCGCCCATTTTCGAACTGGAGGTTCCACCATGCGTAAGTCCCGTCTGTGTTCAGTACTCGCCGCCGGCCTGGCCGCTGCCATCAGCGTCAACAGCCATGCGGCGCCGAAATCCGACTTCAGCGTCTGCTGGACCATCTACGCCGGCTGGATGCCGTGGGAATATGGCGCTGCCGAAGGCATCGTCGACAAGTGGGCGAAAAAGTACGACATCAATATTGATGTGGTGCAGATCAACGATTACGTCGAGTCGATCAACCAGTACAGCGCCGGCCAGTTTGATGGCTGCACCATGACCAATATGGATGCCCTGACCATTCCGGCCGCTGGCGGCGTGGACAGCACCGCGCTGATCATCGGCGACTTCTCCAATGGCAACGACGGCGTCGTGCTCAAGGGCGAGAAGAAAACCCTGGGTGACCTCAAGGGCCAGAACGTCAACCTGGTCGAGCTGTCTGTGTCCCACTACCTGCTGGCGCGCGGCCTGGAAAAAGCCGGCCTCAGCGAGAAAGACCTGAAAGTGGTCAACACCTCCGACGCCGACATGGTCGCGGCCTTCTCCACCAGCGACGTCACCGCCGTGACCACCTGGAACCCGCTGCTGGCCGAAATCGAAGCCACACCGAGCGTGACAAAGGTGTTCGATTCCAGCCAGATTCCCGGCGAAATCATCGACCTGATGGTGGTAAACAGCGACACCCTCAAGGACAACCCGGCCTTCGGCAAAGCGCTGACCGGTGCCTGGTACGAAATCATGGCCACCATGAGTGCCGACACCCCGGCCGGCAGGGCTGCCCGCGAGCACATGGCCAAAGCCTCCGGTACTGACCTGGCGGGCTACGAAGCGCAGCTGGCAGCGACCAAAATGTTCTATTCGGCCAAAGACGCCGTGGCCTTCGCCACCAGCCCGAAACTACCGGCCACCATGACCAAGGTCGCGGAGTTCTCCTTTGGCCACGGCCTGCTCGGCGAAGGTGCACAAAGTGCCAACGCCATTGGCATGAGCTTCGCCAAAGGCGTCGTCACCGGTGACAAGGGCAACCTCAAACTGCGCTTTGATCCGAGCTATATGCAGATGGCGGCTGACGGCACGCTGTAACGCCTTCCCTACCCTCTCCCGCTTGCGGGAGAGGGTTCGGGGGAGTGGGCCCAAGCCACACGAGAACACTCTATGCGCCTGATCAACCGCCACCCGGATCGCAGCGGTCGCTTGCTGCTGATCCTGCTGCCCTTCGCCCTGCTGCTGTTCGCCTATTTCGCAGGCTCGGCACAACGTCTGGCTGATAACCCCAACGACAAACTGCTGCCCAGTGCCAGTCAGATGGCCGCGGCGGTTGATCGCCTGGCGTTTACCGAGGACAAGCGCAGCGGCAACTACCTGTTCTGGCAGGACAGCGCCGCCAGCCTGACACGCCTGGCCATGGGCATCGGCATTGCCGCCCTCGCTGGGTTGTGCCTGGGTATCGCGGCGGGCATCATTCCGCTGTTCGGCGCGCCGTTGTCACCGTTGCTCACGGTGTTGTCGATGGTGCCGCCACTGGCGATCCTGCCCATCCTGTTTATCGTCTTCGGCCTCGGCGAGTTGTCCAAGGTGATGTTGATCGTCATCGGCATCACCCCGATCCTGGCCCGTGATTTGGAACAGCGCGCCCGCGAAATTCCTCAAGAAATCCTGATCAAGGCACAGACCCTCGGCGCCAGCACCTGGACACTGATCCTGCGCGTGGTGTTGCCGCAACTGCTACCGCGCCTGCTAATCGCCCTGCGTCTGGTACTTGGCTCAGCCTGGCTATTTCTGATTGCCGCCGAGGCCATCGCCAGCACCGATGGCCTGGGCTACCGGATCTTCCTCGTGCGCCGCTATATGGCCATGGACGTGATCCTGCCCTACGTGGTGTGGATCACCCTGCTCGCCTGGCTGATGGACCTGGGCCTGCGCCAGACCACCCGCGTGTGCTTCCCCTGGTACGAGGGAGCGAAAGCATGAAAACCATAAAGAGCGGCACCGTAGCGAGCGAGTCACTGGCAAGAAGCCCGGAGCGCAGCAACCGGAGTGGACATCTCGTCCATGAGGATTGCGAGCACCGCGCGACGCAGCCAGCGGCTCGCGCAGTAGGTGCCTTTATCGAAGTGAAGAATGTCTGGCAGGAGTATGGAGACCAGGTTGTTTTGGAGCGCCTGAATCTGAGCATCAATGAAGGCGAGTTCTGCACCCTGGTCGGCGCTTCCGGCTGCGGTAAATCGACCTTTCTGCGCCTGCTGCTCGGTCAGGAGCGCGCCAGCCGGGGCGAGATTCTGCTCGGTGGTGAGCCGCTGGCTGCCGAGCCCGATAGCAGCCGTGGCGTGGTGTTTCAGCGCTACTCGGTGTTCCCGCACCTGAGTGTGCTGGACAACGTCGCCATCGGCCTGGAGTTGCCGCGCTCGAAATTGCTCGGCCGACTGTTTGGCGCCGCCAAGCGCGACGCCCGCGCGCAGGCTGAGGTCATTTTGAAGAAGGTCGGCCTCGGCCACGCCCTGGACAAATACCCCAGCCAGCTCTCCGGCGGCATGCAGCAACGCCTGGCCATCGCCCAGGCGCTGATCATGAAGCCGCGCGTGCTGCTGCTCGATGAGCCCTTCGGCGCCCTCGACCCCGGCATCCGCAAGGACATGCACGGCCTGCTGCTGGAGCTGTGGCACGAAACCAAGCTCACCGTATTTATGGTCACCCATGACCTGAGCGAGGGCTTCAGCCTCGGCACCCGTCTGCTGGTGTTCGACAAGACCCGCATTGACCCACACGCGCCGAACGCCTTCGGCGCGCGCATTACCTACGACATCCCCCTCAACAGTGACCGCCGCGCCACCCGCGCCGCCGTCGAAGCGTTGCCCGCGCATATCGCCGGCAATCTGCAACCGGCCCTGTAGGAGCACCCAATGACTGCCTCATTAAGCCTGCGCCCCACGCTCTACGAGGAACTCGTTCCCGGCGGCGGGCATACCTCCTTTGTCCTCAAACGCGGCCAGTTGCTGCGTATCACCGACCTTGAAGGCGGCGCCAATGCCAGCCTGCTGCTGCTCAACGCCGCCGAGAAAAGTGAGCGGCTCAACCTGCCCGACAGCCTCAAATGCCAGCACACCGCCAAGCTCACCGCCGGCCACTGCCTGTATTCGGATATGGGTCGCGTGCTCGCTGCCATCACCGCCGATACCTGCGGCTGGCATGACAGCTTCGGCGGCGTACTCAACGCCGAGGAAGTTCAGGAGAAGTACGGCAGCGGCAACTATCAGCAACTACGCAACGGCTTCTTCCGCAACGGCGTGGACAACCTGCTGGTGGAAATGGGCAAGTGGAACCTCAATCTGCAAGACCTGCTGATGTGCCTCAACCTGTTCAGCAAGGTGACGGTCGACAGCGACGGCTGCTTCCACTTCCAGTCGGGCAACTCCAAGGCCGGCGACTACATCGAGCTGTACGCGCCGATGGACACGCTGGTGGTGCTCACCGCCCTGCAGCACCCCATGGACCCCAACCCCAATTACGCGCCCAAGCCGCTGCAACTGAGCTGGCACAAGGTCGAAAGCGACGGCATCAGCGTGCTGTGCCGCACCTCGCGCCCGGAAAACGCCCGTGGCTTCCATAACACCGAACGTCTGTATATCTGAGGCCGGCCAGCATGACTCTTATCTCAAGCGACAAGCACCCGGAAGCTGCGGTGTACCGCGCCACCATCGCCGCTGGCGAACCCTTTCTCTGCGAAGTAAAAGCCGGCCAGACCCTGCGCCTGCTCGACCTGGAAGGCAATCAGGCGGTCGATACGCTGTTCTATTCAGCGCGCAACCCGCGCGAGCGCTATGACGTGCAACGCACCCTGCGCAAACAGAACCGCGTGTACCTGACTACCGGCAGCGTGCTGTATTCCAACCTGGGCCAGCCGATGCTGACCATCAGCGCCGACACCTGCGGCAGCCACGACACCCTCGGCGGCGCCTGCGCCCAGGAGAGCAACACGGTGCGCTACGCCCTGGACAAGCGCTATATGCACAGCTGCCGCGACAACTTTTTGCGCGCGAGCCTGCACGACGGCCGTCTGAACAAGGCCGACATCAGCGCCAACATCAACTTCTTTATGAACGTGCCGGTCACCCCCGAAGGCGGCCTGACCTTTGAAGACGGCATCTCCGCCGCCGGCAAATACGTCGAACTCAAGGCGCACATGGACGTGATCGTACTGATCTCCAACTGTCCGCAACTGAACAATCCGTGCAACGGCTACAACCCGACTCCGGCTGAGGTGTTGGTGTGGGATTGAGCAGGTTAAAAACGAAAAGCTTACAACCAGACCTGTAGGAGCGGGCCATGCCCGCGAACGCTCTTCGCGGGCATGGCCCGCTCCTACAACCTATGGACGACCATAGGGTGCATCACTACCGCGGGACGGCCCGCCCCTTCGAGGACACCTCGAATGTTCAACAAACTGCTGATCGCCAACCGTGGCGCCATCGCCTGCCGCATCCTGCGTACGCTACGCGCCCTTGATGTACAGGGCGTAGCCGTCTACTCCGAAGCAGACGCCGCCAGCCTGCATATCCAGCAGGCGGACGAGGCCCACAGCCTGGGCGAAGGCCCGGCAGCCAACACCTACCTGGTGGTCGAGAAGATTCTCGCCGTGACCAAACAGAGCGGCGCCACCGCGATCCACCCCGGTTACGGCTTTCTCTCGGAAAATGCCGCCTTTGCCGAAGCCTGCGAAGCCGCCGGGATCGCCTTTGTCGGCCCAACTCCGGAACAGCTGCGGGTATTCGGCCTCAAGCACACCGCCCGCGCCCTGGCCAAACAGCATGGCGTGCCAATGCTGGAAGGCACCGAGTTACTGGAAAACCTCGACGCCGCGTTGGTCGCGGGCGAGCAGGTCGGCTACCCGGTGATGCTGAAAAGCACCGCTGGCGGCGGCGGTATCGGTATGCGCGTATGCAACAGCGCCGCCGAGCTGAGTGATGCATTCGAGGCGGTCAAACGCCTGGGGCAGAACAACTTCAGCGACAGCGGCGTGTTTATCGAGAAATACATCCAGCGCGCCCGTCATCTGGAAGTGCAGGTGTTTGGCGACGGTCGCGGCGAAGTGCTGGCCCTCGGTGTACGCGACTGCTCGGTGCAGCGGCGCAACCAGAAGGTTCTGGAAGAAACCCCAGCACCGAATCTGCCGGCCGGCATGGCCGAAGAGTTGTGCGCTGCGGCGATCAAGCTGGCCAAGGCGGTCAGCTACCGCAGCGCCGGCACCGTGGAATTTGTCTACGACAGCGAGGCGGCACGCTTCTATTTCCTCGAAGTAAACACCCGCCTGCAGGTCGAGCACGGCGTTACCGAACAGGTGTGGGGCGTCGACCTGGTGCGCTGGATGATCGAACTGGCGGCTGGCGACCTGGCACCGCTGAGCGAGCTGACGAAAACATTGAAACCCAGCGGCCACGCCATCCAGGCGCGTCTGTACGCCGAAGACCCGGGCCGCGACTTCCAGCCAAGCCCCGGCCTGCTCACCGCAGTCAGCTTCCCCAAGGCCGACGGCAAAGCGCTGCGTATCGATACCTGGGTCGAAGCCGGTTGCGAAATTCCGCCCTACTTCGACCCGATGATCGCCAAGGTCATCACCTGGGCCGATAGCCGCGATGCGGCCAGTGCTGCGCTCGGCCAGGCTCTGGCCGATACCCTGTTGTATGGCGTGGAAACCAATAGCCAGTACCTGCGGCAAATCCTCACTGACGCACCGTTCGCCAGCGGCAACCCCTGGACCCGCTGCCTAGAAGGCCTGATTTATCAGGCCAACACCTTTGAAGTGCTTAGCGCCGGCACCCAGACCACCGTGCAGGACTTCCCCGGCCGCCTCGGCTACTGGGCCGTCGGCGTACCGCCATCGGGGCCGATGGACAGCCGCGCCCTGCACCTGGGTAATCGTCTGCTGGGCAACGCGGCAGATGCCGCCGGCCTGGAAATCACCATGAGCGGCCCGACACTGCGCTTTAACACCGATGCAGTGGTAGCGGTCACTGGTGCACCCATCCCGCTAAGCGTCGATGGTATTGAGCAGCCACTGAATACCGCGCTGCTGATCAAAGCTGGCAGCACCCTGAGCCTGGGCACCATCCAGGGCGCAGGCGCACGTAGCTATCTAAGCCTACGTGGCGGTGTGCAGGTGCCGGATTACCTCGGCAGCAAAAGCACCTTTACCCTCGGCCAGTTCGGCGGCCACGGCGGTCGTGCCCTGCGTGCCGGTGACGTGCTGCATATCCCTGCGCTGACTGACCGCCAAGCCGGTGCGCAACTACCCGCCGATCTGTGCAGCGCCCTGCCAGCCGTGCGCGAAATCCGCGTGATCTACGGCCCCCACGGCGCACCGGAATACTTCACCCCGGCCTATATCGAAACCTTCTTCGCCACCGACTGGGAAGTGCACTTCAACTCCAGCCGCACCGGCGTGCGCCTGATCGGCCCAAAACCGGAATGGGTGCGCGATAGCGGCGGCGAAGCCGGCTTACACCCGTCGAATATCCACGACAACCCCTACGCCATCGGCGCGGTGGACTTTACCGGCGACATGCCGGTGATCCTCGGCCCGGACGGCCCGAGCCTGGGCGGCTTTGTCTGCCCGGTGACGATTATCGAGGCGGATCTGTGGCAGCTGGGGCAGTTGAAAGCAGGCGACAAGGTGCGCTTTGCACCGGTGGATATCGCCACCGCGCGAAAATTGGCCAAGGCCAGCAATGCAGAAACAAGTGACCTGGTAGCCCGGCTGCAATCCGGGGCCAATATGCCGCCAAGTTCCCCGAGTGAATCCGAGCTACAAAGCCCCATCGTGCTCGATATCGGCGAAGCCGATAAACGCCTGGTCGCGCGCCTGTCCGGCGACACCCACTTGCTGCTGGAAATCGGCGCGGCGGAGCTGGATCTGGTGCTGCGTTTCCGTGGCCATGCGCTGATGCAGGCGCTGGAAGCGAAAAACCTCAACGGCGTGATCGACCTCACACCCGGCATTCGCTCGCTGCAGGTGCATTACCAGCCGGAAACCCTGGCCCTTGGCGATCTGCTCGGCATCGTCGCCGGCGAATGGGACGCCGTGTGCGCCGCGCAGGACCTGCGCGTACCGTCGCGGATCGTCCATCTGCCACTGTCCTGGGACGATCCGGCCTGCCAGCTGGCCATCGACAAATACATGACCACGGTGCGCAAGGATGCGCCCTGGTGCCCGAGCAACCTGGAATTTATCCGCCGCATCAACGACCTGCCCAATCTCGATGAGGTGTACAGAACGGTCTTTGAAGCCAGTTATCTGGTGATGGGCCTGGGCGACGTCTACCTCGGCGCGCCAGTGGCCACCCCGCTCGACCCACGCCATCGCCTGGTCACCACCAAGTACAACCCGGCACGCACCTGGACCGCCGAGAACTCGGTGGGCATCGGCGGCGCCTATATGTGCGTGTACGGCATGGAAGGCCCCGGCGGTTATCAGTTCGTTGGCCGCACCCTGCAGATGTGGAACCGCTACCGCGAAGTCGCCGCCTTCGACGGCAAGCCCTGGCTGCTGCGTTTCTTCGACCAGATCCGCTTCTACCCGGTCTCGGCAGACGAGTTGCTGCGTATCCGTCGTGACTTCCCCCTGGGCCGCTATGACTTGCGTATCGAGCACAGTGAATTGGCCCTGGCTGATTACCAGACCTTTCTCGACCGCGAGGCCGAGGGCATCGACGCCTTCCGCAACCAGCAACGCGCCGCCTTCGACGCCGAACGTCAGCGCTGGATCGCCTCCGGCCAGGCGCACTACGAGAGTGAGGAAGTCGCCGCCGATCTCGGCGAAGACGCCCCGCTCGGCGCCGGCCTGCACAGCATCGACAGCCATATCGCCGGCAACCTCTGGCAAGTTCAGGTGAGTGAAGGCGACCTGGTTAAAGCTGGCGATGTGCTGGTGATACTGGAGTCGATGAAGATGGAAATCCCCCTGCTCGCCCCGCGCGATGGGGTAGTCCGCGAGGTGCGCGTGCAACCCGGCTCACCGGTGCGTGCGGGCCAGCGCGTAGTGGTATTAGAAGAAGTCTGAGGGGCTAACGCCGGTAACTGAGGATGCGCCCCTTAAAGGGCGCATCCGGGTTATCCAGCAGGTTCAGGCTATCGGCCAGCTGCAGATAGCCGTGCTCCAGCATATGCCGGGAAAACCGCGCGCTGTTGCCACGGCCCGGATCGACAATCAGCACCGCCGCGTGGCGGTTGCAATGGCGGTCGATAAACCCGGCCAGCAGGCTGGGATGGTCACGCTCGTAAAGCAGATCGCTGCCGATCACCAGATCAAACAGGCCCAGCTGCTGATAGTCCTCAGCCCAGTCGCAGCTCTGATAAGGCACCGGTTCCAGTTGATTAAGCGCGGCATTGCGCAGCAGAAACTCGCCCGCCAGCGGGTGATAGTCGCTGGCGGTGATATCCGCACCCAGGCGCTGCAACACCAGGCTGGTCAGCCCCAGGCCGCAGCCCAGCTCAAGAATGCGCAGCCCTTCAACTGCCATACCGCTCAGGGTTTGCGCAAGCACTTCACCGGCCGGCCAGAGTTGACCGAACAGCGACCAGGTGGCCGAGGAGATTCCAGCTTTTTCCGCCAGGCCGTCGAGGTCAGCGAACTGCTGTTTGTCGCGCAGCGAGCACAGGTGAAAATCCTCAAGGCCAATGCTCAAGGTGGAGTATTTGATGCGATAGCTGGCAGGTGCGCTGGGCATGGGGGCTCGGTGTGCTGAAAGGACTGCGGTCAGGGGCAGATCAGCAAGGCGTACGCCGGGCGGCGGTACGGGTCACCAAGGAGACTCTTCGTGTTGCCGCACCATAGTCCTCAAGGCCTTGCGCAGCAAGCGTCATGGCTGCCGGTAAATCGGCCAGGCACAGATGTTTCAGCAGCGCCAACCGTTGCCGAACGCTACAATGCGGCGATTATTTAACCAGCAGAGCCTTGCATGCCTCACAAATCCCCCCTGGCCCGGCAATGGTCCTTGATTGCGCTGCTGCTGGTTCTGCTCGGTTGTGGCTTCCTTGCCACCTCCCTGGCCAGTTACTACACCGCTCTGGACTCGATCCGCTCCGGCATCATCAATACCGAACTGCCGCTGACCTCGGACAACGTCTACTCGGAAATCCAGAAGGACCTGGTTCGGCCCATCCTGATTTCTTCGATGATGTCCCGCGACACCTACGTGCGTGACTGGGTGTTGAGCGGCGAGAAGGATCCTGAGCAGATCACCCGCTACCTGCGTGAAGTGCAGGAGCATTACGCCACGGTCACCAGCTTCTTCGTCTCCGAGAAAACCCACACCTACTACCAGGCCAAAGGCGTGCTCAAGCAGGTCAAGGAAGACGAGCCACGCGATGACTGGTATTTCCGCGTGCGCGACATGCAGACCCCATACGAGATCAATGTCGACGTCGACATGGCCAACGACGACCGCATGACCGTGTTTATCAATTACAAGGTGTTCGATTACGAGCAGCGCTTTATCGGCGCCACCGGCGTCGGCCTGACCGTGGATGCAGTGGTCAAACTGATCGACACCTACCAGCAGCGCTATGAGCGCAGTGTGTTCTTCGTCGACACCAATGGTCGGCTGGTGCTCACGGGTGCCAACGGCGGGCCGATGGGCGCGCGGGTTGGTCAGTCGCTCAGTGAAATTCCCGGCCTGGAAGAGCTGCAGGCCAAGCTGCCGCACCCACAAAGCGGCGACTTCGAGTATCAGGAACACGGCCGCGATCACTTCCTCAATGTGCGCTTTATCCCCGAGCTGAACTGGTACCTGTTTGTCGACAAACATGAGGACGGCGCGGTCGCTGGCATCCGCAAGTCGCTGTACCTCAATCTGCTGATCTGCCTGGTGGTCACCGTTATCGTCATCAGCCTGGTCAGCCTGGTGCTGCGCCGCTATCAGCGACGCATCAGCGCGCTGGCCACCACCGACCTCCTGACCGAGCTGCCCAACCGCCGTGGCTTTGACCTGCTGGCCAATCAGGCCGTGCAGGAAGCCCGGCGCAGCCCAAGCGCGCTGTGCGCCCTGATGCTCGACCTGGACAACTTCAAACAGCTCAACGACAGCCACGGCCATATGGCCGGTGATGAAGTACTGCGCCGCTTTGCCAGCGACCTGCGCAGCACCCTGCGTCAGTCCGACATCATCTGCCGCTGGGGTGGCGAGGAATTTATTCTGCTGCTCAAGGAAACAACGCCCGAGCAAGCACGCGAGCTGGGCGAGAAAATCCGCCAGCAAACCGAGCAAAGCAGCATCAGCTTCAACGGCGCGCAGCTACGCATCACCACCAGCATCGGCCTGGCGCAATTGCATGCCGATGAATCCCTGGAGCAGCTGATCACCCGCGCCGACCGCGCCCTGTACCGGGCCAAACAGGGCGGCCGCAACCGCCTGTGTGAAGAAATCGCGTGAGTGATGAAACCAACCGCTGCCCCTGCTGCGGGCAGCTCAACCAATGCGCCCAGGCTGGCGCCGACGCACCGGTGAGCGAATGCTGGTGTTTTAGCGTACCGGTCGATGCCGCGCAGTTGGCTAAGTTGCCACCCGAGCAGCGCAACCGCAGCTGCCTGTGCCCACGCTGCGCTCAGGGCTTGCCACCTGAAACCCCGCCAGCAAACAGCTAGCCATGCGCCTCGACCGCTTTCTCAGCAACCTGCCCCAACTCAATCGCCAAGCAGCGCGCCAACTGCTGGCCAGCGGCCGCGTGAAAGTGGACGGTGCTGTGGTTTGCGATGGCCTGTGCGAAGTCAGCCAGTTCAGTCGAATCGAGGTCGATAGCGAGCTGCTGCAAGCCGGCAAAGCCGCACGTTATTTCATGCTGCACAAACCCATCGGCGTGGTCAGCGCCACCGCGCATGAGCAACACCGCACCGTGCTGGATTTACTCGATGAGCCGGACACAGCCGACCTGCACCTGGCCGGCCGCCTGGACCTGAATACCACCGGCCTGCTGCTGATCACCAACGACGGCCAATGGTCACGCCGCCTGACCGAGCCGCGCAGCCGCCTGGGCAAGGTCTATTGGGTTGAGACCGAACAGCCGATTACTCCTGAGTACATCGAGGTGTTCGCCCACGGCCTGTACTTCGCCTATGAAGACCTCACCACCCTGCCCGCCGAGCTGGTGATTCTGGACAGCCACAGCGCCCTGCTGACCCTACACGAAGGCCGTTACCATCAGGTCAAGCGCATGTTTGGCCACTTCCAGAACAAGGTCATCGGCCTGCACCGTCTGAGCATGGGCGCCATCCAACTCGACCCGCAGCTGGCCCCCGGCCAATACCGCGCCCTGACAGAAGCGGAAATCGCCTGCATCTAAGGCAGTTCGTGCTCAAGTCACATACTTAGCTAGCTAACCGACAAACGGTTATTCGATATTCCAATATTCACTTGCGCCAGCCCGAACGCGGCTGCTTAAATAAAACCAAAAGGTCTTATCGTGACTTAATAGTCACGCAAGCCATCTAAGCGTTCCATCGGTTACTTGCGCACTGCGCGAAATGGGTTCCTGCCTGGTCAAAGACGCCACTCCACACCTGCCAAAAGGTCGTGGACGGATGCTCTATTTCAGCCCTAACTGATTGAAAATAAATAACTTATAAAATCCTTCAGCCTGACATCTTGCTGTCACGTCCAGGCGCTTTCCTGACTGTCCTGCTTAGCCCGGCTTAACGGCATCGCCGTTTTGCCATGCCCATTTTTGCGCCAGGAGGAAACGACATGAAGCCAGCCACCGCTGTCGTCGATATACACAGGACGTTCAAGGTACACACGGAGTTCTATGCCAACCCCAGCGCGCGCAAGACCATCATCCTGATCAACGGCTCGCTGGCAACCACCGCCGCCTTTGCGCAAACCATCAAGTACCTGCAACCACAGTTCAATGTGGTGCTTTACGATCAGCCCTACGCCGGCCAGTCCAAGCCGCACAACAGCCATAGCCGGCCGATCAGCAAGGAAGATGAAGCCACCATCCTGTTGGAGCTGATCGAACAGTTTCAGGTCGACTACCTGCTGTCGTTCTCCTGGGGTGGCGTCGCCGCCATGCTCGCTCTGGCGCAACGCCCGGCGCGTATCGAAAAGGCGGTGATCACCTCCTTCTCGCCGTTGCTTAACGCACCGATGCTCGACTACCTGGAAAAAGGCATGACCTACCTGAATGCCATCGACGGCGAAAAGGTCGGCCAGCTGGTCAACAGCACCATCGGCAAATACCTACCCTCCCTGTTCAAGCGCTACAACCATCGCCATATCAGCAGCCTCGACAGCCACGAGTACCTGCAGTTGCACGCGCACATCAACCAGGTGGTACATATGGACAACCACTGCCAGATGGAGTGCCTGGCGGCCATCGACATCCCGCTGCTATTTATCAACGGTGAGCACGACGAATACACCTCTCCGGATGACGTGCGCCTGTTTGCTGAGTACCTGAGTGACTGCCAGTTCGCCACTATCGACAACACCGGGCACTTTCTCGACATGGAGCACAAGAAGGCCTGGCTGCAGAGTCAGTCCGTCATGCTCAAGTTCCTGCAGGCCCCGGCACGCAACAGCTCCAGCAACCGCCCACAGCATGACCTGCACCACGCGATAGCCGTATGAACCACCGCTATGCGCCAAGCCTGCAGCGCCCAGCCACAGATAGCCGCGCTGCAGGCTTCATTTCGGCCAAGACTTCCGGTATAAAGGCACCCGCTGCGGGCGTCGTATAGTGGTAATACCCTAGCTTCCCAAGCTAGAGCTGTGGGTTCGATTCCCATCGCCCGCTCCAAATCGCAGTTTTTAAAGCCCTGACTTCTAACAAGATTTCGGGGCTTTTTGCTTTCTGACCTAGACCGGTGTCGAAAAGAGTCGAAGATGGGATTGCAGCACAAAGCTTCCTGCAGGTGATCCTGTGTCAGATGTGCATAGCTCATGGTCATGGTGACGGACGCATGACCAAGCACCTTCTGCAGGGTCAGGATGTTCTCGCCAGTGATGACGAAGTGATAAGCGAAGGTATGTCGAAGCACATGCTTAGCCTGGGCACGAGAAAGGAACGATAGCGGGCGTTCCTGCAGGCGCAGGGCGTGAGCCTCAAAGGCTGGCTAATCAAGCAAGCTTCCGAGATGACGACATGGAATCGTCACGGATGGATCTGAGGTCAAGTGCATCCTCGTTCAGCTGATGAATAACCCTGAGCATCTGCTGCCGAAGGACTTGATCACCTGTACGTTCTGCAGCGCGCATGAGTGCAATGGCTGCGTCTTCGTTGTGTTCAGCAATGGTGGTTAACGTTTTGCGTGCGTTGCGGTTCAAAATCTTGCCCTCGAGTGAAGACGGCAAGGTAGTAGACAATTATTACGGATTGGTTGCAGAGAACGAGCCGCAGACGAATGGACCTGAATTCGTCACACGCGTGCAACAATCTGGAGAGAATATGGCGTCATCTGATGCTCATCAGGTGCTCCTCCTAAATTAATATTTGACCGACGTTTGTTGGTCTTTTTTTGCCTAAAACTCACGGTTCGACTCAATTCGCGAGAGGAACTGGCATGGAAATCTCGATTTCAAAGATGGTGATAGAAGACGGCGAAAAATGGTTAGTAAACACCGGGGCTATAAAGCTTAACTTCAAGGATCAGGCTTCAGCTGTCGAGTTCACCGAAAAGCTAAAAGAACGTATCGAAGCGCCGCACAAGCTGCCGAGTAGTGCGCTAGAGCCAATCACTTCAGCGTTTGCTGTAGAGAACGTTTAAGCCCTAAAAATCAAAGCCCCCACAAGAACTCAAAACATAAAGCCCCGACTTCTAACCAGATTTCGGGGCTTTTTACTGGGTGGCTTAAGCACTATCCAGCGGAAATAGCAGACTGAAGCTCGTGCCCGCCTGGGTGCTGGTAACGCGAACCTGACCGCCATGGGCATGCATGATCGAACGCACAATCGCCAAGCCCAGGCCACCCGAATCATCGGGCTGGTTACGCGAGGGGTCGCAGCGATAAAAGCGCTCAAACAGACGCGGCAGGTGTTCGGCGGCAATGGGTTCACCGAAGTTGTGCACGCTGATCTCAACGACTCCATCGCACAAACTGCTGCTGATGGTGACAACACTGTCAGGTATGCCGTAACGCAGCGCATTCGCCAGCAGGTTAGCCAAGGCCCGACGGACTAACTGCGGGTCGGCGACTAAAGTGTCACTGCCCTTGTTAATCAACTCGATTGCGCATTCCTGTGCTGTGCCATCGAAGTACTCGCAGAGCTGTTCGACCAATTCGTGCAGATCAACCAGTTGCCGGTTGATCGAAGCATCAGCCTGCTCGGTACGCGCGAGAAACAACATACTGTCGATCATTCGCGCCAATCGGTCGTACTCCTCAAGATTGGAAACCAGCAAGTTCTGGTATTCATCCACTGAACGTGGACGTGCGAGGGTTTGCTGCGCGTGCCCCATTAGGTTACTCAGCGGAGTGCGCATCTCATGGGCGAGGTCTTCTGAAAAGCGCGAGAGCTGGGCAAAGCCGTCTTCAAGACGCGCGAGCATCAGGTTTAACGCCTTGCTGAGCCCCTGCAATTCGCTGACATCTTTAAACTCATCCAGGCGCAGGTGTAGGTGCTGCACGTCAATGGCAGCGGCGCGCATTGCCAGCTGTCGCACCGGCTGCAAACCACGCAGGCTGACCAGCCAGCCGAACCCAAATGCTAAGAATGCGCCAACCGATAAGGCCAACCAGAGTTTGAGGCGATACGCCGCTAGCATCTGCTCACGCTCACTGAGCAACTTTCCGGCAATCAGGGTTAGGCGACGATCGCCTCGGGTGACATCCAACCAGGCCAGGCGCAAAGGTTCACTGCTTGGGCTATCGCCTAGGGTGGCTCGCTCGGCAGCTGGCAATACGGGCAGCGGCATTAAGGTTGGGTTGATCTCGATCAGTCGCTGCCCGGCGTCATCGATAATCCACAGCAAACTATCGCGATTACCCAGCATGTTTTCATAGAGCTGCGGTCTGCTGCGCAGGGCCTCAATGCTCTGGCTGTCGTCAAGCAAGGCCTGCATGCGCTCCAGCCGGCCAAGCAATGCCTGATCATCGCGCCAGGCAATTTCGCGCTGCAGCGATTGGTACAGGGAAAAACCAATTAGGCCCAATAACAACGTGCTGACCAGGGCAAACATCACGGCGAGGCGCACGCTCAACGCGCGCGGCCACAGCCTCATGACTGCGCCTCAAGCATGTACCCCATGCCGCGAACAGTGTGGATCAGCTTAAGCTGGTATGGGTCGTCGACCTTGGCGCGCAGGCGGCGGATGGCCACATCGACCACGTTGGTGTCACTGTCGAAATTCATCTGCCAGACATGCGAAGCAATCAAGGTACGCGACAACACCTCCCCCTCACGGCTGAGCAGCAAGTGCAGCAGAGAGAACTCCTTGTTGGTCAGGGTCACGCGTTCACCATTGCGGGTGACTTTGCGCCGTAACAGGTCTAGGTGCAGATCCGCCACTTGAAACTGCTCAACCTCACGCGGAGGCCCACGACGCAGCAAGGTACGTACGCGAGCCAGTAACTCGGCGTAAGAAAAGGGTTTGACCAAGTAATCATCAGCGCCCAGTTCCAGCCCTTTGACACGGTCCTCCACTGCATCACGCGCAGTGAGAAACAGTACCGGTGTTTGCAGCTTGCGCCGAATGATCTGCAGCAGCTGCCAGCCATCCAAACCGGGCAACATGACATCAAGAATGATCAGGTCGAACTCATGTTCCTGCACCAGGTGCTGGCCATCCAGGCCATTCAGGGCAACGTCCACGCGATACCCCGACTCACCTAAGCCTTTGCTCAAGTAATCCGCGGTTTTTACTTCGTCTTCGACCACCAGAATGCGCATCTTTTCCTCCAGCACAGGCGCATAGCCTAGGCCGTTCTGCGCGGCGCTCCCATTACAAATTAGTAATCCAAGCGCAATCCGTTTGACGGTGACGCTTGGGCAGCATGGTCACCCATCGCTCAGCTGAGCCCAACCTTGGAGACCGATATGTTGCTTCGCACTGCCACCTTGTCATTACTCGCACTGGCCATGGGTTCTTCTGCCGCATGGGCCGCCAACGAGAAGGTCGCTCAACGCCAAGACGTAACCCTGGCCCTGGCCAACGACCTGCTCAGCGCGACGTTGAACGCGTGCCATGCCGAGGGACGTACCGGCGTTGCCGCCGTAGTCGACCGCGGCGGCAACCTGGTTGCGGTGCAGCGTGATGACAATGTCGGCCCGCACAACACCGTGGCGGCGCAGCGCAAAGCCTTTACCGCCCTGTCGACTAAAACCGCGACACGCCTGCTGTCTGAGCGTGCCCGCAACAACCCGGATGCCAAGAACCTCAACACCCTCGATGAGCTACTGCTGCTCGGTGGCGGCGTGCCATTGAAGGTGGGCGATCAGGTCATCGGGGCAATCGGCGTAGCCGGTGCTGGCGGCGCCGAAATTGATGAAGGCTGCGCCCTGAAAGCCATTGCCCAAGTTTTACCTACCACTCACTGATTAGGAGTCACACCATGAAACTGCTGAAAACCCTGTTTGCCGGCGCTGTCCTCAGCGGCCTCTCCTCCCTGGCCCTGGCAGCTGGTAACCCGCTGAGCGTGCACGTGCTGAACCTGCAAGACGGTCTGCCTTCGCCTGAAGTCAACGTGACCCTGGAAAAACAGGACGGTAAAAACTGGAACATGCTCAACAGCGGCGCAACCAACGAACAAGGCCGCATCACCGCCCTATACCCGGAAGATAAAGCGCTGGAGAAAGGCACCTACCGCGTGACGTTCAAGACAGGAGAGTGGTTCAAGAAACACGCCACGGCGAGCTTCTTCCCTGAAGTGCCGGTGATCTTCGAAGTCGACGGCACCGTGCCGCACTATCACATACCGTTGCTGCTCAGCCCTTACGGCTTTTCGACCTACCGCGGTAACTAAAGCACAGGCTTTAAACAAAAATGCCCGCTTTATGCGGGCATTTTTCTGTAAGCCAGTTGCAGCGTGATCAAAGCGATGAGCAGAACACCTGATTAAACTGAGGTTCACACAGTGACTGTGCAAGCACAGGAAAGATGGCGTTCCCAACTGGATTCGAACCAGTATCTAGCCCTTAGGAGGGGCTTATTCTATCCATTGAACTATGGGAACTGAGGCTGGATAGACGGGCCACCAGCGGGCGGCATCTTAGCGAGACCGCAGGCGTTTGTCATGCCGCTGCCATCATCTCGGCGCCATACTGCCAACTGACTGCCAACCGGCTGTCATAAGGAGAGGAGATCGCCATGCGCCCCGCTGCTTCGCATCATCTGCCGGATTCGCCTTTTGCCGATTTTCACCTGCGGGCGGTCAGCGTTAACGATGCCGCTGCCCTGGCTGCCTTGCTGCAGCAGCTCGCGCCCGATGAGCCGCGCGCCGATGCCAAGCTGCTGGCGTTGCGCCTGAGCGAGCTGCCGGTAAGCCGTGTGGTGCTGGTGGCAGAACGTGACGGCAAGTTGCTCGGCACCTGCACGATCAATCTGATTGAGCACCTGGCGCACAATTTTGCCCGCTCGGCGATTCTGGAAGATGTGGTGGTGGATACTGAGGCGCGCGGCCTAGGGATTGGCCAGGCGCTGATGGGCAAAGCCATCGAACGCGCCCGCGCCTGGGGGTGTTACAAGGTCGCGCTGTCCAGCAGCCAGAGCCGTGAGGCTGCCCATGCTTTTTATGCTGGCCTGGGGTTTAAGCCGCATGGGATTAGTTTGGCGCTGATGCTGGAGTAAGCAGCTGTCAAAGGCCTTTGTCGCGGCGGCGACGCATAGTCCATGCTGGCGAATCGCTGTTGACCTGAAAGCATCGCGGGCATGGCCCGCTCCTACGGGTTTCGCCGAGCCTGCCAGCAATGCTGATCAACATTTAGCTGCTTTATCGGCCGAAGCGCTCTTCGGCCAGCTGATCGGCGATTTCTACGGTGGTTTTGCTCGCCGCATCGGCGCGCTGGAAGATCTGTTCCAGGGTCGCGCCGATGCCTTCGATATGCGCCTTAAGCTGTGCGGCGCTGCCGCCGGTGCGTTCGTAGCAGACATCGATAATGCCGCCGGCGTTGATCGCGTAATCCGGCGCGTACAGGCATTCGTTGCGGCGCAGGGTTTCCGCCAGGCTGGCATCGGCCAGCTGATTGTTGGCGGCCCCGGCGATAATCGGCGCGCGCAGGGCTTCCAGGGTTTGCTGGTTGATAATGCCGCCCATGGCGCATGGCGCGAATACATCGACATCCAGGCCGAAAATCGCCTGTTGCGGCACAGCGGTTGCGCCCAGTTGCTCGACCGCGCGACGCACATTGGCTTCGACGATATCGGTTACCCACAGCTCGGCACCAGCGGCTTTCAGCTGACGCGCCAGGTCGAAGCCCACCTGCCCTACCCCCTGGATCGCCACTTTTAAACCGTGCAGATCATCACGGCCCAGGCGGTGTTTGACTGCGGTCTGGATGCCGATAAACACCCCGTAAGCGGTGGACGGTGACGGATCGCCATTGCGCGTGCCGCCTGCGAACGCTTCGCGCAGCACGGCGCCGGATACGTGGCGCGTGCGCTCAGCCATGATCTGCATTTCCGCAACACCGGTGCCGGAGTCGGCGGCGGTGATATAGCGCCCGCCGAGGCTGTCGACAAAATCACCCATGGCCTGGAACAGCGCCGCGCTCTTGCCGGTATGCGGGTCGCCGATGATCACTGCCTTGCCGCCCCCCAGCGGCAAGTTGGCCAGGGCCGATTTGTAGGTCATGCCGCGCGACAGACGTAGCACATCGCGCAGCGCTTCATCGTCATTGGCGTAGGGCCACATGCGGCAACCGCCGAGGGCCGGGCCGAGGTTGCTGTTGTGAATGGCGATAATCGCCCGCAGGCCGCTGGCCTTGTCGTGGCCGTAGACCACCTGTTCGTGGTGGTCGAAATCGATATGGGAAAACACGGACATGGGAGTTCCTTGATTGTTCTTGTTGTTGAAATAAAGAGAGGGCGCAGGCGGTGTGAAAACGTAGCGAGCGAAGGTCAGGCGAGGCAAAAACAGGCTAAAAAGCGGAGTTTACGACTGTAAATGAGCACTTTTAGCCTGTTTTTAACGCAGCATCACCGAGCGCAGTAGTTTTCACGCTGCCTGTCAGGCAGCTGGCTCGAACAGGTGCACGGCCTGGATCTCGCTAACCAGCATGCGCGCTTTGAGCTGGCTGCTCTGCTCGCGCACCTTGGCCAGGCTGCGTTCCTTGACGTGGCCATAGCCGCGGATCTGCTCCGGTAGCTCGGCCAGCGCCAGCGCGGTGCGGTAGTTGTCGGCGTTGAGCTCCTTGAGCAGGTAGTCCAGGTTCTGCTCGTAGTCGTCGATCAGGTCCAACTCCAGCTTGCGCTCAGCGCTGTAGCCGAACAGGTCCAGCGGCGTGCCACGCAGAAACTTGAACTTGGCCAGTACGCCGAAAGCTTTGAGCATCCAGGCACCGAACTGACGTTTGCGCGGCTCGCCGGTGCTGGCATCCGGCTTGCTCAGCCAGGACGGTGCCAGGTGGAACTCCAGGCGGTAGTCGCCGCTGAACTGCGCCTCCAGCTGACGGATAAAGCTGCCGTCGCTGTACAGCCGCGCCACTTCGTACTCGTCCTTGTAGGCCAGCAGTTTGAAGTAATAACGTGCCACGGCCTTGCTCAGCGCTTGGTCAGCACTCTTGTCGACCTGCTGCACCCGCGCTACCTGCTCGCGGTAGCGCTCGGCGTAGGCGGCGTTCTGGTAGGCGGTCAGGCGCACCACGCGGTCAGCGATGATTTCTTCCAGGCTCTGGCAATGCGGCGCTTCAATCACTTCCGGCTTAGCCAGACGCTCCACAGCGACCGCATCATGGGCGGCGCGACGGCCCCAGAGGAATGCCTGCTGATTGAGCTGCACGGCCACGCCGTTAAGCTCGATGGCCTTGTTGATGGCTTCGGCGGACACCGGCACCAGGCCCTTCTGGTAAGCAAAACCGAGCATAAACAGGTTGGTGGCGATGCTGTCGCCGAGCAGGCGGGTGGCCAGGCGGCTGGCATCGACAAAGTGGGTTTTGCTCGCGCCCACCGCTTCGATCAGCGCCTCGCGCATGGCCGCGCCAGGCACCTGGGCATCGGGGTTGCGGGTGAATTCGGCGGTCGCAGCTTCATGGCTGTTGACCACCGCATGGGCGATCTTGTCATTCAGCTTGGCCAAAGCCTCTTCGCTGGCCGAGACCACCAGATCGCAGCCCAGCAGCAGATCGGTTTCACCGGCGGCGATGCGCACGGCAAAGATATCGTCCTGCTTGGCGGCGACGCGGATATGGGTAATCACCGGACCGAATTTCTGCGCCAGGCCGGCCTGATCGAGCACGCTGCAGCCCTTGCCTTCGATATGCGCAGCCATGCCGAGCAATGCGCCGACAGTGGTGACGCCGCTGCCGCCGACACCCGGCAGGAGGATATTCCAGGGGCGATCCAGCGTGGGTTGGCGCGGCTCCGGCAAGGCGATAAACAGCGCGCTCAAGCCCACGGCTTCCGGCTTGCGCAGGCTGCCGCCGTGCACGGTGACAAAGCTTGGGCAGAAGCCTTCAACGCAGCTGAAATCCTTGTTGCAGGAGTTCTGGTCGATCTCGCGCTTGCGCCCTAGTTCGGTTTCCAGCGGCAGCACTGACAGGCAGTTAGACTTGACGCTGCAATCGCCACAACCCTCGCACACGGCCGAGTTGATAAAGGCACGCTTCTGCGGGTCGACCAGCTTGCCGCGCTTGCGCCGACGGCGCTTCTCGGTGGCGCAGGTCTGGTCATAGATGATCACCGAGCAGCCCTGGAACTCGCGCAACTCGCGCTGCACGGCATCCAGATCACGGCGATGGTGGAAGGTGACGATGGGCGCGAAGGTGTTGCGAGTCGGATATTTCTCAGGCTCGTCGGTGACCAGGGCGATGCGTTTCACCCCTTCGGCATACACCTGCTGGCTCAGTTGATCGACGCGCAGTTCGCCGTCGATGGGCTGGCCGCCGGTCATGGCCACCGCGTCGTTGTAGAGAATCTTGTAGGTGATATTCACCCCGGCGGCCACGGACGCACGCAGGGCCAGCTGGCCGGAGTGGAAGTAGGTGCCGTCACCGAGGTTCTGGAAGATGTGCGGGGTGTCAGTAAACGGCGCCTGGCCGATCCAGGTCGCACCCTCGCCGCCCATCTGGGTAAAGGTGTCGGTGTTGCGGTCCATCCACTGGGTCATGTAGTGGCAACCGATACCGCCCTGGGCGCGGCTGCCTTCCGGCAGTTTGGTCGAGGTGTTGTGCGGGCAACCTGAGCAGAAATGCGGGGTGCGCACGGTGGTGTGCTTGGGTGCGGCCAGCGAGGCTTCCTTGGCCGCGAGGAAGGCCAGACGCTCTTCAATCTGTGGGCTGCTGTAGATCGGCGCGAGGCGCTTGGCGATGGCGCGGGCAATCATCGCTGGGGTCAGTTCGGACAGGTTCGGCAGCAGCGAATGGCCGGCCTCATCAAACTCGCCCACCACCACCGGACGCTTACCCACGGGCCAGTTGTACAGCTGACCGGTGAGTTGGTCTTCGATGATGCTGCGTTTTTCCTCGACCACAAGAATCTCGTCCAGGCCCTCGGCGAACTCATGCACCGACACTGGCTCCAGCGGCCAGCTCATGCCGACCTTGAGCACACGCAGGCCCACCTGAGCGCACAGCGCTTCATCCAGGCCGAGGTCATCCAGGGCTTGACGCACGTCGAGGTAGGACTTGCCGGTGGTGATAATGCCTAAGCGCGGATTGGGCGAATCGAGCTTGATCTGGTTGAGGTTGTTGGCCAGCGCAAAGGCACGGGCGGCGTAGATTTTGTAGGTATTAAGGCGCGCTTCCTGGGCCAGGGGTGGGTCCGGCCAGCGAATATACACACCGTCTTCCGGCAGCTGGAAGTCCTCGGGAATCTTCACCTGCATGCGCAGCGGGTCGACATCCACCACGGCGGAGGAATCGACGTTCTCGGCGATGGTTTTCAGCGCCACCCAGCAACCGCTGTAGCGCGACAGCTCCCAGCCGATGATGCCGTAATCGAGAATTTCCTGAACGTTGGCCGGATTAAGCACCGGGATCGAGGCGGCGATAAACGCATGCTCGCTCTGGTTGGCGATACTCGAAGACTTGCAGCCATGGTCGTCGCCAGCCAGCAGCAGCACGCCGCCATGCTCGGAAACGCCGGCCGAGTTGCCATGCTTGAACACATCACCACAGCGGTCCACGCCCGGGCCCTTGCCGTACCACATGGCGAATACGCCGTCGTAGCGCGCACCGGGGAACAGGCTGGTCTGCTGGCTGCCCCATACCGAGGTGGCGGCCAATTCTTCGTTGACGCCCGGCTGGAAGTGGATGTGATTTTCTTTGAGGTACTGCTTGGCATCCCACAGGCTCTTGTCGAGGTTGCCCAAAGGCGAGCCACGGTAGCCGGAAATAAAGCACGCGGTATTCAGGCCATGAGCTGCGTCGCGTTGCTTCTGCAGCATGGGCAGGCGGGTCAGGGCCTGGGTGCCGGTCAGGTAGAGGTGACCGGTAGCAAGGCGGTACTTGTCATCCAGGCGGATCTCGGCCAGAGACATGGTGGTGCTCCTGTTATTTTTATCGAGAGCTGGGTTGGCAACGGTGAATGCCACCCTTGTTAAGCCTAGTGCGGGATCGCCCCACAAGGCGTATGGCCAAGAATATGACTGAGCAGTACGGAGATTTTCTTTCTATTTTCGGGATGAAAAGCCAATACTGCGCATGACCTTTCCAATAAATACAAGAATTCAGGAACAATCATGCAGGACTTGCTCAGCCCCATTGATCGGAAAATTCTTCGCTTGCTGCAGCACAATGCCGACCTCTCCGCCGCCGAGATCGCCGAGAAGGTGGAGTTGTCACAATCGCCCTGCTGGCGGCGGATTCATCGCATGCAGGAAGACGGCATTATCGAGCGCAAGGTGGCCCTGCTCAGCCACAAGCAACTGGGCTTTAGCATCACCGTATTTGTCGATATCAAACTGTCGGCGCACGGGCGCAGCAATCTGGAAGAATTTGAGCGCGCCGTGGTCGGTTACCCCGAGGTGCTGGAGTGTTTCACCATGGCCGGCGGCTCGGATTACCTGCTCAAGGTTGTGGCCAAGGACATCGCCAGCTACGAACGCTTTCTGCGCGACCACCTGCTGCAACGCCCGCATGTGCACGAAGCGCACTCGCATATCGCCATGAGCGAGGTCAAACGCACCACCGAGTTGCCGCTGGATTAAGGCGTGAGATCGCCTTGCCTATGCCGCCTCCGCACGCGGCTGGCGCAGGGTGCGTTCCGACTGCGCTTTGCCCGCCCACCACAATGCCAGCGGGCCGAGCAGCAATAGCAGGCCCATCAGGGCAAAAGCAGCCCACCAGCCGAGCAGACTCTTGTCACCCAGCACATCCAGGCTGATGCCAAACAGCAGCGGGCCAAGGAAGGCGCCGCTAAAGCCGGTGCAGGAATACAGCGCCATAGCCGTGCCACGGTGGCTGGCGGGCGCGACTTCGATCAACCCTGCTGTCAGGGATGACGAATCGGCGGTGACGGCGATGCTGTAGAGCAGTACCAGTACCAGCATCAGCCAGAACGGCAAGGCCGCGCTCAGGCCGATAAACACCGCCAGCAAGGCCGAGCTGAGCATTACCGCGATCAGCCAGCGCTGCCGACCGAAACGCAGCGCCAGCTCGTTGCCGAAGATGCTCGCGGGCATGCCGATCAGGGTCACCAGCATCGCCACCCAGGTGCCGGACAGCCAGGGATCGCTGCCCTGCAGCTGCCCGGAAAACACCACAAAGGCCACCACCCAGGCACGCAGGGCAAACAGCTCAAGATTATGCACCGCATACGCCAGGCAGTAGGCGGCAACCGCACGGTTTTTCAGCGGGGCCAGATCCAGCAGCTTGCGCGGCGCATGCTGCACAACCGCCTTGGGCTGCAAGCCCCAATAGACCATGGCCCAGGCCAGCAAGGCGCAAACGCCACTGAGCAGCGTCGGCAACTGCCAGCCGCCGAACTTGGCCAGCTCGCCGGCGAGGATAAACGACAGCGCAGTGCCCAAGCCGAAGCTCGCGGTATAGAACGCCACCGCGCGCGACTGCGCCGGCCCTTCGATGCGTTCGGACAGCGCCTTGAGCCCCGGCATGTAAGTGCCGGCCAGGCCGACGCCCGCCAGCACTCGCCAGGCCAGGGCCGACCAGAAACCATCGGCGAAGACAAAGCCGGCATTGGCCACGGCCGTCAGCAGCATCGCGGCGAGGTAGATCAGCCGCGCATCGTATTTGTCGGTCAGCCCGGTGAGGAGCGGTACCGCAACCATATAACCGAGAAAGAACCCACCACCAATCCAACCCGCCTGGGTATTAGTCAGCCCCCACAGCGCCTGAAAATCCGGCAGCAAGGCGGCGAACAAGGCAAAGCCGGCCATACCCAGGGTTTCCGCGCCGCACAGCAGCAGAGTGATGCGGCGGGCGTTATTCATAACACCCGCCCGTCAAAAGCCAGGCTTACGCCAGCCGGTAAGGCGTCGGGGTTATCTAACAGCCAGGCGTCAAAGCTGTGGCCGATATGGGTCAACACGGTTTCTCTCGGTTGCAGCTGCTCGACCACTTCCAGCGCGCGGGTCAGGTCGTTGTGGTTGCGCGGGGCGATGGGTTGCGGCGCGGTGGAACAGTCCAACACCAGCAGATCCAGCGGCTGCTGGCGCAGCACCTCGGCGCTGGCGTCCGGCACGCCGAGGGTGTCTGTCAGATAGGCGATACGCCGCTGTTCACCACTCGCCGTTAAGCCTTGCAGTAGATAGCCAAAGGTCGGTTTCGAGTGATTAAGCGGTAGCGCCGTGACGCTTAACTCACCCAGTTGCCGCTGCTCGAAGGCGGCAAACGGCTGGCTGAAATCGAGAATACCGGGGTGCTTGTACAGGTCGGCCAAGCCTTCTGGATCATCCGGGCCATGCACCGGAATAATCAGCCCCTGCCCCCAGCGCAGGTGCAGCAAGCCCTGAGCGTGATCGGCGTGGTAATGGGTTTGCAAAATGCCACTCAGGCTATGGGGCGGAAAGCGCTCGCACAAATCGGTCAGCCCCGAGTCGATCAGCCAGCGCTGCGCGCCACATTCGATCAGCGCGCAGCAGGGGCCGCGGCGCCGCGCGGGGTAAACCCGCGCGCTGTCGCAGGCCGCGCAGCTGCAGTTGTACACCGGCACCTGACGGGCATCGCCGGTGCCGAGCAGGGTCAGGCGCATGCGCGCTCATCGCTAAGCAGTTGCAGCAACTGGGTGACGGTTTGGTCGAGTGGTCCGGAGTTGTTGAGTAGGTATTGCGATTCGCCTTCGTCGCTATCCCCTGCCACCGAGGCAGAAGGAAGTTGCAGTTCGCGGCTGCGAGCCAAGCGGGCCTCGATCTGCTCGGCGCTTTCCCGTCCGCGCGCGTGCAGGCGCTGGCGTAGGGCTGCTTCATCCACCTGCAGGAGAATCGCCAGCAGTTCGGGATAACGCTCGCGCGCCTTAGGCAAATAGCCGCGCGAACCATTCACCAGCACGTCCTGCCCCACCGCCAGCCAGTCATCGATCTGCCGTGGGATGCCATAGGCCAGGCCGTTGGCGCGCCAGCTCAGGGCAAAGGCACCAGCGGCTTCCTGTTGGTCGAACTCGGCCGGCGACACACCGATGGCGTCCTCGCCCACCGCTTCCGCCGAGCGAGTGATCACCCGGCGGGCGATCAGACAACCACGTTCGGCCAAGCGCTCACGCGCGGCATTCAGCAGGCTGTCCTTGCCCGAGCCCGAAGGCCCCATCAGATAGATCAACCGGCCACTCATCAGAACACCCTTTTCGCTTGTCGCCAGACTTGCTGGATCACCGCCTGGCCCGCATGCACCTGCGCCTGCACCAGGTCGGCACGCAGGCCGACGCGGATTTCGCCACGATCATGCAGCCCCGCCGCCTGTGCCGGCACGCGGCTGACGGTGGCAATCGCTCGCGGCAGATCATAGCCGTTGTCCTGCCCGGCCAGCAGCAAAGCAGCCTGCAGCAGGCTGGCCGGGTAGTAGTCGCTGGAGAGGATATCCAGCACACCCTGCTGAGCCAGTTCAGCGGCGGCGATATTGCCGGAGTGCGAACCGCCGCGCACGATATTCGGCGCGCCCATTAGCACCTTTAGGCCCAGCTCATGGCTGGCCTTGGCGGCCTCCAGGGTGGTGGGAAATTCGGCGATGGACATGCCGAAACCCGCCGACTCCTGCACATGGGCCAGCGTGGCGTCATCGTGGCTGGCCACAGAAATACCACGGGCCTGGCAGTCGGCCACAATGCTGCGGCGCTGACGGTCGCTGTACTGCCGCGAGTTACCCACTTGCTCGACGATAAAGGCCTCCATCTCCGCTTCGCTGAGGTGGTACTTGCCCATGTAGTACTCGCGATATTTGTCTTCCTTGGCGAACTGGCGCTGGCCCGGCGCGTGGTCCATCACCGAGACCAGTTGTACCAGCGGATGCTCGACCAGATCGCGAAACACCGCGAGGGTCTCCGGATGGCAGACCTCGCAGCGCAGGTGCAGGCGGTGATCGGCGCGCATATGCCCGGCCGCTGCGGCTGAAGCAATCGCTTCGAGCATCGCCGGCAGTTGCTGCATGCGTTTGCCGCGCGGGTTGACGTCGCCAATCGCCAGGGCATCGAACACCGTGGTGATGCCCGCCGAAGCGATCTGCGCATCGTGGGTCAGAACCGCCGAAGCCGATGGCCAATCCACCCCCGGCCGAGGGCTCATGTATTTTTCCAGGTTGTCCGTGTGCAGCTCGACCAGGCCGGGCAGCAGGTAATCACCGTTCAAGTTCTGCGCCTGGGGCAAGCCGCTAACGCCCTCTTCTACTTGGGCGATCAGGCCGTCACGCAGCACCAGGGTGCCGACAAACTCCTGCTCGGCGGTGATGACCCGCGCGTTGGTAAGAATCTGTTCAACCGGCATATACGTACTCCTGCTGCGCCGCAGCGCTCATATCAAGGTAACGATCGGCCACCGCCTCACGGGCAGCGCGATCGTGGAAGATGCCGATCAGCGCGCTACCGGCGGCCTTGGCTTCATCGATCAGTTCCAGCACCACCTGGCGGTTGGCGTCGTCCAGGGAGGCCGTGGGTTCATCCAGCAGCATCAACGGCCAGGCGACCATAAAGCCGCGGGCGATATTCACCCGCTGCTGCTCGCCGCCCGAGAAGGTGCCGGGGGCGAGTTGCCACAAGGCCTGGGGGATATTCAGGCGGCTGAGCAGGCTTTTCGCCCGCGCTTCGGCATCCGCTTTGCTCCAGCCACGGGCCAGAGCCGGTTCCATCACCACATCCAGAGTCGACACACGGGGAATCACCCGCAGAAACTGGCTGACATAGCCCAGGGTCTGCCGGCGTACCGCCAGCACCTGGCGCGGTTCGGCGCCGACCAGCTCAACCCAGGCGCCGTTGTGCAGCACGCGAATGCTGCCGCCAGCGGCCAGGTAGTTGCCGTACAGGGTGCGCAGCAAGGTCGACTTGCCAGCACCGGATTGTCCGTGCAGCACCAGGCATTCGCCGGCGCGCACGCTGAAATGCAGCCCGCTCAACACGTTCAGCACCACGCCGTGCTGCTGATGCAGGGTGAAGGTCTTGCTGAGGCCAGAGACCTCGATAAGCGTATTCATGATTGACCTCATATTGACCGGCAGCCCTTATGCAATCCGGGCTGCACACACGTCAGGGCTGTAGGACAGATGACACCAGCAACTGCGAATAGGGATGCTGCGGGTCATCGAGAATCTGGTCGGTAAGACCGGCCTCGACCACATGGGAGCGGCGCATCACCATCAGCCGGTCCGCCAGCAAGCGCGCCACAGCCAGGTCATGGGTGACGATCACCACCGCCAGGTCCAGTTCGCGCACCAGGCCGCGCAACAGGTCGAGCAGGCGCGCCTGCACCGACACATCGAGGCCGCCGGTGGGCTCGTCCATAAAGATCAGCCGTGGGCTGGACACCAGGTTGCGGGCGATCTGCAAGCGCTGCTGCATGCCGCCGGAGAAGGTGCGCGGCAGGTCGTCGATGCGCAGCGGGTCGATCTCCACCTGTTGCAGCCAGTCGATGCCGGCCGCGCGCAGTTCGCCGTAATGGCGCACGCCCTGAGCCATCAGCCGCTCGCCGATATTGGCCCCAGCAGACACGCCCATGCGCAGGCCGTCACGCGGGTTCTGCTCTACAAAGCCCCACTCGGTGCGCAGCAGCGTGCGGCGCTGCGCTTCGCTAGCGCTGTACAGATCAACCCAGTTGCCGGTTGTGTCGCGATAACTGACCGTGCCGCGATCCGGCGAGCAACGCCCGGAAAGCAGGCTAAGCAGGGTCGACTTGCCCGAGCCAGACTCGCCGACAATGCCCAGCACTTCGCCCGGATACAGATCGAACGACACGCCCTGGCAGCCTTTCTCCAGGCCGTACAAGCGGGTCAGATCGCGCACGCTGAACAGCGGCTGCGCCGTGTCGGTGTGCAGGTGCATTTTCTCGGCAGCACTCATTGCTCGCCCTCCTCTTCAAGGTCACGGCGTTGCATGCAGTAATCGGTGTCAGAGCAGACGAAGCGCTTGGTCCCGGCGTCGTCGACAATCAGCTCGTCGAGGTAGGAATCCTGGCTGCCACAGAAGGCGCAGCATTCGTCCCAACGCTGGATCTCGAACGGGTGATCTTCGAAGTCCAGACTCACCACTCGAGTAAACGGCGGCACGGCATACAGGCGCTTCTCGCGGCCGGCGCCGAACAGCATCAGCGCCGGGCTCATGTGCAGCTTGGGGTTGTCGAATTTGGGGATCGGCGAGGGGTCCATCACGTAGCGCTCGTCCACCGTCACCGGGTAGGCGTAGCTGGTGGCGATATGGCCGAAGGTGGCGATGTCCTCGTACAGCTTCACGTGCATCACGCCGTAGTCCTCCAGCGCGTGCATGGTGCGGGTCTCGGTTTCCGAGGGCTCGATAAAGCGCAGCGGCTCAGGGATCGGCACCTGATAGACCATGATCTGATCGCCACTAAGCGGTGTTTCCGGAATGCGGTGGCGGGTCTGGATCACCGTCGCTTCGGGGGTACGGGTGGTGGTTTTGACCCCGGCGGTGCGGGCGAAGAACCGCCGGATCGACACCGCGTTGGTGGTGTCATCCGCGCCTTGGTCGATCACCTTGAGCACATCGTCAGCGCCAAGAATCGCCGCGGTCAGCTGCATACCGCCGGTGCCCCAGCCATAGGGCAGCGGCATCTCGCGGCCACCGAAGGGCACCTGATAACCAGGAATCGCCACGGCCTTGAGCAGGCCACGGCGGATCATGCGTTTGGTTTGCTCGTCCAGGTAGGCAAAGTTGTACCCAACCTCACACGCTACTGCGCCAGCTTGATTCGCGTGCGGGCGGTGCTCGGCATCCTCATGTACAAACTCGTACATTCCGGTGCCTGCGCTCCGGCCGCCCACGACTGAAGCAGGCTCGCTACGCGTGTAGATTTCATTTGTACTCATGCGCGTTGCTCCTCGGCAGCGGGCTGCTCGCTGGCCTGCTTACGCAGTTTGCGGATCAGCTCCAGCTCGGATTGGAAGTCGACGTAGTGCGGCAATTTCAGGTGCGAGACGAAGCCGGCGGCCTCAACGTTGTCGCAGTGCATCAGCACGAACTCTTCCTGCTGCGCCGGACCTTCGACCTCCTCGTTGTACTCCGCCGCACGCAGCGAACGGTCGACCAGGGCCATGCCCATGGCCTTGCGCTCGGCATAGCCAAAGGCCAGGCCGTAACCACGGGTGAACTGCGCCTGCTCGGCACTCTCACCAACGAACTGGTTGACCATCTCGCACTCGGTCACTTCGATATCGCCCAGCGGCACGGCAAAGCCGAGTTCTTCCGGCTCCAGCCAGACCTCGACCTCGCCAATACGAATCTCGCCGGCAAAGGGGTGATTACGGCCGTAGCCGCGCTGGGTGGAATAACCCAGCGCCAATAGAAAGCCTTCATCGCCTCGGGCCAGTGCCTGCAGGCGCTGGGCGCGACTGGCGGGAAAATCCAGCGGTTCGCGGGTGATATCCGCCACCGCTGCGCCATCATCGGCCTCGCGGGCCATCAGACCTTCGTCGGCGAGAAAATCCAGCACCCGCGGGCACGGTGACAGTTCAGCCTGCGGATCAACCTGCGGCCCTGGCTGCTCGCCTTCGGCCAGCAGGGCGAAATCCAGCAGACGGTGGCTATAGTCGAAGGTCGGGCCGAGCAGTTGGCCGCCGGGCAGGTCCTTGAAGGTCGCCGAGATGCGCCGGCTCAGCTGCATCTGCGTGGTGTCCAGCGCGGCGCTGGCACCAAAGCGCGGCAGCGTGGTGCGGTAGGCGCGCAGCAGGAAGATCGCTTCCATCAGATCGCCGGCCGCCTGCTTGATCGCCAGTGCTGCCAGTTGTGGGTCGTACAGCGAGCCTTCGCTCATCACCCGTGCGACGGCCAGCGGCATCTGCTCGCGCACCTGCTCAACACTGAGTTCAGGTATAGAAGTATCACCACGGCGCTTTTTCGCCAGCAGTAAATGGGCATTGTCGATGGCGCGTTCGCCACCTTTAACCGCGACGTACATCAGGCAGCCTCCTCGGCATTGAGCAGCACACGGGTGCTGCGCGGCAGGCCGATGACCTGCTCACCAGCGGCGAAGAAGGCATCCAGGCCACGGGGAAACGCACTGCGTGCCTGGCGCTGCTGCCAGAACACCGCCGGCAGCGGCAACTCGACGCTGCGTACGTCCTTGATGCCCGGCCCACGCCAGCGAAGGGCTGCGCCATTACTGAGGGCGTCGAGCTGGATCAGCAGGGTGCAGGACTGGTCCGGGTAGCGTTCGCTGCCATTGTCGAAATCCGACAGGTCCGTCAGCTCGCTTTCATCGAGCAGGGCAAACAGCGCCAGTTCGCGTTCGGCGACAATCGGGCAGCCGCAGTGAAAGGCCAGGTTGGCGCGGATCGCCGGGGTGTCGAAACGCGGCGCCAGCCACAGCGGCGTGTCGCCATCGAGAAACGCCAGGCACAGGGCGTAAGTAGCCGGTTGCAGGTTTTCCAGAGCCAGGGCGCGGTTAAGCGGTTGTATCAGGCCTGGCTCAGCCAGCGCCTTGAGGGCGCTGCGAAAGCTGGTCTGCGCATCCAGCACCGGGTCATTGAAGGCCGGTTGCAGCCATTGCGAGCTATTCGCCGCGTTCATCAGTCTTCTCCTCTGACCAGGGTAAAAAATTCCACCTGAGTGGTGGCGGTTTCGGCAGCCTTGGCCGCCTGTTGGGCGTGCTGTGCAGCCGCCAATGGCTCGATCAGCCGGCTCAGCCAGTGCGGCTGTTCACTGCCCTGCAAATGCGCGTCGGCCAGGGCCGCCAGTTCGGCATGCTGCTTGTCGCGCCCGGCCACGTAGCTGTAACCGGTGCGGCCATCAGCCAGGCGCACCACGCAGCGGGTCACGCTCATCTCGCCGAGGTTGAACGGGCTGCCGGTGCCGCCCATGCGCCCGCGTACCAGGGTCATGCCAATTTCCGGGGCGCGGATCAGGCGGTAGTCGGCTTCCTTCAACGCCGACTCGTAGGTCGCCAGTTGGCCACCGGCACGGGCGAGTACGCCCATCCAGCGCTGGCGAATGGCGATCTGCGGATCGCTGTGCAGCAGGTTGCTTTGCGGTCGTGCGCGGTTCATCAACGAGCCTCCATCAAAGGGCGAGCTGGTACTGGAAGCGGTCGGCGCGGCTGGTCGATAACGACAGCTCCACCGGCCGTCCGGCCAGATTGCGGGAAAGGGTTTGCACGCTAAGCAGCGGTGCATGCTTGGGCATCAACAGCCGCGCGGCCTCATCACGGCTGGGCAGGCGCGCGCCGATCAGGCTGAAGGTGCGGGTCAGCGGCAGGCCGCGCAGGCTGAGGTACTGGCGCAGCGAGCCGCCCTGGTAGTCGGCCAGCAGCTCGGCGTATTCGGTGCTGAAGGCATGTCGAATCAGGCTGACCGGCTGGCCTTCAATCAGGCGCAGGGTGCTCAGCTCCAGCAGTTGCGCACCACTGGGCAGTTGCAGGTACTCACGCTCCTCGCAACCGGCCGGGCGCAGGCGACTTTCCAGAAGCTGCGCTTCGACTTTGTGACCAAGCGCCGAAAGCGAAGCGCTGTAGGCACTGCCAGCCTGCATCGGATAAATCAGCGGCTTGGCCAACACCCGCGTACCCTTGCCCTGCTGGCGCAGCAGGCGGCCTTCGAGCACCAGCTCATCCACCGCGCGACGCAGGGTGTGGCGGTTGACGGCAAAACGCGCGGCCAACTGCACCTCGGCCGGCAGGTAATCGCCAGGGCTCATGCGCTGCAGCTCATCGCGCAGCACGGCAGCCAGTTCGCGGTACAGCGGCTCAGGTTGTCTAGACAAGTGCATGGCTAATAAAGGGCATCCGCAGATGCCCGTTCTCCGTCAGATAAATTGTTTGCGCAGGCGCTGCGAAATGATGTCCAGCAGGCTGACCACCAGGATGATCACGATCAGCAGGGCGCAGGTCTGGGCGAACTGGAAGCCGCGAATCGCTTCCCAGAGAATCACCCCGATGCCACCGGCGCCGACCATGCCGACCACGGTTGCCGAGCGCACGTTGGATTCGAAGCGGTACAGCGAGTAGGAAATCCACAGCGGCAGAACCTGCGGAATCACCCCGTAGATAACTTCCTGCAGCGCGCTGGCGCCGGTGGCACGTACGCCTTCAACCGGGCCCGGATCGATGGCCTCGACCGCCTCGGCAAAGAGTTTGGCCAGCACCCCGGTGGTGCCGATAAACAGCGCCAACACCCCGGCGAATGGACCCAGGCCAACCGCCACCACAAACAGCATGGCGAAGACCATTTCATTGATCGAACGGCAGGCATCCATCACCCGACGGATCGGCTGGTAGACCCACCACGGCACGATGTTTTCCGAGCAGAGAATGCCCAGCGGAATAGCCAGAACAATCGCCAGCACCGTGCCCCATAGGGCGATCTGCACGGTGACGATCATTTCCTTGAGATACAGCTCCCAGTCGCTGAAATCGGGCGGAAAGAAGTCCGCGGCAAATGTCGCCATGTTGCTAGAGTCGCGGATCAGCGCCAGCGGATTCATCTCCGCGCCCTGCCAGGACCAGGCCAACACAACGAAGAACAGCCCCCAGCCGATCAGCTGCAGCCAGGAACGCTTGGCAATCAGGTCGGGCGTAGGTGCGGTGGTCAAAGTGGTCATAACAACATCTCGAATCAAGCGGCAGAAGAAAACGACCCGCCGTGGGCGGCGGGTCGAGCACTGCGATTAACCAGCGCTGGCAGGGCTTTGCTTGGCGATTTCAGCCATGCGCTTTTCCAGCTTGGCCAGCTCGGCATCCAGCTCCTTGAGCTGCGCCTGCTTGTCATCAGCGTTGAGCTTGTCGCTGTTGGCCACTTCGGTGCGCTTCTTGAACAGTTCCAGCTGGCGGATCGGCAGCAGCTGATCGTCATCGGAAGCCTTGAACTTGGCCCACTGCAGACCAGCCAGGACTTTCTGCTCGGCCGGCTCATCGCCGTAGGTCATAAAGAACTCACGCAGCTTGTTCTTGGTGGCGTCGTCCAGGTTCTTGCGCCAGACCATCGGGTCGGACGGGATCAGCGGCGAGGTCCAGATCACTTTCAACTGAGCGGCCTTGTCAGGCGCAGTCACTTGCAGACGCTCCATGCCTTCGCTGTTGAAGGTGCCGACATCGACCTGCTTGTTGGCCACCGACAGGGCGTTGACTTCATGGCTGCCGTTGAGCGCGCGCTTGAAGATCTTGTTGGCGTCGGCATTGTTCTGCGCGAACACGTAGTAGCCCGGTACCAGATAGCCCGAGGTGGAGTTCGGGTCGCCGTTGGCGAAGGTCAGGGTCTTGGCGTTTTTCAGCATGTCTTCGATCGAATTGATCGGGCTGTCCTTGTGCGCCACCATCAGGCTGTAATAGCCCTGAGTGCCGTTGGCCGCGACGGTTTGGGCGAAGATCTGCCCATTGGCACGGTCCACTGCTTCCATCGCGGCCTTGTTGCCGTACCAGGCCATGTCGACTTTGTCGAAACGCATGCCCTGGATGATCCCGGCGTAGTCAGGGGCGAAGAAGGCTTTGATCTTCAGGCCGGTCTGCTGGCTCATGTCTGCCAGGAAGGGGTCCCACATGCTTTTCAGGTTCTGCGAGGACTCGGTGGAGATGATGCCGAAATTGATTTCCTGCTCAGCGGCCTGGGCGGCGCCCAGAACCGAACCGGCCAGCAGCGTGGACGCGGCGAGAACGCGACTGATACGTTTGAACATGCAAAGCACTCCTAGTGCAGATGGACATACAGGGGTTGGCATAACAGGGGGCGGCTCAGGCTTTGGCCAGAGCCAGCGGGACTTTCGGTTTGCGCGCACGGCGCGGTTTCTCAGCGGTTTGCGGCTCGTCTAGCAGCTCGGCCCCGTAAAGATCGTTAAGGAAGTTGGCATGCAGCTCCGCCGCGGCGCCGTCGTAATGAATACGCCCCGCTTTCAACGCTACGGCGCGCTGGCAATAGCGCATGGCGTAATCGACCTGATGCAGGGTGACCACCACGGTGGTGCCGTCTTCACGGTTGATGTCGGCAAGAATCTGCATGACCTTGCGCGCTGACTCGGGGTCGAGCGAGGCAATCGGCTCGTCGGCCAGGATTACCTTGGCGCGCTGACACAGGGCGCGGGCAATCGCCACACGCTGCTGTTGACCACCGGACAAGGTTGAAGCGCGCTGCTGCGCCAGATCCGCCAGGCCAACACGGGCCAGGGCCTGCAGCGCACGTTGCTTTTCTTCGGCATTGAACAGGCCGAGGGTGCCGCGCCAGCGCGGCATGCGCCCCAGGCAACCAAGCAGCACGTTCTGCAGCACGCTGAGACGACCGACCAGGTTGAACTGCTGGAAGATGTAACCGATGTCAGCACGCAGACGGCGCACTTCGCCATTCAGCCGGCCTGCGGCCTGCACTTCACGGCCCAGCACTTGAATGCTGCCACCGCCGCTGCGATCGCAGCAGGCCAGGCCGGCAACATGACGCAGCAAGGTCGACTTGCCGGAACCCGAGGCTCCGATCAGTGCCACCATTTCACCGGGCTCTACGGACAGCGCCAGATCAAACAGCGCCTGCTTGCGGCCGAACGTTTTGTTCAGGCTCTCAACCCGGATCACTGCGCTCATGGAATGCCTCCTTCTTATTAGCGGTTACACCGCGGCTAGCAGCCGCCTTCTGGTGTAGACCAAGGTAGGCAAATCCTGTGTCAGGCCGATTAATGGGCCGTGACACTTACGTGACCATTACTTGAAGTTTTTTCTACGCGAGGGTGAATTTCCTTGCTTTTTGCACAGCACGGCGCATTTCTGATGACTGGTGCTGGCATAACGCCTTTACTCACCGCAAAATGCGACACGCAATTGGCGTCAATTTACCGACCAAGCGACTGTAGAGTCATACTTGATCTAAGCGGCTTTCTGGCTGAACGGTTAGTGCTATAGGCGGTCAAACCGGTGACAATCCTATAGCCCATTGCCAGTATCGCTTTCCTAAACTAACCGGTTTAATGTACGCGCCCTATGAAACCAGCACTCTATTCCAGCCGTACCGCTGACAAATTCGTAGTTCGTCTGCCCGATGGCATGCGCGAACGCATTGCGGATGTCGCACGTAACCATCACCGCAGCATGAACTCGGAGATCATTGCTCGCCTTGAGCAAAGCATGCTCCAGGAAAGCGCTCTGGGTGATGACCTCAACATGCGCTTGGACAGCCCAGATCTGTCCTTGCACGAACGTGAGTTGTTGCAACGCTTCCGCCAGCTGTCACGCCGTCAGCAGAATGCCCTGGTGGCATTGATTGCTCACGACGCCGAGATGGCTGTCGAAGAAGACTGATTGCGCTGCATAAAGAAAAACCGGCCAAGGCCGGTTTTTTTGCTGCCAATAAAAAATGGCCGGGAGCCATTTTTAACGTTGCTCCGCAACGGCCTGCAAGGTGGCCGCCAGAGATGGCAGGCAATAAAAAACCGCCTTCTGGCGGTTTTTTATTGCGCGTGACAGTCAGCCGACAAAGCTGAGCAGCACACCCGCCGCCACTGCCGAGCCGATCACTCCAGCCACGTTCGGGCCCATGGCGTGCATAAGCAGGAAGTTCTGCGGGTTGGCTTCCAGCCCCACCTTGTTCGACACCCGCGCCGCCATCGGCACCGCAGAAACCCCGGCCGAGCCAATCAGTGGGTTGATCTTGTTGCTGCTGAATACATTCATCAGCTTGGCCATCAACACCCCCGCCGCGGTGCCGGCGCAGAACGCCAGCATGCCCAAACTGAGGATGCCCAGAGTTTTCAGCTGCAGGAAGGAATCCGCCGACAACTTCGAACCCACAGTCAGGCCGAGGAAGATGGTGACGATATTGATCAGCGCGTTGCGCGAGGTATCGGCCAGGCGCTCGACCACACCGGCCTCACGCAGCAGGTTACCCAGGGCGAACATGCCGATCAGCGGCGCAGCATCGGGCAGCAGCATGCCGATCAGCAAGCACAGCACAATCGGGAAGATGATCTTCTCGGCCTGCCCAACAGGGCGCAGCTGCTGCATCACGATGGCGCGCTCTTCCTTGGTGGTCAGTGCACGCATGATCGGCGGCTGAATCAACGGCACCAGCGCCATATAGGCATAGGCCGCCACTGCAATCGGACCGAGCAGATGCGGAGCCAACTTGGAGGTCACGAAAATTGAGGTAGGGCCATCGGCACCGCCGATGATGGCGATGGAAGCAGCCTCCTTGAGGGTGAACTCAAGCCCGGGAATACCCAACGCCGTCAGCGCCAACGCACCCATCAGGGTGCCGAAAATCCCGAACTGCGCCGCGGCCCCCAAGAGTAAGGTCTTGGGGTTGGCCAGCATCGGCCCGAAGTCGGTCATGGCGCCTACGCCGAGGAAGATCAGCAGCGGGAAGATACTGGTGGGCAGGCCCACCTCGTAGATCATGTGCAGGAAACCCGCACCCTCGGCCATATTGGCCACCGGGATGTTGGCCAGCAGACCGCCAAAACCAATCGGCAACAGCAGCAGCGGCTCGAAGCCCTTCTTAATCGCCAGATAGATCAGCAGGATGCACACCGCCATCATAAACAGCTGACCCGGCTCGACGTGGTACAGGCCGGTGCTCTGCCAAAGCTTGAGGAGCTTATCCATTACCGCGCTCCCTTAACCGATGGTCAGCAGGCTGTCGCCCACCGCCACCGCATCACCCACCTTGACGTTGACCGAACCGATGGTGCCAGCCTTGAACGCACGAATTTCGGTTTCCATCTTCATGGCTTCGAGGATGATCACCAGCTGCCCTTCTTCCACGGCATGACCTGGCTGCACCAGTACCTTGAAGATGTTGCCGGCCAGCGGGGCATTCTGCGGCTCGCCGGCGCCCACTGGCGCAGCTACTGCTGTAGCGGAATTAGCACCACCGACAGCTTTGAGCCCTTCGATATCGCCGCCTTCGTTGACTTGCACAACGTAGGACTTGCCGCCCACTTCAACGGTATAAACCTCAGGCTTGCCAGCTTCACGAGCAGGCGCTTCCTTGCCGGTCGGTGCCGGCTCGAAGGCCGCTGGGTTGCCGCGGTTTTCCAGAAACTTCAGGCCGATCTGCGGAAACAGGGCGTAGGTCAGCACGTCATCGATTTCGTCGGCAGCGAGCTTGATACCCTTCTCTTTGGCAATACCCTTGAGCTCGGCGGTTAGCTTGTCCATCTCTGCTTCAAGCAGATCAGCCGGACGGCAGGTAACGGCTTCAGCACCATCCAGCACCCGCGCCTGCAGTTCTTTATTGAAAGGCGCCGGCGCTGCGCCGTATTCCCCCTTCAATATGCCGGCGGTTTCCTTGGTGATCGACTTGTAACGCTCACCGGTCAGCACGTTGATCACCGCCTGGGTACCAACGATCTGCGAGGTTGGGGTCACCAGCGGGATAAAGCCGAGGTCTTCGCGCACGCGCGGAATCTCGGCCAGCACTTCGTCGAACTTGTCCTGGGCGCCCTGCTCTTTCAGCTGGCCTTCCATATTGGTCAACATGCCGCCAGGCACCTGGGCAACCAGAATCCGCGAGTCGACACCCTTAAGGTTGCCCTCGAATTTAGCGTATTTCTTCCGCACTTCACGGAAGTAGGCGGCAATTTCTTCGAGCAGCTCCAGGTTAAGCCCGGTATCGCGCTCAGTGCCCTTGAACATTGCCACCACAGACTCAGTCGGCGAATGGCCATAGGTCATCGACAACGAGGAAATAGCGGTGTCGACATTGTCGATGCCGGCCTCCACGGCCTTGAGAATGGCCACGGATGACAGCCCTGCCGTGGCATGGCACTGCATATGCACCGGGATAGACAGGGTTGCCTTCAGGCGCGTCACCAGTTCGAACGCGGTGTAGGGCGTCAGAATACCGGCCATGTCCTTAATCGCCACCGAGTCGGCGCCCATGTCTTCGATCTGCTTGGCCAGGTCGACCCACATTTCCAGGGTATGCACCAGGCTGGTGGTGTAGGAGATGGTGCCCTGGGCATGCTTGCCCAGCTGCTTGACGGCCTTGAGCGCGGTCTGCAGGTTGCGCGGATCGTTCATCGCGTCAAACACGCGGAACACATCGACGCCATTGAAGGCGGCGCGCTCGACGAATTTTTCCACCACGTCATCGGCGTAATGGCGATAACCCAACAGATTCTGCCCGCGCAGCAGCATTTGCTGGCGGGTGTTGGGCATGGCTTTTTTCAGCTCGCGGATGCGGTGCCAAGGGTCTTCACCCAGGTAACGAATGCAGGAGTCAAAGGTCGCGCCACCCCAGGACTCCACGGACCAGAAACCGACCTGATCCAGCTTGGACGCGATCGGCAACATGTCTTCCAGACGCACACGAGTAGCCAGGATCGACTGGTGGGCGTCACGCAGCACTACATCAGTAATTCCGAGTGCTTTCTTTACGGCTGTCATACAGATGCTCCCTGTCAAACCTGACTCACCCGCGACGGGCACGGTGCTGGTGAATAGCGGATTGGATAGCGGCTAACACATCAGCGCTCGGCTCGTCAGAGGCCGGCTTGACTGCCGATGGCACGGATACGGGAATGGGTGTCTTTTCGGCGAAACGCTCGATAACCCACGACATCACGCGGATCATCAACACCAACAGCATCAGAAAGAGGAATACGGTGCCCAAGCCGAAAAGCATGAGCTCGACACCCTCAAGCAGGAGTTCACTAGGGGTCATCTTGGCTCCATTAGTAGCTTCATAAGAGCTACATTAATTATTAGATAGGAGCGCCCGGGAACTGATCCCGGGCAAAGCTGGCGAACCTTAGCGTGAAACGAGCGTTTGAAGCAAACCCAACCCTAGCTGATGAGACATTTTCTGTAGAGAAAGCGTCATCGACCTAGAGCAGGAACAGACTGGCCAAACCCAGGAAGATAAAGAAACCACCACTATCGGTTACCGCAGTGATCATCACACTGGCGCCCAAGGCTGGATCACGCCCCATACGCACCAGCGTCATGGGGATCAACACCCCCATCAGCGCGGCCAACAGCAGGTTGAGCACCATCGCGGCCGTCATCACCACGCCCAGCGACCAGCTGTCGTAGAGCAGGTAGGCCACCACGCCAATCACCCCACCCCAGACGATACCGTTAACCAGGCCCACACCCAGTTCCTTACGAATCAGCCGCGAGGTATTGCCGGTACTGACCTGATCCAGCGCCATGGCGCGCACGATCATGGTGATGGTCTGGTTACCCGAGTTGCCACCGATGCCCGCAACAATCGGCATCAGCGCCGCCAGGGCCACCAACTTCTCGATGGAATCCTCGAACAGGCCAATCACCCGCGACGCCATAAAGGCCGTTACCAGGTTGATCGCCAGCCAGGCCCAACGGTTGCGCAGGGATTTCCACACCGAGGCGAAGATGTCTTCTTCCTCGCGCAGACCGGCCATATTGAGGACTTCGCTTTCGCTCTCCTCACGGATCAGGTCGACCATCTCATCGATGGTCAAACGGCCGATCAACTTGCCATTCTTGTCCACGACAGGCGTAGAAATCAGGTCGTAACGCTCGAACGCCTGCGCGGCGTCGTAGCCATCCTCATCCGGGTGGAAACTCACCGGGTCGGTGGCCATGACCTCGCTGACCAGCTTCTCCGGGTCATTGACCAACAGGCGTTTGACCGGCAACACGCCCTTGAGCACGCCGTCATAATCGACCACAAAAAGTTTGTCGGTGTGCCCTGGCAGCTCCTTGAGACGGCGCAGGTAGCGCAACACCACTTCCAGGCTGACGTCCTCGCGGATGGTGACCATCTCGAAGTCCATCAGCGCGCCGACCTGATCTTCCTCGTAGGACAACGCCGAACGCACACGCTCACGCTGCTGCGCATCGAGGGTTTCCATCAGCTCATGCACGACATCGCGCGGCAGCTCGGAGGCTAGGTCGGCCAGCTCATCGGCGTCCATGTCCCTGGCCGCCGCGAGAATTTCGTGGTCGTCCATGTCCGCGAGCAGTGTTTCGCGCACTGCATCGGACACTTCAAGGAGGATGTCGCCGTCGCGCTCGACCTTGACCAGTTGCCAGACAGTCAGGCGGTCATCAAGCGGCAAGGCTTCAAGGATGTGGGCAACGTCGGCGGAGTGCAGCTCATCGAGCTTGCGTTGCAATTCGGCGAGGTTCTGCCGATGCACCAGGTTTTCCACGCGGTCGTGGTGCTGGCCTTCCTGACGGTGGGTCAGGTCTTCGACCAGTTTGTGCCGGTGCAACAGCTCAACCACCTGAGCCAGGCGGTTCTGCAGGCTATCCTGCGGTTTTTTTGCTTCTACTTCAGTCATGGCGCGCTCCACCCCCAGCGGCAGCGCACGCCAAAGAGGGTCAATCAGTCAACACGTGATTGCACAATCGAGATTCAGAGTAACTACTGGGTAAGTCCATGGTGGTTTTCCACAAGCCCCGGCGGGGCTGACGCGGCAAATGATAACACCGCCCAGGCGCTTTGCATGTGACAAAAACAATCCTAGAACAAGCGCTTGCACGACAAACTTAAGCACACGTGCACATCTGTAACTGCGACGCGCCAAGCTTTAGTGAAGGCACGCCTGGCGCAGACAAAGGCATCGACTACCCTTGCACAGGGACCGTCACGGAGGACGCACCATGCAAGGACTGCACTGCGCAGCTTTCTGCGCCATTCTGCTTTGCCCGCTGCCCACACTCAGCTCAACCGTATTTCGCTGCGAAGACGCGAAAGGCCACGTCACATTCACCCGCCAGGGTTGCCCCAACGAACACAGCCAAAGCCTGCAACAGGCCAACAACCCCACACCCGGCAGCGGTAAACCGGTGCCACTGGCCAAACCGCGCAAGACCAGCCGCGAGAGCAAGAAGAAAGATGAACATAAGCTGACAGTCATAGGCGAAAAGCAGGACGGTTGCGGCAACCACCTGAGCAGCAGCGAACGGCGCGCCGCCATCATCAAGCAGCAGATACGCCTGGGCATGAGTCGAGCCGATGTCGAGAGCAGCCTTGGCAAGCCCGACAAGGTCACCGAACAGAACGGCCAGACGCGCTACGTTTACCAGGGCAAGAAAGGCAATAAGCGCAACGTCAGCTTCGATGAAGCCGGCTGCGTCAAAGGTAAGGCCAAGCGCAAGTCGGTGAGTAAAAAATGACCAACAGTCACTTTTAACGTCGTACAACGACAACCCGCAGAGCAGCAGCCATAAAGCATGCGCAATAAAAAAGGGCCTGCATCGCTGCAGGCCCTTCTTGTTTGGTGCACTCAGGAGGATTCGAACCTCCGACCGCTCGGTTCGTAGCCGAGTACTCTATCCAGCTGAGCTATGAGTGCAAAAGCGCTTTTTAACCAGATCACCGCTGGCTGAAACAAAATGGCTTGCATCGCTGCAAGCCATTTCAAGTTGGTGCACTCAGGAGGATTCGAACCTCCGACCGCTCGGTTCGTAGCCGAGTACTCTATCCAGCTGAGCTATGAGTGCAAATAGCGCTTTTAAACCAGATCACCGCTGGCTGAAATAAAATGGCCTGCATTGCTGCAAGCCATTTCAAGTTGGTGCACTCAGGAGGATTCGAACCTCCGACCGCTCGGTTCGTAGCCGAGTACTCTATCCAGCTGAGCTATGAGTGCATGTGACGCTTGCGCTGCAGACTTCTAAATCAACGCCTACAACACTAAATAATGGCGGAGAAGGGGGGATTCGAACCCCCGACACCCTTTTGAGATGTACTCCCTTAGCAGGGGAGCGCCTTCGGCCACTCGGCCACCTCTCCGCAACACGGGGCGCATGATAACCATGTTTTCCCCGTTTGCAAAGCCAAAATTTCGATAAAAATTAGTGGCTTGGTTCTTCGCCTTTCTCTTTCTGGATGCGCTGGTAGATTTCTTCGCGGTGCACAGCTACCTCTTTAGGCGCGTTAACGCCAATGCGCACCTGATTACCTTTAACGCCCAACACGGTGACAGTGACTTCGTCACCCACCATCAGGGTCTCTCCGACCCGGCGAGTCAGAATCAGCATTCCTTTCTCCTTACGGATTTCAGTTCAGGACAACAGCAGTCTGCAAAAATAAAATGGTGGCAGCCCCGAACATCTCAAGCAGAGCCTTCACCCAAGTATTGACCAGTGTGAGCAGAAAGAAAGTTCCTGCTCATGCCAACCAAAAAGACGAAAGGCGCGGGATAAACCGCGCCTTTCGGATAATGCCTCAGTCGCCCTGTCGGGCCGGGGCATCCAGTTCAAAAGCAGTGTGCAGGGCGCGCACTGCCAACTCCAGATATTTCTCTTCGATTACCACGGAGACTTTGATCTCCGAGGTGGAGATCATCTGGATATTGATATTTTCCTTGGCCAGCGCCTCGAACATGCGGCTTGCTACGCCGGCGTGGGAACGCATGCCAACACCGACTATGGACACTTTGGCAATCTTGGTGTCACCGATGACTTCACGCGCACCCAGTTCGCGAGCCGTGTTTTCCAGCACCTCGAACGCAGCGGTGTAGTCATTACGGTGTACGGTGAAGGTGAAGTCAGTGGTGTTATCGTGCGAAACGTTCTGCACGATCATGTCCACTTCAATGTTCGCGGCACTGATCGGGCCGAGAATTTTGAACGCCACGCCCGGGATGTCCGGTACGCCACGGATGGTCAGCTTGGCTTCGTCGCGGTTGAAAGCGATGCCGGAGATGATCGGCTGTTCCATGGATTCCTCTTCATCAAGGGTAATGAGGGTGCCCGGCCCCTCTTGGAAGCTGTGCAGCACGCGCAGCGGGACGTTGTACTTGCCGGCGAATTCCACCGAACGAATCTGCAGCACCTTGGAACCGAGGCTGGCCATTTCCAGCATCTCTTCGAAGGTGATTTTTTCCAAACGCTGAGCCTGTGGCACCACACGCGGGTCGGTGGTGTAGACACCATCAACGTCGGTATAGATCTGGCACTCATCGGCCTTCAGCGCAGCAGCCAGCGCCACACCGGTGGTGTCGGAACCGCCACGACCGAGGGTGGTGATGTTGCCGTGCTCGTCGACACCCTGGAAACCCGCGACTACTACCACACGCCCAGCCTTGAGGTCGGCACGCAGTTTCTGGTCATCGATCTGCAGGATGCGCGCTTTATTGTGCGCACTGTCAGTCAGGATGCGCACCTGGTTGCCGGTGTAAGACACCGCTGGCACGCCAATCTTGATCAGCGCCATGGCCAGCAGGGCAATCGTCACCTGCTCGCCGGTCGAGACCATCACGTCGAGTTCACGCGGTACCGGCTGACCATCACTGACCTGTTTGGCCAGATCGATCAGGCGATTGGTTTCACCGCTCATGGCGGAAACCACAACCACAATGTCATCGCCGTTTTCGCGGAATTTCTTCACCTTCGCGGCCACCTGCTGAATACGCTCAACAGTGCCGACGGAGGTGCCGCCAAATTTCTGTACGATCAAAGCCATTTCAAAGCCGCCTCAGCCCGTGAAGGGCGCCCATTAAACAGATAACTCAATACCCTGCCAAGGCCCGCCGGGCGTATACCGGGCCTTGCCCTGTAGACTCAAGCAATCCGGTACTTAAAGACCTTGCTCAGCAAAAGTAACGGCCAACGCCAGCGCACCATCGAGAGCAGCTGCATCAACGCCGCCGCCCTGAGCCATGTCCGGGCGACCGCCGCCCTTGCCGCCAACAGCAGCAGCAGCCTGCTTCATCAGCTCGCCGGCCTTCAGCTTGGCGGTCAGGTCCTGGGTCACGCCGGCCACCAGCACGACCTTGTCGTCCTGCACGCCGCCGAGCAGGATCACCGCGCTGCCGAGCTTGTTCTTCAATTGGTCGACCATCGCCAGCAGCGCCTTGCCGTCCAGACCGTCTAGACGCGCGGCCAGCACCTTGATGCCTTTGACGTCGACAGCCGAACCCGCCAGGTCATTGCCCGCTGCGCTGGCGGCTTTGGCCTTGAGCTGCTCCAGCTCTTTTTCCAGCTGACGGTTGCGCTCCAGCACGCCGGCCAGCTTGTCCAGCAGGTTGTCGCGGCTGCCTTTGACCAGCGCCGCGGCTTCTTTCAGCTGCTCTTCCGCGCCGTTCAAATAAGCAAAAGCTGCCGCGCCAGTAACCGCTTCAATTCGACGCACGCCAGCTGCCACACCGCTTTCGCTGATGATCTTGAACAAGCCGATATCGCCAGTGCGCTTGACATGAGTACCGCCGCACAGCTCAACGGAGAAGTCACCGCCCATGCTCAATACGCGAACCTGATCGCCGTACTTCTCACCGAACAGCGCCATGGCACCTTTGGCCTTGGCGGTTTCGATATCGGTTTCCAGGGTTTCGACTTCGCTGTTGCCACGCACTTCGCGGTTGACGATGGTTTCCAGCTCTTTCAGTTGCGCTGGAGTGATCGCCTCAAAGTGGCTGAAGTCAAAACGCAGACGCTGACTGTCGACCAACGAGCCCTTCTGGGTCACGTGCTCGCCCAGTACCTGACGCAGCGCCGCATGCAGCAAGTGGGTCGCCGAGTGATTGAGTGCAGTGGCCTGACGCACGCTGACGTCCACTTCAGCCTTGACCGAGGTGCCGACACTCAAGCCGCCTTTGACCGCAACGCCATGGTGCAGGAATGCGCCGCCAGCCTTGGTGGTATCACGCACATCGAAACGCACGCCAGCGCCTTCAAGGAAGCCGCAGTCACCGACCTGACCACCGGATTCGGCGTAGAACGGCGTCTGATCGAGGACGACTACGCCCTCCTCGCCTTCACCTAGGCTGTCGACTGCCTGACCGGCCTTGAACAGCGCAATGATCTTGCCGCTGCCGCTGGTGCCTTGATAGCCAAGGAACGCGGTATCACTGTCAACTTTGACCAGACTGTTGTAGTCCATGCCAAACGCGCTGGCAGAACGGGCGCGCTCGCGCTGCGCCTGCATTTCGCGCTCGAAACCTTCCTCATCCAGAGTCAGTTCGCGCTCACGGGCGATGTCGCCAGTGAGGTCCATCGGGAAGCCGAAGGTGTCGTACAACTTGAAGATCACTTCACCCGGAATCACCGTGCCTTTGAGCTCGGTAAGATCCTGCTCAAGAATCTTCAGGCCCTGCTCCAGGGTCTTAGCGAACTGCTCTTCTTCGGTTTTCAGCACGCGCTCAATGTGCGCTTGCTGTTGTTTCAACTCAGGGAAGGCATCGCCCATCTCGGCCACCAGCGCGGCAACGATCTGATAGAAGAAGCTGCCCTTGGCGCCCAGCTTGTTACCGTGACGGCAGGCGCGACGGATGATGCGGCGCAGCACGTAGCCACGACCTTCGTTGGACGGTGTCACGCCGTCGGCGATCAGGAAGCCGCACGAGCGGATATGGTCAGCCACCACTTTCAGCGATGCCTGGGCTTCGTTGGCGCAACCGATGGCCTGGGCCGCCGCGTTCAGTAGGCTCTGGAACAGGTCAATCTCGTAGTTCGAATTGACGTGTTGCAGCACGGCGCTGATGCGCTCAAGGCCCATGCCGGTGTCCACGCTCGGTGCCGGCAGCGGGTGCAATACGCCGTCAGCGGTGCGGTTGAACTGCATGAACACGTTGTTCCAGATTTCAATGTAGCGATCACCGTCTTCCTCTGGCGAACCGGGTGGACCGCCCCAGATGTGCTCGCCGTGATCGAAGAAAATCTCGGTGCACGGACCGCACGGGCCGGTGTCGCCCATGGTCCAGAAGTTATCGGACGCGTACGGCGCACCTTTGTTGTCGCCGATGCGGATCATGCGCTCGACAGGAACGCCGATTTCCTTGTTCCAGATATCAAAGGCTTCATCGTCAGTGGCGTAGACCGTGACCCAGAGCTTTTCCTTGGGCAGGTTCAACCAATTTTCGCCGGTGAGGAACTCCCAGGCGAAGTGAATGGCGTCGCGCTTGAAATAGTCGCCAAAGCTGAAGTTGCCGAGCATTTCGAAGAAGGTGTGGTGGCGCGCGGTGTAGCCGACGTTTTCCAGGTCGTTGTGCTTGCCGCCGGCACGCACGCACTTCTGGCTGGTGGCGGCGCGGGTGTAGGCGCGCTTTTCCAGGCCGAGGAAGCAATCCTTGAACTGGTTCATCCCCGCGTTGGTGAACAGCAGGGTCGGGTCATTGCCCGGAATCAGGGAGCTGGAAGCGACACGGGTGTGTCCCTTCTCTTCGAAGAAGCTGAGGAAGGCTTCACGGATTTCTGCGCTTTTCATAGGAATCTTCCAAAAACCAGCGGCCACGACAAAGCCGGCAAAGGGCCGCATTATATCGGGCCTGCGCTAGGGGGCTAGTGTCTTTATTGATAGAGAGCGACTATTCATCGCTCCAAGACAATCAATTCCGGTGACATTCAGCGAAGGCTGCGACCACCTGATCGATATCCGCAGTGGAGATATCCAGGTGAGTCACCATGCGTAGCCGCGGCGCAGCAGTGAGTTTGATCCCGCGCTCGGCGCAAAAGGCTTTCAGCGCACCGGCCTGCTCGCCCACCTGGGCGTAGACCATATTGGTCTGCACCGGCTCCACCGCATAACCCAGCTCACGCAGGCCGGCGGCCAAGCGCTCGGCGTTGGCGTGGTCCTCGGCCAGGCGCGCCACCTGATGCTGCAGCGCATACAAACCGGCCGCAGCGAGCATGCCGGCCTGACGCATACCGCCGCCGACCATTTTGCGCAGCCGCCGCGCCTTGCCGATCAGCTCGGCTGAACCGCACAACACCGAGCCAATCGGTGCGCCGAGGCCCTTTGACAGGCACACCGAGACCGAATCGAAGTATTGAGTGATTTCCCGCGCCGGCACGCCCAGCTTTACTGCAGCATTATACAAACGCGCGCCGTCCAGATGCAGGGCCAATCCACGTCGCGTGGTCAGCTCACGCGCGGCCTGCAGGTATGCCTGCGGCAGCACCTTGCCCTGCATGGTGTTTTCCAGCGCAAGCAGGCGGGTGCGGGCGAAGTGAAAGTCATCCTGCTTGATTGCTGCTTCGACCTTGGCCAGGCCGAGCGAGCCATCGGCTTCGCCCTCAATGGGTTGCGGCTGGATCGAACCGAGCACCGCCGCGCCGCCACCCTCGTATTTATAGGTGTGCGCCTGCTGACCGACGATATATTCGTCGCCACGCGCGCAATGAGCCATCAGCCCGAGCAGGTTGCTCATGGTGCCGGTGGGCACAAACAGCGCGGCCTCGAAGCCGAGCTCAGCGGCCAGATACAGCTCTAGACGGTTGACCGTAGGGTCTTCGCCATACACGTCATCGCCAAGCTCGGCGGCTTGCATGGCCTCGCGCATACCGCGGGTCGGCTGGGTGACGGTGTCGCTGCGCAGGTCGATAACGGGCATGGCGGGCAGTCCTTAGACGGGGCTAAACCCCGATGCTAAAGCCCACCCACTGGGCAAACAAGGTACAGATCAGGCGAGAAAACGCAGGACAGATTGCACCAAGAAATCGCTATACGATCTCGCGAGCTAGAGCCATGCAAGGCAAAAACAGACGAGGAAGCGGAGTGTACTTTTGTACATGAGCATTCCGAGCCTGTTTTTAACGCAGCAGGGCCGACGCGCAGCAGATCGTAACTGGCTCAAGCCAGTTGGACGTCTTCGGCGGGAATAATCAAGATGCCGGCGCGCAGGCCGTTCTTGACCTTGGGATTGGGGAAGACGATGCGTGCACCTGGCTCATTCACCACCCAGCGGGTATCGGCCAGATCCTCGGCCAGCAGGTAGCCAAGCGGCAGTTCGCTGAAGTTCTCGATATCGGCCGGCAAGTGCAGCTTGAAGGCGTCGCTGTGTTTGATCACTTCACGCGCTACGGCAAACAGCTTGAGTTCGCCTAGATCATCGCTGGCACCTTCGAGCTCGCGGCCTTCGATCAGAGCCTGCAGATGCAGTTCGAGCAGGTCGAGGTTGACCAGTTCGTTCTGCCCAAACGGCCGTGCCTTGCCCAGTTCTAGGGTGAAGGCTTCCGCCCCAAGCTGGGTATAGGTGTAGGCGCTGAAAGTGATCGAGCTTTTATTGTGCAGCAGCACCGCCTCAATCCCGGCAGCGCTCAGGCGCGCCAGTTCACGCTGACTGCGCGGGCGGCCTTCCTGAAATGGATAAAGGGCGAACTGCTCGATCTTCGACGCACGAATCGCAGTGTGCAGGTCGTAGTGCAGACGGGCGCGCTCCGGCTTGCTGAAAAAGGCAGCGGCCAGATGCTCCAAGTCACAGGCACGCAACGCTTCGGCACCGGTGTGCTGATCGTGGCGGCCGTTGAACAGGCGGTTGATGTCCTGCTCGATATAACGCTCGCCGCTGCGCATGGCGGCAGGGTTACCGAACAGAAAGAGAATGCGGGCGCGGGGCTTCAACTGGTTGCGGGCAATGCCCTGCAACAGGCGGTCGAGCAATTCGATAGGCGCAGTTTCATTGCCATGGATGCCGGCAGACAGCAGCAGGTCCAGGCCATTGTCGCTGGCCACCGGCGGCGTTATTTCCAACGCGCCTTCGGCCAGCCAACGCAAACGCGTGCCCTCGGGAGTCAGCTGAATCTTCGCTGCCGGCTCGTGGCCGGCCAGGGTCAGTTCGAGCAGTTTGCCGAGGGCTAGCATGGGCGTGTCCTCAATCGTGATTGCAGTCAGGGCCGTGCACGTGATCGTCGTCTTCGTCCAGGCCAGCGGCTTCCATTTCCAGCTCCAGGCTGACCAGGTTGGTGGCCAGCGGGCGCAGCAGCAGGTTGGCGTACTCGGCAGCGCCCTCCTCCACGTCTACACCGATCATCAGCTGGTTGTTGCCAACCTGCTGGAACCAGATTTCCTGGCCCTGCCAGATCACGGCAAAACGCGTGCAGGAGGTTTCCAGCTGGGTGCCGTCAGTGTCTTCGAGGATCAGTTGCAGGGCGTCGGACATGGTAATAAGTACTCAATCAAGCTAATTGGAATGGATAAACCGCGCCCAGTTTAAGGATCTGCGTCAGTTCGTCCAAGGCCGCACGGCATTCGTTCAACAATTGTGGGTCAGCCAGGTCGTTTTCGCTCAGGCGATCACGGTAGTGCTTGTCGACCCAGACATTGAGGCTGTCATGCAGGGTCGGGGTCATGATCACGCCCTGATTGACCGCTGCCAGCTCGTGTTCCTTGAGCGCCACGCGCAGGCGCAGGCACGCCGGGCCACCGCCGTTCTGCATGCTCTGCTTGAGGTCGAAGACCTTGACCTCGCGAATAGGCCCGTTACCGCTAGTCAGTTGCTCCAGGTAGCGCCAGACATTGCCGTTGTTGCGGCACTCTTCCGGCACGATCAGCAGCATACCGCCCTCGGCGCGGTTGAGTAGCTGGCTGTTGAACAGGTAGGACTTGACCGCATCTTCCACCGTCACCGCATCACGCGGCACGCACACCGCCTGGAAGTTGCCGCCACGGCGGGCGAGCTTATCGCTCAGCTCAGCCAGCACCTTGTCGGTGTCGAGGAAGGCGTCCTGGTGATAAAACAGCACCTCACCATTGCCCACGGCGATCACGTCGTTGTGAAACACACCCTGATCGATCACTGCAGGCGTTTGCTGGGCATAGACCACGCCGTCATCGCTCAGGCCGTGCAGACGGGCAACCGCTTGCGAGGCTTCCAGGGTTTGCCGCGCCGGGTAGCGCTGCGGCGCCGGAAAGCGGCTGTCGAAGGCGCTGCGACCGAATACGAAGAACTCCACGCCGGCATCGCCATAGCCTTTGCAGAAGCGCGTGTGGTTGGCCGCGCCTTCATCACCGAACTGACCGACGGCCGGCAACGCCGCGTGGTGAGCGAAGTGCTGCTGATTGGCGAACATCGCACCGAGCACACGGCTGGTGGTCGGGTGTTCGATCGAGCGGTGGAATTTGCAGTTGAGGTTGGCGGCGGTGAAATGCACGCGGCCATCGGCAGTATCAGCACTCGGGCTGACGGTGCAGGCGTTAGCAGTCCACATGCTGGAGGCCGAGCAGCTGGCGACCAGCAGTGGCATGGCGTCTTTCGCCGCCTTCTGGATCACCTGCGCGTCGGTGCCGGTAAAACCCAGGCTGCGCAGCACGGCGACATTCGGGCGTTCCTGCGGGGCCAGCACGCCCTGCTTGAAGCCCATTTCCATCAAGGCCTTCATCTTAGCCAGGCCCTGCTTGGCGGCTTCTTTCGGGTTGGACGCGGCCTGACTGTTGCTTTGCGAGGCAACATTGCCGTAAGACAGGCCGCCATAGTTGTGAGTCGGCCCGACCAAGCCATCAAAATTTACTTCGAATGCATTGCTCACAGGCTTACTCCGGGTGTCAGGGTGGCAGGCAGGCTCAGGCTGTCGGATTCCAGCGAGGCCACCGGGTAGGCGCAATAATCGGCCGCGTAATAAGCGCTGGCGCGGTGGTTACCAGAGGCGCCCACACCGCCGAATGGCGCGGTACTGGCGGCACCGGTCAGCTGTTTGTTCCAGTTGACGATACCGGCGCGGCTTTGCAGCCAGAACTGCTCGTAGCGCGCCTTGGAATCGGACAGCAGGCCAGCAGCCAGGCCGTACTGGGTGTTGTTGGCCTCGGCGATGGCCGCAGCAAAATCGGCGTAGCGAATTACCTGCAGCAGCGGGCCGAAGAACTCTTCATCCGGACGATTGGCGACCTCAGTCACATCAATGATGCCTGGGGTGAGCAAGGCGGCGCCCTGCAACGGCTGAGTCATCTCCAGCAGCGGTTTGGCGCCCTGGGTCAGCAGGTGCTGCTGCGCCTTGATCAGGTGCTGCGCGGCGGCCAGGGAAATCACCGAGCCCATAAAGGGCGCTGGCTGGGCGTCGAAACTGCCGACCTTGATGCTAGCGGCAACCTCAACCAGGCGCTCCAGCAGGCTGTCGCCCCAGGCGCCTTGCGGCACCAACAGACGGCGCGCACAGGTGCAGCGCTGGCCGGCGGAGATAAAGGCTGACTGAATGATGGTGTACACGGCTGCGTTGAGGTCAGCGACCTGATCCACCACCAGCGGGTTGTTGCCGCCCATTTCCAGGGCGAGGATCTTGTCTGGGCGACCGGCGAATTGGTTGTGCAGCAGATTGCCGGTGCGGCTGGAACCGGTGAAGAACAGGCCGTCGATGCCGTCATGCGCAGCCAACGCTACACCGGTATCGCGCGCCCCTTGCACCAGATTGAGCACGCCCGCCGGCAGACCGGCTTCGATCCAGCACTTGACCGTCAGCTCGGCGACTTTCGGAGTCAGCTCACTGGGCTTGAACACCACGCAGTTACCCGCCAGCAGCGCCGGCACGATATGGCCGTTAGGCAGGTGGCCGGGGAAGTTGTACGGGCCGAATACGGCGACCACACCATGCGGCTTGTGCCGCAGCACGGCGGTGGCGTCGGCCAGCGGGCCGCTCTTCTCACCGGTGCGCTCGCGGTAGCTCTGGATCGAGATGGCAACCTTGTTGACCATGCTGGTGACTTCGGTGGCGGTTTCCCACAGCGGCTTGCCGGTTTCTTCACCAATGCAATGGCCCAGCGCCTCGGCATGGGTTTTCAGGGTGGCGGCAAACTGCTCAAGCACGGCGATACGCTCATCCAGCGAGCGCGAGGCCCAGGCTGGGAATGCAGCACGCGCGGCCTCTACGGCGGCGCTAACTTGTGCTGCGCTGGCCGCTTGACCTTGCCAGATGGCTTCCTGGCTGACCGGGTTGAGCGATTCCAGGGCTTCGCCCTGACCTGCGTGCCAGGCACCGGCAATGTAATGAGTGCTCATTTTGTTTTATCACTCCCAGCAAGGTATCGACCCGGCCTGCGCCGGATCAGCAAATAGAAACAACGGCGGCCGGCTTTAGCCGCGAGCGGAAACCGCGACGGCACGCACTTGGTCGCCCGCCGACAGCTGCAGACGCTTGGCGGTTTGCGCATCGACCACCAGAGTGCCAGCGGCCAAACGCGCCGGCGCGGCAGTAATCCGGCAGGCTTCGCGCTTGCGGTTGTGGATCAGAAACTGCGGCGCGTCATCGCCCGGGGTGCCGACGGCCAGCACCAATACCTGGCTGTCCTGCACGGCGCGAATTTTCGCGGTCTCGGCCTCGATGGCCGGGCCGGCGTCGAAGATGTCGACATAGCCCTGATAGCTGAAACCCTCGCCCTTGAGCATGGCCAGCGCCGGCTCGGTGTCCGGGTGGACGCGGCCGATGATGTTGCGCGCGTCCTCGGAGAGGAAGCAGGTATAGAGCGGAAACTTGGGCATCAGCTCGGCGATAAAGGCCTTGTTGCCCACGCCGGTGAGGTAGTCAGCCTGGCTGAACTCCATCTTGAAGAAGTGCCGGCCCAGGCTTTCCCAGAACGGTGAACGGCCCTGTTCATCGGACATGCCGCGCATCTCGGCAATCACCTTGTCGCCGAACAGCTCGCGGAATTCGGCAATAAACAGAAAGCGCGCCTTCGACAACAGCCGGCCATTCAGGCCGCTGCGCTGGTCGCTGCGCAGAAACAGCGAGCACAGCTCGGAGTTGCCGGTCAGGTCGTTGGCCAGGAACAGGGTGGGGATCTGCCGGTGGATGTTCAGCTCCTGCGAGGCGCTGACGGTCAAGCCGACCCGGTAGTTGTACCAGGGCTCGCGCAGGCCAACGGCACCGGCAACAGCCGAGATACCCACCACGTCACCGTTGTCGTCTTCGAGCACGAACAGGTAGTCGGCATCGGCACGCGCGGCTTCACCACGGAAGGTTTTCTCGGCCCAGCCCACGCGGTGCGCCAGACGCTCCTCGTTGGCCGGCAAGGTAGTCAGGCCTGCGCCGGTGCTGCGGGCCAGCTGAAACAGAGCCGGCAGATCGGTGCTGCGGACGGGACGAACGATCATGCGCTAACTCCTTAAACCGCAACCAGGCGTACGCTGACGCCTTCGCCGACGCCCAGGGCCTCGGCGGCCGCAACACTCAGGGTGACCGGCTTACCCGGCACCCAATCCAGCTCCGCGACAATCGCGCGGAAATCCTGCAGCTGACCATTGCTGACCAGATACGGCCGCCCGCCTTTGCCAGGCTCACCGATACGCACCGGCACCACACGGCTCTGGGCAATCGAGCGAATGCCGGACGTGCGCGCATGCAGGGTCGGGCCACCGTCGAAAATGTCGATGTAGTGGTCAGTTTCAAAGCCTTCGCGCATCAGAATGTCGAAGCTGATCTGCGCCCGAGGATGCACCTGGCCCATGGCTTCCTGCGCCTCATCCGGCAGCAGCGGCACGTAGATCGGGTAATGCGGCATGAGTTCAGCGAGGAAGGTGCGACTCTTCAACCCACACAGGCGCTCGGCCTCGGTGTAATTCATGTCGAAGAAGTTGCGCCCCACGGCATCCCAGAACGGCGAATCACCGCCTTCATCGCTGTAGCCGACAATCTCTACCACCACCGCATCGGCAAAGCGCTCCGGGTGATTGGCGAGAAACAGCAAACGGCCACGCGAGTTAAGTTCCGACCAGGCGGTGTTCACCAACGGCCGCTCGACGTAGAAGCTGGTCAGCAGGCTGTTGCCGGTGAGGTCGTGGCACAGCGAGAGCACGTGGATCTTGTTATGGATCTTCAGCTCGCGGGAGTTGTGCACAAAGGTTTCGTTGCGGAAGCTGTAAAACGGCTCGGAGTAGCCGGCCGAAGCGACGATGCCGGAGCAGCCGACCAGGCGACCGCTCTCGCTGTCTTCCAACACAAAGAAGTAGCTTTCTTCACCGTTGAAGCTGACTTCGGCGGAGAACGAGGCCTCCGACGCGGCGATCTTTTCGCGCAGACGATCGCTGTCGTCCGGCAGTGAAGTCACACCAACCGGGCTGTCCGCGGCGAGACGCTGCACTTCAGTGAGGTCGGCCATTTGCGCGGGGCGCATCACCAGCATGGTGCCACTCCTTTTGATAAAAGCTCCAAGCAGCCCAAACCGGGCGGCCTAGAGAAAACCGCAACCAACGCTGCGGCACACACAGAGACAGGCGTCCTTGCTGTTAGCTCAACCCATCCGTGGGTCGAGCGGGCACAGCCTGATCCACCGTTTAACGGCAGGTCAGGCCGGCAATCAGGCTTGGGTCAGCTTGGCCACAGCACGCTCCAAACGCGCCAGACCTTCATCGATATCGGCGTCTTCCACCACCAGGCTCGGGGCGAAACGCACCACGTCCGGGCTGGCCTGCAGCACCATCACGCCTTCCACCGCAGCGGCGTCGAGAATTGCCTTGGCCTTGCCCTTCCAGGCATCGGACAGCACCGCACCAATCAGCAGACCAAGGCCGCGTACTTCGCTGAACACGCCGTACTGCTGGCCAATCTGCTCCAGCTTGGTTTTGAAGCGCAGATGCTTGGCCTTCACCCCGTCGAGTACTTCAGGCGTGTTGATGGTGTCGATCACCGCCTCACCGACCGCACAGGCCAGCGGATTGCCGCCGTAGGTGGTGCCGTGGGTGCCAACGGCCAGGTGTTTGGCCAGTGCTTCGGTGGTCAGCATCGCGCCAATCGGGAAACCACCGCCCAGGCTCTTGGCGCTGGAGAGGATGTCCGGAGTCACGCCGTAATGCTGATAGGCGAACAGCGCGCCACTGCGGCCCATGCCGCTCTGCACTTCGTCAAACACCAGCAGCGCGTTGTGCTGGTCACACAGTTCACGGGCCGCTTGCAGGTAAGCCAGGTCAGCCGGCAGCACGCCGCCCTCACCCTGAATCGGCTCCAGCACCACGGCGCAGGTTTTGTCGGATACCGCGGCTTTCAGCGCGTCGATATCGTTATACGGAATGTGGCTGATACCCTGGATCTTCGGGCCGAAACCGTCGGAATACTTCGGCTGACCGCCAACGCTGACGGTAAACAGGGTGCGACCGTGGAAGCTGTTGGTCGCGGCGATGATTTCGCATTTGTCTTCGCCGAACTTATCGAACGCCACGCGACGGGCCAGCTTGAACGCGGCCTCGTTGGCTTCGGCGCCGGAGTTACAGAAGAACACGCGATCCGCGAAAGTGGCGTCGATCAGCTTCTTCGCCAGGCGCAGGGCCGGCTCGTTGGTGAACACGTTGGATACGTGCCAAAGGTTGCCGGCCTGCTCAGTGAGCGCCTTGACCAACGCCGGATGCGCATGGCCCAACACGTTGACGGCAATGCCGCCGGCAAAGTCGATCAGCTCGCGACCGCTTTGATCCCACACGCGCGAACCGGCGCCACGCACGGGGATAAAGGCAGCAGGTGCGTAGTTTGGCACCATCACTTGGTCGAAATCGGCGCGTTGTACCGGGTGACGGTTCACCGGGTCGTGCTGAACGGACATCTGAGCTCTCCTGACGAGGAACACCTGCATTCAATAGCAGGCGATGTGAAGGATTGTAGGGACTGATCCGGGGCCGGCATTGCCGCTATGCGACAACTTCTTATAGCGCCAACCCGAGGAAAACCGGCGCTTTCGCAAATGCGACAGAAAGCATCGGGAAGGCGCAGTTTAAATGGAGCCACCGGCCTTGGCGCGGTTTTCTCCACCGCGCCAAGCAATCGGCTTTTTGACGCAGCCGAGATCAAACCGGAGCGTGATAAGCCCTAGGCGGTGGCTGGAATGACGGCCGGCACTGGCGGGCTGTCCAGACTGAGGAACTCGATCAACCGCGCCTTCTGCGCCATGGCGTCCTGGTAGCCCAGCTCAATCAGCTCATTGCAGTAGCCTGGCTCGAACAGCAGGTAACTCAGCACCCCGGCGCCACTGGCCTTAGTCGCCCCCGGGCCGCGCAAAAACATGCGCAGGGCTTTAGGCAGCTCGTGGCGATGGCGTGCGGCAATCAGGTCCAACGGCTGACTGGGGGAAATTACCAGCACATCCACGGGTTTAAGCCCCAACCCCCGCGGGTGGTTTTCGGCAGGAATCAACCGGCCCATCTGATTCAACCGCTCAAGCAGCTCGATGTCGCTTTCCAGGCTGTCAATAAAGGTGCTGTTGAGCATATGCCCACTGATCTGCGCCAGGCTTGGCGGCCGGCTCTGCTGAGAGCGCACCACCGGCACCTGCGCCTGAGGGCCAGCCGCCGGATTGCCACTGACCCCGACCACCAGCACCCGCGTCGCCCCCAGGTGCAAGGCTGGACTGATCGGTGCGGACTGGCGTACCGCACCGTCACCGAAGTATTCACGGTTGATCTTCACCGGCGGAAAAATCAGCGGAATCGAAGCGCTGGCCAGCAGGTGTTCAAGGGCCAAGCGGGTCGGCACACCGACACGCCGATGGCGGAACCAGGGGTCGATAGCAGCACGGCCTTGGTAAAAGGTCACGGCCTGGCCCGTCTCATAACCGAACGCCGTCACCGCCACCGCACGCAGCTGGCGGTGGCGCACGGCGGCGGCAATCCCGCTGAAATCCAGTTCACGCCCAAGCAGATCGGCCAGCGGCGAACTGTCGAGCAGCGCCACCGGCACCTGTCCGCCCAGGCCCAATAGGCTGTGACCAATAAAGCGACTGGCTTGGCGCAGCACGCCTGGCCAATCACTGCGGTACACCTGATGGGTATGAAAGCCCTGCCAAACGCTGGTCAGCCGGCGCACCGCCTCGGTGAAGTGCAGCGCCCCACAGGCCAATCCCACGGCATTGATCGCCCCAGCGGACGTACCGACGATGACTGGAAAAGGATTGTGCGCAGCGTTGGGCAGCAAGTCGGCAATCGCCGCCAGCACCCCCACCTGGTAGGCCGCCCGCGCGCCACCGCCGGAGAGGATCAGCCCGGTAACCGGCTGATTGGTTGAAGCAGTGAGCGGCATAGGCTGTTTCCTATTATTTTTCAGCCAGTATAGGAGCCAGTCAGGCACCCACGGAACAACCCAGCGCCAAGAAACCTCACTTCACCGTAACAGCCCGCCAATTGGATGGCGGCCCTAACGCTTCTTCTTATAAATCTTTGGCTCGCCCTCGGGCCGCGTCTTGAAGCGCCGGTGCGCCCACAGGTATTGCTCAGGGCACTGACTGATCGCCTGTTCAATCCACTGATTGACCCGCAGGCAGTCGGCCTCTTCGCTGTCGGTGGGGAAATCCGCCAGCGGCGGATGAATCACCAGACGATAGCCCTGGCCATCGGGCAAGCGCTGCTGGGTAAAGGGAATCACCTGAGCACGGCCCATACGGGCGAACTTGCTGGTGGCGGTAACGGTGGCCGCCGGCACACCGAACAGCGGCACAAACACACTGCGCTGGGCGCCGTAATCCTGATCAGGCGCATACCAGACCACCCCGCCGGCACGCAGCAGCTTGAGCATGCCGCGCACGTCATCACGACCAATCACCCCGAGCAGGCGCTGCTCGCGGCCGCGACGCTGCACGTAGTCAAACAGCGGATTCTTGTGCGGGCGGTACATGCCGTACATGTTCTGCGCCATGCCAAGCAGGCCGCCGCCCATTTCCAGGGTGGTGAAATGCAGCGCCATGAGGATTACGCCCTGACCGTCAGCCTCGGCCTGACGCAGATGCTCCAAGCCCTCAATAGTGCCCAAGCGGCGCAGGCGCTCAGCGGGCCACCACCAAGCAATGGCCATTTCAAAAAAGGTGATGCCGGTGGAAGCAAAGTTTTCCTTTAACAGCGCCTCGCGCTCGGCGGCGGGCATCTGCGGGAAGCACAGCTCCAGGTTGCGCGCGGCAATCTTGCGGCGCGAGCTGGCCAGGCGATACATCACCCCCCCCAGGCAACGCCCCAGCCGCAGCAGCACCGTGTAAGGCAGCTGGGCAATCAGCCACAGCAGGCCCAGGCCTAACCATAGGGGCCAGAAGCGGGGATGCAGGAAATAAGCGCGAAATACAGGGCGATCCATAACACAGGTCCGAGGCACGCAATAAAGCGCGGCATTCTATCAGGAGTTTGTCCGGCCCCTGGTTTCGCGGCGCGCAACTTGCGAGCGCGCGGCGTTATCGCTATAAGTCCGGCTTACTTTTCCCCCAGTTTCTAAACAAGGGCCGTATCAGGCAGACCATGAGCCAAGCTGATCTCCTCACGCAAGACCCCGTATTCCAGCTTAAAGGCAGCATGCTGGCCATCACCGTGATGGAGCTGGCGCACAACGACCTCGCCCGCCTCGACCAGCAGCTCAGCGAAAAAGTCGCCCAAGCCCCGGCCTTCTTCAGCAACACCCCGCTGGTGCTGGCCCTGGACAAGCTGCCCGAAGGCGAAGGCATGCTCGACCTGGCGGAGCTGATGGCAGTCTGCCGCAAGCACGGCCTGCGCACGTTGGCCATCCGCGCCAACCGAGAGGCCGATATCGCCGCCGCCGAAGCCCTGGATTTACCCGTGCTGCCGCCCTCCGGCGCACGCGAACGGTTGATTGATCTGGCCCCGCCAAAACCGGAAAAGCCCGCTGAACCCGAATTCAAACCCAGCAAGATCATCACCAGCCCGGTGCGCGGCGGCCAACAGGTGTACGCCCAGGGCGGCGACCTGATCGTCCTGGCACCGGTCAGCGCCGGTGCGGAACTTCTCGCCGATGGCAACATCCATGTGTACGCCCCGATGCGCGGCCGAGCACTGGCCGGGATCAAGGGCAATCTCAAGGCGCGGATCTTCTGCCAGCAGATGGGCGCCGAGCTGCTGTCCATCGCCGGCCAGTACAAGGTGGCCGAAGACTTGCGCCGCGACCCGCTCTGGGGCGAAGCGGTGCATGTCAGCCTGTCGGGTGACGTGTTGAACATCACCCGCCTTTAACGGATACTGCCGCCACTTTTCAAACAGGGCAGCCGGACGCCTGAATAGGCCACGGAACCTGCGTTTTCTCTACACTTTAGGGTGAATCACCTTGGCCAAGATCCTCGTTGTTACGTCCGGCAAAGGTGGCGTCGGTAAAACCACCACCAGCGCTGCCATCGGTACCGGTCTCGCCCTGCGCGGGCACAAGACTGTCATCGTCGATTTCGACGTCGGCCTGCGTAACCTTGACCTGATCATGGGCTGCGAACGCCGCGTGGTGTACGACTTCGTCAACGTTGTAAACGGCGAAGCGACCCTCACCCAGGCCCTGATCAAAGACAAGCGCCTGGAAAATCTCTACGTGCTGGCCGCCAGCCAGACCCGTGACAAAGACGCCCTGACCCAGGAAGGCGTTGAAAAAATCATTAATGAGCTGCGCGAAAACTTCGAATACGTGGTCTGCGATTCGCCGGCTGGTATCGAAAAAGGCGCGCACCTGGCCATGTACTTCGCCGATGAAGCGATTGTCGTGACCAATCCGGAAGTCTCCTCGGTACGTGACTCCGACCGCATGCTCGGCCTGCTGGCCAGCAAATCGCGCCGCGCCGAGAAAGGCGAAGAGCCGATCAAGGAACACCTGCTGCTGACCCGCTACAACCCTGAGCGCGTGGTCAAAGGCGAAATGCTGGGCGTGGAAGACGTCGAAGAAATCCTCGCCATCCGCCTGCTCGGCGTGATCCCGGAATCGCAAGCCGTGCTCAAGGCCTCGAACCAGGGCGTGCCGGTGATCCTCGATGACCAGAGCGATGCAGGCCAGGCTTACAGCGACGCGGTTGACCGCCTGCTGGGCAAGGAAGTGGCACATCGGTTCCTCGATGTGCAGAAGAAGGGATTCATGCAACGCCTGTTTGGAGGTCGTGAATGAACATTTTTGACTTCTTTCGTGAGCGCAAGAAAGAAACCACCGCGTCCATTGCGAAAGAGCGTCTGCAAATCATCGTCGCCCACGAGCGCGGCCAGCGCAGCCAGCCGGACTACCTGCCGGCCCTGCAGCAAGAACTGGTCGAGGTGATTCGCAAGTACGTCAATATCGACTCGGATCAAGTACAGGTTGCACTGGAAAACCAGGGCAGCTGTTCCATTCTGGAACTCAACATCACGCTCCCCGACCGTTAATTGGTTCAGAGCATGCAACGGCGGCCCAGGCCGCCGTTTCTATTTGTGGAAAACCCATGCCGCTGTCGAATGTCGAAATTCTCCACCAGGACGCCGCCCTACTGGTGATCAACAAGCCCACCCTGCTGCTCTCGGTGCCCGGCCGCGCCGAGGATAACCGCGATTGCCTGGTCACCCGCCTGCAGGAAAACGGTTACCCGGAAGCGCGCATCGTCCATCGCCTGGACTGGGAAACCTCGGGGATTATCGTCCTGGCGCGCGACGCCGACAGCCATCGCGAGCTGTCCCGGCAGTTCCATGACCGCGAAACCGAAAAAGCCTACACCGCCCTGTGCTGGGGCCAACCCGCACTGGACAGCGGCAGTATCGACCTTCCACTGCGCTACGACCCGCCGACCAAGCCGCGCCACGTGGTCGATCATGAGCAAGGCAAACATGCCCTGACCTACTGGAAGGTGCTGGAACGCCACGCCGAACATTGCCGCGTCGAACTCACGCCCATCACCGGTCGCTCGCACCAGCTGCGCGTGCACATGCTGTCCATCGGCCACCCGCTGCTCGGTGACGGCCTGTATGCCCATGAACAAGCCCTGGCCGCTTACCCGCGCCTGTGCCTGCACGCCAGCATGCTCAGCCTGACCCACCCACAAACGGGCGAGCGCATGCGCTTCGAGTGTCCCGCGCCGTTCTGACGCGCCAAGCACCGCATCAAAAACAAGCGCCCAGCGCTTAGAACTTATTCAAGATCTCGCGAGCTAGAGCCCTGCAAGGCAAAAACAGGCGAGGAAGCGGAGTGTACTTTTGTACATGAGCATTCCGAGCCTGTTTTTAACGCAGCAGGGCCGACGCGCAGCAGATCGTCGACGGACTCTCAGCTCTGCTTGCGCGGCCAGATCAGGCTGAAACAGGCCCCGCCCAGTTCTTCGCTGCGACTGATCTGCGCGCGACCGCCGTGCCAGTAGGTGATCCGCCGCACGATGGACAGGCCCAGGCCATGCCCACCCGAGGCGCGGGTGCGGCTGTCGTCCAGACGCAGGAATGGCGTAAAGATGTGCTCCCAGGCCTCTTCCGGTACGCCCGGACCGTCATCTTCGACATCCAGGCGACAACGCTGCTGACCCACGTGATAACTGACGCGCACCCGCGATTCAGCATGGCGCATGGCGTTGCTCACCAGGTTTTGCAGGGCGCGGTGCAGGTAGCGCAACTCGGCTTCAACCTGCGCACCGCCACCATCCAACGCATTACGCGAAGGACCGTGTTCGACCCGCACGCTGGCGCGCAGCGGCGCCAGCTCGGTGATCACCTGATCAATCAGTTCGTTCAAATCGACCGGCTGGAAGTTCAGCGCCGGCGCGCCCTGCTCCAGACGCGCGTAGGTGAGCATCTCGTCGACCAGCTTGTCGAGGTCCTGGATATCGCTGTCCATGCCCTCCATATATTTGCGTCGCGCCGTATCGGTTTCCGCGTCGCCGATCATTTCCAGACCAAAGCGCAGCCGCGCCACCGGCGTGCGCAGCTCATGGGACACCGCACGGACCATTTCACGCTGAATGCTCAGGGAGCGCTGCAGGTGTTCGGCCATGGCGTTAAAAGCTGCCGCCAGACGCCCCACCGAATCACTGCCTCGGGTTGGCACACGGGCATCCAAACGGCCACTGGCGATGCGTGTAGCCGCGCCTTCCAGATCACTCAGGCGTTGCTCCAGAGGCCGCACCAGCAGGTACACCATCAGCCCGATCAGGCTCAGGCCCAAGGCGCCGATCAGCACCAGCCATTGCGCCGGATACGGGTTCATCTGATACAGCGGGCCGATTTCCAGCACCCAGGGTGTGTCGACGATGCCGGAGAACACATGAATGCTGTCACCGCCCCGGCCCAGGGCCATCACCGTGTCGCCTTCATCCACGCGGCGGCGCTGGTCAGGGTCGAGGTCGGCTTGATCGAGGCGCACCAGGCGCAGGTCAAAACCGAACTGTTTGTCCTGTTTCAACGCGGCCAGCCGTCGCGGCTGCTCATCCCAGGGGTAGCGCACCAGCTCGTCGATCAACAGAAAGCTGGTGGCACGCGCGAGCTGCTCACTGACCTGCTGCACGTCGGCAATCAGCAGCAGCGGCTTCCCATCGAGCTGGCTGAAGATGCGCGCCTCATGCGGGCCGGTCTGGTGCACCACCACCTGACCACGGCGCAGGCTATTGCGCGCGCCGCTGTCCAGCCCGGCACCCTCCAGCGCCTCGATGCGCAGTGGAATGCCGAGCAAGCGCCCCCACACCGTCACGGCGCGACGCCGCTCGATGTCGACCATCGGCGCGAGGTTATCGGCCATCAGGCGGAAGGTGCCCTGCGCCAGGCGCTCACGGTATTGATCGACCCGCACTTCGTTGAGCAGCTGCAAGGCACCGACGCCGAGCAGCGCGACGAGCACCAGCACCGCAAGCATGCCGCCATAAATGCGCAGGAAGATTGAGTTCATGCCCGCGACTTCATGTCAGTGCTTCAGCCGCTTCAGCTACAAACAGATAGCCCTTGCTGCGCACGGTCTTGATCAACCGTGGGTGCATGGGGTCGTCGCCGATTTTCGGACGGATGCGTGAAATGCGCACGTCGATGGAGCGGTCCTGCCCGTCGTATTCGATGCCGCGCAGGGCGTTGAAGATTTCCTCGCGCGAGAGAATCCGTCCGGCGTTGGAGGTCAATAACCACAGCAGATCGAACTCGGCACTGGTCAATTCAATGCTCTGCTCACCGAGCCACGCTTCACGCATGGCGCTGTCGATCACCAGCGGGCCGAACTGCAAACGCCGGCGCTCGCTCGGCGCCTGCACCTCACTGCCCTCATGACGGCGCAGCAGCGCGCGGATACGCGCCAGCAGCACACGCGGGCGCACCGGTTTGCAGACGTAATCATCGGCGCCCATTTCCAGGCCCAGCACCTGATCCATGTCGTCGGTACGCGCGGTCAACATCAGGATCGGCCCGTCGTATTGCCCACGGACCTTGCGGCAGATCGACAAGCCATCTTCGCCCGGCAACATCAGGTCGAGAATCACCAGGTCAGGCTGCTCTTGCAGAATGCGCGCAGCGGCCTTCGCACCATCCATCTCGATGGCGACATTCAGGCCATTGCCCTGCAGGTACTCACGGGTCAACTCGGCCAGGCGCTGGTCGTCTTCGACAATAAGGATGTGCCACGACTGCTGCTCCACAACGGACTCCTGCCAACACGGAAACGGCCGGCATTGTATCAATGCCCCAAGCACTGCATAGCGCATGCCACATTTCTGTAAAAACACTAGATGTAGTATCACGCTGAGAGATAGGCCACGTCTGTGCAACCGGCAGAAATAGGCCAATCAACACCGACGAACGGTACACCCCAGCAAGCATGCGGGCTTGCCGTCGATCGCGCGGTTTAACCCACAATTCACCCACAACTTATCCACAGGTTGTTCTTGCTCTCTCGCCTTGCAATACCCCAGATAGCGCATTATCTTGTATGCCAATCGCGCGACACCCACCACATGTTGGGTTTAGCTTGGTAACCGGATACAAGAAGAATGACTCGCACACGGCCTGATCCCAGCCCGTCACCGGTCGCCTGAAAGACCTTTGCAGTACGCCTGCTCTACCGCAGCGGGCCACCCTTCAGTGCAGCGCTTGGCGCGCCTGAAAATGAATAAAGCGGCGACCGCACACGCGGTTGCACCACTAGATGTAGTAGTTGAGGCGCCAAAAGCGCCTTGACGTGTGACTCTTGAGCCAGGAAGGCGCTTTAGTCGTACCTTCCCTGCCCAATTTGCAAGTCCCCATGTGCCCGGCCTCTGGCTGCGCCCATGGCATTGTTGAAATGGAATGAATGGCAGTAGCCACAGTGATCGACGGCAAAGCGTCTAACTAATAAATACAGAACATGGAGACTTTCATGCACACCGACACCTCCCGCGAGAACCCGCAGGCCAATGCGCCGCAGGCTAACGATGACAACCAGAGCCTGAGCGCCACCGCGCCGGGTCAACTGCGTGTGATCAAGCGTAACGGCACCGTGGTGCCCTACACCGATGACAAGATCACCGTTGCCATCACCAAGGCCTTTCTCGCTGTTGAAGGCGGCACTGCAGCCGCCTCGTCGCGTATCCATGAAACCGTGGCGCGTCTGACCGAACAGGTCACCGCCACCTTCAAGCGCCGCATGCCGTCCGGCGGCACCATCCACATCGAAGAAATCCAGGACCAGGTCGAACTGGCCCTGATGCGTTCCGGCGAGCAGAAAGTCGCCCGCGACTACGTGATCTACCGTGAATCGCGCAGCCAGGCGCGCAAGACCGGCGCCGCCGACATTGCCGAGCCGCACCCAAGCATTCGCGTTACCCACCTCGACGGCACCGTTGCACCGCTGGACATGGGCCGCCTCAACACCATCGTTACCGAAGCCTGCGAAGGCCTGGCGGAAGTCGACGGCGCGCTGATCCAGAAAGAAACCCTGAAGAACCTCTACGACGGCGTAGCGCAAAGCGACGTCAGCACCGCTCTGGTGATGACCGCACGTACCCTGGTTGAGCGTGAGCCGAACTACAGCTACGTCACCGCGCGCCTGCTGATGGACAACATCCGCGCCGAAGGCCTGGGCTTCCTCGGTGTCGCCACCAGCGCCACCCACCACGAAATGAGCGAGCTGTACGCCAAAGCCCTGCCGGCTTACATCGCCAAGGGTATCGAGTTCGAACTACTCAACCCGGTGCTGGCCAGCTTCGACCTGGAAAAACTCGGCAAAGCGATCAACCACGAGCGTGACCAGCAGTTCACCTACCTGGGCCTGCAGACCCTTTACGACCGCTACTTCATTCACAAGGACGGCACCCGCTTCGAACTGCCGCAAGTGTTCTTCATGCGCGTGGCCATGGGCCTGGCGATTGAAGAGAAGCAGAAAGAAGACCGCGCCATCGAGTTCTACAACCTGTTGTCGTCCTTCGACTACATGGCCTCGACGCCGACCCTGTTCAACGCCGGCACCCTGCGTCCGCAGCTCTCCAGCTGCTACCTGACCACCGTACCGGACGACCTGGGCGGCATCTACGACGCCATCCGCGACAACGCCCTGCTGTCCAAATTTGCCGGCGGTCTGGGCAACGACTGGACCCCAGTACGTGCGCTAGGTGCCTACATCAAAGGCACCAACGGCAAGTCGCAAGGCGTTGTACCGTTCCTCAAAGTGGTCAACGACACCGCAGTTGCAGTTAACCAGGGCGGCAAGCGCAAAGGCGCGGTCTGCGCCTACCTGGAAACCTGGCACATGGACATCGAAGAGTTCATCGAGCTGCGTAAGAACACCGGTGACGACCGTCGCCGCACCCACGACATGAACACCGCCAACTGGATCCCGGACCTGTTCATGAAGCGCGTGTTCGATGACGGCCAGTGGACCCTGTTCAGCCCGTCCGAAGTGCCAGACCTGCACGACCTGACTGGTAAAGCCTTCGAAGAGCGCTACGAGTACTACGAAGCCCTGACCCAGTACGGCGGCAAGATCAAGTTGTTCAAGACCATCCAGGCCAAAGACCTGTGGCGCAAGATGCTCTCGATGCTGTTCGAAACCGGCCACCCATGGCTGACCTTCAAGGATCCATGCAACCTGCGCAGCCCGCAGCAGCACGTGGGCGTGGTCCACAGCTCGAACCTGTGCACCGAGATCACCCTGAACACCAACGCCGACGAAATCGCCGTGTGCAACCTGGGTTCCGTGAACCTGCCGAACCACATCGTCGACGGCAAGCTGGACACCGCCAAGCTGGAAAAGACCATCAAGGTCGCCGTGCGCATGCTCGATAACGTTATCGACATCAACTACTACTCGGTACCGCAGGCGCGTAACTCCAACTTCAAGCACCGCCCGGTTGGCCTCGGCATCATGGGCTTCCAGGACGCGCTGTACCTGCAGCACATCCCGTACGGCTCCGACGCCGCCGTGGAATTTGCCGACAAGTCGATGGAAGCGGTCAGCTACTACGCCATCCAGGCCTCCTGTGACCTGGCCGACGAGCGCGGCGCCTACTCCACCTTCGAAGGTTCGCTGTGGAGCAAAGGCATTCTGCCGCTCGACTCGCAGCAGATCCTGATTGAGCAGCGCGGCCAGAAGTACATCGACGTTGACCTGACCGAGTCCCTGGACTGGGCGCCGGTACGTGCCCGTGTGCAGAAAGGTATTCGTAACTCGAACATCATGGCCATCGCACCGACCGCCACCATCGCCAACATCACCGGCGTATCGCAGTCGATCGAACCGACCTACCAGAACCTCTATGTGAAATCGAACCTCTCGGGCGAATTCACCGTGATCAACCCGTACCTGGTTCGTGACCTCAAAGCCCGCGGCCTGTGGGACTCGGTGATGATCAACGACCTCAAGTACTACGACGGTTCCGTGCAGCAGATCGAGCGCATCCCGCAGGAGTTGAAAGACCTCTACGCCACCGCGTTCGAAGTGGACACCAAGTGGATCGTTGACGCCGCCAGCCGCCGTCAGAAGTGGATCGACCAGGCGCAGTCGCTGAACCTGTACATCGCCGGAGCATCGGGCAAAAAGCTCGACGTGACCTACCGCATGGCTTGGTACCGTGGCCTGAAAACCACCTACTACCTCCGCGCCCTGGCCGCGACCAGCACCGAGAAGTCCACCATCAACACCGGCAAGCTGAACGCCGTGTCCAGTGGTGGCAGCGAAGGCCTGAGCGCAGCACCGGCCAAGGCCCCGGAAGTGGGAATGAGCGCAGGCCCAGCACCGGTACCAAAGGCCTGTGCCATCGACGAACCGGATTGTGAGGCTTGTCAGTAACGCGCGGATCTGAGCGGCGCGCGCGTTGTTGCCTGATCGGTCGGCCCCCATCACATACAGTCGTATGCTCAGGGGTTCCAACCGACCAGGCGCCTAGCGCTCACTCGCTCAGCTACGCGCTCGAACGTCGGGCAAAAGCCAAAGCAAAAGCCGAAGCACAGTTCTAAAGCAACACACGGTCAGTCCCCTCGCCCGCTTGCGGGAGAGGGTTAGGGAGAGGGCAAAAGCTCTCCCACTTATTACCAACCCCCGCCCTACCCGGCGTGGGCTTCGGGGCAACGGCCAGTCATTAGAGCCACCCCGACCAGCGGTACCCGTTTTACCCTTGCGCGCGATACGCAACGGAACATAATCAGAAATATCTGTATATCCATACAGGCCGGTTATTTCACCGGCCCGCAAGCAGGAGCCAAGCCATGCTGAGCTGGGATGAATTTGACAAGGAAGACGGCGCCGACGCCGTTGTAGCCAATAAAGCCTCTGCCCAACTGGCAGACATGAGCATCGACAAACTCGACCAGGTGGGCGGTGCTGCCGCCGTTGAAGCCCGCGCCGTGGCCGCTGACGACAGCGACGCCGTGGCCCGCGCCAAAGCCTCGCTCGACCAACTCGACATCGCCGAAGGCCTGGCCGAGCTGGAAGGTACCGCCGCGCGCGTAGCCGTCGACGAAAAACGCATGATCAACTGCCGCGCCGACCTCAACCAGCTCGTACCCTTCAAGTACGACTGGGCCTGGCAGAAGTATCTGGATGGTTGCGCCAACCACTGGATGCCGCAGGAAGTGAACATGAACGCGGACATCGCGTTGTGGAAAACCCCGGACGGCCTGACCGACGACGAGCGCCGCATCGTCATGCGCAACCTCGGCTTCTTCTCCACCGCCGACAGCCTGGTTGCCAACAACCTCGCCCTGGCCGTGTACCGCCTGATCACCAACCCGGAGTGCCGCCAGTACATCCTGCGTCAGACCTTCGAAGAGGCGATCCACACCCACGCTTACCAGTACTGCATCGAATCGCTGGGCATGGATGAAGGCGCGATCTTCAACATGTACCACGAGATTCCATCGGTCGCGAAGAAAGCCAGCTGGGGCCTCAAGTACACCCGTTCGATCTCCGACCCGACCTTCAACACCGGCACGGTTGAGACCGACAAAGAACTGCTGCGCAACCTGATCGCCTACTACTGCGTACTGGAAGGCATCTTCTTCTATTGCGGCTTCACCCAGATCCTCTCCATGGGTCGCCGCAACAAGATGACCGGCGTCGCCGAGCAGTTCCAGTACATCCTGCGTGACGAGTCCATGCACTTGAACTTCGGCATCGACGTGATCAACCAGATCAAGATCGAAAACCCGCACCTGTGGGATGCCCAGCTCAAAGACGAAGCCACCCAGATGATCCTCCAGGGCACCCAACTGGAAATCGAATACGCACGCGACACCATGCCGCGCGGCGTACTGGGCATGAACGCCGCGATGATGGAGGACTACCTCAAGTTCATCGCCAACCGTCGTCTGACCCAGATTGGTTTGAAGGAAGAGTACCCAGGTACCTCCAACCCGTTCCCATGGATGTCGGAAATCATGGACCTGAAGAAGGAGAAGAACTTCTTCGAGACGCGGGTTATTGAGTATCAGACTGGTGGGGCGTTGAGCTGGGATTGATGCCGGATAAAATATCGTTTATTTGCTTGACCTGAGAATGGACGTTTGGGGTAGAGAACGAAAATAAACCCCGCTTTGCGGGGTTTATTTTATATATAAGCCGGCTGCCAAAATAAGGAAATCGTGAATGCTTAGCTGGGAAAAACTACTGAATCCAGTTCGCAGAAAAGAACTGCATGGCTCTAGAGAAACAATTGGCACGGCAGCAGGCAGAACGCAAATCGAGCGAGACTATGACAGGATTCTCTTCGCGACACCGACTCGTAGATTAGCGGATAAAACCCAAGTTTTCCCAATGGAAGAAAACGACTCCGTAAGAACACGGCTCACTCACTCGCACGAAGTTAGTAATTTAGCTAGAAGCATTGGTGTACAACTGGCTTTCGAGCATGCAGAGAAGGTATTTGGCTCAAACCATGAAGATCTTCAGGTCAAAAGAAATATACCAGCATTACTTGCAGCAGTCGGACTGGCACACGACTTGGGAAACCCACCTTTCGGCCACCAAGGTGAACTTGCCATGCAGCAGTGGTTCGCCGAAAAAACTGAAGAAACATTTGACGCCGACTTTCTAAAATTTGATGGGAACGCACAAACCTTCAGACTTCTGACGCGCCTTCAAGTGCTAAATGACAAATTTGGACTGAACCTAACTCTCGCAACTTTAGCAGCCTTAATCAAATACCCTAGTGTTTACGGTTCCAACAACAAGGGCGGGTTCAAAAAATTTGGCATATTTCAAAGCGAAAAAGAAATAGTAGATGAGGTCTGGACAAATACAGGACTATGCGAAGGCAAGCGACATCCATTGGCATACGTCATGGAAGCATGTGATGACATCGCTTATTCCGTCATAGACGCAGAAGATACTGTAAAAAAAGGGTACGCTTCTTTCTACGACCTAATTGATTACCTAGATAGCAACGCATGTGGCGACAAGGCCACGAAAAAAGTAATAGAATCATCTAAAAAGAAAAATTTAGAATTCAAAAAAGAGAACCTTAGCTCTCGCGAACTAAATGATATTTCCATGCAAATGTTTAGAGTCGCATCTATATCAGAGATGGTAAACGCCGCCACTGGTGTTTTCGTAGACAAATGTAAAGACATAATCTCAGGAAATATAGCTGAAGGTTTCGAGATAATAAAAAATTCATCTTGCGACCAACTTTGTAGCATTACAAAAAAGTTTGACTACCAGCATGGATTTCAGCACAAAGATGTTCTGAAACTTGAGCTCCAAGGTAGCAACTACATAAAAAGCATGATGACTATGCTCTGGAATGCTGTTTCTAATGGCGAAAGTAGAGACCATCCATTTGAGCGATATGTTTTTGGTGAAATATCCGAAAACTATCGACGAGTTTATAAGGATTCACTATCTTCAGGAGTCCCAAGCTCAAACTATGCAAAAGCACAACTAATATGCGACGCATTATCAGGAATGACGGAATCCTACTTAATAAAAAAACACACAGAATTTAAATCTTTAGAAAATGTTTATCAATAAAATACAACCGGTCGACTCACTCCAGAATCTTAAGGATCGAGTTGACCGTTTCTTTAAGGAAAATCTTCGGCGATCAAACTTTAGACGCCAGCTCCCGCTTGACCTGAAATACCCAAAAAATACCTCATCGCCTCTCCGCCCCGAGCACAAAACACCTGCTGACTTACTGAATTTTATTTCAAGCCTCTCACCCGAAAACAATATATTTCTCTTCGGCGGAGTACTTAGAGACTTAGCTATTTTTGGGAAAAGAGGCTTCAACTCAGATATCGATATAGTCGTAGAGGGTGACTGGGCTAGATGCTCAGACTACATTCAGACCCTTGGAGCCAGAAAGAATAAATTTGGAGGATTCAGGCTAGAAGTATCTGGCTGGCCAATTGACATCTGGAACGCCAAAGAAACCTGGGCAATAAGCCAAGGACTTATCCAATATAACAGCATCGCATCACTCACCAAAACGACAATACTAAATTGGGATGCGATATTAATGAACTGGAAGACTCGAAGTATAATTTGCCCAGAAAACTACCTTGACGACTTACAAGAAAGACAAATGGACATGGTTCTACTAGAGAACCCCAACCCATTAGGAGCAACAGTCAGAGTATTTAGACACCTTTGCTCAAAAGACGCTAAAAGCATCACTAAAACAACTGCAGAGTATCTGGCAATAAGCGCACAGAACTACTCTCTTAATCAGCTTAGAAGTCAAGAGTTCAAAAGTTACGGCAATACGCTTATTGAGCCAGCCGTCTACGAACTCTTTGAAAAACTTAAAGAATTTGAAGAAATTGAAATTCGCGAGCGCTTTAGAAAAGCCGCTAACAGTTTAGAAAAAAATGGCTCAACTCTCTCTTATCAGCAACTATCCTGGGAATTCAAAGAAGAGTAAAACAACAAAATTAATCGGGTACAGACCACGGTTCCTGTTGATTTACGGCTTGGACTTTTGGCTACCTGATAAACGCCACTTCTTCACTGTTATGAAGTAAGTCTTTCGCCCTTACTGCGAGTTACTTGACTCGCTTCGCTCGCCCTTCGGGCCAGCCTACGGCTGTTACTCCGCTTCGCTCCGTATCTCTTTACTCGCGCAGAAAGTAACCAAAGAGAAAGCACACCCGACATCCGGGTTTCGCTGCGCTCAACTTGATTCGCTTCGCTCACCCTCCTGGCCAGCCTTCGGCTGTTACTCCGCTTCGCTGCGTTTCCTCGCTCCGGTGCTGTTCCAAGGGTCGTCACGGTGGGCCATCCCTGGCCTATCGTTCCTCGTTTGGCATCCATGCCAAACGCCCCTCTCCACAGCACCTGCGCTCGGCCTCCTGACGGGATTCAGGGACCGCGTTGTTTGGGCGATTTGTGGACGGCAAAAACAAAAAAGCAAAAGCATCGCGGCCATGGGCCGCCCCTAGGGTTCATAGCCTGTAGGGCGGGTGAAACCCGTCATGTTTTTTGCTTTTCAATCCGCGATCAAACAGACGACGCCAACGCCCCATCAGGAGGCCGAGTGGAATCGTTGTGGAAGGGGTTGAGCGGCATGGATGCCGCGAGAGCCGCGATGGGCCAGGGATGGCCCTTCGCGGCGTGCCCCTGGAGCAATGATGGAGCGAGGGAACCCGACGAAGTCGGGCCGGATGCAAGGGGCAAGACCTCTTGGTTACTTCTGGGGCGTTTGCCAGAAGTGACCCGCCGTAAGGGCGGAACCGTTAGCCCAAACAACAAATAAGCGGCGCATACAAAGCCCCCCAAAAGCCCCAAAGAAGTGGCAAAGCTCGCGGCTAAAGCCCCTCCCACGCATTCAAACAGCAAGTAGCCCGGACAACCACCGCAATGGTGGATGGAAACACGTCATCCACCCTACGCGCTCATTCCGAAACCTGCTCCAAGAAAATCAGCTGTAATGGCTCACTGAGCAAATCATCAGCCGTGGCAGCAAACCGCTGAAAATACGGCGTCGCAAAATGCGCATCCAGCGCCGCCTGATCCTTGAACGCCTCACGCATATAGAACGTGCCCGGCTCATCCCGTCGCTCAAACAACACATAATCCAGGTTGCCCGGCTCGGCCCGCGTCGGTTCTATCAGGGTCAACAAGCCCGCTTTAAGCGCCTCTTTTTTACCGGGTTTGGCTTTGAGTACAGCAAGGGATACCAGTGGTTTGTTCATGGTGTTGGCTCTTTCAAGGGGTTGGCTTGCACATCCGGCGACGGCAGTGAACATCAGCGCACACAGCCAATAACCTAAGTGCTTGACCGGAGGTTTCATCGTTATCACTCGCTGTGGACTGGGCTCATCCTTGTCGATCCCGCCACGAAGAAACACCGACAAAACGCGCTAACACTTTCTTCCACAGCTTGAAAATGAAGCACCCAACATCACCATTACCCTGATTTAAGCCATCAATCAGCGCCCTTGAATGAAGAACAGCCAGTAGCCCGGACAACCGCAGCAACGGTGGATGAACACAGCGTCATCCACCCTAGGGGACTAACGCTTTACGCAGGCAAACAACGCATTCCCGGAAACGCCATCCCACGGGATAAGTTTCTGGTAGTCATGCTCAAACACATGCACGTCAAAGTACGGCTGCAACAACGCCTGCAACTCGACAAAGCCCACCGCCACCATCGGGTGTTCGTCGTGCCACACCAGGGTTTCATCGGCCGTGGCCTTTTCGATGCGCAGCCGTAACACCTGCTGCTCACCCGCGCCGGCGTAATGCCAGCCGGAACTGAAGGTGAACTGGCCATCTGCGTACTCAGCGCTGTGTGCGGTAAACAGGCTGTTGTCGATTTTGCCCTTGTCGACCACGTTGAAGCAGAACAGCCCTTCAACCTCGAGCGCCGCATGGGCGCTGGCGATGCAGGCTTTCAGCCGCTCAATGCCGCCGCTGTAGTGGATGGAATAGAGGAAGCAGGTGATCAGGTCTTGCGGCTCGCTCACGGTGAACGCGCACATGTCCTGCACCGCAAAGTGCGCCTGCGGGCAGCGGATGGCGGCCTTGTCGAGCATCGGCTGGTTAATATCCAGGCCGCTGCTGGTGTAGCCGGCCTCAATAAAATGCTGCACATGCGGCCCCGTTCCGCAGGCCAGATCGAGGTGGCGGCTGCCGGCATTGCCGAACAGCTGCTGCAGCCGATGAATGCAGTGGCTTTGCGCCTGGTAGTCGATATCGGCGCACATCAGATCGTAATAATCGGACAGGTCGGTGTAGAGGGCATTGATGGACATAGTGACCTGATGATGGGCGAGCCGCTGTGGCGGGCGCGCATCATAGCCCAAGCGTGGTCATCGCCTTACAGATCCTGCCCAAAGGCCGCCCTCCGCTCGCACGCGCATGCAAACACGCCCGGCCGAGGGCGGTACAATGCCGCCCTTGCCGACCGCCCGGAGCCAGACTGACGATGTTCACCCTTGTACACCTGAACACCCCTCCGCCCGAGTCGCTGAAAAGCCAGGTGCTGCAGATGGTGGTGGACTACTTCAGCGATATCAGCCCGGTGTCGCTGACGCCCAGCAACCCGCTGTATCAGCTGTACCAGTATGTGATCGGCTACGAAATGCACCTGTACCTGCAGGCCATGGACAGCACCCTCAACAGCCGCGCGCAGTTGCTGCTGGCGCTTGATGACGCAGACCCGTCCCAGGTACTCGGTTTTGCGCTCTATCTGCCCGCCCAGGATGATCCCGAGGCCTGCACCCTGGCCTACATGGCGGTGCAGGCTAACCAACGCCGTCGCGGGATTGCCCGCGCCCTGCTGCAGCAGATGGTCGCCCATTACCCGCACGCTGAACTGGCCTGCGTCGCCAGCAAGGTTTCAACCTTCGAGGCCATGGGGTTTCAGGTGCTGGCCGCGCAGGGGCCACAGGTGCTGATGAACACCCGCAGCCAGCGTTCGGACGGTTTGGTGGCGGTGCAGGACCTGGCGCCGATCTTCCGCTCCACCGAAGTCCAGCAGATCCACGCCTACCTGGTGAAACAGCACGGCAAGCGCGCCATGAGCGATGCCGAGAAGCAGCGCGACCGCCTGCTCGACCAGATGGCCCAGCACGCGCAAGCGCTGGTACGCGAGCGATTGACCGTACATTGATTAAGCGCAGCAGGCCTGGGCAGGCACAGACCAACCGCGCGCGGAGAGCTACCATAGCGTTAGCGAACCGCGCAAACAGGGCAGTATATTCACGGCCATGACGTCAAACCCGCACCTGCCTCACGACAAACTACTGGATCTGCTGCTGGACGTTGTCTGCGTAGTGGATGTAGAGGGCCGCTTTCTGTCCGTCAGCGCGGCCAGCGAACGGGTTTTTGGCTACCGCCCCGAAGAAATGGTCGGCCGCACCGCCTTTGAACTGATGCACCCGGACGACCGCGCGGCTACCCGCGCGCTGGTCAAGCAGATCAATTCGGGCCAGCCCTCGCACGACCACGAGAACCGCTACATCCACAAAGACGGCCATATCGTGCACATCATGTGGTCTGCCCAGTGGCTGGAGGCCGAGCAAGTGCGCGTTGGTGTGGCGCGTGATATCACCCAACGCAAGCGGGCCGAGGCGGTGCAAGCGGCGTTGTATGCGGTCTCGGAAGCGGCTCACGCGGCGGGTGATCTGCACATGCTCTACGGCCGCGTGCATGAGGTGATGGCGCAGCTGCTGCCCGCCCGGCATTTCTGCGTGGCGTTGTATGACGCAGCGAGTGATCAGCTGAGCCTGACCTATCAGGTCGAGCAATGCGCCACGCCCACGGCCACCAGCCGCTTTTGTGCTGAGGTGATCCGCACCGGCAACGCACTGCTATTGCCGCCGGAAACCGCCAACCAATGGCTTGCCCAGCATGAACCCGAGGCCGCGCCGCGCGCGCTGGACTGGCTGGGCGTGCCGCTGATCTCCGGCACCCAGACCATCGGCGCACTGGTGCTGCAGAACCACAGCGCCAAGGAGCGCTACACCGAACAGGACCAGGCGCTGCTGCAGTTTGTCTCCAGTCAGGTGGCCACGGCGATTGAGCGCAAACGCACGCAGTCGCGCCTGGAGTTTCTCGCCCAATACGACCAGCTGACTGAACTCTCCAACCGCACGCTGTTTCTCGACCGCCTGCGCAGCGCCTTGCAGCGCGCCAAACGCGACACATTGCAGCTGGCGGTGCTCTACCTCGACATGGATAACTTCAAGCAGATCAACGACAGCTTCGGCCACAGCACCGGCGATCTGTTGCTGCAGGAAGTGGCCCGGCGTTTACGCCAGTGCGTGCGTGAGTCCGACACGGTAGGTCGCCTGGGCGGCGACGAGTTTGCGGTGATTCTGGACAACATCGGCCGCCAGGAGGATGCCACCCTGGTAGCCGAGAAGATTATTACCGCCCTTAGCGCGCCCTACCTGCTGGATGGGCATCGCTTGCTCAGCGCGCCAAGCCTGGGCATCGCGGTGTACCCCGAACACTGCCAGAACGAATTGCAGCTGGTGCAGTTCGCGGATGAAGCCATGTACGTGGCCAAACGCAGTGGCGGCAAACGTTATGTCGTGGTGGAGAAACCGCAGACATAGTGCTTGGCGGTTCTCGCACAGGAGAGTCGCCGCTTCACTAATGCCATACAGACGCGCGCCGTCAGCCTGCCGGGCTGAGCATCTCGATCTCGCGAATCTCGAAATCCCTGCGCAGGTATTCCATGCGCCGCTGATGAAACTCGCGCATATGCGGCAAGGCGCTGTGGGTGGCCAAGTGCGCCCGTGACTGCCAGACCTCATAGAAGATAAACAACGTCGGGTCCTGTTGGTCACGCAGCATGTGGTAAGCGATACAGCCAGGCTCCGCGCGGCTGGGTGCGACATACGCACGGAACAGCGCTTCAAACTCGGCGGCTTTGTCCGGGCGGGTATGCGCGTGCAGGATAAATCCGTAGTGGTCAGCCATCGTGGGCTCCTGGCAGGGTGGGTTTAGTTACCCTACAACAACCAAACCCGGCGTATTCATGCGTTTTAGTCACATGTCATTTGCCCGCCAACGGCTGTTTCCACTCGCCTGCACGACCTAGCATACGGCCATCATTTACCGAGGCTCATGCCATGAAGAAGATTCTGCTGCTCAACGGCGGTAAACAGTTCGCCCATTCCGACGGCCGCTACAACGCCACCCTGCACGACACCGCGCTGGCCTTTCTCGACCGCGCAGGTTTCGACCTCAAGCACACCCACATCGACAGCGGTTACGACATCGCTGAGGAAGTGCAGAAATTTCTCTGGGCCGACGTGATCATTTATCAAATGCCCGGCTGGTGGATGGGCGCGCCCTGGACGGTGAAAAAGTACATTGATGAGGTGTTTACCGAAGGCCACGGCAGCCTCTACGCCAGCGACGGCCGCACTCGCTCGGACGCCTCGCAGAAATACGGCAGCGGCGGCCTGATCCAGGGCAAGCAGTACATGCTGTCACTGACCTGGAACGCCCCGCAGCAAGCGTTCGATGACCCGAGCGACTTCTTTGAAGGCAAAGGCGTGGACACCGTTTACTTCCCGTTCCATAAAGCCAACCAGTTCCTCGGCATGAGCGCCCTGCCGACCTTCCTTTGCGTCGACGTGATGAAGCGCCCGGCCATCGAGGCCGATATCGCCCGCTACGAAGAGCACCTGGCGCGGGTACTGGGCTAAGCAGCCGGCCTTAGGGGCAGAGCGGCAAAGCCAGCAGCTGCGCCACAACCCAACTGACCATGTATACGCCTAGGCCGAACACCAAATGGGTGACCAACGCACGCAATCTGACCTGCCAGGGATTGGCCATCCGCGAGGCTGCCAGGCCCATGCCGAACGCTGGCTGCATCAGCAGCAACGGCGCCGCCACGCTGATAACACCCAGCAGCAACGCCGGCAACAGCGTTGGTCGGCACAGCCACTGCGGCCCGACTAGCGCTACAAACAGGCTGACAAAGGCCACGCCGATCAGGTAATGGCTGCACCAGCCCAGCAGCCGCTCGCTACGCACGGGCTGTGCCTTGCCGATGGCCCCATGCTGGAAACGGCCATGACGCATATGCCCCAGCCAGCGGCCGACCAATGCGTAGTCCAGCGAGGCAACGCCGAACACGCGCCGCCGGGCCAGCGCCCAGGCATCCATCAGCAGCGTTGCGCCCACGCCGACCAAGAGCACGTGCAGGATCAATTGACTGTTCATATCCACCTCTTTTGCTTTGTCTGAAAGGCTGTTTTCATAAGCCTGCCAGTTCAAGTCAACTTGAGGTCAAGGATGAAAGAGATGGATATCGGCAAAGTCTCGCGCTGGTCCGGTTTACCAGCATCGACTCTGCGCTATTACGAAGAGAAAGGCCTGATCCGCTCCATCGGCCGCAACGGCCTCAAGCGCGTGTTCAGCGACTCAGTAATCCAACGCCTGGCACTGATCGCCCTCGGCCGTGAGGCGGGGTTTTCCCTGGATGAAATCGCCACCATGCTCGCCGCAGGCTCCCAGCCAGCGATTGACCGCGCGCAACTGCAAGCCAAGGCCGACGAGCTGGACCGCAGCATCAAACGCCTCAGCGCTATCCGCGACGGCCTGCGCCACGCCGCCTCCTGCCCGGCAGAAAACCACCTGGAGTGCCCTAAGTTCCAGCAACTGATGAGTCTGGCTGCCCGCACCACAGCCAGGGGGCGGGCTCACCCGCCGATCAAGTAACGGACTTGAGCGGCATTACCGCCATTACGGAGCGCCAAACAGCGCCGTCCAGTAGATACCGGCATCGCTTTTCGGGTCGTTGGCGTAAGCCGCGCCCAATTCGCTGAACTGCGGGTTCATCAGGTTGGCGCAGTGCCCCGGGCTGGCCAGCCAGCCGGCGATGACTTTGCTGGCGGTATCAAGCCCGGCAGCGATGTTCTCGCCGACACGTTGGCCACTGTAACCCGCCAGCTCCGCGCGATCGCCAGGGGTGCGGCCATCAGGGTCTTGGTGATCAAAGAAGTTGCCGTTGGCCATGGCACGGCTGTGGGCTTCGGCGGTACTGCCCAGGGTGGCATTCCAGGTCAGCGGCGCAGCGGCGGCAAAGGGTTGATTACCGCACTGACGCGCGGTGCTGCGCGCACTGTTGAGCTGCTCAAGCAGCTTCTGCCCTTCCGCCTGCCAGTCGCCCAGGCGCGCGGTGAGCAGCGGTCGGGCCAGCAGAATACGCCACTCGCGGCCCTGCTGATTGACGCCGATATCGACAAACTGCGGGTCCAGCACAATCGTGCAGAAGCTCTCCCGCAACACGGTCAGCGCCGCCGCCGCGTCACGCGGCCCGGACAGGCTGATGGCCTGCACGTTGACCATTGGGTAGCCGGCGGCGCTCATCGCTTGCTGCAGATCCCCCGCGCGTCCTACCGGTTGCACCAAGCGTGGATCTGCCGTCAGCGGCGGCAGCTCGGCAGAAGCCTGCTCGCCACACCGCTGCACTTCGCTGCGGTAGCTGTTGATCAGCCCAACCAGTTGCGCGTCCTCGGCGGCCTGTGCACCCGCAGCGCACAGCAGCGCCACCCCCGGGGCGACGATCGCCCGAATAAAACCCTTGCTAGCCATAATCCCCCTCGACCTGAACAGGCTCACTGGCATGCCCATCAATGTGTTCGGGTGATCTTGGCGCACCTCGCGCGTTGAAACCAGCCCAATGCGCTGTACGCCCAGCGGCAATATCAACGGTTGAATGCTTAGACGTAAATACTGACGCCGCCCCTGGCCTGCAACCAATCACGGTAGGTGGTCAACGACTCCGTCTGTTTGTCGCCGTTGTAACCCACAAAGCTGTCGGTCTTGTCCAGGCCGGCGTCGACCAGCTTGTTGATTTGCGCCAGCAGTTTGGCCGCATCTTCACGGTCCAGTTCAGCGACATCCGGCAAGGCAATTTTCGACGTATCGCTGGCCTGCTCGGTTACCGGGCGGAAGCGATCACTGGCAATCGCGTTACTGGCACCGCTGCTTTCAGCGTTCATCGCGCGCAACAATCCGCCGCGGCTGTTGGCCACCATGCCGCTGGCAATGCGGCGAATTTCCGCAAGCGGGTCAGTGGCCGCAGCGGGTTTGTCCTTGCTGTTGGCACTGCCAGCAGCACCATCCGTCGAGGGCTTGGCGGTGTTGGCAAAGTAGCTCGCCAGCGGCGAGTTGTTGGAAATACTGGTCATGGCGAATCCCTGCATAGGTCAGCTAGCAGGCATTTCTGCAGAATATGGGCCAACCACCTACAAGCCAGTAAAACCGGGATTTCTGTCCACTCAGCCTTGAACGAAGAGGAAACGCTTTGCCGCCTCAGGCAGGCTGTTGCCGCTGGCAGGCAGCGCACCACTTAGTGAGGCCCTGAAACGACAGCGCCCCCGCAAAAACCTGCGGGGGCGCGTGTGATGGGTTGATGGGCAGCCAGCCTGGCCGGTTGCCCGTGACGTTTACCTAGACAGCGCGCAGACGTTCCTCAGCGAGGAAGTCCTCTTCGAGCAATGCGTCCTGACCGGGAATATCGTTCGCCTCATCGGCGTGCAGTGGCGTGACGCGCTTGCTGCGCAGTTTGCCGAATTGATGCTCAAGGGCGTGGTGCAGTTTTTCGATGGAGCCGTCGATGGCCTGTTCCAGTGACTCGGCCTTGTGGGTGACGGAAATAGGTTGCAGGCCCTTTGGCCGTGCTTCGATCTGGCAGCGTTTGTCGTGCGCGCCGGCTTTGGCGCCGTTGTCGTCATGCAGATGGACAACGATGCGGGTCAACTCGTCATCGAAGCGCTCCAGTTTGCTGGAAACACTGGCACTCACCCACTCAACCAGACGAGCACTGCCTTCGATGTGGTTATCGCTGTGAACTTGGATTTGCATAAAGCTTTCCTTCTTCAACTGTTCGCGAAAGCGTCGCCTACCAAGGCGACAACTCCAGCCTACGCCACTAAGCCCCCCTGTAGGCAACCCCTAAGACGTTGGTCGCAGCCACAAATGTGCAATGTTCATGCTGTAGAAGTGCTCAAACCCTTGCCCCCCGTGAGCTGGAAGACAGGCGCTGCAAATCAAACAAAATCTTTCCATCGATCCCCGCCACGGCCGTAACACGACTCGCAGCGCAAGGCCCGCGCACTCCTCGCACAGAAATACGCTGACCGTTCAAAAGGTGATGATTCAAGCCCGCGTGATCGCGTTGATGCGGCCATGCTTGTGCGCAAGCCCATAGCTCACGCGACCCTGGCTATGACACGCCAGGGCCACCAGCGCGCCTCAGCTCTTCAACCGATAACCGGTCTTGAAGATCACGCCCACGGCCAGGATGCACAGCAGCAGAAAGCCGAGAATCATCGCCAGGCTCAGGCCGATATTGACGTCGGAGACGCCGTAGAAACTCCAGCGGAATGCACTGATCAGGTACACCACCGGGTTGAACAGGGTCACCGTCTGCCAGGCCGGTGGCAGCATGCTGATCGAGTAGAACGCCCCGCCGAGGAAGGTCAGCGGTGTGACGATAAGCGCCGGCACCACCTGCAACTTCTCCCAGCCGTCTGCCCAGACGCCGATGATGAAGCCGAACAGACTGAAGGTCAGCGCAGTGAGCACCAGAAACGCCAGCATCCACAGCGGGTGGAGAATTTCGAAATCGACGAACAGCCGCGCGGTAATCAGGATCACCAGGCCGAGAATGATCGACTTGGTGGCCGCCGCGCCGACATAGCCGATGAGGATTTCCAGGTAGGACACCGGCGCCGACAGCAGCTCGTAAATGCTCCCCGAATACTTGGGCATGTAGATACCGAACGAGGCGTTGGAAATGCTCTCGGTGAGCAGCGCCAGCATGATCAGCCCCGGCACGATAAACGCGCCGTAACTGACGCCCTGCACCTGAGTCATGCTCGAACCGATGGCCGAACCGAATACCACAAAATACAGCGAGGTGCTGATCACCGGGGTGGCGATGCTCTGCAGCAAGGTGCGCCAGGTGCGCGCCAGTTCGAACAGGTAGATGGCACGGATTGCGTAGAAATTCATGCGCGCGACTCCTTGACCAAAGACACAAAGATTTCTTCCAGCGAACTCTGGCTGGACTGCAAATCCTTGAAGTCGATGCCGTGCTGGGCCAGGTCCTTGAGCAGTTCGGCGATGCCGGTGTGCTCGCTCTGGGTGTCGAAGGTAAACACCAGCACGCGGCCCTCGTCGCTCAGTTCCAGCGGGTAACGCGCCAGTTCGGCAGGGATGCTCGCCAGGGGCTGCTGCAGCTGCAGGGTCAGCTGCTTCTTGCCGAGCTTGTGCATCAGCGCCTGCTTGTCTTCCACCAGAATGATCCGCCCCTTGCTGATCACCCCGATGCGGTCGGCCATTTCCTCGGCCTCTTCGATGTAATGGGTGGTGAGAATGATGGTCACACCGCGCTCACGCAGACGGCGCACCATGTTCCACATATCGCGACGCAGCTCGACGTCAACGCCGGCAGTGGGTTCGTCGAGGAACAGAATCTGTGGCTCGTGGCTCAGCGCCTTGGCGATCATCACCCGGCGCTTCATGCCGCCGGACAGCTCGAAAATCTTCGCATCGCGCTTGTCCCACAGCGACAAGTCCTTGAGCAGCTGCTCCAGATAGGCCGGATTGGGCTTCTTGCCAAACAGGCCACGGCTGAACTTCACCGTCGCCCAGACGGTTTCGAACACATCGCTGACCAGCTCTTGTGGCACCAAACCGATCTGCGAGCGCGAAGCGCGGTAGTCCTTGATGATGTCCTGGCCGCCCACCAGCACCCGCCCAGCGCCTGGGTTGACGATGCCGCAGATAATGCTGATCAGGGTGGTCTTGCCCGCGCCATTGGGGCCGAGCAGCGCAAAAATTTCGCCGGGGCGAATGTCCAGGTTGATGTCCTGCAGCGCCGGATGGCCGCTGGCGTAGGTCTTGCTCAGCTGTTGAATCGAGATCACCGCTTGCACAGAACCTCCTGCTCTGGGGAAAAGCGCAATTGTAGGGAAGTTGGCCGGGCTTGCGGAAATGCTGATGCAGTAACCTGTACGGATTGAGCAGCCCAACGTTGAGCTACAACGGATACGGCTGCTAGGCTGACCCGAGTTTTATGCAGACAAGGAAATACACCATGGCACTTCGTCACGCCCTCACCGGCCTCAGCCTCCTCGCCCTACTGGCAGGTTGCAGCTCACAACAGCCCGCCCAGCCAAGCGCCGAAATCAGCGGCGACTGCAATGTCGAGCAGGTTCATGGCGTACTCGGTCAGACCGCCAGCAGCGAGCTGATCGAGCAGGTGCAGCAGCAGGCCAACGCCAAAACCCTGCGCGTGCTCGCCCCCGGCGACGCCGCGACCATGGATTACAACCCGCAGCGCCTGAACATCGATATCGATGAAAGCGAAGTAATCATTCGCCTGACGTGCGGTTGAGCGCCCCTCGGTTAACTAAGCCCCACAGACCGGGCATACTGGCGCACCTGTAAACCAGTCGGCCGCCCGTTTTCATGCGTATTCACGTCACCTTTATCGACCGCGTTGGCATCACCCAGGAAGTGCTGGCGCTGCTCGGTGGGCGCAATCTCAATCTGGATGCGGTGGAAATGGTGCCGCCGAATGTCTACATAGACGCGCCGACCTTGAGCCCCGAGGTGCTCGATGAGCTGCGCGAGGCGCTGTTCAAGGTGCGTGGCGTACAGGCGGTGACCATCGTCGACATCCTCCCAGGCCAGCGCCGGCATCTGCAGCTCGATGCTCTGCTTGCGGCCATGACCGATCCGGTGCTGGCGGTCGACAGCCAGGGCCGCGTGCTGTTGGCCAACCCGGCGCTGATCGAACTCTGTGGCCAACAGCCTGATGGCCTGGGCATTGGTGAGCTTTTCGCCGACAACGATCTGCACCAAGCGCTGCTTGACCAGGGTTTCCGCCTGCCGATGCGTGAGGTCACGCTCAAGGGCCAGGCGCTGCTACTGGATGCGCAGCCGATCACCGAAGGCGTCGACGGCGGCGCGCGGCAACTGGCCGGCGGCCTGCTCAGCCTGTATGCGCCGAGCCGCATCGGCGAACGCCTGGCGGCACTGCACCACGACCATGCCGAAGGCTTCGACTCGCTGCTCGGTGACTCCGCACCGATTCGCAGCCTGAAGACCCGCGCCCAGCGCGTTGCTACCCTCGATGCGCCGCTGCTGATCCAGGGTGAAACCGGCACCGGCAAAGAGCTGGTGGCGCGCGCCTGTCACGCCATAAGCACGCGACGCACCGCGCCATTTCTCGCGCTTAACTGTGCGGCATTGCCGGAGAACCTCGCCGAAAGCGAACTGTTCGGCTACGCCCCCGGCGCTTTTACCGGGGCCCAGCGCGGCGGCAAGCCGGGGCTACTGGAGCTGGCCAACCAGGGCACGGTGTTTCTCGATGAAATCGGCGAAATGTCACCGTACCTGCAGGCCAAGCTGCTGCGCTTTTTAAGCGATGGTACTTTCCGCCGGGTCGGCGGCGAGCGTGAGGTCAAGGTCAATGTGCGCATCCTCAGCGCCACACACCGTGACCTGGAAAAGATGGTCAACGAGGGCGCGTTCCGAGAAGACCTGTTCTACCGCCTCAACGTGCTCAACCTGGAAGTGCCACCGCTGCGCGAGCGCGGCCAGGACATCCTGCTGCTGGCGCGGCACTTTATGCAGCAGGCCTGCGCGCAGATCCAGCGCCTGCCCTGCCGGCTGACACCGGATACCTACCCGGCGCTGCTGGGCAATCGCTGGCCGGGCAATGTGCGCCAGCTGCAGAACGTGATCTTCCGCGCTGCGGCGATCTGCGAAAGCAATCTGGTGCAGATCGATGATCTGGATATCGCCGGCACCGCAGTGGCTGCGCAGCAGGCCGAGGGCGAAGTCAGCAGTCTGGAAGCGGCAGTGGACCAGTTCGAAAAAGCCCTGCTGGAAAAGCTCTATCCCAGCCATCCCTCGACCCGGCAACTGGCGACCCGCCTGCACACCTCGCACAGCGCGATTGCCATGCGTCTGCGTAAATACGGGATTCCGGGCAAACCGTAAACACGCGGCTCAGAATTTGCCGTGTCGCCCCGTACCATCCTTGAAGCGCTGTGCGCCGGCCTGGGTTTCGCCACTGGCAATCACCGCCATTCCACCAGCAAACTCGTTGGCCATGGCCTGGGCAAACGACAGGTCCCACTGCGCATAAGCGCTGACGCGGTCGGCGAGCATGCAGCGTTGCGGGAAGCCGGCAATCTCCAGCGCCAGTTGCTGCGCTGCAGCCAACGCGCTACCGGCTGCGACCACCCGATTGACCAGGCCCATGCTCAGCGCTTCCTCGGCCACTACCGGGCGACCGGTGAGAATCAGATCCAGCGCGCGGCCCTGGCCGATAATCCGTGGTAACCGCACGGTGCCACCGTCAATCAGCGGCACGCCAAAACGCCGGCAGAACACCCCGAGCACCGCGTTATCCGCCATCACCCGCAGGTCGGCAAGCAGCGCCAGCTCCAGGCCACCGGCCACCGCATGGCCTTCGATGGCGGCAATCAGCGGTTTGCTCAGCTGCATGCGGCTCGGCCCCATCGGCCCATCACCCTCGGTTTCCAGGCGATTGGCGCGCTCAGCGCCTGCGGCCACCGCACCCAGATCAGCGCCCGCGCAGAAAGTCCCACCCGCGCCAGTCAACACCGCCACCCGCGCCTGTTCATCCGCTTCAAAAGCCCGCAATGCCGCGGCCAGTGCCTCAGCCGTCGGCCGGTCGACGGCATTGCGCACCTCCGCGCGGTTGATGATCAGGGTAGTGACCGGGCCGTTTTTTTCGATAATGACGCGCATAACCTGCTCCCTAAAAAGCCGAAGGCCGGCATTGAGCCGGCCTTCACCTTAAAGCCCTGCGCGGTGGAAATCAGCCTGCTGACCGATCTCCCCGCCAGAGTGGCGCAATCAGAGGGCGAACTTCTGCAGGTTGGCCATCATCTCTTTCATCGCTTCGATATTGTCCTTCGGATGGGCGGCGCCCTCGAAGTCGCAAATCTGCGCGAAGTTGGCCGCCACGTCTTCCGGGCTGTAGCCTTCACGCGGATCGAAGCCAGCACCCAGGCTGCGCTCCCAACGCACTTTGCCCATCCAGCCACCGCCGACTTCGAACAGGCCGGAGGTTTCTTCGCAGGCATTGCTCGCCAGGTACACCACCAGCGGGCTGACAAGCTCAGGCTTGAGCTGCTCGAACACTTGCGGCGGAATCAGGCCTTCGGTCATGCGCGTGCCGCCAGTAGGCGCGATGGCGTTGACCAGGATGTTGTTCTTGCGCCCTTCGAGGGCCAGGGTGCGGGTCAGGCCGTACAGGCCGAGCTTGGCCATACCGTAGTTGGACTGACCGAAGTTGCCGTAAATGCCCGACGTGGATGCGGTGAAAATCACCCGACCATAACCCTGCTCACGCATGTGCGGCCAGGCGGCGCGGGTGACCTTGTAAGCGCCTTCGACGTGGACTTTGTAAACCAGGTCCCAGTCGGCGTCTTCCATCTTGTGGAAGGTCTTGTCGCGCAGGATACCGGCGTTATTCACCACCACATCGATGCGGCCAAAGGTGTCCAGGGCGCACTGCACGATCTTCTCGCCGTCGGTCACTGAGTCGTGGTTGGCCACAGCGGTGCCGCCCGCTGCGCGGATTTCCTCAACCACCTTATCGGCCGCCGAGGCATTGGCGCCTTCACCGTGGGTGCTGCCGCCCAAGTCATTCACCACCACCTTGGCACCGTGCTTGGCGAACAACAGCGCATGGGCGCGGCCCAGGCCGCCGCCGGCCCCGGTGACGATTACAACCTGATCTTGAAAACGGATGGCGTCGCTCATGCAGCATTCCTCGGCAGATTAACAATGCACCGAGTGTCCAGCAGTCGCGCTCTGGTCACAATAGCTACGCGCAGCGCTGAATGGTGCGCAATAAAGCAGCGGGATAGTCAGGCCGGGCGGATCAGGCTCAAGTGGTTATACAGATGCAACACATGGGCCTGAGCGTAATCGGCATGGCTAAGCGCGCCGTAGGCAAAATGCGGCTGCAACTCGCCCTGATACGCAGCGAAGTCGGCAAAGGCTTTCTGCAAACGCTGTAGCGCGTGGGCTTGCGTAGCTGGCGCATTCAGCGGGGCCGCGCCGGGAATGGCCTCATTCAGCGGATGACGCATCGCCCCACGCGCGGCAAATACGCTAAAGGCCAGCGGGCCGACGTTGCTGCGGAACCAAACCGGCTTGAGTTCGGGATAACCACTGATGGAATACTCGATGCTCTGCGCACAATGGTTGAACACTTCGGCCGGGCTCCAACCCTTGAGGCTGCGCAATGGCTGATCGACCAAACCGGCCAAAAGCTGCTGGGCCGCATCGAGGCTGACTGCGGCTGGCGCCTCGCCGCTGGGCAATGCCCAGAACCCGACCCCCAGAGCCGCTACACCACCGAGGGCGGCACCTTTCAGAACAGTACGTCGTTGCATTATGTGGCCTCCATCCCTTCACGAAATTGCAGGTAATGCGCCAGCACCTGATCCGGGGCCTCGGTCTGCGGATAATGGCCAATGCCCTCCAGCAGCACGGTGTCTGGCTGGGGGATCAGCTCGCGGTAACGCGCCACCATATGCGCCCCGGAAATCGGGTCGACTGCGCCATCGATCACCCGCATCGGCACCGCCGTGGCCTGCATCGCCGCCACCCAGCGGTCGCGGTTGACGCGGCGCTCGGGCATATAGCGGATCAAGCGGTGCATCACCGCCGGGCCGTTATGGGCGGCGATCAGGCTCCAGAAATCATCCAATTCACGCTCACTGGGCTGGGTCTGTGGGCCGAACACTTTGGCAAAACTCTGCGCCAGCTTCTGGCGGCTGAACAACCGGCCAATCAGCGGGCCGATGGGGCTGAGTAGCAGCTTCTGCACCAGTACCGGATGATGGGTCTCCGGAAACAGCCCGCCATTGAGAAAGACACAACTGGCGAGTTGTACGCGCCCGTTCTGATGCCGTGCCAGCAGCTCTTGCGCCACGCTGTCGCCGTAGTCGTGGGCCAGCACATGCACTGGCTGACTAATCCCCAGATGCGCCAGCAGCGCCTGTTGCAGATCAGCCTGTTCCAGCAGGCTGTAGGCATGTCCACGGGGTTTGGCCGAGTCACCAAAGCCGAGCATGTCGCAGGCAATCACCTGGTAGCGCTCAGACAGCGCAGCCCACAGGTAATGCCAGTCCCAGCTGGCGGTCGGAAAGCCGTGAATCAGCAACAGCGGCTCGCCCTGACCGGCCGTCCAGTAGCGGATGTCATGGCCGTTAAAGCTAAAGGTCTGCCCCGCACTGCGCCAATCCGCCAGGGCAATCCCTGGCAGCGCCGTCATGCTGCGTAACCTGGCATCTGTTGATCCAGCTTGCGCAGCAGCGCCGGCCACGGCAGTGCGCCGCCCATGCCCTGCGGACTTTTCATCACGCCGGCAATCATCGCCCGGGCACCGTCGAGGACCTGTTGCGGGATATGGATCAGCTCCGCCCCGCCACTCTGCGCCATCACCTGAATCTCGCAGGCGCGCTGCAGGGTGAACATGCCGAGGAAGGCATCGGCAATGCTGCCGAAAGCAGTAAGCAAGCCGTGGTTGGGCAGGATCATAAAGTTCTTATCGCCCAAATCCGCCTGCAAGCGCGACTTCTCGTCATGGTTCAGCGCCACGCCTTCATAGCCGTGATAGGCCAGGCTGGCGAGAACGAACAGCGACTGCTGCGACAGTGGCAGCAAACCCTGCTTTTGCGCGGATACGGCAATCCCCTGCGGGGTGTGGATATGCAGCACGCAATCAACATCGTGGCGCACCTCGTGCACGGCGCTGTGGATGGTGTAGCCGGCGGGGTTGATGTCGAACGGGCTGTCCATCAGCTTGTTACCGGCCAGGTCGATCTTCACCAGGCTGGAGGCGGTGATCTCATGGAACATCAGACCATAGGGGTTGATCAGGAAGTCTTCGCTGCCGGGAATTTTGGCCGAGATATGGGTGAAGATCAGGTCATCCCAGCCATACAGGGCAATCAGCCGGTAACAAGCGGCCAGGTCTACGCGGGTCTGCCATTCGGCAGCAGACACCTGATCCTTGAGGCTGACAACAGGCAGTGCGTGGGCAACGGTCATGATGAATTCCTCGGCTTTTGTTATTGAAGTGCCAAGGAGTCTAGCGAGGGATGCCGCAAAGGTGAGTCGCTCTAGCGGCCAGCATGGTGGCCTTGCAGGTCAAACCAGTTCGGGATGCAGCTGCACGAGCATGGGCCAGTCGCGCTGGGCCTGAGGGTCATCGCTGAGCAACTGGAAGCCGGCGAAGTCGAAACCCGGCGTCACCGTACAACCCACCAGGGTAAACGCCCCGGTGCTGCGCGCCGCCTGCCAGGCATGCGCTGGCACTAAGCGCTGCGGCAGTTGACCAATTGCCACCGGCCCCAAGCGCGCACAACGCACGGCATCGGGCTGCTCGGCGACCAGCAACTCCAGCGGCGCGCCTTCATAAAAGTGCCAGAGCTCGTCGGCATCCACCCGGTGCCAACGGCTGGCCGCGCCGGCGGGAAGCAGAAAGATGATCGCCGTGCCGCACAGACGGCCATCGTCAAGCTGCGCAGACGATTCATACAGGCGGCGGTAATAGCCACCTTCCGGATGCGCCTGGAGTTGCAGCGCCGTGATCAGCTCTTGCGCGCGCGGGTGCATCAGCCGTGCAGCGCCGCAATAAAGTCCGCCAGCCAAGGCTCGGCGTCGGTTTCCGGGGTCACGCTTTCGCTGCTGTCCAGGCGCAGCATCGGCTGCACTTCACGGATGCCCAGCTCGGCATACAGCTCGCGCACCAGCTCGCCACCACCGCAGAAGGTGTCGCCATAGCTGGAGTCGCCCAGGGCAATTACCCCGCCCGGCAAACCACTCCAGGCCGGCAGATGATCACGAATGGCGTAGTACAAGGGCTGCAGGTTATCCGGCAATTCACCCATGCCGGTGGTCGACGTCACCGCCAGAAAAGCTTCAGGAGCAAACGCCTGAATATCCGCCAGACTGGCGCGCGGGTTGTGCCAGGCCTCATGGCCGGCGGCCTTGAGCAGACGCTCGGCGTGGCGGGCAACTTCCTCAGCGGTGCCGTACACCGAGCCGGAAAGGATGGCGATTTTCATGCAGAACTCCGAAACAGTCAGAACCAAATCGATAAGCACGGCATTATGCCGCAAGTAGACAGACCGCCCGGATGTTTTAGAATGCAGCCGACATAGACTGGGAAATCGCCTCATGATCAACGCCAAACTGCTGCAACTGGTGATCAACGCCTCCAACGACGGCATCGTGGTGGCCGAACAGGAAGGTGACGACAACATCCTGATCTATGCCAATCCCGCCTTTGAAAAACTCACGGGTTACGCCAGCGAAGACATCCTTTATCAGGATTGTCGTTTTCTGCAGGCTGGCGACCGTGATCAAGCTGGCCTGGATGCCATTCGCGAGGCGGTAAAAGCACACCGTCCGTGCCGGCAGATCATCCGCAATTACCGCAAGGACGGCAGCCCGTTCTGGAACGAGCTGTCAATCACCCCGGTGGTTAATGACGCCGACCAGCTGACCTACTACATCGGCATCCAGAAAAACGTCACCGAACAAGTGCTAGCCCAGGAACGGGTCAAAGAGCTGGAAGCCGAGATGGCCGTCCTCAAGGCCGAGCTGGCACGCTTGCAGGCGACGACCGGCACTAACTAATCCCCAGATCAGCGGTCACAACAGCTCCAGAGCTTGATATAGACCGCTCCCATGCAAGAACAAGCACTTCTGACCCAGGCCGAACTGGCCTTTATCCGCCAGCTGCATCAGCCCACGAACAGCGTGCCGCCCAGACAAACGGGCGTGCCGGTTGACCTGGGCAAACAGCTCAGCGAACTGCTGGCGCAGTGTGCGGCCAATGAACAGCTGAGCCTGCATGCGCACATCGCCAACCAGCACCTCACCTTCAACCTGCACCTTAGCCAGGATGAACGCAACGCACCCTGCCTGCAGCTCGGCGCGCCGCAGATCATCGATGAAGGCGAGATCAACCGTGCATGGCGCTCGCCCCTGCCCGAGCCGTTACCGCTGTATAAGCCCAACACACAGCCGAGTGACCTGTGGATTCATCAGTTGTCTGCGAACGGTGCGCTGATCGAACACCGCGCACAGCGCAAGGCACCCAAGTGCTTTCACCTGGTGTTGCCCGTGGATGAACACGCACCGATTGCCGTATCGGGGATCTTTGTCCGCGAAACCGCAGACGGTCTGCTGGCCTATCAGCTGCATACCCTCGACCCGCAAGGCGATGAGCAGCTGCGCCACTACATTTACCAGCAACACCTGCTACGCGAACAACAACCACAGGCACGCCACGGCTGAACAACGCCCCCAACTAACAGACAAAAAAAGACCCGCAATCAGGCGGGCCTAAAGTGCAGGCTAAAAGCCTGCAGCAGGGATAAAAAAATCCGATAACCGAAAATGGGCGGAACTTGTGGCTATCGGATTGCGCAGTCGTTTTAGGCAGCAAATTCCTCATCGCTGAAGGCCATCAAGGTGGCTTTACCAGCTTTAACCTCGGCCAGCAGGCTGTCGGTTTCCGTCAGGATGCGCGCCATAAAGAAGTCTGCAGACTTCAGCTTGGCGCCATAAAAGGCTATTTCTGTGCTGCCTTCGGCAAGCTTGGATTTGGCCACCGCGGCCATACGTGCCCACATCCAGGCCAGGCTGGTGAGGGCGAACAGACGTAAGTAAGGTGTCGCTGCAGCACCCGCTTGCTCAGGATCTTTCATGCCTTCGGTGGCAATCCACATCGTGGCTTGCTGCAGTTGCTTGAGCGCACCACCCACGGCCATTACGTGATCAGCCTCGGCATGCGCCTTGAGCCAACCCTCGATAAGGGCGAAGTAATTGCGCACAGCACGTCCCCCACCCAGCGCTAGCTTGCGACCCACGAGGTCAAGCGCCTGAATGCCGTTGGTGCCTTCATAAATTCGTGTGATACGTGAATCACGCACCAGCTGCTCGATGCCCCAGTCCTCGGTAAACCCGGAGCCGCCAAGTACCTGCAGCCCTTCGTTAGCACTGTTGAAGCCTTCGTCGGTGAGGAAGGCTTTAACCACCGGCGTCAGCAACTGCACCAGATCATCGGCTTGCTCACGCACAGCTGGGTCTTCATGGTCATGAGCCACATCCTCGTGTAGACCAGTGAAGTAGGCCAGAGCGCGGCACCCTTCGATGGTCACCTTCTGGCGCAGCAACATGCGGCGTACGTCCGGATGCACAATGATTGGATCAGCAGGTTTATCAGCGGCTTTCGGGCCCGACAGCGAACGGCTTTGCAGGCGCTCTTTGGCGAATCCAAGGCTGACTTGGTAAGCACTTTCAGCAATACCAAGCCCCTGCATGCCCACCATCAAGCGCGCCGAGTTCATCATGGTGAACATGCACTTGAGGCCCTTGTTCGGCTCTCCAATCAGCCAGCCCTGAGCCCCTTCGAAGTTCATCACGCAGGTAGCTGAACCCTTGATGCCCATTTTGTGTTCCAGGCCACCGCAGAATGCCGGGTTGCGGCTGCCGTCTTCCAAGAACTTGGGCACCAGGAACAGTGAAATGCCTTTTACGCTGTCCGGTGCATCGGGCAGCTTGGCCAATACCAGGTGCAGGATGTTGTCGGCCAGATCGTGCTCACCGCCGGTGATCCAGATCTTGGTACCGCTGATGGCATAGCTGCCGTCCGCCTGAGGTACAGCACGTGTACGGATCAAGCCCAGGTCGGTACCGCACTGTGGCTCGGTCAGGCACATGGTGCCTGTCCACTCACCGCTGATCAGTTTTGGCAGGTAGCGCTCCTGCAATTCACGGGCGCCGTGAGCGGTCAGCGCATTGATCGCGCCATGAGTCAGGCCTGGGTACATGCCAAGCGACAGGTTGGCCGAGCAAACCATCTCCTCAACCATCATGTTCAGCACATGAGGCAAGCCCTGACCGCCGAACTCGGGGGTACAGGCCAGTGCGGTCCAGCCGCCTTCGGCAAACTGTTGGTAAGCAGCGCGGAAACCGTCCGGTGCTTTAACCGATTTACTTTCCGGATCGTACTGGCAGCCCTGTTTATCACCAGGGCCATTGAGTGGGGCCAGTACGTTCTCCGCCAATTTGGCGGCTTCTTCCAGAATGGCGCCACCGAGGTCGTTTCCGAACTCGCGCTGACTAGGCAGCGACTGCAAGGTGGCATAAGCGTCGAGCACCTCGTCAAAAACGAAACGCATGTCACGAAGGGGTGCGCGGTATTGGGTCATGTTGCTGAGTCCTCAAGCTGTACGAATGGATACAAGCTATACACAAACAAACAATGTATAGCTTTTGTATAGCCTAAAGACCCAGATAGCAAGCAATTTTCTGTACAAGCTGTACAACTAATTAAAACCGACAGTAATTTCTGGGCACGCCAAAGCGCGACCACCCGCCGGGAGGCCGCCCAAATTCAGGGGTACTTAGTGGAGAAATCAGGTATCGAGGTGGCCAGCCAGAAACTGCTGCAGGCGGCGCTGCATCAGGCGGCCTTCATTGCCCAAGCAGGCAATCGGTGAGCCGCTGAGACTTTCCTCGGCGAGGTCAGCACCGTCACCGGCCATCACCAGCGGACAATCCAGCGCCAGCGCAAGGCGCGAGAGCACTTTAGGCAGATCATCAGTGGGCGGCTGGTTGGAGAACAGCACGAGCGCCTGGGGCTGCATTTTTTCACAGATCAGCGTCAGCTCTTCCAACGGCTGGCCCAGGCCCAATACGCTGACCGCCGTTTCGGCGCTGCTCAACAGCAACCCAGCCACCAGCAGCTCCAACTCGCGGCAGTGGCCCGGCAAGGCCGCCAGCAGCACACGTTCCTCAACCTGAGCGCGCAACACCTGCAGGCGCTGCAACGTACGTGCACGCAGGAAGGTGTCGAAAAACAGCCATTCGCTGGTCTGGCCGTATTCCTCCTGGCGCAGCAACAGCTCCTGCCACAGCGGCATCAGGATGTCCTGAAACACCACGGGCAGTGGATAGCTGGAGAAAATCTGGCCGTACAGTCGATCCAGGCGCACTTCATCAAAGGCACTGATGGCGCGGCGGAGCTGAGCTTGCCACTCGCCCCACTCGCTGGCACTGACTTCTTCATAAACTGGCGAGCTGGCTGATTTGATCGAACTGCTTTTGGCCAGAATCTTACCGACCTTGCTAACTGCAACGCCGCGCTCGATCCACGCCAGGATGCTGCGCACCGACTCGATATCGACCTGTGAATACAGACGATGACCGCTGTCGGTGCGCGTCGGCTGGATCAACCCATATCGCCGCTCCCAAGCCCGCAGGGTGACCGGATTGACACCAGTCAGACGCGCCACTTCACGAATGGGAAATAACTCTTCCTGCTTGAGAGCACTCGAAACGAGGGACGCACTACCAACGTGATCGGACATAGGCGCAGGTATCACAGAAAAAATGTTGGCCGCATTGTAACCCAGCTATTTCCAGCATACTTTGTACAAGACTTATACAAAGAGTTAGACCATGAATATGCAACCGAGCTGGCCCCTGACCCTCTACTACGATGGCGACTGCCCGCTGTGCGCCCGCGAGATCAAGTTGTTGCGCCAGCGTGCTGATGTACAACGGCTGTGCCTGGTTGATATCAGCGTCAACGACTTTCACCCAGAGTCCGTCGGATACAGCCGCGAAACCCTGCAGAACCTCCTGCACGCCCGCTTCGCTGATGGCCAGTGGGTCACCGGCCTGGATGCCACGCTATGGAGCTGGCGCGCGGCGGGCCTTGGACACTGGGCCACGCCGTTGACATGGCCCGCATTGCGGCCACTGTTTGAACTGGGTTATCGATTGTTTTGCCGGCTACGGCCACACCTTGACTGGCTTCCCCACCCGGATGCGGGTCGACGCTGCAAGGATGCAACATGCGACGTCAGCAAAAAATCGCGTTAGCGCATCAGCGTAACGTGATCCGCAGACCTGGGTCTGGCTCAAGCAGTACAGGGCGACCAATAATTTCGTCGTGACTCTCGGGCTGCAGCAACAGCATTTGCCTGATACCGCAGCCACGCAGACGCGCCTTAAGCATTGCCAACCCAGGCCATAGCTGACGGCCCGGGGCATATTCCAGCGCGCGCACGCGACCTGCCCTGCTTATCACCTGCACCTTGTAGCCGCAGCAGCGCAGCGTGAGCACTTCCACACGACGCACACGCCCGAACAGCACAGCAACACTCAATTGCCAAGGCTTCATACGCCGCATACCTGTACAAGAAAACCAAACTTGTACACGATTAAAACAATTTTATTTAGCCCTCACCAATAAAAAATACCGATACAGCTCAATGAAATAGGCAAATTAAGCCGTATAGACCCAGTACCCGCACGGGCCGCATGGTTGTACAAAGCACATTGCTGGTATAACTTTACTCCTGGTTCAGTCGAGGCCGCGTCTTACTGGTCAGGTAACCCGGCGCAGCGTCGCTGAACCCACCTTTTTCCTTCTGCCGAGTCGACCATGAGCGCCAGCGCCGCACCTATCCTGATAACCGGAGCTAGCCAGCGTATTGGCCTGTACTGTGCCGAGCGCCTGCTGGATGACGGCCACGCGCTGATCGTGACCTACCGCAGTGAACGCGACGGCATCGATCGACTCCGGCAACGAGGTGCCCTGGCCATACAGGCAGATTTTGCCGACGAGGCGGGCATCCTGGCGTTTATCGAGCAACTCAAAGGACACACTGACAGCCTGCGCGCCATTGTGCACAACGCCTCCGATTGGCTGGTGGAAACGCCCGGCGAAGAAGCTGCGGCGTTTCAGCGATTATTCAGCGTGCACATGCTCGCCCCCTATTTGATCAACCTGCATTGCCAACCCTTGCTGGAACGCAGCTCACCGGCCGATATCGTGCACATCAGCGATGACGTGGCACGCAAGGGCAGCGCCAACCGGCCCGCCTATTGCGCCAGCAAAGCTGGGCTGGACAGCCTGACGCTGTCATTTGCTGCACGCTTCGCCCCACAGATCAAAGTGAACGGTATCGCCCCGGCGCTGATCATGTTCAACCCGGACGACGATGCCGAGTACCGCGCCAAAACCCTCAACAAATCGGCACTGGGCATCGAACCCGGGCCACAGGTGATCTACCAAAGCTTGCGCTACCTGCTCGACAACCCCTATGTCACCGGCACAACCCTTACTGTCAACGGCGGCCGTCATCTCAAATGAACCCGGCCGCGAGGATCCTGCAATGACCCCAGAACTGCCCAATCACTACCGTGAGATTCTTCTTGGCGTCGGTGAAAACCCTGAACGCGAAGGCCTGTTGGACACGCCAAAACGTGCTGCCAAGGCGATGCAATACCTGTGCAATGGCTACCACAAAAGCCTGGAAGAAGTGGTCAACGGCGCGCTGTTCGAGTCCGATAACGATGAGATGGTGATCGTTCGCGACATCGAGCTGTACTCGCTGTGCGAGCACCACATGCTGCCGTTTATCGGCAAGGCCCACGTCGCCTACATTCCTACCGGCAAGGTGCTCGGCCTGTCGAAGGTCGCGCGCATCGTCGACATGTTCGCGCGGCGCTTACAGATCCAAGAAAATCTTACCAAGCAGATCGCCGACGCGATTCAGCAGGTCACCAATGCCGCCGGCGTGGCCGTGGTCGTCGAAGCCAAGCATATGTGCATGATGATGCGCGGCGTGGAGAAGCAGAACTCAGTAATGACCTCCTCGGTGATGCTTGGAGCCTTTCGCGAATCCTGCAACACTCGCCATGAATTCCTGCAACTGATCGGACGGAGCAAGTAATGCCGCGACTGGAACCTGGGATGGCCCGCATCCGCGTCAAAGACCTGCGCCTGCGCACCTACATTGGCATCAAGGAAGAGGAGATCAACAACAAGCAGGATGTGTTGATCAACCTGACCATTCTCTATCCCGCCGTGGAAGCGGTGCGTGATAACGATATCGACCACGCGCTGAATTACCGCACCATCACCAAGGCGGTGATTCGCCACGTCGAGGAAAACCGTTTCGCTCTGCTGGAGCGCATGACCCAGGAAATTCTCGACCTGGTGATGGCCAACCCGGACGTACGCTACGCCGAGGTTGAAGTGGATAAACTGCACGCCCTACGCTTTGCCGAGTCGGTGTCCATCACCCTCGCTGGACACCGCTAGAGAAAACGCTGAAACGGCCTCATATGATCCCCGGCGCGTCCTGTGCCGGGTCGTTGCCGCCGGGCGGGCATGCTTTTATCATCGCCGCCAACGTACTCCCGCTTGCCTTCAGAGAGCATCGCCATGACCGAGCAAGAACGCCTCGAACTTGAAGCCGCCGCCTTCCGCAGCCTGGTGCACCACCTGCGCTCACGCCCTGATGTGCAGAACATCGACATGATGAACCTGGCTGGCTTCTGCCGTAACTGCTTGTCCAAATGGTTTAAAGCCGCTGCCGATGACATCGGCGTTGCCGTCACACCGGATGAGGCACGCGAAGAGGTTTACGGCATGCCGTATGCGGAGTGGAAAGCTAAATATCAGAAGGACGCCAGCGCCGAGCAGCAGGCCGCCTTCAGCAAGGGAAAAAAGTAATGAGCCTCCTCAACGACTTTCGCGCCAAATTGCGCAGCGAGCAATTCACCTTCGCCGAGACCCTGGCGTTTATCGCGGAGCACTACCAGTATCAGCCCAGCGCCTTCGACAATGGCGCAGTGCACAACGCCGCCGGGCAAAATGAAGGTTCGTGCAAAACCCTAGGCCTGGCCTTGCTTGAAGGCCTGAGTGTAGAAGAAGCCCTGCTGTGCTTTGGTGAGCACTACCGCAGCGTACTCAACACCCCGAGCGGCAGCGACCACGGCAATATTCGCGCCTTGATGGAAACTGGCTTGGCGGGCGTACGATTCGAACAGCCATCGCTGCAACGCAACAGCGTGTAATCAATCGCGCGAATGCGCGCGCAGAAACTTGCGCAACTGTCGGCAAAGGCTGACAGACATCTGACTTTAATCCTCCTATGCTGCGCGCCATTACTTGAACGAGAACACCAGGGACGGTGCTCCGTGCTGCGTTATGGCCGTGCGTTCCCGGTTTCTTACCCCTACCTGGCGTGGAGTCGCGTAAATGCAGCAGACCTTGGTATGGAAACCATGGCACAACCCCGGCGTGGAAAACCTGCGCCTGAACATCGATGAACACGGCATCAACGCCACCAGCCATCTGATGCAAAGCCTGCAAGGCCACAGCATCGCCGCGACCTACGTGATTAACTGCGACCCGCGCTGGCGCTTTCGCCGCCTGTGGCTGAAGGTCGACAACCACGGTCAACGCAGCCTTAACCTCAAACGTGACATCCGTGGCAACTGGTTCCACAACGGCGAGCCACGCCCGGACCTCAGCGAATGCCAGCAGGTGATGCTCTCCGAGTCGCCCTTCACCCACACCCCTGCCCTGCAGCGTTGCGCCCTGGAAACCGGGCAGAGCGAGCTGATGCAGGTGGCCTATGTCGACCTGCTGACCTTAAAAGTGGAAGCACGCAGCCAGCGCTACCAGCGCCTACGCGAAGAAGGCGGAAGAACCCTCTACCGCAGTGAAGCGCAGGGTAAAAAGAGCAGCGAACTGACCGTCGACGAACACGCTCTGCTGGTCAAAGCCAGCGATCAGTTTCTGCGCATGAGTTCGCGGGATTTGAAGTTGAATACCTGGGTCTAGGTAGACCGCAGACAACAAAAAGCCTCGATTACATCGAGGCTTTTTGCATTCTCAGACTTACTGACCGTCGAGATAACGTTCCACATCCAGCGCCGCCATGCAACCGGCACCGGCCGAGGTGATGGCCTGGCGGTAAACGTGGTCAGCCACATCGCCGGCAGCAAACACGCCAGGAATGCTGGTAGCAGTGGCATTGCCTTCGCGGCCACCGTTGACCACCAGATAACCGTCCTTGAGCGCCAGCTGGCCTTCGAATAACGAGGTGTTCGGCGTATGGCCAATGGCGACGAACAGGCCATCAACGTTCAGCTCGTCAAAGCTGCCATCGTTGTTCTTCACCCGCACACCCGTCACGCCCATGTTGTCGCCGAGCACTTCATCGACCTCGGCATTCAGCTTGAGCACGATCTTGCCTTCGGCGACCCGCGCCTGCAGCTTGTCCTGCAGAATCTTCTCGGCGCGGAAGGTTTCCCGGCGGTGTACCAGGGTGACCTTACTGGCAATATTGGCCAGGTACAGCGCCTCTTCCACTGCCGTGTTGCCGCCACCGACCACCGCGACCTCACGGTTGCGGTAGAAGAAACCATCACACGTGGCGCAAGCGGAAACACCCTTGCCCATAAAGCTTTCTTCGCTGGGCAAGCCCAGGTAACGGGCGCTGGCTCCGGTGGCGATGATCAACGCATCACAGCTGTAGGTGCCGCTATCACCCACCAGGGTGAACGGCTTACCGGCCAGGTCCACGGCATTGATATGGTCATAGACGATTTCCGTCTCGAAACGCTCGGCATGCTCCTGCATGCGCTGCATCAGCACAGGCCCCGTTAAGCCATGTACATCACCGGGCCAGTTATCCACCTCAGTGGTGGTGGTCAACTGGCCGCCGGCCTGCAGGCCGGTGATCAGCAAGGGCTTGAGATTCGCACGCGCAGCATAAACCGCCGCACTGTAGCCGGCAGGGCCGGAGCCCAGAATGATCACGCGGGCATGACGATCAGCAGACATCAACAGCTCCTCCCGGCATTGCCGGCAGCAATAAAAAGGGACTTTCGCGAGGACCTAGGGGAAGGTAATAAGGTCGATAGCCCCACAAAGGGATGCTGCGCAGCCTATGCCTGCCCGACGCACTGCGGAAATATGCTTTGCCAATACTGTGCATAGGCAAGCGCTATAAGCGCACACCGGCAATCGTTAGCGTCCGTTGCAGAGGCTTTCACCTGCCACACAAAGCCGGTAAGGTCGGCGCGACTTCAACTTCCTGGAGACTCCTCCCATGCACGCCCCCGTGCTGACCGGCCCGCAATACCTCAGCGAAGGCCTGAAACTGGTCCTTAGCCCCGGCCTGCGGCTGTTTGTGCTGCTGCCGCTGACGATCAACCTGATCCTGTTTACTGCGCTGATTGTGATCTCCATGCAGCAGTTCAGTGGCTGGGTCGAGACCTTTATGCCCAGCCTGCCGAGTTGGCTGAGCTTTCTTGAATACGTGCTGTGGCCATTGTTTGTCGTGCTGGTACTGCTGATGGTGTTTTTCACCTTCACCCTGCTGGCCAATATCATTGCCGCACCGTTTAACGGTTTTCTTGCGGAGAAGGTCGAAGTGGTGGTGCGCGGGCAGGATGATTTTCCGCCCTTCAGCCTGGCCGAACTGACTGCCATGGTGCCACGCACCCTCAGCCGCGAGATGCGCAAGCTGGGCTACTTTCTGCCCCGCGCCATTGGTCTGCTGATCCTGAGCTTTATCCCAGTGGTCAACCTGATTGCCGCACCGCTGTGGTTGCTGTTTGGCGTGTGGATGATGGCGATTCAGTACATCGACTACCCCGCAGACAACAACAAGATGAGCTGGCAGGACATGCTCGCCTGGCTGCGGGAGAAACGCTGGCAGAGCCTGGGTTTTGGCGGCATTACCTACGCCGCACTGCTGGTGCCAGGGTTGAATATCCTGATGATGCCGGCAGCAGTGGCCGGCGCCACGGTGTTCTGGGTGCGTGAGCGTCAGGAACAGGCGCTTACGTCCACTTCCTAAGTCATCACCCTGCAGGTTGGCTGCGCTCAAGTACCGCGCGCAGCGCCTGCATCGAGGCCTGGGATTCGTGCTCAATACGCCGGCTTAGAAGCAGGCGATTAGCCAAACGCATCAGCAGGCCGTCGAAGCCGTATTCCAGGGTACGCACGAACTCACAACCGCCTTCCACTTCTGTGCACTCGTAGGTCAGCAGCAACGCCAGCCCGTGATCACCACGAGCGCTGGCTTGCCAGCGGCGTCCTGGCTGGTAGTCGAGCACATCCCAGCGCAGATGCCCGGCGCGGCCACCGGCGTGAATGTCTTCCTCAAATACCTCACCGGCGAGCAACGCGCCCTCGCGGCCGTAGATGCGCAACGAGGATGGATGCCATTCGGGCCAATGCGCCGGCGCGGCTGCATAACTCAGCACCTCGTCCGCCGGGCGGGTGAGTCGAATGCGATGCTGCTGGCGATTCTGCTGATACGTCGGCTCCGGCTCCCAGTGCAAGGTGCCGTACAGCCAGTCCATCAGCGGATGGACGATGCCGAAGTTGCGCGCATGCATCAGCTCACGGCGATGGTGCAACGCATGCAGGCGGCGCATCTGGCGAATCCACGGCAACCGCGCGACGGGATGCTCGGCCGGCAGATGCTCGCAGGCGTGCACCACTTCATAGCTCATATAGCCCAGCAGCATGCTGCCGGCGAACAGCGCCGCCAGGTTGCCGTCGAGGTGTGACAGCCCCCACCAGATACCCAGCAGCGGCAGGCTGTAGAGCACAATCAGCCAGGCAGGAAAGAGGATCACCCGCCAATCACGCAGCGTCTCGTAGCGCATCTGGCCTTCGATAAAAAAGCTGTGGTGATCGCCCGTGTGGCGCTTGTAGAACAGTTGACCGAAGCGCGTCTTGTTGTGCCCCAGGCGCTTGTGCACCTGGTACTCGCCCCAGCTGAAGAACACCAGGCTCAGGGGCACCAGTAGCCATTGCCAAAGCGCCACCGCGTCCAGCGTGCGCCACAGCAGAATGATGCAGGTCAGGCCATAGGCCAGCACAAAGGCGGCATGCAGCCAGGGGTTGTACAGCGGGTGGATGGCATCCCGATAACGCGTGCGGAAAGCCTGGGCATTGTCATTGTTGTAGGCCACGGCATAACTCCTGTGCAGATTGACAGCAGTCTAGGCGCGGCCAGATCATTCCGATAATGGATATTCAGAAAGAGCATTATTCTTGATAACGAATTTGCGTCAGCTCGACCTCAACCTGCTGCTGGTCTTCGATGCACTGATGCAGGAAGGCAACCTGACCCGCGCGGCCGAACGCCTGCACCTGAGCCAGTCAACCGTGAGCAACGCCCTCGCCCGCCTGCGCCAGCAACTCGGCGAAGAGCTGTTTCTGCGCACGGCCCGGGGCCTAACCCCCACCGCCCGCGCCCAGGCGTTGTATCTGCCGGTACGTCAGGCTTTGCGCCTGCTGCAGACCGGCCTGGGCCCGGCCGAGCCGTTTGATCCACAAACGCCACACGCCTTCAGCCTGTCGCTGAATGACTACGCGCAAGCCGCACTGCTGCCCATGCTGCAAGCACACCTGGCGCGCAACGCTGCGCAGGTCGAGCTGCTGGTGCAAGCCGATGATGCCGACAGCCTGGTGCAACGCCTGGAAAGCGGTTCGCTGGACCTGGCCATCGACTACCTGCACTTCGATTCCCCTGACCTGCACTACGCGCCGCTGCGTGAAGAACCGCTGGTGGCCATCGGCCGCGCCGGCCACCCGGCCTTTATCGGCGGGCTGAGCTTGGAGGATTACCAACAGGCGCGACATATCACGGTAACGCCGCGCGCCGGACGTGGCTCGCCACTGGAGATCGTCCTGGGTTCGGCCAGGGTGCGCCGGCAGGCGGCGCTGCATTTGCCCAACTACCTGCCGATCCCGTCCATCGTCGCCCAGACCGATCTGCTCGGCACCGTGCCCGCGCGCCTGGCCGAAGCCTTCGCTCCGGTGCATGCGCTGGAAATCGCGCCGCTGCCCTTCGGTATGCCGCCGGTGCAGGTCAGCCTGATCTGGCATCAGCAACAGCACCTCGACCCGGCGCACGCCTGGCTGCGCCAACAGCTGATCGAACTGCTCGACTGAAATACAAACGCAACCAAAGCGTCACAGTCATTACATAGCGGCAGCGGACACTGCTGCCATGAGCACAGCTTCCCTGCATATCGCGCTGATCAGCGAAACCTTCCCGCCGGAAATCAATGGCGTGGCCAACACCCTCGGGCGCCTGGTCGACGGCTTGCGTGGCCGTGGCCATAGCGTGCAACTGGTGCGTCCGCGGCAGAACGTCGACACGCGCGGTGCGGCCGACCCGGATCTGCTGCTGACCCGTGGCTGGCCGCTGCCCGGTTACCCCGGTTTGCAGTGGGGTCAGTCGTCGCTGCACAAGCTGCTGCGCAGCTGGCAGCGGCAGCGCCCGGATGTGCTGTATATCGCCACCGAAGGGCCGCTGGGGTTGTCCGCCCTGCGCGCGGCGCGGCGCCTGCAGATCCCGGTAGTCAGCGGTTTTCACACCAATTTCCAGCAGTACACCGGGCATTACGGCTTTGGCCTGCTGACCCGTGTACTGACCAATTACCTGCGCTGGTTCCACAACCGCTCGCAGATGACCCTGGTGCCCAGCGTTAGCCAGCAGATTGAGCTGCAGCGGCGCGGCTTCGACAACCTGGAACTGCTCTCGCGAGGCGTCGACAGCCAGCTGTTCCACCCGGCCAAACGCAGCGAGGCCTTGCGCGAGCGCTGGGGCCTGGCGGAACAGGACATCGCCATCTTGCATGTCGGCCGCCTGGCGGCGGAAAAGAACCTGGCCCTGCTCAGCAAGAGCTTTCAGGCGCTGCAACAGGCGCACCCGCAGCGGCGGCTGAAACTGATTCTGGTCGGTGATGGCCCGCAGCGCGCCAGCCTGCAGCAGCAACTGCCCGAAGCGGTGTTCTGCGGCCTGCAGCGCGGTGAAGAGCTGGCTGCGCATTACGCCTCGGGCGATCTGTTTGTGTTTCCCAGCCTCTCAGAAACCTTCGGCAATGTGGTGCTCGAAGCCCTGGCCTCCGGACTTGGCGTGGTGGCGTTTGATCAAGCAGCGGCCGCGCAACATATCCGCCACGGGCATAACGGCGCGCTGGCGGTGGTTGAGGATGAACAAGGCTTTATCGATGCCGCCAGCTGGCTGCTGACCGACCACGAGGGCCTGCGCCGGGTGCGCTTGAATGCGCGGCTACATGCCTCGCGTCAGGGCTGGCCGGCGATTGTCGAGCTGTTCGAGCAGCATCTGCGCAGCGCCATGCAACCTGTGCAAGCGTTACCGGCCGGTAGAACGCAGCATTAAAGAGGAACGGAAAGCTCCGTTCCTACAACCGCACATCCAGACGCTTGATCAGCTGCACACCCTGCGCGCTGATCGTCGCGCCGTAAGCCAGCACTTCCACACCGGCGCTCACCGCCTCACGCAAAGCAGCGGCATAGGCCGGGTCGATTTCCTCGGCCGGGCGCACCGCATCAATATCCGTCAAGTTCACGCAATACAGCTGCACCGCGCGAATCCCTTCACGGGCCAGTGCCGCCAATTCACGCAGGTGTTTGCTGCCGCGCTCGGTACGCGCATCGGGAAAGGCAGCGACGCGGCTGTCGGCGAACCCCAGGGTGACGCTCTTAACTTCGACGAACGCCTCACCTGTCGGGTAGTCCAGACGAAAGTCGATACGGCTGCGCTCCTGGCCGTAAGGCACTTCGCGCTTGAGGCTGGTAAAGCCGTTCAGCTCGGCAATCAGCCCGGCACGCAGGGCCTCTTCCACCAGGGCATTAGCGCGCCCGGTGTTGATCACCGCCAGACGACCGTGCGGCGTTTCACCGATCTCCCAGGTGCCCGGCAGCTTGCGTTTGGGGTCGTTGCTGCGACTGAACCAGATGCGCGCGCCCTCGCTCATGCAATTGAGCATCGAGCCAGTATTGGCGCAGTGGATGGTCAGCAGCTCACCGCTGGCGGTCTCGATATCAGCGAGAAAGCGCTTGTAGCGACGCAGCAGGCGCCCTTCTTCCAGTGGCGGCTCAAACTGCATGGGGCTTCCAGCTATTCAAACCACGCTTGATGCGATCCACCGCCTGCTGCAGACGCGGCAAATCCTGGGTGTAGGCAAAGCGCACATGCTGCGCGGCCTGGTAGCAGCCGAAATCCAGGCCAGGGGTAAAGGCCACATGCTCGGTTTCCAGAAAGTGCTGGCAGAAGGCAAAGGCATCACCGCCGAAGGCACTGATGTCGGCATATAAATAGAAGGCGCCCTCCGGCTCCACAGCAATCTTGAAGCCCAATTCACGCAATGCTGGCAGGAGGAAATCGCGGCGTTGCTGAAACGCGTGGCGGCGTTGCTCGAGGATCTCCAGAGTCTGCGGCTGGAAACACGCCAAGGCAGCATGCTGAGCCATGCTCGGCGCGCTGATATAGAGGTTCTGCGCCAGCTTCTCCAGTTCCGGCACGGCGGCTGGTGGCGCCACCAGCCAGCCGAGGCGCCAGCCAGTCATGCCGAAATACTTGGAAAAACTGTTCAGCACAAAGGCTTCGTCGTCCACTTCCAGCACGCTGGCAGCTTCTACACCGTAGGTCAGGCAGTGGTAAATCTCATCCACCACCAGATGGCCGCCGCGCGCTTTCAACGCCTGCGACAGCCCGCCCAGCTCGTCGCGACTGAGTAAGGTGCCGGTGGGGTTGGCCGGCGAAGCCACCAAGGCGCCGACGCTATCTTGATCCCAATAACGCTCAATTAGGTCGGGCGTTAGCTGATAACGCACATCAGGGCCAACCGGAACCAGCTGCGCCGCACCTTCGACCAGGCGCAAAAAATGCCGATTGCAGGGGTAACCGGGATCGGCCAACAACCAGTGCTTGCCGGGGTCAACCAGCAGACTGGTGGCCAGCAGCAAGGCGCCAGAGCCGCCTGGGGTGATTAGAATGCGCTGCGGATCGATATCCAGACCGTAACGCTGGCCATAGAAACTGGAAATCGCCTCGCGCAGGGCCGGCAGGCCGCGCGCGGCGGTGTAACGGGTGTGCCCATCGGCCAGTGCCGCCTGCCCGGCGGCAACAATCGGCGCGGCGGTGGTGAAATCCGGCTCACCGATTTCCAGGTGGATCACATCATGGCCGTCAGCCTGCAGCTGATTGGCACGGGCCAGCAGCGCCATCACGTGAAAAGGTTCTATGGCGCGGCTGCGCGCACTGTAGGACTGAGCCATGGGACTGCCTTGGTCTGGATTAAGCCGCGGATTCTAAAGCATACCCAACGCAGCTTCGACAACCGGGAGTGGCGCAGGCTGAGTTGTTCTGGTAAGTTCGCCCGCTTGCAGCCGCAGGGCCAGTTCTACGCGACGTAGGATCGGCAAGGGACACCGTCCTGCGCAGTGGATTAGAGAGAGTGAGAGGCGGTCATCCATGCCCACCAAAGCAAAAGCAAAAAGCAGCCAACTGACTCGTGGTTTTGAGCCTTATAAAGAAACAAAGGGCGAGGAATACATGGGTGAGCCGATGCGCGCCCACTTCACCGGCATCCTCAACAAGTGGAAGCTGGAATTGATGCAGGAAGTTGATCGTACTGTGCACCACATGCAGGACGAAGCAGCCAACTTCCCCGATCCAGCGGACCGCGCCAGCCAGGAAGAAGAATTCAGCCTGGAACTGCGTGCCCGTGATCGCGAGCGCAAGCTGATCAAGAAGATCGACGAAACCCTGCAACTCATCGAAGACAACGACTACGGCTGGTGCGATTCCTGCGGCGTAGAAATCGGCATCCGCCGACTGGAAGCACGCCCCACCGCCACCCTTTGCATTGATTGCAAAACCCTGGCGGAAATCAAAGAAAAACAGATCGGTTCCTGATCTGACCCAGAGGGTGCTTCGGCACCCTCTGTTGTTTCTGCCTCCCTGTGTGTGCCAGACATGAACACACCCGCGTATATCGGCCGCTTCGCCCCCACACCTAGCGGTTATCTGCACTTCGGCTCACTGGTCGCAGCCCTGGCGTCCTACCTCGACGCGCGCGCGGTAAATGGCCGCTGGCTGCTGCGCATGGAAGACCTCGACCCGCCACGCGAAGTCGCCGGCGCCCAAGAAGGCATTCTCAGCACTCTGGAAAGCTATGGCTTCGAATGGGATGGCGAACTGGTGCGCCAGAGTAATCGTCACGGCGAGTACGCTGCACTGGTCGAACGTTTGCTCAGCCAGGGCCTGGCCTACGCCTGCACCTGCTCACGCAAGCAACTGGAAGGCACTCAGGGCATCTACCCCGGCACTTGCCGCAATGCCGGCCACGGCTTTGCCGATGCGGCGATTCGCCTGCGCGTGCCGGAGCTGAGCTACCACTTTGTCGACCGCGTACAAGGCGACTACCGCCAGCACTTGGGCCGCGAGGTCGGTGACTTTGTGATTCGCCGCCGCGATGGCCTGTATGCCTACCAACTGGCCGTGGTGCTCGACGATGCCTGGCAGGGCATCACAGATATAGTGCGCGGTGCAGACCTGCTCGACTCCACCCCGCGCCAGCTGTACCTGCAGGAGCTGCTTGGCTTTTCGCAACCGCGCTATCTGCATGTGCCGCTGATTATCCAGCCCGATGGCCACAAGCTCGGCAAATCCTACCGCTCGCCACCGCTACCGGCCGATCAAGCCACACCGCTGCTGATTCGCGCCCTGCGTGCGCTTGGCCAGCCGTTACCGGACGGCGCCCCCCATGGCCAGCCTGCCGAACTGCTGCGCTGGGCCAGCCAGCACTGGGATGCATCGCTTATTCCGCGCAGCCTGACCCTCGCTGAAGCCCAACTTCGCTAAACGTCGACACATTTGTGCCTATGTCCGCTAGCGAACAGACGCCAGCCAGCAGCGTGCTGTAGGGTGACGACAATGCTGCGACAGCATTCTTCCCGATGGTGCAGGTTTACTTCGCCATCGCGGTACCCGGGTCTTGGGTGTTGACCGGACACACCAGCGTCTGCGGCCAATATGCAATATCAGCACGGCGAAGCAACAGGGGCACGGCAATCGTGACTTCGTAGGTCCGCTGTCGCGGTTTCTCAGATGGGCCTCGCACCTCGACGCCCATCGCGCATGCCAATGATGGCTGGAACCGCGCCCTATGACCTCCGTCTTTTCTGCTCTATTCAGCCATGCCGCTGCACCCTCGCCATGGCTTGATCACGCCCCGGTACGCGAAGAACTGTTCGGCATCGAACGCCTCGAACAACACGCCTACAGCCTGGCCGCTGCCCAACCGATCAGCAGCAAGCCGCCCGCCGTGCTCTCCTTGCATCGCCGGCTGAACGATAACGCCAAGGTATTGCTTGCGGCCTACCGCGCCAGTGCTGCGGAACTGGCCAACGGCCGTGGCGTGGTACCGGCAGCCGAGTGGCTGCTGGACAACTATCACCTGGTTGAAGAGCAGATTCGCGAGATCCGCGATGACCTGCCGCCGGGCTATTACCGCCAGCTGCCGAAACTCGCCAGCGGTCCCTTTGCCGGTTACCCAAGGGTACTGGGCATGGCCTGGGCGTTTATCGCCCACACCGACAGCCACTTCGACCCCGACATCCTGCAGCGCTTTATCGTCGCCTATCAGCAGGTACAACCGCTGACCATCGGCGAGCTGTGGGCAGTGGCCATCACCCTGCGCATCGTGCTGATCGAAAACCTGCGCCGCCTGGCCGACCAGATGACCGCCGGGCGCAGTGCGCGGGCCGATGCCGACGCCCTGGCCAGCCGCCTGCTGGGTAAAGACGCCCCGCACGCGGCGCTCGACAGGGAACTGCACGAGCGCGCCCGCACCGCGTTGAGCGAGCCGTTTGCCGCACAACTGGCCAAGCGCCTGCGTGACCATGACCCGCTCACCACCCCGGCACTGGGCTGGCTGGAAGAGCGCCTCGGCGCGCAGGGCAGCAGCATCGATGAAGTGGTGCAGCATGCGCAGCAGCGCCAGGGCGCGTCCAACCTTACGGTACGCAACATCATCAACAGCATGCGCCTGATTTCCTCCATCGACTGGGCGCAGCTGTTCGAGAACGTCAGCCTGGTGGATGCCCGCCTGGGCGCACGCAGCGATTTTGCCGCGATGGATTTTGCCACCCGCAACCAGTACCGCAGCGCCATCGAGCAACTGGCCCGTGGCAGTCGCTGCAGCGAACTGGAAGTTGCCGAACAAGCGCTGCTGGCTACACAGCAGGCCAGTGCAACCCAGAACGCAGATCCGCGCACAAGCGACCCCGGCTACCACCTGATCGCCGAAGGCCGCCTGGCGCTGGAGCAGTGCATCGATTTTCGTCCGCCGCTGCGCCTGCGCATCAGCCGTGGCCATATTCACCTCGGTATGACCGGCTACGTCGGCGCCATCGTTGGCCTGGCCAGCTTGTTGCTGGGTCTGGCGCTGTACAGCCTGGCTAGCCAGGGCGTCACGGGCGGCTGGCTGCTGGCGCTGGGTGTGCTGGGCTTTCTGCCGGCCACTGAAGTGGCCACCGCGCTGGTCAATCGCGCGGTCAGTTCCAGCTTTGGCGCCATGGGCCTGCCGGGCCTGGAACTGAGCGAAGGGGTGCCCAGCAGCCTGCGCACGCTGATTGCCGTACCGACCCTGCTCGGCAGCGAGGCTGATCTGCTGGAGCAGATCGAGCGTCTGGAAGTGCATCACCTGGCCGGGCATGGCGGCGACCTGACCTTCGCCCTGCTCACCGATGGCCTGGATGCCGACCAGGAGCACCTGGCCAGCGACGACGCCCTGCTGCAACTGGCCAGCACCGCCATCGACCAGCTCAACCAGCGTTACGGGCCTGGTATCGCCGGCAGTCGCTTTCTCCTGTTGCACCGCCGGCGGCAGTTCAATCCCAGTGAAAACGTCTGGATGGGCTGGGAACGCAAGCGCGGCAAGTTGCATGAACTCAATCGTCTGCTGCGTGGCGCCACTGACACCAGCTTTACTCCGGTGCCTGGGCTAAGCCAGCGCGTGCCGGACGCGGTGCGCTACGTCATCACCCTGGACGCCGACACCCGCCTGCCGCGCGATGCAGCGCTGCGTCTGATCGGCAAGATGGCCCACCCGCTGAACCAACCGCGTTTCAACACCGAGCTACAACGGGTGGTCGGCGGCTACGCGATTCTGCAACCCAGGGTGACCCCATCACTGCCGTTGCAGCGCGAAGGCTCGCTGTACCAGAAGGTGTTTTCCAGTCCCGGCGGCATGGACCCCTACGCTGCAGCCGTGTCCGATGTATATCAGGACCTGTTCGGCGAAGGCTCCTTTACCGGCAAGGGCATCTACGACATCGACGCCTTCGAGGCCGCGCTGGCCGGCCGAGTCAGGGAAAACAGCCTGCTCAGCCATGACCTGTTTGAAGGCGTCTTCGCCCGCGCAGGCCTGGCTTCGGATGTGGAAGTGGTCGAGGAATTCCCCTCACGCTACGACGTCGCCAGCAAGCGTCAGCACCGCTGGACGCGGGGCGACTGGCAGCTGCTGCCATGGATTTTCGGGCCGCTACACGGCAAACCGGCGCTGCCGAGCATCGGCCGCTGGAAGATGCTCGACAACCTGCGCCGCTCCCTGCTGGCCCCGGTCACCCTGGCGGCGCTGGGCCTGAGCTGGTTGCTGCCGTTGCCGGCAGCGCTGAGCGCCAGCCTGTTACTGATTGCCAGCCTGCTGATCCCCGCCTTGCTGCCCCTGTGCTTCGGCCTGCTGCCGGCACGTGCCGGTATCCGCTGGCGCAGCCACCTCAGCAAGCTGCGTGATGACCTGCTGTTGGCCATGCTGCAAAGCGCGCTGAACCTGACATTCCTCGCCGACCAGAGCTGGCGCATGCTCGATGCGATCAGCCGTACCCTGACCCGCCTCCTGATCACCCGGCGTAACCTGCTGGAATGGACCACCGCCGCGCAGGCGGCGATCAGCCCGCGCTTGAAACTGCTGGGTTTCTACTGCGGCATGGCCGGCGGCACCACGTTCGGCCTGCTGCTGTGCGCTCTGGCCCTGTTCTGGTCATCGACCATCTGGCCGCTGGTACTGCCCTTCGCATTGCTCTGGCTCAGCGCGCCGGCAATTGCCATGCTGGTCAGTCGTTCGCCACGCATGGCCAAACGCCTGCTGATCGACCCAACGCAACGCAACGAGCTACGCCTGATTGCCCGGCGTACCTGGCGCTTCTTCGAAACCTTCGTCACCCCAGCCGACAACCAGCTGCCACCGGATAACTTTCAGGAAGATCCCAAGCCGGTTATTGCCCACCGCACCTCACCCACCAATATGGGCCTGTACCTGCTCTCCGCCATCGCCGCCCGTGATTTCGGCTGGGCCGGCACCGAGCGCACCGTCACCCGCCTGCAGGCCACGCTGGCAGTCATGGCGCAGTTGCAGCGCCATCGCGGGCACTTCTTCAACTGGTACGACACCGAGGATTTGCGCCCGTTGGCGCCGGCCTATGTGTCATCAGTGGACAGCGGCAACCTGGCCGGCCACCTGCTGGTGGTGGCCAATGCCTGCGAAGAGTGGCTGAAAGCCCCCGTAAGTGCGGACGCCCGCCAGGGTATCGACGACAACCTGCAACTGGCCCGCACCGCGCTGGCGGCCCTGCCGACTGCCAGTAGCGAACGCAGCCAACAACTGCACGAATTACTGCAACAGATCGAAGCCGGCCTGAATGGCGCGCAGCCGCTGTTTAGCCTGCTGCCAGCCCTGCTTCGCCTCAGTGACAAAGCCACGCAGCTGGCCAGCGGCTTCGCCCCACTCGACACGGATAATCAGGCCGGCGAACTGCTGTTCTGGCTGCAGGCCCTCACCCAGGCCCTGGGCGATCTGCAGCAGGATGCCGAGCTGACAGATAGCCAACGCACAACCCTGCACGACGCGCTGCGCAGCGTCGCCGAGCAGGCACGCAACATGGCCCTGGGCATGGATTTCGCCTTCCTGCTGGAACCGGAACGCAAGCTGCTGTCGATTGGCTTCTGCCTGGCTGACAACAGCCTGGACAGCAGCTGCTATGACCTGCTCGCCTCGGAGGCGCGCCTGGCCAGCCTGTTCGCCATCGCCAAGGGCGATGTCAGCACCCGTCACTGGTTCCGCCTGGGTCGCACCGCCACGCCACTGGGCAGCGGTTCGGCACTGATCTCCTGGTCCGGCTCGATGTTCGAATACCTGATGCCCTCACTGGTGATGCGCGCGCCAGCCGGCAGCCTGCTGGAGCAGACCAACCGCCTGGTAGTCGCGCGCCAGGCCGCCTATGGCAATGATTTGGGCATCCCCTGGGGGATTTCCGAATCGGCCTACAACGCCCGCGACATGGAGCAGACCTACCAGTATTCCAACTTCGGCGTACCGGGCCTGGGCCTCAAGCGCGGCTTGTCCGCCAACCGGGTGATTGCCCCCTACGCCACCGGCCTGGCCACCATGGTCGACCCGCAAGGCGCCCTGGCTAACTACCGCCGCCTGAATGAAATGGGCGCCCTGGGCCGTTATGGCTTCTATGAAGCGCTGGACTTCACCCGCACCCGCCTGCCGGATGAGCAGCCCTTCGCCATCGTGCGTAACTTTATGGCCCACCATCAGGGCATGAGCATCGTCGCCATTGCCAACACCCTGCATGACGGCCAGATGCGGGCGCGCTTCCACCGCGAACCCATGATCCAGGCCTGCGAGCTGCTGTTGCAGGAACGCATGCCACGCAATGTCGCGGTCGCCCATCCGCGCGCTGAAGAGGTCAGTGCCTGCGCCATAGAAGCCGACTGCACGCTGCACAACGAACGCCGACTGAACCACTTCAACGGCAATCCGCCGGTTACTCACCTGCTCAGTAACGGCCGGTACAGCGTGATGCTCACCGCCAGCGGCGCGGGTTACAGCCGCTGGCGCGACATCGCCATCACCCGCTGGCAAGAAGACAGCACCCGCGACTCGCACGGCTCCTTTATCTTTCTCTGGGATACCCGCAATGGCACCCGCTGGTCCCTGGGCGCGCAGCCGAGCAGCAGCAACCCCTATGACGAAGTGGTGTTCGCCGAGGACTACGCCAGCTACAGCCGCCACGACGGCAATCTCACCACCAGCCTGGAAGTGCTGGTGTCCGGCGAGGACGACGGTGAAGTGCGCCGCGTCTCGCTGACCAACAGCGGCCGCGTAACGCGGGAGATAGAACTGACCTCCTACGCCGAACTGGTACTGGCCAGCGCCGCCAGCGACAACGCCCACCCGGCGTTCTCCAAGTTGTTTGTGGTCACCGAGTACCTGCCAGCCTTCGGTGCGTTGATCGCCACACGCCGGCCGCGCAGTGCCAGCGAGCCGTCGCTGTGGGCTGCGCACTTTGCCGTGATTGAAGGTGAAGTGAGTGCCGAGCCGCAGTACGAGTCCGACCGCGCGAAGTTTCTCGGACGCAGTTGTGCGCTGCATGCCGCCGCGGTAATCCGCCAGGGCCAGCGCCTATCGAATACCGTCGGCACGGTGCTGGATCCAATCTTCTCGCTGCGCCAGCGTCTGCTGGTCGAGCCGGGCAAGATCGCCCGCGTGGCGTTCTGGACGGTGGTCGCCTCCTCCCGTGAAGCGCTGCTTGATCTGATCGACAAACACCATGACCGCAGCGCCTTCGAGCGGGCGAAAACCCTGGCCTGGACCCAGGCCCAGGTGCAATTGCGCCACCTCGACATGCTCGCCGCCGAAGCCGCCGACTTTCAGCGCCTGGCGGCACCGATCCTATATGCCGACTCGCGTTTTCGCGCACCGCCGGCCAGCCTGCTGCGCGGCCTCGGCAGCCAGTCCGGGCTGTGGTCCCAAGGGATTTCCGGCGACCTGCCGATCGTTCTGCTGCGCATCAGTGACGCCGAAGACATTGCCCAGGTGCGGCAACTGCTGCGCGCCCACGAATACTGGCGGATGAAGCGCCTGGCCGTGGACCTGGTGATCGTCAACGAGCATGCCTCCTCCTACCTGCAGGACCTGCAGGTGGCCATTGAAACCGCCGTGCGCAGCAGCCAGTCACGCCCACGCTTTACCGCCGAACTGGCGCAGGGCGCGGTATTCGTGCTGCGTGCCGACCTGCTCAGCGGTGAATACCGCGAACGCCTGCAGGCCGTCGCCAGGGTGCTGCTGGTGGCGCATCGTGGCCCCATTGCCGAACAACTGGCCCGTATCCCGGCCTGCCCCAGCCCCGTCCCGGCAAGCGCCAGCAACCACAGCGCGCAACCCCTGCCGGTATTCCACGCAGCGCCGCCAAGCCCGCTGGAATGTGCCAATGGCCTGGGCGGTTTCGATCTGGATGGCCGCGAGTACGTGGTGCGCCTGGACGCCTGGAGCAACACCCCGGCACCGTGGATCAACGTGATCGCCAATCCGCAGTTCGGCTTTCAGGTCTCGGCCGAAGGCAGCGGCTACACCTGGGCCGACAACAGCCGGGAAAACCAGCTCACGCCTTGGTCCAACGACCCCGTCAGCGACCCGCCAGGCGAAGCCCTGTATATCCGTGACGAAGACAGCCTGGCGCTGTTCAGCCCCACCGCCCAACCGCTGCGCGACAGCGGCCACTATGAAGCGCGGCATGGCTTTGGTTACAGCCGCTTCAGCCATCAGGCCAGCGGCATTGCCATGGAGCTGCTGCAGTTCGTGCCGCTGGACGACCCGATCAAAATCTCCCGCCTGACCCTGCGTAACCTCTCCGGCCGCCCACGCCGCCTCAGCGTGACCGCCTATGCCGAATGGGTGCTGGGCAGCACGCGGGCCGCCAGCGCGCCGTTTATCGTCAGTCAGCAGGACAGCGCCACCGGTGCCGTTCTGGTCCGCAACCCGTGGAGCATCGCCTTTACCGGGCGCAGCGCATTCAGCGACCTGGGCGGCCGGCAAAGCAGCTGGACGGCGGATCGCAGCGAGTTTATCGGGCGTAACGGTAACCTCACGCAACCCGCCGCCCTCGCCCGCGTTGCCCCACTGAGCGGCAGCCTGGGTGCGGGGCTCGATCCATGCACCGCGCTGCAATGCCAGCTGGAACTGCAGCCCGGAGAAAGCGTGGAAGTGCTCTGGCTGCTAGGCCAATGCGCCAGCGAACAGCAGGCCAGCGCCTTGATTGCGCAGTACCGCGAGGCCGATCTGGACGCGGTGTTACTCAAGGTGCAAGCGCACTGGCAGCGCGTACTCGGCGCGGTGCAGGTGCAGACGCCAAGCCGCGCCATGGACATCATGCTCAACGGCTGGCTGCTCTATCAGACCCTGGCTTGCCGCGTTTGGGCGCGTTCGGCGTTCTACCAGGCCAGCGGTGCCTACGGATTTCGCGACCAGCTGCAGGACGGCATGGCGCTGACCTTCGCCAGCCCATCGATCACCCGTGGGCATATCCTGCGCGCCGCTAGCCGTCAGTTTGTCGAAGGCGATGTGCAGCACTGGTGGCTGCCACATTCCGGCCAGGGCGTGCGCACGCGCATCTCCGATGACCGGGTGTGGCTGGCCTACGCCACTGCGCAGTACATCCAGTGCAGCGGCGATGCAGCAATTCTCGATGAGCAGTTGGACTTTCTCGAAGGCCCGCTGCTGACCACTGGCGAACATGACGCGTTCTTCCAGCCGATGCAGGCCGATGCGCCGGCTTCGCTGTTCGAGCACTGCGCCCGCGGCCTCGACCAGTGCCTGCAACTGACCGGCGAACTGGGTCTGCCACTGATTGGCGGCGGCGACTGGAACGACGGCATGAACCGCATCGGCGAGCACGGCAAGGGCGAAAGTGTGTGGCTCGGCTGGTTACTGCTGCGCACCATTGCGCTGTTCACCCCCTACGCCGAGGCGTATGACAGCGCCCGCGTAGCACGCTGGCGCGCGCATGCTGAGCAGCTGCGCCTGGCGCTGGAAACCTATGCCTGGGATGGCCAGTGGTACCGTCGCGCGACCTTCGATGACGGCACCTGGCTCGGCTCGGTGCAAAGCAGCGAATGCCGGATCGACTCGATTGCCCAGTCTTGGGCGGTGCTGTCCGCCAGCGCCGATCCGCTGCGGGCGAACATGGCCATGGCAGCCATGCAACGCCAGCTGATCCGCGAGGACGACGGCATCGCCCTGCTGTTCACCCCGCCGTTCGATAAAACCCCACTGGAGCCCGGCTATATCAAGGGTTACCCGCCGGGCCTACGCGAAAACGGCGGGCAATACAGCCATGCGGCGATGTGGGCGATTCTGGCGTACTGCCAGCTCGGCTCGGCCAAGCAGGCGTTCGACCTGTTTGACCTGGTCAACCCAATCAACCACGGCAACAGCCCTGAGGCCTGCCAGCGCTACAAGGTCGAACCTTATGTACTGGCCGCCGATGTTTACGCAGTGGCGCCGCACAACGGCCGGGGCGGCTGGACCTGGTACACCGGCGCGGCCGGCTGGATGCAGCGCGCCGGCGTCGAAGGAATTCTCGGTATTCGCCGCGAGGGTGACTGGCTGTTGCTCAACCCCTGCATCCCTCCCGACTGGCCGGGCTTTAGCGCACGTATCGCCCTGGCTGGCAGCCACTACCAGATTGAGCTGAGCAACCCGGCGCAACGCAGCCAGGGCATTCGCCAAGCTTGGCTGGACGACCAGCCCATCACTTGCCCGCAAGGGCCATTAAAAGTCGCCCTGGATGGCGCGGCGCATCGCTTGCGGATTGAGTTATAGGTCGCTGTTAGCGGGTGGCTCGGCCAGCAGTTCGGCCAGCTCGTCGCAACCACTCTGCACCGCTGCCAGGGCAGCGACGCAGAGGACGCGGTAGCGCTGCAGAATCAGCTCGCCGGTGGCGGTGAGCTGGGTGCCACCGCCCTGCTTGCCGCCGGCCAGTGTACTGACCAACGGCTGCTTGAAACTGCGGTTCATGGTTTCCACCAACAACCAGGCGCGCCGATAGGACATACCCATGGCGCGCGCGGCGGCGCTGATCGAGCCGTGCTGGGCGATGGCCGCCAACAGCTCGGCCTTGCCGGGGCCGATGGCAATATCAGAACCGTTATGCAGGCGGATTTTCAGATCAAGACGGTACATGCGACGACCACAGCGGGGGATACGCTGCGCAGACTAACGCCTGAATCACTCAGGCGAAAGCGGCAAACCACTTGCTGCGCAGCGGCCGTGGGACATGTCAGGTAGCGGTTAAATTCGGCCCATTAACAGCAGCACCAACAGCACCACCACCACGACGCCCAAACCGCCCGTAGGCCCGTAACCCCAGCTTCTGCTGTGTGGCCAGGCCGGTATAGCACCGATCAATAACAGCACCAGCACGATCAATAGAATGGTACCCAGGCTCATGGCGTTCTCCTTGATGAGTTGCAGCACGCCGGAACAACAGGTGCCGGCACGGCACCCAAGCGCTGCTTCATCCTGTACGCCACAGCGGCAGGTGTCGGTGCGCTATCGCACCGACGGCGGCCCTGCTATTCGGCGACCAGTGCCCCATCCACGATCTGCTGCGCCTCGCTGAAGATGCGCTGCAGGTGCGCGGCATCGCGGAAGCTCTCGGCGTAGATCTTGTAGATGTCTTCGGTGCCCGACGGCCGCGCGGCGAACCAGCCGCCCTCGCTGATCACCTTGATGCCGCCAATCGCCGCGCCATTGCCCGGCGCCTTGTCGAGCACCTGGGTAATGGCATCACCGGCTAGCTCGCGGCTGCTGATCTGTGCGGGCGAGAGTTTGCCCAAGGCTTTTTTCTGCGCAGGGGTGGCCGGCGCATCAACCCGGTCGGCATAAATCGCGCCGAACTCATCGCTCAGCCCCTGGTACAGCTCGCCAGGGTCACGCCCGGTTACTGCGGTCATCTCAGCAGCCAGCAGCGCTAGGGCGATGCCGTCCTTGTCGGTGGTCCAGACCCGGCCATCACGGCGCAGGAAGGTCGCCCCGGCGCTCTCCTCACCGCCAAAGCCCAGGGAGCCGTCGAACAGACCGCCGGCAAACCATTTGAAGCCCACCGGAACTTCCTGCATCGGCCGGCCCAAGCGCGCAGCGACGCGGTCAATCATCGCGCTACTCACCAGAGTTTTGCCCACCGCTGCTGTGGCGCTCCATTGCGGCCGGTGCTGGAACAGGTAATCGATGGCCACACTGAGGAAGTGGTTGGCCGGCAACAGGCCGACGCTCGGCGCAACGATGCCGTGGCGGTCGTAGTCGGTGTCGCAAGCAAAGGCGATGTCGTAGCCGTTCTTCAGGCCGATCAGACGCTGCATGGCATGGCTGGAGGACGGATCCATGCGGATCTGCCCGTCCCAGTCCAGGCTCATAAAGGCGAACTGCGGATCAATAATCTCGCTCACCACGTCCAAATTGAGGCCGTACTGCTCGGCGATGCGGCCCCAGTAATGCACGCCGGCGCCGCCCAACGGGTCGACACCCAGGCGCAGGCCCGCCGCGCGGATCGGGGCGAAGTCGATGACGTTGCCCAGGTCATTCACATAGCTGGCGAGGTAATCGTATTCCTGCACATTGGCCGCCTGCCGCGCCTGCGCCAAAGGCATGCGCTTGACCTCGCGCAGGCCGCCTTCAAGCAGCGCATTGGCGCGGTTCTGCACCCAGGTGGTGATATCGCTGTCAGCCGGGCCGCCGTTGGTGGGGTTGTATTTGAAACCGCCGCTGTCCGGCGGGTTGTGCGAGGGGGTGATGACGATGCCATCGGCCAGGCCCGAGCTGCGGCCCTGGTTGTGCACCAGGATGGCCTGGCTGATCGCCGGCGTCGGGGTGAACTCGCCGCCGGCAGAGATCATGGTCTGCACGTCATTGGCTGCCAGCACTTCAATCGCGCTGTCCAGCGCCGGCTGCGACAGCGCATGGGTATCGGCGCCAATAAACAGCGGACCGCTGATGCCCTCGGCCGCCCGGTAATCACAGATCGCCTGGCTGATCGCCAGCACATGCGCCTGGTTGAAGCTGTGCGCCAGGGAGCTGCCGCGATGCCCGGAGGTGCCGAATGCCACGCGCTGGCTGGCCACGCTCAGGTCCGGCTGCAGATCGTAATAGGCCGCCAGCAGCGCAGAGATATCGGTCAACAGGGAAGCTGGTGCCGGCTGACCGGCCAAAGGGTGAATACGCGGGCTCACAACAGGCTCCAAAAATGATCGGACGGTGAAAAGTGCGCCAGTCTAGCAGCCCGACCGGGTAATCCCGAGAGGCTTTATCCCGAAGCGCGCTAGGTGCGATAGCGCACTGACAAGCCCCCTGCAAGCAGCGTATCTAATACTCAGCCCCCGTATTTGCGCCCAAATGGGACTTGCTCAGAGGTGACCATGGACAGACCAACCCAGCGCCAACCCGCCCCCCACACCCGAACGGCTTGGCCCGCTGATTGGCCATGCTGCGCATCCTGAGCGAAAGCTCACTTAACGGGCAGTAAACCTATTGCAGTTGTCGACGTTAGCGCGGGTCAGCTCGCGGCCGGACGTTGTGCGTTGGAGAAGGCACGTGAGACACGTCCATAAACGGGGAGGGATGACATGCATAGGCTCGAATACATCCACGCGATAGCCGGCAGCATCGCCCTGATCCTGCCAGCCTTGCTGGCTGGCAACGCCTCTGCCGAGTTCTTTGCGCCAGAAGTGTTCGGCCGCGCGCCACAGCACGTGACAACCACAGAACCGGCGCCGCGCTACAACCTGCACAACGCCAGGCTGCAACCGGAACCAGAGAATACTGAACTCACCAGCAGCAAGGCTGCGTCTATACGACCGCTGGATCAGCCTGCCGGTAAACGCGCCGCAGTACGACCAGCCGCCACCGCCACGGCTGCGCTTTTGAGCGCGCAACCACACAGCACCTCCCACGATGCTTAACGCCATATCGGCAACACAGGCGCCTCACCCGCACCGCGTAATGTTGTTCACGGAGGAATAGGCATCATGGCTAATCGCGTTCTGATCATTACCGGCAACAGTGACGACGCCGCGACCTTGGAAGATGTTCTGGATAGAGCCCAGGACGGCCCGTTCCTGATTGAGTGGGTGACCAGCCTGGCGCAGGCCCTGCAGCGCCTGGAAAGCCATCGCAAAGAGCCCATCGACGCGATCATGGTTGATCTCGATCTGCCGGACAGCCAGGGCTTGGCCACCTTCGATCAGCTGTTCGTTCTCGCTTCGAGCATTCCAATCCTCACCCTGAGCACCCTCGAAGATGACCAGCAAACCTGGGACGCCATTCAGCGTGGTGCCCAGGGTTGCCTGTCCAAGGGCCACTTCAACAGTTACCTGGTGCCGCAATCGCTGCGCAATATCATCCAGCGCAAGGCGGTGGAAGAGGCGTTGTTCGTCGAAAAAGCCCGCGCATCACTGACCCTCAACTCAATCAGTGATGCGGTAATCAGTACCGACCTGCAGGGCAACGTCGACTACCTCAACAGCGCCGCCGAACATATGACTGGCTGGCAACTCGACAAAGCCCATGGCCTGCCGATCGATAGCGTGATGCACCTGGTCAACGATAAAAGCCGCGAGGCGGTGGCCAACCCCATCGTCAAGGTGCTGCAGCACGATGAGAGCAAACTGCTGGCGGCCGGCACGATACTGATCCGCCGCGATGGCAGCGAGTCCGCCATCGAAGATTCCGCCGCGCCGATCCATGATTCGGCCGGGCGCCTCAAGGGCGCGGTAATGGTCTTCCACGACATGACTGCCGCCCACGCCATGACCGAAAAGATGGCCCATCTGGCGCAGCATGACGCCCTGACCAACCTGCCCAACCGCGCCTTGCTCAATGACCGCATCAACCAGGCGATCGCTCTGGCCGAGCGCCGCAGCAGCCATCTGGCGGTGCTGTTTCTCGACCTGGATAACTTCAAGCACATCAATGATTCGCTTGGCCACGGCGTCGGCGACCAGCTGCTGCAAGCGGTAGCGCTGCGCTTGAGCGACTGCGTGCGCAGCTCTGACACGGTCAGCCGTTTGGGCGGTGATGAGTTTGTGGTGCTGCTGAGCGAAAGCCACTCGGCCGACGATGCCGCGCGCACCGCCGAAAAAATCCTCAGTGTCCTGGCCATGAACCACACCATTGGCCAGCAGCAACTGCACATTACCTCCAGCATCGGCATCAGCACTTACCCCAACGACGCCACGGATGCCGAAGGCCTGATCAAGAATGCCGACACAGCGATGTACCTGGCCAAGGAAGAAGGCCGCAACAACTACCAGTTTTTCCGCCAGGAGATGAATGTTCACGCAGTTGAACGCCAGTTGATCGAAGCGCACCTGCGCACGGCCATGGAAAACAGCGAATTTATCCTTCACTACCAGCCGAAGATCGACCTGCACAGCGGCAGAATCACCAGCGCCGAAGCGCTTATCCGCTGGCAGCACCCGGCATGGGGCATGATTCTGCCGGCGCGGTTTATTCCGGTGGCCGAAGCCTGCGGGTTGATCGTGCCACTGGGCCGCTGGGTGCTGCTGCAAGCCTGCGCCCAGGCCAAACGCTGGGAGAACTGCGGCTATGCCCTGGATTCGGTGGCGGTGAACATCTCGGCCCTGGAGTTTCGCCGCAAGGACTTTGTCGACAGCGTAGAAAGCGCCCTGAGGGTCACCGGCCTTAAACCCAACAACCTGCAACTGGAGATCACCGAAAGCGTGCTGATGCGCGACGCCCAGGCCAGCGCCACGATCCTGCAGCAACTCAAGACCCTCGGCGTGCAACTGGCGGTGGACGATTTCGGCACCGGTTACTCCAGCCTCAGCTACCTCAACCAGTTCCCCATAGATGTACTGAAAATTGATCGTTCCTTTGTGCAGGACATCCACAACAGCAACGGCATTATCGTCAGCGCCGTGATCGCCATGGGCAACAGCCTGAAACAGCGAGTAATCGCCGAAGGGATCGAAGAAACCGCGCAGCTGGAGTTTCTGCGCAGCCATCACTGCAGCGAAGGCCAGGGCTTTCTGTTCAGCCACCCGGTCAGCGCGGAGCAGTTTGCCAATCTGCTGCGCAGCGGCATCAGCTCGCCGATCAATACGCTTTACCAAACAACGGGCACCCTGGGTTAAAACTGCGCGCGGTAGTCGGCCTGCAGCGCGGCATAACACTCGCAAGCGGCCAGCTCCAACCCGGCGCGATCAAGGATATGAATCTCACCGCGGCTATAGCTGATCAATCCGCGTGCCTGCATGGCTGCGGCGGCAATCGATACACCACTGCGGCGCACGCCGAGCATGTCAGCAAGGTACTCATGGGTCAGGTGAAAATGATCGGCATGCGCACGGTCGTGGGTCATCAGTAGCCAACGCGCCAGGCGTGGCTCGATTTCATGGAAATGCGTACAGGCTGCGCTCTGCGACAGCTGCGTCATCACCACATACAGGTAGCGCTTGAGCGCACGTAGCAGCGCCGGGCTACTCAACAGCTCCTGCTTGAATAACTGACTGCTGATACGCAAGGCACTGCCCGAACCCTGCACCACCGCGCGCATGGGCGCCTGGCCAATGCCCAGGGCAAGGGTTGCGCCCAGCATGCCTTCATTGCCGATCAGGCCCATCTCCAGCGGCTGATGCCCATCCAGGGTGGTCACCAGCGAGACAAAGCCACTCAGCGGAAAATACACATGGCGAATCGGCTGGTTGGCTTCATGCAACACGTTGCCAAAAACCAGGTCCACCGGTTCGCAGCCATTAAGCAGTTGTTTGCGTTGTTTGCTGGGCAGCCCTTCGATCAGACGGCTGAAGATTTGCAGCGGTGCTTTAACAGACATTCACTTGTCCCGAGCACGACGCTTGCCAAAACATGGCACGACAACGGTGCTTGACGCTATCGCCGCTGCAGTCTGCCTGAGCATTTGGCAAAGCTCTGTGCGCTGCGGCACTCAAGCCAAGCCATTAAATGGCTAACCGCGCGCGTAACAGATTGGGGCTTTGGATGCGCTGGCTTTAAGGCAGTAGGCGGTCGGTTTCACGCTTGACCACGGCGTAACACTCACAGCTCAGGCTTTCCAGCTTGGCGCGATCGAGCACGGTGATCAGCCCGCGGCTGTAATCAATTACGCCTTGGCGATGCAGTTTGCCGGCGGCCTCGGTGACGCCCTCGCGGCGTACGCCGAGCATATTGGCGATCAGTTCCTGGGTCATGGCCAGCTTGTTGTCCCTCAACCGATCAAGCGACAACAACAGCCAGCGGCACAGCTGCTGATCAATCGAGTGATGACGGTTGCACACCGCCGTCTGCGCCATCTGGGTAATCAGCGCCTGGCTGTAGCGCAGCATCAGCTGCAGCATGTCGCCATGCCGGTTGAACTCTTCTTTGAAGCGTTTGCCGAGCACCCGATAAGCGCTGCCAGCACTTTGTACAAGGGCGCGACTGGTGGTGCTTTCACCGCCCATAAACAGCGCCACACCAATCACCCCGTCATTACCCACCACGGAAATTTCCGCCGACGCGCCGCTTTCCATCACATACAGCAAGGACACAATGGAATCGGTGGGAAAGTACACATGCCGCAGGGTATCGCCTGATTCGTAGAGCACCATGCCCAGCGGCATATCCACCAACTCAAGGTGCGGCAACAGACGCTCCAGCACTTCGTTAGGTAAGGCGGCAAGCAGGTGGTTTTGCTGCGGGTTAGGGGCTGCGGACATCACTGTCTCCGGTCTTCTAAGGCCTGTTGGCGATTGATATGCGCTCGCTACAGAGCCTTAACTGCACACAGCAGCATAATCCAATCTGTTTTTATATCTGTACGGTAGCGCACAGACAGCCCCTATGCTGAGCCGCTGCAAGCAGCGGTACGCTGTCCTTCGTGCAGGCCAGAAATAGGCCGATATGCAGCTTCTGCAGCCATTTGCGGCTATCCTTGCCGGCCTCTTTTCTGCCGCAGGATGAACCCAATGAAAGCCCAGCTTGAAGAACTGATCAGCAAAATAAGCTCGGGCTGCATGCTGCCGGAAGAAGTCACGCGCATCGCCGATGAGGCCGCCCAGGCCTACGCCGATCCGCAGGCGTTTCTCGCCGCCAACCCGGACATCAATTTCGACGACAGCTTCCCCATCCCACTGGGTGAATGGGTGGTGGTCGGCAGCCTTCCGGAGACTGTGCTGTTCCAGGCCGACAGCTATGACGCTCTGTTCCAGCAGATCACCGAATCGTTCGGACCAGAGGTGAGCTTTGTGCTCAAAGCCAAGCAACTGGCCAAGGTCGAGCCGCTGAAAGCGCTAAATCGCATTCAGGTGCAACTCGCCAGCCTCAGCCCGGAAACCAAGGGTTATGTGTTGCTGGATTTCAGCGAGCCGCTGGATGACGAGCTGCAAGCCGTACTGGTGTACAGCACGGACTTGGCGCGGGTGATGGAGCTGGCAGTGGAAGTCGGCATCTACGCCGCGCCGGCCTATGAAGCACTTAAAGCCGCGCAAGACGCCGAGTAAACGAGAAGTGAGCCAGGCCAACGGCCTGGCGATCAGGAATGGTTGCGACGCAACTCCGCCAGCTTGGCCGCCAAAGCGTCCAGCTCGGCGCTCTGCCCGGGCGGCAGTTGGCGCAGTACTGCCTGACTCAGACGCATCTGTTTGATAAACCGCCGGCAGTGCTGACACATCGCCAGGTGCAAGCGCACGGACATGCGTTTACCCAGGCCCAACTGGCCATCAATAAACTCACTGGAGTGGGCCACCAACTCCTTACAACTCAACATTGGCCAGTCTCCTCAAAATGCTCCAGGGTGGCGAATACCTTGAGACGCGCGCGGTGCAGCAGCACCCGCACATTGGAGAGCGAGACCTGCAAAAGATTACAGATTTCTTCCAACTCCAACCCTTCACGCTCACGCAGGTGCAGCACGCTGCCCTGCAACTCGGACAGGCTGGCCAGGGTTTTCTCCAGGCATTCGCGTAATTCGTCCTCGGTCAGCAGGGCTTCCGGGGAGTCGTGATGCCAGGCATGCGGCGCCAGCAGCCAATGGCCATCCGAGCTGAATCGCTCATCACCAATGCTGCCGTGGGGCGAGGGAATGTCGTCGAGCAGCACTTCACGGCGATTGCCCTTGAGACGGGTTTTCGCGGTGTTGGCGGTGATGGTCAGCAGCCAGGTCTTCAGGCTGGAACGCGCCTGAAAGCCATCGAGGTTGCGCACCACGGCCAGCCAAGCGTCCTGCACCACTTCATCGGCATTACGGCTGCCGACAATGGCAAAGGCCACCGCGCGCATTGCCCCCTGATAGGTGGCAACCAGTTCGCGGTAAGCCTTCTGCTCGCCTGCACGCAGACGCTTGAGCAGCGCCTGATCAGCCGGGTAATCCATCAATGCTTACGCAGGATCACGCTACCAATCGAATAGCCCGCGCCGAACGAGCTAAGCACACCGAGGGCGCCGCTCGGCAGGTCTTCCTGGTATTTGTGCAGGGCGATCACCGAACCGGCCGAGCTGGTGTTGGCGTAGGTATCGAGAATCACCGGTGCTTCGCCTGGCTCAGCATCGCGGCCAAGCAGCTTGCGTGCGATCAGCAGGTTCATGTTGAGGTTGGCCTGGTGCAGCCAGAAGCGTTTCACATCGCCGACGTTCAGCTTGTTCTCGGCCAGGTGCGCGGCAATCAGCTCGGCAACCATCGGGCAGACATCCTTGAACACCTTGCGCCCTTCCTGAACGAACAGCTTGTCACGCGCGCCGACGCCCTCTTCCGCACAGCGGTTGAGGAAGCCGAAGTTGTTGCGGATGTTGTTGCTGAACTGAGTGATCAGCTTGGTGCCGACGATATCGAACTGGTAGTTCGAGGTGGCCTGGTCGGCGCGCTCGATGATGACCGCCGTGGCGGCGTCACCGAAGATAAAGTGGCTGTCGCGGTCACGGAAATTCAGGTGGCCGGTGCAGATTTCCGGGTTGACCATCAGAATCGCGCGGGCCTGGCCCAGCTGCACACTATTGGCCGCAGCCTGGATGCCGAAGGTGGCGGAGGAACAAGCCACGTTCATGTCGTAACCGAAACCCTGGATGCCCAGTGCGGCCTGCACTTCAATCGCCACGGCCGGGTAGGCGCGCTGCAGGTTGGAGCAAGCCACGATCACCCCGTCGATATCGGCGGCAGTCTTGCCGGCGCGAGCCATGGCGTCCTTGGCGGCGCCTACGGCCATTTCGCAGAGGATGCCCCAGTCTTCATTGCTGCGCTCCAGTAGGCGCGGCGCCATGCGCTTGGGATCGAGGATACCGGCCTTGTCCATGACAAAGCGGCTCTTGATGCCCGAGGCTTTTTCGATGAAGCCACTGCTCGACTCGCTCAGCGCTTCGACTTCGCCACTGGCAATGGCCGCGGCGTTGTCGGCATTGAATTGCTGGACGAAGGCGTTGAACGACTCGACCAACTCATCGTTGGAAATACTGTTTGCCGGGGTATAGAGGCCGGTACCACTGATCACGACGTTATGCACAGTCATTCCTCTTGTTCTTCGCCGCAGGCAGCGGCCAGTTATGCAATACACCCTGGCAGGCTAGGCCATGGGCAAAAAAACGGCTGACAGGCTCAGCAAACTCGATCCATGAAACGTCCTGTTACGAGCATTGGAGTTTGCCACAGCCTGGGGTGCTTCGTCCGCTCAGCACGTCTGGGACCTGCAACATACTGCGGACTATTGAGGCAAAGATGCTCACAACGTCGCGCAAGACACATCCCACCCAGTGCCTTGATTGGAGACGGTGCGACCTCACCCGTCCGGGGGATAGATGATTGTCGGACAATCTATATGCTCGCCTTTCCCTAATAACAAGAAAGGTTTCCGCCATGCGCAAGCTGCTTCTATTGCTGGTGCTGAGTTTTACCTCCCTGAGCCAGGCCGCCGTGGGTGTATTCCCCGACAGCACCTTCCAGAATCTTGACCACGGCCTGTACTGGTTTGGCTACGGCGATAGCTGGCAAAAAGCCGTGCCTGGCCAGACGAATGCCTATTACGTGGCCAGTAAACCAACACTGATCTATATCCACGGCTGGCAGAACGGCTCGACGCAAAAGAAGAACCGCGAAACCTTCAACCGTAAGGATGCCGGCGGCCCCGATCTGGATCTTGCCAACGCTTGGCTGGCAGCGGGCTACAACGTGGGCGTGCTGTATTGGAATCAGTTCGCCGATGAAGGCGAAGTGAAGGATGCCGAAGCCAAGATCTGGACCGCCAGCGGCCCACGCGCCATGCGTTGGCGCAACAGCAGCGGGGTATACGCCACAGGCCCCAGCCAATCGGCCAGCGATCTGCTGTTCAACAGTTACAAAGCCAACTTGGCCGGCTACAGCGGCAGCAACATCCGTATCGCCGGCCACTCCTTGGGCAACCAGATGGCCATCGTGCTGACCAAGAAGATCAGCGATGCGGTCACGGCTGGAACAGTGAACAGCAAGCTGCTGCCCAAACGCGTAGCCCTGCTCGACCCCTTCTACTCCAACAACGCGAAAAGCTACCTGGGCAACAAGTGGGTCGGCGAAGTCTGCCGCACCTATGTCAGCGCACTGAAAACCAAGGGCGTGATCTTCGAGACCTACCGCACCTCCGGGGCCAGCAGCACCGGCTTTATCGGCGACAGCAACACCGGACTGATGAACATGACCGCCTTCAGCGAGCTGAAGCCCTGGTACTTCAACGCCACGCAACTGACCGAGAAGCACAATGCCGCAGTGTGGCACTACCTGTGGTCGTTCAGCAGCAACCCACCGTTGATTACCGGCACCAGCAACCAGGCCGCCTCGGCGAAAACCAGCGACAGCCGCATCAGTACCTTAATGAATGGCAGCAAGAAATTGGTTCAGGATCAGGGCGCCTACAGCAAGGATCCCTCAGACGATAACTTTAAGGAGGCCAATCGCTGATCACCGTGCGCCGCCCAGGCTGATGAATGCGACCGTGCGACTCAAGCCGGCTTGACTATCTGGGCACAGCATGAAAAAACAGAGGCTCGCAGGGCCGCGCAGGCCCTGCACTCTTGCGTTTCTGGATACCTGTCTTATGGCCCTGCATACCTGGCTGATCTTTCTAACGGCAGTGTTTGGCCTGTCGCTAACTCCAGGCCCCAATGGCCTGCTCGCGCTCAGCCATGGCGCCTTGTATGGCCACCGCAAAACCCTGTTTACCGTCAGCGGTGGTGTGCTGGGTTTTACCCTGCTGATGGCTTTGTCGATGCTCGGTATCGGCACCCTGCTGCAAGCGTCGGCGCAGGCCCTGACCCTCCTCAAATGGCTCGGCGGCGCCTACCTGATCTGGCTCGGCATTCAGCTCTGGCGCGCACCGCCACTGCACCTCGCGATGGCCGAAAAAGCAGCCGAAAGCAGCGGCTTCAAGCTGTTTCGCCAGGGCCTGCTATCGGCATTGTCCAACCCCAAGGTGATCCTGTTTTTCGGCGCCTTTCTGCCGCAGTTTCTCGATCCACGCGGTGACCTCTTGCTGCAGTTCGCCATCATGGCGCTGACCTTTGCGGTGGTCGAAGGCAGTGTTGAATACCTGCTGGCGCGCATGGCCCATCGCGTGCGGCCCTGGCTGCAACGCAGTGGCAAAGGCTTCAATCGCTGCTGCGGCGGGCTGTTTGCCTTGATGGGCGCAGCCCTGCCGATGACCCGCTGAAGCGCCTACAGCGCAAAGGACCTGCCTTGGTGTCCAAGCTGTTAACTGCCCTGCTGTTGCTCGCCCTGAGCGGCACATCATTCGCCGCCGAGCGCGCGCTGCGCTTCTCGATCAATGACAGCTGGGCCATGCCCATGGTGCGTATCGAAGACGGCAAGGCAGTGGAAGGCATCCTGGTCGACTTGCATCAGCGTCTGGCCGCCAAGGTTGGGCGCAAGGCCGAGATGGTGGTGATGCCGCGTATGCGTGTGCAGCACGCGCTGGATACCGGCGATATTGATGTGCGCTGCTACGTGAGCCCGAACTGGGTCAACAGTGGCCACTATCGCTATATCTGGAGCCTGCCCTTTATGACGCAGCGTGATGTGCTGGCAGGCGTTACGCCCGAGAAACTGGAGCCCGAGCAACTGCTCAATGAGCGCCTGGGTACCGTCCTCGGCTTCACCTATCCGCGCCTGGAGCCACTGTTCGCCAGCGGCCAGATCCAGCGTGAAGACGCCCGCACTCAAGATCAGGTGCTGCTCAAGCTCAGCGCTCGGCGAAACCGCTATGCCATCAGCAATGAACTATCCCTGCACTGGTTCAACCGCCACCAGGCGCCCGGGGAGAAACTGCACTACCTGAGCGAAGTGGCCAGCGACCCCATCGCCTGCATCGTCCGCGATGCCCCGGATGTCCCGACCATGGCCCTGCTGCGCGCCATGGTGCAGATGAAACAGGCTGGCGAATTCGACGAAATACTCGCCCGTTATCGCTGACCTCAACCCCTACGCACGCGCCGCCGATCGTCCACAGCTTGCCACGCCTCATTTAGTTAGTTAGCCTAACGAAATATAACGGAGAGCACGCATGCCGATCACCGACAGCCTTAAACGCCTGCAATGGCACATGTGGCACCACTGGCGGCAGTACGCCCAACACAGCGGCAGCATGGAACTGAGCAACAGCGAGCTGGACTACCTGTATGCCCTGATGTCCGCCAAAAACGGCCTGCGCCTGACCGAACTAGCCGAACGGATGAACGTCAGCAAGGCCAGTGCCAGCGCCATGGCCAGCAAGCTGGAGGGACGCGGATACCTGCAGCGCCTGCCCTGCAGTGAGGACGGCCGCGCCATGCGCCTGCTGGCCACGGCCAAATCCAACGCGCTGGAACAGGAAGAGCGCGACGTCTACGTGCAAACCGCCGCCAGCCTTGAACAAAACCTCAGCCCTGAAGAAATGCAGCAGCTGAGCCAGCTGCTGGCCAAAGCCTGCCAGACCCTCGAAATCGGCTGACCCAGCCGCGCAACCGTTTACCCGTGAAAACTTTATGAACAGTCAAAGCATCACCCGCACCTTCTGGCGCTACAGCATCCCGGCCATCGCTGCCTTGATGATCAGTGGCCTGTACATGGTCGTCGATGGCATCTTCATCGGTCACGCCATGGGTGCCACCGGCTTGTCGGCGATCAACATGGCCTGGCCGCTGTCCGGGCTGATGCTGGCCATCGGCATGATGATCGGCATGGGCGGCGGCGCTCAATGCTCCCTGGCCCAGGGCGCCGCACAGTGGCCGGAGGCACGCAGCTATCTGGCTCAAGCCATCTGGCTACTGGTTCTGCTGGGCATTCCCACAGGCGTGCTGGTAGTACTGATCGGCCCAGCCTTTATGGCCATGCAAGGCGCCGAGAACGACCTGGCGCAACTGGGCAATGACTACCTGCGGGTGATCGGCTGGGCCGCGCCTCTGGTATTCGGTTCCATCGCCCTGCCCCTGCTGGTACGCAACCTAGGCGCACCGCGCCTGGCGACCCTGGCCATGCTGATGGGCGCGCTCACCAACGTGGCACTCGACTACCTGTTTATCATCGTCTGGCAATGGGGCCTGCACGGCGCAGCCCTGGCCACGGTGATCGGCGAGAGCCTGTCGGTGCTGATCTGCCTGGGCTTTATCTGCAGCCGACATAACCCACTGCAGATGCCCCTGGCCGCCTGCACGCTGAACCTGCGCAAGAGCCTGGACGTGCTCACCACCGGTTTCTCCAGCATGCTGATGTACCTCTACATGAGCCTGGTGGTGGTGCTGCACAACCTGCTGTTTATGCACTACGGCAGCCCCTTGCAGGTGGCCGCCTACGCCATCGCCGGTTACCTGATGGCGTTTTATTACATGTTTGCCGAAGGCGTCTGCGGCGGCATGCAGCCCTTGGTCAGCTACTTCTACGGTGCCCGCGAGCCAGACAAAGTGCGCCGCGTGCTACGCCTGGGCCTGCTCACCGCTGTGGGCAGCGGCGTGCTGATGACTGCAGCGCTGTTAATCCTGCCCAGGCTGTTTGCCGGGATTTTCAGCGGCAGCGACCAAGCTCTGCTGGATGCCAGTGTGTTGGGCCTGCGCCTGCATCTTTTTGCCATGTTCCTTGATGGATTTATCATCCTCGCGGCGAGCTTCTTCCAGGCCATGGGCCAGGCGCGTAACGCTACCTTGGTGACGGTGGGCAATATGCTGATCCAACTGCCCTTCCTCGCAGTGATGCCACTGCTGCTGGGGCTTAACGGCGTGTGGCTGGCCTTGCCGCTATCCAACGTCTGCCTGAGCCTGGTGGTGATCTGGATGTTGCGGCGCCAGTTGCAGCAGCTAAAAACGCTCGATAGCGCTCCCTAAGCGCAAAACCTAAGCAGCTGCTGTAAGTGACGCACGAGCAAGTGCGTCACTTACAGCCTTCAAATGACCACACGCCGTGCCGGCGGCAGCAAGGCCTTCACCTGGGTCTCAGAGAACTTCAGCTGCGTCTGTAAATGCTGGGCAATCTGCTCAGGCGTATACCCAGGCAAGGCCCGGCCACTCAGCACAACACGGAACGACACGGCGATCCCTCGCTACAAATTAAAATAGGTCAGCAGATTAACAAAGCGTGCAGCACTCGCTACCGGTCACATAGGGCTAAGGTCACCGACAGCTGCGCAGGATTTGGGGAAGTCGCACGTTCATCTAAATCCCATGCCTCAGGCTGGCCATTCCAGACCTGCAACGGCCGCTCGGCACCCTTCAGTAACCAACCACTGCGCCCACCCACCAGGGTGCTGACCGCATGCGCACGGCCAAATGGATTGTGCCGAGCCAGCAACAACACGCTGTCACGCAGCCAGGCCAGGCTGCGGCTGTGAGATTGGAACAGTGGCGTCAGCAAGCGACTGGCTTGGCGGTAATAACGCAGGTGATCACGCCGGCTACTGGCATAGGCGGCGAATACCGCTGGCCAGTCGCAGTCGTTTGGGGGGCGTTGTGTGGTGATTGCGGCGGACAAGGCAGCCGCATCCACCAGCGCCATATTCGCGCCCTGGCCCAGTTGCGGGCTCATGGCGTGAGCGCAGTCGCCGATGGCGATCACCCGGCCGTCGTGCCACTGCTGCATGCGCACATCGGCATACACCGCCTGGCTCAGTTGCTCGGGACGTTCGATCAGTTCAACAAAGGGTTCGGCAGCGCTGCCCGCCAGTTGCAGCACCTGGGCTTTCCAGGCAGCCAAGCCGGCTTCACGCCAGGCGCCGAACTGCGCCACCGGCAGGCTCCAGAACAAACTACTCAGCGCTTGCTCGCGGTTCAGGTGAGTACGCCCGGTGGGCATGATGCCGAACATCTGCGCGCAGTCGCGGTACCACTGGCGCAGGTCCGTGATATCCAGTGCGTTTGGCGACAAAGCCGGGGTCGGCACAATGCTCCACAACGCGCCCCAAGGGTAAGGCTGCAACCACTGCTTGACCTGCATCTGCCCACGCAAGGCCGAGCGCACGCCATCAGCCAGCACCAGCGCGGCGAACTCGCCGAATGGCTGCTCCACGCCCTGTTCGTCCTGGCGATACAACTGCACATGGTTGCCGTGCTGGCTGAAACGGCTGATATGCACGCCGGTTTCAACCTGCACACCGGCTTGCCGCGCCGCGTTGAGCAAGGCCGTGAGCAATACGCTGCGATGGATGCCCATGCCGAAACTGCCGGGCTGCCAATGCGCGTAACGGGTATCGAGAATCACCCGGCCATTGGCCGAGGTGCCGTACAAGCGACTGACAGGAGCACCCAGGCCGCTGCACTCGGCAAATAGGCCCAACTGCTGCAGCACCGCCAGCCCCGAAGGTTGCAACAACACCCCAGCACCGACCGGTTGCAGCTGCGGTACTCGCTCCAGCAGACGTACGCTGAAACCCTGACGAACGAGGAACAGCGCCGTGGCCAACCCCGCCGTACCGGCCCCGACAATGGCAATCGGCAATCCCTTCACGACCCGTCTCCGTTAATTAACCGAGCGGATTCTACCCTTGCCGCTTGCCCGCACAGCCATACGCAGTAGCAGATTGCCGCCAGTCTGAGCGCCAGCGCACATCAGAAAAGAAGGTTATCCGGGCGATGCGCGGACCGACACAGACGGCAGAAGTAGCCGGCGCCTGAAAGGGCACCGGCTAACTGAGGGTTACTGAGTAACTGGCAGGATGTCGAAACCTTTGCGGTTATCGCTGACGATGCGGAAGTTCTGCTGCGAGCCCGGCTCAACTTTCACGGCCAGTTCACGACGCAGGCGGCCCATGCCGCACAGAGTGTCGTCCATCTCGTCGATACCAATGCTCAACACCCGTGTGCCGACCGGCACCTGAAAACGCACCTGCTCACCCACGCCGATGCGTGCTGCCACCTTACGGTCGACCAGCACCGCCACATAGCAGCCGCCGCCCATGCCGCCGAAGTCGCGATTGACCTGCAACTCTCCGCCCTGCCCCAGCGGCGCCTGATAGCCCAGCAAACGGTCTGCCGGCACAGGTTTGACATCCTCTGGCGCGGGCTTCCAGGACGAACAGCCGGCCAACAGCAACAGCGGTAAAACGGCACAAATCAATCGCATGGGAGCCCTCCATGGGCGCAGAAGACAGCAAAGGGGAACAGCCAAAACGGCTTGAGTATTGCCCCTGGCGCGGCCGGCCTCAAGTACAGACTGATGCGCCGCCGCAACCAGGCTCTTATCAACCGGCGATGCGCTTGAGCAGACGCGCCTGCAGCGCCGCCAGCTCTTCCGGAGTCGCCTTGCCACCGGCATGCACGCTGAGCGTCTCGCCGGCATAGCGCGGCACGATATGCATATGAATATGGAACACCGTCTGCCCGGCTGGCGCGCCATTGAACTGCGCCACTTGCACCCCGGCAGGCTCCAGCTCGTCGACGATCACACCCGTAAGCTTCTGCACCACGGCCATCACCTTGCTCAGGCTGTCACTGTCGATTTCCAGAATATTGCGCGCCGCCGAGCGCTTGGGGATAACCAGGGTATGGCCGAAGGACTGCGGAAACACATCGAGAAAGGCCAGTACGTCCTCATCCTCGTAGAGCTTGTAGCAAGGGGCTTCGCCGCGGATGATCTGAGCAAAGATATTCTGGTTGTCGTATTCGCCGTGCAGGCTCATCGGGGTTCTCCAGTGGGCTGGGGTTGAGATGGCCCCAACCATACCGATTTCTGCACGCGGGGAAAAACCTGCAACCTGACCAAATGGCCAATCGCCGCTATCCTGCGCTTTTCGCCACCTTAATCCGGAGCGCCCATGTCAGCCCTTTCCGCTTACCCCATTACGCAAAAATGGCCTGCCCAGCACCCAGAGCGCCTGCAGCTGTATTCGCTGCCCACGCCCAACGGCGTCAAAGCCTCGATCATGCTGGAAGAAATCGGCCTGGCCTATGAGCCGCACCTGGTCAGCTTCGACACTAACGATCAGCTCAGTGAAGAATTCCTCTCGCTCAACCCCAACAACAAGATCCCGGCGATCCTCGACCCCAACGGCCCAGGTGGCAAACCGCTGGCGCTGTTCGAGTCCGGGGTGATTCTGATCTACCTGGCAGAGAAAACCGGTCAGTTCTTGGCCCAGGCCCCCGCCACGCGCTATGAAACCCTGCAGTGGCTGATGTGGCAGATGGGCGGCATCGGCCCGATGTTCGGCCAACTGGGCTTCTTCCATAAATTCGCCGGCAAAGACTACCCGGACAAACGCCCACGCGACCGCTACGTCGCCGAATCCCAGCGCCTGCTCGGCGTGCTCGAACAACGCCTGCAAGGCCGTAGCTGGATCATGGGCGAGGACTACAGCATCGCCGATATCGCCGTGTTCCCCTGGGTGCGCAACCTGGTGGGTTTCTACGAGGCCGGCGAGCTGGTGGAGTTCGAGCGCTTCACTAATGTGCAGCGGGTGCTGCAAGCCTTTGTCGCCCGCCCGGCGGTGATCAAGGGCCTGGTCACGCCGGCGCGCGGCTAAAATAGACGCCAGCAGCCCAGTCAACGCATAAGAACAGCGCCACGAGAACCAATATGAACAACCCTCTTCAACAGCCAGCGGTGACAGCATGATCGAGGTAACCGAGCTTTCCATTGCTTCACTGCGCGCCGCGCTCGAAGCCGGCCAGACCACGGCGGTCGAACTGGTGCAGGCCTACCTCGCCCGCATCGACGCCTACGATGCTGCCGGCACCCCGACCAAACTTAACGCAGTCGTCGTGCGCAATCCCGATGCGCTCAAGGAAGCCCAGGCATCCGATGAGCGCCGCGCCCGCGGTGCAACGCTTGGCCCACTCGACGGCATTCCCTACACGGCCAAAGACAGCTACCTGGTCAAGGGCCTGACCGCCGCCTCCGGCAGCCCAGCCTTCAAGGACCTAGTCGCCTATCGCGATGCCTTTACCGTCGAGCGTCTGCGCGCCGCCGGAGCCATCTGCCTGGGCAAAACCAATATGCCGCCCATGGCCAACGGCGGCATGCAGCGCGGCGTCTATGGCCGTGCGGAAAGCCCGTACAACGCCGATTACCTCACCGCACCCTTCGCTTCCGGCTCATCCAACGGTGCCGGCACCGCCACTGCCGCCAGTTTTGCCGCTTTTGGTCTGGCCGAAGAGACCTGGTCGAGCGGTCGCGGCCCAGCCTCGAACAACGGCCTGTGCGCCTACACGCCATCACGCGGAGTGATTTCGGTGCGCGGCAACTGGCCGCTGACGCCGACCATGGACGTGGTGGTGCCTTACGCGCGAACCATGGCCGACCTGCTGGAAATACTCGATATCGTGGTCGCCGACGACCCGGACAACCGTGGCGACCTCTGGCGCCTGCAGCCTTGGATAACGATCCCGAAAGCCTCCGAGGTGCGTCCAGCCACCTATGCCGACCTGGCCGCCAAGGCCGATGCCCTGGCTGGCAAACGCTTTGGCGTGCCACGTATGTTTATCAATAAGGATGACGCCGCCGGCACCAGCGAAAACCCCGGCATCGGCGGCCCGACCGGGCAGCGTATCCACACCCGCGCCTCGGTGATCGACCTGTGGGAAGCCGCACGCAAGGCGCTGGAAGCCGCCGGCGCCGAAGTCATCGAAGCGGACTTCCCGCTGGTCTCCAACTGCGAAGGCGACCGACCCGGAGCGCCGACCGTGTACAACCGTGGCATCGTCACCCCAGAGTTTTTGCATGACGAGTTGTGGGAACTGAGCGGCTGGGCCTTTGACGATTTCTTGCGCGCTAACGGCGACCCAAAACTCAACCGCCTGGCCGACGTCGACGGCCCGCAGATTTTCCCCCACGACCCCGGCACCCTGCCCAACCGCGAGGGCGACCTGGCCGCTGGCATGGACGAATACGTCAACATGGCCAAACGCGGCCTGAAGAACTGGGAGCAGATCGAAACCCTGCCCGATGGCCTGCGCGGCCTGGAACACACCCGCAAGCTCGACCTGGAAGAATGGATGGATAACCTCGGCCTCGACGCCGTGCTGTTCCCCACCGTCGCCGATGTCGGCCCGGCGGATGCCGATGTAAACCCCGCGTCTGCGGATATCGCCTGGAGCAATGGCGTCTGGGTGGCCAACGGCAACCTGGCTATCCGTCACCTAGGCGTGCCCACCGTCACTGTACCGATGGGCGTGATGGCCGATATCGGCATGCCCATCGGCCTGACCTTCGCCGGCCGCGCCTATGACGACTCGGCCCTGCTGCGCTTTGCCGCCGCGTTCGAGTCCACCGGCTCAAAACGCTTGGTGCCGCCACGTACCCCGCCGCTGTCGCGCGGTTAACGCCGCAGACAACAACGCCGCTCACATGAGCGGCTTTGAGGGGCATACGCAGGCGTGCCCCTCTACAGTGGTCGGCTGGTTCAACTTGCAGAATTATTCACACAACCGAAGACACGCATGAGCAGCCCAACCCTGGCGGTAATTCAGCTGCGAGGAAAACGTTGGGGGTCGCGAAAAGCCTCAGTCAAGTGATCGAACACCAGGCGTACTCGGCGTGAAACTGGGCCCTGTTGCGGGCGATAAATGAACAGGTCCCAGGGCGGTGGAGCAAGGTCATCCAGCACGGTTACGAGCTTACCGCTGCGGATTAATGGGTTGGCAAGGTAGGCGGGAATCTGACCAAAACAGGTGCCGGAGACAATCGCCTCCAACTCGGTATCAGCATCGTCGCAAATCAACACGGGTTGCCGGGGAGTGAAACTTTGGCCATCGGCGAACAGCCAAGGCCAGGGCCTGCCATTGCGCTGGTCGATCAGCGCGGACAATGGGCAGGCGTCAAGCGCCTGAATCGAGCGCGGTGAGCCGATCCGCTCGACCAGCCCCGGGCTGGCAACCACATGCATGGGCACGGGTGCCAGTGCCTTCGCAACGTAGCGACGGTCGCGTATCAAGCCGACCCGAATGCCGATGTCGATCTGCGCCTCCACCGAGTCCGTCATCTGGTCTTCCAGCCGCAAGTGGAACTGCAAGTGTGGATGAGCCGCCATCAGCGGCTGCAGAAACGGAATCAGGTAGTGCCTGCCAATAGTTTGCGGCGCGGTAATCCCGATACGGCCTGAAAGCTCAGGCTCACTACGATGCGAGCGAAACAGTGCATCGAAGTGCTCGAGGGCCGAACGGGCTTCCTGTGCATAGCCTTGGCCAAAGGCGGTGATATGCACCTGACGGGTATTGCGGTGGAAGAGCGGCTCACCCAGCTCGGCTTCCAGCGCCTGAACGGCGCGCGTCACGCTCTGCGGTGAAATACCCAGGCGGCTTGCGGCTGCACGGAAGCTGCCAGACTCGGCAGCGGCGCAGAAGATCCTGACCATCTCCATGCGATTGAGCATGTGTTACCCGCCTTTATTCCAAAATAAGGAATAGCTTAATCCAAACATTTCCATTTATTGAGATTTGCAGTGGCTCTACTGTGCTCGCAAGCCAGGGACATCTCCCGGCGTCGTTCAACCTGTCACGATGAGGTTCAGAGCATGAGCAACAATATTTCCGGAAAAGTAGTCATCATCACTGGCGCTAGCAGCGGTTTGGGCGAGGCCACGGCCCGCCATCTGGCAGAAAAAGGTGCGCGTGTTGTCCTGGCTGCACGCCGCAAGGACAAACTGGATGCGCTGGTTGCAGAGCTGGTAGCCGCTGGTGGCCAAGCGGTGGCCTACCAGACCGATGTCACCTCCCAGGATGACGTCAAGGCGTTGATCCAGGGCGCAATAGACACCTTCGGCCGCCTCGACGTGCTGGTCAACAACGCAGGTCTGATGGCTATCGCTCCGCTGAGCGAAGGGCGGGTGGACGAGTGGGACCGCATGATCGACATCAATATCAAGGGCTTGCTGTACGGGGTAGCAGCCGCACTGCCTGTGTTCCAGCAGCAGAACAGCGGGCATTTCATCAATATTGCCTCGGTCGCGGGCCTGAAGGTCTTCAGCCCGGGTGGTACGGTTTACAGCGGTACCAAATTCGCGGTCCGGGCCATTTCCGAGGGGCTGCGCCATGAAGTGGGTGGTCGTATTCGGACCACCACCATCGAGCCGGGTGCCGTCGACTCTGAACTCAAGTTCGGCAGCTCCCACCAGGCCAGCCGTGATTTCGTGGTCGACTTCTACCAGCAGGCCATTCCCGCCGAATCAGTGGCACGCGCTATCGCCTTCGCCATCGAGCAGCCTGCCGATGTCGACATCAACGAAATCGTGCTGCGCCCAACCGTGCAGGATTTCTAAACCAAGCAAGGCGCCTGCGGGCGCCTCTGCTGGAAAACCAGCAAGCGCAGGAAGACGCGATGGTAAGCAAACGGATGCGCACCAGCATCTGCAAGGGGCATCACGTTGCGACGGCTATTCAGGTAGGCGCTCGATGACGGCCCCGTCCATACAGCGCTCAGCCCTTCTGAGTCGGTTGGACTTATAGCCCCAATTGCGAAAGCCCCGGATGGTCATCAGGCCGACGCCCCAATGGCCAGCGGAATTTGCGCTCGGACTCTTCAATGGGCAGGTCGTTGATGCAGGCAAAGCGGTGCGCCATCAGGCCGTTTTCGGCGAATTCCCAGTTCTCATTGCCGTAGGAGCGAAACCAGTTGCCCGAGTCGTCGTGCCATTCGTAGGCATAGCGCACGGCGATGCGGTTATCGGTAAACGCCCACAGCTCTTTGATCAAGCGGTACTCCAGCTCCTTGCTCCATTTGCGCTGCAAAAACGCCTGCGCCTCGGCACGGCTGGTGACGAACTCCGCGCGGTTGCGCCATTGGGTATCAGGGGTATAGGCCAAGGCCACTTTGGCCGCATCACGGCTGTTCCATCCATCTTCGGCGAGGCGGACTTTCAAGATGGCCAACTCACGGGTAAAGGGCGGAACCGGTTGGCGAATTTCAGCGGTAGGCATGCCGGTGGCTCCTGCACATTGTGAGGGATGAGGTGGCGGGCGGTGCTAGGCGGGGCGCCCGTATGGCGGCAAACAACCGTTTCAACACGCGTGCCAGCGCAGCATTTACGTCGTAGCCCGGGTACTCCGGGCCAGACAGCAAATGCGGCAGTAAATAATTCACCTCCCAGTGCCCTGGCGTTTCACTCGATGCGTCGGGCGCGTCGTAACGGTCCACTGTTTCGCGGTTCATGTTGCAGCACCTCGCTAGAGATCAAGCACCAGGGGTTGGATAGCGCCGTCCAGCGCTGCCGGTACGGCGCAGCAGATCAATACGCTGTCGCCCTCTGGCAGTTGTGCCGGTGGATTGGGGTAATGCACGTGGCCGCTGACCAGGCGCGTTTTGCAGGTGCCGCACGAACCACCCCGGCAGCTGAAGTCAGGGTTCAGGCCACGGCTCTCGGCCAGCTCCAGCAAGCTGCCACTGCCTGGCGTCCAGCGCGCCTCCTTAGCTGATGAGGAGAAGTAGACCGGTACTGGGGCGCTGGCGGCGGGTAACTGAACCGGTGCAGCAGACTGTTCAACCGCTAAACGTTGCAGTGTCGAAGGGCCGAATGCCTCGGCATGGATGCGCTCATCCGGGATGTTCAGCGCCCGCAGCCCGTCGTACATGGCCTGTAAAAAGCCGCCGGGGCCGCACAGATAAAAGTCGTAATCATCCAGCGGCAGCCGTGCCTTGACCTGAGCAAAGTCAAGACGACCCATGATTTCAAAATCACGCCCCACAACCGCCTCGGTGCCTGGGCTACTGAGTGCACGGTGGATATGTAGATGCTTGGCATCGCGATGTTGCAGCGCCTTGAGTTCGGCCTGGAATGGCAGGTCCGCCAGGGTTCGGGCGCTTTGAAACAGATGCACAGGGCGTTGCCGCTGCTGCTGACTATTCTGCGCAGCCAGCTCGCGAAACATCGAGAGCAAGGGCGTAATACCCACCCCGGCAGCGATCAACACCACCGGGCGCTCGGTTTTTTCGATCAGGGTAAAGCTACCCATGGGCGGGCGAACTTCCAGCACATCGCCCACCTGCACCTGGCTATGCAGGTGGTGCGAAGCCGGCCCCTGGGCTTTGACGCTGATGCGCACCTGCCCGTCAGACGGCGCGCTGGAAACGCTGTACGTGCGGACCAGTGGCAGCTCAACACCTGGAATGTGCAGACGCACCGGCACGTGCTGGCCCGGAGTAAACGCCACCGCCGTGCCATCCAGCGGCTGAATATAAAACGAGCGAATGTCCTGACTTTCCTGCTGCACCTGGGTCACGCGCCACTGCTGCCACTGGCGGCGTTGCTCGTTCTGGCGCAGCTTCTCGTCGGCATCCGCCCAGTTTCCGGTGGCCAGGCTGGTCGGTGCGTAATCGTGAAAGGTCCAGCGCAAGGAGGTTGCCGCCGGGCGCAGCATGGCCTGCTCAGCCTCGAAGGTCCACAGGCGCTCGGCACTTTCGAAGGCGTGGATCATCGGGCTGTCGAGAATCAGCTCGGTGCGGCCAGTGAGTTGCAGGATGTCGCCCGTGACGAAATCGACAAACAGCAAGCCGGCGACCGGGTTGGCCTGCAGGTTGCCCAAGGTATTGAAGAACAGGTTGCCGGCGTAATCGGGGATGGTCAGCCGGTTGCCTTCGACTTTGACAAAGCCGGCGCGGCCACCGCGGTGCGACACGTCCACCGAGCGATTATTCGCGTCATGGTCGAAGTAGCTGGCGATAAAAAAGGTGTCGGCCGCACGGATCATCGCGGTGGTGCGGTCATTCAGTTCGGTGAAGTTCTCGCGCTCAGCGCGCTGCTGCAACGGCTCCGATGAGCGCGTGTAAGAGCGCGCCTGGATGTACTTGGGACAATTGCCGTAAGAGTGCTCGACCGCGACGGCCAGGCCATCAGCAGAAACCTGCTGGATCACCCCGTTGATGCGGTTGCGCCGGCGCGTGTGCAGCTCGATGCCGAGCAAGCCAATCGCCTGATCCGCTTGCAGGCCGCTAGCGGCGGGGTCCTGTGCATCAGGTTGTACGGCCAGGAGCAACTGCTGCGGATCGGGCGAGGTGACGAAGCCTTCCGGCCCCTCCAGCAGGGTCGCCCAGGGCCGCTGCTGCGCATCGACCGCACCGACAACCATAAACGGCAGTTGCTGGTAGAACTCGCGGTGCTGGTCGGGCATGTAATCGCGAATGACCTTCTGCCCAATCACCTCCATGCGTTCGGCGACGCTGTAGATGTCCTGAAGCGTTTTTTCCCCGGCATGCCAGGGTGAGCGGCGGTGTTTGGGCAGATGATCCATGCAATGCGCTCCTCAAGAGAGCTGCCGGGTACCCGGCAGCCTATGACGGACTCAGTTGGCGTGCAGACCTGCGGCGGTACGCTGCATCGGCACGAACCCGGGAAGTGCCTCTACCCGCTCCAGCCAGGCGCGCACATTCGGGTAGGCCTGCAACGAGACATTGCCTTCCGGGGCATGGGCGATATAGGTGTAGTTGGCGACATCGGCGATGCTGGCGGTTGCGCCTGCCAGGAACAGGCTGTTGGCCAACTCGCCGTCCATCACTTTGAGCAGGGCATGGGAGCGGGCGATCACATCCTCGGCATTCAAGGGTGCACCGAACACGGTGATCAACCGAGCCGATGCTGGCCCGTAAGCCAGCTGGCCCGCGGCTACCGACAGCCAGCGTTGAATGCGCGCAGCAGCAAGGGGTTCTTCAGCCAGCCAGCTACCGTTGCCGTACTTCTTGGCCAGATAAACCAGAATGGCGTTGGAGTCGCTGAGGAGGGTGCCGTTGTCATCAATCACCGGCACTTGCCCGAAAGCGTTGATGGCGAGGAACTCAGGTTTCTTGTGCGCCCCGTTGGCCAGGTCGACAAACACCAGTTCGGTGGGCAGCTTTAACAGTGAGAGCAGCAGCTCAACGCGATGGGCATGGCCGGACAGTGGGTGGCGATAGAGTTTGATGGCTGGCTGAGACATGGTGCGGCTCCTTGTAGAGGGTCAGATGAATCAGCGCTGCGTCACCCAAGCTGGGCGGCTTTTGCGCTGGTAGGTTTATGCTGCGCCTACTCGCGGCTAAGCAGAATCGCCATGCAGAGCAATGCATAATTCCGTTTTATAAAATAATACGATCGCACACAGGCACGGTCGCGGCGCCCTGTCAGTCTAGAAATGCCGGATGAGCCCGCAGCCTTGGCGTGGCGAAGTCGATAAAGGTGCGCACACGCGCCTCGGCCCGGCGGCCGTCGCGGTAGATCAACTGGGCGGGCAAGGCCTGGCTGGCAAAGTCGTTCAATACCGGCTCAAGCAACCCGCTCTGCAATTCATGGTGCGCTTCGTAGCTCATGCAGCGAATCAACCCCAGCCCCAGGGTCGCGGCATGGATGGCGGCGCGCTGAGTGGTGCACGTCAGTACCGGCAAGGGTTTCACCAAGCGTGTGGAGCGCTCACCATGAAAACGCCATTCGCTTTGCTGGCCGCTGGCGGTGGTCAATACCGTACGGTGCGCTTTGAGGTCCTCAGGCGTTTGCGGGCGTCCCCACTTGGCCAGGTAGGCGGGAGAACCGCAAACAATCGGCCGCACCCTGCCCACCGGCATGGCAAACCCGGACGAGTTCGGCAGATGGCCCACCACCAGGGCAACATCAATGTTCTCCTCAAGCAGTTTGGGCACACCTTCGCAGGCCTGGGTGACCAACTGCACCTCAGGGAACGCCGTCAGATAATCGAGGGCAATTGGCATCAGTACCTGCTGATCCATCAGCAGCGGTAACGACAAGGTCAACCGACCAGCGGGGCACGCATGCACGCCGGCGGCAGAGCGCTCGGCAACAGCGGTGTGTTCGAGAATCTGCCGACAGCTGACGGCAAACTGCTCGCCTGCCGGGCTTAGCTCGACGCCGCGCGGCCCGCGTAACAACAGCTTGTTGTTCAGGCGCGTTTCCAGGGCGGCGATGCTGCGCATAACGGTCGTGGGCGACTGCTCAAGCTGGCGCGAGGCCGCGGCCAGGCTGCCGGCTTGCACCACGGCGGCGAACACCTGCATCTGCCGATAGCGACTCATGGCTTAAGCACCTTCGCCCCTTTGCAGCGCTGGGTCTTGTAGGAAGCGGCTGGTACAGAAATCGACAAAGGTGCGCACCTTGGCGGGTACTCGTCCGCCGCCTTGATAGAGCACATGCACCGGCAGTGCCGCTGCTTCAAAGGGCTCCAGAATGATCTCCAGCTCACCCTTTGCGACCAACTCGGCCACCTGATACGACAACACCCGCGTCAGGCCCCAACCCAGCCGTGCAGCATTGATCGCCGCCTGGTTGGAACTCACCAGCAGGCGCGGCTTGGGATGCAGGGTAAGAGCGCTGGTGCCCAGGTTGAACTGCCAGTCGGTGAGCAGGCTGCTGGCCGAGGACATCACGATGGGCGCTGCCAGTACCTCCTTGGGTTCCTGTGGCCGCCCAAAGCGTTCGAGAAAAGCCGGCGCAGCGCAGATCACCGGACGAATATGGCCAACCTTGATGGCCTGCAAGCCGGTTTCCGGCAGCTGACCAATGCGGATGGCGACGTCCACGCCCTCCTCCACCATGTTCACCAGGCGATCCACCAGCAGCGCATTGATCGTCACCTGCGGGTGCGCTGACAGGTACTCGGTAATCAGCGGGATCAGGTACAGCTCACCGAACATCACCGGCGCCGTCACGGTCAGGTTGCCCCGTGCCCGAATGCTACTGCCGGTGGCCAACTCTTCGGCCTCTTCCAGCTCCAGCAGGATGCGCTTGCAGTCCTCCACATAGCGCCGCCCCGCTTCGGTCAAGCGCAGGCTTCGCGTGCTGCGCGCCAGCAACAGCGTGCCCAAGCGTTTCTCCAAACCGGCAATCACCCGGGTCACGCTGGGTGGCGACATACCCACCAGCCGGGCTCCGCCGGCAAAGCTTTCTGCTTCGGCAACGGCCAGCAGCACCTTCATTTCCTGAAACCTGTCCACGCTCACCGCCCAACGTTGAGACTGACCTAAAGAATGGCCTAGCAGGCCCTAGCGTAGCGCTTGCGTGCCGCGGCCGACCACCACGCGGTGGCAGACAACGGGTGGATCATCCGCGTTGGTCTTTGCTCGGCAGATGACCTCGAGCCAACGCAGTGAATGCCTTGAGCGCGGCGGAGGGGTTGCGCCGGTTCGGGTAGTACAGGCATAGGTTGTCGCGGGGCGGCGTCCACGCCTCCAGCACCCGCTCGAATTGCCCGGCGTCGAGTTCGGCCTGCACATCCTGCTGCATAAAAAAACCGAGCCCCACCCCTGCCTGCACCACCGCCTTGGCGACACTCGGCTCGTCCAGGGTGAGTTGGCCAGTCACATCCAGCCGGGTCACTTCCCCCGCACGCTCGAAATGCCAGGGGTAAATCGCCCCATTGGGTAGGCGGATGCGGATGCACTGATGTTTGAGCAGATCCGCCGGATTATGCGGACGACCGTGCTGGGCGAAGTAGGCGGGCGAGCCGACCACCGCGTAGCGTTGCGGCGGGCCGATTGGAATCACGATCATGTCGCTGGGCACAAGACTCGCGGCGCGCACGCCGAGATCGAAACCATCCGCGACGATGTCCACCAGGCGGCCTTCGGTCACCAGGTCGATATGCACCTTCGGGTAACGCTGTAGAAACTCCAGCACCAGCGGCAGCAACGCGGCGCGGGCGGCACTGACGAAGGCATTGATGCGCAACACACCCGACGGCCCGGCATTGTGCGAACGCACCGCTTCCAGCGCTGCACGTACGTCCTGCAACGCAGGGCCGACCTGCTCTAGGTACATCGCACCCGCCTCGGTCAGCGACACGCTGCGGGTGGTGCGGTTGAACAGCCGCGTTTCGAGGCTCGCCTCCAGCTTGGCAATGGTGTTGCTCAATGCCGTGGTTGATACATCCAGGTCGATAGCGGCCAGGCGAAAGGACGCCCGCCGTGCCACGGCCAACACAGCTTCCAGCTCATTGAGACCAAGGCGTGAATCTGCCATGCAATTGTCCTGAAATTCGGGATAGGCCGTTAACGTCTATCCCAGTTGAGCAAACTATCAAGCGAGCGGCAAGATCACAGTCGTAAACCCCAACCCACTGTGAGAGGAGATCAGGCCATGAACCTGCACCTGCCTGACGCCGTACAGACCTACTTTGCTGTCAGCAATGGCGCCGACATCTCGCGCCTTGCCGCCTGCTTCTGCGCGCACGCCAGCGTGACCGACGAAAACCGCACGCACCAGGGCATTGCCGCCATCGAAGCCTGGCAACAGCAGGCCCGCCAGGCATTCACCTACAGCGTCGAGCCGCTGGCGGCGACACAGAGTGACGATTCGCTGAGCGTCACGGCGCGTCTGGTCGGTAACTTCCCCGGTAGCCCGGTGATGCTGAATCATCGATTTCTGCTGCAGGACGGCCAGATCCGCACGCTGGAGATCGTGCCATGAACCTCGACCTGAGCGGTAAACTCGTACTGGTCACCGGCGGCAGCAAAGGCGTCGGCCGCGCGGTGGTCGAGCTGTTCCTTGCCGAGGGCGCACAGGTGCTGACTTGCGCCCGGCAGGCCAACAGCGATCTGCCGGATGAGCTGTTCGTGCAGGCCGACCTCGCAACCCCGGAAGGCTGCGAAACATTGGTCGCCGCAGCCAGGCAACGGCTGGGTGATGTGGACATTATCGTCCACGTCCTTGGCGGCTCATCGGCACCCAGCGGCGGCTTTGCGGTATTGGACGACGCGCAGTGGCAGCGCGAACTCGACCTTAACCTGCTACCAGCCGTGCGCCTGAATCGCGCCCTGCTCCCGGCGATGCTGCAGCGCAAGAGCGGCGTGATCATCCATGTGACCTCCATCCAGAACCGCCTGCCCTTGCCCGATGCCACTACGGCTTACGCGGCGGCCAAGGCAGCGCTGTCGACCTACAGCAAAAGCCTGTCGAAAGAGGTTTCGCCACAAGGCGTGCGTGTGGTGCGGGTGTCGCCGGGCTGGATCGAGACCGAAGCGTCGGTAGCCTTGGCCGAGCGGCTGGCGCAGGAAGCCGGTACCGATTACGCAGGCGGCAAACGCATCATCATGGCTGCCCTCGGCGGGATTCCGCTCGGCCGCCCGGCCAAGCCTGCAGAGGTGGCGGAGCTGATTACTTTCCTGGCCTCACCACGTGCGGCATCGATCACCGGAAGCGAGTTTGTGATTGATGGCGGAACCGTGCCAACTGCCTAGCACTGCATGCTGGCCGCCTGAACCCGGCTTACGCCAGCAGTTCAGTAATCCACTGCGTCTGTTGGGCGACTTTCTGCACCTTCTCTTCCGGCACCGCTTGCCGCGCCTGCGCGAAGTCAGCCAGGGTCTGCTGCTTCAGGCGCAGCAGGCGCTGCCACTTGGCCAGGAACGCCGGGCTGCGCGCCTGCATTTGCAGCGGGCCAAAGTACAGCTCCTCGGCGCTGTAAGTCACCGGGCCAGAGCGCTCGGCCACGATGATTTCGTAGGCAAATCGGTTTTCCCGCAGCACTTCCTCACTGAGGATGCGGTAACCATTGTCCATCAGCCATTGGCGCAGCGGCTGCTCGCCGCCATTGGGCTGCAGGATCAAACGTTCCTGACCACTCAGGCGGGCTTTACCGCTGTCGAGGATGTCGCGAATCCGCTCACCGCCCATCCCGCAGATGCTGATCGCCGTGATGGCATCGCCCGCCTCAATCGCCGCCAAACCATCAGCCAGGCGCACGCTAATGCGCGGGCTTAGGTCGCTTTCACGCACGCTGCGTTCAGCCGCGTGAAACGGCGTCAAGGCCACCTCTCCGGCCACGGCGGCCTCGATAACCCCACGGCGCATCAAGGCCACCGGGAGATAGGCGTGATCCGAGCCAATATCCGCCAACCGCGCCCCAGCGGGCACATGCGCTGCCACGCGTTCCAGACGCATGGATAGTGTCTGCTCGTTCAACTCCAGCCTCTTCTCAACATCGCCACCCGACCATTGGGCCGAATCGGTGCGCGATTTTGTCGAGCCACAGCGTGCATGGCAACTTTCGGCGACCAGCGCTCAGCGAGCCACGGCTGTAGCACCTCACTGACAGGCAGTCTTAGCCCCACAGGGCGGTGCACAGCAGGCGCTTCGATAGCCAGTTTCAGCTGCTGCGCAGGGCTTTAGCCATGGCCTGGTCAACATGCCGACGCCACTCCCGGTCGCGCATGTCGCTATCGTGCAGTTCACGTTCGATGGCGCTCTCCAGCGCGGCCTGACATTGGCGAAAGCCATCTTCCCAACCTTGTGCGTAGAGGGGTTGCTGCAGGTAGCGTGGAACATCTTTGCGGAAGTCGGACAATGCCCCAGCCGCTTGCCGACCGCTGCTGCAACCGGCTTCAAACCCATCAACAAATGGGGCGGGATACCCTTCGGCGATCATGGCCTCGCGCATGCTCTGGCAGCCACTTAACAGGCAGATAAGCACACTGACAGTCAGCATGCTTACGCCATGCCGGTATCCGAGGCGGACAGTACTGCCAGGGTTGCCGCTCATAAGGCATCGCTCCGCCAGGGATGGACGGGGAGTTGCGCCGGCGAGGCGTCACAGACGGCACTCGGCCGATACAGTAGCCAGCGGTAAAAGAGCGTGCAGATCAGCCAATCGAAGAGCAGGGTCCACAGGTTGTGCGAAAGGAAATGCGCACCCTGCATCACCCGCCCGATAGAAAAAATCGTACCCAGGCCCAATGCCAGCGCCAGTGCGACCCGGGCGCCTCGCGGGTAGCGATCACGCAAGGCAAAGAACAGCGCAATCAGCGAGAAACCGGCTGAAGCATGGCCACCCGGCCAGCAACGACCGGGGTGGTCTGTGACGGCCCGCTCACCCAGTAGCGGGCTGAACGCCTCTTCGCCACCGAACTCAGTCAAGCTCCAGGGGCATTGCATCGCGGTCAGCTTTTTCAGCGGTGTGACAATGCTGGTCGATACCGCGAGAGACAGCACCAGATAGCCGAGCGGCAGGCTCCATGCCCGCCATTGCTTAACCACCAAGCTCAGTAACAAGCCGCCAATCGACAGAACGCCCAGAATGATCACGCCCTGTTTGGCGCGGTCATGCAGGATGTCTTCCAGCCAGAAATTATGCCGACCGACAAACCCCAGCCCCGGCTCATAGAAACGATGCGCCAGTGCGAAGTCCACGCCACTGGGGTCCAGCAGTAGGAGCAGCGCCATCAGCGCCAAGGGAATGCCCAGCGCAAGGCGAAAATCAAAGTAGCGATTGGTATGAGCCGTGCGTACGACTGCCATCACTGCACTCCAGTCAAGGCACTGCCGAAGCAGTGCGGGGATTAGCGGTTGCTGAGCTGTGCTTCAGGCAGGGCTGAGGGTTGCCACGCCATCAAGCGTTTTTGAAACGCGTGGCTGGCGCCCTGGTAGTAGGCGATATCGCGGCGCAGCAAACTGTCGCGGACCGTACTTGAAGACTCGTGGCTCAACCCAAGCGCATCGTCATGCCTGCGCATACTCCGGCGCGGGCTGAGAATGGCGAGGTCGTGACCGTCGAACAGCCCCAGGTGCTGGTAGTTACCAATCAGCGCCCGCCCAGGGGCGCGATCTTTACGCAATACGTTGCGGCCAAAAAAGGTTGAGCTGTAATCGATGTTGAGCAATCCCAGCAGGGTGGGTGCCAGGTCTATCTGGCTCGCCACTTCAGTGAATGCCTGGGGTTGGATCAGGGCTGGGGCGTAGATAAACAACGGGATGTGGTAGTTCGCCACCGGCAGGTCCTCCTGGCCTGCACTGCCGGCCGTGTGATCAGCCACAAAGACGAAGACCGTCTGGTTGAACCAGGGTTTAGCTCTGGCCTGCTGCAAGAACTGGCCGATCGCGTAATCGGTGTACTTCACCGCGCCTTCACGACCCTCGCCGGACGGGATGTCGATGCGCCCATCGGGATAGGTATAAGGCCGGTGGTTGGAGGTGGTCATCAGTTGCAGGAAGAAGGGTTTGCCCTGAGCATGGTCTGCATCGGCGACCTTGAGGGTTTGCTGATAAAGATCCTCATCGGACATGCCCCAGGCGTTCTTGAAGGTCATATCGCCTTCCGCCACGCTGCTCTGGTCGACAACGCGGTAACCATTGCCGCTGAAGAAGGCATTCATGTTGTCGAAGTAGCCGCGCCCGCCGTAGATAAACACGCTGTCATAACCGCGGGCATTGAACTGCTGACCCAGGCTGCCATAACCGGATTCACGGCCAATGCGCTTGACGATTGAACGGCCAGGCGTGGGCGGTATGGACAAGCTAATCGCTTCCAATCCGCGGTCGGTACGTGTGCCCGTGGCGTAGAAGTTACTGAAGCTCAGGCTCTGCTGACGCAGGGCATCCAGATTGGGCGTCAGGCCTCGCACATCGCCGAAGCTGCCCAGGTATTTGGCACTGAGGCTTTCGATGGTGACCAGCACCACGTTCATCACCTGTGGCTGACCGGGGTTATCGATCAACCGGCGAATGTCCTGAGGGTCGTGACCGATAAAGCGGGCATTGGCTTCGCTCACCTCCTCGCGCAACAGGCTGGCCACTTCCGGCGCCGGCAACGTTGCATAGAACTGCGGGTAGTCCAGTTCGTTATTACGAAAAGCCGCGAAGAACTGAAACGGCCCGTTGCTGGCCAGCTCCCGCTGATAGGTATTACCACCCAGGCCACGCGGGCTGTCCTGACCAACCGACAGACCATCCAACCCGACCAGCACGCACAGCGCTACCAGGGCTGCATAGGCACGGCCGCGGGGCATGAGTGGTGCTTGAAGCGCAGCTTCCACCGGCCGATACAATGCAACGCTGACCCCCATGGCGATCACCGCGAGCAACGCAATCAGCGGATAGATCGGGTACGACTCGAGGATGTTGTTGATCACCTCTTCCGAGTAAACCAAGTAGTCCACGGCGATAAAGTTGAACCGCACGCCGAACTCATCCCAAAACAGCCATTCGGCAACCGCCGTAAACAGCATCGCAAACACGCTGACGCCGACCAGGCCAAGCAGCAGGCGTTGATGCCAGCGCCGACACCATAGACGGGCCGGACACACCAGCAGGTAAAGCGCCAGAGGCAACGTGGCATACAGCAAAAAGCTCAGGTCGTAGACCAGACCAACCCCGAAGACACCGAACCATTGCAGCAGGCTGACATCCGCAGCGGCCAGGTGACTGAGCAGCAGTACACTGCGCGTCAGGACGAACACTGCCAGCCAGGCCAGCACGATGATGGACAGGTAGCGCAGTTGGGCGTAATGAAGCTGAGGCATCGTATGATCCTTGCTGGATGAACGAGCCGCAGTCTGTGGCGAGGCCTGTGAGCCAGGCGTCAACGGGATGTGAAGAAAGTGTCAAAACCAGAGAAAGAGTTCTATCTGTGCGCATCCTAGTGATCGAAGACAACCGCGACATCCTCGCCAACGTGCTCGACTACCTGCAGCTCAAGGGGTTCAGCGTTGACTGTGCACAAGACGGCCTGAGCGGTCTGCACCTTGCCAGTACCGGACACTATGACCTGATCGTGCTGGACATCATGCTGCCAGGCATTGACGGCTATCAGGTGTGCAAACGGCTGCGTGAGGACGGCCGCAATGAGGTACCGATCCTGATGCTCACCGCCCGCGACGCCCTGGATGATCGGCTACAAGGTTTGCAGGCCGGGGCTGACGATTACCTGATCAAACCGTTTGCGCTGTCTGAGCTGGTGGCACGGATTGAGGCGATCCTGAGGCGCAGCCAGGGCAGCCGCAAGCGCCAGTTGAAAGTCGCCGACCTTGTCTATGACCTCGACACCCTGCATGTCAGCCGGGCGGGACAGCCGCTCAAACTCAACCCACTGGGCCTCAAGTTACTGGCCGTACTGATGCAGAAAAGCCCCGCAGTGGTTCGTCGCGAAGCCTTGGAGGATGCACTGTGGGGCGATGATTGCCCGGACAGCGACAGCCTGCGTAGCCACATTCATCAGCTGCGTCAGGTCCTCGATAAACCGTTCGCGTCCCCATTGCTACACACCCTGCATGGCGTCGGTTATCGACTGGCGGAGCAGACCGATGGTGTCTAAACAGCCTTTTTCCAGGCGCATTCTGATTGCCTTCGTGCTGATGACCACCTTGGTCAGCGGCCTGTTTTCGCTGAGCATCGTGGCCGTGGTGCACTTCATTGAAGAGAACCTGGTTTCCGAGGAGTTGAACCGAGAACTGGGCAAGGTGCTTGAGGAAGATATTCAGCATGGGCGCCCGCCCAGGCTCGACTCCATGACCCATTTTTTCAGCTCCGAACAGCCGCAGTACCCGATACCCGCGCGGTTCGCCGATTTGCCGGCCGGCTTTACCGAAGTGGTTGATGGCACCGCCGCGTTCTACGTCTACAGCCGCAAAATGAATGGCCAGACCCATCTCCTGGCGCAGGAACAGCACGAATTCGAAGCCCATGAGCAAGCCCTGTTCGACGTCGTGTTAGCGGGTTTTCTGCTCACCGTGGTCGGTGCTTGGGGGCTTGGGTTGATCATGGCTCGAAAGGTGATGGCCCCGGTGAGTCGGCTGGCACAGCAGGTGCGCCACCGCGACCAGCTGCATGTGCTGGCACCACCACTGGCTCCCGAATACCCCGACGATGAAGTGGGTCAACTGGCGGCGGCCTTCGACAGCACCCTGGGCCAGGTGCGCCAATCGCTGGAGCGCGAGCGGCTGTTCACCAGTGATGTCAGCCACGAACTGCGCACTCCCTTGATGATCATTGCTACCTCCTGCGAATTGTTGGCCGAAGGCCATTTGCCGCCGCGTGAGCGCGAGCAGATTGAGCGCATCAGCCGGGCCAGTGAAGAAATGCGCGACCTGGTGCAGACCTTCCTGCAACTGGCGCGCGATAAAGCCAACGCAAGTGCCTTTGTGGCGAACAGCAGCCTGACCGATGTGGCGACGGAACAAGCCAACCGCTGGGGACCGCTGCTCACTGAAAAGGGCCTGGATTTCCAATGCCTACAGGAGGGGCCGGATTCGGGCCTCTACAACCCGGTTTTGCTCAACACAGTCATGGCTAACCTGCTGCGCAATGCCCTGCATTACACCGAGCGAGGCTTTGTGCACCTGGTGCTGACCACCGGCGGTTTTCGCGTGGAAGACAGCGGCATGGGCATTGCCCCGGAGCAACATGAGCAGATCTTTCAGCCTTTTGTACGGGGTGCAGAGGCGCGCGGGGAAGGACTTGGCCTGGGCCTCTCTCTGGTGAAACGAATCTGCAGCAAACAGGGCTGGATGATCTCGGTACGCAACCTGGAGGAAGGCGGCAGCTGTTTTACGGTGGCATTCAACCCTGACGCCTAAACCCGACCATCGGGCGCACGACTGCTTCGTGCGCCTTACGGCATCAATGCCACAGCCACAGCCTTGGCTGCATCCTCAATGGCGCGCTCATCGTAAGGCGTAAAATCCAGCACCCGCCCCGCGGGCATCAGCCAACAGCGGGGCAGCGGAATTGGCTGACCACGTGCGGGAACGGCCTTATCAAGCGGCCATCAGGCCCAATGCGCCGATGCAGACAAATACGGCAATCACGGGGATCAGTACCGTCACCACAAAGATGTCCTTGTAAGCCTGTTTATGGTTCAGCCCCATGATCATCAACATGGCAATCACCGCGCCACAATGTGGCAGCGAGTCCAGGCCGCCAGCGGCAATGGTGGCGATACGGTGCAGCACCTCAGGCTCCACGCCCATTTCCAGATATTTGGGGGCCAGGGTTTGCATGAAGATCTGCAGGCCGCCGGAAGACGAGCCGACAATGCCTGACACCACGCTGACCGAGGCGAAAATGGACAACAGCGGCGGCATGTCCACCGACAGTACCCAGTTAACGAACTGGCCGAAGCCCGCGGTCTGGGTGACCACGCCCCCAAAGCCGATCACTGCAGCGGTATTGAGCAGCGGCATGATGGAGTCATCGGCGCCCTGCCCCAGCATCGCCACTGTATTACGCCGTAACGCCGGGAACAGCAGAATGGCCGTCAGCGTGGCGATTGTCAGGGCCAGGCTTGGCCAGATAATGGGCTGACGCTGACTGAAGTTCAGCACTTGGCCGAGCATGCCCTCACCCGCCGTCACCCCGCCGCTGAGCAACAGCAAACGTGGCAACATGATGACGCCCAGCACCACGAGAATCGGCAGCAAAGCCATGCCCCAATGCGGGCCTGTACCGGGTTCCCCTGCCAACTGCTGCATGCGCAGATCCTGAGCATTGCTCTCAAAGCCCTCGCCCCGGGCACGGGCCATACGCCACTCACGCTGCACATAAGCCATACCCAGGATAATCATCACCGCGCTGGCCAACAGGCCAAGCCAGGCACCGGCGAACAGATCGGTGCCAAGTGCGCTGGAGGCGATCACGTTGTGGATCGAGGGCGAACCCGGCAATGCGGTCATGGTAAATGTGCCGGAGCCCAAAGCCGTCGCCGCGCAGAACAGCCGTTTGGGTAAGTTGGCCTCGCGCATCAAGGTAATGCCCAGTGGGTACATGGTGAAAATCACCACAAACACCACCACACCGCCATAGGTCAGCAGAGCACAGACCACCATACTCACCCATAGGGTGCGTTGAATTCCCAGGCTCCGGGTAATCGCTTGAGCAATGCTGCTGGCCGCTTGGCTGGCAGCCATGACTTTGCCGAAGATCGCGCCACAAAGAAAAAGTACAAAGAACTTGCCGGCGAAAGTGAACGCCCCTAACGGCCCGAAGGGAAAATATTCGAGCAAAGCCTTGGGGGCTTCCAGCTCGTTGGTCAACGCCACCACCAACGAACACAGCAGCGCGGCAATTAAAATATTGACGCCGCGCAACGCCATCCAGATGAGCAACGCAAGCCCAACAAACAGCCCTAAATCCCCCAACATAACTGCGCTCCTTATTATTTATTGTTGTCGTGCCACAGCATCACACAGTAAGCAGCGCGAGTAACAGTGCCGTTAAATCAATAGCGATAGCGCTGCCTATTTTTCAGCAGGTCACGTTTACGGCTGTATATAGCGCTGCACAATCCGCTCATAACGGCCATCCGCTACCAATTCGCGCAGCGCATCGGCATAGGCCTGGACAAAATCAGGCCCGATTGAGCGCTTGCTGAATGCAATCTCGGCGGCATCGCTGGACACCACCACAGCCGTGGGCTTGATCCGCTCGCTGAGGCCCAGTTGCTGGATTTCGTAGGCGCCGGTGTTTTCGTCGGCAATCACCCCATCGATACGGCCCTTGCCAACCATGCGCCAAAGGTTGTTGCGGTTGGCCACCTGCACCACCCGCGCGGCAAACGCCGGATCATCCATCAGTTGTGCGTAGTCTGCGCCGTAGACCACGTTGATCTGTGCGCCCAGGCGGAATTCGCTGTGCTGCAGTTCCAGCAGCTGAGTGATGGGCCAGCGCTGCAGTGCTGGGGCATGCATAAACAGAATATTGCGTGAGGGCGGCAGCACCGGGCCGGAGAAATGCGCATAAACCTCGCGCTCTGGCCGGCGAAAGGCGCCAGGCAGAATATCCAGGCGGCCCAGCTCCAGCTCCTTGAGCGCCCGCGCCCAGGGCAGTTTGCGCAGTTTGATCTGGCAGCCCAAACGGGCCAGCGCCGCACGATTGATTTCAACGTCGATGCCAACCACCGCGCCATCCGCCGTTTGCATGCTGAACGGCGGGTCATCGTCCCAGCGCAGCGTCTTCTCACAGGTGGCTGCCGCCAGACCCGGCCAACAGGCGAGCAGCAACAGGGCAAGCAAAAAGCGGAGGCGCAGTAAGGACGAGCGGCGTACATCGACTGCAATCAAGATCATCACTCACGCGGGCACGACGGGATGTGGCCTGAGTCTAGCAGTACCTTCCGGTGATCAAGCAAGCCGCCGATTCAGGCCAATGCTAGAGGGGCGCTTAAGCTTCGATGCTGCTCCACTGCTTGCTCAGACGCTTGTCGGAGACTGGCAGCTTGGTGCCCAGCTGCTGAGCGAACAGCGAAACGCGGTACTCCTCCAGCAGCCAGCGGTACAGCACCAGCTGCGGGTCGCGTTTGCCTTCCTGGCTGTGTTTGCCCAGGCGTGCCTGGTACTGCTCCCAGTAACCCGCCAGCTCGCTGCTCCACACGCGGTCGCGCTGCACCTGGCCGGCGATCTTGTCCAAGCGTTGTTCGATTGCCTTGAGGTAGCGCGGCACTTCTTTGAGCCACTGCGCCGGGGTTTCGCGGACGAAACCGGGATACACCAGATTGCTCAGCTGCAGCTTGATGTCATTCAGCGCCATGGCCTGAGCCAGGTCGATCTTGCCTTTGAAGCGCTTCTGCAGGCCGTGCCAGAGTTTGAGGATTTCCAGGGTCAGCTTGGCCAGGCGTTCGGCCTCGCCGGTCCAGTCGCCGCGCTTACGCTCGGCCAGAGCCGCCAGGCCCGCACCGTCGCGCGGCAGCGGCTCGCTGCCTTCAAGGATGCAGCTGTCGAGGCTGGCCAGCAGAATATCCTCAACCAGCGCATCGACCCGGCCCATGTCGCGGTAAAGCAATGCCAGCTCGGTCAGCCCCGGCAGCTTGCCGCGCAGGAACTTGGCTTGATCGCTCAGTTGTTGCAACAGCAAGCGCTGCAGCGCACGGCGATGCTGAAACTCGGCTTCGGCCAGGGTCGGGAAGCGCCCTTCCTTGACCACACCCGCCTCTTCCACCAGCGCCGGGTAGACGGTCATGGACAGGCCAGCGACCTGTTGCTGGGTCTTCGCCGCCACTTCACTAAAGGCCTTGGCCTCTACCGGTTGCTGGCTCTTGGCGGTTTTCGGCAAGGCCAGGCCCGCCTGGGTCGCTTCGCTGAAACGCGCGGTCAGCTCGGCCAGGTCGCGGCCCTCGCCCAGGGGCTTACCCTGGTTGTCGACGACTTCGATATTCATCCGTAGATGGCCTTCGAGCTGCGCAGCAGACTCGGCCCAGGCTTCCTCGCTGACCCGCGTACCGGTCATACGTGTCAGCTCGCGCCCCAGGGCCTCGGGCAGGCTGCCGTCGGCAAAGCTGATCTTGCCCAGGGCGGCACCGACAAAATCCGGCACCGGCACAAAGTTCTTGCGCAGCGCCTTGGGCAGGCCGCGTACCAGGGCCATGCACTTGGCTTCCAGCAGCCCCGGCACCAACCATTCCAGGCGCTCAGGCGGCAGTTGCGGCAACAGCGGCGCAGGCACACGCAGGGTCACGCCGTCACGCGGGTGATTAGGCTCGAAGTGATACGAGAGCGGCAGGGTCAGTTCGCCCAGGCGCAGGGTGTCCGGGTACTGCGCAGCGGTGACTTCCTTGGCATCGCGGGCGAGCACGTCTTCTGCGCGCATGATCAGCAGCTGCGGATTTTTTGCGCTCTCCGTTTTGTACCAGCTGTCGAAGGTGGCGCTTTGGTAGATGTTCGCCGGTAGGCGCGCCTCGTAGTAGGCGAACAGGGTTTCCTCGTCGGCGAGAATGTCGCGACGACGTGCCTTGGCTTCCAGTTCGTCGAGTTTTTCCAGCAGCTGACGGTTGGCAGTCAGGCACTTGGCGCGCGAGTTGATTTCGCCACCGACCAGGCCCTCGCGGACAAACAGCTCACGCGAGGCCACCGGATCAATAGGACCGAAGTGCACCGCACGGCGGCCGACCACGATCAGGCCGTACAGGCTGATTTGTTCATAGGCCACGACCTGGCCGCGCTTCTTCTCCCAGTGCGGCTCCAGGTGGTTTTTCTTGATCAGGTGGCCGGCCAACGGCTCGATCCAGTCTGGCTCGATCTTCGCCACCATGCGCGCAAACAGCTTGGTGGTTTCCACCAGCTCGGCAGCCATTAGCCAGCTGGGTTTCTTGCGACCGATCACCGAGGACGGGTGCACCCAGAAGCGCCGCTGGCGGGCACCGAGGTAGTCGCCGTCTTCGGTCTTCTGGCCGATCTGGCTGAGCAAGCCAGCGAGAATCGCCTTGTGCACGGCGGCGTAGCCTTTGGCGCGCTGCGCGGCCTGGTCTTTTTCGGCCAGCTCTTTTTCTTTCTGGGCCGCTGATAGTTGTGGTCCGGCATTCCGGCGGTCCTGGGTAGTAGGCGTCTGCTCTTTAGCGCGCGGCTCGCCCCTACCCGCCTCGCTCGCCGGTTTGCCGAGCTGCAAATCACGGGTAATCAGGACCAACTGGCGATGCGCATCGCGCCACTCACGCAGGCGTAAGTAATTGAGGAAGTTCTTCCGGCACCAGCTGCGCAGCGCGCTTGACCCCAAAGCCTGGCGCTGTTCTTCAAAGCCGCGCCACAGGTTGATCAGCGCGGCGAAATCGGAATCGACGTCCTTCCACTGCGCATGGGCCTGGTCGGCAGCCTGCTGACGGTCGGACGGTCGCTCGCGCACATCCTGCACCGACAGCGCACTGGCGATGATCAGAATCTCGTCCAAGCTGCCCTGCTTCGCCCCTTCAAGCACCATGCGGCCCAGGCGTGGGTCCACCGGCAGGCGCGCCAACTGACGGCCCAGCGGCGTCAGCTGGCCTTCGCGGTTAACCGCCGAGAGTTCCTGCAGCAGGTTGAAACCGTCGCTGATGGCTTTGCCATCCGGCGGCTCGATAAAGGGGAAGGCGTCGATCTCACCGAGACGCAGATGCAGCATCTGCAAAATCACCGCCGCCAGGTTGGTACGCAGGATTTCCGGGTCGGTAAAGGCCGGACGGCCGTTGAAATCTTCCTCGCTGTACAGGCGAATGCAGATGCCCGGCTCGACGCGCCCACAACGGCCTTTACGCTGGTTGGCGCTGGCCTGGCTGATGGCCTCAATCGGTAAGCGCTGCACCTTGGCGCGGTAGCTGTAGCGGCTGATGCGCGCCGTGCCACTGTCGATCACATAACGGATGCCCGGCACGGTCAGCGAGGTTTCCGCAACGTTGGTGGCCAGGACGATCTTGCGCGCGCCCATGGGGGCAAAAATCTTCTGCTGCTCGGCCGGGGTCAGGCGCGCATACAGCGGCAGCACTTCGGTCAGGCGCAGGTTGGCCTTGCGCAGCACTTCGGCGGCATCGCGAATTTCACGCTCACCGGGCAGGAACACCAGAATGTCGCCAGGGCGTTTGCCTTCGCTCTTCTCGAAGGCGCTGATTTCATCCAGCGTGGCGAGAATCGCCTGATCCACAGACAGGTCTTCTTCGACGCGGTTGCCGTCTTCGTCCTGCTCAGCCGCCAGCGGCCGGTACCAAGTGTCCACCGGAAAGGTACGCCCGGACACTTCAACAATCGGCGCGCCGCCGAAGTGCTCGGAGAAGCGCTGCAGGTCGATGGTCGCCGAGGTGATGATCAGCTTCAGGTCAGGGCGACGCACCAGCAGGGTTTTCAGAAAGCCCAACAGGAAGTCGATGTTCAAACTGCGTTCGTGGGCTTCGTCGACGATGATCGTGTCGTACTTTTCCAGATAGCGGTCGTGCTGGGTTTCGGCCAGCAAGATGCCGTCGGTCATCAGCTTGATCAGGCTGCGTTCGTTGCTCTGGTCCTCAAAACGCACCTGATAGCCGACCAGCTCGCCCAGCGGCGTGCCAATTTCTTCCGCTACTCGGGTGGCCACGCTGCGCGCGGCCAGGCGCCGTGGTTGGGTGTGGCCGATCAGCCCATGTACGCCACGACCCAGTTCCAGGCAGATCTTCGGCAACTGAGTGGTCTTGCCTGAACCGGTTTCCCCGGCGATCACCACCACTTGGTGCGCGGCGATGGCGGCTTTGATTTCATCGCGCTTGGCGGCAATCGGCAATGCATCGTCGTAACGCATCGGCGGCACGCTCAAACGGCGCGCCTCGACCTTGGCCACCGAGGCTTCAAAGCGCTGCAGCCACTGCGCCAGCTTGGCTTCGTCCACCGGCGTCTGCTTGCGCAGCTCATGCAACTGGCGGCGCAGGCGATGACGGTCGCCCAGCAGGGTCTGGTCGAGGTTTTTCAGCAGTTGGTCAACGGCGGGCGTGGCGTCGGTCATCGTGTAATCGCGGGATGGGGTCAAGGGGACGAGCAGGAAGGCGGCGATTGTCGCATTTTTGCCTAGGGGAAAACGACCAAAGGACAGAAAGCAAAAAGCCCATCGGTGATGGGCTTTTCTACTGCGGGAGAGGGCTTAAACGGCGGACACGTCGTCAGCCTGCAAGCCTTTCTGGCCCTGGGTCACGGCGAACTCGACCTTCTGCCCTTCGAGCAGGGTGCGATGACCTTCGCCACGGATCGCACGGAAATGCACGAACACGTCCGCGCCGCTCTCGCGCTGAATAAAGCCATAACCCTTGGAATCATTGAACCACTTGACGGTGCCTGTCTCGCGCTCAGCCATTACCTGTATCTCCAGCGTGCAGTTTTTATTGTGTGGCGCGGCCTGCAGGCGAGTGCCCGGCCATCACCGAAGGCCGAGTATAAAACAGCGTTTATGCCTGAAAAGGACTTTTTGCCGGCAGGCTACAGGCCATACAGGACAAGCTATGCAGCGATATTTACGGAGAAGAAAGCAGGCAACAGGATGGGCTCACCGTGCAACGGATAACCCATCCCCGACTCAGGGCTAGTCGCGCTCAGACCACATCACGCCACCGGTGGCCCAGTCGCCCTTTTTCACTTCCTCGAAGATCACATCCACCGCGCTGGCGTCGCAGCCAAGCACCTTGGTCGAGGCGTCGGTCAGGGCTTTGGCGTACTCGCGTTTGATCTCATCGCTGCGACCTTCGAATATTTTCACCAGGAGGGTAGGCATCTAATTAATCCTCATAACGGATGAAACAGGACTGGTTAGATCGGTCACGGCGATCCGCTTGGCGCATAGGCGCGGGGCATTATCTGACCGGCAGGACAGAAATACAAAGGGCCGCATCAAGCGGCCCTTTGCAGGTACAGGCGAGATCAGCCGTGCTTGCGCCGACGCCACAACCACAGCGCCAGCACGCCGAGGGTCAGCACCAGCGGCACCAGAGCGATATTGAGGAACTTGAGCGTGCTGCCCAGGGCCTCGATATCGGCATTCAACTGGTAACGCACGTCGCGTAGCTCCTTGCGGATCGCCAGCTTCTGCTGCACGAACTGCTGCACGGCGGCCTGCTGCTCAGGCGTCAGTTCCAGGGCCTTGCTCGGATCCTGGTTCTGCTGCAGGGCGGCAAGCTTCTGCTCGGTGTCGGCCAGTTGGGTTTGCAGGGCTTGCTCCTTCTCGCGGAACTGCACCTCGGCGTCACGCTGAATGGCGTCCACCACCTCGAACGGCCGGGTGAAGCGACCGCGCGAACGCACGCTGATCAGCGCTTCGGAGCCGGCCAGGTTGTCCAGGGCGTTGATCGCGAAACCGGCGTTGTCCGCCCAGGGCTGCGGAATACGCTGACCGAAGAAGTCCTGCACCTGCACCCACATGCGGTCGGTGAGCATGTCGGTGTCGGCGACGACGATCACGTTGATATTGTCGGCCTGTTTGAGGCCGTCCTTCTGCCCTTCGATCCCCTCAGGGAAGGCCGTTTGCGCAGGACCGCTGATGCGCGCCGCCAGGGTGTAGCGCTCGCCGGTGGGTTTGAGTTCGCGAATCAGCTCTTCCGGGTTGGCCAGCATGCCGAAGCGCTTGACATCAAACGGCATGGCGTACTGCGAGCTGCGCACCAGCGGGATGAACTGGGTTTTCGCGCCGTCCAGCGGCTCCAGCATGCCGGCGGTGGCCACCGTAATGGTTTCCAGCGAGGCGGTGCTGATGTCGTCCTTGTCCAGGGCATTCTTCGGCAGGCTTAGCCAGGCTGCGTGGCGCACCGGGCGCTGGCCCTCGCCCATGCTTACCGACATGGCATACGAGCCGTCGCCAAGCACCTGATCCGGCACCATGCGCAGGCCCCAGGCCTTGAATAGCGCGGGCAGATCGGAGGCTTTGTCGATGACCATCTCGCCGGGCATTTCGGCCTGGGTATCGGCCTCGCTGAACGGGTCGACAAAGGTCAGCAACTTGCCGCCACGCAGGACGAACTGGTCAATCGCATACAAGGTCTGCTCGGGCAGCTGTTTGGGGTGGATCAGCAGCAGTACCGAAACCTTTTCAGGGATCAGGTCGACATCACGCTTGAGGCTTTCGATCTGGAACAGCTGACGAATTTCCTCGATCAGCATCCAGGCCGGTGTCGGCTGCCGCGCGGCCATGTCGAAACCACCGTTGACCTGTAAGCCAGAAAGCACACCGACCACCGGCCGCTCGGGCTTGGCCAGGCTCTGCACCAGACGGCTGAGTTCGTATTCGAGGAACTCTTCCTGATCCAGAGCGAAGAACGGGATCACCTGGGTCAGGCCTTCGGCATTCTTGCCGGCCAGGCCGAAGTAGATCGAGTCGCCGCCCTGCTGCAGCGGAATGCCCTGCAGGCCGAACTCGGCGGCTTTGTCTTCGTCCTCGGAAAACGGCGCCGGGTCGATAATCGTCAGCTTGAGCTTGTCGCCCGCCTCACGCTGATAAGCCTTAAGCATTTCCTCGACGCGCTTGGCGTAGGTGCGCAGCGCCGGCAGGTCCTTGGTGGCGGTGTCGGAGTAGAAGAAGTTCAGCTCCACCGGCTCATCCAGCTCGGCAAGAATCTGCTCGGTGCCGCTGGAGAGGGTGTAGAGCTTCTGCTCGGTCAGATCCAGACGTACGCCGCTAAGGCTGACGCTGGAGAACAGGTTGAAGGCGAGAAACGCCAGGGCAATGAGTGCAAGCCCGGCGCTGGAAACCATCAGCTTTTTCATGGGCGGCCTCAGTCAGCTTTCTTCAGGTCGATAACCACCGCTGTTGCCGCCAACCAGGCAGCAATCAGGGTGAGGAAATACAGCAGGTCGCGCAGGTCGATCACGCCCTTGCTGATCGCATCGAAACGGGTCAGGAAGCTCAGCGAAGCCACGGCATCCACCAGCCACTGCGGCGCCCAGCCACTGAAACCGTCGAGCACCATGGGGAAGCCGCTGACGATAAACAGGAAGCACACGCTGACCGCCAGGATAAAGGCGATCACCTGGTTCTTCGCCAGGGCCGACATGCACGAGCCAATCGCCAGGTAGGCACCCGCCAGCAGCCAGCTGCCGATATAGCCGGTGATGATCGCGCCATTATCCGGCTCACCCAGGTAGTTGACGGTGATGATCATCGGGAAGGTCAGCAGCAACGCCAAACCGGCAAACACCCAGGCGGCGAGAAACTTGCCAGTGACCGCGTCGAAACGGGTGATCGGCAGGGTCATCAGCAGCTCGATGGTGCCGCTCTTGCGCTCTTCGGCCCACAGGCGCATGGCAATTGCCGGCACCAGAAACAGATACAGCCAAGGGTGGAAGTTGAAGAACGGCGCGAGGTTGGCCTGGCCGCTCTCGAAGAAGCCGCCGAGGTAGAAGGTGAACACCCCGGACAGCACCAGGAAAATCAGGATAAACACGTAAGCCAGCGGCGTGGCGAAGTAGCTCGCCAGCTCGCGCTTGAAGATCACCGACAACTGACTCATACCACCTCCCCACGGGTCAGGCTGCGGAACACTTCGTCCAGCCGCCCGCGTTCGACATTCAATTCCTTGACCTGCCAACCGCGCTCCGCGATCAGCGCGTTGACCTGCGGGAAGATCACTTCACCCGGTTTGGCGAGGATGCTCAGGCTGTGTTCCAGGGTATTTTCTTCCACCCCGGCCACGCCCGGCAGCGCAGCCAGCGCGGCCTGATCGAGCGGCTCGGCAGCCACCAGGGTGACGGCCTGGTGATAACGCGAGCGGCTCTCCAGCTCCAGCGGCGTGCCGTCGGCCAGCAGCTTGCCGTGGGCGATTACCACCGCGCGGGTGCACACAGCGGACACTTCTTCGAGGATGTGGGTGGAAATGATCACGATCTTGTCGTGGGCCAGGCTCTGGATCAGCTTGCGCACTTGGTGCTTCTGGTTGGGGTCGAGGCCGTCGGTGGGTTCGTCGAGGATCAGCACCTTGGGATCATGCAGAATCGCCTGGGCCAGGCCGACGCGACGCTTGAAGCCTTTCGACAGGGTTTCGATCGACTGTTCCAGCACGGCGTCCAGCTCGACTTGAGCCACCGCTTTGGCCACCCGCTGACGCTTCTCGGCGCCTTTGAAACCTCGCACCTCGGCGATAAATTCGAGGAAGCTGCGCACCGTCATATCGCCGTAGCACGGCGCGCCTTCGGGCAGATAACCGATCTGCCGCTGGGCCTTGAGGGTGTCTTTCTGGATATCGAAACCGAGGATGCTGGCACTGCCTGAAGTCGGCGCCAGAAAGCCGGTGAGCATCTTCATGGTGGTGGATTTGCCGGCACCGTTAGGGCCGAGAAAGCCCAGCACTTCACCGGGCTTAACACTGAAGGACAGGTCGTCAACAGCCGTGTGCTGCGCAAAACGCTTGGTTAGGTTTTTTATTTCGATCATGGCCTCTCACCATTGCGGTAACAGACCCTGCTTGCAGCCGGGCAGGCGCAAGCCGGGCGCGCTTAAATGCCGGGGGAATATAAGGAGTCACGCGCAGGCAGCGCAAGCGAAGAACCGGCGGGTCATGTATCTGTTCGCTACAGCGCTGCTCGCCCAAGCGAGCAGCGCTGGTAAGGCCAGAGATTAGAGGGTGCCACGCAGGGCTTTTTCAAACAGCTGACTGTATTGCGCAGCGGTAAAGGCAATCGGGTTGGTGCCGGCAGAGGGGTCGACCTCAGCCATCTGTCCAACCTGCTCGATGCGCGCGTCATCAATGCCAATTTCGCTCAGGCTGTGCGGGATACCGACCTGCTCACGCAGCGCCATCACCCACTCCAGCACGCCCGTAAAACCTGGCTTGGCCAGGTTCAGATAGCGCACCATTTTCTCCATCTGCGGCTCGATACGTTCGCGGTTAGCAACCAGCACGTAAGGCATCAGTACTGCATTGAGCAGGCCGTGGTGGGCGTCGTACAGCGCACCGAGCGGATGGGCCAGCGCATGCATGGCGCCCAGGCCACGCTGGAATGCGGTGGCGCCCATGCTCGAGGCCACCAGCATCTGTAGCCGCGCTTCAACATCGCTGCCCTGCGCCACCGCGCGCGGCAAATACTGCTGCACCAGGCGCATGCCTTCCAGTGCAATACCTTCGGCCATGGGGTGGAACAGCGGTGAGCAGAACGCCTCCAGGTTATGCGACAGCGCATCCATACCGGTGGCGGCGGTGATCTTGGCTGGCAGGCCAAGGGTCAGTTCTGGATCAAGGATTACCAGCGCTGGCAGCATGCGCGCGTGGAAGATGATGCGTTTGATATGAGCATCATCATCGGTGATCACCGAGGCGCGGCCGACTTCCGAGCCGGTACCGGCAGTAGTCGGCACCGCCACCACCGGGGCCATGCCGGCAACATTGACGCGGTTGCAGTTGTCGCCGATGTCCTCGAAATCCCACAGCGGTCGGTCCTGACCGACCATCAGGGCGATGGCCTTGCCGGCATCCAGCGCCGAGCCGCCGCCAAAGGCGATCACCCCGTCATGCTTGCCGGCTTTGAATGCGGCCACCCCGTCCATCACATTCTGCCCGGTGGGGTTGCCCTTGATGCCATGGAACAAGCCGGCCTTGAGGCCATCGTCGCGGCAATGCAACAGCGCGCGGTCGATCATCGGCAAAGTGGCCAGGCCAGGGTCGGTGACCAGCAGCGGTGCGCTCATGCCCAGTTGCCGGCAAGCAGTCGCCAGCTCGCTGATGCGACCCACGCCGACGCGTACCGAGGTCGGGTAATTCCAGTTCATGCGGTAGTGATTCAGGTCCATGGCGCGCCTCACAACTGAGTCTTGAAGTGAAAGGATTTCGGCCGGGTAACGTGCTCGAAGCCGACGCTGGACAGGGTGCAGCCGCGCCCGGAATTCTTCACCCCGGTCCAGGCCAGCGCCGGGTCTAGGTAATCACAGCGGTTGAGAAACACCGTGCCTGCCTGCACCCGGTCAGCCAGGGCCATGGCGGCGTCGACATCACGGCTGAAGATCGCGGCCGTCAGGCCGAACTCGCTGTCGTTCATCAGCGCCAGGGCTTCTTCGTCATCTTTTACCTTCTGAACCCCAACCACCGGCCCGAAGGATTCTTCGGTCATCACGCGCATGCCATGGTGCACGTTGGTCAGCACCTGCGGCGCGAGGTACTGCGAGCCGGGATGGTCCAGGGCAAAGTCGGCCGGCACCAGATGGGCAGTGGCTCCCTGCTCAATGGCATCGTGAATCTGCCCACGGACGAAGTCCGCTGCTTCGGCACGCACCAGCGGGCCTAACGTGGTGTCCGGGTCATCGGAGCGGCCGAGTTTGTACTGTTTGACCAACGCCACCGCCTGCTCGACGAAGGCGTCGTAGAGCGATTCGTGCACATAAATGCGCTCGATGCCGCAGCAGGATTGTCCGGAGTTGAAGAACGCCCCATCAATGGTGGTTTCCACCGCGTGGGCCAGATCAGCGTCGGCCCGTACATAGGCCGGGTCCTTGCCACCCAGTTCCAGGCCGATGCTGAGAAAGCGCCCCACCGCCACCCGCTCCACCATGGTGCCGCCCGGTACCGAGCCGGTGAAGGCCACGTGGGCGATAGTCGGCGCCTGGATCAGCGCCTCGGTTTCACCGTGGCTCAAGTGCAGGTACTGGAATACTCCGTCCGGCAAGCCGGCTTCGTTAAAAGCTTCGACCATGCGTTCGGCACACAGCGGGGTTTGCGCGGAGTGCTTGAGCAGCACTGCATTGCCCGCCAGCAGCGCCGGCATCACCGCGTTCACTGCCGTCAGATAGGGGTAGTTCCAGGGGGCGATCACCAACGCCACACCCAGCGGTTCACGACGGATAAAACGGATAAAACCGGGCTTTTCCGGTACCTGGATATCGGCCAGGGCGCTCTCGGCAATGTCCGCCATATAGCTGGCCCGCTCGACAAAGCCACGCACTTCGCCTGCGGCATAGCGAATCGGCCGGCCCATCATCCAGCACAGCTCTTCAGCCAGCTGAGTTTCCTTGGCGGCGAAGGCGGCAATCGCCTTGCGACCGATGGCGATGCGCTCAGCCAGCGGGGTGGTCTTCCAGGCCTGCTGCGCCAACTCAGCCTTGGCCAGAGCAGCCTGAATTTCAGGATTGGAGGCCAGATGGCGCTCGACATACACCGAGCCGTCGATGGGAGAAATGCATTGCAGTTTGCTCATTGAAAAGACTCCATAAGCCCAATCAGCCGGGGCCGCGCGCTAGATAATTTCGAAGTAGCGATCCAGTTCCCAGTCGCTGACATGCCGGCGGTATTCGCGCTCTTCCCACTCGCGGCTGGCGGCAAAGTGCTCGACAAACTCATCGCCAAACAACTCCCGCGCCGCCGTCGAAGCCTTCAGCCGTTGCGCCGCATCCCACAGGGTGCGTGGCAGGGCCAGCTCCTCGGGGTGCTTCATGGCGTAGGCATTACCCACCACTGGCTCGGTCGGTTCCCACTGCTGCATCACCCCGTACAGACCAGAGCCGAGCGCCACCGACAGGGCCAGAAACGGATTGCCGTCGGCAGCGCCGAGGCGATATTCCTGACGCTGGGACTTGTCACTGCCGGGAATGACCCGCAACGCAGCAGTACGGTTTTCAACACCCCAGGTGGCATCGGTGGGCGCCCAGAAGCCGGGAATCAGCCGGCGGTAGCTGTTCAGCGTTGGCGCCACCATGCAGAGGAATTCCGGCATCAGACGCTGCTGCCCAGCAAGAAAGTGGCGCTGAATCTTGCTCATATTGTGCGCCTGGCTCGGGTCATAGAACGCCGACTTACCGCTGGCCAGATCACGCAGCGACACATGGATATGCCCGCTCTGCCCCGGATATTTGCCCGACCACTTGGCCATAAAGGTGGCCATCAGGCCGTTGCGCTGGGCCAGCACCTTCATAAAAGTCTTGAACAGCGCGCCCTTGTCGGCTGCGGCTTCGGCACGGTCATAGGCAATCGCCGCCTCCAGCACGCCGGGGCCGGTTTCGGTGTGCAGGCCTTCGATGGGAAAGTCCATGCGTTCGGCCATTTCCAGAATCTCGTGGTACAGCTCGGCGTGTACCGAGTTTCGAATCATCGAGTAGCCAAACCAGTCCGGGGTAAAGGGTTTGAGGTTGCGAAAACCCTTCTCGCGGGCCGACTCCGGGGTTTCATCGAACATGAAAAATTCATATTCCAGCGCAGCAAAGGCATCGAACCCCATGGCTTTGCAGCGCTCAATCACCCGGCGCAGGGTGCCGCGTGGGCAAACCTTTTCCGCTGCCTCGGCAAACTCACAGATAAACAGCAGCATGCCGTTCTCGAAGGGTAAGTCGCGGCAGGTATGCGGCAGAACCCGCACCGGCGCATCCGGGTAGCCGGTGTGCCAGCCGGTGTACTGGGCGTTGTCGTAGAGCTGGTCCTTCACGTCCCAGCCGAGCACCACATCGCAGAAGGCAAAGCCGCTGTCGAGCGCAGAGAAGAATTTGCTGCGGCTGAGGTATTTGCCGCGCATCACGCCATCGTTATCGAACACCCCAACCTTGATATGGCTGAGGCCGCGCTCTTCGACAATGCGCTTGGCATCCTGAACGGTTTTCACGTCTCGCGGATTGAGCATAAATGCACCTATCTATTGTTGTTATGGCCGACATCCGGTGTCAGTCTTGCAGGCAACAACAGCGTCTCAAGCGCATCCCAACAACCACTACACAACGCGCCCTGACGACTACCCAACGCCTGTTAGAACACCCGGCAAAAAGCTCCATCAGTGTGGTACAGGTTTGCCAAGTTGGCTGGTCAATTAGGCAAAACAACTCGCACGCGTTGCATCACAGGTGACGGCAGACACTGCTCTGCTGTAAAAGCACAGATCACCGTCCGCCGAACACTTGGCTGCATGCGCCAGGTGGCCGCCAGAAGCCATACCGGAGATTGTTTGAACCCGATGCCCCGCACCCTGCCAGCGCCCGGCCAGACTCGGCATCGCACAGCAGTTGCCGCCGCAGTGGCGCTGGTACTGGCTGCCTGGCTTGCGCCTACGGCCTGCTTGGCACGTGACTGGCTGATCTATACCCACAGCCTGGATAGCCAAGCCGTACTGATCGACGGCCAGTTACGCGGACGCGAACATGCCGGCAAGCGGGCGTTCTTTCTGGAGCTGGTGCGCGAGTTGCTGACTGATATGGCCGAGCAGCAGGCAATCCAGGAAGTGCCCTTGGCACGCGGTCTGGCGCAACTGCAACAGCGTGACGATGTGGTGCTCTTCAACCTTGCCAAAACCCCGGAACGCCTGCCGCTGGCGCACTGGGTCGGGCCCATCTGGGAAGAGACCGACTGGCTCTACGAAAACAGCCAACGGCCCACCGGTATCCACAGCCTGGAGGATGCCAAGAACCTGCCGGTGTGCGTACTCAACGGCAGCTCCCATGATGAACGCCTGACAGCCATGGCGTTCACCCAACTAAAGCGCAACAACACTTACAGCACCTGCTTCAGCATGCTCGCAGCCGGCCGGATCGCGCTGGTTGCCTCGGCTGACTCAGAGCTGGCGCAGAGGCTGCGCGAGGCGGGCGTCGCGGCCGACAAGGTGCGCCCAAGCGCCGTGCAACTGGGCCGCGATGAAGGCTTTATCGCCCTGTCCCGTGGCATGCCGGAGCAGGACATAGCGCGCTGGCGCGCTGCTTTGCAACGTGTGCAGCAGGATGGTCGCTTCCAGGCCCTGCACAATCGCTACGCGCACTGACCGAGCCGCCTGCCTGCCACGCAAAAAAATACGCCCGCATCTTGCGCTGCGGGCGTAGGTTGCAAGCAACACAGCACTAGCCGCGATAGGGCGCGCCGGCCTTGGCCATGAGTGCGTTGTACTTCTTGAAGATTTCCACCACACGGGCGCAGCGTGGGCTGGTCTTGGCGATTTCATCCCAGAACACCTGGGCTTCGGCCTCAACGGTGGCCCACTCCTCGGCCGGAATCGAGGTCAGCTGTAGCTTGCCGCCCTCAACCCGCAGTTGCGCTTCACCGCCCCAGTACCAGTGCTGGCGGTAGTAGTTGGAGCTGTCCATGCACAGTTTGAACAGGGTTTTCAGGTGCTCGGGCACCTCGGCCCATTTGTCCGAGTTGGCAAAGTAGGAACCGCACCAGGCGCCGGAGATATTGTTGGTGAGGAAGTATTTGGTCACGTTGGCCCAACCGACGGTGTAGTCCTCGGTAATGCCGGACCAGGCAATGCCGTCCAGCTCTCCGGTCTGGATCGCCACCTCGACATCTTCCCAAGGCAGGGTCACCGGGATCACGCCAAAGCGGGTGAGGAATTTACCGGCAGTGGGAAAGGTGAAAATGCGCTTGCCCTTGAGGTGCTCAAGCTTGGTGATCGGCTCGACCGTGGCGAAGTGGCACGGGTCCCAGGCGCCGGCACCGAGCCAGGTCACGCCTTTGACCTCGCCATAGGCTTCGGCCCAGATTTCATTGAGCCCGTACTGGTTGAACAGCACCGGAATATCCAGGCTGTAACGGGTGGCAAACGGAAAATAGCCACCGAACACCGAGATATCCACGGGCGCGGCGATGGAGTCGTCATCGCTTTGTACCGCATCGATGGTGCCCTTCTGCATGGCGCGGAACAGCTCGCCGGTGGGCACCAGTTGGTCGGCGTAATAGAGCTGGATTTCCATCTCGCCATTGGCGGCCTTGTTGAAGGCATCAATGGACGGTTTGATCACATGTTCGCCCAAGGCAGCGCCGGCATAGGTTTGCAGGCGCCAGACGATTTTCTTCGGCTCGGCGGCGTAGATATGCGCCGACCCTAGTGCCGTTGCCCCTGCTGCCCCGGTGGCCACCGCGGCGGTTTTCAGAAAACTGCGTCTCGTACTCATGCTGTTATCTCCAGGCTTGTCGATTCAGATGGCATACAACCGCACTGCCTGGCCCACTGGGCGCTGGCAGGGTTTTCAGAGGGGCAACCTGCACCTGATTGCTCAAAAGCCCTTGAGGATTGCGCACGGCATCAGCGGAACGGCGCCGTAGCAATCCTCACTGGCTTTGTCGGTACGACTGCGCTGGCCTACAGCTGAAATTCATGTGCTTATCCGCCGTAATGCCACTGCGGCAACCACAGGGCGATCTGCGGAAAGACCATGACCAGCACCAAGGCCAGGATCATGATCAGCACGAATGGAGTCACCGAAACGTAGATATCGCGCAGCGAGACTTCCGGCGGAGCCATGGCGCGCATCAGGAACAGGTTGTAGCCAAAGGGCGGGGTCATATAGGCGATCTGGCAGGTGATGGTGTAGAGAACGCCATACCAGACCAGATCAAAGCCCAGCGCACCGACCAGCGGGATATACAAAGGAGCGACGATTACCAGCATGGCGGTGTCATCAAGGAACATGCCCATCAGGATGAACGACAGCTGCATCAGGATCAGCACTTCCCATGGCCCCAGGCCGAGACTGTCGAGAAAGAACGCCTCAATCGCCTTGACCGCACCGAGGCCGTCGAACACCGCGCCGAAGCACAGGGCGGCGAGGATGATCCACATGAACATGCAGCTGATGCCGAGGGTCTTGCGCAGGGTTTCTTCCATCACGCTGCGGGTCAAACGCCCCTTGACCAATGCCATCAGGGTGGCCGCCGCCGCACCAACTGCCGAGCTTTCCACCAGACTGGTGATGCCCATGAGAAACAGGCCGGTCATGCAGAAGAAGATAAACAGTGGCGCAAATCCGGCTTTGAGCAGCAGCAGCTTTTCACGCCGACTGATCTGACTGCGCTCCTGCTCAGACAGCGCCGGCCCCAACTCCGGCTGTAAACGGCAGCGAATAGCGATATACAGGATAAACAGCCCGGCCATCAGCAGACCGGGAAACACTCCGGCCAGCCACAACTGGCCAACCGGCTGGCGGGCGATCATGCCGTACAGCACCAGTACCACGCTCGGTGGAATCAGAATGCCGAGGGAGCTTCCGGCCTGAATCACCCCGGTGACCATGATCTTGTCGTAACCGCGGCGCAGCAGCTCCGGCAGAGCGATACTGGCGCCGATGGCCATGCCCGCCACGCTCAGGCCATTCATCGCCGAGATCGCCACCATCAGGCCAATGGTGCCGATGGCCAGGCCGCCATTGAGCGGGCCCATCCAGACATGGAACATTTTGTAGAGGTCTTCGGCCAGCCCCGATTCGGAGAGCATATAGCCCATAAACACGAACAACGGCAGGGTCAGCAGCGGGTACCACTTCATCAGTTTCATGGCCGCACTGAAGGCCATTTCCGAACCACCATCGCCCCATAACAGCAGGGCCGCCGCCACTGCGACAAAACCAATCGCGCCAAATACCCGTTTGCCGGTAAGCAGCAGCAACATCATCGAGGAGAACATCAGCAGGGCGATCAGCTCGTAATCCATTACAGCGGTTCCCCCCGCGCAGCGGCGATGTCCTTGAACAGGGTGGCGATGGCCTGCAGCAGCATCAGGGCGATACCGATGCACATGATGATCTTGATCGGCGCCATGGGTGGCGACCACGACGAGTAACTGGTTTCGTTGTACTCAAGGGCGTACTGAGTTGAAGAAATACCGCCATAGAGCAAAAACACCAGGTAGAAAATCAGAAAGACTATGGTGATCACATCGACGACTGCACGAGTACGTGGCGACCAGTTGCAATAGAACAGGTCCATGCGCACATGAGCATCGAGCTGCATGGAATAGGCGCCGCCAAGCAGGAAGTAGGCGACCATCAGAAACTGCGCCGACTCCAGCGTCCAGGCGGCCGGCACAAAGAAGGTCTTGCTGATGGAGGAGTACAGCAGCACGCCGAGAATGGCGAAGATCAGGTACATGGCGAAGCGCCCGACAACGCGGTTGAGCGCCTCCACTGCGTGCACAAACAGCCTGATGGCCTTGGGCATACTGCACCTGCCGAATAATTGTTATTCCGAGAGCCTAGACCAAGATGGCGCAAAGCCAACCAGCGCTGACAGCGTTAGCACAAAGCACGCCAGCTCTTTTATGCAAGCAATCTCTCTCGAAATATCAGCAGCTTAGTGCGCAGCAGAAAGCCGTCCTAAACCCCGGTTAGCCCTCTAGAAAGCCCATCAGCACCGCCACGGTGCGCGCGGGGTCCTCTTCTTGGGGCACATGCCCCAGGTCGTCGAACAGCACCAGACGGCTGCCCTGGATATCGCGCTTGAAGCGCTCGGCGTTGTCCGGCGGGATCAATTCATCGCGGCCGCCCCAGATAATCAAGGTCGGCACCTTGAGCTCAGCGATGCGCGTGAAGCCCTGCCCGGCTTCGGCCTGGATAAAACGCTGACGCAAGGCTTCACGGTTGCCGGCACGCAAGGTCAGTTCGTAATACCGGTCGATCAGTTCATCGCTGACCTTGCTCGGGTCGCCATAGACGTTGCGAATGCTCGCCTCGATCATCTGCCGGGGCAGCAGGTTGGCCATCAGCGATGCAAGCGCGGGAATCTGCGCCAGGCGAAAACCGATGGGAATGGAGGTGGCATTGCGCGGGTAACCGGCGGCATCCACCAATACCAACCGTTCGACCCGCTGCGGATGGTCCAGGGCAAACTGCCAGGCCAGTTGCCCGCCAAAACTGTTGCCCGCCACCACCGCTCGCGGCACCTGCAACTGATCCAGCACATGGCCGAGAAAGGCGCTGTAGTGGCCCATGCGGTAATCACCATCGGGGAATGGCCCGGTCAAGCCAAAGCCCGGCAGGTCGAGGCTGATTACCCGACGCTTAGTCTGCAGCGCCGCCACCCAGCCTTCCCAGGTGTGCAGGCTGGCCGAGGTGCCATGCAGCAGCACAATCGGCGCGGGATCATCGCGCGGGCCCTGGTCACGCAGGTGCACCAGCATGCCGTCAACCGCCACAAACTGCGACGGTGGCAAAGCCCAGCGCGGCTTGAGGTCGGCCACGGGGCGATCAGGCGCCCAGTTCCAGGCAACCGCAGCGGCCAGGCTGATCAGCACCAACAAGACAACGGATACAGCAATCTGTGCAACACGCTTCATGGTCGATACCTGGTGACGGGGCACTGGCAATACTAGCCAACGACGCGGCGCTTGCCTGCTGAGCGCTCTGCATCAATGCGGGGTGCCCGCGTACAAGCCAAAGCGCAGACGAAAAAAAGCCCCGATGTGCCGGGGCTTGAGGAGTGTTGCGCCGTTTTACGACGCACACGATAAAACGGATATTTAGACCAGGCTGGTCAGCGCATCACGACTAAACGGCAGAATGTCCTGCTCGCGGCCATCGCGTACTTTTACCGCCCAATCCGGATCGACCAGCAGCGCGCGGCCTACGGCTACCAGGTCGAACTCCTGCTTGTTCAGGCGCTCCAGCAGGTTTTCCAGGCTGGCCGGCTGGGCCACCTTGTCGGTGTTGACCATAAACTGGAGGAACTCGCCATCCAGGCCGACGCTGCCGACGGTGATGGTTGGCTTGCCAGTCAGCTTGCGTGTCCAGCCCGCCAGGTTCAGCTCGGAGCCGTCGAACTCTGGCTCCCAGAAGCGGCGAGTCGAGCAGTGGAAGATGTCCACGCCAGCATCGCTCAGCGGCTTGAGGAACGCCCCCAGCTCTTCCGGGGTTTGCACCAGGCGTGCGGTGTAGTCCTGCTGCTTCCACTGCGAGAAGCGGAAGATGATCGGAAATTCCGGGCCCACTGCGGCGCGTACAGCCTGGATCAGTTCGATGGCAAAGCGCGAGCGCTGAGCCAGGTCACCGCCGTATTCATCGGTGCGCTGGTTGCTGCCGGCCCAGAAGAACTGATCAACCAGATAGCCGTGAGCACCATGGATTTCCACGCCGTCCATACCAATGGCTTTGGCATCCTTGGCGGCTTGGGCGAAGGCGGCGATCACTTCCTTGATGTCGTCCTGAGTCATGCCGTGCACAACCACGTTGCCTTCTTTAATCTTCTCACTCGGGCCGTAGCCTGGGACGCTGGCGTCCGGCTCGGTGCCCAGCTTGCGCACATTGCCCACGTGCCACAGTTGCGGAACGATCTTGCCGCCTTCGGCGTGTACGGCCTCGACTACTTTCTTCCAGCCGGCCAGGGCGTCTTCACCATAAAAACGCGGCACGTTCGGGTAACCGTTGGCAGCCTTGTGACCGACGGTGGTGCCTTCAGTAACGATCAAGCCAACACCGGCAGCGGCGCGGCGACGGTAATACTCGATAACCTTGCTGTTCGGCACGCCACCTGGGGAAAAGGAACGGGTCATCGGCGCCATGACCACACGGGTCGGCAGCGCCAGGTTGCCCAGGGTAAAGGGTTGGAACAGCGCTTTAACGGGATCGGTCATCATCATTCCTCTGGGCGGCGAGAGCGCCGCAACTGGTTAAAGGGAGCTTGGGATCAGGCCTGCAACAGCAGCTGCAGGCGTTGGATAAAGTCAGTCAGGGCACGAGTGTTGTTCGCCACCTTGAGCCGGGTCAGCGCGCCTTGCCAGGCATTGGCGATAAAGCTCGCCAGGTTGCGGCAATCTTCATCGGCCGGCAGCTCACCTGCCGCCTGCGCCTGTTCCAGGCAGGCCTGCAGGGTGTCCGCCGAGGCTTGCAAAATCGCATCAACCTGCGCGCCCAACGTCGGCGACAACTCGGCCATCTCGAAACTCAGGCTGCCAATAAAGCAGTGGTATTCCAGGCGTTCCTGGCGAGCGAAGTGCTCCACCAGCTCGGCGTAATAACCGAGGATGCGCTCGCGCGGACTCAATGCAGGATTGGCCAGGGCTTCGGCATAACGCGCCAGGCGTGGCTGATAGACCTGCTGCAAGGCCTGCAGGGCAAAGTCTTCCTTGCTGGCGAAGTAGTGATAGAAGGAGCCTTTCGGCACACCCGCGGCCTGGACGATTTCCTGCACACCGGCGCCGTGATAACCCCGACGGGTCATCACCTCGGCGCCTTTGGCGAGGATCAGGTCACGCTTGTCGAGTCGGATGCTGGAGTTCATGCCGGCAAGAATATGACCGGTCGTCTCGCCTCGCCCAGCACTATTGATTTGCGTGATTATTAGCAAGAAGCACAGTGGGTTTTAGAAACGACAAAGCCGCGAACAGGTCGCGGCTTTGTGGGCAGGCGTAAGCCTTAAATCAGTGCTGTACGGGCTGACTCGATGTTAGCTGCGCGCGGCTTTGATCACTTCGATATAGGGTTCGGCAAAGCGTTGATCCTGGATCAGCGCGATAAAGTCATTGCCCTGAGCATCCTTGGCATTCAGGTCGTAGCCGGCAGCGACGAAGAAGCCGACAAAGCGCTCGAAATCGTCGATACGCAGGCCGCGGTAGGCCTTGACCAGCTTGTGCAGCGACGGCGGCGTGGCATCGGCCGGTTCTACGCTGAGGAACAGCTTGATCGGCTCGTCACCAATCTCTTCGCCAATCACCTGTTTCTTGTCTTTACGCATCACTCACTCCAGCTAACCAGGCCACACGGGGGCGGCAGTGTACCTCCGGGGCGGGCAAGGGCTCAACGGATGCCGGGCAACCACAGGGTTTAACACGCGTTAAGGCTGGCGCACAGCCGACTTAGATCAACACAGCCCACCGTACTCAAACCCTATACTGCACCTATCGAGTTGGGAGTCATTATGTCGCTGCCCTTACCGCCGCTGTTCTCCGCCTGGCGCCAGACCCTACGCGCCGGCTATGGCTGGAAAAACCTGCGCAGCGACCTGAGCGCCGGGGTAACGGTGGGCATCATCGCCATTCCGCTGGCCATGGCCCTGGCAATTGCCGTCGGTGTAGCGCCGCAGCATGGTCTGTATACGGTGCTGGTGGCCGGCACGCTGATCGCTCTGTTTGGCGGCTCGCGCTTTAACGTCTCCGGGCCGACCGCCGCCTTTGTGGTGATTCTGCTGCCGGTCACCCAGCAGTTCGGCCTCGGCGGGTTGCTGCTATGCACGTTGATGGCTGGATTGATCCTGATTGCCCTGGGATTGATGCGCGCCGGGCGGCTGATCGAATTTATCCCCTACCCGGTGACGCTGGGCTTTACCGCCGGCATTGGCATTGTCATCGCTACCCTGCAGATCAAAGACCTGTTCGGCCTGCAACTCAGCAGCCAGCCGAACAACTACATCGAACAGCTCAACGGCCTGCTGCACGCCCTGCCGACCCTGCAACTGGGCGACAGCCTGGTGGCGTTGGTATGCCTGGCGACGCTGCTGATCTGGCCGCGCTGGGTGCCGAAAATACCCGGGCATCTGGTGGCGCTGACTGTCGGCGCATTGCTCGGATTGTTGCTGGAAAGCCTGCAGATTCCTGTGGCAACCATTGGCGAGCGCTTTAGCTACAACCTGGATGGCGTCGAGCACCCGGGTATTCCGCCGTTTCTGCCGAGCTTTATCTGGCCCTGGCACTTACCGGGGGCCGATGGCCAACCATTGGTGGTGAGCTTTGAGCTGTTTCGCCAACTGCTCGCCCCGGCCTTTGCCATCGCCATGCTCGGCGCGATTGAGTCGCTGCTGTGCGCGGTGGTCGCCGATGGCATGACCGGCAGCAAGCACGACCCCAATGGCGAGTTGATCGGCCAGGGCATCGGTAATCTGGTTGCGCCGTTCTTCGGTGGTATCACCGCCACCGCCGCGATTGCCCGCAGCGCCGCCAACGTGCGCGCGGGCGCTTACTCACCACTGGCGGCGATTACCCATGCCGGCGTGGTGCTGATTGCCATCCTGTTTCTCGCGCCCCTGCTCAGCTACCTGCCGATGGCGGCGCTGGCGGCCTTGCTGCTGGTGGTGGCGTGGAACATGAGCGAGCCGCGGCATGTGCGGCATACCCTGCGCATCGCCCCACGCAGTGATGTACTGGTGCTGCTGACCTGCCTGATTCTCACCGTGCTGTTCGATATGGTGCTGGCCGTGGGCGTCGGCCTGCTGTTGGCCGCCGGGCTGTTTATCAAACGCATGAGCGACCTGACAGATACCGAAGCGCTGCCCAAGCATTTTCACCAGGCGCTTAATGACCTGCCCGAACACGTGCTGGCCTACGCCATTCGCGGCCCGCTGTTCTTCGGCGCAGCAGAAAAAGCCCTGAGCGTGCTCAGACGCTTTACCCCTGGAGTGAAGGTGGTGATCGTCGATATCAGCGCCGTGCCGTTGTTGGACATGACCGCCATCGCCGCCCTGGACAATGTGCTGCGCGACTACCGCGAACAGGACGTCGCCCTGGTGCTGAGCGGACCGACGCCACAGGTACGCCTGCAATTGCGCCGCGCCGGCATCGTACGCGTCGAGGGTGAGCTGGCGTATGTACGCGACCTGGCCCAAGCCAGAGAGAAAGCGTTGCGCTGGCTAACGTCCAAGGCCGATGGGGAAAGCACGGACTAAGTAAATTGTGCGCGCATCCAGACCTGGTAGTCGGCAACGCCAGGTTCGCCTTCACGCGGTGCCCAACTGGCCTGCTCGCCCTCCCCCACTGGTTTGTAAGGTCCGGCTTTGCATTCGAAGAGAATGCTGTTGGCTTCCAGCACCACCAGAGCATGAAACACCCCAGGTGGCAGGTCGACGCCGACACACTCGCCAGCGGCCTGTAGCACGCGCTTATCCAACACCTCACCGGCGTCATCAAAGATCAGCAGCCCCAGGCGGCCTTTAAGCACCAGCAGCGCTTCGGCCTTATCCGCCGAGAGATGACGGTGCGGCGGGATGTAGGTGTCCGGCTGCAGCCCCACCGCCATGCGATGGCAAGGCTCTTCCATCTGGTGGAAGTTGTGGTGCTGGCGTTGCCGTGGGCTGGCCGCCGCTTGCTCGGCCAGAGCACCGAACAGGGTCTGATCAAGAAAGCGCGGCCCAGTCATACGTCTTACAACCCTTTAACTGCATAGATACCCGGCGCATTGCGCCAGTAGCCTTTGTAATCCATGCCATAACCAAACACATAGCGATCAACGCAGGACATACCGACGTAATCGGCTTTGAGGTCCGGGCGTGCTTTACGGTCGTGGGTTTTATCTACCAGCACGGCGATGCGCACGTTCTTGGCGCCAGCGTGACGGCAAAAATCGATGATTGCACCGAGCGTGTGCCCTTCATCGAGGATGTCGTCGATGATCAGCACGTCGCGGTCAATAAAGGAGATTTCCGGCTTGGCTTTCCAGAACAGCTCGCCGCCACTGGTTTCATTGCGGTAGCGGGTGGCGTGCAGGTAGGACAGTTCCAGCGGGAAGTTGAGCTTGGGCAGCAGCTTGCCGGAGAAGATCAGCCCGCCGTTCATCACGCAGAACACCACAGGGTTGCTGTCGGCCATCTCGCTGTTGATAGCGGCCGCCATGCTGTCGATGGCCACCTCAACCTCGGCATTGCTGTGCAGGCAATCGGCTTCGGCCATGACTTGGCGGATATGCGCGAGATCGACGGACATGCTGTTTCCTCTTGGGAGCGGGACACTCAGACCAGAAAGCTGATCGATGCGTCAAAATAAAAGCCGGCAAAGGTACGCATCTGCGTCATGCAGAGCAAGCCCCGGGAGACCAACTGCGGCAATTACCCGCAAGCCACGACACGTTAGGCGCTATTTAGCGATATTAGGCCATCTTGGCCCAGCACTTGGCATAGCCAATGCTTTAATCTAGGCCAGTTTTTTACCCGTCCTGCCGGAGACCCCGCCATGCCCATCCTCGAGATCCGCCATCCGCTGATCCGTCACAAACTCGGCCTGATGCGCCGCGCCGATATCAGCACGAAGAACTTTCGGGAGCTGGCTCAGGAAGTCGGTGCACTGCTGACCTATGAAGCGACCAAGGATCTGCCCCTGGAAAACTACGAGATCGAGGGCTGGTGCGGCACCGTGCAGGTTGAAAAAATCTCTGGCAAAAAAATCACTGTGGTGCCGATCCTGCGCGCCGGCATCGGCATGCTTGAAGGCGTGCTCAGTCTGATTCCAGGGGCCAAGGTCAGCGCGGTCGGCGTAGCACGCAACGAGGAGACGCTGCAGGCGCACACCTACCTGGAAAAACTGGTACCGGAAATCGACGAGCGCCTGGCGATGATCATCGATCCCATGCTCGCCACCGGCGGCTCGATGGTCGCCACCATCGACCTGCTGAAAAAAGCCGGCTGCAAGGAAATCCGCGCCATGGTCCTGGTCGCGGCGCCGGAAGGCATCAAAGTGGTCAACGATGCGCACCCCGATGTGACCATCTATACCGCCTCCATCGACCAGCGCCTGAACGAACACGGCTACATCATTCCCGGCCTCGGTGATGCCGGCGACAAGATCTTCGGCACCAAACAGAAGGATGCGTAAGCATGCAGGATGAGTACAACGATCCACTCTGGCGTCAGGGTATTTCCGGCGCGCAGATGCTGTTTGTGGCCTTTGGCGCCCTGGTGCTGATGCCGCTGATCACCGGCATGGACCCCAACGTGGCGCTGTTCACCGCGGGTATCGGCACCCTGCTGTTCCAACTGGTAACCGGTCGTCAGGTGCCGGTATTCCTGGCCTCCAGCTTTGCCTTTATCGCACCGATTCTCGCTGCCAAAGGCGAATTTGGACTACCTGCCGTGCTCGGCGGCATCGTTGCATCGGGCCTGGTGTATATCCTGCTCAGCGCCGTGGTGCGGGTTAAAGGCGCGGGCTTTATTGACCGCCTGCTGCCGCCGGTGGTGATTGCCCCGGTGATCATTTCCATCGGCCTGGCACTGTCGCCAGTAGCAGTGAACATGGCCATGGGCAAAGCCGGCGATGGCAGCGCGCAGTTGGTGCCGTATGAAACCGCCATGCTGATTTCCATGTCGGCGCTAATAACCACCGTACTGGTGGCGGCCATGGGGCGCGGCTTGCTGCGTCTGGTGCCGATCCTCGCGGGGATCATCGTCGGCTGCATCGTCGCGGCGTTCTGCGGGGTGATCGACACCAGCAATATCGCGGCCGCACCCTGGCTGGCGATTCCGGCGTTCGTGACGCCTGAGCTGCACTGGGGCGCGATCCTCTACATCGTCCCGGTCGCTTTGGCTCCGGCGATCGAGCATATCGGTGGCGTGGTAGCGATCGGCAGCGTGACCGGCAAAAACTTTATCAAGAAGCCTGGCCTGCACCGTACCCTGCTTGGCGACGGCCTGGCCACCTCGGCCGCTGGCATGTTCGGCGGCCCGCCCAACACCACCTATGCGGAAGTGACCGGCGCGGTGATGCTGACCAAGAACTACAACCCGAAGATCATGACCTGGGCGGCCTGCTTCGCCATCGGTCTGGCCTTTGTCGGCAAGTTCGGCACCGCGCTGCAGAGCATTCCGGTACCGGTGATGGGCGGCATTCTCTGCCTGCTGTTCGGCTCCATCGCGGTGGTAGGCCTGAATACCCTGATCCGCCATCAGGTCGACCTGTCGGAGGCGCGCAACCTGATCATCGTGTCGGTGACTCTGGTGTTCGGCATCGGCGGCATGGTAATCGGCAACAGCGACTTTGCCCTCTCCGGCATCTCGCTGTGCGCCATCTGCGCCCTGGTGCTTAACCTGGTGCTGCCAGGCGGCCAAGGCTGGCGCAGCAAGACCGTGCTGGAAGAGCCAGACCTGTAACTCGCACCCACTAAAAAGCCCCGCAACTGCGGGGCTTTTTTATTTTTGGGGTACGTCAGGCGGACTGAGCTGACCACTGCTGCAACCGCACCACGCTCTCGCGGTAAGGCTTGAGGCTCATGCTCAGCAGCACAATCGAACTGAACACGGCAATGCTGGTGACGATCAGCAGCGAGTAACGCAGCGCCATGTCATCGGCAAACACATAGTCGGTCACCAGCGCCACCGCCGTCGGGCCGATGCCCAAGCCGATCAGGGTGATGACAAACAGGTAGATTGCCGAGGCTTGGCCGCGCATCGAGTTGGGCATAATTTCCTGAATCGCAGCTGGTGCGACGCCAAATGGCATGCTCAGGAAGAACACCGTCGGCGCTGTCAGAACCGCCGCCCATAGCGCCGTTTCCATAAGCGGGAAGGCCAGCACAAAAGGCACCGCGCCAACGGCCGCATACAGGCCGACGCGCATATTGGCGTCGCTGCTGCCGCGCTTGGCCATCCAGTCCGCCAGACGGCCACCGAAAACAATGCCCAAACAACCGAACACCGCCACGATGCTGCCGTAAACAATACCGACCTGGCCGGCATCCCAACCGTACGTACGAATAAAGAAAGTCGGAATCCAGGCTGCGCTGCCATAACCGGCAAACGCCAGGCCGGCAAAGCCGAAGTTGTGGCAGAGCACGGTACGCCGGTTGGCGCGGATATACCGGCCAACATCCGCCAGCGGTACCGCGACACCAGCCCCGACGCCCCGACGTGCAGGCTCCTTGACCGCCAGCAGGAGCAGGGTGAAAAGAATCCCCGCGCCGCCAAGAATCAGAAAGATCAATTGCCAAGGCCGTACTTCACCCAATACCGGCAGCACCACATCGCCTTGAGCCGAGGCGAACTGAATCACCAGACCACCGAGCAGAAAGGCCAGCCCGGAACCGAGGTAAACCCCCATGGAATATACGCTGATGGCGGTAGCGCGGCGTTCAGCCGGAAAACTGTCGGCAATCAGCGAGTAGGCCGCTGGCGACAACGCCGCCTCGCCAACGCCCACGCCAATGCGGCAGAGCAGAAATTGCCAGTACAGCTTGGCCATGCCGCAGGCGGCGGTGGCGGCACTCCAGAACAGCACGCCAAAAGCAATCAAGCCACGACGGCTCTTGGTATCGGCCAGACGGCCCAGGGGAATCCCGCAAACGGTGTAGAACAACGCAAAGGACAGGCCCATCAACAGGCTCATCTGCGTGTCGCTGATCATCAGGTCACGGCGGATTGGGCCGACCAGCAGATTGAGAATCTGCCGGTCGATAAACGACAGCACATACGCCACCATCAGGATGGCGACAGTCACCCAGGCACGGGTGGAAGAGGGATAGCCGTTATTGTTGTTGAGCACTGGCAGTCTCCTCGGCACCGTTGGTGCGGTGCACGACGGTTGAAAGAACTGCCAGCTTAGGCTGAGTTGCAGGGCGCTGAGTATCGCTCGTAGGTGTTATTAGCCAGGCGAATGCGCAGCATCCTTTCGGGCGAATAACCGTCACAGCATATTTCTCTAGAGCTGAAGCGGTGCACGCTCGCTGAGGGTTTTAAGGGCAGTGACCCAGCTGGGATGATCATTCAGACACGACACCAGCTGCAGGCTTTCGCCGCCAGCCTCAACAAACTGCTCGCGGCCACGATCGCCGATTTCCTCCAGAGTTTCGATGCAGTCGGCGACAAAGGCCGGGCACATCACCAGCAACTTCTTCACGCCCTGCTTGGCCAACTCATCGAGACGTGCCTCGGTGTAGGGTTCGATCCATTTGGCGCGGCCCAAGCGCGACTGAAACGACACCGACCACTGTTCAGGTTTAAGCCCCATGCGCTGGGCAAATAGCTCGGCGCTGCGCAGGCACTGAGCGCGGTAACAACTGGCCAACACCTCAGGTGAGGCCATACGGCAGCAGTCGTCGCCCTTCAGGCAATGGCCAGTGGCGTCCAGCTTGTGCAAGTGCCGCTCCGGCAGGCCGTGAAAGCTTAGGAGCAAATGGTCAAAGTCCTGCTCCAGATAGGGCTTGGCGCTATCCACCAAGGCATCCAGGTATTCCGGCTGATCGTAGAACGGCGGCAGGATGGAAAAGCGAATCGGCAGCTGCTGCTCACGCACCACACGCTTGGCTTCTTCGATCACCGTGGTGGTGGTGCTGTCAGCAAACTGCGGGTACAGCGGCGCCAACGTGACCTGCTTGATGCCCTGAGCAGCCAGGCGAGTCAGCACGGTTTGCAGCGACGGCTCGCCATAACGCATGGCCAGCTCCACCGGACCGTGGGTCCAGGACGCCTTCATCGCCTGATGCAGGCGCTTGCTCAGCACCACTAACGGCGAGCCGTCTTCCCACCAGATCGAGGCATAAGCATGCGCCGAGGCGGCTGGACGCTTGATCAGAATCAGCGAAACCAGCAGCCTCCGCAGCGGCCAAGGCAGGTCAATGACATAGGGGTCCATCAGGAACTGGTTGAGGTAACGACGCACGTCGGCCACATCAGTGGAGGCCGGCGAGCCCAGGTTTACCAACAGCAAGGCGTGATCGGTCATGCAAAGTCCTAATCAGTGGTGGCCGAGCAAATCTGCCAGGGCCACATCCAAATGAGTAAAACGAAAACTGAAGCCAGCCTCCTGCAAGCGCGTCGGCATCGCGCGCTGGCCACCGAGCAGCAGCACCGACAGCTCACCCAGCAGCATGCGCAGGGCAAATGCAGGGGCCGGCATAAAGGCCGGGCGATGCAGCTCGCGGCCTAGGGCCTGGCTGAAGGCGCGGTTACGCTCCGGCGTCGGCGCGCAGGCATTATAAGGACCGCGCGCAGAGTCCTGCTGCAGGAGAAAATCAATCAGGGCGATTTGGTCGCTGAGATGTATCCACGGCATCCACTGCCGGCCATTGCCGAGCGGGCCACCCAGGCCAAGCTTGAACGGCAACAGCAGGCGCTTGAGCAGCCCGCCGTCAGCAGCCAGCACCAGCCCCGTGCGCAGCAACACCACACGGATGCCTAAGTCCTCAGCGCGCAGGGCGGTTTCTTCCCAGGCACCGCACAGTTGGGCGGCGAAATCCTTGCTGACGGGCGGCGAATCTTCATGCAATTCACGCTCGCCACCGTCGCCATACCAGCCAACTGCCGAACCGGACAACAACACCTGCGGCTTGTGCGCGCGGCTTTCCAGCCAGGCCAGCAATTGTTCGGTCAGGCCAATCCGGCTGGCCCATAGCAGTGCCTTGCGTTTACGCGTCCAGGGCCGGTCGGCAATCGGTGCGCCGGCCAGGTTGACCACGGCATCCAGCGGTTCTTCACCCAGTTCTTCGAGCCGACCAATACCGCGCACCGCGTTCCCGCAGAGCGCCGCGACCTGCTCGGGCCTTCGGCTCCACACCGTCAGCTGGTGGCCTTGCTGCAACCAGTGTCGGCACAGCGCCTGCCCGATCAAACCGGTCCCGCCCGTCAGAAGAATGTGCATAGAAATGCCCTCGTATGACCGTGCTCAATAGGTGACCACCGACGGATTAATCGCGTTTGTGGCTTCAATCCGGCTGCAGGTTGTCTTAACTATAGAAAGGCAGGATCGACTTTGGCATAGCTTATACACAAAAACGATATTGTATAGCTTTTGTCTAAAGCGTAGCCTAACGCTTGAAAACACGAGGTAGACCATGACCGCTCTTCACCCCATCGCCATCATCGGCACCGGCATCGCCGGGCTGTCTGCCGCGCAGGCGCTGCATGCCGCCGGGCACCCCGTACAACTGTTCGACAAGAGCCGCGGCAGCGGTGGCCGTATGGCCAGTAAGCGTAGCGATGCCGGCGCACTGGACTTGGGCGCGCAGTACTTCACCGCCCGCGACCGCCGGTTTGTCGAGCTGGTGCAGCAGTGGCAAGCGCGTGGCTGGGTCGCCGAGTGGACCCCCAGTCTCTACAACTTCAACAACGGCCAGCTCAGCGCCTCGCCGGATGAACAAGTGCGCTGGGTCGGCAGCCCACGCATGAGTGCAATTACTCGCGCAATGCTTGGCGCCTTGCCAGTGGCCTTCTCCTGCCGCATTACCGAAGTATTCCGCGGCGAACAGCATTGGCATCTGCAGGACGCCGAAGGCAACAGCCATGGACCGTTCAGCCATGTAATCGTCGCCACCCCCGCGCCTCAGGCCACAGCGCTGCTGTCGAGCGCGCCGAAATTGGCTGGCGCGGCGGCCAGCGTGGCCATGGACCCAACCTGGGCAGTGGCCCTGGCCTTCGACACCCCGCTGGAAACCCGCGTCGAAGGCTGCTTCGTGCAAGACAGCCCGCTCGACTGGTTGGCACGTAACCGCAGCAAACCCAGCCGCGACACCCATCTCGACACCTGGGTGCTGCACGCCACCAGCCAGTGGACCAAACAGCACCTGGATCTGCCCAAGGAAGCCGTCACCGAACACTTGCTAGGCGCCTTCGCCGAGTTGATCGGCTGCGCCGTGCCCGCCCCCGCCTTTAGCCTGGCGCACCGCTGGCTTTATGCGCGCCCAGCCAGCGCGCACCAGTGGGGCGTACTGGCCGATGCTGACCTGGGCATTTATGCCTGCGGCGACTGGTGCCTGTCCGGCCGGGTTGAAGGCGCCTGGCTCAGCGGCCAGGAAGCTGCCCGCCGCCTGCTTGAGCACCTGCAATGACCCCTCACGCGCACAATGCACCGGCGAAGCACCGGCTCAATCCGCGCAAGCTGCTGTTGTCGAAATGGACAGCGGTGCTGCCGCAGAACCGTGAGAAGCACTTTCTTGTCACCGAGCTTTTCTGCGACGAGGAGGGCACGGTGCTGCAGATAGAACTGCAAGCGGTGCTCAATCAACGCTGTCAACGGCTGGACTGGCGCGTGTTGGAAAACCCCGAACACTGGCGCATGGGCTGGACGTAACAGCCTTACACACAAAACCCTACAGTAGTTGTACAAAGATATTGACTTGTACAATTACAAACCTATGATGAAGACAAGTTGTACATCCAACAGGATCTGTACAAGTCGCACATCAGAGGTTGCCCATGAGCCCATCACCACACGCCACTGGCAAACCCAAACTGGGCATTAGCGCTTGCCTGCTCGGCACCGAGGTACGCTACAACGGCGGCCACAAGGAATCACGCCTGTGCAGCCGCACGCTCAGTGAGTACTTCGACTTTGCCCCGCTCTGCCCAGAAGTGGCGATCGGCATGGGCGTACCCCGCGAGCCCATCCGCCTGGTCGGTGATCCTCAGGCGCCACGCGCCGTGGGCACGGTCAGTCGTGAGGTGGATGTCACCGCACCGCTGGCTGCCTACGGTGAACGCATGGCCGGTGAGTTGACCGATATCTGCGGCTACATCTTTATGCAGCAGTCGCCGTCTTGCGGCTTGCACCGGGTCAAGGTTTACCAGGAAAACGGTCGCCCCAGTGAACCGGGGCGCGGCATCTTTGCCCAGGCATTTTGTGCGCGGCACCCTAACCTGCCGGTGGAAGAAGATGGTCGCCTGAATGATCCAATCCTGCGCGAGAATTTCATCACACGCGTGTTTGCTTACTCCGAATGGCAACAGCTGTTACGCGATGGCCTGACGCGCAAAAGCCTGATCGACTTCCACTCGCGCTACAAATACCTGCTTATGGCCACCAACCCGGTGCAGTACAAACACCTGGGTCGCATGCTCGGCAACCTTGGCCAGCAAGACCTCAATGAACTGGCACCGCGCTACTTCAGCGATTTGATGAGCGCTCTGAAAAGCTGCGCCACCCGCCGCACCCACAGCAACGTGCTGCAGCACCTCAGTGGCTACCTCAAGCAATCACTGAGCAGCGACGAAAAGCAGGAAATGCAGCAGCTGATCGGTCAATACCGTCATGGCGTCGTGCCGCTGGTAGTGCCCATGACCCTGCTCAAGCACCACTTCCGTCGCCATCCTGATACCTATATTGCGCAGCAGGTGTACCTGCAGCCACACCCGGAAAACCTCAGCCTGCGTAATGCGCTATGAGCCTTGAACCCATGAATGACGGCGCAGCCGCCGACGACTACCAGGCGGCCATTGCCCAAGGCTTTATGCCGATCCGCGATGTGGCGCGTATCACCGGTGTTAACGCCGTTACCTTACGTGCCTGGGAGCGGCGCTATGGCCTGATCGTGCCGCACCGCACTCCCAAAGGGCATCGCCTGTATGCCGATGAGCACGTCACACGCATCCAGGCGATTCTGACCTGGCTGAATCGTGGCGTGTCGGTCAGCCAAGTCAAAGGCTTGCTACGCGCTGGCCAACCGGCGTTTGCCGAGGCCAGCTCGCAATGGGACGCGCGGCGCCAGCAGCTGCAGGAAGCGATCTGCAACCTCAACGAGCGCCGCCTGGACGACTGTTTCAACAGCGAGTTGGCGCTGTATCCGCCCCATACCCTATGCCAACAGCTGCTTCTGCCGTTGTTTGAGGAACTGGAACTGCGTTGGCGCAACCAGTTCGGCGCACAGGCCGAGCGCGTGTTTTTCTATTCCTGGCTGCGCAGCAAACTTGGCGCGCGCCTGTACCACAACAACCGCCAGTACAACGGCGCGTCGCTGTTGCTGATCAACGTCTCTGACCTGCCGATGGCCCCTGGCCTGTGGCTGACCGCCTGGCTGGCAAGCAGCGCCGGCTGCCCAGTAGAGGTCTTTGACTGGCCACTGCCACCCACCGAACTTGCCCTGGCGGTTGAGCACATTCAACCGCGTGCGGTGTTGCTGTATTCCAGTCAGGCGCTGAACAGTACCCACCTGCAACGCCTGCTCGGCGGTTACGACTGCCCCTGCTTGCTGGTCGGCCAGGTGGTACAGATTCACGCCGAGGAGCTGGTGGCGATCACCGCGCAGAATGCTGAGCTGAGCCTGGCAGCGGACCCTCTGGCTGCACTGCACAGCCTTACCGATCTCAACCTGCTGCACAGCTGATGGGAAATACCATGCTGCAACTGATGTGGTTTCGTACCGACCTGCGCGTGCAGGACAACAGCGCCCTGGCCGCCGCCATGAGCAGTGGGCCAACCGTGGCGCTGTTCCTGATCAGCCCCAGCCAATGGCTGGCGCACGATGACGCACCGAGCAAAGTCGACTTCTGGCTGCGCAACCTAAACGAACTGGCCACCGAGCTGAGCAAACTCAATGTGCCATTGCTGGTGCGTGAGGCTGACGACTGGAGTGCCGCGCCGCAGGTGATCGGTGAACTGTGCCAACAGCTGCAAATTGGCAGCGTGCAGGTCAATGAAGAGTACGGCGTGCATGAAAGCCGCCGCGATCAGGCCGTAGCGAAGACGCTTGATGGCTTGGGTATAAATTTCCGCAGCCACCTGGATCAACTGTTCTTTAAGCCTGGCAGTGTACTGACCAAATCCGGTGGCTACTTCCAGGTGTACAGCCAGTTCCGCAAGGTCTGCTATCAACGCCTGCACACGGCCCTGCCGGCACTGGTCGCCACGCCCAAGGCGCAGGCGCCGCTGGCGATCCAACAGGATGCGATCCCTGAGCACGTTACCGGCTTCGCCCTGCCCCCGACGGCCTTGCGTGACCTATGGCCCGCCGGAGAAGCCGAGGCCGCGCGGCGTCTGGATGCGTTTGCCGCGCAGCAGATCGACTTCTACCAAAGCGCCCGCGACTTCCCCGCACAGCCCGGCACCAGCCAGCTGTCCGCTTACCTGGCTGCTGGCGTAATCTCGCCACGCCAATGCCTGCATGCAGCCTTGCAGGTTAATCAGGGCGAGTTCGACAGCGGCAACGTGGGGGTGATTACCTGGATCAACGAACTGCTCTGGCGCGAGTTCTACAAGCACATCCTGGTGGGCTACCCGCGCGTGTCCATGCACCGAGCCTTCCGCCCGGAAACCGAGGCCGTAGCCTGGCGTGATGCACCGCTGGAGCTGAAAGCCTGGCAGGAAGGGCGCACCGGCTTTCCGATCATTGATGCAGCCATGCGCCAACTATTGGCTACTGGCTGGATGCACAACCGCCTGCGTATGATCGTGGCCATGTTTCTCACCAAAAACCTGCTGATCGACTGGCGCGAGGGCGAGCGATTCTTTATGCGCCACCTGATTGACGGCGACCTGGCGGCCAATAACGGCGGCTGGCAATGGAGCTCCTCCACCGGCACCGATTCGGCGCCGTATTTCCGCATCTTCAACCCGCTGAGCCAGTCACAGAAATTCGATCCAGATGGCCGCTTTATCCGCCAATGGCTGCCTGAGCTGGTGGGGCTTAATAAAACCAATATCCACAACCCTGCTGGGATGGGCGGTTTGTTTGGTATCGCCGACTATTCGACGCCAATTGTCGACCTGAGCAAGAGCCGCGCGCGCGCGCTGGCCGCATTCAAAAGCCTGCCGCACTTTGCCGGCGAGGAGGCCCTGTGAGCGACTTTCTGCGTCAGTTCGCCCAAGACTTTGCCGGGCTGAACAAAGACAATCTCGATCGGCTGGGCCAGCTGTACAGCGACGACGCGCTGTTCTGCGACCCGCTGCATGAGGTGCGCGGCCTGGCCAATATGCAGCGTTACTTCGGCGACATGTACGCTAACGTCAGCGAACTGCGCTTTGACTTCTACGGTTTTGACCAGGTGCGCGACGGTGAAGGCTACCTGCGCTGGACCATGAGTTACCGCCACCCACGCCTCGCTGGCGGCCAACTGATCCGCGTGGAAGGTTGCTCGCACCTGCTGTGGCAGGACAAGGTCTATCGTCACCGTGACTATTTCGACGCCGGCAGCCTGCTCTACGAGCATCTGCCCTTACTCGGCTCGGCAATTCGCTGGCTGAAACGGAGGTTGGCATGAACGCGAACGCACGGCGCATCTGGCTCACCGGCGCCAGCAGTGGCATCGGCGCCGCACTGGCAGAACAACTGCTCGAACAAGGCCACCGCCTCGCTCTCAGTGCGCGCAGCCTTGAGCCTTTGCAGGCACTGGCCAAGCGCTATCCGCAGCAAGTACTGGTGGTGGCCGGCGACCTCAGCGATGCCGCGCAAGTACGCGCCATCGGCGAGCACATTGCCCAGGTATGGGGGGCGCTGGACTGCGCCATCCTTAATGCCGGCACCTGCGAATATGTCGAGGTCAGCGCCTTCGAGGCGGCGATGGTCGAACGCGTGATGCGCGCCAACCTGCTCTCGGCCAGTTACTGCATCGAAGCCGCCCTGCCCTTGTTGCGCCTGGGTAACCGCGCTCAGCTGGTAGGGGTGGGCAGCTCGGTGACGTTCATGCCACTGCCACGTGCAGAAGCCTACGGTGCCTCCAAGGCCGCCATGCGCTACCTGATGGAAGCGTTGCGCATCGACCTGCACGCCGAGCACATAGCCGTCACCCTAGTCAGCCCCGGGTTTGTCGACACCCCGCTGACGCAGAAAAACGATTTCCCCATGCCGATGCGCTGGCCGGTTGAAAAAGCCGCCCGCTATATCGCCGAGCGCCTGCACCAGCAGCCGTTTGAAATCAATTTCCCGGGCCCGTTTATCGCCATGCTCAAACTGCTGGGCCATTTGCCCAAGCGTGTGCAGGTGGCCATCGGCGCCCGTATGGCCCGCACTGAAGCCAAGACTAAGGACAGCCAATGAAGATCGCCATTATCGGCAGCGGTATCGCCGGTTTGACCAGCGCTTACCTGCTCAACCGTAACCACGCCATCACGGTGTTTGAAGCCAGTGACTGGATTGGCGGTCACACCCATACCGTGGACGTACAAGTCGATGGCCAGAGCTATGCCGTGGACACTGGTTTTATCGTGTTTAACGACTGGACCTACCCCAACTTCATCCGCCTACTGAGTCAGCTCGGCGTGGGCTTCAAGGCTACCGAGATGAGCTTCTCGGTCAGCGACCCCATCAGCGGCGTGGAATACAACGGCCACAACCTCAACAGCCTGTTCGCTCAGCGTCGTAACCTGCTGTCGCCGAAATTCTGGGGCATGGTGCGCGACATCCTGCGCTTCAACCGCGAGGCGCTGAACGACCTTAATCAGCAACGTATCGCCAGTGACATGACCCTGGGCGATTACCTCAAGGCCAATGGCTACAGCGAGCGCTTTATCCAGCATTACATCGTGCCGATGGGCGCCGCGATCTGGTCGATGTCGCTGAATGACATGCTCGGTTTCCCGCTGCAGTTCTTTGTGCGCTTCTTCAAAAACCACGGTTTGCTATCTGTCAGCGACCGCCCGCAGTGGTGCGTGATCGAAGGCGGCTCCAGCAGCTATGTGGCGCCGTTGACCGCATCGTTCAAGCAACACATCCGCCTGAACTGCGCAGTCACCCGGGTTGAACGCGATGGCGACGGTGTGACCGTGCACAGCGCTGCCGGCAGCGAGCGGTTCGACAAAGTGGTGTTTGCCTGCCACAGCGACCAGGCACTGGCGTTGCTGGCTGCACCGACACCGACCGAACAGGCCATCCTCGGTGCGCTGCCCTATGCCGACAACGACGTGGTGCTGCACACCGACACCCGCCTGTTGCCGAAACGGCCACTGGCCTGGGCCAGCTGGAACTACCGCCTCGGCGGCCCAGTGGATCAGCCAGCCGCCGTCACCTATGACATGAACATCCTGCAAGGTATCCAGAGCGACACCACCTTCTGCGTCAGCCTGAACCAGACCGCCGCCATCGACCCAAGCAAAATCCTGGCGCGCTACACCTACGCCCACCCGCAATACAGCCTGGCCGGCATGGCCGCACAGGCGCGCTGGGAAGAGCTGCTCGGTGCCAACCACAGCTACTTTTGCGGTGCTTACTGGGCCAATGGTTTCCACGAAGATGGCGTGGTCAGTGCGCTTCGCGTGGCTCGTGAATTCGGCGAAGCACTCTAGTGAACAGCACCACGGCACTGAACAGCGCCCTGTACAGCGGCTGGGTGCAGCACCGGCGCTTTGCCCCGCGGCTGCATAACTTCCGCTATCGTATGGGCCTGCTCTACCTCGACCTGAGTGAGCAGGAGGCCGTGCTTGCGCTGTCGCCCTTGGCCGGGCGCGGTCGCTTTGCGCCCTTTGCCTTTCGCGAAACTGACTACTTGCCGCAGTTCACCGGTGCTGGTGCCAGCCTCATCGACGCCGTGCGCCAACGCGTCACTGAAGCGCTGGGCCGCACGCCCCTAGGCCGCATTTGCCTGCTAACCCAGCCGCGCAGTTGGGGGTTGAGTTTCAACCCGGCGAGTTTTTTCTACTGCCATGAAGCCGATGGCCGCCTGGCAGCGATTCTCTGCGAAGTGAGCAACACGCCCTTCCGTGAGCGTTATCACTACGTGCTGCCGGCCGAGGGTGAGGGGCACCTGCATGTTGCTGTGGCCAAGGCGTTTCACGTCTCGCCCTTTCTGCCGCGCGAGCTGGAATACCGCATGAGTTTCAGCCCGGCCGGTGAGCGCTTGGGCATTCATATGGCCGACTGGCAAGGCGAGGAAAAACTCTTCGACGCCAGCCTCAGCCTGCAACGCACTGAACTCAACCGCGCCAGCCTGCACCGCTATTTGCTGCACTTTCCCTGGATGACTGGCAAGACCGTGGCCGCCATTTACTGGCAAGCCCTGCGTCTGCTGCTCAAACGTATTCCCCTGTTCACCCACCGGGCCGCTGAAGGTGATTTCCGCGTCGCCCGCCCCGCATCAAAGGACGCCCTCCATGAAAAGCTCTAGCCTGACCTCCGCCAAACATGTGGTGCGTGCCGGCAGCGGCATTGGTGCCAGCCTGCTGCGCCGTGCGGTACTGCGCCAGCTGAAACAACTGCGCCATGGCCAGCTGGTGATCGTTGAAGGTGATGAACGCATGGAATTCGGCGATGCCCATTCCAGCCTCAGTGCCGAGATCCAGGTGCAGGATGGTGCGGTTTGGGGGTTGGTGGCCGGCAATGGCTCGATCGGCTCGGGTGAGGCCTATATCCACGGTTACTGGACCACTCCGGACCTGACCGCGGTGATCCGTGTATTCGTCAGCAACCTCGACGTCCTCGACGCCATGGAAAGCGGCCTGGCTCAGCTGGGTCGTCCGCTGATCCAGGGCCTGCACTGGCTCAACCGCAATACCCGCAAGGGCTCGCGCAAGAACATCTCGGCGCATTACGACCTGGGTAACGACCTGTTCGAGCAGTTCCTCGACCCGACCATGATGTATTCGGCGGCCATGTTTCGCAGCGCCGATGACAGCCTTGAGCAGGCGCAACTGAACAAGCTAGAGCGTATCTGCCAGAAGCTTGCCCTCAAGCCCAGCGACCACCTGCTGGAAATCGGCACGGGCTGGGGCAGCATGGCGATCTACGCCGCGACCCATTACGGCTGCAAGGTGACCACCACCACCTTATCGCGTGAGCAGTACGCCTACACCGAACGACGCATTCAGGAGCAAGGCCTGCAAGGGCAGATCACGCTGCTACTAGAGGATTACCGCGACCTGAGCGGGCAGTTCGATAAGCTGGTGTCGATCGAGATGATCGAGGCCGTTGGCCATCGTTTCCTGCCCACCTACTTCCAGCAATGCGCCAACCTGCTCAAGCCCGACGGCCTGATGCTGCTGCAGGCCATCACCATCCGTGACCAGCGCTATGAGCAGGCGAAAAACGCGGTGGACTTCATTCAACGCTACATCTTCCCCGGTGGTGCCTTGCCGTCGGTGAATAAAATGCTGGAAATCATCAGCGCCAAAACCGACATGAACCTGCACCACATGGAAGATTTCGGCCTGCACTATGCGCGCACCCTGCGCATCTGGCACGACAACCTGCGCCAGGCACGGCACAAGCTGGAGCAGCAGGGTTATGACGACTACTTCTTCCGCCTGTGGGAGTTCTACCTGTGCTACTGCGAGGGCGGCTTTATCGAGCGCACCATCGGCACCGCACAGCTGTTGCTGGCCAAGCCGGCGGCACGTCCAGCTCCGCTACTGGGAAACTTCAATGCCTAAATTGATTGTCAACACCCTGCTATTTCAGCTTGGCTGGTTTGCCTGCGTCTTCGGCGGCGACAGCCTGTGGCTGCTGAGTGTGGCAGCGATGCTGGCGGTGCACCTGCTGTGGACCAGCAGCTGGGCAGCAGAAGGCAAGCTGGTGATCACGGTGTTTCTCGCTGGCAGCGCGCTGGACAGCTTCCTGCTCAACCTCGGTGTGTTCGATTTCGGCGAGCCGCGCACATTGATCCCGCTGTGGCTGGCCAGCCTGTGGCTGCTGATGGCCACCACGCTCAACCACTGCCTGGCCTGGACCGCGCAACCCTGGTGGCGCGGCAGCCTGCTCGGTGCGATTGGCGCACCGCTGTCCTACTACGGCGGCGCTCAGATCGCCGGCGTCAGCCTGCCCTACGGCACCTGGCAAAGCCTGCTGCTGATCGGCGCGATCTGGGCCGTGGTGATGCCCGTGCTGCATGGCTTCGCCAAACTTTATCGCAGCCAGTACGAACAGAGCCTGCGCACACGCCAGTCGGCGTAGCCGGCAAGCGCTACAAAACGCCGACGGACAACGCCCTACGTCGGCCTTAAGCGCCGGCGTAATGCTGATGGCGTACACTGCCCGGCATGAGTCAACACATCCCGCATACCCAACTCGCCGACGAGCCGGCCGTCAGCTGCAGCAACTGCGCGGCCTGCTGCTGCCAGCTGGAAGTCATGCTAATCACCGAAACCGGCGTGCCGCCCCGCTATATCGACACCGATGACTGGGGCGGCGAAGTCATGCTGCGCCTGGACGACGGCTGGTGCGCCGCACTGGACCGCGACAGCATGCGCTGCACCATTTACGAAGTGCGCCCACTGATCTGCCGCGAATTCGAAACCGCCTCCCCCGAATGCCTGGACGAGCGCAAGGGCATGAGCAGCATCTACCGCTGAGTGCGCGGTTTACTGCAGGCACAAAATATCGTCAGGAACGTTTTTAACGTCGCACAGCGATGGCCCCGAAGGGGTGCCCGCCATGGGCGGCAGGCCAGAAAAAAGCCGGATAACAATCCGGCTTTTTAACAGTTCAAACCGCTAGAAACTCATGCGGTAATGCAGGCTATAGCTCTCAACGCCGTCGTTAGGTTGTTTAAGCCCGGCGTTGGAATAATGCAGTGCACGCACGCCGACTTCCTGCCCGGCGAAACGCACACCGAAACCGATGCGGTCTTCAAACTGGAAGGACGAGCCCAGGTCGTTGTCTTCCAGCTCGGTGCTGCTGAACGCAGCAATGCCAATACCGGCCTCGATATAGGGTTTGACGCGCTCGCCAGCAAACTCGTAGACGAACACCGGACTGAGCGAAAGGCTGTGGTTGCTGGAGGCTTCGTCACCGTCCCAGTAGGTGTACGCCGCATCCCAGTAACCGGTCAGACGACCGACATCACTGACAAACCAGCTCTGGTTGAAATCGAACTGGGTGCCCAGGCGGTAGGTCATGGTCGAGTCGCCCGTCTGGCCAACCGCCACACTCAGATCCATCGCCTGCACTGCACTGACTTGCCCCCAAGTCAAGGCTGCCAACGCAGCCAGAGTCATGACTTTTCTCATGGTAATAATCCTTATCCACCCAAGTAGAAGCTTGCTGACGCTGCTTGAGAGTATAGAAATCTTTAGCTACAGAGAAAGCCGACTCATGGCTAAACCGTGCCAGGCAGACCGCTGACCAGCGCCGCATCGCCCCACAGCAGCGGCAACACCCGCTGCATGGCCGCTGGATCACCACTCGACCAGAACTGCGCAGGCTGCGCCGGACCGCTGGCGAGCAGATCATGGCTGGTCAGCAGGCGCTGGACTTGCCGCGCCACCGCCGCGCCCGTGTCGATCAGGCTGATCGAATCTGGCACCAGGCTGCGCAGCAGCGGTTTGATAAAGGGGTAATGGGTGCAGCCGAGAATCAGCGTGTCACAGCCTTCAGCCAGTAGCGGCGCGACAAAACCCTGCAGCAGCTCGCGGGTGGCAAGGCTATCCAGCTCGCCGGCCTCGATACGCTCGACCAACCCCGGACAAGGCTGGGTAATCACCCGCACATCGCTGGCAAAACGGTCGAGCAAGGCGGCGAACTTGGCGCTTTTTAGCGTGCCTGTGGTGGCCAGCACACCGACCACGCCACTCTGCGTGGCGGCAGCTGCAGGTTTGACCGCCGGCTCCATGCCCACCAACGGCAGCTGCGGATACAGCTCACGCAACTCGGCCACTCCCGCCACCGTGGCAGTGTTGCAGGCCAGCACCAGCGCCTTGGCGCCCTGGGCAAGCAGAAACTCGGCCAGCACCCGGCAGCGCTCGCGAATAAATTCCGGGCTCTTCTCGCCGTAGGGCACATGGCCGCTGTCGGCCACATAGAGCAGCGACTCATTCGGCAGCAACGCGCGAATCTCGCCCAGCACCGACAGGCCGCCGACGCCGGAGTCGAACACACCAATCGGCGCGTTACTCACCGCTGGCCACTCCACACACGCTGCAGCCCGGATCGCGTTTGACCCGCAGCTCGCGGAAACGGCTACCAAGCGCATCGATCAGCAGCAGACGCCCTACCAGCGGCTCGCCAAATTGCGCCAGCAGCTTCAAGGCTTCCAGCGCCTGCAAACTACCGACCAGGCCGACCAACGGGCCAACCACGCCGGCTTCGCTGCAGGTCAGCTCGGCTTCGCTGCCATGGCCATAGATGCAGTGGTAGCAGGGACTGTCATCGCGCCGCGGATCGAAGACCGAGAGCTGGCCTTCCAGACGAATCGCCGCGCCACTGACCAGCGGCACCTTGGCCGCCACACACGCGGCGTTGACCGCCTCGCGGGTGCTGAAGTTGTCCGAGCAATCCAGCACCAGATCGACTGCCGCCACCGCTGCGGCCAGCGAATCGCTGTCCAGGCCCTGCCGATGGGCTTGCAATCGCAGCTGCGGGTTGATCGCCAGCAGGCGCTTGCTCGCCGAGTCGACCTTGCTCAGGCCGATGCTCGCTGTGTCGTGGACGATCTGCCGCTGCAGGTTGGTCAGGTCGACCGTATCAAAGTCCGCCAGATGCAACTCACCGACCCCAGCGGCGGCCAGGTAAAGCGCCACCGGCGAACCCAGGCCGCCGAGGCCGATAATCAGCGCACGGCTGTTTTTCAGGCGCAGCTGGCCGGCGATATCGATCTGTTGCAGGAGAATCTGCCGGCTATAGCGCAGCAACTCCTCGTCATTCAGCATGTCCTGCGCACTCATGGCGTCACTCATTATCGAAGCGTCCCAGACTGATGCGCTCATGGCCACCCAGGTCACGCCGGCTTTCCACCGCGCTAAACCCGCGCGCGCTGAGTAGCTCGCGCACCGCCGCTGCCTGATCAAAGCCATGCTCCAGTAACAGCCAGCCACCCGCTTCAAGATACTCCGGCGCCTGTGCAATGATCAGGCGAATATCGTCCAGCCCATCCGCACCCGCCACCAGCGCGCTGCTCGGCTCGAAGCGCACATCGCCTTCGGCCAGGTGGCGATCATCGGCGGCGATATACGGCGGGTTGCTGACAATCAGCTGATAACGCTGACCAGCAAGGGCGCTAAACCAGTGGCTTTCAATAAAGCTGGCATTGTTCAGGCCGAGCCGCGCTCGGTTGCGTTCGGCCAGGGCCACCGCCTCCGCCACGCGATCAACCCCGGTTAGTCGCCAGGCCGGGCGCTCGCTGGCCAAGGCCAGAGCAATCGCACCGGTGCCGGTGCCGAGATCAAGCAGCGCAGCAGGCGTAGCTGGCAGCAGCGCGAGAACAGTTTCCACCAGCAGCTCGGTATCCGGGCGCGGAATCAGGGTATGCGAGGCAACTTCCAGATCCAGGCTCCAGAAACCTTGCTGACCGAGGATATAGGCCACCGGCTCGCCAGCCTGACGCCGAACGATTGCGGCCTGATAACGCTCAAGCTGCTCGGCCTCAAGTTCGCGCTCCGGCCAGGTATGCAGATAGCTGCGCGACTTACCTAGGGCGTTGGCGAGCAATAGCTCGGCGTCCAGCCTCGGGGTTGGCGAGTCGGGTAGTTCGGCGTGGCTAAGCAGGGATTCGATAGTGGCCATGGGCTTTATTTCCGTAGCCCGGATGCAATTCCGGGGCGTGCTCAAACCCGCATCAATCGCCCAGCGCGGCCAGCTGATCGGCCTGATACTCGACCAGCAGCGGCTCGATAATCGCCTCGACGCCGCCGGCAATCACTTCGTTGAGCGAATACAAGGTCAGGTTGATGCGGTGATCGGTGACCCGCCCTTGCGGGAAGTTATAGGTGCGAATGCGCTCGGAACGGTCACCGGAGCCCACCAGCAATTTGCGCGAATCGGAAATTTCCTTGTGCGCAGCTGCTTCCTGTTGGTCTTTCAATTTTGCCGCGAGCCAGGCCATGGCCTTGGCGCGGTTCTTGTGCTGCGAGCGCTCTTCCTGACATTCCACCACGGTGCCGGTGGGGATGTGGGTAATACGGATCGCCGAATCAGTGGTGTTGACGTGCTGACCACCCGCGCCGGAGCTGCGGTAAGTATCAACGCGCAGATCGGCCGGGTTGATGTCGATGGCCATCTGCTCATCCGGCTCGGGCAGCACGGCGACGGTACAGGCCGAGGTGTGGATACGGCCCTGGGATTCTGTTTCCGGCACGCGCTGCACGCGGTGCGCACCGGACTCGAATTTGAGTTTGCCGTAAACGTTGTCGCCCTCGACCCGGGCAATGACCTCTTTGTAGCCGCCATGCTCGCCTTCGCTGGCCGACAGCACTTCCACACGCCAGCCCTGCTTCTCGGCATAACGCGAGTACATACGGAACAGGTCGCCGGAGAAGATCGCCGCCTCGTCGCCACCGGTACCGGCGCGCACTTCGAGGAACACGTTACGGCCGTCATTCGGGTCTTTCGGCAGCAGCATGCGCTGCAGCGTAGCTTCCAGCTCGATCAGTTGCTCCTTGGCCTCGGCGACTTCCTCTTCGGCCATCTCGCGCATGTCCGGGTCGCTGTCTTTCAACAGTGCCTGGGCGCCTTCGAGGTCGGACTGGACTTTACGGAACGCACTGAATGCCTGGTACACAGGCTCAAGTTCGGCGTATTCCTTGGAATAGGCGCGAAACTGCGGCTGGTTGCTAATCACTTCGGCATCGCCGAGCAACGCGGTCAGCTCTTCGAAACGATCCTGCAACAGGTCGAGTTTGTTGATCAGTGACGCTTTCATTGCAGACCTTTATTTATTAGCCGAACTGCTATGGGTAGATGCAGGCGGCGCGCCCTCGTCGAGGGCAAACAGTTCTTGGGCCACGCCCAGCGCATCGACGCGGCCGTCAGCAGAGAATTTTTTCAGCTGCACACTGGGCGCATGCAGCAGCTTGTTAGTCAGACCGCGGGCCAGCAGCGCCAGTACATCCTCGGCCGAACTGCCATTGTTGAGCAGACGCAGGGCCTTGTTCAGCTCCTCATCACGCAAACGCTCAGCCTGCTGACGGTAGGCCTTAAGCACATCCACTGCCGCCAGCTCGCGCAGACGCTGCATAAAGTCGCGGGCGCCAACGCTGACCAACTCTTCGGCGGCCTGGGCCGCGCCCTGGCGGCTCTTGAGGTTCTCCGCGATCACTTCGTGCAGGTCATCGACGGTGTAGAGGTAAACGTCGTCCAACTCGCCGACTTCCGGCTCGATATCACGCGGTACGGCGATGTCGACCATAAAGATCGGCTTGTGCTTGCGCTGCTTCAGCGCCCGCTCGACCGCGCCCTTGCCGAGAATCGGCAGCTGGCTGGCAGTGGAACTGATCACGATATCGCTGTTGACCAGCTCATCAGGGATTTCCGAGAGCAGCACGGCATGCGCGCCAAATTGTTCGGCCAGGCTGCTGGCGCGTTCCAGGGTGCGATTGGCGACGACGATGCGCTTGATGCCCTGATCGTGTAGATGGCGGGCGACCAGGCTGATGGTTTCACCGGCGCCGATCAGCAGCGCCTGGCTGCGGTGCAGGTCAGCGAAAATCTGCTTGGCCAGGCTGACGGCGGCAAAAGCCACGGACACCGGGTTCTCGCCAATCGCGGTATCCGTGCGCACGGTCTTGGCGGTGCTGAAGGTGGCCTGGAACAAGCGCCCGAGCAGCGGGCCGAGGGTGCCGGCTTCCCGGGCCACAGCAAATGCCGATTTCATCTGACCGAGAATCTGCGGCTCGCCAAGCACCATGGAGTCCAGCCCCGAGGCCACGCGCATCATATGACGCACGGCTTCATCATCGGCATGGATATAGGCGCAGGCACGCAGTTCTTCGAGGCTCAAGCGATGGTAGTTGGCCAACCAGGCCAGCACTTCGTCTGCGCTCAGCTCATCCTGCTCGAGATACAGCTCACTGCGATTGCAGGTCGAAAGAATCGCCGCCTCCCGGCTGCTGGTGCGCTGACAGAGTTGCTGCAACGCCTCAACCAACTGCTCAGGAGTGAAAGCCACGCGTTCGCGGACGTCCACCGAGGCGGTCTTGTGGTTGATACCGAGGGCAATAAAGGCCATGCACGTCGCTGACAGGGAGTGGAAGCCGGCAATTGTCCTACTTCGGCAAAGCGAGAACAACCACTGCGGCCGATTGTCCCAATAGCCAGCTTTATCTCTTAATCCGCATCATTGCAGCCCATGGGCTTGCCCCAGCGCTTGTGTCATGATGCCCAAACCGCAGGTTGGCCACATACTCTTCCTATGAATAGATCCTTCGCGTTGCTGACTGCCGCTGCCTTTTTAAGTGGCTGCCAGACCTTTACCCCCTCTGCTCCGGATGGCACGCCACCGGTGGAAGAGCCCGCTGTTGTCGCCGCAGAAACACAGCCGCAGGTTTACCGCAACTTCAGCCAAGAAACCCTGCTGTCGCTGCTGGTCGCGGAACTGGCAGGCCAGCGCAACCGCTTCGACATTGCCCTGGAAAACTATGTAGAGCAGGCCAATGCCACCCAGGATGCTGGCGTCGCCGAGCGCGGCTTTCGCATAGCCGAGTACCTGGGGGCCGAACAGCCCGCGCTGGAAACCAGCCTGCTGTGGGCCAAGACCGCTCCCGAGAATATCGACGCGCAGCGCGCCGCCGCCGTGCAACTGGCACGTGCCGGCCGCTATGACGAATCCATGACCTTTATGGAGCAGGTGCTGCAGCGTCAGGGCGATACGCATTTCGACTTCCTCGCCCTATCCGCCGCTGAAACTGACCCGGACACCCGCGCCGGCCTGCTGCAAAGCTTCAACCGCCTGCAGTCAAAGTATCCGGACAACAGCCAGCTGCAATTTGGCAAAGCCCTGCTGCTGCAACAGAATGGCCAGCCGCAGGAGGCCCTGGAGCTACTGGAGCAGCAACCCAGTAAAGACCGCCCCATCGCCTCAATCCTGTTGCATGCCCGCCTACTGCAAAGCCTTGAGCGCAACGATGAGGCCCTGCCGCTGCTGGAAAAAGGCATCGAGCAATACCCGGACGACAAGCGCCTGCGCCTCACCTATGCACGTCTGCTGGTGGCCGAAGACCGCCTGGACGAAGCCAAAGGCGAGTTTGCCTCACTGCTGCAACAGAACCCTGATGATGATGACCTGCGCTTTTCGCTGGCACTGGTCTGCCTTGAAGCCAAAGCCTGGAAAGAGGCCATCGTCTATCTCGAAGAACTGGTCGAACGCGACAGCCACAGTGAAGCCGCGCATTACAACCTGGCCCGCGCCTATGAAGAACTCGGTGATACCGCCAGCGCATTGATCGAGTACGCCCTGGTCGGCCCCGGCAACGATTACCTGCCGGCCCAAGCCCGGCAGAGCGAACTGCTGTTCAAGGCACAGCGTGCTGAAGAAGCCGCCGAGCGACTGCGTCAAGCTCGCGAAAGCCAGCCTGACTACGCCATCCAGCTGTACCTGATCGAAGCCGAAGCCTGGTCCAAGCAGCAGGACACCGAACGCGCCTGGCAGCTGATCCAACAAGGATTGGAACAGTTCCCCGAAGACCTCAACTTGCTCTACACCCGCGCCATGCTCGCGGAAAAGCGCGATGATCTCGCACTGCTGGAGCGTGACCTGCGCTTTATACTCGAGCGCGAACCAGACAACGCCATGGCACTCAATGCACTGGGCTACACCCTCGCCGACCGCACCACGCGCTACGCCGAAGCCAAACAGTTGATCGAGCAGGCGCACCAACTCAACCCTGAAGACCCTGCAGTACTCGACAGCCTCGGCTGGGTGAATTACCGCCTGGGCAATTTGGATGAAGCTGAACGCCTACTGCGCAGAGCACTGCAGGAATTTCCCGACCACGAAGTCGCCGCCCACCTGGGTGAAGTGCTGTGGGCACAAGGGAAACAGAAAGAAGCGCGCAAACTCTGGCGTGAAGCCCTGAAACAACAACCCGACAGCCCAATCCTGCGCAGCACCCTGCTGCGCCTGACCGGAGCAGAGACGCTTTGATGCTTGCGCGCCACCTGATAGTTTTCAGCCTGATTACATTACTGGCAGGCTGCGCAGGCCTGACCTCCCGCGAAGCCCTTGAAGGCCAGGGCAACGCGCAAAGCTGGCAAGCGCACAAGCAACAGATCAGCGGCCTGGATGCCTGGCAGATCAATGGCAAAGTCGGTATCCGTGCACCGAAAGACTCCGGTAGCGGCACTCTTTTCTGGCTACAACGCCAAGACTATTACGACATCCGCCTGTCCGGCCCACTGGGTCGCGGTGCCGCACGTCTGACCGGCCGCCCAGGCGCCATTCAACTGGAAGTGGCCAACCAAGGCCGCTACCAGGCTGAGTCACCCGAACAACTGCTGCGCGACCAACTGGGCCTGAACCTGCCCGTTTCACACCTCTTCTGGTGGATTCGCGGCCTGCCTTCGCCAGACAGCAAAAGCCGCCTGAACCTCGACAGCCAAAGCCACCTGGCGCAATTGAGCCAAGACGGCTGGCATGTCGAGTACCTCAGCTATGCCGAGCAGAATGGTTTCTGGCTGCCGGAGCGCATCAAGCTCAGCGGCTTTGACCTGCAGGTCACCTTGGTAATCAAGGACTGGCAACCGCGCCAGCTCGGCCAATGACCACACCGGCAATACCCGCCGCTGCCAAACTGACTCTGCCGGCACCGGCCAAGCTCAACCTGATGCTGCATATCCTCGGCCGCCGCACCGACGGCTATCACGAGCTGCAAACCCTGTTTCAGTTTCTCGACTTCGGTGACGAGCTGGGCTTTGCCCTGCGCCCCGACGGTGAAATTCACCTGCATACGCCCATCGACGGCGTACCCCACGACAGCAACCTGATCGTGCGTGCCGCGCGCATGCTGCAACAGCACGCAAACTGCACCCTGGGTGCCGACATCTGGCTGGACAAGCGCCTGCCCATGGGCGGCGGCATTGGCGGCGGCAGTTCGGATGCTGCTACTACCCTACTCGGCCTCAACCATCTGTGGCAGCTGAACTATAGCGAAGACCAACTGGCTTCCCTGGGCCTCAGCCTGGGCGCAGACGTACCGGTATTCGTGCGTGGTCACGCGGCATTTGCCGAAGGCGTCGGTGAAAAGCTGCAACCGGTGACCCTGAGCGAACCCTGGTTTCTTGTCGCCATTCCGCAAGTACTTGTCAGCACAGCGGAAATTTTCTCCGACCCCGAGTTGACACGGGATACGCCGCCCATTAAAGTTCGCAGCCTTCTTGAGGGGGGTGGTCGTAATGACTGCCAGCCGGTAGTACAGAAGCGTTATCCTGAAGTACATAACGCTTTGATCTTGTTGAACAAATTTGTTCCAACTAGACTAACCGGCACTGGAGCTTGTGTGTTTGGGAGCTTCCCAAACCAGGACGATGCTGATAAAGTCGCCCGCCAACTTCCAGCCACATTGCCAAGTTTTATTGCCCAAGGCCGTAACATTTCGATGTTGCACCGCAAGCTCGAAACATTGGTCAGGAAGTGAATGTTCGCTCTTAGTAATTAAGAGCATAGAGTTGTACGGTAATAGGGGCGTCGCCAAGCGGTAAGGCACCAGGTTTTGATCCTGGCATGCGTTGGTTCGAATCCAGCCGCCCCTGCCATTTCCGCCCTGGAGCGGATAGACAACTCAAAGCATTCGGTTACACAGGATACAGGGGCGTCGCCAAGCGGTAAGGCACCAGGTTTTGATCCTGGCATGCGTTGGTTCGAATCCAGCCGCCCCTGCCATTTCTGTACTCATCCAGGTATACCCCCAGCCGGCAGGTACTGCGCGTGTCCAAGATGATGGTTTTTACGGGGAACGCTAACCCCGATCTGGCGCGACGTATCGTACGTCAGCTGCACATTCCCCTCGGTGATGCTTCTGTCGGTAAGTTCTCCGACGGCGAGATCATGATTGAAATCAACGAAAACGTCCGCGGTAAAGACGTCTTCCTGATTCAACCGACGTGCGCGCCAACCAACGATAACCTGATGGAACTGGTAGTGATGGCCGATGCCTTCCGCCGTTCATCAGCGACCCGAATTACTGCAGTTATCCCCTACTTCGGCTATGCCCGCCAGGATCGCCGTCCGCGCTCCGCCCGCGTGGCAATCAGTGCCAAAGTTGTGGCTGACATGCTCACCGTTGTAGGCATCGACCGGGTTCTCACCGTCGACCTGCACGCTGATCAGATCCAGGGCTTCTTCGATATTCCGGTAGATAACATCTACGGCTCCCCAGTACTGGTGGACGACATCGAAGACCAGCGCTTTGAAAACCTGATGATTGTCTCCCCGGATATCGGCGGCGTAGTGCGTGCACGCGCTGTGGCCAAGTCCCTGGGTGTTGATCTGGCGATCATCGACAAGCGCCGCGAAAAAGCCAACCACTCCGAAGTGATGCACATCATCGGTGATGTTGAAGGCCGTACCTGCATCCTGGTCGACGACATGGTGGATACCGCTGGCACGCTGTGCCACGCCGCCAAAGCGCTGAAAGAACACGGCGCCTCGAAAGTCTTCGCTTACGCCACACACGCTGTACTGTCTGGCCGGGCAATCGAAAACATTGAAAAATCCGTACTCGACGAGCTGGTGGTGACTAACACCATCCCGCTGTCCGCCGCCGCGCAATCCTGTTCGCGTATTCGCCAACTGGACATCGCACCGGTAGTCGCTGAAGCGGTTCGCCGCATCAGCAATGAAGAATCGATCAGCGCGATGTTCCGTTAATTCGGTATACGCCCTGAGCGCAAACGCCCTGCCCTGACGGCAAGGCTTTTCAACCAACCGTCCCGTCGCTGGTCGCAAGCGTAACGGACGGTTTGGTTATTTTGGAGAAGTGAAATGACTGAATTTGCCCTGAATGCCGAAGTGCGTTCCGACCTGGGGAAAGGTGCGAGCCGCCGCCTGCGTCGTAACGTTGCCATGGTTCCTGCCGTAATTTACGGTGGCGAAAAAGCTCCACAATCGATTAGCCTGCTGGCCAAAGAACTGGCCAAACTGCTGGAAAACGAAGCAGCCTACAGCCACGTGCTGAGCCTGAACGTAGCCGGCAGCAACGAAAGCGTGATCATCAAAGCCCTGCAGCGCCATCCAGCCAAAGGCTACGTGCTGCACGCTGACTTCGTTCGCGTAGTCGCTGGCCAGAAACTGACCGCTATCGTTCCCCTGCACTTCATCAACCAAGAAACTTCGGTTGGCGTTAAGCAGCAAGGCGGCGAAGTCTCCCACGTCCTGGCTGAAGTAGAAGTTTCCTGCCTGCCGAAAGACCTGCCTGAATTCATCGAAGTCGACATGGCTGCCGTTGAAGTGGGTCAGATCGTTCACCTGGCCGACCTGAAACTGCCGAAAGGCGTTGAGCTGGTTGCACTGGCTCACGGTAACGACCTGGCAGTGGCTAACATCCACGCCTCCCGCGTTGCTAAAGACGAAGGCGCTGCCGAGTAATCCTCGCAGTGTCGGAAACCAGCTCGGTATGCGATTCTGCCGAGCTATTTCCACAAAAGGGCTCCTGACATGACTGCCGTACAACTGATCGTTGGCCTGGGTAACCCCGGCCCTGAATACGACCAGACTCGGCATAATGCAGGGGCCCTTTTCGTTGAGCGCCTGGCTGACAGCCAGCGCATCAACCTGAGCCTCGACAAAAAGTATTTTGGCCTGGTTGGCAAATTCAGCCATCAGGGCCGCGATGTTCGCCTGCTGATCCCCACCACCTTTATGAATCGCAGCGGCCAGGCCGTAGCGGCATTGGCGAATTTCTTCCGCATCCCGCCGGAAGCCATTCTGGTGGCCCACGACGAACTCGATATGCCTCCCGGCGTCGCCAAACTCAAACTGGGTGGCGGGCACGGCGGACATAACGGGCTGCGCGACATCATCGCCCAGCTCGGTAATCAGAATAATTTTTACCGCCTGCGGCTTGGTATCGGCCATCCCGGGCACAGCAGCATGGTTTCCAACTTCGTCCTCGGCCGCGCACCACGCAGCGAACAGGAACTGCTGGACACCAGCATCGACTTTGCCCTGGGCACCCTGCCGGAAATACTCGCAGGCGACTGGAGCAAAGCCATGCACAAGCTGCACAGCCAGAAAGCCACCTCCTAACTCTTTACCGCAATTCGCGCGAGGGACAACACCATGGGATTCAACTGCGGCATCGTCGGCCTGCCCAACGTCGGCAAGTCCACCCTGTTTAACGCCCTCACCAAATCCGGTATAGCGGCCGAGAACTTTCCGTTCTGCACCATCGAGCCCAACAGCGGCATCGTGCCGATGCCTGACCCGCGCCTCGCGGAGCTGGCAGCCATCGTCAACCCCAAGCGCATCCTGCCCACTACCATGGAATTCGTCGATATCGCCGGCCTGGTAGAAGGCGCATCAAAGGGCGAAGGCCTGGGCAACAAGTTCCTCGCCAACATCCGTGAGACCGACGCGATCGCCCACGTAGTACGCTGCTTTGAAGACGACAACGTGATTCACGTTGCCAACAGCGTCGACCCTAAGCGCGATATCGAAATCATCGACCTCGAACTGATCTTCGCCGACCTCGACAGCTGCGAAAAGCAACTGCAGAAGACCACGCGCAATGCCAAGGGCGGCGACAAAGAAGCTGTGGCACAGAAAGCCCTGCTGGAAAAACTCATCCCCCACTTCAGCGAAGGTAAGCCAGCGCGCACCCTGATGAAGACCCTGGGTGACGACGAGAAGCAACTGGTACGTGGCTTCCACCTGCTCACCAGCAAGCCGGTGATGTACATCGCCAACGTCGCCGAAGACGGCTTTGAGAACAACCCACTGCTCGACATCGTCCAGGCCATTGCCGACGCCGAAGGCGCTCCCGTGGTGCCGGTATGCAACAAGATCGAAGCAGAAATCGCCGAGCTGGATGATGGCGAAGAAAAAGACATGTTCCTCGAAGCCCTGGGCCTCGAAGAACCCGGCCTGAACCGAGTAATCCGCGCGGGCTACGAACTGCTCAACCTGCAGACCTACTTCACCGCTGGCGTCGAAGAAGTCCGCGCCTGGACCGTCCGCGTCGGAGCCACCGCTCCGCAGGCTGCTGGCGTGATCCACACCGACTTCGAAAAAGGCTTTATCCGCGCCGAAGTCATCGCCTACAACGACTTCATCCAGTACAAGGGCGAAGCTGGCACCAAAGAAGCCGGCAAGTGGCGCTTGGAAGGCAAGGACTACATCGTGAAAGACGGCGACGTCATGCATTTCCGCTTTAACGTGTAAGCGATTGATCGCGCGCAGAAATTTTCGCAAAACAGGGTTGACACCTAACCCCAAGACGCGAATAATGCGCGCCACTCGGCTACGTAGCTCAGCTGGTTAGAGCATAGCATTCATAATGCTGGGGTCCGGGGTTCAAGTCCCTGCGTAGCCACCAAACAAAACAAGGGTTTAGCGAAAGCTAAGCCCTTTTTTGTTTTCCGGGCAGACTACATTCCAACTACTCTCCCCGTCCTTGCTTGATGTTCATCTTGCTTAGAAGCGACTTACGTCTAGCGGCACATATCCTGGTGCTCGGGCATCCCGACAATTAAAACGTCCAGTGCCTGTCTTTGCCCCGCCGCTGCCACATTTCTAGCAAACGCGCGCATTTGCTTGCCTGAGAGAGAACCGCTACGTGATCACTTAGCGATTTTTTGCGAGCACCTGTGTGCCCAGCAACAGGCCTACGAAGATCAACGCGGCGCCGGTCCAGTGGTAGCTTTGCAGCCCCTCCCCTAGCAGCAGCCAGCCCAGTAGTGCAGTAAATACTGGCATCAAGTAGTTGGAGAGTGCGGCCTTGGCCGCACCGAGAATGCGGATAGCGTGGTTCCAGGCGAGGTAAGCAAGTAGTGAGGCAAAGATCGCGGTGTAGCAGATGGCAGCCAGGTTATGTGGCGTCACGCTGAAATTTGCGCCGTGAGCCAGCTCGTAGAGATAGAACGGCAGAATCAGCGGCACGCCCAGCAGCATCAGTACGCCAAGCAGGGCCAGCGGTGGGATAGGCAGCAGGTAGCTGGCCCAACGCCGCAGCAGCAATGAATAGAGCGCCCAGTCAGCCACCGCCAGCAGCATAATCAGATCGCCTTTATTGAAGGCCAGGCCGCTGAGGCTGGCCCAGCTGCCTTTGCTGATCAGCACCAGCAACCCGCCTGCGGCCACAGCCATGCCCCACCACGCGCGCCGATGCGGCCACTCGCCAAGCAGCAGGCCCGCGCCGATAAAGGTCATCAGTGGCAGACAGGTGTTGACCAGGGTGATATTGATCGCAGCGGTGGTTTGCGCAGCGGCATACAGCAGGCTGTTGTACCCGGCGATACCGACACCGGCGAGCACCAGCAAGCGCCAGCTGGCCGCACGCAGTGCCGCGCGGTGTTGCCAGAGCGGCTTGGCCACGAAAGGCAACAGCAGCACCAGCGCCAGGCTCCAGCGCCAGAATGACAAGGCAAACGGTGGAATCTCACCGGCAAACGCTCGCGCCACCAGGGCATTGCCGGACCAACACAGCGTCGCCAGCAGCAGGCCGGCCAGCGCGATACGCACGGAAGACGACATACCTCAGCGCTGACCGAGCGGGCGCAGGCGGTATTGCGGCGGCAGCTGTTCCATGCCGCTGACGGTGACGTTGAGGTTCTTCCAGCGGCCGTCCTTGATGCCGTAGATGCAGCCATGCACCGCCAGCGGCTGCCCACGATGCCAGGCGTTCTGCACGATGGTGGTGTGGCTGACGTTGGCCACTTGCTGGATCACATTGAGCTCACACAGGCGATCGACCTGCTCTTCTTCGCTGGGCAACTGCGCCAGGTGTTCGCGGTGCTCGTAGTACAGGTCGCGAATGCTGCGCAGCCAACCGTCGATCAGGCCGAACTGGGTATCCTGCATCGATGCGCGAACGCCGCCACAACCGTAGTGCCCGGTAACCAGGATATGTTTGACCTTGAGCACATCGACCGCGTACTGGATCACCGACAGGCAGTTGAGGTCGGTGTGCAGCACCACGTTGGCGACGTTGCGGTGCACGAACAGATCGCCCGGCAGCAGGCCGACAATCTCGTTAGCCGGCACCCGCGCATCGGAGCAGCCGATCCACAGGTACTCGGGCACCTGCTGCTGGGCCAGCTTGGCGAAGAACTCGGGATCTTCTTCCTTGATCGCTTCGGCCCAGCGCGCGTTGTTGTCGAAGAGGTGCTGTAAATCGCTCATGCGTCACTCCCGGATTCGTCGATGCGCACCATAGGAGCGCCACCGGCTTTTGACAAGCGCGAGTGGCTTCCGTCACCGCAAACAGACGGCAGCGGGCATGATCAAGCGCGACGGCGACGCAACAACCAGAGAATCAGCAACACACCCGCCAACAGCACCAGGCTCACGCCCCATTGCAGCGGCCCGGCGTAACGGTAAAGCTCAACAGGTTTCAGACTGGGCACACGCAGCATGCGTTGCTCAGCGGCCGCGCCCTGGGTCGGGATATCAGCCAGGCCATCGCCATCCAGATCCTGCAGGCTGCGAATATGGTCCAGTAGCCCCTGCCATTCTTTATATTCCTGCACGCCGGGCTGCTGCGGATCAGCATCAATGATTGCATCCTTGATCGCCGCCAATGGCCGCCCCTCGGCATCCTTGGGCTGCACGCTGAGCAGGCCCTTGGTCAGGTCGCTGACCAGCCAGGTAAAGCTGCCGACATAGCTGGTGGCGCCGATGCTGTAGAGCCGTTGATCGGCCAGGTCCAGCGGCGTGTACCCCTTGATCGGGTCGCCCAGTTCAATCCGGCTGACCCGATCAAACGGCACACGCCAAGGGTTGTAGCTGAAGCGCAGGCCGGACACACGCGGGTAATAGCTTTTGCTTTCGCGCACCTGATAGGCCAGCAACAGTACTTCGAGCAGGTTCTTCAGCTCCTGCCCGCTGACATACACCTTGATCAGCGGATAACCCGGCGCATCATCCAGCTCGCCAACACCCAGCGGAGCGATGCGAAACAGGTCAGACACCGCCTGCACGCCATACCGGCCCATGATCAGGTTATCGCGGATAGTGCCGTTGCCAGTAAAAGACACATCACTGCCCGTCGCGTGGCGCAGCGCGTCGGTGACCAGATTGCCGAGAATCGGATCGTCATGGGCGCGGGTCAGGGTTTTATCGACCTTGGCCAGCGGCTGGTCGAAGGTGTACCCCTTGGGCGCGAGCATCTGCGCACTGACCACCTGCTTGAAGTCCTCGACCTTGGCAGTCACCGCAGCGCTGCCGGCAATCTGGTCATTGATCGGGTGCAGCTGGTAATCGACCACCTGCGGTTTGCCGTCCGCCGGCAAACGCATACGCAATTCACCCAGGTGCTGAATCTCGGAGCCGGCCTGCATCACAGGCGTGCGCCCATTGACCAGCACAGGCTGCGCCAGAGCCGTGTGCGAGTGACCGCCAACGACGATATCGATGCCCGGCACCTGCTCGACCAGCTCGACCTCTTCACCGCGCCAGCTGCCGTCTTCCTGCTGCACCACCCCCATGTGCGAAAGCAGAATCACCACCTCGGCACCCTCCTCGCGCAGCTTGGCGACCATGGCTTGGGCAACCGCGACCGGATCGGCAAACACCGCCGGTTTGATCATCGGGCTGACTGCCACGGCGTTGTTACCGAGCAGGCCGAACAAGCCAAAACGAATACCGCCCTTGTCGATCAGCTTGTAAGGCGCAATGCGCCCGGCCTCGTAATGAACCTGCAGGCTGTCGTCTTCCTTGCGCGCCGGGTCAAAGCCGAGGTTGCTCGACAGCAGCGGCATCAGCGCATCGCCCTTGATCTTGTGCGCCGAGCTGATCATCGCGGCCAACCCGGCCGGACGAAAATCGAATTCGTGGTTGCCCAGGGTCGCTGCGTCATAGCCCAGCTCGGTCATCAGGCGCAGCTCGCCACCGGTTTCGCGGGTCACGGTGTGAAACAGCGTGCCCATGCTGAAGTCGCCGCCATCAAGCAGCAGCACTGGCTGCTCACCGGCAGCGGCACGGCGCAGCTCCAGCAAGGTAGCCAGGCGCGCGACGCCGCCGACGGTATCGTCATCGCCGGTGGTCGCAGGGGAATATTCGTTGTTCGGGCCAAAACCGAGCAGGCGTGATTGCCAGTCGTTGGTGTGCAGGATGGTAAAACTGCGCTCGGCACTGATGGCCTGAGCGGTGGCGAATAAGCAGAACACTGCAAGCAACGAAGCAGACAGGCGCATGACAGATCCTTAGGGCAATGGGCGATAACCGCGGCTGCCGGAAGTATGCGACAAGCCCGGAGCCAGGTCAGCGGCGAATAGCGCCGCTGACGGTAGCCAATCGTGTCAGTGCATGGCCGAGCGGGGATCTAGTCAAACAGCGGGCAGACCATCACCAAGGCATCCTCACGGCCACCGACGGCTGGGTAGTAATCGCGACGCCGGCCAACCTCGTTAAAGCCGTAGCGCTCATACAGGCGGTAAGCCACCTGATTACTCGCGCGCACCTCCAGAAAACAGTCATTGGCCCCCTGCTTCTGGGCCTCCTGCATCAGGTGTTCGAGCAGTTTCAAACCCAGACCACGCCCCTGGCTTTCCGCCTTGACGGTGATATTGAGCAGGTGCGCTTCGTCCATGATGATCTGGATCACGCCGTGGCCAACCTGCTGCTGGCCTTCAAACATCACCCAACAGTTGTAAGCGGTCAGGCTGTCGGTAAAGATGCCGCGCGTCCAAGGGTGGCTGAAGGCGGCATATTCGATTTTCAGCACCGCATCGATATCCGCCGCCGTCATCGGGCGGAAGCTGATTGCATCACTCATTCAGATTGACTCGGCAAACGGTAAAAACCCAGCCAAGCGGCCGGGAAAGAAGTCTTCAATTGGCAGCCAACCAGCGCTGACGCACGCGGCGCATGGCCTGCCACAGCTCGCGCTTGCGTTCTGGCTCATCCATCAGCAGTTCCAGGCCCGGCAGCGCCCAGGCAGCGCCCAGCCCCTCGACTTGCAGCTCGCGGTTGTAGGCGTCGGCAGTGGCTTCCCCGGCAAAACGAATCGCCGGCAGCCCCACCAGCCATAGGCAACTGCACGGCTCCTGCTCTTCCAGCCGGGCGCCGACAAAACTCTGCACATATTCCAGCGCCGCTTGCGGACCCTGGTCGATCTGCCCGCGCACCAGCAGCGGCCAGCGCACCGGCTCGCCAATCAGCTGCGGACTGTCCGGCAGACCGGCGGCACGCAACAGATCCTTGAGCAGCAGATACGCCGGATCGCGCCCTTGCAGTGGCTCACCGGTGGGCAATTCGACCAGTACTGCACAGGCGCCAGCACGCAGCAATTGCAGGGCAAAACGCGGTGGTGCGACGGGCGTTGGCTGGGACATGACCTGCGTTTCGGCGTCGACTGTAGCCGGTTCTACCTTGGCCATACGCCCCTGAGGCGCCGGACGCGGCACTTCGATCTTGGGGCGGGTAACTGGCGCGACAACGGCGGTTTCGGCATGCGGCGGCTCATAGGCCGGCGCAGCTTCAGCCACCGCCTGTGGCACGGCAGCGGCTACCTCCTGCTCAGGCTCGGCCTCAACCAGCGGCTGCAGCAACTCCGGGCGCGAGGGCGCAGCAAACGGTAGCTCCACACGCGGTAGCCAACTGGCCACCTGCATGGCGCTCAGGTAGGCGCGGCGGCGCAGTTCTGCAATCAAACGTCAGCCGCCTGTGGATGCGCCTTCTGCCCGGCCTGCATAAGGTTCAGGGCATTGACATAGGCCTTGGCTGAGGCCACCAGGATATCGGTGTCGGCGCCATTGCCGTTGACGATGCGTCCGCCCTTTTCCAGACGAACCGTCACTTCACCTTGCGAGTCGGTCCCCTGGGTGATGGCGTTGACCGAATACAACTGCAGATTGGCCTCGGAGCGGGCAATCGATTCGATGGCCTTGAAGGTGGCATCCACCGGCCCCGAACCCTGGGCATTACCACTGTGCTCGGCACCTTCCACGCTGACCACAACCTGCGCCTGCGGCACTTCGCCGGTTTTGCTCGCCACGTCCAAAGTAATCAGCTTGAAGTGCTCCGGTGCCTCTTCGGCCAATGTATCGGACACTAGGGCCTGCAGGTCTTCATCGAAAATCTCGTGTTTTTTGTCAGCCAAATCCTTGAAGCGAGCAAAGGCTGCATTCAGCTCAGCCTCGCCGGCCAGCACGATCCCCAGCTCGTCCAGACGCGAACGGAAGGCGTTGCGCCCACTCAATTTACCCAGCGACAACTTGTTGGTGTGCCAGCCTACTGACTGGGCAGACATGATTTCGTAGGTTTCGCGGTGCTTGAGCACACCGTCCTGGTGAATACCGGACTCGTGAGCAAAGGCATTGGCGCCGACAATGGCTTTGTTCGGCTGCACAGGAAAACCGGTGATGCCCGAGACCATGCGCGAAGTGCTGAGGATGTGCGGGGTATCGATACGGGTGTGCACGCCGAGCAGATCTTCACGGGTCTTGATCGCCATAACGATCTCTTCCAGCGCGGCATTACCAGCGCGCTCACCAAGACCGTTGATGGTGCACTCAACCTGACGGGCACCCGCCACTACAGCCGCCAGGGAGTTGGCCACGGCCAAGCCCAGGTCGTTGTGGCAATGCACGGAGAACACCGCCTTGTCGGCGTTGGGCACGCGATTTAGCAACTGGCGTATGGTCTCGGCGTACTGGTGCGGAATCGCGTAGCCGACCGTATCCGGGATATTGATAGTGCGCGCGCCCGCGTCGATGGCCGCTTCAATGATGCGGCAGAGGAAGTCGATTTCGGACCGACCGGCGTCCTCGCAGGAGAACTCCACATCGCTGCACAGGTTGCGCGCGCGTTTGATCGCATGCACGGCCTGCTCGACGACCTGATCCGGCTGCATGCGCAGCTTGTGTTGCATGTGGATCGGGCTGGTGGCGATAAAGGTGTGAATGCGCCCGGAGTTGGCGCCTTTGAGCGCTTCCGCCGCGCGATCGATATCAGCATCCAGAGCACGCGACAGGCTGCACACGGTGCTGTCCTTGATGCTGTCGGCAATCGCCTTGACCGCCGCAAAGTCACCGGGGCTGGCGATGGCGAAGCCGGCTTCGATCACATCAACCCGCAAACGCTCCAGGGCCTTGGCGATGCGCAGCTTCTCCTCACCGGTCATCGACGCGCCGGGGCTCTGCTCACCGTCACGCAGGGTGGTATCGAAAATAATGACGCGGTCGTTGCTGCTCATGCTGGTGTCCTCACGGAGTCGCCGTAGCACGCGCCCGACGTTGGGGCGCGTGTCGATAAGTCTTGATTGTCGCGTGAAATGCCACGGGCGGGAAGCGTGGAGTCATCGACTCGGCCCCTAAGCCGAGGCGTCTACGCCAGAAACAAAACGCCCGCCAAATGGCGGGCGTTGGGCTGATTGAGCGAGCTAGAGTCCTGCAAGGCAAAAACAGGCGAAGAAGCGGAGTGTACTGTTGTACATGAGCATTCTGAGCCTGTTTTTAACGCAGCAGGGCCGACGCGCAGCCAATCAGAGGGCCTGGTCCCAGGGACGATCACCGTGCTGATCTTTGATCCGCGTCGGCAGCCCCATGACATCCAGCAGCTTGAGGAACGGCTCAGCCGGCAACTCTTCAACGTTGGCCATGCGTGCCACATCCCAATCGCCACGCGCCACAAGCAGCGCTGCCGCGACCGGCGGTACGCCTGCGGTATAGGAAATACCCTGGCTGTCGGTCTCCACATACGCATCTTTGTGGTCGGCGACGTTGTAGATAAACAGCTCAGTTGGCTTGCCGTCTTTAGTGCCTTTGACCAAGTCACCAATGCAGGTCTTACCGCTATAACCCGGCGCCAGCGAGGACGGATCGGGCAGAACGGCCTTGACCAGTTTCAGCGGCACAACTTCGAGGCCTTCGGCGGTTTTTACCGGTTGTTCGGAGAGCAGGCCGAGGTTTTTCAGCACGGTAAACACATTGATGTAGTGCTCACCGAAGCTCATCCAGAAACGCACGTTGGGCACGTTCAGGTGTTTGGACAGGGAATGCACTTCGTCATGCCCGGTCAGGTACAAATTCTGTTCGCCGACTACCGGCAGGTCGTCGGTGCGCTTGACTTCAAACATGGTGTTGCTGGTCCACTGGCTGTTCTGCCAGCTCCAGACTTGGCCAGTGAATTCACGGAAATTGATTTCCGGATCGAAATTGGTGGCGAAGTACTTGCCGTGCGAACCGGCGTTGACGTCGAGGATGTCGATCGACTCGATGCTGTCGAAGTACTGTTGCTGCGCCAGTGCAGCGTAGGCATTGACCACGCCCGGGTCGAAACCGACGCCGAGGATGGCAGTCACGCCTTTTTCCTGGCATTCGGCCAGGTGCTTCCACTCGTAGTTACCGTACCAAGGCGGTGTTTCGCAAATCTTGCCCGGTTCTTCGTGGATAGCGGTGTCGAGGTAGGCGGCGCCGGTCTCGATGCAGGCGCGCAGCACCGACATATTGAGGAAGGCCGAACCCACGTTGATGACGATCTGCGATTCGGTTTCGCGGATCAGTGCTTTGGTTGCTTCAATATCCAGCGCATTGAGGGCAAAGGCCTTGATCTCGGCTGGCTGTTTCAGACTGCCCTTGGCGTTAACGCTGTCGATGATGGCCTGGCATTTGGAGATGTTGCGCGACGCGATAGCAATGCGACCCAATTCGTCGTTGTGCTGCGCGCACTTGTGGGCCACCACCTTGGCGACACCTCCTGCACCAATGATCAGAACATTCTTCTTCAATTGTTTCACCTCCTGGGTACTGCGTTATTGAGATAGCTGGAGCGGGTTTACAACACATCGGGTGGATGACGCTTTTGCATCCACCTGTGTGATTTCAGAGCGGTGGACGAAAAATGCAGTCCACCCGACGGATCAGCTCAGGCTGGACAGGTAATCGTCAAAGCCAAATTCGCGCACCACTTCGACGCTGCCGTCGAGTTGCTTGACCGCGATGGAAGGCATTTTCAGGCCGTTGAACCAGTTCTTCTTGACCATGGTGTAACCGGCGGCGTCGATAAACGACAGGCGATCGCCGATGGCCAGAGGTTTGTCGAACTGATATTCACCAAAGATGTCACCGGCCAGGCAGGACTTGCCGCACACCATGTAGGTGTATTCACCGCTGCAGGGTTCCATCTTGGCGTTGAGGCGGTAGATCAGCAGGTCGAGCATGTGTGCTTCGATCGAGCTGTCGACCACGGCCAGGTGCTTGCCGTTGTAAAGGGTGTCGAGCACCGTGACTTCCAATGAGGAGCTCAGGGTGATCGCCGCTTCGCCCGGTTCCAGATACACCTGCACCCCGAAACGCTCAGAGAAGGCCTTGAGCCGCACGCAGAACTGATCCAGCGGGTAGTCGTCACCGGTGAAGTGAATGCCGCCCCCGAGGCTGACCCACTCGACCTGCTCCAGCAGATGGCCGAAGCGCTCTTCAATGGTGGTCAGCATCTGGTCGAACAGCTCGAAGCTGCCGTTCTCGCAGTTGTTGTGGAACATAAAGCCGCTGATCTTATCCATCACGGCGGCGATCTTTTCCGGGTCCCACTCGCCCAGGCGGCTGAACGGGCGCGCCGGGTCGGCCAGCAGGTAATCGGAGCTGCTCACCTGTGGGTTTACGCGCAGGCCACGGATGGTGCCTTCGGTGGCATCGGCGAAGCGTTCAAGCTGGCCAATGGAGTTGAAGATGATCTTGTCGCAGTTGGCGACCATCTCTTCAATCTCGTCGTCGGCCCAAGCCACGCTGTAGGCATGGGTTTCGCCGGCGAACTTCTGTCGGCCGAGTTTGAGTTCATACAGCGAACTAGACGTGGTGCCGTCCATATATTGCTGCATCAGGTCGAACACCGACCAGGTGGCGAAGCATTTGAGCGCCAGCAGCGCCTTGGCCCCGGAGTGCTCGCGTACGTAGGCGATCTTCTCCAGATTGCCCAGCAGCTTCTGTTTGTCGATCAGGTAGTAAGGCGTTTTGATCATGGCGCTGCCCCTGCAAGGTCGGCTAACGGGAAGCCAACAGGCTCCCCCCAAAAAAGTGGAGGCGAATTGTGCCGACAACCGGCACATATCGAAAGGGCAACGGGGATATTTCCTCGATTCAGCGACCATTGGCGGCGATTGGGCGCGCGATGGAAGCACCCAGCACCTGCCACCGTGCGCCAGCAGAATGACCAACAAGGATGACAGGGGCATGACGGCATACAGCGCCTGCGCGGCGCTGATGCGGGGGTTCAGTTGATCGGCGTGGCCGTCAGGTTGGCGCGGATATCGGCGTTTTGCAGCTTAACCCCATACATCGAGGTCACCGCACCGCCGGTGGGGTGAACATGCTGAATCCGGTCGATATTCACTTCTTTGAAGTGCACCCGACCGTTAACCGCAAAACCCAGCGGATCAGGACTGACGGGGGTGCAACCAGAGGCGGTCTTGCTGCACACCTTGGTCGGCGCCACATCGAGGTTAAGGTCGACGTTAAACCCATAGGCATTGGCGTTCGGATTGCTCGGGTTGCCATCAGAGGTGTGGAAGTTGTCCACCACCAGCTGGCTGCCGGTGCCGTTCACCCCATTCACCCGCCCGGTTTCAATGATGATCTGATTGCGTTTCTCGTTGTTCGATACGCTATTGGCCGGGTTACCGGAGCCATCACGCACGAATACATTCTTCAGCTTGACCGAGATGCCTTCGTCGCCCCGGTCCTCCCAGCGCCCGCCGCTGGCCACACATGCCGACGACGTGCCACCGCTACCACCGACGCACAAGGCACCAGCACCGCCCGAATTGATGGCCAGGGTCGAGCCCTGCTCATAGCGTTTAAGCACCAGACGGCCAATGCTGCTACCGGTTTGCCGATCCCCCCAGCGCACGTCGTTCACATCAAGTTTGGACCAGTACGTACCCTTGCGCAGCTCCACACCGTTAGTGCTGATGTCCAACGAACCTTCGCGGTAATGCATGTCATAGCTGCTGCCTGAGAGCCAAAGGCCACGACCGTTTTCATCCACGGTAATCGCCGCATTCGCCTCGGTGATATAGAAGTCGGCGTTGTAGCGCAGCCCATCACCCACAGCACCGCCAGCGCGCAGAGTGACCTGGCCGTTGAGGGTGAAATCGTAGGCCGGGAAAATTTCCATCAGCACCAGCAACTCGGTGCCCCCCTGGAGTGGCGCATCAGCCGTACCCACTCGCAGACCATCGAAGCTGTAGCTGCCGACCACATTCTTGAAGCCCAGGCGCATGCCATCGAAATGACCGTTGTAGCCGCCACTGTTCATATCGCTGTTGGTGCCGGCATAGCAGCCGGCGCTGACACCAGCGGCGCAGCTCTTGGTTAGATCAAACGTAAACTGACCCGTGCCGTGGGTACGCAGACCGCTGAACCACATGGTGTTGCCGTTATCGGTGAGTGCCAACGAGCTGTTGACCATGTTCCAACTGAGGTCAGCGCTGATACCTTTCTGTCCAGAGTTGGGGTCGCCGCCCGGGCGCAGTTTCAACCAGTTCTGCCGCGCACCCTGATCGAGAAAATTCAGATCCACCGCCAGGCCGCCGAGTTTCTGATTGCTCGGATTGCCCATGATCAGGCCGCCAAGGGTGGCATTGAACTTGAGGTCCTGAAAGGCAACTTTCGCATAGCTACCCGCGCCGTCCTGCTCCAGATCCACAGTCAGCCCAGAGTTGCTGATCAAGCTGCCGGCAAAGTTTTCAGCACGCAGCACGCCTTCATCCTGATACTGGAACAGGCTGTTGGCGATGGTGATATTCGGTTTGATCCGCAGACCCTCACCACTGGCGCCGCCCCCCGCAATGCTGATACTGCCGCCCAGGCGCAGGTCCATATTGAGTTTGCCGAAGCTGCGCTGCGCATCGACATCACGCAGATCGGGGGCGCCCGGTGTCACCACCACGCCGGCAGTGGGGTCGCCATGTGCCAGGTCGAGGCCGATGCCGGCAATTGAGCCGACAAAACGCGAGGTGCCCAGGTCCAGTTTGATCTCCTGGCCGCTGCCGCCGCTGACGATGTCCAGGTAGGCGTTGTTCAGGTAAGTATCGAACGACAGGCCTTTGACGATCAGGTCAAAGCCATTGTCGCGGTAATAGAAGGTCGCCGCGCTCAACGACAGTTGGCTGTCATCCACGCTGAAACCGCTGACGCCACTGGCCCCGCCGCCACTCAATTTGAGGCTGGCCCCCAGGGTGAAAAACGCGCTAAAGGCGCCAAAGCTTTTGCTGCTGCCGGCAAGTTCGATGTTATCGACGCTGAGCACCTGCGCACTGCCGCTGTGCTGCACCTGCAATTGCTCACCCACCACATCCAGCGTAGTGGTCGAACTGCTACCCGCTGTTTGCGGCGTGCCACTGACGCCTTTGAGGCTTAGGGTCTGACCATCCTGTTTGTAGTCAATACTGCCCGCCGACCAGCCAGCGCCAGTGGTTTGCAGGCTGATGCCGTCGCGCCCGCTGACGGATGACAGCGCCTGATCATCCAGTGCCTGCATGGCCTGTGTCAGCGGACTCAGAAGTGCGAGCAACAACAGCGAATGACGGTGCATGGCCCTGCTCCTCAATTCTGCGGAAAGATCAGCACGTTACCCTGCATACGGATGGTGCCGTCGATCTTCGCCGAGAAGATATTGGTCTGCTGGTAGGACGGATTCCCGCCATTGGCCACACTCAGCGACTTGTTCTGCCAGCCGCCCTGGTTGGCCACGCCAAAGGCGAAACTGCCGTCTTTGAACTTCACCTCGTTGGGCAAACCGAACTCCAGCACATCCTGATTGAACGCAGCACCGTCACCATTGAAACCGCTGTTGATGGTGCGCGTACGCAGAGTCAGGCCCTCAAAGCTGAACACGCCCTTGAGGTTATCCAGCACATACCAGCCGCCCTCCGCCTCGGAGCGGATCGCCACACGCATGCCGCAGTTTTCCGGCGTCGTGGCACCCGCATTGGCGCAGCTACGCTGGCTGGCCGTCCAGGTGCTGGGGTTGTTGCTGACCGGCTTGCTCCACAGCACGCCGCCATCCTTGTTGATACTGAACTCACCGGACAGATAAACCCCGCCCTGGCCGTTCATGCTGCTCAGGGTGTCATCGTCCAATGCCTGCATCTCGGCAAAGGCCGGCATGGCGAGCAGCGCGCTGATGGCTAACCAGACTTTAGAGATCACGGCTGGTCACCTTCAGGTAGTTGAAGCTAAGCCCTGAAATTTCATTGCGACCGAAGTTAAAGCCCCCGTTCAAGCCGCCAGCACCCACCACAGCCTGACCATTCGAGTTCACCGCCGCCCCTGGCATGTTGGCGAATCCGTTGGCGGGTGGGCGTCCGTAACCAATATTCATGTTGTCGAAGACCAGATTGGTACGCGGGGTATTGGCATAGAAGTCTGCCGCCTGAGCATTGCGCTGGGCGGCCGTACCGCTGGTATTCACAGGATTACTGAGTTCCAAAACAAATTGGCCGTTGCTGTTCACATCAAACTGCAGCGGCTGCGATTTGCCATAGCCCAGCGCAATATTGGCGTATGCATTGGTCAGATACAGCGTACCGCCCAAGGCCGCCGCAGCGCTGCAATTGGCAGCCGCCTCCGGGGCCGTACAGGCACTGATATCAAGGTTTTTGGCAAAGATATTGATCAACGCTTCGCCGACCAACTGCTTACGACTGTTATCACCCCACAAGCGCAGATAGGAGCCGTCCATGGTCAACTGGGCCAGGTCAAAATCAAGAATGTCCTTGCGTCCGCCGCCAACACTGAAGTCAAAGCGCATGCCGAGATCAGCACGACCGCTTGGATCGCTTGAGCAGTTCAACCCCGCACCAGCGTAACCGCCGATACAGCTTGAGCCGCCTGAGGTCATGCGCTCAGGAAAGGCCAGTGTTAGCACGGCCACATTGCTCGGGGTAGTCTGCACCCATTGCGATGCACCACTGGGCGCCCAGTATTGAACCGTTTTGTTGACGCCTCCCTCGCGTACGACCTTACTGCGCTGCTCCCAGGTGTCACTGAGCGCACGCATTTCTTCGCCCTTGCCCAGGGTTACGGTAAAGGGGTGGTTCAGCCGCCCCAATGTAACCGGAGTCTTATTGGCACCTTTGTTACTCCCACTGCCGCTGAGGTAGAACTCCGATAACTTGACCGGCATGCTCTCCTTCGTGCCATCGGCCTTGACCCGTTCAATATCATTGATGGTGATATTGGCGGCCGACGCATCCAGCATGATGCCGTCCAACACAAAACCGAAACCGGCGCCTTGAACACTGGAAAGCTCCTCGTCAGCCATTTCCTGCATTTCCGCAAAGCTGCAAGTGGCAAACGAAAGCAATACGCAGAAGCAAATTGATCGAAGCATGATTAGCACCCGTGAGTCGCTGAACCGAGGCAAGTATCTTTGCGCGCAATGCCTTCCAGCGCCTGCTGGAAACTCAGAGTAATGGCCGCTGTGCCATCTGCATTACGTGGCAGATTCATGAAAGCACCCGCCAGAGCCGTGATGAACTTGCTGGCATCCTGCTGATCGCGCCACTGTACGTTTTCCGTCTGCATGGAGAGGAATACGCCGTTAGCAGTGCCGACAAATTGCTGAGTCTGGTTATCAAACTTGCCGATTGGGATGCTGCCGTAGTCGGACAGGTTGAAGCAGGTGTTGACCCCCAACAGCCCACAGTTCTGCGAGGTAAATAATCCCAGCAAGAAGTTGGCTGCAGCACTTGAGTCTGGCATGGAAAGCTTGGTGCCATTGGTCAACCCCGCCATGGTTCCACGTACGGGGTCGGAGTTGCCGGAGCCATTCACCAGCGAAGCCTCAGCTTTGAAGTCTTCATTGGCCCACACACCACTCACCAAACCTTTAGCTGGCAAGCAAACGATGAAGTCCCAGCCACAAGTAATCTTGGGCCCCAGATAGCTGCCTTTACCGAAAATATCGATGGCCAGGTTACCGGTGTAGGTATTGATATTGCCCGACAAGTGCCCTTGCGCTTCACCAAAGCCGAGACGTACCCCCACTACCTTGTTGTCTTTGTAGGCCAGCTCTAGAAAAGGGTTAGAAATACGGAATGGGTTAATTGTGTCGTTCGCATTCACCGACCCCAGGGCAAAATTATCGATATTGATATCTGCAGTATTAGCCGCCTCACCTGTTCGCCCATACAGACCCAGCTTGAGTTTGTTCATGTTCAACTGGGTTTCAATGTCCATACCGAAATTGATGCGGGTGTAATTCACTCCGGCATGGCTATCGGTGGTCAGATTGATAAAGGCCTGCCCAGTGACCTCCGATAATTCGTTGTCCGCTAACTCAACCATTGCCCCATGGGCAGTAGCACTCAGCAGCACACTGCACATGAGAGCACAAGCAGTCTTGGCAAAACGCAAAGTGGGATGCATGGCGGATTCCTTTTCTTTTTATGCTGACAAGCCCTGAGGGCTCCACGCCTTGATTAGCACTATAAAAACCCTGCTGTCTAAATGTGCCGACCCATAGTCGAGAAATCCCGAGAAACTCGTCACAGACAGCCACCAGGCTGTTACCCATCGCCACACCCTGGGTTACATCTGCCCGAGCGGCGCGCACAGACGATGACTGACACTCAAGCCTTCGCTGCGGCTTGCAGTACAATCGGCATTTTTTGCGAAAAGCCCGCGGAGCGGATGCCCCGATGATTGATCCCAAGCGCGTACTGCGCGCCCTTGCTGAACACTGGACGTTGCTGGAGCCGCTGTGCGAGCGCTTCGATGCCGGCACCCTGAGCCTGGTGGAGCTGCGTAATCAGCTCGCCGCGCAGTTGCCCGAAGGCACGCCAACCGATGTCACCGCCCTGCTCGATCAGTGGATTCGCCTGGATATCTTGGTGCCGGTGGCCAAGAGCCCCAATCGCTTCGAGCTGAACGCGCAGATCCACGACTTCCTCGCCTACCTGCGCCGCGAACACCGCCTGGGCCTGTGCCTGGAGATCGAAGCCTACCTGCGCCACCTGGAGCGCCTGGCCGGCTATATCAAGGATGCCTTCGAGGTGCGCGATGCCGCCGACCTGGCGCGCCAGCTGCGTTTGCTCGATATGCGCGTGCGCGATGTGCTGAAGAAGCTGGCCAATGACGAGCAGGCGCTGGTCGCCGTGGCCGAACGGGCCAAGACCTCAGATAGACAGATTCCCCTGCGTCAGCGCTACGCCGAGGTGTTGGCCACCTGGGACGAATACGTTGAACCGATGATCCAGCTGGTCGCCGCCGACGGCGCCTTTGAGCAAGGCGTGTACCGCGTCGAACACGTGCTGCTGCGCCTGCTCGGCGAACAACAGCGTCTCGGTCAACTGGTCGATGACGACCTGCTGCTGCGCACCCATGCGCGCATCTTGGAAATGCAGACCACCGCCCAACTGACCCTGCGCCGCGCCCGCGAACTGCTGCTGCCGCTGCGCGAGGAAGCGCGCCGGCATAACGCCGTAACCCGCGGCGCAGCCCTGGCCCTCGCGGCAATCCGTAAAAAGGGCCTGGACGCCGTGCCGCAGGCCTCCTTGCCGCTGTTCAGTCGCCCGCAAAGCACCTTTCTCGGCACCGCGTCGCAGGTCGAGGCCTATGTTTACGCCCTGGCCCGGTTCGAGCCCAAGCCGGCGCAGTTCCCCAAGGCCCATACCAGCCGCAAAGGCGAAGCGCCGCGCGCGCCACGCACCGCACGGGAAATGATCGAGCGCTGCGAGCAGGCCCTGCCGCTGCCGGATCTGATGGTCTGGCTGCTGGAACAGGAGCCCGAAGGCGCCACCGACGAATTGCTCTACTGGTTCTCGCGCCTGTCCCGCGATGGCCGTTTCCAGCGCGAGCGCCTTGAGCGCCGTGACTACCTCACCCGCGAGCATCAGGTCAGCCTGAGCTCCTTTGCCCTGATCAAGCCGGCCGGGACCACCGTATGAATATCGACCTGAAAGAACTGACCCAGCTCGCCCCGATCTTCCGGGAGCTGTTCAAGGGCTACCACATCAGCCGCAGCAACCCGGAGCTCTACACCCAGCTGGTCAGCCAACAGGACCAGTACCGCGGCCTGTTCAAGGCACTGGGCTATGAGCTGACCTGCGACAGCCGCGGCTTCTACTATTTCGTCCCCGAGCAGATGGGTGCGCAGGTCAACAAGACCGCGCAGCGCCTGGCGCTGTTCACCTTTATCCTCGTTGAACATTTAGCGGATCAGGGCCGCGACCCGCTGGCCGTACTCGACGGCGGCAGCCTGGGCCGTGACGAACTGCCAGCGCTGCTGGAAAAATACCGCGACCTGTTTCTACAGGCAGAAGTCACCACCCAGGAAGAGTTGGAAGAAAAAGTCATGCGCCGCCTGACCCAGCTCGGTTTTGCCAGCGAAGACAACGGCATCTACCGCTTCCTCGCGCCCATGCACCGTTTCCTCGATGTTTGCCTATCGGTGCAGCAAGATCGCGACCTGGCCGCCACCCTGCACAGCAGCCTGCCGCTGCCGACGCCGGTGCTGCTGGATGAGGAGGCAGAAGACGAAATCATCAGCCTCGCTGAAGACGATGCCGACGAATCCGAAGAAGACGCCCTGGCCCGCGCCATGGCCGAAGAACGTGACGCCCAGGAGATGGATGCATGAGCCAGGAACGCTACGGCATTCGCCGCTTTGCCCTATTGAATACCGCCGGCTACAGCCTCGGCCTGTTCCCGTTGGAAAACCCGCTGTCGGTTTATGGGGCCAACAACCTGGGTAAATCCGCCTCGATCAACGCCCTGCAGTTCCCGATTCTCGCGCGCATGTCGGACATGAGCTTCGGCAAGTACAGCCTGGAACAGTCGCGTAAGTTCTACTTCGCCAGCGACACCAGCTATATCCTTGTCGAAGTCGCACTGCCCCACGGCCCGCATGTGATCGGCGTGGCCGGGCGCGGCCCGGGCGGCGGCTTCGGTCACCAGTTCTTCGCCTACCAGGGCACCCTGGACCTGGAGCACTACCAGAAGAACGGTACCTGCCTGCGTCAGCGCGAGCTTTTCAACGCGCTGGAACGCGAAGGCATCAAGGCCTACGAGCTGAAACCCGAGGAGCTGCGCCGCCTGCTGGTCGGCGGGCACACCTCGATTCCGCTGGACCTGACCCTAATCCCGCTGCGCTCCACCAGCGAGCAAAGCCTGAAGACCTTCCGCGCGCTGTTTATCAACCTGCTGCATATGCGCGAGATCACCGCAGCCAAACTCAAGCAGCTGTTCCTCGATGCCTTCGAGCACAGCCTGCGTTCGGGCAGCGTCGACTATATCGCCGCCACCGAAGAAGCCTTCCGCGATGTACGGCGTATGGAGCAGGACTACCAGGCGCTGGTTACCGCCGGCCCCTTGATCGAAGCCCTGGCAGCCGGTGTGGCCCAGCGTGAGCTGCTGCGCGGCAAGTTGCATCGCCTGTCGCCGCTGCTCGACTCGCTGCTCGGCACCTGGCAGGACTACGCCGGCGCACGCCGCGAAGAGCTGGTGATCCAGGCCGAACACTACCGTGGCGAGCAGGACGGCCTGCAGCACGAGCAACGTGGCGGCACCCAAGAGCTAATGCGTATGGAGCGCGAAATCAGCGAGATCCAACGCTGGCTCGGCGAGCTGTCGGTACTGAAAAACCGCTTTGCCCTGGTCAACGATGCCAAGGTGCTGGAAGAACAGCTGCTGGCCGCCAAGGATGCTCACGACGAACTGGCCGGCGCCTTGGCGCAGTCGCGGCAGTTCTCCGCAGAAGATCTGGATGAGCGCCTGCGCGATCTGGAAAAACGCCTGAAATCGGTCAAGCAACAACTCGAACACGCCGACAACAACAGCTACTCACGCCTACGCGAAGAGTTCAGCCAGGCGGATGTCGACCGCCTGATGCGCCTGTTTAACGGCCAGCTGTTCAGCCTACCGCTGGGTGAGAAAGGCATTCAGGTCGCCGAGGGTGATGCCTGGGTCAAATCCCTGGAAGCTATCCTCGACGGCTTCAAGGGCGAACACTTCGAAGTGCCCGGTCTAACTATCGACCTCTCGCATATCGAGCCCCCAGCACTGCAGGCCCTGGCTGACCGCGCGGCCCTGCGCGATCAGAAAGACCGCCTGGATCGTGAATACAAACAGCTAAAAACCCAACAGGCGGTAGCCTCCGACCGCGCTGCTAGCAAGGCCCAGGCCGAGCAGTTCTACCAGGCCGTGCTGGATGCGCAGAAGGCCCTGGAGGACTTCCGCAAGAGCCAGACCCTGGCTGTGGAAGAGCCGCAGAAACTGGAGCAGCTGGCGCAGCTGGAGGCCGCTCAGGACGAACTCAAGCGTACATCCGATGCCTTTACCGAGCGCGTGCAGCAGCTCTCCGCCAAGCTGCAACTGGTCGGCCGTCAGCTCGCCGATCTGGAAGCCAAGGAGCGCACCCTGGAAGACGCCCTGCGTCGCCGCCAGCTACTGCCGGCCAACCTGCCGTTCGGCACACCCTTTTCCGACCCCTTGGACGACAGCCTGGACAACCTGCTGCCGCTACTCAACGACTACCAGGACGCCTGGCAGGGCCTGCAACGCATCGACGGGCAGATTGAGGCGCTGTACGCCCAGGTGCGCCTGAAAGGCGTGGCCAAGTTCGACAGCGAAGATGACGTCGAGCGCCGGCTGCACCTGCTGGTCAACGCTTACGCTCACCGTCAGGACGAAGCCCTTACCCTGGCCAAGGCGCGCCGCGCTGCGGTTACCGATATCGCCCGCACCCTGCGCAATATCCGCAGCGACTACGACAACCTGGAACACCAGCTGGCGCTGTTCAACCGCGAGATCAACAAGCGTCAGGTGTCCAACTTGGAAAGCTTCCGTATCGTCCTCGCGCCGAACAAGGATGCGCTCAAGCACATCGACCAGATCATCCACAGCGCCGGTCAATACGAAGAAGGCGAAACTCTTTCGGTGTTCGACCTGCAGCAGAGCAGCGAACAGGACAGCAAGAACGAGGAAGCCAAGGACTACCTGTCACGCCTGGTTGCCGCCAACCATAACCAGTTGGGCTTGAAGGATCTGTTTGAATTGGCCTTCGAGATCACCAAAGTGCATGGCCAGCCGGTGATCCACACCGACATTGATGGCGCAGCCTCCAACGGCACCACCATGACCATCAAGGCGCTGACCAACATGTACCTGTTGCTGCACTTGATGGACCGTGACCAGGCTGGCAAGGTGCGGCTGCCTTACTACCTGGATGAGGCGGCGGATATCGATGAGAAGAACCAGCAAGCGCTGATCGAAACCAGCCTGCAGTTGGGCTTTGTGCCGATTCTCGCCTCTGTGAAACCGCAGGTTTCGGCCCATGTGGCGATCGACTTGGAAGGCGGCAGCGGTCCGAATGGCATCTATATCGATGAAGCGGATTGGAAATATATCCAACGCCGTGACAGCGCCAAGAACAAGGCAGAAACCACAACCGCAGCAACCGAGCCAGCCTAAGGCTGGCTCACCCGCCATAAAGCACAAGGGCCGTAATTGCGGCCCTTGTCGGTTATTTCTCCAGCGTGATCTTCGGCGCCCAGCGTAACCACTCTTCCTTGACCTCATCGTGCAGGGCAAAGGTCTGCCCAACCTGCGCTGGGCCGCCCATTTGCGGGTTATCCGGCGAAGCAAAAGCAATACCACCCTCCAGCAAAGCCTCCAGCGACTCGGTACGCACCTTCACGCCACTGAACAGCCCAGCATCCACGCCAATCCCGCTGGCATTCCAGAAGCGGCTGCCGGTTCGCACCAAGGGCGCATAACGCGGCTCAATCAGAATATGGATCAACACGCGATCCGAGGTTGGCCCCAGCTCGAAGTCGGTGACCTTGCCCACCGGCACTTCGCGGTAACTGACCACCACACCCGGCTTGATCGACCCACGCCGCGCCGCGCTCAACACCAGACGCAAGCCTTGCTCACGCACGCTGGCCTTGGGCGGTGCCTCGGCGGCGGTAAAGTCCAGTTTCAGTGCAGCCTTCTGTGCAGCCGGCAGCACTTCGATGTACTGGCCCGTGACCAGGGTTTCCAGATTGGCGGCCCGGGTCAAACTTACCTCGGGCTTGACCACCCAGAACTGCGTCCCCACGCGGGCAATCTGCTGGGTTGCCTGAGTAACGCGCGCATGCAGAATCACGGCCTGCAAATCATCCGTCAGCTCAATGCGCTCGACCTTACCCACATCCAGCCCCTTGTAACGAATTGCCGTGCCGGGGTTAAGCCCATCGCCACGGGGGACACGGATGGTCAGTGCAACGCCCTTCTCCAGCGCCTGTTCTTGGCTGCTGTAGAGGTTGAAGCGCTGCACGCGCTTGTCATTCTTGGCGGCTTTCGGGTCCGGGGTCTCAAAGGCGATCCCACCAGCCAGCAGGGTTTGCAGCGATTCGCTTTTCACCTCAACGCCGGATAAACCACCTTTGAGGGTAATGCCACTGGCATTCCAGAAGCGCGTACTGTTGTTCACCAGATGCGTGTATTCCGGCTCAATGTGCACACCGAATGCCACCTGCTTGTTGTCGCGCGAGAGCTGATAGCTTTGCACCGAACCGACCTTGAGCTGCTTGAACAACACCGGGCTGCCAATTTCCAAGGAGCCACGCACGTCACTGAACAACACCAGATGCAAACCGGGCGCCGCCAGATCGAGCGGCGGCGCCTTGGGCCTGGCCGCAAAGTCACGCGACGGCGCACTGCCTTTCTCGCCCGGGCGTATGGCGATGTAGTTACCCTTGACCAATGCTTCTAGCCCGGTAATCCCTGCTAGGGAAATCGATGGTTTGACCACCCAGAAATCCGTGCCTTCTACCAGGTAGTCTTCAGTGCGGGGATCCAACATCAGTTCAACGCGCGCACCACTGAGGTCATCGTCAATCTTGAAGGTCTTCATATGACCGACCTGGATGCCCTTGTACATCACCGGTGTACGCCCAGGCTCCAACCCATCAAACTCATGCAGAGTCAGGTTGACGCGAATACCTGCCTGCGCCGTATCGAAGTCTTCATACAGGCGGAATGGCAGTGACGGATCGGTCGGCGGGCTGTCCTTGCGATGCTCCGGCGTCGCAAAGGCAATACCGCCAGCCACGATGCTGGCTAGCGATTCGGTGCGTACTTTCACACCTGATAGCCCTGCATCAATAGACACTCCACTGGCGTTCCAGAAACGCGTGTGCTTGCGCACCAGGGATGCGAACTCCGGCTGAATGAATACCTTCACCTCAACCTGATTCTGATCTTCAAGCAGGGCATAGCTTTTCACCCGGCCAACCTGAATCTGCTTGTAGAACACAGGGCTGTCACGGTTCAAGGAACCCAAGCGCTCGGCCTTGAGCGTCAGGTGCAGCCCAGGCGCCGTATCGGCCAAGGGCGGCGGTTCATTGAGCGCAGTGAATTTGCGCGTAGGCTCACCGTCGCCGGGGCTGGCGGCGATGTAATTACCCGAGACCAACGTTTCCAGCCCGGTAATACCTGCCAGCGAGACGCTCGGCTTGACCAACCAGAAGCGGGTATTGCTGAGCAGCTGATGCTCCACACGCTTGTCCATCTCCAGCGTCGCACGTACACCGCGCCGCTCGCCGCTGTCGTCAAGCTCCATCGCAGTCAGCTTACCAATCGACATGCCCTTGTAGATCACTTCCGTTTTGCCGGCCTGCAAGCCCTCTCCCGTCTCGAAGGTCACTTGGATTTCGATACCCGCCTCGTTATAGGCACGCCAGCCGAGCCAGCCACCGATCAATAATGCAATCAGCGGCAGCACCCAAATAGCCGACCAGTTCGAAGCAGGGCGTGCTTTGGCCAACGGCAAATCATTCATGGTCGTCATCCGAATCCGTGTTGTCCCATATCAGGCGAGGGTCAAAAGTTAATGCGGCTAGCATGGTCAGCACGACCACACTGGCAAAAGCTGTAGCACCGTAGCCCGGTTCGATACTGGCCAGGCTGCCGAAATTGACCACCGCGACCAGTATCGCGATGACAAAGATGTCGAGCATCGACCAGCGGCCAATCCATTCGATAAAACGGTACATCAGAATCCGCTGCCGCGCTGACATCGGCTGATGGCGTTGCACCGAGTACAGCAATAGGGCGATGCCCACCAACTTGAATGTCGGCACCAGGATGCTCGCGATAAAGACCACCGCAGCAATCGGCAACATGCCGTAGTTCACCAACTCAATAACACCCGACATGATGGTATCGGACTGTCCTTTGCCCAACGAGTTGACCGTCATGATGGGCAGCAGGTTGGCGGGTATATACAGCACCGCCGCAGTCAGCAGCAGCGCCCAGGTACGCACAAGGCTATTGGGCCTGCGTTCATGCAAGCGGCCGCCACATCGCGAACAGAACTGCTTACAGCTCTCCGGCTGAAGCGGGTTAAGTTGGTGGCACTCGTGACAAATCAACAAACCGGCATCAATCGCTCGCATGCTCATCCTCCCCCGACAGGGCTTCCCAGATTTGATGCGGCGACATCGTCACCTCCAGCCAGACCTGCACCAGTAACAATGCGACAAAACACAGCAACCCTAGACCAATACTTAACTCGGCCAGATCCACCAGCTTGACGATGGCTACCAGAATGCCCATCAAGTAGACCTCAAGCATGCCCCACTCACGCATATGGTGATAAATACGGTAAAGCAATAAGCCATAACTGCGCCCCATATCCAGTTGAATGCTCAGCAGCACAGCCAGCTGACATAACAACTTCAGCAGTGGCACAGCCATGCTGCAAAGAAATACCACCACGGCGACGCTTTGCATCCCGCTGTTATACAAACCGAGTACGCCCGTCCATACCGTATCTTCAGTGGTTTGCCCCAAAAGATTGAGACGCATAATTGGCAAAAAGTTAGCCGGCACATAAAGCAATAAAGCTGCAAGTACCAATGCCAGACTCCGTCGTATGACATACGTGCGATGGGTGTACAACTCATAGCCACAGCGTGGACACTCAACCCGCTCACCTGCAGCCGCCTCAGGTTTGCGCAACAACAGATCGCACTCATGGCAGGCAATCAGTTGCTTGAGTTCACGCTCGGACAGTGGTTCAGAGAGTGCCGGATCGGCCATAGAAGAACCCTTGGATAAGTGCGCTTAGGCATCATAGCCACGCCCTGTTTAGTTGCCTATCAAAGGCTGAGCTGGGCGTGGTTTGTTTTCGCGCCACAAAGTAAAACCCCCGACCGTTTTCACGATCGGGGGTTTTGGTATAGGTGCTTGACGATGACCTACTCTCACATGGGGAAACCCCACACTACCATCGGCGATGCATCGTTTCACTACTGAGTTCGGGATGGGATCAGGTGGTTCCAATGCTCTA